>NZ_JBLXCD010000004.1:0-276402 GCF_048265165.1 Oceanospirillum sp. | reverse complement strand
GAAGACAGCTTCTCAAAAGAGCTGTTCATGCGATCCGTTACGTTAGACAGGTTTTTCTGACCGTTCAGTGCAGAAACGTTAGTATTTACATATAAAGCCATGGGTATCACCTTAAACTTCTATTATAAGTCTGTACGCTATGCGGCATATAACGCTGTACATCCGCCACATTAACTTTGTGATATCTATTATCGGCCCCCCTAAAAGAAGCTTTAGTATTTTTTATTTTGGCATAAAAAAACCCTGACTCATAAGAGTCAGGGTTTTAATTCAGGCTACAGGCAAAAATTTGCCGCAAAAATACCAACCTTTTCCGTCGGCAGCTAGCCTGTTTAGAAAGATTAACCCAGCAGGGTCAATGCAGTCTGCGGCAACTGGTTTGCCTGGGACAAAATAGTCGTTGATGCTTGCTGAATAATCTGATTACGGGTCAGCTCAGCAGTTTCCGCAGCAAAGTCAGTATCCCGAATGCGCGAACGGGAATCAGAAACGTTTACTACAGCTGTGGTGTTATTACGAACCACAGAAGTCAGACCATTCTGCTCCGCACCTAACTTAGCACGCTGCTTATCAACCTGAGTAATCAGATTGCTCATAGAGTCCAGCAGAGTATCCGTTGCAAAAGCGTGAATGGTATGCAACTCATCACCTGTCAAGACATCTGACCCAGTTCCTGTCAGCCCCATAAAGCCGAGAGCAGCACTAACCGTGGATAGAGTAGTAAAACCACCACTACCATCAGCTTCCTGAGTCAGAATCTTCGTTAACTCATCAATTTTGATCGTTGCAGTACCACGCTCCCCAAGGTTATTAGCCGCAGAAACATTAGCTCGTGGACCAACAATAGCGCTGGCTGCCGCAGCAATATCCGACTCACCGGTAACAGCCATATAAGCGCCAACAATCTCACCCAGAGTACCGTACTGAGACAAGCCGTTGGCGCTCATCGCAGACAGAACGCCCGAGATACCTTCGTCAGTTAATACACTACCAAACAATGCCGTCAGCTTAGCATTACCGGTTGTAATGGTATCCTGCTCACCCGCATGGGCACCGGTTTGGATCTGGAAACCCGCATCAGGAGAGTCTTCATTCAGCAGCTTTTGCGTGCCATAGGAAGTACGCTCTGCAATACCATTATTAACATCTAACAGTTTGGCAAATTCCTGGCCAAGTGCATCGCGGTCTTCAGAGGCTAAAGTCCGGTTACCGCCTTGTACCACTAGCTGACGCATACGCTGAACGTTATTAGTAACCTCACCAAGAGCGCCCTCAGCAATCTGAGCAATGGAAATACCATCATTAGCATTTCGTGTAGCCTGCTCCAGACCAATCACCTGAGTGGTCAGACGGTCTGAAATCTGAAGACCTGCCGCATCATCCTTTGCACTGTTGATACGGCTACCGGAAGACAGTTTCTCAAAAGAGCTGTTCATCCGTGCAGTAACATCACTCAGATTCTTCTGACCATTCAGTGCGGCCACGTTAGTATTTACAAATAGAGCCATATTCAGTCCCTTCCGTTTTTTCAGGTATTGGACACGCAGCTTTAAAAAGCCGCAAATCAATTTAATGTCAGGCGCAGCTACCTGCGGTAAAACGCCTGAGCTTGCCTTGCAAATATAAAAGCAAACTACGTGCCAACTAAAAAATCATTATAAATCAATAGTTTATGTATGGCATGATTGGCACAAGCAAATAAATAGTGCTTTTAATATGAGTCAGGCGGCAAAACCGGACAACCAGAGGGAAATAGTTAGCCGGTATAGATGCAAAAAGGCCGCTCATTTGAGCGGCCCTATTAAAGTCAAACAGTTCGTCCGACATACATAAACCCGTAAACATGTTCTTTAAACAGAATATAGGTTTATCCGAATCAGATGCTAACTAATATAGTTAAATAAACTCATCGTTGCGGTCTTACTGAAAGTCTGCTGAGATGCCTGCAAAGCTGTTTGCTCAAGAATAAATTGGCCAAGAGCTTCAGCGTAATCCAAGTCTTCCAGGTTACTCACCTGTTCCTTCAGGTAAAGCTCAACATTGTCATTATTGCCACCGATTGCATCAATACTGTTACGACGGGTACCATGCTCTGTGCGGGCAACTTCTACACTGTTCAGCCAACTATCCAGATCATTAAGTGATGATGCCAGCATATCTGCGTCTTTTTCTGCGCCGGTAAAGCCCTCTAGGGTTTCAGCCAGCCGCTGCATACCTGTCAGCATATCCTGCTTTTCGTTGTTCACGCGCAGGGTGAAACTATCACCAGTAACAGGCGCCTGGTCAGCAGGTGCAGGAGGAGAAACAGGCAATGCAAGAGCCAAGTTGCCTGTTGAGGCATCCGCACCACTATTCAGATAGCTCGCTAATGCTTCCAGTGTATTTGCCGTACCCGCAGCAGGAGCTGAAAGATCAATAACACTTCCCGTTGGACCAGTCACAATAATCTCTGGTGGAGTCACAGCATCATTTGTGATCTCAATCTCATAATCACCGATTTGATTTCCATTAAGAAATGCCTGAGATCCTGTGGCAGCAATATCACCAGTACTTGTATTGGAATCAGATGGGTAACTCGTAATAGGGCTTTCAGCAAATAGAGCTGAGTCAATATCCTCGAAGATCTCTTTGCCGGTCATATTTAGCGGCGTGCGCACACTGTCTGAAATCTGAACATCACGTTCTTTAGCATCCCCCTGATATTCATAACTGCCATCAGTTTGCTTGGCGAAAGGAGCTGTATCTACCTTACTACCAGAAAAAATATAATTACCTTGCTCATCCTTGGTATTAACCAGCTTTTCCAGCTGATAAGTAATTTCCCGCATCTCAAGGCCGATGGTTTTACGACCATCATCGCCCAGAGTGTCGTTGTTCGCCTGAATCATTAACTGACGAGCACGCTGCAATCGGTTATGAATGGTATCCAAAGTTGACTCACTGATTTGCAGACTTTTCTCAGCATAATCAATATTTTTGCCATACTGTTCAATATTCGCCAGCTTATTTTTAGCATTAAATGCCAAAGTACTTGCAACAGGATCATCCGAAGGCGTCAGCACACGCTTACCCGTGCCCAGCTGCTGAGACGTATTAAACATATCCGTCTGCTTTTTCAGAATACTGTTGGTGTTGCTATGGTTGATCAAAGAAGTTGAAACACGCATTTTAATTATCTCCCTACAGCACTAATCAGTGTTGAGAACAACTGCTGAGAAACTGCAATCAACTGAGCCGAGGCATTATAAGCCTGCTGAAATTTTACAAGATTTGCCGCTTCTTCATCCAGGTTAACGCCAGCCACACTTTCCCGCAGCGACACGCTTTGCTCCAAAATAGCCGCGCCGGACTCAGCATTAATATTTGCCTCTGCTGTCTGAATACCCACAAACTCAACGGTGTTAGCATAAGCATCTTGATAGGTTACTTTGCCATCATCGATAACACCTTCAGACTGAAGATCCGAGATAGCAGCACCGTTGGTGTTATCACCAAAGCCATCACGGTTAAACTCAACCAGAACTGCATCGCCATTCGCGGGTATCCCTCCAAGGTCCATCTTGAATCCCCAGGTATCCGGAATAACGTTCTGCGTCTTGCCTAACTCGAATGCATCGGCACCTGTTGCAGAGTACAAAACGGTACCTGTGCTTGCATCTACAATGTCATATTCCATTGAAGTATCACCGGCTGCATAGGTACTACCCGGATCAAAGTCAATTTTAATACCATCTGGTAGATCAGATACAGTTGGTACAGCACCACTATCATAAAAGCGTAGCTGGCCATCTTTCTGGTCAAAGAAAACACTTGGGTCTGCAGGGGTGCCCAAACTGGTAACAATAGAACCTGTGTTTGATGTTTTGAATGTCTCCGTAACTGCACGGGAAGCAACTTCAATGGAGCCTGTGTTATAGGAAGCAGTCGTCGCCCGCATAGGCGAAGCTAAGGCAATTTCATCGCCATCCGTAATCTCACGTCGGATATCCTGAGCACCATTGCGGGTGGGTGAGATAGTGAAATCATCGCCCTGATACACCTTATTAGAGGCTGATGCTGGTAGCTTAAGTCGCACACCATCCACTTCAACCCGTATAGTCGGATCTTTCAAGTCAGCCATGGTAACAACAGATTTGTTAACCGTAGTGCCAGAGGCATCGGTGTACTGAAAGCGCAATGCATTACCATCAGAGTCACGTAAACTGAAAGTGGCATTGGCCGGGTTGGCATCATCACCCGCAGACAGTGCTGACAAACGATAGTCCTGATTTGTCAGCTGGCTTGAGTCCACAATCTCAACCTGAAGGCCTAGGCTGCCGTTCCGGTTATTATCTTGGTAGGGCGTCACACGCTCTTCCATCAGCTCACGTTCATTCACGTCCCGGAAGAAGTTGCCGCCAATCTCATTATTGAGGTTCATCCCCAGTTTATGCTGGTCATTGAATGTCTCAGAAATAGTAATCGCCAACCGACCCAGCTCATTCACAGCGGGGGTTAGAACTTCTTCTCTGAACCGAAGCAAGCCGCCCATCTCTCCACCTGTGATCAGCTCAGTGATCATCTTATCGCCTTCTTTCGGGTCAGAATAGAAGACATCCAGCTCTCTTTGCTCAGCACGCCCTGGGGCAGCTTTCAGCGTAAAAGATTCTTGATTAATGACCAAAGGAAAGCCGTCACCAATGAATACAGATACAGTGCCATCAGCAACATCTGTGGTCTTAACACCAACATATTCGCTCAGCTCACGAAGTTTTTCATCACGCATATCCATCAGATCATTCGGCGGTAAACCACCTGTTCGGCCACTGGCTGACGCGATCTCTTTGTTAAGCTCAGCGATCGCTGTAGAAATGCGGTTGATATCCTGAATATTCGTTGACAACTGAGTATTCAGGTTATCGCTGGTATTTTCATAGCGGTCATCAATCAGGTTGAAACGCTCAACCAGGGTACTCGCTTCAGACATCACCAGACTACGCAGAGGTTGCGAGTCAGGTTCATCATTAAGGGATTCCATGGCAGCAAAAAATTCATTCAGGGCAGCACCAGGGCTTGAAGATGTGTCCGATAAAAGGTTATCCAACTCCTTGGCATAACCCAGAACAGTCTCATACTCTTTAGCAAGACTGGTATCATTGCGCACCTGCTGGGTTAAAAAAGCTTCGGAGATACGACGCACTGTTGTGGTCATAGCCCCCATCCCGTAATAGCCTTCACCCGTCGCAAAGGCCGGCGCTGTTTGCTGAACGGCCTGTTGGCGGCTATATCCAGGGGTATCAACATTGGCAATATTATGCCCGGTGGTGTTCAACGCATTTTGATGAACATGCGCCCCCGAGTAACCCAGTTTAAGAAGATCTGACATAGTTCTGCTCCAAGATTAAGCCCTGCGCTCAGCATGGCTGGCAAAGTCCTTAACACGTTGAATAACCCGGCATCATCCCTGGCTATTTTGATCATTTTTAGCAGCAAGCGTCATATTGCTGCTATTGATAATACGTTGAATTTTCTGGGCATAAGCCGGGTCCGTTGCATAACCTGCGTCCTGTAGTCCTTTGGTGAACAGAACAGGATCAGAAGCACGCTTAAGGGCCTCGGTGTAACGCGGATTACTCTGCAGAAAATTCGCATAATCTTTAAGGCTTTCTTCATAGCTGCCGTAGGCACGAAAAGCAGCCTGCTCCCGCTGAGCGACACCCCCTCGGTACTCTAAGGTAGAAACAACGGCAGACTCACCATCCCAGCGACTATCAGCTTTAATACCAAACAGATTAAAGCTGTTTTTACCTGATTCATCACGAATCATGTAGCGTCCCCAGCCTGTTTCCAGTGCAGCCTGGGACAGCATCACTTTAGGATCAAGCCCCAGAGCTTTCGCCGCTTTTTCTGCGGCGGGGTATAAGGATGTTATGAAGTCCTGTGGTGAATCAAAGCCCTGCTCTACTCTGTTAGCTTCCGCAAGGGCTGCTTTTTCTTCAGCACGCTCAGCAGCAAACTTATCACGCCAGCTCTGCATCAACGCAGGATCATAACGACTGGCCGGGAAGCGACTGCCGCGATCAAGCATATCCTGAACCGATTTAGGATTACGGGTCTCATCGGCCTCAGTTTCCAGGCCGTAGTCTTTACTTAACTGGCGAACAAGTACGTCAGCCAAACCGAAAGTACCACCCTCGGTAACGGTGACCGCCATCTGTTCATCAAACATCTGTTGATAAAAACGGACCTGTTCACTATCAAAAATACCGTCTTTGGAAAGCAGTTCATTGGACTGACGAGCATTTTTCATAATCATCTGAACCATCATGGCTTCAAATTGACGAGCAACCTCTTTCAGAGCCTCAGGGTCATCCTCCCGCGCACCCTTACGCAAGGATTCTAAACCCTGCACATCGGTAACGACTCTGGCCTGATCGTATTTGCTGTTAATCATGCTGATACCCTTCCACTGTTGCTCGTCACATCTATTCCACTAAGAAGGTTACTCTTCAACCTCCACACCGGCTCAACCAGCAAAGTACTTTGCCGGTTTTATACCCAATAACAGTTAGAGCAAAGTATATGCCACAAAAACAAAAGACTTTAAATAACAACCAGATCAGCTTTCAGAGCACCGGCCTGCTTTAAAGCTTCAAGTATTGCCATCAGATCACCGGGGGCAGCGCCAACCTGATTTACCGCCCGAACAATCTCATCAAGAGTTACACCTGGGGCAAATTTAAACATCGTCGAATCATCCTGACGAATATCAATGGCAGTACTTTCCTGAACCGCCGTTTCTCCATCGGCAAGCGGGTTTGGCTGCACAACTTCCGGCGCTTCCTGAATGGTAACCGTCAGACTACCATGGGTAACCGCCGCAGGAGCTACCCGTACATTTTGACCAATGACAATGGTACCGGTGCGGGAGTTAATAATAATTTTGGCCGCTGCTTCGCCAGGCTGAACTTCAAGGTTCTCCAGAACAGAGAGATAGCTCACTCGCTGAGAAGGGTCACGAGGCGCACGAACACGAATAGAAACTGCATCATAGGCCTGAGCAACATTGTCACCCAATAGATCATTCACTCGTTCAGCAACACGTTTCGCTGTTGTAAAATCCGGACGATGCAGGTTAAACGTAATGCTGTCGCCACCGTAAAAGTTATGAACAACAGCCCGCTCCACAGTGGCCCCATTAGGAATCCGTCCTACGCTGGGTACATTAACCTGAATTCGTGAGCCATCAGCACCTTCTGCACCTAAGCCGCCAACCACAAGGCTACCCTGAGCCACAGCATAGGTATTACCATCCGCACCCTTAAGGGGGGTCATTAACAGTGTACCGCCGCGCAAGCTATCGGCATTACCAATGGAGCTTACCGTCACATCAATACGTTGACCCGGCTTGGTAAAAGGAGGCAATTCTGCATGAATGGTAACAGCGGCAATGTTTTCTGACTTAGGGTCAACACCAGCCGGCAATGTGATGCCGAACTGACTCATCATGTTGGCAAAGGTCTGGTTAGTGAACGGTGCTTTATCACCTGTCCCACTCAAACCAACAATCAGACCATAACCAATCAACTGATTTGTTCTAACCCCATCAACATTCGTGATATCTTTCAGACGGTCAGCATGGGCAAGAGAGGCCATCAGTACAAAAGCAATAGAAAGTAAAATACGCATGGACACAAGCTCCTAGAAAGGCCACCAGCTGCTATTAAAGAATCGGGTCAACCACCCCTGACGCGTTGAGTCCGCCAGGTCACCGGTACCACTATAGGTTAAACGCGCATCTGCCATCTTTGTTGACATCGCTGTATTCTCAGGAGATACATCTTCCGGCCGCAGCAAGCCGCTTACACGAATAACTTCGGAGCCATTGGTCAGATTCAACCACTTCTCACCCTTTACCAGCATCAGTCCATTTGGGTAGATCTGATGTACCGTCACGGTGATACTACCTTCAAGGCTATTACTCTGCCCTGTAGAACCCTTTCCGGAAAAAGAGGTGTCGTTTTCAATATTTGTCGCCAGATTCAGGGGCTGCTGACCGAGAATCGTTGGATTCACCAGCTCAACATCGGTTGACTTTGACAGTGATGAATTTGTCGACTTATTGGAGCTGGTCGTCTCTGTCAGCAAAATAGTAATGACATCACCCACACGATAAGCCTTGCGGTCTCCGTACAGTGTCATGCTGTAATTCTGCTGATAAAGCGAGCCATTCGCTGCCGGAGGTGGCGCAATATGGCTTGGCTGAACAGGAGCGTAAAAGGGATCGTCAGGCTTCACCATCCCTTCTTTGGACTGACAACCTGCCAAAACCAAGGCCAATACAAGTCCTGCAACACGTTTCATATTAAACACCACCCTCAACTCTCTACTATCGACCTTAACTATCAACTGAGCTAAACCTTAAAAATTATAAGGTTTGAGTCAGGTTACGCAGCATGCCATCTGCGGCAGATACTACTTTTGAGTTCATCTCATAAGCACGCTGGGTCGAAATCATATTAACCAGCTCTTCAACAGCATTAACATTTGAGTTTTCAAGCATGCCTTGCTCTGTTGAAGCCAAACCATCCTCATTCGGCACACCAACAATTGGAGCCCCGGATGCTGCCGTTTCTTTGAACAGGTTGCCGCCTATAGACTGCAAACCGGTCGGGTTAACGAAATCAGCAATAGTAATCTGGCCAACTTCATCCTCTTCAGGCTGCCCTGGCAGTTTTACAGAAACGATACCATCCTGACTGATACTGACCGACTGAGTATCTTCAGGAATCTCTATCACAGGCTCCAGAAGAAAGCCGGTAGCCGTTACCATCTGCCCCTCAGCATTCACCTGAAACTGGCCATTACGGGTATAGCTCAGCGTACCATCAGGCATCTGGATCTGGAAAAAACCCCTGCCATCCAAAGCCATATCAAGAGGTGCTTCAGTGACCTGCAGGCTGCTGGCTGTATGCATTTTCTGCGTAGCAACAGTCCGCACACCAGTACCCAGCTGCAGCCCGGATGGCAGCTGAGTATTCAAAGAGGATTGAGCGCCCGGCTGACGCACTTGCTGATACAGAAGATCTTGAAAGATCGCCCGTTCTTTCTTGAAACCAACCGTACTCACATTCGCCAGGTTATTAGAAATGGTACGCAGTTGAGTATCCTGTGCACTTAAACCTGTTTTACTTACCCATAAAGCTGCATGCATTGTCTTGTCCTCAATTCGGTTTTAGTTAGCTCATGCGCATAACAGAAGCGGCCGCAGCCGAGTTTTCATCAACGGTCTTCATCATTTTGGTCTGCATCTCGTACTGACGCGTTAATGAAAGAATACTAATCAGCTCCTGAGCCGCATTGACATTACTTGATTCAAGGAAGCCGGATTCTACTGTCACAAAGGCATCAGCTTCAGCTGGCTCACCTGAGCGCAAACGCATCAGGCCATCCAAGCCTTTTTCCATCTGTTGTTTATCCGGATTAACCAACTTAATACGATCCACCTGAACCAGCTCATTCGCTTCGGCTCCCTGAGCCTGAACAGAGATAACCCCATCCACACCAATCTCAATATGAGACGCAGGGGGAATCACAACCGGACCACCTTCACCCATTACCGGAAGACCTTTTCCGGTGCGCAGAATCCCATTTGGGTCAACAACCATCTCACCTGATCGTGTATAAGCTTCATCGCCGATATTAGACTGCACCGCAATCCAGCCATCCCCCTGAATAGCAATATCCAGAGCACGGTCAGTCTGAATAAAAGCACCGCTTTGCATATCTGTAGCGGGACGCTCTGTCAGAGCATAAACACGGGTTGGAAAATGCTCACCAAATACCGGCATAGCCCGTGACTGTTCAAAATCAGCCTTAAAGCCCGTTGTATTAGCATTGGCCAGATTATTTGCCCGAGCCGTTTGTGCCATCATGTTATGTTTGGCACCGGTCATCGCAATATAAAGCGCTTTATCCATAGTGAGTTACCTCATTATTATCCATTTGACTAAGCGTCATGGGACAACATCAATAGGGTGAGCCTTTGCCGCTTTTTCTTCTCTGCACTCTGTTTGAGGCACCAAAAACGGCAAAGGGCTTACAATTACCTAAGTAAATGCAAACCCTATGCCAGAAGTGACTTTCATGAGATCAAACAGAGAAAATAAAAAAGCCTCTCCGGAGAGAGGCTTATAAAGTTATGAAACGCTGCTTATCGCAGGTTGATAATAGTCTGCGTCAACGTATCGGCTGTTTGCAGAGTCTTGGCATTTGCCTGGTAATCACGCTGAGCAATAATCATCTCAACCAGCTCTTCTGAAAGATCAACATTTGAATCTTCAAGAGCTTTAGACGTAATGTTACCGGCAATACCTACACCCGGAGCATTAACAACCGGATCACCGGATTTAGTGGACTCAGCCCACATGGTGCCGCCAACAGGGGTCAGGCCTTGCTGATTACGGAAGTTAGCCAAGGCAACCTGTCCCACCAGCTTAGTCTGGCTGTTGGTATAACTGGCAATAATTATCCCTTCATCATCAATATCCAGCCCCGCCAATTCACCTGTCGCATAACCATCCTGAGCAAGAGAGTTTGCTCCAAAAGAGCCCGCAAACTGGGTAGTCCCGGTCAGATCAATCTCAAAGACCTGAGGCGAATCAGCACCAGTAAAGATACCCAGACTATCTTTAGGTTCCCAGTCTTTGATCGCCATGGTTTTCAACGGCTCATCCAGATCCCCAAACTCCGTAAAATTAAAGGAGAAATAATCCGGCGTATTCACGTTATCATCAGTAACTGTTTCACCGTCTACCGTGACGTGCATATGCCAGCGGTTATCTGCAGCCTCAGATTCCAGCCCTGCCATGACTTTTATCATGGACTCCTGCGCAGCATTAGGATCTGACCAGTCCTTCTCAATATCCTGCAGTACATTAAGAGCTAACTGATAAACACCAGCAACCTCTGTTCCGACATACTTATCACGCTCTGCCTCCAACGCACTAACGACCTCGTTGTATCGGTCTTCATAATCAGATGCCAGCGCCGGAACAGGCACGTTGGTAGAATTAATCTCTGCAGTTAAAGGGTCAGCAGGAGCGACAAGCGTTGTCATCACGGCTATTCTTAAATCACCGGTAACGGTATCAATACCCGCATAAGCTTTCTGCCCATCGCCAATCACACCGGCAAGCTCCTCCAAAGCACCGGTAAAGACTGTCCCAGTGACCTCCGTAGGAACTGTTGGCAAGTAGTCATCAAGAGCTTTATACGCCTCTTCATAGAACTCTTTTGTGCGCCCATCCTCGGTATCCACGAGATCTGAAAGAGCCTGCTTAATCGCTTTCAAACGGTCAGCCAAATCAGTCCGCTCAGCAACTGTAGCACCGGCAGGCGCAGCTGTAGCAAACTCCGGGTCAGCAAGAACATCGACCGAGACACCATTCAGAATAGCCGCAATATCAGCATCCAGAGTACCATCACCGACATCATCAGGAGCGCCAATAGTACCATCAGCATCCCCTGGGAAAACATCAGTCTCATCGGTAAGAGGGCTATAGGAACCCGGTGCAACCGAACCTGCACCACCATGACGAGCCGCACCGATAAGAGTTTGTATCGCACGGGTTGGCTCACCGTATTCAGGCAGATAAGGCGGCTGCTTGACGAAGTACTGGGTCATCGTATGAGAGTTACCCAGGGTGTCATAAATGACCGACGGATACAGATGGGTATAGGTATCTGAATCATTCGGGTCAAAAATATAGTTAGTAGGCGCATCTGCACGGGAGTCCAGATTGAATGCAACGTCAATTTCAGAGGTCGCATTCGGCGAGATATTCGCCTGCGGGATAAAGATATCGTCAATAGCCCCGACAGCAATACCATCACCATTGGCATTGGCAGGGTATCCCTGAAGCTTGTAATCCGTATTGGTTACAACATAACCATTTTTATCTACACCAAACATACCTGCCCGGGTGTAGTTGATCTCACCGTTACCCGCCTCAACAACAAAGAAACCGTTACCATCAATCGCCATATCAAGGCTTCTCTGGGTAAAAGACGTCCCCCCCTGAGAAAACTGCTGCGAGATATTAGTAACCTGCACACCATTCCCTGTCTGGTTTGATGTGGACCCCATACCCGATGTTGCGTAAACATCCGCAAACTCTGCACGGGATTTTTTAAAACCAACTGTACTGGCGTTAGCAATGTTATTACCAACGGTATTCAGGTGTTTTTTAGCCGCTGACAGGCCAGAAATACCAAGACTGAATGTGCTCATAATCCTTAATCCTTACTTTCTAAATTTAGAAAAATTCATTCACTTCGCTTAATGCAATCGAACCTTTACCGGCAAGGTTTAGCCACACTTCACCGCCATTAGCGATAGTGACACTGTTCACATTAGCGTTGGTATAGGTTGTAAGAGACAGTGCCTGACCATTAATCTCAGCACTTGAAATCACCTGATACAAACCTGGTTCGGCTGGCTCACCATTATCCATGACGCCATCCCATTCGAAATCAATCTGACCTTCAGAAAAAACACCTGATTCATTACGGTACTGGCTGGTATCAACCGTCTTCAGTACCTGGCCATTATTATCCACAATCTTCATATCAAGGTTATTTGCTGTAGAAGACAGGAAAACACTTCCAGTGAAATTCTCACCTTCAACCAAATTACCGATATTCGATTGAATCTGAACTTTTCGCCCCACCAAAGCAGAAGCCTGCAGTGCCTGAGAGGACTGTAGCGAAGTGATGAAACCTTCAGTTACGGTGTTCAGGTTCTGAATACCCTCAACCATAGAAAGCTGAGATAGCTGAGCCATATATTCAGCATTACCCTGAGGCTCCAGCGGGTCCTGATTATTCATTTGTGCAATCATGAGTTTCATAAACTCATCTTTACCCATCTCATTACTTTTAGCTGCGCTAGCTGCTGCTTCGGCCTGTTTAACAGCATCAATGCTGTTATTTGCCCAAAATTCACTATTCGTATTTATCGCCATGATCCGCTACCTCGCTTACTGGCCTAACGTCAGAACACGCTGCATCATCGTCTTTGCAGTATTCATGACTTCAACATTGGTTTGAAATGAGCGAGAGGCAGACAGCATATCCGCCATCTCTTCCACAACATTAACGTTAGGGTAGAACACATAACCTTCTTCATTAGCCATCGGATGATCTGGCTCAAAACGGCGCTGAAGCGGGGCATCACTTTCCACAATCCCGCGAACTAAAACACCTTCACCCGCGCTATCTCTGGGATCGAAACTGGTTACCGGATTCCCCAACTCGCCCTGCTTATAATTCTCCAGCATAGGAGCAAAAACTGCCTTACGGGCCCGGTAAGTCTCATCAACACTACTGCTGACACTCTGCGCGTTCGCCATATTACTGGCAGTGGTATTCAGACGAAGCGTCTGAGCACTCATTCCGCTACCCGCGATATTAAAAACCTTACCTAAAGACATAATTATTCACTCCTCAGCGCTTTACTTAACCCTTTGAACTTGCTGTTCAAAAAGGTAAAGCTTGACTGAAATTCAAGAGAGTTACGGGCATATTGTGCCTGCTCAATATCAGTTTCTACCGTATTACCATCAACAGCAGGCTGAGTCGGAATCCGATATTTCAGCGAGCTTTCTGTAGCAACGGCTTCAGCAGGAATATGACGCGCATTAGTACGATTCAGCTCCATACGATCCCGACTCTCATACTCACCACGCAGAATCCCTTTAAAATCCAGATCCCGCGCTTTAAAACCCGGCGTATCCGAGTTTGCGATATTGTTCGCCAGAATCTCAGAGCGCTCCGTACGAACACGAAGTGCATCGGGATGAATACCCAGAGCGTTTTTAAAACTGATTGCGGTCATAGCTTGCCCTACCTGTTTTCTTTGCCAAACATAGATACAAACATCATGCCAAATAAAAAAAATCCTTTAAAAACAATTGCATATAAAAAAATAAAGACTTAAAAACAGATTTTATTTTTTAAAAAGGAAGAGTATTGCCGCTTTTTTTCAGGCACAAAAAAACCGCCCGAAGGCGGTTTTTACAGGTAATATTTTGAAGAGAATCAGAAAATCAATTTAGCTCCTTCAAAATCTCCCTTGCGATAATCACGCGCTGAATCTCGCTGGTACCTTCATAAATTGAAGTTACACGAGCATCCCTTGCGAATCGCTCCAGAGGGTATTCTTTAACGTAGCCATTCCCCCCCATCAACTGCAGAGCGCTGTAACAGGCAGTGTTGGCTTTTTCCGTGGCGTAGAGTTTGGCCATTGAGGCTTCTTTGGCAAAAGAAAGCCCTTGTTCCTTTTTCCAGGCCGCGTTCATCAGCAACAAACGCGCGGCTTCTAATTCGGTATAATGATCAGCCATCATCCATTGCAGGCCCTGGAAACTTGCCAGAGGCTTGCCAAATTGCTCGCGTTCTTTAGTGTAACGAGCCGCATAATCCATGGCTGCACTTCCGATACCCAGCGCCAGCGACCCGATACCAATACGCCCTCCAGCAAGCTCAGCAACAGCAATACGAAAGCCGTCATTCAGTTTACCCATCATGGCAGAATCCGGCACACGACAGTTATCGAACAGCACCTCATTGGTGGCAGAGGCCTTCTGCCCCATCTTATCTTCTGCTTTGCTGATCTTTACACCGGGATTATCAGCATCAACCAAAAAGCAGGAGATGCCCTTACCTTTAGGCGCATCTTTATCGGTCACCGCCCATACGACAAATACACCGGCATACTCAGCGCTACTGATCCACTGCTTGGCACCATTGATGATCCAGTCACCACCATCTTTCACTGCACTGGCACGCATACCGGAAGGATCAGAACCAGCATTCGCCTCGCTTAAACAGAAGCTTCCGGCAGCAAATTCACCGCTGCAGATTTTAGGGATATATTTCTGACGCTGCTCTTCATTGCCTACTTCCTGAATCACTTCGGCCACCATATTGGTTACCGACATGGTGACAGCGGTGGAAGCACAAGCTCGGGCAATTTCTGTCATGGCGACACTAAATGCAATCACACCTGCTTCAGAGCCACCATATTCCGCTTTTACATTCAGCCCCATAAACCCCAGCTCTGAAAGCTTTTTCAGGTTGGATAACAGAGCCTCTCTATTGCCAGTCTGATCCAGCTCTGCAGCCACCGGCTCCAGTTCTGTTTCGGCGAATTTACGCGCCATATCCTGAATCATCTGCTGCTCTTCGGTTAATGCCATCTGCATCGCGGTCTTCCTCAATTCTTCAAATTAAGCGGCATATTCAATATGGTTTAAACCATACGAATGGCACCATCCAAGCGGATCACCTCACCGTTTAGCATGGTGTTTTCAATAATATGGCAGGCCATTGCGGCAAACTCTGCAGGCTTGCCTAAGCGTTTAGGGAAAGGTACTGAGTTGCCTAAAGCTTCAACGGCTTCGTCGGGGATATCGCTCATCATCGGCGTTTCAAATACGCCCGGCGCCAGCGTCATCACCCGGATACCATGACGGGAGAGCTCACGGGCTAAAGGCAATGCCATGCCAGCAACACCCGCTTTAGATGAGGAGTAAGAAGCCTGGCCAACCTGACCATCAAAGGCAGCAATAGAGGCTGTATTAATAATGATACCGCGCTCGTTATCCGCCAGAGGCTCGTTTTTAGCCATAGCCTGAGCAGCCAGCCGGTTCACATTAAACGTACCCACTAAGTTGATATTCACACCTTTAGCAAACAGCTCAAGAGAAGCTGGATTCAGGTCACGATCCAATAGTTTTTGTACAACAACAATACCAGCACAATGTACGACGCCATGCAGAGCGCCATATGACTCAACGGCCAAATTAACGGCATTTTGTACATCCTCTTCCGAGGTAATATCGGTAGCAATAAAGCTTGCGGCCTGACCCAGCTCCGCTGCCAGCTCGACACCCGCCTTATTGATATCTGCCAGCACAACATTGGCACCTTGTTTGACAAGGCTTCGGGTAGTTGCTTCACCTAAGCCTGAAGCAGCGCCGGTGACCAGAAAGGTTTTTCCTGAAATTTGCATGGAGTTTCTCTCACGTTTGCGCTACCACGCCGAGCATGGGAGCGAGTTGACTCTTAATGGGCTACCACGTTCTGCGTGGTAGCCAAAATAATTTTTCTTTGCCGCTATAACGTGTCGGGCTAAAGCCCGACCTAAAAAACGATGAATCGTAAAAGTTACGAGCCATAAAGCTATAAGCTATGCAGTTGCTGCCTCATCTGCTGCTTTTTTACGCAGGATAAAGCGCTGAATCTTGCCGCTTGGAGTCTTAGGCAGCTCATCAACAAACTCGATTTCCCGCGGAAATGCATGGGTCGACAGACGCTCACGAACCAGGTTCTGGATATCCTGCACCAGTTCAGCCGAAGGCTCATAACCATCGCGCAGCACAACAAAAGATTTGATGATATGGCCACGTTTAGCATCAGGTTTACCCACCGCAGCACTTTCTGCCACAGCCTCATGCTCCAGTACTGTACCTTCGACATCAGCTGGCCCGACGCGATAGCCTGCAGTGGTAATAATGTCATCATCTCGACCACTGAACTGGAAACAACCATCACGGTTCTCAAATACCATGTCGCCGGTCAGATAGTATTTTCCATGGAAGGGTTTCTTTTCCTGCCAGGTATAACCCTGAAAGAAAAATGCCGGTGAATTTTCCATATCCACTGCAAACTGCCCTTCTTCACCGGCACTGACTTCATTGTAGTCAGCATCCAGAGCCACTACCCGGTAACCTGGCAGAGCGTAGCCCATCGCACCAATGTGCATATTATGTTCAAGCGCGTGATGGTTACAGCAGGTCATGCCGGTCTCAGTCTGGCCATAGTGATCCATAACCGGACAACCCAGAACATCGCTCACCCAGTTAACAACCTCTGGGCTTAGCGGCTCACCGGCAGAGCTGGCACGGCGTAGTAACAGCTTAGGTTTCATCTCATTATGAGCATCACTTGCCATCATCATCCGGTAAGCAGTCGGTGCCGCCGCAAGGTTCGTAATCTGGTATTTTTCCAGCATCTCGTAGGTGTTTTCGGTGGTAAAACCTGCCTCATTAAAGTGGGTGGCAACCCCCGAACATAATGGGCCAGTAATCGCGTAGTACAAGCCATAAGCCCAACCCGGATCAGCCACATTCCAGTACTTATCATCTTGCTCTAAACCGATGGCGTACTTCATATAAATATAGAAGCCCAGCAGCGCTTTTAACGGCACCGCAACGCCTTTCGATTTGCCGACAGTACCGGAGGTGAACATCTGCAAGAAGGGTTGATCAGCATTCAGAACAACAGGCTCAAACTGATTGCTTTGCGCTGCCATTATCGTAGCAAAATGCAGATCACCTTTAGTCTTAGCTTCTGCATCACTTCCGCAAACCTGAACAACAGTTGGCAGACCTTTTACCTGGTCAAACTTATGGCGATTAGCCGCATCAGTGACGACGACTTTTGCATCACACTGGGTGATACGATATTCAATCGCCTCATAGCCAAAGGCGGTAAATAGCGGTTGATAAACTGCACCGATACGCCATGTACCGAGCACCACAACCAAAAGGTCCACAGTGCGAGGAAGCATACAGGAGATACGGTCCCCTGCTTTTACACCCTGAGAGGCCAGAAAGTTTGCAAACTGAGCTGACTTAGCCTGCAGCTCAGCCCAGGTATGGGTCGAACTGGAACCATCAGCCGCTTCACAGAAAAGGCCAACCTCATCGCCACGTCCTGCCAGAACCTGTTTATCGCAGCACTCTATGCAAGCATTAAATCCCTCTTTGAGACTCCCAGTAAACTGAGCCTCAATTTGATCCATAGAAAAATCAGCCATAAAGGCGGCAAAATGCTGCTTCTCAGCAGCAGAAGTTGTCATAGGGTTTATTTTTTGATCTTTGTTAGCTGTCATGACGGATCTCCGAATATCCAATGCCTGATTATTTTTATTCGTGGCGGGCAACCGGTTTTTTTTATTTACAGATATCATTTCTTTTGAAAAAAATGACACCATCACAGTTTACGTAAACGTAAGCCAAACACTTCAAAAAAAGCGCTTAACTATTAACTAGCAAGCGCTCGGTTTTATAACAATTTAGCGATCCTGAAGCTGTCGCGCAAGCCCTTAAAATGCATTTTTCTGTTAAGTGGTGGATTAAAAGCCGTTCCCTGTTTTTATGCAGCACCTTATAAACACTGACAAGACTCTGATCTGCAAACAAAAACAGGCCGTTTCACTCCCTCATGCAAAGCCTTATCCCAGACCAATCAGCTCGCCTAAAGCCTGAGCAAGATCATCTGGTGTTTTCTCACCATCAGCGTCGTACCACTGAACCGTCCAGTTTAAGGCTCCCAGGGCAAAACGGCGAATCAGCGGCTGATCACCGTTGATCAGACCTGCCGCGACACAATCATCTATAACCTGTTGCCACAACTGCTCATAACGATCACGCATATCAATCAATACACTTAGAGATTCCCCTGTCAGGCTGCGCCATTCATACAGAGCAACAACATGGGCATTTCTGTCATTCAGCAAGGTGCTAAGATGCGCTCTGGCCAGCGCTTTAAAACGCTCTTTCGGCTGAGTAAGCCCTTCCAGCGCCTGATCCGCAATGGTCATGGCGCTTTCCATGCCATCCTGTATAACCGCACACAATATTTCCTGTTTGTCGTTAAAGTGATGAAAAAGACTGCCGGACTTAATGCCCATGGCATCAGCCAACATACGCACCGTTGTTCTTTCATAGCCCTGCTCACAGAACAGTCGAGCGGCGATGGCTACCAGTTCCTTGCGTCGTTTTGAATTATTAGTTAGAGTCATTTCAAATCTAGCGCTTGCTTGGTTTTTGGTTAATGGCTACCAAATTAACCACAATCCCCCTAAAGCGGTCAAATATTAGGGTGATAAAATCACAGAGCAATGCGCACCTGTCTCAGGTTCAATAACAAAAAGAGGTTCAAGCATGAAAGAAGATGCAGTGGTAATCGTTTCCGGGGCTCGTACCCCGATGGGTGGCATGATGGGTAGCCTGAGCTCTCTGACAGCACCTCAACTTGGCAGTGTTGCTATTGCCGATGCGATTGATCGCGCCAGCCTTAAGCCTGAAGACATTCAGGAAGTGATTATGGGCTGTGTTCTTCCGGCAAGTCTTGGGCAGGGGCCTGCCCGTCAGGCCATGATGGGTGCTGGTATCCCTGTTTCCACTGGTGCAACCACCGTCAATAAGCTGTGCGGTTCTGGTATGAAAGCCGCTATGCTGGCACATGACCTGATTAAAGCGGGCAGCAATGACATTATGGTTGCCGGTGGTATGGAAAGCATGAGTAATGCGCCTTACCTGATGACAAAGGCCCGTAGCGGTATGCGCCTCGGTCATGGTGAGGTCAAAGACCATATGTTCCTTGATGGCTTAGAAGATGCCCGCACCGGCAAACTGATGGGCGTATTTGCTCAGGAGATCGCCGATGATCGAGACTACACCCGTGAAGCGATGGATAACTTTGCCATTGCATCCCTTAAAAAAGCGATGGCTGCAATTGATAACGGCAAGCTGAAAGCTGAAACAGCTCCCGTCACCGTCACCAGCCGTAAAGGCGAAACCGTCATTGCCGATGATGAGCAACCCCATAACGCCAATATCGATAAAATTCCTTCTCTGCGACCTGCATTTACGAAGGACGGTACGGTAACAGCGGCTAACTCCAGCTCAATCTCAGATGGTGCATCTGCTCTGGTACTCATGCGTGAGTCCGAAGCTAAAAAGCGCGGCCTGAAGCCTATGGCGCGTTTTGTTGCCCATGCCACTCACTCGATGCAACCATCAGAATTTACCCTAGCGCCCATCGGCTCCATTGAGAAGGTTCTGGATAAGGCGGGCTGGTCGATTGAGGATGTAGATCTGTTTGAGATCAACGAAGCCTTTGCCATCGTCACCATGTTGGCGATTGACGGCCTTAACATCCCGGAAGAAAAGGTGAATATCTATGGTGGAGCCTGCGCTCAAGGCCACCCGATTGGCTCCACCGGCTCCCGTATTCTGGTTACTCTGATGCACGCCTTGCAACAGGAAGGCAAAAAACGTGGCATCGCTTCGCTCTGTATTGGCGGCGGCGAAGCAACGGCGGTGGCGGTTGAGTTACTCTAAGCTCTAGCTAGAATTTAACAAACTTCAGATTAAAGATAAAAAAAGCCGCTGCGTCCAATAAGAGAACGTAGCGGCATTTATAATGCTATTTCCAGATAAAACCAACGCTAAACTTTGAAACGCTCTACCTTCTGGTCCAGCTCGTTCACTAGAGACTCCAACTCTCTACTGGTTGCTGCGGCGTGGTCAACAACCTCAAAAGTCATCTTAGCTTCAGCTACAATCTGTTCCAGTGCACGCGTCATGCTCTGAGCACGAGATGACTGATCCGATGTCATATCCGTGATTTCTTCAAACATGCGATGCAAGTTATCCACAGAGGTACTGACTGTTGCCAGGCGCTCATCAGACTGACGCATCCCTTCAATACTGTTCCGGGCAATTTCACTGGCATTATTGATCGCCTGCACAGCTTTCTGAGTACCGGATTGAAGTTCACTGATCTGCTGCTCAATATCCTCTGTTGATTGCTGAGTCTTACTGGCCAGCATGCGAACCTCATCAGCAACAACTGCAAAGCCGCGGCCGGTCTCTCCTGCCCGGGCTGCTTCAATAGCGGCGTTTAACGCCAAAAGGTTGGTTTGTTCTGCAATAGACTTAATCATATCCAGCACATCACCAATCTGATCGCTTTGAGTCGCCAAACGGTTAATTACTTCCGCAGTATTCTCAACATCGGTTACCAAAACTTCAATATCATGGCGAACCTGCCGCGAAATCACTGAGCTCTGAGTCGTTTCCTCACGAATTCTATCAACGTTTTTAAGTGTTTCTGCAACACTTTCACTCTCCTCAGATACACTCTGGGCAATATACGCCACAGACGATGATGCATCAGAAGCGGCTCCCTGCTGTCTTTCGGTTGCCTCAGAAGCCTGTAGCGTGCCTTTATGCATCGTCGAAACGACATCAGTGGTATGACGGGATAACTGCTGTACATCATTGATGATGCTCTGTATCGCTCCCACAAAGTGATTCACTTTATCGGCCATCTCAGTAATTTCATCATTACCGGATACCTTAATCCTGCGGGTAAGGTCTCCTTCCCCGGCGGAAAGATCCTCCAGGGCATCGGTCAGCACATTAACCCGGCGTAATAAGCGAACAGAAAGCACAATCACCAGTACAACCACAAGTACGAGTGCACTGATCACTGACACCAAGGTCATATGAGTCACCAACTCATCAGAAGAGCTCTCAATGCTTTTGCCAATACTCTCCCGGGCTAAATCATTATTTCTTTGAATACTATCTAAGCGTTTCAGAAGCTCAGCGACAGATTGGACGCCGCCGCTACCAATACTCGCTTTTACTGAGGAAATGCTCTGATCAATCAGGGTATTGAAGCCTGACTCCATCTTTTCGGTTCCATGAATCACCGCATCACGGCTGACACCGATAACCAAGTGACCTATCACCGCACCATTCGGATTGATCGGCTGCTCAATTACAATCAAGCGCTCATGTTTTTTTGCCGCATCCACAACCCGACTCAGCGTATTATCGCCATCACCGGTCTTCATCAGCTCTTTAACCAGATCACTTTTTCGATTCAGGTAGCGAGTCAGACGTTCACCATAGCCGTCATAAAAACCGGCAAAAACCACATGCTCACTTTCATGTGCCATTTTCACGTATTGCGTTAACTGCGGTGTATCACGATCCCAGATCGCCTGAGGTGAAACAGCGGCCAGCAATACCGCCATATTCCGGGATGTCTCCATAAGCGAAGATTCAAGTAAAGCGACTGTCGACTGCTTTTCCTGCTCCAGTTGCAGCTGCAACTTTGCAGAAAGGTCATCGGAGACACTTTGCGTCATACGGGAGATCTGAGCCTGCACGCCTTCACTCGCAGCCTGGAGCTCATTAGAAACTTTGCCATTTTCAACACTCAGACGACTGCGAATATCCGAGATAAGGTTTTTACCACCAGAGGTAGTCAGAAAAATAGTCAGCAGGGTCTGTATACCTGCAAGAAAGATAATAGCGATGATTACCGGGCGCAGTAATCGACTATTTAATGCAAATGACTGCTTCGACATAACAGCACCTAATTTTAAAGCAACTTGTGGTTGCCTACCCTTTGGTCATATTATTTATGCCGTGGGCGTATTTATTATTTTTCTGAGCTTCAGATCTATAAAGCGTCAGACCCTGACAAAGAATAATACTTTCATCTCGCAATAAAAACCGCTTTATTGTGCTTTTAATCCAAAAAAACACTACTTTTTGCTGAAAAATCGATCAAAACCCACCGTTTCAATGAGAAGTCCGATAAGTGTTTCTCTACTTGCCCTCCTTATATTCACACACTTTTTTCATGCTCATTGCTGTAGCAAGTGGTTGTCATCTCTTGGCAGGCTCACCATAATTGAGCTAGTTTTAAGTCCTCATTTACCCATTAGTCTGTCCATGGTGTTTGCGATGCGATCCAGAAGTAAGAACAGTGCGCACTTTTTTATCAATGCCGCCACCGTTGCAGCAGAGTTGAGCGAAGTTCTCACCGAAGCAAAGAACATTTCTCTGGAAGCGATGAATGCAAAAGCATTAGTTGCTAGGGCTGGTGACAATGTCCGTACTTTTAAGCCTATCACTGATTTCATGGTTGAATTAGCAAACGACACCATTTGGCTGGTCAAGGAAATCAATCGGGAGGCACTGGTTTTATCCAGAACCTCCCTGAACGAGCTACACAGCTCTGATGCTAATATCCGTTTTGCCAAAGCCCAACAAAAAGCTTCAACAGCGCTTTATGTGGAAACCTTGGATCCGATGGCGAGAGAAGCGTCCAACCGGCACCACCAGCAAGCCGTTCAGTTAAAGCGCCATATGAGAAAGCTGTTCGAGCTGCTTGATGAGATTGAGTCCCGTATGCTGGCGGCAAACGTTGTCACGGCAACCTCCCGGCTTGAAGCTGCCACTGCAGCCGATAGCTACCAGGCAAGCCTTGAAGGTATTGTTGTTAAACTGGAAAAAGCCGCCAATCGAATTAAGCATATAGCAACCAAATGCCGACGCTCTCTGGAACGCTGAGGCAACAAATCACTCACATTTTTACGCGGCCCTTCTTTTGGGAAGCAATTAAAGTAAAACGGGTTCAAATATGAAAGTTGTAAAGCTTCACGAAGGACGTAGCCATGAGTGGTTGGTTTTTGGGCGGGATGAAGAGCGTCCGAGTAAAATCATTGATACAAACCAATATATGATCAAGACGGCTAACCACGCCATAATGCTCGACCCGGGTGGTATTGAATTATTTTCTGCTATGCTCGCGGCCGTTGTTCACCATGTTCCGGTTAACCAAATCACGCATTTATTTGCCTCTCATCAGGACCCGGATATCATCTCTTCTCTGGGGCTATGGGATAAAACACTCCCCCACGCCGAGCTTTACGCACCCTGGCTTTGGGAAGGCTTCCTGCGTCATTTTGGCTGCAACAGCATTCGCTACAATCCATTACCGGACGAAGGTAAAAGCATCCGGCTGGATGATATTGAGCTGCAGTTTGTTCCCGCGCACTACATGCATTCCTCCGGTAATTTCAGCGTGTATGACCCTCAGGCAAAAATTCTGATGAGCGGTGATATTGGTGCCGCACTTCTGCCTGACGGTGCTCCACTGTTTGTGGAAGACTTTGATGCTCATGTCGAGAAAATGCGCCTGTTTCACCAGCGTTGGATGCCATCTAATCGGGCAAAGAAGGATTGGGTTCGCCGTGTACGCCAGCTTGATATTGAATATATGGCACCTCAGCATGGAGCTATATTCAAAGGGCGCGATGTTCAGCGCTTCCTCGACTGGCTTGATGAGCTTGAAGTCGGTACAGGCATACACCAATAAGTCATGCAATGTGTGCTAAAAATGCCACCCAGGGCCCAGTGGACTAACAAAAGTCATTGGGCTTCACACTTAACCAATAATTTATCCGCCCTGACATCTGACCCGTAACTTTTTCCATACAGTTATTATGGTCTGAACAAGCTTGTCGTAAACCCTCACTCTTGCCGTATAAAATAGTTTACAGGCTTACTGGGTTTAACCCGCTTACCCGCATTACCCGGTAGCTAAAATCAATCGAAAAAGACGTTAGTATCAAGCTGTTATATTGAGCTGCCACTCCTGTGCTCATTGATCAAAACAAAAATATTGTTATATCCTTTCTTCTTTGGAGCCCTCCATGTTCGAAAATGTAAAAGCCATTCCCGGTGATGCCTTGCTGGCACTCATGATGGAATTCAAGAAAGACCCCACACCTGCAAAAATTGATCTTG
The DNA here is from genome assembly GCF_048265165.1 of Oceanospirillum sp. Classification (GTDB taxonomy): domain Bacteria; phylum Pseudomonadota; class Gammaproteobacteria; order Pseudomonadales; family Halomonadaceae; genus Oceanospirillum. Next base: position 251,956 of record NZ_JBLXCD010000004.1, on the reverse strand, counting down.
GCGTTGGCGTATACAAGGATGATGCAGGCCTGACACCGATTCTCCCAGTCGTAAAAAAAGCAGAAGCACTGATTCTGAAAAACGAACAGAGCAAGGGCTATATCGGCCCGGCAGGAGCCCCTGAGTTAGCTCCACTACTGCAGTCTCTGATGCTGGGTGACAACCATACTCTAATCCGTGAAAAACGCATTGCCACTACTCAAACACCTGGCGGCACAGGTGCTCTTCGGGTAGCTGGCGACCTGATCAATGCACTGAACCCAAACGCAAAAATATGGGTAAGCGACCCCACATGGTCCAACCATTTCCACGTCTTCGCCGGTGCGGGTATTGAAGTACGTACTTATCCGTATTATGACGCTCAGCAAAACGCCCTGGCTTTTGACAATATGCTGGCTGCAATCCATGAAATACCATCCGGCGATGTGATTCTGCTCCACGCCAGTTGTCATAACCCAACAGGCATTGATCCGACTCTGGAGCAATGGCAACAGATCAGCGACCTTGTCGCTGAACGCTCTCTGCTACCGTTAATTGATTGCGCATACCAGGGCTTTGGCGACGGTTTAGAGGAAGATGTACAAGGTTTAAAACTGATTCTGGAAAAATCTCCCGAAGCTTTGATCACCACATCCTGTTCGAAAAATTTTGGCCTTTATAACGAACGTATCGGAGCCTTGAGCGTAGTCGCAGCCGAAGCTGAACATTGCAACAATGTCTTCTCCCAGGCGTGCAATTGCATTAGAGCGAACTATTCAAACCCTCCGGCCCACGGAGCAGCCATTGTGACCACCATCCTGTCTGATCAGGCTTTGCGCCAGCAGTGGGAGACCGAGTTATCAGAGATGCGTACCCGTATTCACCGCATGCGTACGGAGCTGGTTAAAAACCTGAGCGCTCTGTCCGAGGAACGTGACTTCAGTTTTATCGCAGGGCAAAAAGGGATGTTTTCATATTCGGGGCTGAGCAGAGACGAAGTAAAATACCTGAAGGACAAGTACGCCATCTACGCAGTCGATTCAGGCCGAATCAATATTGCCGGCATTAATGATGGCAATCTTGAAAGACTGAGCCAGGCGATTGCCGAGGCCATCGACCGTTAAGCGGGCCACTTAATAACAAAGATCTCAACCGAGCTTATAGGGACTGCAAATCATCAGCGGTCTCTATACTTGCTTCTGATACCTGAGGATGACGTTGTAAGCTAATGTGATTTAATCTCAGTGCCAGCCGAGTCAGCAGGTTGCGGCAAAATACCAAATGATTCCACATCGTGCACAAAAGCACTGAAATCTGTAGCCATCATGGGCTTAGCAAAGAGGTAACCCTGGCCTTCATCACACCCTCTTTCCCTTAACCAGTCAAACTGGGCAAAGGTCTCAATCCCTTCAGCGATCACAGGTATGTTAAGGTTCTTGCCCAACTGCAAAGCAGCAGCAACAACTGCTTCATTTTGCCCCTGTGAGCCAGATGAAAGAAGTGTATCCCGCACAAACTCCTGAGCCAGCTTCAGCCGACCGATTGGCAGCCGCTGCAGATACAGCAATGATGAATAGCCAGTACCAAAGTCATCAATAGAAAATCGAATACCCAAAGCACGAAGTCGATTCATCACTAGTTCTGCCTGACGAATATCCTGGACCAATACGGTTTCTGTAATCTCAAGCTCCAGTAAACTCCCCGGAAGCTGATGCAGCTCCAAAGCATCTTTAACCTGTTCAAAAAAACCCTGCGCCAATAGCTGCAAAGAAGAAATATTAACGCCAATACCACCAAAACTGACGCCCTGGTCTAACCAGCTTCTTGCCTGGCGACAGGATTCATATAAAACCCAACGTCCGACCTGATGAATCAGGCCTCGTTCTTCTGCAAGAGGAATAAAGACTGCCGGAGGAATTACCCCACGGTCTGGGTGCTGCCAGCGAAGCAAAGCTTCGCAACCAATCACAGCCTGTCGTTGCAATGCAACCTGCGGCTGGAATACCAGAAAAAGCTCACCATTATACGGAGCCTTCTCAAGATCTTTAGCCAGCAAGGTGTTTTCATAAATACGCTGACTCATACGGTTTTCATGAAAGCGGTAGCTACCCTGCTGCTCACGCTTTACTTCTGATAAAGCGATATCTGCATACTCCATCGCCTGCTCAATCGTTGCGGTTCCCTCAGTCCAGTAAGAGATCCCCATGCTGGCAGAGATTCTGAGGTCATGGCCATCCAATACCATTGGCTGAATTAGCTCTTTCTGAAGATGTTCGGCCCAACCTATGACTTCAATATTACTAGCAGGAGTATCCAGCAAGACAGCAAACTCATCGCCATCCAAGCGACCAAGAAAGCCTGAAGGAGGCAAAGCAGCTTTAATCAACTCTGCAACACGGCAAAGAAGCATATCTCCTACCCGGTGCCCTAGTGAATCATTAACCTGCTTAAAGCGATCCAGATCGACGAGCATAACGGCAAATGGCTCTCCCTGAGTGTTCAGCTTATGCACAGCCCTTTGCAGGATAAGTTTGAACCGCTCACGATTGGCAACACCCGTCAACTGATCGAAATAAGCCAGGCGTCGCACTTCATCCTCGGAACGCTTGCTTTCAGTGATATCCGTGATAGAGCCACAAAGACGAATTGCGCGACCTGCCGGGTTCCACTGTGCCTGACCACGCATCCTGACCCACAACCAGTTCTCCTGCTGCCCACGCACACGATAACGAATATCCAGTAATTCATGGTTTTTAACATGTTCCCGCACGGCGGAGCGGACCTTCTGCCGGTCTTTTGGATGAATACGTTCCAGCCAGGTTTCTGTGCCATGCCACTCTAAGCCATCGTCAGGGGCCCTGTATCCCAGAATTTCAAGAAAACGAGGAGCTAAATAAAGTGCATCAGTTGCGGTATTCCAGTCCCAGATACCATCATTGGTACCTCGTATCGCCAATTCGAACCTCTCTTCACTTATTCTCAGGGCTGCCTCAACATCCTGCCTCTGAGCCACCTCACGGCGCAAACGCCGGATAGAGAAAGAACCGAATAACAGCAGAGCAATAATTAAAAACGCAAAAATAATACTTCCGTAGCGATACACCAAATCTTTATTGATAACACCAGAAAGCTCCGGGTGTAGCCAGCGACGATGAATATCGTCTCGTTCATTACTACTGATGCTATAAAGGCCTTTTTCCAGGACATCGACCAGAAACGGTAGTTCTTTACGCACTCCAAAACGTACGGCATAACTGAAGTTTGTATCACCACTAACGTCCAGATTACTGATGCCTTCGCGTTTTATATGCCACCAAGCACTGGCCACCACTGAGATTGCAGCATCGACGTCGCCCGATGATAGCGCCAGCATCAGATCACGGGAGTTTTTTAATTCCAAAAGTTTAATATTCGGCTTAAAAATACGCAGATGTTCGGCAACAGCAGTTCCCTGAATAACCGCAACGGACTTACCGGATAAGTCATCCAGTGTTTTATAGCTCTGACTGGTTTTTCTTACGAAAATTTTATTGGACAAGAAAGTATAAGGTGAAGTGAATAACAGGTACTTTTGCCGCTCTGGCGTTGAGGAAGCAGCAAAAACGATATCCACTTCCCCTGCCTCAGCTCCTCTTAATAAATCACTATAAGAGGGGTAAAACTGAGTTTTGAAATCTAACGGTAACTTCTTTTCAAGCAACGACAGAAAGTCCATCGCAACTCCGTGATAATCGCCATTTCCATCCTGAGTCAACGTATGGGGAGGGACAAAAGCAATACCCACAGTGATCAAATTACCCCTTTGTTGCAGCCATTGACGTTCTGACTCTGTTAGCGTGATATGGGCATTAGCAGAACCATGAGCAAAGGTGGCTAAAGGTAGTATCAAAAGTAGTAAAAGTAGTAAAAGTTGTCCAACCGCCTTGAGTAGTTTCTCACGAAATAAACACCTCTGTGGATACATCTTGCCAACCTCGTCAGAAAAAACAAAGCATGTAAAACATTACAAAAACACACACAATAAAACCTTAGATACAATCATGCCTATATTATACCTTTAATGATTATCAAATAGCAAAGCTAAGAAAAATATAAAAAATGAGATCACTAAATAAAAAAACAATAATATATTACGGTTATAATGAAAATATAATACTCCCTATGACCACTCAGTTTAGCAGAGAATATAAAAACAAAATTAAGGAAAAGTTGGCCGATAACGCTAGATAGACCCTGAAAACTGCAACAATTAGCCAAAAAAAATGAGCCTATAAGATATAAAATATTCGAAATATTTAAATTTTCTAATACCTTAGTTTAACTCGTATCACCACCTATAAAATAAAAAATATAAGGCTATGGAAAAATAGCTGTATTTAGCTTTCCTGGTTGATAAGGCGATACCCAATGGGTAACCGTTTAGTACTCGATCTATTCTCTGTCAATGATTAATACTGATGAATTTTATTTCAGAGCTCCCCTCGCTATTACCAAGTGACTCAATAACAGCTGAGGACCTCTGAAAAAAGGAGCCAGGAAAAGCTACACAACAAGCTGTAAGCAGCCTGAAAACAGCCCGCTCTTAGGTCGGATGATTTGACGCATAAGCTTAAGCCGGACTCAACCGGGTCTGAATTTGTTGGATCATCACATCAGCATCTTTATAGTCCAAACCAATCTCTAACCACTGCCCCCCTTGCTTCAAAATCAAAGTCGGAAAGCTACGCACACCTAACTGATGATTAAACGCCAACTCCTCGTCCAGTGCTTTATTCGTCTTTTCACTGAGTAGTGCTTCCTCAAACGCTTTAGCATCCATACCAATTTTCTGGGCACAGGTAACCAGGGTATCCGTATCTGAAGGATTTTTTGCTTCAAGATAATAAGCCTGCTGAATGGCTGCAATCATTGCATCTTCTTTTTTCTCATGACGGGCAAGTACAAGCGCTCTGCAGGCTGGATAGGTCGAACGTCTAGGCTGACAGCACTGCCAGAAATCATGATTGAACGTGGTGCCAACTGTTGATTCAATCTTTCGCCATATCCCAGAGATCTGTTCTTTCTGAGAATCCGACATAGGCTCGTGACTATCAGGTGCCAGGCCCCCCGCAAGGGTGTAATAACCCAGTTGTGGGAAGGCTGCACGAATTTCAGCCAGTACAGGCTTAAATGCCCAGCACCAGCTGCACATCGGATCCATGACATAAACTAAAGCTGGCTTATCATCCTGAACCAGTTGCTGTAGATACTCACCCATAACGCTCTCTCTTTTATAATTATCTCTGGATACTTTCGCCTGTCAGTCAGGCCGGAATGCATCAGCGGTATTAACAGCCGCAGACCAGCAAACAGGCTTGCATTGACGGTTAAGCAGATTATGATGCCTGCTTCTAACGCAGGGTATGATGATGAATTTAATCTTACTATATGAGTCAGACTTTATCAGTGAAGATAAAGTTCTCCTGAATGATTACAGAGCACAACACATACAAAAGGTTCACCGGGCGAACATCGGCGATCAACTGAAGATTGGGCGCATAAACCAGTTGATGGGATCAGGGGTTGTTTTGCAATCAGATGAAAAGGGCGTTGTTCTGAGAACCACTTTTGATCAGCAACCGCCTGCCCCTTTACCACTGACACTGATACTGGCTTTGCCCCGCCCCCGTATGCTGGCCAGATCCCTGCAACATATCAGCACCCTGGGCGTGAAACGTCTGATTCTTCTGCACAGTCAACGGGTAGAAAAGAGCTACTGGATGTCACCGGAGGTCAGCCCGGAGAAGATTCACGACAACCTGATTCTGGGGCTTGAACAGGCTAAAGATACCGTGCTACCGGAGGTGCTTCTGGAGACTCAGTTTAAGCCCTTTGTCGAAGACCGTTTACCGGAAATAGTTACCGGAACCCGTGGTTTAGTAGCTCACCCTAGCAGCCCTGACGCCTGCCCCAGGGGGCTAGTTGAGGAAACAACCCTTGCAATAGGCCCTGAGGGAGGATTTATTCCTTACGAAGTGGAAAAACTGGCAGAGGCTGGCCTGCAACCTGTACATCTAGGTGATCGCATATTAAGGGTAGAGACAGCTGTTACCGCACTAATTTCCCGACTGTTCTGATTAAGCCCCCACCAGGCAAACTATAAGCCTGTGACGCAAGCCCTCAAAAAAAAGCTCCGATGCCCAATAGGCGACGGAGCTTTCTCTATATTCAGTCGTCAACAGAATTTTACACGGTGATCTTCTGCTGAATAAGATCAGCTAAAAAAGCGATGTGATCGTGTCTATCATTCAGCGCTGGAATATAACTCAGCAACTCCCCTCCAGCCGCACAAAAAATATCCCGGTTCTCCACCTGAATCTCTTCCAGAGTTTCCAGACAATCCGCCGCAAAAGCCGGACAGATTACATCAACCTGACGAATCTCTTTCCCCCACTGCTCCAGAGTCTTATCAGTATAAGGCTGAAGCCATTCCTCCCGGCCAAAACGGGACTGGAAGCTGCACAGCCACTCAGACTCTTTCAGGCCAAGCCTTGCAGCCAGCTGCTCAGCAGTATGATGACAATGCTGTGGATAAGGGTCCCCATTATCAGCATAACGTTTTGGAATACCGTGGAAGGAGATCAGCAGGCGTTCGCCCCTACCATACTCCTGCCAATGGTCTCTCACCGATTGCGCCAAAGCATCCAGGTATCCTTCACGGCGGTAATAGTCTCGGATAAAGCTGATACCAGGGAACTCAGGGCGTTTAGCAATCACCTTGGCAAGCTTATCAAACACAGCCCCAGTCGTTGTCGCTGAATACTGAGGGTAGAGCGGCAATACAATCACCTCTTCAACACCTTGGCTAACGAGGGAATCTAAACCTGTGGCCATGGAAGGGTTACCATAGGTCATCGCCAACTCAACAGGTATGTCAAAACCACGATGGTTAAGCTCTTTCTGAACAGCGAGCTGCTGCTGACGACTGATCGCCAGTAATGGTGAGCCACTATCGGTCCAGACCTCTGCATAAGCTTTAGCCACTCGCTTGGGGCGCACCTGAAGAATGACACCATGCAGGATAGGGCACCATAACCAGCGCGTCAGATCGACAACACGATGGTCGTGTAAGAACTCAGCGAGGTAACGCTTAACGGCCGCAGAAGTAGGAGCATCAGGTGTACCCAAATTAACCAGAAGTACACCCTGTGGAAGGTTTGAATCACTGCCTGCAGAAGACTCAGTGGCAGCTGAAGGCGCTTTCGCAGCCAAGATAGCATCGGACATCGTTATTCCCTGTATCAACACATAAACCCTGCTCTATTGCTCTTTCTGTAAGCTCTGTTCGTAGCCTAAGAAAGTTGCTCAGCATCTGAGGCTCTTATACGGTGCTGATATGATAACGTGTCCTGAGGAATAAAAAAAAATAGCTGAGGGGTTTATTTTGATACAGCCTCGAAATAAGAAGCCTCAAGCAATCTGCGCGCGCCACCCATGGCTTACTTCTGGCTGAGCAAGGGCTGAAAAGTGAGAGAGGATACGGCGTGACTTAACTCGCTCAACTCCGACTTGTTGCAACATATTGCGCGCTGATTCTTCATCACGAAAAACCAAAGGCTTATCTTTATGTCCATGCAGGCGGTGAGTTTCTTCGTTGTGGGAGATCTCCACTGTGAAGTAAACACCTTCATGGTGAGACTGAATTTGAATATCAGTCGCTGGATGCTGTTCCAGCAGATGGTGGAGTTCTGTCATTTTCATAATCATTATCTCGTTTCTGTCTTATCATTTTAGGGTTGGTTTTTTTACCAACAATCTTATTTTCGCTTTGCGTAAACATATTTATACCGGGGCTAAACGACAGTATTGCGACATATTTATGACAGTACCATGACAGCTCTTAGTTTATCTTGCACCTGATGCATACTCTTCCGATTCTGAAAACAGGTTCACAACAGACCCGGCCAGCTGAGCAACCAGGCTATTGCCTTTAGCGTGTTTAGCTTCATGCTTAATATGACTAAGTTGTCCGGCAACTTCTTTAGCCGAACTAAAGTCTGCTGAATCTGAATCAATTGCGGCAACGGAGATACTCATCAGGTCAAAAAAACGCTTCTCACCAAAGCGGTCTTCAGTCCAGATACCACCATCGCGCAAATGCTCTGCACTGTAGAAGTTAAGACGATGCTGGCTAAACTCATTTAAGATAGCCTGAACATAACTCTGCCAATCCGAGCTTTTGAAAACCACAACATAATCATCTCCCCCCACATGGCCGACAAAATCACGTTGTAAATGGCAGTGCTTTTTTAGAAGCAGAGACACGCTAAGCAAGATCTCATCACCTTTAGCGTAACCATATTGATCGTTGTAAGCCTTGAAGTTGTCTAGGTCGAAATAGCAGACCACAAAAGATGCCTGATTCTCAATTAACTGATCGATCCTTTCCTGAATCAACACATTCCCAGGGAGCCCGGTCAGAGGGTTTGAGCTCTGAGCACTCTTCAGCTGCATCTCTGTGATCTCTTTCAGCAGGTCAATGACCTGCCCAACACCGTAGTAATAGCTATTTCGGGTAATAATAAAGTCTTCTTCAAGCTGATGCCGGTTTCTTTGTGTCACCTGCTGGCTAACCGTTTCTAAGCGCATATGGTGCTCAACCGACATAAACTCCTTATCCAGAATCTGACTGACCGGTTTTTTACTGTACAGATCGCGACCAAAAGCTTTACTGAGTTTCTGCAGCAGCCTTGAACGCATGACAATCCCCACAGGCACCCCGGCAGATACCACAGGTACAGAGAACCAATGTTCATTCTGCTCGAAGATATCCACTACATCCTCCACCAATGTTTCAGGGGTCACGGGTGGAATATCAAGCTTTAAACGACCAATATGTCCATCATCCTTGCACATTTCTCTGCTCTCCTTGTTTTGCTTCAGGACCATCCTGGCTGGCCGGGAAACACTCCTGATCGGCTGGGGATGCGGCCGGGCAAAGTAATATCCCTGAAAGAAGTCAACACCAATATCTGTAAGAGTCTCAAACTCCTGGCGAGTCTCGATACCTTCTGCTACAACCTGACTATTCACCGCACGGGCAATCTCAAGTATGGAACGTACGAAATCCCGCTTCACCTTGTCACTCTCAATACCGGAAACAAAATGCCGGTCAATTTTCACATATTCAGGCTGTAACTCGGACCAGAGACGAAGGCTGGAATAGCCAGCTCCCAGATCATCCAGTGCGATGGAAAAGCCCTCTCCCTGATAGTGGCGAACAGCGCAACACATTAACTCGTAGTCATGGGTTGGAGAGTGCTCAGTAATTTCAATAACAACCTGGTCCGGCTGCAAACCATAGTTATTCAGCAGGTCTAATGTTAAACCTTTGTGATGGTCCGGCTGCAAAAGCGTCTCAGGCGTTACATTCAGAAAAAGTTTTCCCGGGAGCTGCTGGCGGGTAAAATTTTCAATGGCCCGACGCCGGCAGATACTTTCCAAAGCGAAGAGCTGGTGCTGCTGCTTGGCTTCTTCAAAAAGGCGTACCGGACTACAAAGATAGCTGTCAGAAGGACCGCGACTCAGAGCTTCATAAGCAAAAATAGATTCGCCACGGGCACCAATGATAGGCTGAAAAAGAGTGTTGATGGTCTGGCTCTCGATAATCTCGGTCAGCACGGAAGTATGGGGCATGGAACAGTCATCTCCGGTAAGGCGCACAGGGCGCGCGCCTCTGTTTATCACAAACAATTACACCAATGAAAAATGACAGAATTACTACAAAGCTACGTTATCTATGTAAATGATATAAAAGTTAGACTCCAGTCAATTCCCTTGCTTTATTTTATATTCCAAAAAATCATCACCCACAAAAAAGCCATGGCGAACTTTTAGGGTTCATTTCAAACCATGGCTTTTCTAAAAACTCACTCTACACAAGTGTTAGTCGGCAAAAACAGACTCAATTGATATGCCTTGCTTCTCCATCATACGGCGTAAGCGGCGCAGGGCTTCAACCTGAATCTGGCGGACTCGCTCCCGCGTTAAACCAATCTCTTCTCCCACCTGTTCAAGTGTGGAAGGCTCATGACCATGCAGACCAAAACGGCGAACAACGACTTCAGACTGCTTTTCAGTGAGTTCAGATAGCCAGAGATTCATATGCTGAGTAAAGTCATCTTTCTGCAGCATACTGGCAGGATCCATATCGTCAGCATCAGCGATAGTTTCCACCAGAGGCTTATCCATATCTCCACCAATGGGGTAATCCATTGATGTGACCCTTTCATTCAACCCCAGCATTTTCTCCACAGCCGCCACCGGACGATCCAGCGCCACAGCAATATCCTCAGGCGTCGCTTCATGATCCAATTTCTGAGTCAACTCACGGGCAGCTCTCAGGTACACATTAAGCTCTTTAACCACATGAATTGGCAGCCGAATGGTTCGGGTCTGATTCATCAGCGCACGCTCAATGGTCTGACGAATCCACCAGGTCGCATAAGTAGAGAAACGAAACCCTCGCTCAGGATCAAATTTTTCTACGGCTCTGATCAGGCCAAGGTTACCCTCTTCAATCAGATCCAGCAGAGACAAACCCCGATTAAGATACCGGCGGGCAATCTTCACAACCAAGCGAAGATTACTTTCAATCATGCGTCGACGCCCTGCTTCATCACCCTTGCGGGCAAGGCGACCAAAATAAACCTCTTCTTCCGGAGAAAGAAGTGGAGAGAACCCGATTTCATTAAGGTATAACTGAGTAGCATCCAGACTTTTTTCAGTTTTACCCTCTCGCTCCAGTGCCCGTTCAAAATCTGCCTCAGCCTGCTTTTCTATCGCTAAGGTATCGGAATGACTTGCTGTATCCGTTGTTACAGCGTTTTCTTCTGTTGCAAACTCATCGCTTAAAATCGTCATAGCAGTATTCCCATGTCCCGTAGTGAAGTCTTTTCGGAAAAAGCATATTCACTATTATTTTTATCAATACAGGCCTGTGACTGGGTGTTGTGACTGCTCTACTTCCGCTGTACTAATATCTATCACAACCGACCAAATTGGCCCTTGTTTCCTTACTTGAGCATATGCGCCCGGCAGATGATGAATTCTTATACAATCCGCAAAAAGCAGAATACAAGATCCACAAAGAACTCTAACCAATTGATTTATAAGCTATTATTTTTATTTGGCCAGATTCCAATGTTATATGATTTTGCAGATAATCAAGAAGAGCATCTGCAAATCCACACTTAAGACGCTATATCTTTCGCGGTAGGGCCTGCAACTGTTTTTTAAATTCTTTTAGGGAACAGTGATGAAAATTTTTCACAGAAGAGAGGAAAGCTGCCTGAATAAATATCAAACAGCCTTGGAGATCAGTAACATACGGAAACAAACAAAACACATCAATTGATTAATTTATTTATCCGTTTGCCGATAAAAAAACCAAACCAGAGCAAATCCAAGAATCATAAGAATCAACGCCGGCACCATTTGCGCGTTCATACCGGTTAACTGCTCATAGACAGAGGGTAAAAGATTGTCATGAGTAATTGGTGCCGCCCGACCATGACTGTCAATTTTATAAGAAACCACCTGACGCCATGGCCAGATCTGAGACAGTGATCCAATCAAAACTCCGGTAAGCAGTGCAAGCGTTGTCTGATAAAAACGGTGGAGCAACCAGCTAAGAATCTGAGAAAAAACCAGAATCCCTACCGCACAGCCACTTGCGAACCACAGCATGGTCATCAGTTCAAAGTTTTTCACCGCATGCATAACACCGCCATAAACCCCCATAATTAACAGCAGGAAGCTCCCGGAGATACCCGGAAGGATCATGGCACAGATAGCAATAGAGCCCGCCATAAAGATATGTAATGGATTGCCGGCATCAAGTGTTGGCATTAATTGATTAACCAGCAACATCAGGATCACACCAGCTAATAATGCGACGGTAGTTTTCCAGCTACGATCCGTAATCTCACCATAAATAACCAGTACAGAAGCACTTACTAAACCAAAAAAAAACGCAGACAGCAGCACAGGCTGCGCCTCCAGCAAGTAACTGATCACATGAGCCAACAGTAAAATGCTGCTGATAATGCCCGCCAGAAGGGTCAGTAAGAAGTTTCCATCTATTTTTTGCCAGACGGCCTTAAAACCCTCTTTACGCCAGGTCAGCAACAGACTTGGGTTAATACTGCGAATCGACTCAATCAGCTGCTCATAGATCCCTGAAATAAAGGCAACAGTACCTCCGGAAACCCCTGGAACCGCATCAGCTGCACCCATCGCCATACCTTTAATGAAAACCCGGATACCATACTGATGTTTTGCCACGGGGGAATGCTGATAACTCTCACCCTTTGATAGCTCGGACTGAGGTTGGTCGGAATGAGGCTGGTTTGGACCGGATGGCTTAGACGTGTTCAATCAGGATACTCCCTATACAAAAACAAGCGGTTCACGAGATGCGTTAAACAACACCTTGCTGCAGCGGTACGAAATGTACTGGCGCAATAACATCAGAGGTATGACCCGATTCATTCCGCGTCACACGTGTCAGAGACTGCTCTTCGCCTTCTCCTACCGGCAATATCATAACGCCGGTTTCACTCAGTTGGTCAACCAGCGTTGCAGGTACAGATGCCGGAGCAGCCGTAACCAGAATGGCATCAAAGGGGGCTTTTTCATTCCAGCCCTCATAGCCATCGGCATGGTGCAACTCGATATTGGACAGCTCTAATGCCTGAAATCGTTGCTTCGCTTTTGGCTGAAAACCACTAATACGTTCAAGGCTGATCACCTGCTTAAAAAGTGAAGACAGGATAGCGGTCTGATAGCCAGAGCCTGTGCCTATCTCCAGCACTTTGTCTGGGCGTTCGGGCATCTCCAGCAGTAATTCTGTCATTCTGGCCACTACCCAGGGCCGAGAGAGCGTCTGCTGATGGCCTATGGGTAAGGAGATATCTTCATATGCTCTGTGGGACAGTGCCTCATCCAGGAAAATATGACGGGGCACTCGCGCCATCAGAGTTAGTAACTCTTCATTCTCAATGCCCTGTTCCTGCAAACGCTCTATCATCCGGTTTCGGGTTCTCTGGGAGGTCATCCCAATACCCTTAAGATTCCACGGGCTGTTGGTCTGACCCTCAGTCACTCTATAATCTGTCATCAAGGTTCCTCAATCTGCCACCAACTCAGTGGCTGAGCTGACAGATGAAAGCCAGCTGGCCAGATTCTTTCTGGCGCGATCCTGAGTCAGGTCCACGTGTAAAGGCGTAATACTGATATAGCCTTCAGCGACTGCATAAAAATCCGTATCGGGCCCGGCATCACGAGTGCCACCGGCAGCAGGAATCCAGTACCTCTGCCTGCCTCGTGGGTCACAAACAGGCACAGGCTCACCAGCAGGATGGCGCTTCCCCAAACGGGTCAGACGAATACCCTTAACCTGATCATAGGGAAGATCAGGTACGTTAATATTAAGAATACTCCCCTCCGGTAAATCCAAGGTGTGGTAACCGCCTAATAACCGGGCCACAAACTCTGCAGCTGTTGCGAAGTATTTTTTTCCAGCCAGAGAAACGGCAATAGAAGGCACCCCCAAAAAACGGCCCTCCGTTGCAGCGGCTACAGTGCCGGAATAAAGCACATCATCCCCCAGGTTTGCACCGTGATTAATACCCGCAATAACCAGGTCTGCTTCAGACTGAAACAGTTGCGACAATCCCATATAGACACAATCCGTTGGTGTACCATCAATGCTGTGGAATCCACTTTCCATCGTCTCCGGACAAAGAGGACGGCTCAGGGTGAGTGAATTACTGGCACCGCTGCGATCACGGTCCGGTGCAACAACGGTAACCTTCGCAACGTCGTGCTGCAGACGTTCTGCCAAAACCCGCAGGCCTTCAGCGCGAACACCATCATCATTTGATAGCAGTAACTTCATTAGGTTATAGACCTCATCTGTGTATCGTTCTATTTCAACGCAGTACTGTCATTATACGGGTGTTACCTTAATCACTTTCAGATCAGCCTCAGCGATCCTCTGCTTCTGTAAAATGGCTATCCCAGCGTGCCACTTCACGCAACATCGATGTTGCAAAGGTGCCTACCGGCAATAAAAAGCTCAGGAGCAGGTCTGTTTGTCCTGCTTCACGCTCGGTTTCCCAATCCCAGTGCAACTGCTCAGGTATCAGTCGCAGGGCTCGTCGCTCCGGGCTCAAACCAGCACTTTCAATGCCTTCAGCCAGCGCTGTATAGCGTCCGGCTACATCTGTTTCAAGCTTACGGGCTACGGCTGTCACTTTCGGCTCCCCTGCTCCCCAGAGGGGGCCTGTTGGATGAATAACCCCATCCTGAAGCCGCTGTTGGACATCTGCATCACCAAGCTCAATAGCGAACTGGCTGCGACTACCAGAGAAAGTGGCCACATCACCTTCAAGCCAAGTTTGCCAGTTATTCTGCTCAATACGCTCAGCCAGTATTCGATTAAATAACCAACTACGCAGGGCAGACAACATCATGGCGTGACCATCCTTATCACGTTTGCTCAGTTTCAGAGACTGTCCGGCTTCCACCCGGGCAACAGCTTTAGTCAGATTGTTCCCGTTTCGACCAAAACGCTGCTCGCCAAAATAGTTCGGCACGCCCTGAATGGCGATTTTATCCAGCAGCTCTTCAGCTGCAGCCTGATCCCCTTTGAAGCCTCTCAAACGAATTGAAAATTTGTTAGCCCGATGAACACCTCGTTTGAGTTTTTTACGATGGCGGATCGCCTTAAGAATCTCGACACCTTCAACACAGAATGCGCTCCAGTCCGGTGATTCCAACCCTGGAATATGCACGCTGAACCATTGCAGTGTCACGGCATGGCGGTCTTTCATACCGGAATAAGAAACCGCGTTAAAACCGACATTAGCAAAGCGCGCCAGCTGACGAGCAACCCAATCCGTATTATTGCCACGTTTGCGAACCCAGAGAAAATGATGCTCCCCTTCGCCTTCCGGTTCAAAGCCCAGAATCTCCTCCACCTGGAAATCTTCAGGCTCTGCACGGAGCTGTGCTGTCGCTATAGGACCTCCCCAGGCATAGGGAAATTCAAGTGATAACGGGCATACCAAAATATCCTCGTCATAAGAGTTACTGTGGCTTACAGGTGCAGAAGAGGATTCAGACATTCAATCAGTTCCAATAAAAAGTTCAGAAGGGCTGACGCCCCATATTCTGTAAAACAGGCTTAAGATGCCGGCAGTAACAGAGCTACCGCATGAGCTGCAATACCTTCTTTACGGCCGGTGAAGCCAAGCTTTTCTGTTGTCGTTGCTTTAACATTTACAGCGGATATATCAACGCCCAGATCCTTGGCCAAATTCTTACACATCACACCAATATGCGGGGCCATCTTAGGAGCCTGGGCCACAAGAGTGCTATCGATATTTCCGACAACCCAGCCTTCCTGATGAAGTAGCTTCACAACATGACGCAATAAATTACGGCTATCAGCGCCTTCAAATTCAGGATCAGTATCCGGAAAGTGTTTGCCGATATCCCCTAGGCCTGCAGCACCCAAAAGTGCATCACACAGAGCATGGATCAGGACATCGCCATCAGAATGCGCCAGCAACCCCTGTTCATAAGGAATGCTCACTCCCCCTAAAACGACATGATCTCCGGGGCCAAACTTATGTACATCAAAACCATGACCGACTCGCATGATCTCTCCTTGGATGAATAGGAATAAAACTACGGGGCTGACCCGGCCTTATCTGCTTCGCTGTAATCAACCAGGCTCTGCTCTTGCTGAGCCTGGATAAAGAGCTCGGCAAAAGCCAAATCATCAGGGTGAGTCACCTTGATGTTGTCTCTGTGACCGGTAATCAGCTGTGGAGAGAACCCAAGCCATTCCAGCGCAGAAGCTTCGTCAGTAATCGTAGCGCCAGCAGCCAGGCCTTCTTCCAGTGCCTGATACAGTCTGCCAAAGCGGAACATCTGAGGGGTCAGCGCATGCCAGAGTGCGGTGCGGTCAACGGTTTCAGAAATAGACCCATCCGCACGACTCCGTTTCATGGTATCCGCTACCGGCAACGCAAGAATACCGCCAATATCCGAGCCTTTAAGACTCGCCACCAGATCTGCAATATCACTTACCCGTACACAAGGACGAGCCACATCGTGTACTAAGACCCAATCGTTTTCAGAGGCTTGGCTGGCAATCATTTTCAGGCCATTGAACACAGAATCTGCCCGTTCTTTACCACCGGGTACTTCACGCAGACTAATACCTTCCGGCCGTTGAACTGATGGCCAGTATGGGTCTTCCGGATTAAGACAGATCACAAACTCAGCATGGGGTAAAGCAACCGCCAGACGTTCAAGGGTGTGTTCAATAATAGGCCGGCCGTTTAAGAGCAGGTACTGTTTAGGTCGATCCGCCTGCATTCGGGAACCTACGCCCGCAGCTGGAATAATCAGCCATATTTTAGTCGCCACTTCAGGCTCACTCATGACGTAATCTGTCTTTGTCTTTGTTCACTGAATAACCGCTTCCTACTGGCTCAATCCGGCAGCTGGAGAAACGACCTTACCGCCCTGCTCAGGCTCATCGATTAGCAGAAAGAAGGTTTCATTGGGACGAACCATACCTAGCTCATAACGCGCCCGCTCTTCAATAGCATCAAGACCACGACGAAGATCAGCAACCTCCGCTGCCAGTGCTTCGTTTCGCTTTGCCAGGTCGGCATTTTCCGCTTTACGGGTTTCGATCCGGCTTTCCAGCTGCCAGGTTTCCGGCAAACTGCTTTCACCAAACCACAGGCGAACCTGTAAGAGAAGAATCAGTACAACCAAAATTAAATTCAGAAAACGAAACATGGTTTCGATCAGTATCCCGATAGTTAGCCATCGAACCCGCAAAATGCAAAAGTACTGGCTGTTGAGAAAACAGGCATTATGAGTGAAAAAGCAGCGACAAAAAAGGGGAACCCTAAGGCTCCCCTCTTTTTACCTGCCTCTAAAGACAAGTTTCAGGTCTGACTGGCGAATTAAGCCTGACCTTTGATCTCTTTCAGACCGTTGTAAACGGCTTTGTCACCCAGCTCAGCTGCGATTTCCAGCAGGCGATTGTACTTAGCAACGCGGTCAGAACGGCAGAGAGAACCGGTCTTGATCTGACCGGCTGCAGTACCTACGGCCAGATCAGCAATGGTGGTATCTTCTGTTTCGCCGGAACGGTGAGAGATAACAGCAGTAAAGCCTGCATCTTTCGCCATTTTGATCGCATCCAGGGTCTCAGAAAGAGAACCAATCTGATTGAATTTAATCAGAATGGAGTTACCGATGCTTTCTTCAATACCACGGGACAGAATCTTGGTATTGGTTACGAACAGGTCATCACCCACCAGCTGAACTTTGTCGCCGATCTTGCGGGTCAAGTAAGCCCAACCTTCCCAGTCAGACTCATCCAGGCCGTCTTCAATCGAAATAATCGGGTAGTTTTCAGTCAGAGCGGCAAGGTAATCACCAAAGCCTTCTGCGTCGAAAACTTTACCTTCACCGGACAGGTCGTATTTGCCATCTTTGTAAAACTCGGATGCTGCACAGTCCAGAGCCAGAGTCACGTCTTTACCCAGCTCGTAACCCGCGTTGCTGATCGCTTCTTTGATCACAACCAGCGCTTCTTCATTAGATGCTAGGTTAGGTGCGAAACCACCTTCATCACCTACCGCAGTGTTCAGGCCTTTGGCTTTCAGTACCGCTTTCAGCGCGTGGAAGATCTCTGTACCGCAACGCAGCGCTTCGTTGAAAGAGGTGAAGTTAACCGGCTGAACCATGAACTCCTGGATATCAACGTTGTTATCCGCGTGTTCACCACCGTTCAGGATGTTCATCATCGGCACAGGCATAGAGAACTGGCCTGCAGTACCATTGATCTCTGCGATATGCGCATACAGAGGCATGCCTTTGTCAGCTGCTGCTGCTTTAGCCGCCGCCAGAGAAACCGCCAGAATCGCATTAGCGCCCAGAGTGGCTTTATTTTCAGTGCCATCCAGTTCCAGCATTTTGTTGTCCAGCCTACGCTGGTCCGCAGCATCCATACCGATCAGCGCGGCACGGATTGTAGTGTTCACACCTTCAATGGCTTTCAGAACACCTTTACCCAGGTAACGGCCTTTGTCGCCATCACGCAGTTCCAGCGCTTCACGGGAACCGGTAGACGCACCGGAGGGAGCGCAAGCACGGGCACTTACACCAGACTCCAGAATTACTTCGGCCTGTACCGTTGGGTTACCACGAGAATCAAGCACTTCAAGTGCTTTGATATCAACGATTGCTGTCATTTGGATTTTTCTCCAGAAAATGTCATTTCTTAACTGAAACGATTTAGTTCTATGACTGAAAATGAACAGAGCAAAAGGCTCTGATCAAAAAACACTCTGTTCAAAAAAACAGACCGATGAGCAGCAAAAGCTAGTCACCGGCCGGACACCTTAATACCCTGAATTATCGGATATCCAGTGGGGCAAAGTCTTTAACCAGATCGTCGATAGCCTTCATCTGAGCCAAAAAGGGCTCCAGCTGTGTCAGCGGCAATGCCGACGGGCCATCACATTTGGCTTGTTCAGGATCCGGGTGCGCTTCAAGGAAAAGCCCAGCAAGCCCTAACGCCATACCTGCACGGCCCAGCTGAGCCACCTGATGACGACGACCACCGGAAGCCGCGCCCATAGGATCACGACACTGCAGAGCATGGGTGACATCAAAAATCAGTGGTGCGCCTTTACAGACCTTCTGCATCACATCAAAGCCCAACATATCCACAACCAGATTGTCGTAACCAAAGCTGGAGCCACGCTCGCAGACCATCACTTTGTCGTTACCACACTCAGCAAACTTCTCTACCATATTGCCCATCTGAGCCGGGCTGGTGAACTGAGGCTTCTTAATGTTGATAACAGCTCCGGTCTGCGCCATCGCCTGCACCAGATCCGTCTGACGCGCCAGAAAAGCCGGCAGCTGAATGACATCGGCCACCTCAGCCACAGGCTGAGCCTGATACGGCTCGTGCAGATCGGTGATAACAGGTACATTAAACTGCTGCTTAACTTCCGCCAGAATCTCCAGACCTTTTTCCAGACCCGGACCACGGTAGGAGTGGATCGAAGAGCGGTTGGCTTTATCAAAAGACGCCTTAAAGACATAAGGTATGCCCAGACGCTGAGTCACTTCAACATAATGCTCAGCAATCTGCATCGCCATATCCCGGGATTCCAGAACATTCATGCCACCATAAAGCACAAAGGGCAGGTTGTTAGCACACTGCAAACCGGCGAACTCAATAACCTTGTTACTGTCCTGTGGTGAATCAGGCTGTGACATGATGCATCTCTCTGTCAGATATCGATAAAACGGAGTGTTTCAGCCCTGCAACAGAAAAGATTGCAGCAACTGAAAGACAAAAGCCCTTAATTAAAAGGGCTTTTGCATCGGGTAACGATTAGCTGTCCTGTGAAGCAGCTTTTTTGGCAAGACCCGCCTCAACAAAACCGGTGAACAGCGGATGGCCGTCACGTGGGGTTGAGGTAAATTCAGGGTGGAACTGGCATGCCACGAACCATGGGTGATCTTTCAGTTCAACCACTTCAACCAGAGACTCATCAGCGGAGCGGCCAGAGAAAATCAGGCCAGCTTTTTCCAGATCGCCAACAAACTGGTCATTAACTTCATAACGGTGGCGGTGACGTTCAAAAATCACATCCTGACCATAAACTTCACGGGCCTTGGAGCCTTTCAGCAGTTTACAATCCTGTGCACCCAGGCGCATGGTGCCACCCAGATCAGAGCTTTGATCACGCTCTTCAATCTTGCCTTCAGGGTTAACCCATTCAGTAATCAGACCAATAACCGGGTGGGTTGTATCGTGGGTAAACTCAGTAGAATGTGCATCTGTCATTCCGGCAACGTTACGGGCATAGTCAATTACCGCAACCTGCATACCCAGGCAGATACCCAGATAAGGAATGTTATTTTCACGGGCAAACTGTGCAGTTGTAATCTTACCTTCCACACCACGCTCACCGAAGCCGCCGGGAACCAGAATCGCATCTTTGTCCTTCAGACGGTCAGTACCATTGTGCTCAATATCTTCAGAGTCAATATATTCAATATTAACTTTAGTTCGGGTTTTGATACCGGCGTGATCGATCGCTTCGATCAGAGACTTGTAGGCATCCAGCAACTCCATGTACTTACCGACCATGGCAATGTTGATGCTCTTCAGCGGGTTCAGCTTGGCGTCAGCCACAGCAACCCACTCAGACAGGTCTGCCGGAGGGCATTGCAGGCCGAAGCGTTTAACAACGATCTCATCTAGGTTCTGACCATGCAGCATACTCGGAATACGGTAAATAGTATCGGCATCTTCCAGAGAGATAACGGCTTTCTCATCCACGTTAGTAAACATGGAGATTTTACGGCGTTCGTTGGCTTCAATCGCCACTTCGGAACGGCAAACCAGAATATCAGGCTGAATACCGATAGAGCGCAGCTCTTTTACAGAGTGTTGCGTCGGCTTAGTCTTCGTCTCACCGGCGGTCTTGATGTAAGGCACCAGCGTCAGATGCATAAACATTGCGCGATCAGAGCCTACTTCAACCTTCAGCTGACGCACTGCTTCTAGGAACGGCTGGGACTCAATATCACCCACGGTGCCGCCGATCTCAACCAGTGCAACATCGCAGCCTTCAGCACCGGCAATCACACGATCTTTGATCTCATTAGTGATATGCGGAATAACCTGAACGGTACCACCCAGATAATCACCACGACGCTCTTTGCGTAGTACGTGCTCATAAACACGACCCGTCGTAAAGTTATTGCGCTGAGTCATCTTGGTACGGATGAAGCGCTCGTAGTGGCCAAGGTCAAGGTCTGTCTCTGCGCCGTCTTCCGTCACAAAAACTTCACCGTGCTGGAAAGGGCTCATAGTGCCCGGATCAACGTTGATATACGGATCCAGCTTCAGCATGGTAACTTTCAGACCACGAGCCTCAAGAATAGCGGCCAGAGATGCGGAGGCAATGCCTTTCCCTAAAGAAGAAACAACACCACCTGTGACGAAGATATATCGCGTCATGGATAACCTGTTTTATGCTGCAAATAGAAAGAAGGGGGGTACTCATTCTTGTGCCTGACCCGTGTAAAATTACGCATCATAAGTACAAAAATAGATGGGAGTGCAGGATACCAGAAGGCCTTGCCCTTCACAATTCAGACCGCGTGAATTCAGCAAGAAAAACTCAAACAATCCGAGAAAAAAAGCGTGCACTTTTCCATACACCCGCCGGGTAATTCATTCTGATATTTAACGAAGACCTAATCAGTCCAGTGTAGCTCAGCAGGCCCGAACCACAATCTTCTGATGCAATGGCTGCCCAACCTTATCGGACTTCTTCTCAGACACACTAACATCCCACCAGAACTTTCCACGGGATACCGGGTTTTCAGCATCCTGGGCAGTATCGATAAGCAAAGGCGACCAAAACCCGATAAGTTGCGGCTCGCCGGACTCATTCGCAAGCCAGAAAAACCGTACTTTATCCCGTAACCAAGCTGGAACACCGGATTCCTGCAAAAGTTTTTTAACGGTCTTACGGCCACGGCGGAACAGGTAGATCGACTCACCACCTTCCCGGTACGAAAGGCTTAAAGTACTTCCGGCAGGCAGCTGAAGGCTCTGACTGTCCTCTGGATACCTATACTCAACGTCCTGGTAGGGGAGCAGCTGAAAAGCCGCGCCATCTAATGAAAGAAGCTGCCGACTCCGGATCGGCAACAATAGCTTTGAAGCCGGATTCTCAGACTCCTCTCCTTCCTTCTGGTTCAGCAAGGCTTTATGTCCCTCTGTAGTTGCAGAAGCATGCAATATCAGAAACAAGCGCCCCTGATAGCGACGAACCTCATATTCCGACCGGGCAAACAGAGGCTGGGCATCGGCTTCTGCCAATACCAGTTCATCAATAATCGTATTGATATGCCGATAGTCCGGCGCTCTGATTCCTGACTTTACCAGCCAGAAACGCAGTACATTGCGCTGTCGCGCCGGTGAAAGCTGCAATAGGGCACAGCATGAAAGCTGATAATCAGATACCATAATATAGGACAGATCCAGTGCCGCCAGCTCATCATTCAACTGGGCATTCTCGGCCAAGACCTGAGTACTTCGGCCAATAACAGAGCTTGCCTGTGGCCAGCGCTGCTTTAATAGCGGCACAATCTCATGCCGCAGAAAATTACGATCAAAGTCACGACTGAGGTTTGATTCATCTTCCACCCAACTTAAGCCTTTCTTATTGGCATAAAGCTCAAGGTCTGAGCGCTCAACGCTTAAAAGGGGTCGGTAGAGGTATCCGAGTCCTAAAGGGCGGCAAATGGGCATCCCGGATAACCCTGTGCTACCCGAGCCCCTCATCAATCGCAATAACACGGTTTCCAACTGATCATCCCCATGATGCGCCATCAGCATCAGATCACCCTCAGCCAGACAGCGCTCGAATACCTGATAGCGGGCAAGGCGAGCCTGCTCCTCAATAGAAGCGCCAGAGGAAAGCTTAACTTTCTCGACAACGGAACTGAGCTGAATCGATGTAGCCTGCCGATACTGATCACATAACTCTAAACAATGGCTTGCCCAAACATCAGCATTGAGACTTAAACCATGATGAACATGGACCACGTTTAGTTTTGACTGGTGAAGCACGCAAAACTCTACCGCCAGATCCAGGAGTACAACAGAATCTAATCCGCCGCTAAGGGCCAGCCAAAGCTGCTTGTGAGGTGGCAAATTCTGTAGCAGATCGGAGGTGACCACGTCAGGTTTCATATCGATACATCATCAGACAGATAAAAAATAACCCCGATAAGCGATGCTTACCGGGGTTACTGATCAGCACCAGTCGTTAATCACGACTGCGCCGGTTATGACTGGCACATTTAGGATAGCTTACCAGTTACCAAGGTCGGGGTTACCCGCATAGTAAGACATCAGACGCTCGTAGCGGCGCTCTACCAACTGTTCACGACTCATACCATTAAGACGATCCAGTGTCTCCAGCAACTGCAGTTTCAGATCTGCTGCAACTTTCTCGGCATTCCGGTGAGCACCGCCAAGGGGTTCTTCGATCAGGCGGTCAACGAGACCCAGATGATGCAGGCGAGGCGCGGTAACACCCATGGATTCAGCGGCATCGTTGGCACGCTCTGCACTCTTCCACAGAATCGATGCACAACCTTCCGGTGAAATCACTGAGTAGATCGAGTTTTTCAGCATAATCAGTTCATCGCAAACGCCAATGGCCAGTGCGCCACCAGAGCCACCTTCACCAATAACCGTTGAGATGATCGGGGTTTCAAGACGGGACATAACCGCCAGGTTATAAGCAATAGCTTCACTCTGGCCGCGCTCCTCCGCATCGATGCCCGGGTATGCTCCCGGTGTATCGATAAACGTCAGGATTGGCATTTTAAAACGCTCTGCCATCTCCATTAGTCGACAGGCTTTACGATAACCTTCTGGACGTGGCATACCAAAATTACGGTGCACTTTTTCTTTGACGGAACGGCCTTTCTGATGACCGATAATCATCACAGGCTTATCATCCAGGCGAGCAATACCACCGACCAGAGCCGCATCATCTGCAAAGTTACGATCACCATGCAGTTCATCAAAGTCGGTAAAAATATGATTTACATAGTCCAACGTGTAAGGACGCTGCGGATGACGAGACAGTTGAACAACCTGAGCAGGGGTCAGATTAGAGAAGATATCTTCCATCAGTTTGAGGCTTTTTTCCTGCAAACGGCCGATCTCTTCCGAAATGTTCAACTCGTTGTCATTGCCAACCAGACGTAGTTCATCAATTTTTGCTTCCAGCTCTGCAATAGGCTGTTCAAAGTCCAGATAGTTGGGGTTCATAGGTCCACGCTATTTAAAATTCTATGCTTACGATTAAAAGCACACAGCCGCCCTCTGAGCGTCTGTGAATAAGTCTTATCCTGCCCCGGCTGATACCGTTTCACCGGTATTACACCTCATCGCTTTACAACCCAGCAAAGCATCGGTATTCGGGTGATTGCACCTTTAAGTACGCCTGAAGCTTAAGGTTAAAAACAGCCAAGTCTAAAAACAGACAATACTCTTATATCTAAAACCGACAATACTACGGCAAAGATCGTCTAAAAAAAACCTTTGCCAGTGGCTAAAGCGTTTCTGAAAAGTCACGTTCTGTTACTTTAAGTCTGTTTTCCGGCCCAACAGCGGCTACCCCTGAATACACAAGGGCAATTTTTCTGTTTCAAACAGAGGTGGCAGCGCAAAGGCTTGCCCCCACAGGTATAGCAGGGCACAAACAAACAGTTTAATCGCCGTAGGAAAGGCGGACACTCTTCAGGCCAAAGCCATCGTACAGGCTGTAAATCAATTCATCACTGGGCACGACCCGCCATTGATCAGAAAGGCGTACCCGACCACAGACTTCCGGCTTACTATAAGTGATTTCCACAACAACCCCTTCATCGGGAGATGTCACAGTAAAAGGTTTCAATTTGTTTTGTAACAGATCCAGGTGTTTACGGCCGATCTCTTTCTGCTGCCAGCTTAACTGTAAGCTTAAGCAATAACGAACGCGGGCAGCCAGCAAACTGGTTACACCTTTAGCTCTTACTCTCAGGCTACCGGAGTAGTCATCAAAGCTAACATCCCCCTCAATCACTACCAGCTGGTCTTTTTGCAACTCACTGCGATGCGCCTCAAACAGCTCCCCAAACACGGAAACTTCTATCCGTCCGGATCTGTCATCCAGCGTAATAAAGGCGATGGTATCACCACGCTTACTTTTCATAGTACGAATATCAATAATCAGCCCAGCCAGTTTCTGCGTCTCACGGCTGGCCTGCAGATCGCTTAGCCTCATGCGGGCAAAGCGGCGCACTTCCGCTTCATATTCATCAAATGGGTGGCCGGTCAGATAGATACCTAGCGTATCTTTTTCACCCTTCAGGCGCTCTTTATCGGTCCACTGCCGTACCTGACGATGCTCTTCATAGAGGTCTGTATCCTGCTCGGCCTCAATTTCACCAAACATATCCATCATGCCAATATTGGCATTGACGTTACTCTGTTCCGCTGCTTTAAACGCGTCCTCAAGACTGGCAGACATCACCGCACGATTCGGGCCCAGTTTATCCAGCGCACCGCTACGAATCAGGGCTTCAACAGTACGCTTATTTAATTTCCGGGAGTCGGTTCGGGCACAGAAATCAAACAGGTCAGTAAAAGGTCCACCTTCTTTTCGAGCTGCTACGATGGAGTCAATCGGGCCTTCACCAACCCCTTTAATTGCCCCCAGGCCATAAACAATTTCATTGTCATCGTTAACGGTGAATTTAAAATCACCGGCATTGACATCTGGCGGCGTCAGGGGAAGCTTCATGTGGCGGCACTCTTCCACCAGCGTCACCACTTTGTCCGTGTTCTGCATTTCGGTAGATAGTACCGCTGCCATAAAGGCTTCCGGGTGATGGCGCTTCAGATAAGCGGTCTGATAGGAAACCAGTGCATAGGCCGCAGAGTGCGATTTGTTAAAACCGTAACCGGCAAACTTCTCCACAAGATCAAAAATATTACCCGCAAGATCTGCATCGATATTGTTGCTCTTACAGCCTTCCAGAAAAATAGAGCGCTGCTTGGCCATCTCTTCCGGCTTTTTCTTACCCATCGCCCGGCGCAACATATCTGCACCGCCCAAGGTATAACCAGCCATCACCTGGGCGATCTGCATCACCTGCTCCTGATACAGAATAATGCCGTACGTGGGTTTAAGTACCGGCTCGAGGCTGCTCAACTGGTAATTAGGGTGTGGATAAGAGACTTTCTCTTCGCCATGTTTACGCTTGATAAAATCATCAACCATGCCGGACTGAAGAGGCCCCGGACGGAATAGGGCTACCAGAGCAACAATATCTTCAAAGCAGCTGGGGCGAAGGCGCTTAATCAGATCCTTCATACCCCGGGATTCCAGCTGGAATACCGCAGTAGTCTCCCCTTGCTGCAATAAATCAAAGGTAGGTGCATCGTCCAGTGGAATTTTGGCAATATCAAAGTCGGTGTGACCTTTGTCCTGCATCACCTTAATGGCCCAGTCGATAATGGTCAGGGTTCGCAGTCCCAGAAAGTCAAACTTCACAAGACCTGCAGATTCCACATCATCTTTATCAAACTGTGCTACAAGGCTTGAACCGCCCTCCTCACAGAAAATCGGGGAAAAATCAGTCAGCTTGGTCGGAGAGATAACCACACCACCAGCATGCTTTCCGGTACCCCGTACGGTGCCTTCAAGCTTTAGGGCCATCTCCCAGATTTCACCAGCATCTTCATCGTTGGTCAGAAAATCTCTGAGTGGCTCTTCCTGCTCGTACGCTTTTTCAAGTGTCATGCCCACTTCAAAGGGAATCATTTTAGACAGCTTGTCCGCCAGGCCATAAGGTTTACCCTGGGCACGGGCTACATCCCGCACAACCGCTTTCGCTGCCATGGTGCCAAAGGTGGCAATTTGAGATACAGCGTTTCGACCATAGGTTTCTGCAACATAGTCGATGACCCGGTCACGACCATCCATGCAGAAATCGACATCGAAGTCAGGCATGGAGACACGCTCCGGATTGAGAAAGCGTTCAAACAGAAGATCGTATTCCAGAGGATCAAGATCGGTGATCTTTTGCGCGTAAGCCACCAGTGACCCGGCACCGGAACCACGACCCGGCCCTACAGGCACACCGTTATTTTTTGACCATTGAATAAAGTCCATTACGATCAGAAAGTAGCCGGGGAATCCCATAGAAATAATGGTATCCAGCTCAAAGTCCAACCGCTCACGGTAGATTTTTTCCTTCTGAGGAAAGTCTTTAGCATGGGTATCAAACAGCTGTTCCAGTCGCTCAGTCAGACCTTCATGGGAAATTTTCCGGAAAAAATCATCCATGGTCATACCTTCAGGGATGGGATAATCCGGCAGAAAGTATTTACCCAACTGCACATCAACCGTGCAACGTTTTGCAATTTCGACACTATTCTGCAGCGCTTCAGGTATATCACTGAATAGCTCAGCCATCTCTTCCTGAGACTTCAGGTACTGCTCTTCTGAATAGCTTTTATTGCGATGGGGATCATCCAGTGCCCGGCCTTCACCAATACACACTCGGGTCTCATGTGCCCAGAAATCTTCCCGTTCAAGAAAGCGTACATCGTTGGTGGCAACAACCGGGCACTGACACTCACTGGCCAGTTTCACGGATTCATGGACACAGAGTTCATCATCAGGTCGGAAAGTACGCTGCAGCTCAAGATAGAAGCGGCCGGGAAACAACTGCATCCATTTCTGTAAAGCAGTCCGGGCCTCTGGATAATGACCACCAACCAGTAAGCGGCCAACCTCACCCTCTTTCGCTCCGGACAGTGCAATCAAGCCTTCTGACTGCTCCGCCAACCACTCATCCTTAAGGATATTCCGGCCCTGATGCTGCCCTTCCAGATATCCCCGGGAAACGAGTTCGGTGATATTGCGATAACCGGTGTTATTCATCGCTAACAGAGTCAGACGGTAAGGTTTAGCCGGGTCAGCGGTATTTTCCAGCCAGATATCAGCTCCTGAGATCGGCTTAATACCAGCACCCTGCATCGTTTTATAAAACTTTACCAGCGCAAACATATTGGACTCGTCGGTAATGCCCAATGCAGGCATTTTCAGCTCTTCAAGCTTACCGGGCAGTTTTTTGATCTTAATCAGACCATCAACCAGAGAGAATTCCGTATGAATACGCAGGTGAACAAAAGAGGGCGTCATAAAAGATCTCATGTACGAACAGTAGCAGGTGACGAAAGGGCCTGTCTTTCAAAGAACCTAAAGAAGTATTCTGAGAAAAAACAGCAAAATAAAAGTATAGGATATCTGCCCGGTAAGCGAGTTACAGATCCAGCCGTTGTTGCACGGGCTTAAACGAACGACGATGTTCAGGAATCGGGCCAAGTTTTTCCAGAGCAGCAAAGTGCTGCTTAGTAGGATAGCCTTTATGCTGGGCAAAGCCATAACCAGGGTATCTGGCCTCAAGCTCAACCATTTGTTGGTCCCGATAAACCTTAGCAAGAATTGAAGCAGCACTGATGGCAGCGTGGCGTAGATCACCTTTCACCACGGCCATAGCAGGACAGGGCATATCAGGGCAACGATTGCCATCAATCAACACAAACTCCGCTGCGGGCTTCAATCCTGCAACCGCACGCTGCATAGCCAGCATCGTAGCGTGCAGAATATTCAACCGATCAATTTCAGCCACAGAGCATTCAGCAATATGCCAGGCCAGTGCTTTCTCTTTGATCTCATCAAAAAATGCTTCACGCTTTTTTTCGCTGAGCTTTTTAGAGTCGGTCAAACCTGAAATCGGTCGGTCAGGGTCGAGAATAACCGCCGCGGTCACAACAGAGCCAACAAGAGGCCCACGGCCTACTTCATCAACACCAGCAAGCAGTTTTCCCTGATAGGGAATATCCAGTTCGGGCCAGTCGTGTGCCATCTTAACCTCAGTGTTTGTGCTCAGCCGGTGTATCAGAGTGTGCTTGCTGCTCCATAAGATCTGAAAGCGCTTTTGCAGCAACCTGGCTGGCTTCACGCTTTAGCTCATGGTGCAACTGATAAAAACGTTCAACCAGCCCCCGGTAGTTATCAGGGTTCTGCAACCGATCCAGTAGCAGGTCACTCAGGGAGTCAACGGTAGCTTTATCCTGAATCATTTCAGGTACCAGAGCCTCACCGGCTATCAGGTTGGGCAGGGAGATATGATCAACCTTGATCATGCGACTGATGATGGCATGACTCAACCAGGCCATTTTATAGGCCACAACCATAGGTTTCTTCAGCAACATCGCTTCCAGAGCAGCCGTACCAGATGCCAGTAAAACCGCATCAGAAGCACTCATGACTTCACGGGACATACCATCAAACAGATGAAAGCACTGGCGCAATTCGGGTTTAACAGCCGCTAACTGGTCTTCAATCTGTTGACGACGTAATGCATTGGCACAAGGGATTGCCACCTGTAACTCCGGCATCATCTCACAGCAACGCAACGCTGTATCAATAAAGGTCTGCCCGAGATATTTTACTTCACTACTGCGACTACCGGGTAAGACAGCCAGCACAGAATGCTCTTTCGATAGCCCCAACTGATCACGACAGGCGTTCTGGTCCACATCCATTGGTAGCTCGTCTGCCAATGGGTGCCCGACAAAAGTAACCGGAATCTTCCTACGATGATAAAAATCTGCTTCAAAGGGTAGCAGGGTAAGCATATGATCGACGCACCGTGCTATTTTCTTCAAACGTCCTTGCTTCCAGGCCCAGACAGATGGTGATACATAGTGCGCAACAGGAATACCGGCATCATGCACCCAACCTTCTAATGTCAGATTAAAGTCTGGGGCATCAATGCCCACAAACAGGTCTGGTTTTTCCTGTAGGCAAAAGTCACGGACTTCTTTACGGAGATTGAGTAACTCCCGGAGCCGCCCAAAAACCTCAACAAAGCCCATCACAGAGAGGCGGTCCATCGGCCAGTGGCTGACAAAGCCTTCTTCCTGCATACGGGGGCCGCCAATACCAAAAAACTCCGCCGCTGGGTGGAGTTTCTTTAATTCCCGGATCAAACCTGCCCCCAGAATATCCCCGGACAGTTCTCCGGCTACAATGACAATCCGCAGTGGCTTATTCGCCTGAATCAAACCCTGATCTGACATGCTTCCTTCCTATAACCCTTGTAACAACGGGCGATAAACGAGCTTCCCCGGAGACGGGTTTTCAGCATCAGCCGAGTCAGCTCAACGAATAATTCCGCGGCCCGAGCCCTTAAGGCTTTTAATAAAAACAGATAGCTCAGGACCAACAGTCTCTGATTCAAGTGCACCGATAGCGGTGTCAAGGCGAAGACCTTTACGAAAAACAGTTTTATAAGCCTGACGAAGCTCACTGATGGCTTCGGCGGAGAACCCCCGACGCTTCAAACCCTCAGCATTAATACTATGGGATTCAGCTGGATTACCACTGACCATCACATAAGCAGGAATGTCTCTGGAGATATAACTGGCACCACCGCACATGGCATGTGGGCCAATATGACAAAACTGATGGATCGCTGAAGCTCCACCGATAATCGCCCAATCACCGACCTTAACATGGCCTGCGATGGACGCATCGGATGCAATAATCGTGTTATCACCAATCACCACATCATGCGCAATATGGACAGTGGTCATAATCAGATTGTTATTACCTATGCGGGTAATTCCCTCGTCCTGGATGGTGCCCCGATGAATAGAGCAACCTTCACGAATTTCATTATTATCCCCAATAACTAGGCGAGTTGGCTCACCAGCGTATTTTTTATCCTGACAATCCTCACCCACAGAAGCAAACTGATAAATCTTATTGCCTTTGCCAATAGAGGTTAGTTTCGTGATAACAACATGGGGACCGATCCAGGTACCGGCTCCAATCTCGACATCCGGGCCAATAATGGAATAGGGCCCGATCTCAACATCAGCGGCAATTACCGCTGATGGATCAACAATAGCTGTTGGATGAATCAGACTCACAGCTCTCTCTCTGCACACAAAATTGAACCCTGACACGCGAGCTCACCATCAACTGTCGCCTTGCAATCAAAACGCCAGATACCACGGCGAGGAGTGCCCACAACAGTCGCCTCAAGTTTCAGCTGATCCCCAGGAATCACAGGGCGCTTAAAGCGTACTTTATCACTACCAACAAAATAGTAGATATGACCATCAGCTGGTTTCTTTTCCATCGTCTTAAAGCCAAGAATACCGGCAGCCTGTGCCATTGCCTCAATAATTAATACACCCGGCATTACCGGGTGATGAGGAAAGTGTCCATTAAAAAAAGGCTCATTCACCGATACATTTTTATAGGCAACAATAGATTCACCCAGCTCCATTTCAACAACACGGTCAACCAGCAGAAAAGGATAACGGTGGGGTAGGTATTCTTTAATTTCGTTAATGTCCATGACCATTCATTCAACCTCAAAAGAAACCTGGCAGCCCTCTGGGCAGCAGGTGCGTGTTATACGCTTCTGTCTATTTTAAGTTTTTTCTTTATTTGCGGCAGGTGACAAGCTTTTCTCAATCTTAACCACCCGTTTAGCCAGCCTGTCCAGCTGATTAAAACGCACCGCATTCTTACGCCAGGTACGCATATCAGACATACCTGTTCCGGATGAGTAATGGCCGGGTTCCCGAATATCACCGGTAACACTGGTGGTCATATTCAAGGTCACTCCGTCGCAAATACTTAAATGCCCGGCAATATTACTCGAACCACCAATCAGGCAATGACGCCCAATTGAACTGCTGCCAGCAATACCAACGCAACCAGCAATAGCAGTACCGTCACCGATTCTGACATTGTGGGCAATCTGAACCTGACTATCGATAATGACATCTGAGCCAATAACAGTGTCATCAAGAGCCCCACGGTCAATATTGGTGTTTGCACCAACTTCCGTCCGATCACCTATGATAACACCACCCAGCTGAGCAATCTTTACCCAGCGGCCATTTTCAGGTGCAAATCCAAAACCATCACCACCGATGACACAGCTGCTGTGCAAGGTTACCTCGCAACCCAGAACAACATCGTGATATAGCGTGACATTGGGAAACAGTCGGCAACCGTTCCCAATAATTGTGTTTCGACCTACATGGCAATGAGTACCAATAACAGCTCCATCCCCTACTTCAGCTCCTGCTTCAATAACAGCAAAAGCATCAATCTGAGCATTTGGAGAAACCTTGGCATCCTGATGAACAACAGCCTGAGAGTGTATACCCGGTGTACAGGGGGAAACGGAGTTAAACAACTGGGTCAGTCGCGCATAACCGGCGTAAGGATTGTGGAGCAGAATGCAGTTTACAGGGCACTGGTCTGATAGCTCTTCCCTGAGTAATACGACACCAGCCTGACAGTTTGCCAAATGCTTCTGATAAGCAGGGTTTGCCAGAAAGCTGGCCTGAGTAGCATTAGCCCTCTGTAGCGTCGCCAGCCCCCGCACAACAGTGGAAGCATCACCGCGCAATTCACCTTTCAGTATCTCCGCAAGGTAGCCCAGTGTATATTCATGGCCAGCAGACGGAGCATCAGAAGGGTGTATCATTTATGTATCCTTATACGTATCAAAGAAGCAGGTATGAAGATCGCAGACAGCCATAGCCTATAGCTACTAACGGGCAACCTGCATTGTATTAAGCTGGGCAATCACATCGGGCGTAATATCCAAGCGACTGTGAACGAATGTAACCGCCTGTCGATCCAGTAAAAGATCAATTTTACGGGCTTCGATTACCTGACGAACCGCATCATCCAACTGAGGCCGGACACTACGGATATAAGACTCCTGTCTTTGACGCTGCTCTTTTTGCAGACGCTGACCCAGGAACTGGTATTCCTCTGCCTTTTCCTGAATATCTTTACTCAACTGACGCTTTTCGTCAGCACTCAGGATTTCAGCATCTTTTTTAAGCTGCGCCTGTAACTGCTTTGCTTCATCAGCAAGAGTTTGGATCTCCTGCTGATCCTGACTTAAAGCTTCACGGATCGCCTTGAATGCATCTCGCGCCTGATCAGTACCAAGCAGAGCAGCCCGCCAGTCCAGCACCGCAATTCTAGTCGGAATAAAGTCATTATCGGTATCAGCATAGGCAGTACCAGAGGCGATCATCACCAATGCCAGAAAAGTACTTAATGTGCGAGCAAAGCGAGTCATACAGGCTCTCCTTTATTTTGGCGCGTCAGAATGTCTGACCAATCGAGAACTGGAAGAACTCGGTGTCATCATCACTGGACGCATTTAGTGCTTTAGAAATACTGAAATCCAAAGGCCCGATAGGAGATAGCCATGTCAGTCCAAGCCCTGCAGACCAACGCAGCTCTGACAGCTCAACACCCTCAGTGCAGTTTGTTGATACCCGGCTGCACTCGGTCATAAAGACATTACCGCCATCCAGGAAAACAACAGTCTGCAGACTGCTTCTGTCCTCAACAAACCACAGCGGATAGATCAGTTCAACACCAGTTTCAACCAGGACATTACCCCCAAATGCAGAGGGATCATCATCATCCGTTGGGGTACTTTTTGGCCCCAGAGAGTTACCGCTGTATCCACGCACTGACCCTAGCCCACCGGAAAAATAGTGCTCATAGAAAGGTAATAAGCTATCACTACCGTAACCATCGGCATATCCCAGATCCGTTCGGAATTTCACAGAATAGTCATCATTGATCGGAATAAAGTAACGATTTTTATATTCCAAGGTGAAGAACGTCATATCACTTCCGGGCACAGCAACTTCAGCAGATAGCTTATTATAACTACCATCCGTGGCCATGACGCCACGGTTCAGCTGATTATCGGTAATATAGCCGCCGACTTTAAAGGCCGAGTGGTTATCACCCTCATCTGCGATAAATGTAAGAACCTCCTCCACCGGGTCATCGCCCGTGTAGATACGGGTATTATCAGCACCCAGCGTTAAACCAACCCGAGCTGTTTCTGTTATAGGGTAACCAAAGCTGACTTTCGCGCCATATGAGTCTGTAGCAAAGCCACTGATATCTGAGTCTTCCAGATTGCTTTCCTGATAGAAGACATTGATCCCGCGACTGACCCCATCAAGTGTGTAATAAGGGTCAAAAATAGAGAAGTCCAGCTTCTGCACCGTATCGCTGCGACTGACATTAAAGCCAACGTTGGTTCCGCTTCCCAGGAAGTTGGTCTGCTGAACACCGGCACCAAAAATAATGCCGCTGTTTTGTGAATAACCAATAGAAGCACTCAAGCTACCAGAAGGCTGCTCTTCAACGGTGTAGTTAACATCGATCTGATCGTCGACACCGCTAACCCGAGGGGTATCGACCTGCACAAACTTAAAATATCCCAGTCGCTCAAGTCGTGTCTTAGAGTTTTTAATCGCATCGGTAGAAGCTGTTCCTGCCTCCATCTGGGTAATTTCCCGGCGAAGAACTTCATCTTTTGTTGTGACATTGCCGGAAAAATTGATGCGACGAACATAAGTACGCCTGCCGGGATCGACCATCAATGTCAGAGTAACGGTCTGGTCATCATGAAGCTCAGGCACGGCATTGATATTCGCGAAGGTAAACCCCTCTTCACCAAGGCGCTTACGAATCGCTTCTGTGGTGTTAACCATTTTAGTGCGGGAGAAAGTGTCACCGGGATTCAGTTCAATCAGCTCAAGGATCTCATCCGGCTCAATGACCAGCTCACCACTCAGCTTAATTTCACGAATGCTGTAGGGTTTACCCTCTGTGACATTCACCGTTATATACACGTCCAGCCGGTCAGGGCTTATTGATACTTGCGTAGAATCAACATTGAACTTGAGGTAACCCCGGTCCAGATACCAGTTACGCAGACGCTCAATATCACCTTGCAGCTTAGGGCGTGAATACTGGCTGGCAGATGAAAACAGTGACCAGTTCGGCTTAACTTCCAGCTCGAAACGCTTTGCCAGTGTCTCGTTATCAAACCGGTCATTACCTGTAAAGTTGATATGACGAATCGTCGCTACATCACCTTCCCGAATTTTTACATTCAAATTAATCCGGTTCTCACCCACAGATTCAATTTCGGTCTTAATGCTGGCACTATATCGGCCAAGACCGTGATACATACGTTCGAGTTCAAGCTCAACCTGTTCCAGCGTGACCCGTTGCAGAATCTGGCCAGCTTTTAGTCCTGACTGAGCCAACCCTTGCTCAAGTTGCTCCGTCTTAATTTTATCGTTACCGGTAATCAAAATTTTATCGATCGCCGGGCGCTCCTGCACCACGACAATAAGCAAAGAGCCATCACGCTCAAGCCGAACATCATCGAATAATCCCGTCTCAAACAAAGACTTACTCGCTTCAACCAAGTCCTGACTGTCTACCTGCTGACGAAGCTCAATGGGGAAGGAACTGAACACCCGAGATGCTGAA
The DNA here is from genome assembly GCF_048265165.1 of Oceanospirillum sp. Taxonomy (GTDB): domain Bacteria; phylum Pseudomonadota; class Gammaproteobacteria; order Pseudomonadales; family Halomonadaceae; genus Oceanospirillum. The sequence continues at coordinate 216,866 of NZ_JBLXCD010000004.1, read as the reverse complement.
ACCCGCTGCAACCCTTCAACACGAAGGTCATCAAAGACATATTGAGCGGCGACAGCCTGCGACCCTATACCAAGTCCAAGCAGTATCAGAACCCCGGACAGCATGTGTTTTGCGGATAACAACCGTTTCAACATAAAAGCCTGCTCAGCACGGAGAAGCATGGCAAAAGGGCTGAACTTTTTTATACGGGTGATCATAAAATTCTACTATCCAGAAGAGACTGTTTAACTGAAAATTTAAAGGCGCATCAGGTCATTATAAAAAGCGATGATCATCAGACCACCCAGCAGCATCATACCAAGTCGCAGACCAAACTGCTGGGCCTTTTCCGGGACAGGCCGCCGGGTAATGGCTTCAACGAGATAGAACATCAAATGACCACCATCCAAAACAGGGATTGGCAACAAGTTCAGTACACCCAAACTAATGCTAATGTAAGCTAAAAAGGTCAGGAAACTCTCAAAACCACCTTTTGCAGAATCACTGGCAACCTGGGCAATTGTGATCGGGCCACTAAGATTCTCAACCGAGATTAAACCGACAACCATTTTACCAATAGAGTCCAATGTCAGGGCAATCATATCCGCCGTTTTAGTCACTGCATGTGACACGGACTCAAGAACGCCATAACGGACTTCTCGTACCATACCTTCCGGCCACTGACCAGGCTGAGCGGCAGCGCCTATATAGCCAATCTCACGACCATCATCCAAACGGTGGAGTGCCGGTGTAATGCTCAGAGAATCCAGACGACTCTGACGCTCTATCTCAAGGGTCATTTGCTGGTCAGGGGAAGACTGAACCAGAGTCACCCAGTGCATCCAGTCCACAACAGGCTCACCATCTGCAGTCACAATCCTGTCACCAACTTTAAGCCCGGCTTTCTGAGCTGCGCCATCAGGCAAAACCCTGCCAATGACAGGTTCAAGGTGGGGAGAAAAAGGCGTAATTCCGATGGCCGCTAACGGATTTGGCTCCTTCGTGCCGGCCAGCCAACGGTCAACTGAAACAGTATGCTCTTGCTGACGATAGCCTTGCCAATCCTGCGTGACAATACGAATCTGCCCTGTATCCCCTACCCGGCTTAACAGCTGCATTCCGGCATCCTGCCAGCTGAAGACATCTTCACCATCAATACTGATCAGTTCAGATTCAGGCTGCATCCCTGCTTCATAGGCTGGAGAATCCGGCTGAACCGCCCCAACAACAGGTGCCAACGCACTAGTACCGGAAAAGAAAAGTACCCAGTATGCCAGAATGGCCAATATAAAGTTTGCCACAGGCCCTGCCGCCACAATAGCAATTCGCTTCCAGACGGACTGCTGATTAAATGCGTAGGGCCTCTCTTCCTCAGGAACATTACCTTCCCGCTCATCCAGCATGCTGACATAGCCACCAAGAGGAATCCAGGCAATGGCATATTCCGTGCCGGTTTTATCAAACCAGCGATACAACGGTTTACCGAACCCGACAGAAAATTTCAGAACTTTCACACCACAGCGGCGAGCAACCCAAAAATGACCATACTCATGCACTGTAACCAGAATTCCTAAAGTGACAATTAATGCCAATACCGTATGCAAAACACCCATGCACGCTCTCCGTTAATCTTCACTGCGCTTTGATGCGATGCATCGATAAATGTTCAAGATAGGGCTGACAAATTTCCCGGGCTTTACAATCACTGGCCAGAATAATGTCCAGTGACACCGCAGGTTCTACCGGCAGGCAGTCCAAAGCATAGCGGCAGAGCTCCGGAATTTGCTCAAAGCCAATTCGTTCATCAAGAAATGCCTGAACGGCTACTTCATTTGCTGCATTCAATATTGCAGGTGCCGTCCCTCCCAAAGAAAAAGCCTGACGCGCTAGCGCAAGGCAAGGGAAGGCAACTTCATCAGCAGGCTCAAAGTCAAGCTGAGCAACCTGAAACAGATCCAAAGGCTTTACACCCGCATCAATTCGGTTCGGCCAAGCCAGGCCATAAGCGATCGGTGTGCGCATATCAGGGTTGCCCATTTGCGCAATCACAGAGCCATCGTTATAAGCAACCATGGAGTGAATAATACTCTGCGGATGAACCACTACTTGGATCGCCTCCGGTTTAACCGAAAACAACCAGCAAGCTTCAATCAGCTCCAGTCCTTTATTCATCAGACTGGCGGAGTCCACAGAAATTTTTTGCCCCATCGACCAGTTAGGATGTGCAACCGCCTGCTCTGGGGTTACCCCCGCAAGCTGATCAGAGTTATAACCTCTGAACGGGCCTCCGGATGCTGTCAGCAGAATCTGGCGAACACCGGATACAGGCAAAGAATTATCATCAAAGCAGGTTCCCTGAGCCGGAAGACACTGAAAAATAGCATTGTGTTCGCTATCGATCGGTAAAAGCTCTGCACCAGATCGCCGGACCTCATCCATAAACAACTGGCCCGACATCACCAGCGCCTCTTTGTTCGCCAGAAGAATACGCTTACCAGCCTTTACCGCCGCCAGAGCTGGCAGTAGTCCTGCTGCACCAACGATAGCAGCGACCACAATATCAACCGACTCTGCAGCGGCGACCCGATCCAGAGCATCCTTCCCTACTAAAACAGCCGTATTCAGACCTGCAATTTCTGTTTCTAACTGGTCTGCCGCAACCTGATCGGGAACCACCGCAAACGCAGGCTTAAACTGACGACAGATGGCGGCCAGCTCATGAATTCTCCGGTAGCCAGAGACGGCATATAAGCGATAAAGATCCGGATGACGGGCCACTATATCAAGAGTACTGCCACCGATGGAGCCCGTGCCGCCCAACAGGGTAATATTCTGCGGTTTTCCCTGACTCATAAACTTAACCCAGCCAGCTTAAGACTCAGAACAAATACGGGTACGGCTGCTGTCAGACTATCAATACGATCCATCACACCGCCATGCCCAGGCAACAGCCGGCTGCTGTCTTTCATTCCCTGATGGCGCTTAACCATACTCTCAAACAAGTCACCAAGAACAGATACTGCAGTTACCAATAAAGTTATACCCAAAAGAGTCAACATCTCTTTCTGGTTCAGCCCCCAGTACTGAGCACAAATAACCGCAAGAATGGCTGTTGCCAAAAGACCACCATAAACCCCAGCCCAGGATTTTCCTGGACTGACTTTAGGTGCCAGTTTGGCCTTGCCAAAACGGCGGCCAGCAAAATAAGCACCAATATCGGCACACCAGACTAATAACAAAATATAAAGCAGCGCTTCTTTGCCCAGCCAAAAACTGGTGCGCAACTCAACAAAGCCAACCCAGCAGGGTATCAGTACAACAAAACCAATCAATAATCGGGCGGAAGTAGATTTCCAGATACTCTTCTTCGGATACTGAATCACAAACCAGAGTGCAGCTAACCAAGCGGCGGCGGCACTGTACAGAATCGCCTGATCAAGCCTTTCGGATCGGATATCGTTCAGAACAAGAAGCACCAGAGCCATAGACAGGGGGTAGATAAGGCTGCCGGACCTTGAGGCACCGGAGAGATTAGACCACTCCCAGCTGGCAACCAAAACAATGGCAGAAACAAAAAGAATATAGTAATCAACAGACAGGCCAAAAAGCCCCCACAGCGCAACCGGCGCCATAATTAAAGCGGTTAATACACGCTGTTTAAGCATCAGCTTTTCCTTCTATTTGTTCGCTGGTCTTACCGAATCGTCGTTGTCGCCCGGCAAAATCATCAATGGCTTCAGCCAATGCTTTTTCTTTAAAATCAGGCCACAGGAGTGGACTGTAATAAAACTCACTATAAGCAAACTGCCATAGCAGATAGTTACTTATCCGTTGTTCGCCGGCCGTGCGGATACACAAGTCCGGTGCAGGCAGGTCGCCAAGTGAAATCGTTTGATTAAACAACTGCTCAGTAATGTCTTCAGGTTTTAATAAACCCTCGGCCACCTGGTGCGCCAGCTGCTGTGCAGTATGTACGATATCCCAGCGACCACCATAATTAGCCGCTATGTTCAGCTGCAGACCTCTATTATTTTCTGTCAGGGTTTCTGCCTCATCAATCGCTTGCTGAATATCATCCGAAAACCCAGACTTATCGCCAATAATACGCAGTCGAATATCATATTTGTGCAGCTTCCTGACCTCTCGTCGCAGAGACACGAGAAATAGATCCATCAGAGCATTAACTTCTTTTTGTGGGCGCTGCCAGTTCTCGCTACTGAAGGCAAACAGGGTCAGAACCTCAACCCTCTGATCCACACAGCCCCGGATCACCGCCCGAACGGCATCAGCACCTGCTTTATGTCCGGCAACCCCCGGAAGAAAGCGCTTTTTAGCCCAACGGTTATTACCGTCCATAATGATAGCGATATGACGGGGAATATTTTTCTGCTTTTTTGAATCCATGAATAGGCAACACAATGGCACCCGCCTGAACGGCGGGTGCGGAGGAAAATCAGACCTGCATCAGATCTTTTTCTTTAGCAGCCAAAAGCGTATCAGCTTCAGCAACGTATTTATCGGTCAGTTTCTGAATATCGTCTTCTGCGCGACGCTCTTCATCCTCTGTAATCTCCTTTTCTTTCAGAAGATCTTTTACGGAGCCATTAGCATCACGACGGATATTGCGAATCGCAATCTTACCATTTTCCGCCTCAGAGCGAGCCTGTCGAATAAAGTTCTTACGGGTCTCTTCAGTCAGAGCCGGCATAGGTACGCGAATCACAGTACCAGCAGTACTTGGGTTCAACCCCAAATCGGATGTCATGATTGCCTTTTCAATCGCCTGGATCATGGAACGCTCCCAGGGCTGAATACTCAGAGTACGGGCATCCTCGACATTAACATTAGCAACCTGACTCAGTGGCGTTGGCGTGCCATAATAATCAACAGATACACCATCCAGAATACTCGGGTGAGCCCGGCCGGTACGGATCTTGGCAAAAGCCGTGGTCAGAGACTCCAGGCTTTTTTTCATCCGCTGTTCTGCGTCAGTCTTAATTTCGTTGATCACGGAAGTTTCCTCAGTCAATTAGTGTTCCTTCGTCGCCACCTACAACCAGGTTCAGCAGCGCGCCAGGCTTATTCATATCAAATACACGAACCGGTTTATTGTGGTCACGCACCAGACAGATAGCAGTCAGATCCATCACTTCAAGCTTCTGTTCAAGAACGCTGTCGTAGCCCAGATGATCGTACTTCACCGCATCGGAGAATTTCACCGGATCTTTATCATAAACCCCGTCCACTTTCGTCGCCTTAATCACGACATCAGCATCAACTTCAATACCGCGCAGGCAGGCGGCAGAATCTGTGGTAAAGAACGGGTTACCGGTTCCGGCACTAAAGATTACCACATCTCCGGTATTCAGATAACGGATAGCACTGCGACGATCATAATGTTCAACCACACCACTCATCGGAATCGCCGACATTACGCGAGTCCGGATATTTGCGCGTTCAAGTGCATCCCGCATTGCCAGGCCGTTCATCACGGTTGCCAACATTCCCATATGGTCACCGGTCACACGATCCAACCCGGCCTGACTCAGCGCCGCCCCCCGAAACAGGTTGCCGCCACCGATCACCAAACCCACCTGAACACCGATACCCACTAGCTGCCCAACTTCTAACGCCATCCGGTTGAGAACCTTAGGGTCAATACCGAAGTTCTGCTCACCCATCAGGGCTTCGCCGCTAAGCTTTAAAAGAATACGTTTGTACTGGGAAGGTTTTTCATTTACTGGCATGGGTCAGTCTCCGGCAAGAAAGGGTCTATAAAACAGGGGATCAGATCGCACAATGGCGCGTGCAACTTTCGCTACACACGCCATTGTATTACATCAGAAATGCGAATTAAGCCAGTTGCTTACGCACTTCCTCAGCGAAGTCTTCTTCAACTTTCTCGATACCTTCACCCACTTCAAAACGGATGAAAGACTGTACTTCGCCGCCGCTATCTTTAACGAAAGCACCAACAGTCAGAGAAGGATCTTTAACGAAAGCTTGTTCCACCAGGCTATTTTCAGCCAGGAACTTCTTAACACGACCAACAGCCATTTTCTCTTTGATCTCGTCAGGCTTACCATCCATATCAGGTTGCGCCATGATGATCTCTTTCTCTTTCTGAAGCTCTGCTTCTGGCATATCTTCAGGACGAGCAACACGAGGGTTAACAGCTGCAGTGTGCATAGCAACATCTTTAGCAACATCTGCATTTGCACCAGTCAGTACAGACAGAACGCCAATACGGCCGCCATGTACGTACTCACCAACGATGCCGCCAGCAGGTGCTTCTACGATTGCCGCGCGACGTACTGTGATGTTTTCGCCAATCTTCTGAACCAGAGCTTCGCGCGCTGCTTCCAGATCACCAGCCATTACAGTAGCTATGTCAGTTTGTTTAGTGTCGAAAACTTTGTCCGCAACAGACTGAACAAAGCCTTTGAAGTTATCGTCACGAGCGACAAAGTCAGTCTCGGAGTTAACTTCCAGAACGATACCGTAGCTGCCATCTTCAGCAACTTTAGTCGCAACTGCACCATCTGCAGCAACACGGCTGGCTTTTTTAGCTGCCTTCATACCGCTGGATTTACGCAGATTTTCAATTGCCAGCTCGACATCGCCGCCTGTTTCTTTCAGAGCGCCTTTGCACTCCAGCATGCCTAAGCCAGTACGCTCACGCAGCTCTTTAACCATAGATGCGCTGATTGCAGCCATGATGAATAACCTCTTGATCTGATATGAAAAACCGGGGGTGCAAAAGGGGGCTTACGCCCCCTTTGCAGAGTTAACTGTCGCTACTGTTAAAGCTAGTAGTCGCTACTGCTAAAACTAACAGCAGTATATGACGACTCAAAAAAGAGTCGGCACATTCAATTACTCTGCAGGCGCTTCGCTAACTTCTACGAGTTCGCTTTCAGAAGCACTGCCTTCTTTGCCTTTCAGGCAAGCATTAGCAACGCCCTGTGCATAGATCTGAATCGCACGGATTGCATCGTCGTTACCAGGAACAACGTAATCAACACCGTCTGGGTTGCTGTTAGTATCAACGATACCAATAACAGGGATGCCCAGTTTGTTCGCTTCATTGATCGCGATACGCTCGTGGTCAACGTCGATAACGAACAGAGCGTCCGGCAGACCACCCATATCTTTAATACCGCCGATAGAACGTTCCAGCTTAGCCATTTCGCGCTGATTCATCAGCACTTCTTTTTTGTTCAGCTTGTCGAACGTGCCATCATTCTGCATCGATTCCAGATCACGGAAGCGACGGATAGACTGACGAATCGTCTTATAGTTAGTCAGCATACCACCTAACCAACGATGGTTTACATATGGCATACCAGCGCGTGCTGCTTCTTCTTTAACAACTTTGCTCGCAGCACGTTTAGTACCAACAAACAGTACTTTATTTTTGCTGGAAGCCAGTTTTTCAACAAAAGACAGAGCTTCATTCATCGCCGGAACAGTGTGCTCCAGGTTGATGATATGAATTTTGTTACGAGCACCGAAAATGAACTTGGACATTTTCGGGTTCCAGTAACGGGTCTGGTGACCGAAGTGAGCACCTGCTTTCAGCAGATCACGCATAGAAACTTGAGACATTTTGACTCCTAGAAATTTAGGGTTAAACCTCCACACACCCCATAATCCAACCCTTCAGAGCAACCTGCGTTGATCTCATCGGAGCACCCAGAACTACGTGCCGGTGTGTGTGTGTCGTTTTTAATAAAATTAAGTGCGTTACAGGCAAAGGCGTCATATCAGCTACCCATTACTGAAACAGCAACAAGAATCGATAAGACACGGTTTGCATATAAGCGCGCGGCTTTATACCACATAATAAGCCCAATAGAAAGAAATCAGACTAAATTACTCTTTTTTATGGCGGTAAAAACAAGCTATGAATTTATTTCCGACAAAAAAAGTCTATTTTTTAATTTTATCCCAATCAGCCACTCCCACCGCACAACAATAAGCGTTACCATTTCAGACTATTATTTATCCGCAAAAAGATGGCTGAAATAGATTCCATATGACTGTACTTATTAAAACTCCTGAAGAAATCGAAAAAATGCGCGTGGCTGGCCGCATGGCGGCAGAAGTCCTGGAGATGATCGAGCCTCATGTAAAAGCGGGTATCAGCACAGAAGAGCTGAACCGTATCTGCCATGAATATATCGTAAACGATCTGGATGCCATCCCTGCCCCCCTCAATTATCACGGCTTCCCTAAATCGATCTGCACTTCGGTGAACCAGGTGATCTGTCACGGCATTCCGAGTGATAGTAAGGTGCTGAAAAATGGCGATATCATCAATATCGATATCACCGTGATCAAAGATGGCTACCATGGCGACACCAGTAAGATGTTCATTATTGGGGAAGCCAAGATTCAGGCCCGACGTCTGTGCCAGGTGACCCAGGAATGCCTTTACAAAGCACTACGTATTGTTAAACCCGGCACCACACTGGGCGACATTGGTGAAATCATTCAGAAGCATGCCGAATCCAGCGGTTTCTCTGTTGTAAGAGAATATTGCGGTCACGGTATTGGCAAGGGCTTCCATGAAGAACCCCAGGTTGTTCACTATGGCAAAGCCGGAACCGGAATGGCCTTACAGGAAGGCATGACCTTTACTATTGAACCTATGATCAATGCCGGAAAACGTCACAGCAAAACGCTGAAAGATGAATGGACTGTTGTGACAAAAGATCGTAGTTTATCCGCTCAGTATGAGCACACCATTCTGGTTACCAAGGATGGCTGCGAAATTCTGACCCTGAGAAAAGAAGAAACCGATCTGTAACATACGGACACTCCCATGCCTCTGACACCCTATGAGTTTGAACCGGATCCATCACTGTTTAACAAACATACCTTTAAGCAGCAGCTGGCCGAGGCCAAATCCTCAATTAGCCTATTTAAGCAAACCATTCAGGGTGTACAGGACACATTAGATCAACGTTTTTTAGATGGATCAGATATAAGAGATCTGGTACATGGCCGAGCCTGGTTTATGGATCAGTTGTTGAGTGTGGTCTGGGAGCAGTTTGACTGGCCTGATAATAATATCAGCCTGATTGCTGTCGGCGGTTACGGCAGGGGGGAGCTGCATCCTCATTCTGATATAGACTTACTTATTCTGCTGCGCAATGACGACGACACCCCTTATCGTGACAGTCTGGAGCGTTTAATCACCTTTATGTGGGATATCAGCCTGGATATCGGCCATAGTGTCCGATCTCTCTCCGACTGCGAGCGGGAAGCCAAGGCTGATATCACCGTCGCCACCAATCTATTGGAAAATCGCACCATTGTCGGCCCGGATAGCCTGCGCGAAGAGATGGTCGAACGCCTGGGCACCGACCACATGTGGAGCAGCAGCGAGTTCTTCGAGGCCAAGTGGCAGGAGCAGATTAAGCGCCACTACAAATACGATAACAACGAATACAACCTTGAACCCAACATCAAGTCATCACCGGGCGGCTTAAGGGATATTCAGATGATCGGCTGGGTTGCGAAGCGCCATTTCGGCACGCATACCCTGGAAGGCCTGATGCGAGAGGGGTTTCTCACCGAATCTGAAGTCCGCATTATGGAGCAGGGGCAGGCTTTCCTCTGGCAGGTACGTTACGCCCTGCATATGACAGCAGGGCGTGCTGAAGATCGCCTATTGTTTGATCATCAGAGAACACTGGCGGATCTTTTTGGCTACGCAGACAATGATGAACGCCTGGCGGTTGAACAGTTTATGCGCCGTTACTATCGGGTGGTGATGTCTTTGACTGAGCTGAACGATGTCCTGATGCAGCATTTCGACGATGCTATTTTACAGTCCCGGCATGAAGCCAAAGTTGAGATTCTCAATAAGCGCTTCCAGATTGTGAATCATAAGATTGAAGCCACTCATAACAGAGTATTTGAAAACACCCCCTTTGCCCTGTTGGAAATCTTTCTGCTGATGGCACAGAACCCACAGATTGAGAGCGTTCGCGCCTCCACGATTCGCCTGCTGAGGGATAACCGCCACCTGATCGACGAAAGCTTCCGCCAGGATATCCGCCACTCCTCTCTGTTTATGGAGCTACTGCGCAGCCCCGGTAATGTCGCCCGCCAGCTGCGCCGTATGAGCCGTTACGGTATTCTTGGAAAATATTTGCCGGAGTTTGGTTACGCCATCGGCCTGATGCAGCACGACCTGTTCCACATTTATACCGTCGACGCCCATACATTACTATTACTCAAGTTTATGCACCGCTTCCAGAAAGAAGAGGCCCGTAAGGCGTTCCCGTTTGCCGCTCAGATATTCCATCGTCTACCCAAGCGCGAACTGGCCTACATTGCCGGACTCTATCACGATATTGGCAAAGGCCGAGGTGGTGACCACTCAGAGTTAGGTGCTAAAGATGTGCTTCAGTTCTGCGAGCGTCACCACCTAAGTAAACACGATGCCCGCCTCGTTAGCTGGCTGGTTGAACACCACCTTCTGATGTCGATGACCGCCCAGAAAAAGGATATTTCTGACCCGGAAGTCATTCAGGAGTTTGTTATGACGGTGCGGGATGAAACCCGCCTGGACTATCTTTACATCCTGACCGTAGCAGATATCAACGCCACCAACCCTAACCTATGGAACAGCTGGCGGGCGACTTTGCTACAGCAACTTTACGTTGAAAGTAAACGCGCATTACGCCGGGGTCTTGAGAACCCCATTGACCGCCAGGAGTGGGTGGAAGAGACCCAGCAGGATGCATTGATCTTTCTGAAAAAATGGGGTGTGGAAGAAACCCGTATCTGGCCACTTTGGAACCTGCTGGGTGAAGAATACTTCCTGCAGGACAGCGCCAGAGAGATCGCTTTTCAGACCGAACAGATTCTGGATCACAAAGAACCCAATATGCCGTTAGTACTGGTGACTAACCCTAAAAAAGTGGAGCAAGTCGGCGGAACCAAGGTTTTTATTTACACAAAGGAACAGGATCATCTGTTTGCTGCCACAGTGGCGGCCATGGAACAACTGGGACTGAATATTCATGACTCCCGGATCAGCACCTCCAGCAACGGTTATTCTCTCGATACCTATATCGTACTGGAAAGCAATGACGAGCCGATCCGTGACGAAGCCCGCATCGAGGAAATCAAACACGTTCTGATTGAAGAACTCGATGACCCTGCAGATTACAGCGAAATCATTCAGCGCCGGACCCCACGTCAATTGAAGCATTTTACCATGCCAACTCAGGTGATTATCAGTAACGACCCCATCAGTCAGCGCACAACATTGGAAGTCATTACACCGGATCGCCCCGGACTGCTGGCCCGAATAGGCCGGATATTTGTTGAGATGGACATTAATATCCTGTCAGCCAAGATTATCACTTTGGGTGAGCGGGTAGAGGATATATTTGTCATTACGGACCGGACACTAGGGCCAATCAGTGACCCCAACCTATGCGAGAAACTGCGCTATCGCATCTGCCATGACCTCGACGAACAAGTCAGCAATGGCCATTAAAATACACTGAGTTACTCTAAAGCGATCTTCGGATCGCTTTTTTTATTACATACAGAGGCAGGGGTAAGACCTACAGTCGGTATAATCAAACCAAAAGCAGATATTATTCAACCTGTTAATCATCACTGTGGGTTTGTTCGTCCAGACACCCTTGATTATAATGGTTAGCTAAATAAATGCCCTGATGACGGAAGCCGGTATGAATCCAGATCTGAACCGATTACAGCCCTACCCTTTTGAGAAGCTGACAGCCCTGAAAGCTCAGGTAACACCGCCATCCGAACTGGAACATATCGCACTGTCCATTGGTGAACCCCGTCACCCGGCACCAGAGTTTGTACTAAACTCTCTGCGCCACAATATGAACCGTATCAGTAACTACCCAACCACCAAGGGCCTACCTGAACTACGGGAAGCTATTGCACACTGGTGCCAACAGCGCTTTATCCTAAAACCCGGAACCCTGACTGCAGATGACCATGTTTTACCGGTTAACGGCACCCGGGAAGCGATTTTTTCCTTTACTCAGGCACTGATCGAGCGCAAGCCCGGTGCCCTGATCGCATCACCAAATCCCTTCTATCAGATCTATGAAGGGGCAGCTTATCTGGCGGGCGCTGAGCCCTACTTTATGCCATGCCTTGAAGAGAACGGCTTTATTCCGGACTTCGATGCCGTGCCTGCAGACGTTTGGGAGAATACACAACTTTTGTTTTTGTGCACTCCGGGCAACCCAACCGGTGCAGTCATGGGTTTGGATGTACTTAAAAAGCTGATCACCTTGTCGGATCAGTACAATTTCGTCATAGCGTCTGACGAGTGCTACTCCGAGATCTATTTTGACGAACAAACACCACCACCGGGTCTGCTGCAGGCCTGTGCAGAACTGGGGCGAGATGACTACAAAAACTGTGTTGTTTTCCACAGTCTTTCCAAACGCTCCAACCTGCCGGGTCTTCGCTCCGGCTTTATCGCAGGTGAAGCGGAACTGATGCAAAAATTCCTGCTCTACCGCACCTACCACGGTTGTTCCATGCCGGTTCAGCATCAACTGGCCAGCATTGAAGCTTGGAGCGATGAGGATCACACCATCGCGAACCGTGCCGTCTATACGGAAAAGTTTGAGCGTGTTGGAGAGATCCTAAAGCCGGTACTCAACTTTGAACTGCCGGAAGCCAGCTTCTATCTATGGCCGGAAACACCGATCAACGAAGAAGACTTCGCTCAGAAACTGTTTGAGCAACAGAATGTCACTGTACTGCCGGGTAGCTATCTGTCACGCACACTTGATGGCGAAAACCCCGGCAACAACCGTGTCCGTATGGCACTGGTTGCCACCCTGGATGAGTGTGTTGAGGCAGCACAGCGTATTCGACGCTTCGTAGAATCTCTTTGAGAGCCGTGACTTAATACCGGTATTCAGCGGAAACACCGCTGAATGCCACAAGCCTACAACCAATTAAACGATGAGGCCTCTAATGCCCCTGACGCTGTACGGTATCCCTAACTGCGATACGGTGAAAAAAGCCCGTAACTGGCTGGATGCAAACCAGCAGGATTACCGGTTCCATGACTTCCGAAAAGACGGTCTGAGCGAAGAAGACCTAACCCTTTGGTGTGATGCACTGGGCTGGGAGCAGGTACTGAACAAACGCAGCACCAGTTGGCGCGCGCTGGATGCCGTTGATAAAGAAGATCTGAATCAGACAAAGGCGATCAAACTGATGCTGGCCAGCCCAACGCTGGTGAAACGTCCTGTTCTGGCTAAAGACGACCAGTTTAAAACCGGGTTTAAGGATGCGGACTATCAGGTATTTTTTGGCCTGTAAGCGACCGCACCAACGACCCTTTGATTCTCTGAATCAGATAAAACCCTATACTTTTTCATCATAAATTTTATATAAGGCAGCCCTGCTGTCTCGACCTATTCGGGAGTTAACATGTCTGCATCACCTTTTTTCAGCTTTGGCTTTGGCGTTGGTACTCAAAACAGTAAAGGCGAATGGCTGGAAGTGTTTTACGCACAACCTCTACTTAACCCGGCTGTTAGCCTGATTGAAGCGGTTATTGATACCCTGGGTTATCAGGGTGGCAATCAGGCAATTGAGTTTGCGGGCGACAAAGTAGCAGCCTTAGCTGAAGCCCTGAAAGCCGCAGGCGAAGCAGAGCAAGCGACTCTGGTTGCTTCTCTGGCTAACAGTAAGCGGCCACTGGTTGCAACCTTCATAGAAGAAGACACCGATCCTAAGTCAGTTGCTGAGGTTTACCTGAAGCTGCACCTGCTGTCGCATCGCCAGGTTCAGCCCCACGGCACAAATCTGACCGGTATGTTCGGCCTGCTGCCTAACGTTGCCTGGACCAGCGAAGGTGCTATCGACCTTGCAGAACTGCCACAGCGCCAGCTGCAGGCTCGCCTGAACGGTCAGACGATCTCTGTTGACTGCGTAGACAAGTTCCCGAAAATGACCGATTACGTGGTTCCGGCAGGTGTTCGTGTTGCTGATACCGCCCGTGTACGACTGGGTGCATACCTAGGTGAAGGCACCACCATCATGCATGAAGGTTTCGTTAACTTTAACGCTGGCACCGAAGGCCCGGGCATGATCGAAGGCCGTATCTCAGCTGGCGTTATGGTGGGTAAAGGTTCTGACCTGGGTGGCGGTTGCTCCACCATGGGTACCTTATCCGGTGGCGGTAACATTATTATCTCCGTGGGCGAAGGCTGCCTGCTGGGTGCAAACGCCGGTATTGGTATTCCTCTGGGTAATCGTTGCACCGTTGAAGCGGGCCTTTATATCACCTCTGGCTCCAAAGTGAATGTACTGGAAGGTAATGGAGAGCTGGTTGAAGTAGCCCGCGCCCGTGATCTGGCGAACAAAGACGACTTGCTGTTCCGCCGCAACTCTCAGACCGGTGCCGTTGAGTGCCTGACCAATAAGACTGCAATAGAACTGAACGAAGCACTGCATGCAAATAACTAGAAGCACTGCATGCAAATCGCTGAGCGACTGCTGAAGCGACTTCGATTTAAGAATGGCGCCCGCTAAAAGGCGCCGTTTTTATATTTATTTCCTGGCTCTGATAATTCAAGACAAAAACTTACCCACAATCCTGTTGAGGATCACTGTGGATAAACTGGAGATAACCTGACGAACTGTCGTATTTATGCCATATACAGAAGTTTGGTTGTTTTTTGAACAGACTGCTTTTCCGTCAATCAGGCAAAGTAGAGGTCAGACATACTTTCAGTTAATAAACATTCACACCACTTCATCCACCTCCCACTTTGTCTGCATAAAATATTTGCTCTTAGCCCTGTACACAGGCTGCCTCATTACAAGACCATCTCTTTCCGGTATCATGGCGGGCTGATTATAAGTACCAGAAAAACCCCTATTGTTTAGCCAGCCACAGGAACAGCCACCCATGTCCCAGACCGAAGCGTTGACGCCAACACTACAACTCGCTTTCGACCTTATCAGCCGCCACTCGGTTACGCCGGAAGATGCCGGCTGTCAGGAATTGATGATTGAGCGCCTGGAAGCAATTGGCTTCAACGTTGAGCGCCTGCGCTTTGGCAATGTGGATAACTTCTGGGCCCGACGCGGTACTGAAGTTCCTGTGTTAGCCTTTGCCGGCCATACAGATGTTGTTCCCACCGGCCCTGAGGCAAACTGGAAACACGGCCCCTTTGAGCCAGTCATTGACGAAAAGGGCATGCTCTATGGTCGCGGTGCGGCGGATATGAAGGGTAGCCTAGCCTCTATGGTTGTCGCCTGTGAAGAGTTTGTCGCTGCAAACCCGAATCACAAAGGCTCTATCGCTTTCCTGATCACTTCCGATGAAGAAGGCCCCGCTGTTAATGGCACAGTAAAGGTGGTTGAACACCTTGAAGCCCGTAATGAAAAAATGACCTGGTGCATCGTTGGTGAACCGTCCAGTACCCATCATACCGGCGATATCATCAAGAATGGCCGACGCGGTTCTCTGGGCGCTAAGCTGCTGGTAAAAGGTGTTCAGGGCCATGTGGCTTATCCACATCTGGCGCGTAACCCTATTCATCAGGTTGCCCCTGCTCTGGCGGAGCTTTCTACGGAGCATTGGGACGCAGGTAACGAGTACTTTCCGGCCACCAGCTTTCAGATCTCAAATATCAATGGTGGCACCGGTGCCACCAACGTAATTCCCGGTGATGTTGAGGTTGTGTTTAACTTTCGCTTCTCAACTGAGCTAACTGCTGATCAGATCAAGCAACGAGTTCACAGCACTCTGGACAGACATGGACTGGAATATGATCTGCAGTGGACCCTGAATGGTCTACCATTTCTGACGCCTGAAGGAGACCTGGTTGATGCTTGTCGCAGTGCCATTCTGGAAGCGACCAACATCACTACAGAACTATCAACCTCAGGGGGCACTTCCGATGGTCGTTTTATTGCGCCAACCGGAACGCAGGTGGTTGAATTAGGCCCTTGTAACGCCACTATTCACAAGGTAAACGAGCATATTCTGGCGAATGACCTGAACAAGCTGACGGGCATCTACCAGGGTGTGATGGCTCGCTTGCTGACCTGATCAGCCCACTCTGCAGACAAGCCAGCCGACATGAGCCTGAAACAACGCCTGATCAAGATGTCACAGGATACCCGCCTGAACCTACGGCGGGTGACCATAGGCACCATCATCTTTTTTGTTGGTGCTGGTATGCTGATGTGGGCTGAAGGTGCCACTCATCTTGAGCCATTGCGACGTGAACTGGTAGCCTTACTCTCTCTGATCACCATGGGAATAGGTGCGATGCTGGGGCTGCTGGGGTACCTTGGTTTAAGCGCTTTTCGTATTTATCGCTTTCTGAGTACGGATGTAGATAAACCATCCCGCTCAGAAAAAAGAACGGATCAAAATGATGACAACTGAAGCTTTTCCCGATATCGAAATCTACGTGCAGGACCCGGACCTGGAAACCATCGAGAGCTGGTTTAAAGAGCTGTTCGCCAACTATTCCGAGCCTAAACGTTTGGATAAACGCACTCTGCTCTATCAGGCGGTTAAAGCCGACGGCACTGAAGTACCTGTCCATGTAGTAGAAAAAGCTGCCGGTAAATACTGGAGCATCTGGTTCGACAGCCCGGAAAGTGGTTGGGCAACCGATATAGAGTGCGCAAGAGCAGCCTTTGCTTTCTTTAATCGCACCATTCGTTGCTCAGTGGGATCCTGGGAGCCGGACCAACCCATAGACCTCTGGTGGCAAATCAGCAAGAAAGGTGAAGGTGAGATCAGCTGGCCGGACTAAAAGCCAGTAACTGGTCAGAGATCTTGCAGCTTAAAAACAAAGGCCGAAGCCAATCCGCTTCGGTTTTTTTCTCAACGCCCTTACAACCTATATACTGATAAGCGACTTTGCAGAAGACGATAAGCCAATTTCAGGAAAGAGATATCACAACGCCCGAAAGAGATCGAAGCTATCGAGCAGGCGATACAATATTTTAGGTTTATCGCTCAGGCAGCGACGTATCGCAGCTGGAATCTTTTTTTGCGTTTTTCGACATAAGCCCCGCTGCTCCTGAAAAGTTATCCTCAAACCCCGGACACTGCGAACTTCGGTATAGCCTGGTGTAATTTCCAACCTGATCCCCAGCTGCTCATCCATCAGATGCAGCATTTTCTGCAGGTCATCAAAATCGCAGACAGCTTCCAGTCGATCGATTAATCGCTTCTCTTCCATCAGAGTAAGACGAAGAATCCGGATATCACCGGTACCACTCTCCAGCAACGCCCGATGACCACAAACACAGATCCCCTGAGGACAGGGCCTGCGCACAGGAAAAGGAATATTAGGAAGGGGTGCCGCCACGAACAACCTCCTGAACAAAATAAAACCAAGCTCCTGACAGCATAGTCAACGTGCTGAAAAACATGCAAAAAAATACCCGGTCACTTCATCTTAATGGGAAGTGCCGGGTATCTTCAAAGACAGGTTGCGTCGGGTATTAGCTGATAACAGTTACGTCCTCAGCTTGCATACCTTTGTCACTCTGGATAATAGCAAAACGAACGCGCTGCCCCTCTGCCAGAGAACGATGGCCAGTACCACGGATCGAACGAAAGTGAACAAATACATCACCTCCGGAGTCACGGGTAATAAAGCCAAAGCCTTTGGAAACGTTAAACCATTTAACGGTACCCATTTCACGATCATCGTTCTCATCATTAGCAATATTTGCCAATTGAGGCGTCAGGTAATTCAGAACCGCAGTGCCTAAGAAGGTGGTCAGAAAAAAGATAACGGCCGCCGGTACATAATGTCCGCTAGCACGCAATCCCTGTTCACCGGCCTGAGTTGCCAGGTCGAGAATAAACGGCCCTACAATGGCCATCACCACACTGATTAACACACAACGAACAAAGGAATTTTTGCTCATACTTACTCTCTCATAAACAATTAGTTATTATTAATAATTCACTTAAAAAACAAAGAACTAACACTCCAGCCAGTCTTTAACGAGTGCTTTCCCATGGTTCTTCAAAGCAATAAAATGAAGTAAAAACCAGCTGGGCTGTGGTATAGAAGGCTGGTTATAGAAGACTTCATCTTGTCGCTACTATGCAATGCTCTATTATACAGAGCATCCCTGGCACTTGAAGTGCCTGAGTCCCAACCCTTGTCAGGAATCAAAACATGCCAGAAGACAGAATCGACGAACTGGAAATTAAGCTCGCCTTTCAGGACGATACCATAGAAGCACTGAATAAAGTAATCACCGAACAGGATAAGAGGATTCAACTACTGGAAGAGTCGATCCGACAGGTCTATAACGAGCTGAAAGAAAAAGGGGATCAGGACAGTGCCGGAATTGAAAACTTCGATCCGGCAAGAGAGTTACCTCCCCATTATTAAGCCTACGGCTTATCGTGCTTGCTGCCACCCAGACAGTTCGGAGAAACGGGCACATCTTCGCCCCGGCTTTGCCATTCTTCCGGCGTGTAAGCATGGATCGCCAGAGCATGAACACCTGCTTCCAGCTCTGCACTCAAAACACCATATACTTTCTGGTGGCGCTGTACCGGACGCAAACCCGTGAATACATCAGAAACCAGTGTCAGCTTAAAATGCGAGTTCTCACCACGACTGTGTTTATGGCTTTCATTTTCTACAAGGATAACCTGAGGTGACAGCTGCTCTGTCAGCTTGCTTTCAATCAAGGTTTGTACAGACATAAAAAGATCCTGTTTAAGGTAAGCGGATGAGACTCAAAAGCAGCTGACAATAATTAAGGCCAGCATTAGCTGGCCTCACTTTAACGTTAACAGGGCAAAAATCAATCCCCAGTACAACACTTGGTTTTAGTGATAAACAGAGTACCCGGTCAGATATCCGGCTCAGAATTATTCGCCTTCATAATCGCTTTTTTCACTCTGTGGGTCAGCCACCAGACCAAACCGACAACCACAGGCACTGATAGCCCTGTAATCAAGTCTTTATTGACAGGCAGCCCGGCACTGTAGGCAGCCCCCACAAGAATCTTCATCAGACTCACCATATAATAGCTGATCGCCGCAATGGAAAGGCCTTCTACCGTTTCCTGTAGCCGCATCTGCAGCTTGCCACGGCGGTCCATCGACGAGAGAAGGCTCTGATTCTGGGCTTCAATAGTAAGGTCAACACGGGTTTGCAACAGATCTCCGGCACGCTCAATACGACGCGCAAGATCTTCCAGCCGCTCGCTGATCGATTCACAGGTATTAAAAGCAGGCGTCAGGCGGCGCTCAAGAAAAGAGCCAATGGTGAAATAGTTTTCCACCTGCTGTTCGCGTAACTCATCCATACGCTTCATCACAAGGGAGTAATAAGCCCGCATCGCTGAAAAGCGATAGTTGGTATTCGTACGCCAACGCTCCACCTGGGCCGCTAACTGGGACAGGTCTGTTAACATTTTACGTTCGTCGGCATGATCCTTCATATCCGCTGCACTGGCGATAATCGCCGCTAGTTTCCGGTCAACCTCCTGCAGGGAGGGGCCTAAACGGCGGGCTTCAGGCAGAGCCAGAAGAGCCATCAGTCGATAAGTCTCCATCTCAACCAACCGCTGTAACAGTCGACCCGCTTGGTTATTATTCAGCCCGTGGTTATGGATCAAAAAGCGGCCAAAACCATCGCCATGGAGCCGAAAGGCACTCCAAACAGTAGCATCACCATCCATCAGGCTGCCGCTAATCAGGCGCTGGCCTTCGAAACAGGTCTTTAGTTGCTCCCGGTTCAATGCTGATTGAGCCGTGTCCAGCATCTCAATGTGAAACGCAGCCACCACTTCCCCCGGCAAGTTACGCAACCAGTCCTGAGGTATCAGTTCCAGAGCCGTGGACGTAAAGGGCTGATCACCGCTGTCCGGACGAATAAAAGTATAGGTAACAAACTCCATATGGCGGCCACAACGGAATTGAAAACTACCAAAGTCAGCCTGATAAAAACTGCAGTTCTCCGCAGGCATATTCACACCATAGCGCTGACAGAGATTCTGCAGATGGGCAAATTCCCGCTGACGATCTGCTTCAGGAACCAACACTGCTAACCGGGAGACTCTGGCTGGTGTCTGCACGACAGGGAATGGTCGGGCATGTAGTTCGTTATACAGCTCCTCACGGCGCGGATGCACTCTGAAAGGAAGTCCCGTTACAGATTCCGGAAACCCCTCACCACTGGATGGAAAACGACGATCGTCCAGCTCCGTATTATCGAATGCTTCATCCGGATCTGTCTCCGCCTGAGCAGCCGGTGTATCCGGCAGCTCACTCTCAGCAGATGTTGAGGTTGTTTGTAACGCAATTTCCGATGAATAGGGGCGTGCCTCTGCGCTCATGGCCTATAGTATCCTTGTATTTTTTATCTTACTAAACACTCAATGCAGGGTATGCAAAAAAGACTCCAGCCTCACGGGCATAAAAGTCTGTTATCCGGCACGTAAGACCTGAAGCGGCGGCTGCCTGACGACAAATCGCGTCCCCCAAAGGCCTGCCAAGGTAATAATGACCGCACCGGACAACGGTAGAACCAGCCAATGAGTAAAGCTTAGGCTATAGTCCAAGTCAAACAGGTTCAGATACAGCAGATACGCCGTCAACTCAGACCCCATCAGCGCCAGCAAACCGGCAACAACCCCCAGCAACACAAACTCATAACGCTGGATACTTCGAATCATGGCACCGGAAGCACCCAGAGTTCGGTAGAGTGCCCCCTCACGCAGGCGTTCGTCCAGGCTGTTTTTTACAGCCGCCAAAAGTAGCACTAATCCACTAAGTAAAGTGAACCCCAGCATGACTTCAATAGCCAATGTGACCTGAACCAGAATCTGACGTACCTGAGCCAGAATCTGACTGATATCCAGCAAGGAAACCGCCGGAAACGCCTTAACCAGATCAGGTACAATACGCCGCTGCTCATCCGAGAGAAAGAAGCTGGCCAGCAATGTCTGGGGCATGTTTTCCAACACACCGGGGGGCGCAATCACATAAAAATTAGGCTGGAAATTATCCCAGTTTACCTGACGAATATTGGTCACTTCGCCGGTTACTATCTGCCCGGCAAGATCAAAGCTCAGCGTGTCGCCCAAGCCCAGATTCAGACGCTCAGCCATACCGGCTTCCAGTGACAGAGGAATAATAGCTCCGGGCTGTGCCGTAAAGTCATCACGCCACCAGCGACCAGAGATAATCTGATTATCCTCCGGCAGATCAGAGCGCCAGGTCAGGTTCAGCTCACGGTGCAATGCATTATCTTCTTTCGCATTATCAGGCACAGCATCACGGGCTGGCTGGCCGTTAATTCCTGATAGTCGCCCCCGAACAATCGGGTACAGCGGCGAGCGCTTGACCGCAGCCTGATCTAGCCTTGCTGCAAAATCCTGACGCTCAAAAGGTTGAATATTAATTGCAAAATAGTTCGGTGCCGTTTGCGGCAGCTGCTGCTGCCAGCTGGCCAACAGGTCATTACGGATTAAAGCGACCAGGGCAACAACCATCAGTACCAAACCAAAAGCCATTACCTGAGGTAATGCTGTCTGTTTATGGCTATAGAGGCTGCGCACTGCCAGGCGAGGGCGCATCGGCAGTTTAGGGCCAACCAGCTTCAGCAAGCGGAACAAGCCTAACGTCAGCACCGCCGACAATCCCATTACAGCCACTAACCCCAAAGTCAGCCATAGCGTCAGCCGGGCATCAGCACTATACCAATAGATCATCACCACCAGAGCGAACAGCGCCAAACCATAAACCATCACAGTGGATGGCGAGGCCAGTTCCAGATCCCGCCGGAACACCCTCAGAGGTGACACATTACGCAACTGACGTAACGGTGCGCCTGCAAACCCCATCAACAACAAAATACCGGTACCAACCGACAAACCCCAGGGCTGCCAACCAGCTGGTGGCAAATGAACCGGCAGTAGATCAGCCACCATAGATGTGCCGATCATCTGCAGAATAAAACCAAGCAATGCACCACACAAAGCAGCAGCAATCCCTAACAGCAGTAACAGCCTTAGATAAATACCGCCCATAACCGGAGCGGCAAAGCCAAAACTCGCCATCACGGCCACAGTATCCTGGCGACGGCGGGCAAAACGACCAGCGGCCATTGCAACAGCGACACCCGATAGAATAACCGCTCCGATACTCGCCAGCTGCAGATAACGCTGCGCCCGATCAAGAGCCGAACCAACAGAAGGCCGGTCTTCCCGAATATCTAACAAACGGTGCGAGGGTTTCAACTGAGGTTCAAGCCAGTCTTTAAACGCATCGATGGAGGGCAAATCACCAGCGAACATGTAGCGAAAGCGAACACGGCTACCAGGCTGAACAACACCTGTTTCCGCCACATCAGAAAAGTTAATCAATGAGCGGGGATTCAGGCTCATAAATCCGCCGCTGCGATCCGGCTCTTTATGGATAATGCGAGTAATGGTGAACAGTTTCTGACCAATCTCCACTTCACCACCAATAGCGGCATTCAGCGCCGTCAGCAACCGGCGATCGACCCAAACTTCACCGGAGGCCGGTAGCCTGCCATCGCTGTCCACATAATCTGCTGACACGTCCTGGGATTGTGCCCTGGAATCTTTTTCCAGCTCCAGACCACCTTTTAACGGATAGCCACTTGCAACCGCTTTTACCGCCGATAGCTGGAAACCGTTATCACCGGCCACCATACTGGCAAATTCCAGTGTCGGTACCGCCTGAAGCCCCCGGTCACGGGCCTCCTGTAACCACTGAGCATCAATTTCACGGGGACTACGCAGAACCAGATCACCACCCATTAACTGGGCTGCCTGTTGCTCCATACCCCGTTGCAGACGGTCTGCGATAAAACCAGTAAGCGCCACCGTCATTACAGCCAATAACAATGCAGTAAACAAAAGGTTCAGATCACCGGAGCGCCACTCCCTTGCCAACAGCTTGAAAGCCATCGGCCATCGGGCCACCTTGTGTTTTATACTTTGAGTCATTTCAGGCCTCCCCGGTAACAGCAACAGCTTGCTCTTCGTGCAGCAAGCCATCGCGCAGCGTTAATCTTCGCTGGCAGTGCCGGGCCAGGTTTGCATCATGGGTAACCAGAATCAGAGTTGTCTGATTTTCTTTATTCAAGGTAAACAGCAGATCAATAATCGACTGACCGGTAACACTGTCCAGATTACCGGTAGGCTCGTCTGCAAACAGCACCAAAGGATCACCTGCAAAAGCCCGGGCGATAGCAACCCGCTGCTGCTCTCCCCCCGAGAGCTGGCGAGGATAATGTTTGATGCGCTGCCCCAGCCCAACACGTTCCAACCACTTTTGAGCGATAGCCTGATAGTTTTTTTCTCCGGCCAGCTCCAGCGGTAACATGACATTTTCCAACGCGGTAAGATGCTCAAGCAGCTGAAAGGACTGAAAAACAAACCCCACCTGCTGACGCATCTGAGCCCGCCCCTCTTCACTCAACCCACTCAAAGGTTGGTCGTTAAGCCAGATTTCACCATCCGTCGACTGATCAAGTCCCGCTAACAAACCCAGTAAAGTTGATTTACCCGCACCGGAACTTCCCAGAATAGCCACACTCTCACCAGCATAGATCTGACAGTCAATTCCCTGCAGAATATGCAGTGCCTGACCGTCAGCATCAGTGACCGTTCTGGCAAGCTGTTCAGTCCGTATAACGGATTTTATCTCTGTGTTAGCATTTTTTTCACGACGTTCGGAAGCGGGAGCATTCATGTCGATTCAACATCCTTTCACTGTTTATTGGGCAAGCGTCTGTCAGCGATTCACTAATCGTTCTACGCATAGACTACTGATCAGTTTACTTTCAGTTCTTGCACTACTTTTTTCTGATCTGACTTTAGCCGCTGATAACAATAAGAAAGAGCCTTACGGTGTCATTCTGATCCTGGGTGACAGTATCAGCGCAGGATACGGGCTGCGCCAGGGTGAAGGCTGGGTCAGCTTGCTGGAAAAACGCCTCCAAACGCAGAACTATTCTTATCGGGTTATCAATGCAAGCATCAGTGGCGAAACAACTCAGGGTGGATTGGCGCGCCTACCGGAACTACTCCGACAACACCAACCCGATCTGGTTCTGCTTGAGCTGGGCGGTAATGATGGTTTAAGGGGTCTGCCTCTGCATCTGATGCAAAACAATCTTAGTCGCATGATTGATATAAGCCGTCAGGCCAGTGCACAACCATTACTGCTGGGCATACAGTTACCACCTAATTATGGTCGGCGTTATACCACAGCATTTGCTGCAACCTACCCTCAATTGGCTGAACAGAAAAAAATCCCCGTCGTACCCTTTATTCTGGAGAAAATCGCTATCTACCCCGACCTGATGCAAAGCGATGGTGTCCACCCAAAGGCTGAGGCACAACGACAACTACTGGATAATATCTGGCCTGCTCTTGAAGCTCTGCTAAAACAGCCCAGCTAAGCCACAAACCATCACAGCACACCACTGATTGCCGACAAAATGGCTTATTTCGAGCCATTTCTGTCGCGCACTTCTAAATCTACTATGGTGCGTCAACCCCTGCCATCAGGTTATCTCTGGCTTCAATCAGCTCGAAGCGGGGCTTTATCTCACCAGCAACATCAACCTGCTCACTAAACATACTGACAGGTCGAACCCACAATCCCCGTTCACCATAAAGAGCACGGTAAAGTACCAAGGTTTCCTCGGTTTCACTGTGCCTTACTTCGCCCACCACCAGATATTTTGAGCCCTTATAATGTTGATAAATACCACTCTGAATTGCCATTTCCACTCCGCTTAATGATTGAGCACCCTGCATGTTTTTACGAACTTAACGCTTTGAGAGCTGCTTTCTGTGCTGCCGTTTTATACTGCTGAATAAGTAAACCACTAATAATAAAACCAAGACCTATCAGAGTAGACGGGTAGATCTCTTCTCCCAACAGAAAATAAATCAGAACCAGTGAGATAAAAGGTGCTAAAAAAATCAGATTACTGATTTTGGCCGTTTGCGATATGAGTCGCATCGCCGTTAACCAACAGGCAAACGCCAGCCCCATCTCAAAAATACCAATATACGCTGCCGCTGCAAGACTCTGATAGCTAGGTAGAATCAGTAACCCCTGATAGCTATTAATGAATAGCAAGATAGGTAATGCCATAATAAAGTTCAGCATTAAGCCTACCACTGGCTCCCGCTGATCTTTTGTATTCACAATCCAGTATCCTGCCCAGATAAGTGTACTGAACAGAGCAAGACCAACACCCGGCAGGTGACTGAACTCCAACCCCAAAGGATTACCACGCGTGGCAATGACCAGTACACCACCATAACAAACACAGCCGGCCAGCAGGTCCTGAGCCCTTAGCTTCTGCCCTAAAAAAGGTACTGACAAAAATGCCAGCGTCAGCGCCCAGGAGTAGTTCAAAGCCTGAGCTTCCTGTGCTGGCAACAGGTCATAAGCCGCAAACAGCACCACATAGTAAAGAACAGGATTTAAAGCACCGTATAAAACCGATGCCCGCCACTGAGCAGCGGTCAGCATCCGGATATGGAACCACTTTTTCTGTACCGTCACCGTCAGCATCAGGGTCATAATCGAAAAAATAGCGGCCCATAACAATAACTGTACAGGTGCCAACTCGCGCAGCCCTATCTTAAAAGCAATAGCCACCGTCGACCACATCAGAACAGCAGTCAACGCGAAGATATAAGCACGTTTATCCTGTGCCTGCTGGCTATTAGACATAAAAACTCCTGATAAAAAACCGCCAGAAAACTGACGTTAGCAAAAAGGTAATATTGGGGTAAGCACAGCCAAATGCTATAGTCCGTACCCTGCTTACAATGCTATTGATGGTCTTTCGACTTACGTTTGAACCAACAGAACCTCTAACAACAGCGGAGATTTTAATGGCAACATCAGCATCTAAAAGCGCCCTTACTCTGAGCGATATCCAGGCTGAACAACATGAATTCCGCCAAAGCTGTAAAACACTTGTTCTGGCAACCATGAATAATGAACAGTGGCCTGAAGCGAGCTATGCCCCCTTTATTGAAGATGAGGTGGGCAATCACTATATCTTCGTCAGCGAACTTGCAGCCCACACCCAACACCTTGTTGATAATAAAAAGGTTTCCTGGATGCTCATCACTGATGAGCAAAATACCCGACAATTTTTTGCCCGTCAGCGTTTTACCTGTATTGGTCATGCTGAAGTGATCGTCAGAGACGCTGCAGAATTTGAAGTCAGGCTGGAACAGATGCAAGAGCGCTTTGGGGAAATTATTGATCTGCTGAAAGGTTTAGGAGATTTTCAACTGCTGAAACTGATCCCAAAACGTGCGAGCTATGTGCGTGGCTTCGGACAGGCCTACACTCTCTCGGGTGAAGGCCTTAATCAGATAGAACATCTGAAACGAGAAACCTAGCGCTGCTCTTCATCTGCCCGGGAAACCACAGGTGTATCGGAGTGCCCCAGAGAACGCTCCGGGTCAATTACATCCCTGATGCGCTGCTTAATCTCTTTTGCTTCCGGAAAGCCAGCATCAGCTTTACGCTCCCATAGCAAAATATCATCCAGCCAGATCTCGTAACGACCTCCGGTTGACGGCGCCAATGCCACTTCAGCCAAGTCATCGCTAAAAGTATGCAGAATCTCTTGGGCAATCCAGGCTGCACGCAACATCCAGTTGCATTGTGTGCAGTAAAAGATCGTAATTTTAGCTTTTGTCAGCATAGAAGGGGCTCCACATCAAACAGAGAACACCCGAAGAAACAGGCAGGGCGTAATCATTAATATTATTGTCTGGCTGAAACAACAAACCCCCAGCTCAGAAAACCGGGGGTTTGCGCAACAACCCTGAGGTGGCTCACACAGAAACTGTATTATCCGTCAGCGTTAATTTTATTCACAATCGCTTCCAATGACTCTGCTGCCTTATCATTATCAACCTGGCAGGTACCAGCATTCAGATGACCGCCGCCGCCATACTCCAGACAAAGCTCACCCACATTAGTAGAAGAGCTTCGATCCAGAATTGACTTACCTACAGCAAATACTGTGTTCTGTTGCTTAAGGCCCCACAAAACATGGATCGAAATATTACATTCAGGATACAGGGCATAAATCATAAAACGGTTAGTAGCCCAAATGGTTTCTTCATTACGCAGATCCAGAACCACCAGGTTGCCGTGAACAGTACTGCAGCGTTTAATCTGCTCAACGGCTTTCGCTTCCTGCTCAAAGTAGAGCTCGACGCGCTCCTTAACATCTTCAAGCTTCAGAATGTCATCAATTGTGTGATTTGCACAATAGTCAATCAGCTGCATCATCAACTGATAGTTTGAGATCCGAAACTCACGGAAACGCCCTAAACCAGTACGGGCATCCATCAGGAAGTTCATCAGAACCCAACCTTCAGGCTTTAGAATCTCTTCACGACTGAACTGAGCAGAATCGCCTTTATCTACCGCCTCCATCATATCATTCCAGGAAGCCGGGAATTTATCAGCGCCACCATAGTAATCATAAACAACACGGGCCGCCGATGGAGCATCAGGGTCGATAATATGATTATCAATACTGCTGTCATTACGCAGTGTTTCACTCAGATGATGGTCAAAAGCCAAGTAGCAGCCTTTCACATAGGGCAAGTTGGTGGTGATATCCGAACCTGTAATTTCAATTTTCCCATCCTGCATATCTTTGGGATGCACAAACAAAATATCGTCAATCATATCCAGATGCTTTAGAAGCACCGCACATACCAGACCGTCAAAATCACTGCGCGTAACCAGTCGGAACTTTTGACCAGACATCAGCCTCTCCTGTCTCTTTGTCGGGCACGCTCAAACGGCGCACCTCCCCTGTTTCTGTTCTGAAGCTAAACATATCATTTATCAGCACCTCAGAGAATAAAACGCACTGATTAAAAACAATAGCAGTTCGGATAATACTCATATTAGCGCAAAAGATGGGGCATATTATGACCACAGCCAAAAAAAGCATTCGAGTATACTCAACTGCCCCCATGCCTTGTGCGACCCCACCTCTATTCCGCTTGGCGCCTTGCCAACCAAAAAAGTGAAATCAACATGATAATCAGTAGCGGTATAGGCAGCAGATTAACCCATTGCCACCCCAGGCCGTGGATAACCTGACCGGCGTATAAGGAGGCTACCGCCTGAAGGCCGAAGACAGCAAAATCGTTTACTGCCTGAGCCTTATAACGTTCTTTGTGGTCATAATAGCGCGTCAGTAAAGTTGTCGAACCAACAAATAAAAAGTTCCAGCCAATACCCAGCAACACCAGCGCCCACCAGTAGTGCATCAAACCATGGCCACTCAACGCAACAACACTACACCCCAGTAGTAATACAGTGCCTGCTCCCATAACCCGGGTAACACCCAGTGTACCGATAATCAGCCCCGTCAGAAGGGATGGAAGATACATAGCAGCGACATGACTTTGAATAACGCGTGCAGTGGCTTCCAGTGAGTGGCCATCCATAACATGCATACTGATCGGTGTAGCGGTCATAATAAAACTCATCACCGCATAAGCCGTTACACCACCTAGAACAGCAATAAAGAACCCTGGGCGTCCCAACAAAGTCAACACAGAAGGCTTATGATGCTCATCAGACTCTGCCTGAAAATCCTTCACCGGCTTTATGCTCAACAAAAGTAGTAACGCAAGCGCAATCAGCAAAGCTAAAACAACGAAAGAACCAACAAATTGCTGTTCAAACCAGTGTGCAGCAATCTGAGCAAGCTCGGGGCCAATAAAAGCTGCGATAACACCACCAACCAAAACAAAAGAAATCGCCTTTCCTGCTTGCTCCGGCGATGCACTCTCTGCAGCTGCAAAGCGATACTGCTGGACGAAAGCTAAATGAAAACCAACCAACCCAGTTGCTGTCACAAACAGTGGGAAAGACTGAATACTCAAAGCAAACGCCGCCAGCAAATTAGCCAATACGCCACCTGAAGCCCCTAGAATAAAACCCTTTTTACGCCCTAAACGCTGCATAATCATCGCAGCAGGTATGGTACTAAGGGCTGTGCCAATAACCATAAAGGCAACAGGCAGAGTGGCAAGACGTGGATTTGATGACAAGTCACCGCCAATAAGGCCACCAATAAAGATAACAACCGGGGCTGCAGACATCGCCAGCGATGAAGCTAATGCCAGCAGCAATACGTTACGAAGGTTCACAAAAGCTCCTTTTGCTAATTAAATTAGAATGTTAGCTTGATTTTTTGTTAAATAGGCCTCAATTTGTCGGCAAGTTGTACATAAAAAGCTGCATTTGATTGCAAAGATATACAATGCACTCAGCAATAGCATGTTACGATTGTTTGAATAGCGTGAGTAATCCTGCAGGGACTGGCTGGCAGGTACCACAGGGTTTAATTAAGAACGAAAGGGGACTGTGCATCATGCAACTTACCCGTCAAACAGATTATGCCATCCGGGTTCTTATGTTCCTTGGTGTACAGCAATCTGACGAACTGGTAACAATCAGTGATATCGCGCACCATTTTGAAATCTCGCGCAATCATCTGATGAAGATTGTTCACAAGCTCGGCCAGCTGGGTTACATCCAGACTGTCCGAGGTAAGTATGGCGGCATGCGTATCAATATGGAAGCAGAAGAGGTTTCCATTGGTAGGATGATTCGTGACTTTGAAACATCCCTGGAAATTGTCGACTGCGAAAAGCTCATATGCCCATTAACCGGCTCATGTGATATGAAGCCAATGTTGAAGAAAGCACGCGATGCTTTTCTGGGTGTTGTTGACGAGTACACACTACGTGACTTACTCAAGAATCCGGCGGATATACGTACACTGCTGGGCTTGGATCTGAAAGAAGGCGAACTGCCGGTGCAGGTAATGGCGGCTTCCTGATCTGAGTACAGATAGGTAATATCTGAAAAAGCGCGATAGCAAATTCAAGCTGTCGCGCTTTTTTTCTGCCTAGCCCCGGCAAGCAAATCAGATAATAGCAACGACTCCTCCTAGAATCGCTGCAACCCATAAAGGTATGGCGGCCTGAAGTGTCAGGGCTTTGCCGCCAATTACAGCAGCCATCGCCCCTTTCAGAACCGAATTAACAATCGCGGCGATCACAATACCCAACATGGCAGTATTCAGCATCAGCCCATCCCGACTCATACCCGATAGTGACAGATTGATAGGATCAACATCCGCAATACCACTGGCAGCCGCCAAAATCAGAATTCCTGTATCACCGACATTTTCTTTTAACGCACTGCTAAGCAGCAGAATCAGAGCTAATAGCGCACCAAAGCCTAACGCAGATGCCAGAGACAGAGGTTTCGATGGCGGCGTCACATCATTGGGTACTACTTTATTGCCCTGATAAAGCAGAAACAGAGCCGGAAGATAAACCACAACACTCATCACCAGTACCGGTAACAGCAAATGAGGCACCAACTCCGGATTAATGACTCCTGCAACCAAGAGCACCCGGGGAAACATGGTGCCACAAGCAAATAATATTCCTGCAGCTAATAGCGGAGTTGCTTCTTTCGAGTCCCTTGCCATTCTGGAAAACTGAAGAGTTAACGCCGTAGAAGAAACCAGCCCTGCAAACAGAGCCGTCAGCATAATTCCCTTACGGGCACCAATAATCTTCATGGCAAAATAGCCCACAAAAGAGATACTTGAAATCAGCACGACCATCCACCAGATCTCGTAGGGGTTAAGCGCCAGCCAAGGGCCCATTGCGGCATTCGGTAGGATAGGCAGAACAACCACGGATATTATCAGTAGCTCTAATGCCGCCCAAAGCTCTTTTTTTTCCAGTAACCAAAGCCATCGGTGCAATACGCTTTTCAGACTCAATAACAGAGTCGTCACCACTGTTGCCGCTGACGCTTCTACTGGATACCCCCGCATCACCAACGCACCAAAACTAAAGGCCAGCAATGCAGAGATCAGAGAGGTCAGCGAGACATCATTTCCGGGCTTGCTCTGATGTTGAATATAAGATGCAGTCAAAGCCCCTGTCAGCCCCAGAAAAAAAATCCCCAGAAGATAACCATCGCCACCTTCAGATAACATAGAGCCTACGGCTCCCAAAAGGGCAATCAGGCCATAAGTCCTCAACCCGGCAATACGGGAGCCATCCTGCATCTCACGGGTTCGCCAACCCCGTTCAACCCCAATCAACAACCCTAAAGACAGTGCAACGGCCATTAATCCCATGGAGTGCGTATCACTTATCTGCACAAAAAAAACTCCTGTAGCTCCCACTGAGACCCAGTGAAGGCTATCACCACAAACCCTGAGTATAAAATTGCATACCAGCTTACTAAAGTACGCTATTTCCCACTTAAGTATATTGGCTATTTACAGTAACATACACTGGGTTCAGGCATTACCAAGCGTCATCCGGCTTGCTCTAAATCGTTCTAATGAGATGCAAACACGTTTCAGTTTAAGCAAATATCGGTACAAGGATTTTCTACCGGCATTTCATTGCGTTACATATTCAAGGATTAGTTGGCTTTATGAAAATTCGTACTTTTTTTACCCATTTGGGTGCAGCATTAACACTCAGCTTTAGCTCCCTGGCCCAGGCTGATACCAGCCTGACATATCAGTCCCAGGCCAATCCTGAGCACCGCAGTACTATTCTGGTCAGCGAGAACTTTATTCGCTTTGAAAACCCGATGGCACCTGAGTTTTTTATGCTATTTGATGTTCAGCGACAGCATATGACACTGGTGGACAGCGATAAACGCAGTTATAGCATTCTTGATCGCGAAACTCTGGAAAGCCTCTCCGAGCAGATAGAGGTGACCCGCCGTGCCATAATGGCAGAATTGAAAGCGGGAATGAAAGTTGCCAATGCAGAAGAAAAAGAGCAAATGGCAATGATTCTGGAGCAGATTCAACAGCTGGCTCAGGCACCTAAAAAACAGCTTGTTGAATATCAGCCCATGAATAAAGAGCAAGAGATTAACGGCTATACCTGTCAAATGATCGAAGCTTTGGTGAATGGTGAGACTCAGGCTAGGTTATGTGTTACTAAATCGTCAGATGTTGGCATCCCTGACAGCGCCATGAACACGCTTGAGTCCTTTCATAATTTTTCCAGCGGCGTACACCAGCAGCTCAACCCTGGCGATACCACCGAGCTGCTTTTTGTGATGAATAGCAAAAACCAGCTGCCAGTCTCTATTGAGCGCACTTATCCCATCAGTGCTGCAGACGAATACCGGCTCACGGATGTACAAACCTTAACTATTCCGGCATCAGCCTTTAAGGTTCCTGAAGCTTTTGAAGCGAAAGATATCGAAGATGCCTTTATTGTGGAATAACACTTTTATTGTGGTGTAGTACTTTTATTATGAAGTAGTACTTTCACAGCAGGAATTCAGCTTTTTTATCCCGGCTTTAATTTTTTCTTTACCAGAAATAATTTTCCGTCTATATAAGCATGGAAAATCAACCTTTTTTTCTGGAGAGACTTATCAATGGGCCGTGAAGACGTATCCTTTGATGATACCGATGATATTTTTGATGACACTGACGATGCTATTTTAAAGGATGATGAAGAAAGGGAACTCAGTAAGCATGCAACGTCGCAAGATAAACGCCGCATCATCGAAGATCGCCTTGAGCAAAAAATGCTACAGCGAAATATTAGTGACTACTACGATTTTGACGATTTAGACGGTGATTAAATATAGATAGAAAGAGATCCCTTTATGGGCCGAACAATCAGGTAAGCACCTGATTGCCTGGGGTTTACCGGTATTAAGCTGTTAAATCCCCGGTTATTTCAATGGCTTTTTCGTGCTCTTTTCACGCTCGTACTCATGCAAAATCTGACGCTGAAACTCCATCATACGACTAATATTTCCCTCAAGGCGCTCCAACCGGACTTCTACACGATCAATCCTGCCCAGTAGCTCCGACTCCTTATCGGTAACCTCTTCCTCTTCTCTGGACAGAAAGTAGACGGAAAAGCTAGCTGTCAGTAAAGAGAAAAGGCCAATTCCCAGAAGAATCAGAAATGCTCCCACCAACTTGCCCGCTGGACTGATGGGTACAATATCGCCATATCCCACTGTTGTGATCGTCACTAAAGCCCACCAGATACCATTCCAGGGAGTATCAATAGCAGGATCAATAATTGAGATCAGGGTTCCGGAAAGGCCAACAAAAACCGCACTGACCAAAAGCGTTGTACCCAGGTTGTTACGAGCCAATATAGCATGGACTGTTGACCCCATAGGCATCAGCAAAGACAAGATCAGGACAATCC
Source organism: Oceanospirillum sp. (assembly GCF_048265165.1). GTDB lineage: Bacteria > Pseudomonadota > Gammaproteobacteria > Pseudomonadales > Halomonadaceae > Oceanospirillum. The sequence continues at coordinate 183,557 of NZ_JBLXCD010000004.1, read as the reverse complement.
TCAGCATTCTGAGAACACTGATCATAGAGCTGTCTCCCCAAAGAATGGGCAGCCCCAGTACCAAAATGACCAGGTTCATCCAGTTTGTTCTCAGATAGCGTAACTTACGGTCTGCTAAAAGAGTTAATAGCGTTGTCTCTGCTAAAAAAAACAACCAGATGATAATGTCGCTGATATGATGAAGACGTGGGTTGATCTCTTCCGTCAGGCTTAAGTACCAAGTGATCAGCATCCACAAAGCAAGAAATAACATCGGCCATTCTAGCCATTGCGCCCAGCGTTTTGCCTTCTTATTTTCATCTCCGGCAATACCTGCCAGCCCCAGCCAACGGCCAAGTGAGGATGAAGACTTCAAAGCAGTCATCGCACTAGCTACCCTTGCTCCGCTGCAGTCTGGGAGGCACTCAGTATTCTTTTACCCCACCAAAGACCAAATAACATACTCGGGCCCCACATGAGGATTCCGTAGATCACCGGCGGCACAGACATCAGACTGCTACCCAGAATCCCCCCTGTAACCAACAGGGCCGTCCCTCCATTCTGAACACCCACTTCAATACCAATCGTCAGCTGCTGAGGTGCATTCAAGCCATTAACCCGGGCAAACAGATAACCTAAACAAAGTGCCAAACTATTGAGGGCAATCACAGGCCAACCGACAGCCGCCAGAAAATCCGGCATCTGAGTCCAGTGTTTTGTCACAATTCCGATAATAACCATCGCCAGAAAACTGATAGAAAGCGGCTTGACCACCTTCGCTAGTTTTTGGCTCAATTCAGGCTTTTTAGCATGCAGCCACATGCCAATGGAAACAGGTACAACCGTAATAACAAACAGGCGCAGCATAGTTTGAGCAATCGGTAGCTCAATGGACTGAGACGAGCCCAACCAGTAATCCAAGGTCAGCTGGGTCAGCAGCGGCATCGTAAAGGGGGTAATAACTGAGGCAAAAGCGGTAAGGGTAATCGAAAGGGCGACATCTCCCTGGCTCAGGAAGGTCATCATATTGGACGTTGCCCCGCCCGGCGCAAAAGAAAGCACCATCAGACCCACCGCCAGTTCCGGCGGTAGCTGGAACAGAGTCACCACACCAAAAGCAAGCAGAGGTACAAACAGCATCTGACCTGTTAAGCCTGTCAGTACCGCACGAGGAAAGGTAAAAACACGGCCAAAATCAGCAGACCGTAACGTCATTCCCATCCCAAGCATGATAATAAAAAGAGCTGCTGGCAGAACCACCCCTAACAGTATTCCGTTGGACATGGTTTTAGCTCCCTCTAATATCTATGCTGGTCTTAACCCGCAGTATCTTCCAGGTCATCAATACTGGCGGACTTCAGCCCGTTTTCATAGTCCAGATCAAACACCATGACAGCCGGTGATAGATCAATAAACTTCTCAAACAGTTCCACTGTCAGCTCTGGCCATGAGGATTCATCATCCTCCCAGGATTTCAGTTCATTCTCCAGAATATTCAGCCAAAATTCCTGAGTCATCTCACGCAGCTGCTCTTCATCCTCAATCTCAGGAATCAGGTAAACCGTTGCTTCTTCGTTAACATCTGACAGCGTCAGAGGCTCACTGCCATCATCAAGATTGTTAATCCAATCAACAAACTCCTGAGTCAGTTTTACAGTCATTGCAGAACGATTCAGCATTTTCATTGTGTATCTCCAGACAGTTCATACGAACCTGAAAAAAATCATTCAGCCGCACTTAGCTAAAATAAGCGGGCTCAAAATAAACCGAAAGTTACTTATCTTTCCGGTAACGCCCCGACCTTCCAGGGATAAATAAAATAAGAAATAGATAAAAAAAGAGATAGATAAAACCCCGGCAACCAGAGAAGATACCGGGGTTAGGAATTACTTAGAATCCGCTTCTGGTCTCATATGCGGGAACAGAAGTACATCACGGATCGACGGCGCATTGGTGAACAGCATCACCAGACGGTCGATACCGATACCTTCACCGGCCGTTGGTGGCAGACCATACTCCAATGCCCGGATATAATCCTGATCATAATACATCGCTTCATCATCACCGGCATCTTTCTCAGCAACCTGCTGTTCAAAACGCTCAGCCTGATCTTCCGCATCATTAAGCTCCGAAAAGCCGTTGGCAATCTCACGACCACCAACAAAGAACTCAAAACGATCCGTCACAAATGCGTTATGGTCGCTACGGCGCGCCAGAGGAGAAACCTCAGCCGGGTATTCTGTAATGAAGGTCGGCTGCATCAGCTTGTGTTCAGCCACTTCTTCAAAGATCTCGGTGTGCAACTTGCCCAGACCCCAAATCGGTTTAACCTCGATCTTCAGAGACCCTGCAACCTGCTTGGCAGACTCCAGATCCTGCAGGCTTTCTTCGCTGATCTGAGGGGCATGCTTCAGGATCGCTTCGATCATGGTCATGCGCTCAAACGGCTTACCGAAGTCGTAGGTATCTTCCTGATACTGAACCACAGTATCACCCAGTACATCCTGAGCGATGGTGCGCAGCATATCTTCGGTCAGATCCATCAAGTCCTTATAGTCCGCATATGCTTCATAGAACTCCAGCATAGTGAACTCAGGATTATGACGGGTTGAAAGACCTTCGTTACGGAAGTTACGGTTGATCTCAAAAACTTTTTCAAAGCCACCAACAACCAGTCGCTTCAGGTACAACTCTGGTGCGATACGCAGGAACATATCACGATCCAGTGCATTGTGATGGGTTATAAACGGACGTGCCGTTGCACCACCCGGAATCACCTGCAGCATCGGAGTTTCTGCTTCCATATAGCCACGCTGACTCAGGTAGTTACGGATACCACTAACCACTTTAGCGCGAATCTCAAACGCCTTGCGGGATTCCTGATTCATAATCAGATCAACATAACGCTGACGGTAGCGCATCTCCTGATCGGTCAGACCGTGGAACTTATCCGGCAGCGGACGCAGAGACTTAGTCAGCAACTCACACTTTTCAATGTAAACATACAGATCACCTTTACCGGACTTATGAACCGGGCCGGATGCACCCACGATGTCACCAAAGTCCCAGCTCTTGATATCCGCACGAACCTCTTCCGGCAGATTCTTCTTATCCACATACAGCTGAATCTGGCTGCTCATATCCTGAATGACGATAAAAGGCCCACGCATACGCATAATACGACCGGCAACAGACGCCTTACGGTCCAGCTCTTCAAGCTCCCCCTTGTCCTTATCCCCCAGCTCAGCCTGTAGTTCAGATGCCAAAGCATCACGGCGAAAGGTATTCGGGAAGGCGTTGCCTTTTTCGCGACGCTCAGCCAGTTTGGCACGACGCTCTGCGATCAGCTTATTTTCTTCAGCTGCCGCTGCCGCGCTATCTAAGGGAGTGTCTTGCTGCTGTTCTGTAGCCATGGGTCTTTATCATCCAAAACATAGGTCAATCGAATTATGCAGCACCGGCAGAGCGGTGCTCTCATCTTTTGCGGCAAAGGCTGTAACCTGTGTTACAGCCCCTGCTTCAGGCTCGCTTCGATAAAGCGATCCAGGTCACCATCAAGAACGGCCTGAGTATTACGGTTTTCAACACCAGTACGCAGATCCTTAATGCGGGAGTCATCCAATACATAGGAGCGAATCTGACTACCCCAGCCAATATCAGACTTGGTATCTTCCAGAGCCTGCTTCTCAGCATTGCGCTTCTGCATCTCAAGCTCATACAGTTTTGCCTTCAGCTGCTTCATCGCACGGTCTTTGTTCGCATGCTGTGAGCGTTCAGTCTGACAGGACACCACGACATTGGTTGGCTCATGGGTAATACGTACCGCAGAATCCGTGGTGTTAACATGCTGACCACCAGCACCGGAGGAGCGGTAGGTATCGATACGCAAATCCGCCGGATTGATATCGACTTCAAAACTGTCATCAATTTCAGGCGCCACAAACACTGAAGAGAAAGAGGTATGACGGCGACCACCGGAATCAAACGGTGATTTACGTACCAGACGATGCACACCAGTTTCCGTACGCAACCAACCATAAGCGTATTCACCTTCAAAGCGCACCGTCGCACTCTTAATACCTGCAACTTCACCGGCGGACACTTCAATCAGCTCAGTTTTAAAACCATGGGCATCACCCCAACGCAGGAACATACGCAGCATCATATTGGCCCAGTCCTGGGCCTCAGTACCACCTGAACCGGACTGGATATCCAGATATGCGTTGCTTTCATCCATCTCACCGGAGAACATCCGGCGGAACTCTAATTTTTCGAGCTGAGCTTTCAGGTCATCCAGCTCACTCTGGACCTCTTCTGCGGTAGCTTCATCATCTTCTTCAACCGCCATATCCAGCAAGTCACGGGCATCCACAAGCCCTGTATCCAGATTATCGATCGTCTCGACCACCAATTCCAGACCTGCTCGCTCTTTACCCAAAGCCTGAGCCCGCTCCGGCTCATTCCAGACTTCTGGCTGCTCCAGCTCGCGGTTTACCTCTTCTAAACGGTCTTTCTTCTCAGCGTAGTCAAAGATACCCCCTAAGAACATCTGTCCGCTCAGACAGGTCCTTAATGAGGTTATTGATCGGGTTGACTTCTAACATAGTACTTAAAATCCGCAAATAGATACGCGCAGTGAAACAGGGCGCGTTGAAAACTGTGTGTTAAAAAACAAGGGCGTAATTCTAACGAATCCCCCTCTGACCTACCAGTAATACCCTCCCTGAACACACAGGCACTTGTAAATCCCCAATATTCGCCATTAATTCGCGGCCGGTAAAACGAATAAAACACCCACACAGCACAGAACATCGTTACGAAAAGTGCAGAAATGATAAGATGCCCTTAAGATGAAGAGATTAGCAGGTGCATATCTGGCCATCTCCATGGCAAAATAAGTCCAACGACTCAGCGGTAGGAAGAAACAGATGCAGATCAAGGTGAAACCTGTGTCCGGACACAGATTAGAGATTCAACTGGCAGAAAGTCAGTTACTCCTCTCGGAAAAATTCTGTCAGGAAATGCGCGACGCCTTGGTGGCCCAGGTTGAACAGTTTGCCCTGCACCCAAAATCGCGCTGGGAGGAGGCTCGTGCCCAGTTTCAAAGACTCCAGCCTGCTTTAGCCCATCTTGAACAGTTCAACGACAACGAGCTTGAGCTGCTTTTACGGGAGTTTGACTTCACCCTCCTTTATCGTGTGGCTCAAAATAAACATATGGACAGCTTGCTGACTAAGCTTGAAGGCGCCTTGGGGCGCAGAGAGATCGACCGTTTGACTCAGAGTGCTGAAAAACTACCTCTGAAACCCCTATGGGAAGTCAACGAGCGAATTCAGGGGTTGATACGTACGATCGAGCGTATGGCCGATGAGGGTGAAATTCGCCCTCCGCGCATGAATATCAAGGACAACGCTGATGCGACGCCTGCAGCACTCCCTTCAAGCACGGATGCGGCCTTTATCCGCCAGCTCCTGAAAAAACTAGACAGTTTTCCTGAAAAAGCCCTGTTCGCAGTCTTTAAGCAAGTTCCGCCCCGTCAGCTGGCTAAACTCTGGTTTATATGCGAAGAGATGTCTGAAACCAGCCTGCTGGCTAAATTTAACAAGTTAGTGCCTGAACCTATGCGGGAAAAACTAAAGCCTGCCAAACCGCAACAGATTACGCCTGCTGATGCACGTAAAACAGCTCAACTGGTCATCGAAGTGGTCAAAGCGCTGCAGAAAAAGAAGGCCGCTGCACCCACAAAAACCTCTGGCCCAATCCTTATTTAATTAAGCTGTACTGGTTTTATCAGGAGTAACCGCATGAGTTTTGAAGTATTCACACTGGGTGAACATCGCTATAAAGTCAGTAAGGATTTCTACTCTGTCCAGCTGGAACTGATCCATGCTATAGAACTGATTTCCAAACTGGATGAACAACTGGGCCTGAATCCGCCCCAGTCACAGGGTGAGCCGAATTTTATCCATCTTGGCCGAAAACTTCTGTCCACACTAACTCATATGGATAGCAAAAGTATGCAAATGCTGATGCATACCGCCTCACGTGATCAATTAGTGGATATTATGCGTACAGTTAAGGGCAGCAAACTGGAAAACCGCCTGATGACTCATACCACCAAACGGAACCGACAGGCAATCCAAACCGATGTACTCTACAACCAACCCATCAAACCGGTAGAAGCCCTACGCGCTTATACTGACTTCTTTGCACTGGTGGAGCGCCTGATTGAAACAGAGCAAATCACTCTGGTTGATCCCGATGGCGAATATTACTAAGTTTAAACCTAAGGCTAAAAATAACCCCTAATACTGGATATCCAATGACTAGGGGTCTCTCGAGAAATACCTTTTCTGACTACCTGCGAACACGTACCTTTTCGTACCGCACGAGCGCGTAAAGTATCAGCGGCGGCTCTTACGTTCGGTACGCGCTTCTTTCGTCAGATTCAACTGGCGATCTTTCGCTTTCTGACGATCATCCTTATCACTGTTATCGTAAGGGTTATGACCTGAGCGGAACTCAAAACGAATCGGCGTCCCTTTAACCTTTAAAACCTTGCGGAAAGTGTTGGTCAGATAACGCTTATAACTTTCAGGGATCGAGTCTGTCTGACTACCGTGTACAACAATAATTGGCGGGTTTTTGCCACCTTGGTGCGCATAACGCAATTTGATACGGCGACCACGAACAATAGGCGGCTGATGCTCCTTAACCACGTCCTCCAGAATTGTAGTCAAGCGATTAGTCTGCCAGTGGCTCATGGCGGATTGAAAGGCATTATTGATCGACTTATACAGGTGCCCAACACCAGTACCGTGCAATGCTGAGATAAAATGAACATCAGCATAGTTCACAAAACCGAGACGACGATCTACATCCTCTTTGATTTTATCTTTTACATCGACGTCCAGACCGTCCCACTTATTCACTGCAATGACCAGGGCCCGTCCACTTTGCAGCACAAAGTCCAGCAAATGTAGATCCTGCTCTACGATCCCGGTACGGGCATCAATAACCATTACAGCAACATTACACTCCCGAACAGCTTCCAATGTCTTAATGATGGAAAATTTTTCAGCTATCTCGGTCACATTTTTACGGCGCCGGATACCTGCTGTATCAATAAGAGTATATTCCTGCCCATCCCTTTCGAACGGGATAGAGATCGCATCCCGTGTTGTTCCCGGCTGGTCGTAAACAACCACCCGTTCCTCACCCAGAATGCGATTAACCAATGTCGATTTACCTACATTCGGGCGACCAATAACCCCAATGCGCACACCTTTATGTTTAAGCTGATCATGCAGCTCATCCTCTTCCTCATTCGGCTCGGGGAAGGGGTCAAGAATATGCTGGATCATTGCCGTGACGTTACGACCATGGGCCGCTGCAATTGCAATCGGACTGCGTTCCATTCCCAGAGCATAAAACTCAGCAACAATTACATCTGGGTCAGCACCATCGGTCTTATTAACGATCAGCCAGGCATCCTTACCCTTTTCCCGTAAGTGCTGCGCGATCATCTGGTCTGCAACGGTTAAACCAGCGCGCCCATCCACCAGAAACAAGACGATATCAGCCTCTTCAATCGCCAGTAAGGACTGACCGGCCATCGCCGAGTCGATACCATTTTCATCGCCACTGATACCGCCTGTATCAATTACAATATAAGGCTTACCGCCGACTTTACCCTCACCATATTTGCGGTCACGGGTCAGGCCAGCAAAGTCAGCAACCAGTGCATCACGGCTACGGGTCAGACGGTTAAACAGTGTTGATTTGCCCACATTAGGGCGGCCCACCAGGGCAATAACAGGATTCATTCAGGTATCTTCAGTTCTTCAACAAGTGTGCCAAGCACACAAAAAATGTCACGCTGCTGCGCTATAAACCACAGCTAGGGAAAGCCCGAAGCTTCCCGTTTTTACTGACGTTCAATCGCCATAAGGCGACCGTTAACCGCTACAGCGTATAATGTTTTTTCTGTGGCAATCAGAGGCTGCTCAATACCGCTGGCATCGGCAGCAATACGCCCAACCACATGCCCTTCTGTCAGGGAGATAAGATGAATATAGCCATCATAATCCCCTACAGCCAGGGTATCTCCCCAGATAACAGGTGCTGTCAGTCTGCGGCCACTCAGCGCATCCTGATTCCAAAGCACACCACCTGTACGCGCGTCCAGTGCGACAATATTGCTGCCTTCATCAACATAGAGAACATTACCAAAGCCCTCTACGGCCGGATAAAAGCTCGAGTCTTTCCGCTCCCAGATACCACGACCACTGGATGGGTCCAGTGCGATCAGGCGCCCCTGGTAACTGGTCACAACCAACATACCCTTACTTGTCAGCAACGGCTGAGCATCAACATCAACCAGACGCTCAATATCGGTACGCCCAGATGGCACCGCCGCCCGAACATCCCAGGCTAGCTGACCATTGCGGTTATCCAGTGCGACAACACGCCCATTTGCGAAACCTGCAAACGTTGCTGAAGGCACAACTAAAGGGGTCGCTGTACCATGAAGGGTCAGCAGAGGCTCTGAGCTTTCATAGCTCCAAAGAATACGTCCCGTAAGCTCATCCAGCGCTGAAACCTTGCCACCGGCGGTCTGAACAACCAGTTGCCGGCTGGCGTGATTCACCTGTGGTGGTGTCATAATCTGCGTAGCGAGGCGAGTACGCCACAATATCTCGCCCCCACTGGCCGAGAGCGCAATGACTTCACCATTCTGGGTGCCAAAATAAAGCTGACCCTGATTATAACTCAGGCCAGAACTGGCTCCCGCATCAAGATCTGCAGCCCAAAGGGGTGTCCCGGTTTCAGCCTTCCAGGCCTTAAGGTTACCCTCACGGTCAATCGCATAAATATTTCCACCAGAAACAACCGGCGGCAACATATAACCCAGCTCACCAGGCCCTTTCCCCGCAAAGTCTTGCCAGACAATATCCAGTTCAACCTGCTCATCAAAATCAGCCAGATCCTTAGGTGGGTACTGAGGCTCAGGCAAACTGCCGCAAGCTGTCAGGAGTAAAGCCAGAACCGGTGTCAGCCAGCGCAACATATCAGGCTCCCAGATCTGCCAGTTTCATATCAATAACCGGGCGTGCAACACCAGATGCATTGAAGGCAGCTTTGGCCTTCTCATAAGCAGTCCGGGCTGCATCTTTGTCGTCCATTTCGGTCAGAATATCGCCTTTCAACTCTTCGGCATTACCCGTGTAAGCATCTGTTTTCAGTGCATTCAGAAGATCCAGGGCTTGCTGGTTTTCACCTTGCTGCCAAAGAACCTGGGCCTGGCGAACACCTGAGATTTCCTTAATCAGCACGCTTTCAGTTTCAGTATTCAGCTTTCTCAATACAGCCGCTGCTGCATCATACTGCTGATCATCAACCAGAATTTTGGCTTCAAAAAGAGCAGCGTAGTCAGCATACAGGGAGCCATCATGTTCTGCCTGCAGAGTAGCCGCCAAATGCTTAGCAGTGGCACGTTCCTCATCTGTCATTTCAGGCTTGTTCATCACATCAATCAATTGCTCATAGGCAGAAGATGCAGCCTCAGCTTTTGACTGCTGATCTGCTTGCCACCATTTCCAGCCACCCACTGCTGCAACGGCCAGAATCAGGCCGGCAATAAGGGATTTCCCATTATCCGCCCACCATCTTTTCATCAATTCAATCTGTTCTTCTTCGGTACGTAGTTCAGACACCGGATATCTCCTGTGACAATGTCATCCTGAAATCAACTCCAAACCCAACGGGTTCAGACTAGGTCGAAAATTATTAGCAGGGAATTACAGCCCGGACCCCTGCAAAAACTCAATCAGACCTGAAAGGCTAACGGTTTCCTGATCCCGGGCTTCACGCATAAACTTAACGGCCACTTCGCCGTTGGCAACCTCACTCTCACCAAGAATCAGAGCAATCACGGCGCCACTCTTATCCGCTTTTTTAATTTGACTCTTAAAACTACCACCACCGCAGTGCATCTGGGTGCGATAACTGGTTTTCTCCCGCAGCATTTCACCCAACAGAAGACCGTGAGTTGCCATGCCTTCTCCAACAGCTGCAATAAAGATCTGTGGCTGGCTGCTGACATAATCCGGGATCACATTCAGAGTCTGCAGCATCAGAATCAGACGCTCGATACCCATGGCAAAACCAACCGCCGGGGTCGCACGACCACCCAGCTGTTCAACCAAACCATCGTAACGACCACCAGCACAGACAGTACCCTGCGAGCCCAGTTCCGTTGTTGTCCATTCAAATACTGTTTTACAGTAGTAATCTAGGCCACGAACCAAGCGCGGATTCAGCTTATATTCAATGCCTGCGGCATTCAGCATGCTACAGAGCTGCTCAAAATGTTCTTTCGATTCCTGATCGATGTAATCATCGAATACAGGCGCGCCATTCAATAACTCCTGGGTGTTTGGATCTTTACTATCCAAAATGCGCATCGGATTGCTTTCCAGGCGACGCTGACTATCATCATCCAGCTCATCTTTACGGGCAGACAGGAACTCAACCAGCGCAGCCCGGTACTCCGAACGGGCTTCTGCAGAACCCAGAGAGTTCAGCTCCAGGGTTACCGAGTCATAGATACCCAGTTCTTTCCACAAGCGGGCACTGAGAATAATCAGCTCAGCGTCAATATCAGGGCCTGCCATACCAAAGGTTTCTACACCGACCTGATGAAACTGACGATAGCGACCTTTTTGCGGACGCTCATGCCTGAACATTGGCCCTTGATACCAAAGGCGTTGTATCTGGTTATACAGCAAGCCATGCTCTTCCCCGGCCCGCACACAACTAGCTGTACCTTCGGGACGAAGTGTCAGACTGTCGCCATTGCGATCATCAAAGGTATACATCTCCTTTTCGACAATATCTGTGACTTCACCAATGGAACGTTTAAACAGAGCCGTTTGCTCAACAATCGGCATACGGATCTCCTGATAGCTATAACGCTTCAGGAGACTCCCGATGGTGGATTCCAGATACTGCCAGATGGCACTTTGCTCCGGCAGAATGTCATTCATCCCACGGATAGCCTGAATTTTCTTAGCCAAAATCGTTTCCTAAATACTGTCTTTTGTCTTTAAAAGGGTCTGGCAACGTGTTGAATCAGATACTACGTCACCAGGATATTAGTTTGCTCTCCCAGAGCACGTCTTTAAGCTGATACCGGAAGAAGCTCAGTACAGAGCTTAAGCGATCATTCAGACGGAAATCAGCTTTTGGCAATCAGCTGCGCCTCGGCCTCTTCTTTAAGACGAGCCTGCTCACGAATCATCTGTTCAAGCTCAGCCGCAAGATTATCATTACCTAATTTCTGAGCAGGTTTACCGTCAATATAAACCAGATTTGGCGAGCCGCCGGTCAGCCCCAGGGACACTTCTTTAGCTTCACCCGGACCATTAACCACACAACCAATCACCGCAACATCAATCGGAGTTCGCACATCTTCCAATCGGGTTTCCAGTTCGTTCATTACGCCAATCACATCAAAGTTCTGGCGGGAACAGCTCGGGCAGGCGATAAAGTTAATACCATTGCTGCGCAGTTTAAGACTTTTCAGAATATCAAAGCCGACTTTAATCTCTTCAACAGGATCTGCCGCCAGCGAAACACGCACCGTATCTCCGATACCATCCATCAGCAGCATCCCCAACCCAACAGAGGACTTAACAGTTCCCGACCGCAAACCACCGGCCTCAGTAATCCCCAGATGCAATGGTTGCTCAATCTGGCTGGCAATTTTACGATATGCGGCCACCGTCATAAAGACATCAGAAGCTTTCAGGCTCAGTTTAAACTCCTGAAAGTTAAGTCGGTCCAGAATATCAATATGGCGCATAGCAGATTCCACCAGAGCATCCGGTGTTGGCTCACCATATTTTTTCTGCAGCTCTTTTTCCAGGGATCCGGCATTGACGCCAATGCGGATTGGAATGCCATGATGACGTGCAGCATCAACCACCTGACGAACACGGTCATCGCTGCCAATATTGCCTGGATTAATTCGTAGGCAATCTACTCCCAGTTCAGCTACTTTTAGCGCAATACGATAGTCAAAATGGATATCCGCCACCAAAGGCAAATTAACCTGCCGACGGATTTTACCGAAGGCCTCTGCTGCCTCCATCGAGGGCACAGAAACACGCACAATATCTGCACCAGCCTCTTCAAGGCGACGAATTTGTCCGACAGTAGCATCTACATCACAGGTTTCTGTGTTCGTCATACTCTGCACGGAGATCGGTGCATCACCACCAACAGGGACATTACCCACCATAATCTGACGGGACTTACGGCGCTTGATCGGGGATTCAAAATGCACGAAATTGCCTCTCTCTTTAACAAACGGCCGTACTCAATACTCTAAGCCGCACTCAACACTCTATACTGCCTTACGAAACAGATAAGGCCTGCTCTACAAACAGCAAAGCTCCGGCCAATAAATTGACCAGAGCCTGACCGGAAAAGGAGCACAAATGCTCCTATTTTAAATCTGATATCACTCGTTCTGCACCCAGCTTTTACTCGCCTAATGTGAAACGCGCAATATTGTTGCGATTGGTGTGAGGTTTAAGATCAACCTCTTCACCCTGATAGCTCACCACAGCACCGGTAGCATTACCGATCATCAGTTTAAACGGTGGAACCCCTTCAACCACGGATTCTTCTCCAGCCTGTTTAAGATTTGAGACAACCTGAATACCCCGGCCATCCGTAATCTCAATCCAGCACTCTTCCGTATAAGTAATCATCAGGCGTGCCTGCATTGAAACAGCCTGACCAATTTCTTCCGGCGTTGGCTCAACAGAAACAGCCTCAGGCCCGGATTCAGAAGCACCGACTTCAGTCGCTGATTCCTGAGTCAAAGGAAGCTCTTCAGCGATCTCTTCTGTGATGGCCGGATCGTCTTCCGATACAGCTTCATCGTTTGTATCACTAGGTACTACGGCGGGTTCTTCTGTCAAACCCTCTTCGTCAGTATCAGACAGGTCCATCTGGGCAATAATGGTTTCTCCCCCCGACGTCTCAACCGTAACCGTATCGCTCTGCACCAAGCTCAGTGGCTCAGAACCATTGCGGCTTTGCCACCATATAATTGACAAGGCAATCAGAGCGGCAACAACCGCGATAGTCGTATATTTAATCAGAGGGTCAGATGAACTTCTCTGAGGCTTAATAACCTCAACCGGCTTATAGCGCTCCTCAGGCTTAGGCTCTTCATTGAAATTTGTATTATAAATATCTATCAGTGCCTCAGCCTCAACCCCAACCAGTTTTGCGTATGCACGCAGATAACCGCGGATAAAGGTTGTACCAGGTAAAGCGCTGTAATTGTCTTCTTCAATCTGAGTCACAAAGGAGTGTTTCAGATTAAGTTTTTCAGATACTTCACGGGTAGTGAGCTGCATACGCTCACGACCTTTTTTTAGCTGTTCTCCGGGCATATTCTCCGGAAGCGGGGCATCAGACTGAGTATCATCATGAGTGGCAACGGTATCGGTCATGATCGGATAAGTTCCTTGCGGTCTCGGTTCTGTATCAGTGTTTTAGCGTTTTGGTTTTTTAATTCGCTTCCTTCAGCCGGGATAACTCAAGTAAATAACGGCTGTGTTCTGCGTTTTTCCCCAACTGATCGGCCAGTCGGATACCTAACATTAAACTCCGCCCAGATGCTTTGGCAACTTTCAAATGTTTCTTTAGGTAACCCCAAGCGTTTTGCGGATAATTTTGCATATCTTTAATAGATGCTAACTCTAACAGGGCTCGAGCGGAGTTACGATCTAATTGCAGCGCTCTTTTAAAAGAAGTTTCCGCTTTAGTGATCTGGTTCAGCTGAAGCTGACACAACCCCAGATTCTCAAATGCCAGTCGCCGTTTTACATACAAGGTATCTTCTACGGTGATTTCAAGCTGATGGCAAGCCTCAACGTAGCGCCCCTGACTGTAAAGAAAAGCCGCATAGTTATTCCTTGCCACTGAAAACGAGCCACCTGCTCTTAACGCCGTTTTAAAGTACTCTTCAGCTAGCTCGATCTCACCTTCCTTCTGATAGATAAGCGCCATTCCATGCACCGCATCATAGGCTTTATCGTCAAAATTAAGAGCTTTTAAAAAAGCGCGCTTAGATCTCTCAATATTGTCACGCTCAAGATAAGCAAAGCCAAGCTGGGTATAAGAATGAACGCTTTGCTGGATAGAAGATGGATTTAGCTTAGGCTGTTCCGGTTGCGCAGAACAGCCCTGCAATGACCACATAAATATCATCATCAAATAAGCAGAAAAACAAACTCTGCTATTTATCTTTAGCACAAATTGCAATGCCATGGCCTTCCTTATGCCTGCAATAATAGAACCTAAAACAATCCAAGTTTCACACAAAACTCAATACTAGCTGAATACATGCTCAAATCTATCAGACTGCATCCTGATTCTGACCGGCGTCAACAATCTGTACAGAATCAATCAGGTTTTCCGCATATTTCGCACTACGGCGCGTTCTGTCCATCACCTGCCCGACCAGTTGGCCGCAAGCCGCGTCAATATCATCGCCACGGGTACTGCGCACAGTAACCACATAACCGGAATCGATCAGGGCATCTCGAAAACGCATGATGGCATTGCGACTTGGGCGCATATAATCATTGTTAGGGAAAGGATTAAATGGGATCAGATTGATTTTGCAGTCCAGCTTACGCAACACTTTGGCTAACTGAGCCGCCTGCTGGGGCTGATCATTAACACCGGCAATCAGAGTGTACTCAATCGTTATAGACCGGTTATCCCCCAGGGTATCCAGATAGCGCTGACAGGTATCCAGCAGCATATGAATCGGATACTTTTTGTTGATGGGCACCAGTTCGTTACGCAGCTCGTCATTTGGCGCATGCAGTGAAATTGCCAAGGCAACATCAATTTGACCGATCATCTTCTCCAGCTGAGGCACCACACCGGAGGTACTTAACGTCACACGACGCTTAGACAGACCATAACCCATATCATCCAACATCAGACGCATAGAGGACATTACCGGCTCAAAATTCATCAGTGGTTCGCCCATCCCCATCATCACAACATTGGTCACAGGGCGCTGTTTAGTATCAGTCCGTGGGCCAAAGGAGCGCTGCGCAACCCAAACCTGACCAATGATTTCTGCTGGAGTCAGATTACGTTGAAAGCCCTGCTTGCCGGTAGAGCAAAAACTACAATCCAAAGAGCAGCCTACCTGGGAAGAGACACACAAAGTACGGCGTTTCTCATCCATTGGAATCAGCACAGTTTCAATGCAGCTGCCGCCATCAACCTTCAGAACCCATTTCCGGGTTCCATCATCAGAGAAATCCTGGTAAACAACTTCTGGTCCACGCACTTCCGCAACATCTTTCAGCTTTGCCCGCAGGGCTTTGCTCAAATTAGTCATCTCATCAAAGTTATCCACACCGTAATGGTGAATCCACTTCATCACCTGAGCGGTACGGAAACGCTTCTCACCGATAGAATCGAAAAAAGCCTCCATCTGAGGTGTTGTTAAACCCAGTAGATTGGTTTTTGTTTGCTCGCTCATATCGTTATACCGGTAAAAAAAGAGAAAGGGTTATCTGGCGAAGGTTTCTGTCAGCTACTCATCAGTATAACTGGCAGCAAACATCACAGAAAAACCTGAAAGACGTTAAAATTCCTTTGTAAACAATGACCTGAAACACCGAATACAAAACCACAAACAGCCACTCTAGGTGGCTGTTTGTGTTTGGCCTGATCTGCACGGCAACACCGCTCAACTCAGTCCCGCATCAGAAATTAACCCCGTGGGCAGATTTCATCAGCGTTGAAGAAGTAAGCTACTTCACGCTCTGCAGAAGCTGCAGAATCAGAACCGTGAACTGCGTTCGCGTCGATAGACTCAGCGAAGTCACGACGGATAGTGCCTTCAGCCGCTTCTTTAGGGTTAGTTGCACCCATCAGGTCACGGTTAGTCAGAATTGCGTTTTCACCTTCCAGAACCTGTACAACAACAGGGCCAGAAGTCATAAATGCAACCAGATCGCCGAAGAAAGGACGCTCTTTATGCTCAGCATAGAAACCCTCAGCCTGCTCTTGAGACAGGTGAACCATTTTAGCTGCAACAACCTGCAGACCTGCGTTTTCAAAACGGGCAATGATCTGACCAACAACATTCTTAGCGACTGCATCAGGCTTGATAATAGAAAGAGTACGTTCAACTGCCATTGGATATTTCTCCAGCATATGTTCTGTGAAAAGTGTGAACAGTGAAAAAAGTGAACATTACTACGTAAGACATTTTTCATGTTCCGCCATAAAAACCCGCGAAGTATACGCAGATTGTTGGCAAATTAGTATGTCAAGCCGTGATTTTCTGGCAAAAAAACGTAAAAAAACCAACGTATATTTTAACACTGATCAAATCGACAATGATTCATCAACCTCACATGGGCAAACATGTCATCAGACATTAAAGCTTTCGCCACAACCGCACTCATCTTTCACATTTGGGTTGTTAAAACGGAAAAAACTGTTCAGACCCTGAGTGACATAATCAACCTCACTGCCATCCAGAATATCGAGCGCCTCAGCATCGACAATCACCTTTACATCATGCTGCTCGAATACATGATCTTCAGAGGCCACTTCATCGGCAAAATCCAGTACATAAGAGTAACCGGAGCAACCGCTTGGTTTTACCTTAACTCTAAGGCCTTCGCCTTTGCCACGATCAGCCAGGCACTTACGAATATGACCCGCTGCTGATTCTGTAATTGTAACCGCCATAACGGACTCCTTAATAATCACCTCTGCCTTACGACAGAAACAGGTTCATAAATTTCAAAAATAACACTCAGTCTGCTTAGCCGCCAAAATATCCACAGCCACCTAAGGCTTGGACAAGGCTCAGGCCAACAGGTTCTGCCTCCAACCCTAGCTGTCATATCTAACTGCGCAGCGCTGAAACTGCACGTTTAACACTGGCCACCGCCTGCTCGATCTCATCCAAAGTACTAAAGCGCCCCCAGCTAAATCGCAGAGAACTCAATGCAAGACTCCGGCTCAACCCTACGCCACTCAACACATAGGAAGGGTCAACGCTGGCTGAGTTACAGGCAGAACCCGTAGACACCGCCACATCTTTTAAAGCCATTAGCAGTGACTCACCATCGACACCAGAAAAACAAACATTGAGAATACCTGGGTAACCAGACTCCAGGTCGCCATTCACCGAAACACCATCCAGTTCAGATATCCCCTGCCAGAACTGCGAACGAAGACGGGTCAAATGCTCATGGTCCTTTTCCAAGCGATCAACAGCAATCTTCATCGCTTCTGCCATACCGACAATCTGGTGAGTCGGCAGAGTACCTGACCGCATACCTCTTTCATGCCCACCACCATGCATCTGCGCAGCAACTTTCAGCGCCGGATCACGCCGGACATAAAGAGCCCCCATTCCTTTCGGGCCATAAAATTTATGGGCACTGAAAGAGACTAGGTCTATCGGCATGTGAGCAAGATCCATTGCTATTTTGCCACCCGCCTGGGCTGCATCAACATGAAAGATTACACCGTTTTCCCGCAGCAGGCTGCCGATCTCCTGCACCGGATTAATACTGCCCAGTTCATTATTCACCCACATAAAAGAAGCCAGGATCGTATCTTCACGCAGGGCATCCTCAACCTGATCAACGGAGATCACCCCCTTACTGTCCGGCTTAAGGTAGGTTACATCAAAGCCCTGAACCTCAAGCCAGCCACAGGTATCCAGTACAGCTTTATGCTCAATGGCAGAGGTAATAATATGACGTCCTTGAGACTGACGCGCTTCAGCGACACCTTTCAGTGCCAGATTGTTCGACTCCGTAGCCCCTGACGTCCAGACAACTTCTCTCAGATCACAACCAATCGATTTAGCAATAACCTGACGCGCCTCTTCAACGGCCTGCTCTGCAAACCAACCCAGCATATGCGCACGGGAGGCCGGATTGGCAAAACAACCGTCAGAGGTCAGGTATTGCATCATTTTTTCTGCTACAAGAGGGTCAACCGGTGTGGTTGCAGCATAATCCATATATAAGGTTTGCATTGTTTCGATACCAGTTCATGCCACGACAGCAGTGGCTGATTAGCAACAAAGGAGAGAAAGGCTTGTGTAAGCTGGGCTGTCGAAGACGCACATTATATAACGCTCAGACGACAAAGCCAGACCGGGGTCTGGCTTAGTCAGGCGCGACCTCAATGCCGGATTACATCATCGCAATCTGGATCTTATTGCTGTCATCTTCACCTTTAAGGCCACAAGCCTCTCGCCCGGAATCTTCATGCTGACGCACCAACTCACCCAGACTGATGCCATTCAGGAAGTTGTGGATCTGATCACTCAGCTGACACCACAAATGATGGGTCAGACACTCACGACCATCTTTGCAATCGCCCTGTCCCTGACAACGGGTTGCATCGACGGATTCATTAACAGCATCAATTACCTGCGCAACGAAGATATCATCACTTGCGCGGCTTAACTGATAACCGCCACCCGGCCCCCGAACACTACTGACCAGCTCATTACGGCGCAACTTGGCAAAAAGCTGTTCAAGATAGGAAAGCGAAATTTCCTGCCGCTTTGAAATATCAGCCAGGCTCACCGGCCCCTCAGTCGCATGTAACGCCAGATCCAGCATCGCGGTTACTGCATAACGCCCTTTGGTCGTTAGCCGCATTGTGTTGTCCCCAATAGTTCAGATAAATCCCTGGCAACTCCAGCCTGCTACCCGACATCAAACAGATCCTGATATCAAACAAATAAATCAGCAGTAAAGACTTTAGTTTACCCTTATTGTTCAGGCATTATGATAACACCTACTGTTTTGGTCAAGTATTGAAGGGTAAAAGCAGATCGATCTCGGTCAATGCCTGAAGCACGCTTAATAAGCAACTGAATCGCCCGATGTTATTTTTTATGTTGCAGTCCGGCTGATTTTTCTGTTGCCGTCAGGATGCCACGAAGAATGTTCAGCTCTGTCTGATCCAGCCGGGCCCGCTGATAAAGCCTGCGTAAACGCTGCATCAGATTACGGGGATTATCCGGGTCATAGAAATCCAGACCAATCAGAACCTGTTCCAGATGAAGGTAGAAGCGCTCAACATCGGCAGCATCTGCCCAGTCCACATCCCAGTCATCCCTCCAGTCAGGTAAGGTTTTATTCTGCAGCTCAAGCCACTTAACCCTTAACTCGTAAACTAAAACCTGAACCGCTGCTGCAACATTCAATGAACTAAAGCTTTCATCTGTCGGGATATTGACATGAAAGTGGCAAAGAGCCAGCTCTTCATTGGTTAAGCCTCTGTCCTCCCGCCCGAATACCAGAGCTATCTGTGCATCCTGCTGTGCGATAACAGCCTGAGCCACCTCATCTGCCATCTGCCTTGGAGTGATCAATGGCCAGCATAGATTACGCTGGCGAGCACTGGTGCCAATCACTAACTGGCACCCGGAGACTGCAGATTCCAGGTTCTCAAAGGTAACGGCCTGATCCAGAATTTCATCAGCCCGGGAGCTTCGGGCATAAGCATCTTCATCAGGTTGTTTTTTTGGTGCAACCAGCGCCAGATTCGATAATCCCATATTTTTCATCGCCCGGGCCGCGGCGCCAATATTGCCGGTATGGGTGGTATTGACCAATACAATACGGACATTCTGCAGCAGCCCCTGAACACCTTCTGCCTGATCATTTACATTTGTCGGCATGACTCCAATCATCTCCATTATTTCAATTATCCGGAACCTGTTGACACCCAGCTACGATCGAAGCTGACGACAAAGGTGTGACTGATAAAACAGGAAAGCGTAAAAATTTCATTCCACAACCATGGCAGCCCATTTTCTTGGGAACATTCTGCAAAGGAGCGCCATCCAGTGAATATTTTACTTTAAACTCAATAAACTAGGGTTACCTTATCATCTGTTCAAAGATGACAACATCTCCCCCTGCGGGTAAAGCATAAGCCTGACTCAGCCCTCTCTCCCTTGTTCTAAAGAAAACAGCCCTCGATTTCCGCTTTTTTTCTGGTATGATGCGCGCCTTCGTTCTTTAACAATGTTTCATCTGACGGTAATCGCATGCATCCAATGGTTCAATTGGCGCTGCGCACTGCGCGTAGTGCTGTGCAAAATTTTCAGCGTATCAACGAGCGTCTTGAATTTGCTCGTGAAGACAACAAAATCGAACAACTTCTTGATGAT
Source organism: Oceanospirillum sp. (assembly GCF_048265165.1). Lineage (GTDB taxonomy): Bacteria > Pseudomonadota > Gammaproteobacteria > Pseudomonadales > Halomonadaceae > Oceanospirillum. Next base: position 163,303 of record NZ_JBLXCD010000004.1, on the reverse strand, counting down.
ACAGCCCGCTCTGTAGAAGGCTACATTATCAATCAACTGCGTCGAGCCCACCCTGAACACAGCTTCAAAGGCCAATATGAGCGGCTAAGCACCGGTGAAGGAGAGGGAAAAGACGTACTTTGGAATGTACAGCCGACTCACGGATGGAACAACCTGGCTCGCTCTATTCCTCAGAGTGCAGTCTCTATCAGTATTGAAATTAAAGAAAAAATTGAGCATGTGGTTGTTATCAACCCGTTCACCGGTGATGAGTTCTACGCGTCCCGGGGTCGCGGTGCTCAGTTAAATGGCCGCCGTATGCGTGCCAGTAACCAGCGCTCTCTCGACGCAGGCAAGTACGCACTACCTCTTCCAGGTCTGAACACCCGCGCGCGTAATTTCCCTATTTATATGGCAATGACACAACAGCTGGGCCAGGTCGCTGAAAGCTTCCACGCCAGTGGCTGTGTCTTGCTTGACCTGCTAAGCACCGTGTCCGGCCACACTGATGCCTGTGTTGCCTTTGGTGCTAAGGATCAGGAAATGCGCATCGCAGCTGTCTTCGCAAAAGAAGCAGGCTCACTCATTGGAGCCATTGACGGCAGCCCTAACCTGCCGCAGGATGGCAACCTTATTGTTGCCAATCCTAAGATGTATAAGGTTCTGTTGCAGATTACTAAAGCACACCTGTAACCGCGCTTTCATCTCGGTTTAGCTTTCTTTCTCTACGAAAGCCAGCGCCCCGTCCTAATAAGGCCGGGGCGTTTTTTATTGTCTTGCGTCTTCCTGGCAACTCTACCCTTCCGAAAAAACCTCACGGGCAATACAGAAACCAAAAAGCCGGCCACTTCACTCATTTAAGAAAAGTGCCGGCTTATAAAACAAAGACCTGAAAACAGTCTAACTAAGGACGATCATCCTCAACTTCACCTTCTTTCTCCGGTGCCATGAGATCTTCACGGTCAACCTTCAAAGCCAGCAGCACATTCGCCGCAACATAGATCGATGAGTAGGTACCAACCAGCACCCCAGCGAGTAAAGCGATGGCAAAGTTGTGGATCAGCTCACCACCAAAGAAAAAGAGCGCAAGTAGCACCAGCAAGGTGGTCAAAGAAGTGATCAGGGTACGACCCAGCGTCTGATTCAGAGAAACATTGACGATATCCTCCGGTGTACCCGTACGTAAACGGCGAAAGTTCTCACGGATACGATCCGAAACCACAATCGTATCATTCAGGGAATAACCAATTACGGCCAAAACAGCAGCCAGAACAGTCAGGTCAAAATCTAACTGAAGGATAGAAAACAACCCCAGCATAATGATCACATCATGCGCCAGCGCCGTAACTGAAGCTACAGAGAACTTCAGCTGGAAGCGAAACGCAACGTAAACCATCACCAGCCCCAGCGCCAACAACATGCCAAGACCGCCCTGATCGCGCAACTCTTCACCCACCTGCGCACCAACAAACTCGGCACGCTTCAGCTCCACATCGTAAGATGCATTGCCTTGAATGGCAGCCAGAACATCATTCCCGACAGTAGGGGAAAAGCCCTGCGCCAGCCTGACCAAAATATCAAGATCGCTACCGAAGTTCTGTACGGTAACATCCTCAAAGCCAGCATTTTCCAGCTCACTGCGCAGATCATTCAGTACCGGCGGTTGCTGAAAGCTGACTTCCACCAATGTACCACCGGTAAAGTCCAAGCCCAGTTTGAGTTGATTTACTGCCAACGATGCCAACGACAGCAGCACCAGTGCAACAGAGATAAATCCAGCAATTTTACGCTTGGCCATAAAATCGATGGAGCGATTGATCCGTGACATACGTATTCCCACTTTATAGGGTTTTCCACTTTATCAGGCGGCGAATACCGCCCGACACGATCAGAGACTTCTCATACAACAAAAGACACTCAAATCGTCAGATCGATAACTTTTTCACCTGGCGACCGCCATAAACAACATTCACCAGTGCACGGGTTACCATAATTGCGGTAAACATAGAGGTGATGATCCCCAGCGACAGCGTCACTGCAAAGCCTTTAACCGGGCCTGTCCCGACGGCAAACAGAATGACCGCTACTAATAATGTCGTCAGATTGGCATCAAAAATGGTGACAAAGGCACGCTCAAAGCCTGCATGAATCGCCATCTGAGGTGAAGCCCCATTACGCATCTCTTCTTTAATACGTGAGAAGATCAACACATTAGCATCCACCGCCATCCCGAGCGTCAGGACGATACCAGCAATACCCGGCAAGGTCAGCGTAGCAGACATCATCGACATCAGAGCGGCCAATAAAACCAGGTTCGCCGTTAACGCCACATTAGCGATAAGACCAAATACCCGATAGAAAGCCAGCATAAAGATTACAACCATCGCCATACCAATCTGGACAGAAGTAACCCCTAGTTCGATATTTTCTTTACCCAGGCTCGGACCGATGGTGCGCTCTTCAACAAAGTAGATAGGCGCTGCCAAAGAACCCGCACGCAGCAGCAGTGCCAGTTCAGAGGATTCACTTGGTGAGTCCAGACCGGTAATACGGAAGCTGTTACCCAGTGCACTCTGAATAGTTGCGAGTGAGATAATATGCTTTTCAACAAAAGGCACACGTTTCTCAATCCTTTCACCCTCGGCCTCAACGGTATGCGTCTTAACCTTATGCTCCACAAACAACACAGCCATACGGCGACGGATGTTGTTACGGGTTGCACGGTTCATCAACTTACCGCCCTGGGTATCCAGATCGATATTTACCTGAGGACGGCCGTTTTCATCAAAAGCGGACTGCGCATTAGAAACACTATTACCTGTGATAATGATGTCACGCTCAAGTGTTGCCCGACGGGCCTCATTATCGCGGAACGGATACTCTTCGGTATCGAGAACGCCAGCATCTGAGCTGGCTTCCAGACGAAATTCAAGATTCGCTGTTGCTCCCAGAATACGTTTAGCTGCAGCAGTGTCCTGAACACCCGGCAACTCAATCACAATACGGTTACGTCCCTGACGTTGAACCAAAGGTTCAGAGACACCCAACTCATTCACACGATTGCGCAGCGTTGTTAAGTTCTGTTTAACGGCATAATCTTCAATATCACGGGCTGCCTGCTCCGACAATGTCAGGTCAAGAAACAGGTCATCGCCTTCAGAGCGCTCTGTCTGAACAAAATCAACAAACTCTCTCCGTAAAAGAGATTTCGCTTTATCCAGGTACTCGTCATTAGTAAAACGAATACTGATCACCCCCTCATCTCGGGTGATACGGCGATAACGCAAACGCTCGCTACGCAGCAAGGTTTTTATTTCGCTGATATACACTTCATTACGCTGAGCCAGTGCTTCTTTCATATCCACTTCCATCAGGAAGTGCACACCACCACGCAGATCCAGCCCAAGTTTCATAGGGCCAGCTCCCAGATCCATCAGCCATTGCGGCGTGGTCGGGGCCAAATTCAAAGCAACAACAAAGTCCTGACCCAGAGTACCCTGAATCAAAGTCTTCGCTTTCAGCTGATCTTCATCATGTTTGAAACGAATGATACCGTTGTTGTTCTCAATCTCTTCACCAAAGTATTCGATACCCGCTTTATCAAGAGCACGGGTAACCTGGCTAAGATGTCGTTCGCTAACCTGTACAGAGCCACGCTGAGGCGTCAGCTGTACTGCAGGATCATCCGGATACAGGTTTGGCAGCGCGTAAACAACGCCCATTGCCACAACCACAAGAATCAGCAGATATTTCCAGAGAGGATATTTATTGATCATGAGCTGTTACGTTCCTTAAAACACCCGCTCGTAAAACCAACACTGCCGGCAAGTGCCGGCAGTATCTGGATCTACTTAGATGGACTTGATGGTGCCTTTAGGCAATACCGCTACGACAGAGGCTTTCTGTACGTTTACTTCGGTGCCTTCTGCGATTTCCATCACAACAAACTCATCAGCGACTTTTATGATACGACCCACCAGGCCACCACCAACAACAACTTCATCACCTTTTGAGATACCTGCTACCAGTTCACGATGCTCTTTGGCACGCTTACTTTGCGGACGCCACAACATAAAGTAGAAAATGACAACAAAACCGACCAGAAGGAAAATCTGGCTCATTGCGCTTGGATCAGCGGCTGCGCCACCTTCAGCAAAAGCTGGAGAGATAAAAAAGCTCATTGATGAGTCCTCTATTATTTTTTCAAATGTTTAGAATTGCTAACGTTAAAATTGCTAACGTTTTCAAACTGTTTACAGGCAACTGGCTGGTAATATCCACATATTTGCAAGAGATGCGGCCAATTTCAGCAATTACAAGGGAATGCCCTTACCACAGCTCAGGCCACAGGTTTGGTATACCGAACTGCGACCTTGCCAGATGAAGTACCAACATGACTACTATAAAGTACCAGCATGGCTTAACCGATCTGTGACACTACACTTAACGACGAGTTCCTGCAGCCTGCCGTCACCAGAGAATTACTCTGCTAATTCAGGTACTTCCCGTCCCAAACGGGCATAGAAGTCACTGACAAAGTCGTCCAATTTACCCTGTTCAATAGCATCGCGCAAACCGGCCATCAGACGCTGATAATAGCGAAGGTTATGGATCGTATTCAGCTGAGCACCCAGCATCTCCTTACACTTGTCTAAGTGATGCAGATAGCTACGGCTGAAATTCTGACAGGTGTAACAATCGCACTCTTTTTCCAGCGGGCCATCATCGTGGCGGTGCACCGCATTTCGGATCTTGATCACACCATCAGCAGTAAACAAGTGGCCATTACGGGCATTACGGGTTGGCATTACGCAATCAAACATATCCACCCCCCGACGAACGCCTTCCACCAGATCTTCTGGCTTACCAACCCCCATCAGATAGCGCGGACGATTTTCCGGCATCATCGCTGGCAGGTAGTCCAGCACCTGGATCATTTCATCTTTTGGCTCCCCAACTGACAGCCCGCCAATGGCGTATCCATCAAAGCCGATATCCGTTAAACCTTTCAGAGAAACATCACGCAAGTCTTTAAACATGCCGCCCTGAATAATCCCGAACAATGCAGAAGGGTTATCGCCATGGGCATCCTTAGAGCGTTTCGCCCAGCGCAAGGACATCTCCATGGATTCTTTAGCCTCTTTGTGAGTCGCCGGGTATGGCGTACATTCATCAAAGATCATTACAACATCAGAACCCAGATCCCGCTGCACCTGCATGGAACGCTCAGGGTCGATAAAAACCTTCTCACCATTAACAGGTGAGCGGAATTCCACGCCCTTCTCTGTAATCTTACGCATCGCACCTAAACTGAATACCTGAAAGCCGCCGGAATCCGTCAGAATCGGCCCCTTCCACTGGATAAAGTCATGCAGGTCACCATGCTTTTTCACCACTTCTGTGCCCGGGCGCAGCATCAGGTGAAAGGTATTGCCCAAAATAATCTCAGCACCGATCTCTTCAATATCACGGGGCAACATACCTTTTACCGTGCCATAAGTACCTACCGGCATAAATGCGGGGGTCTGCACCTTACCGCGCGGAAAGGTCAGCTCACCACGGCGCGCTTTGCCGTCGGTAGCTTTCAGCTCGTATTTCATAAAACATTCGCGGGACATAAAAAATCCAAGGGGCGTCACGCCCATCTGTTACTGGGTGTACGGCTGGTTTTAAACACCAACCGCAAAGCGATGGCTTAGCTGCTATGTCACCTCGCAGAAAGCCAGTCGCAGCTAAAATTTGCTACGCAACACAATCAACCTTACCGCTTAAGCTGCACTGGGCGGAAGATCGGGCTGAGTATTTTGAGAAATAAACATAGCATCGCCATAACTAAAAAAACGATACTCCTGTTCCACAGCTTCTTTATAAGCCTGCATCATAGTGCTATAGCCAGCTAACGCACTGACCAGCATCAGAAGTGTGGATTCCGGCAAATGAAAGTTGGTCAGCAGTGAATCAACTACCTGAAAACGATAACCGGGATAAATAAAAATATTCGTATCGGTCTGAACCGGCTCAATCTCACCGGGTGTACGGCTTAACTTCGCGGCAGTCTCCAGACAACGGACACTAGTCGTACCCACCGCAATCACACGATTACCGCGCGCTTTAGTCTCTTTAACCTGCTGGCAAACATCAGCACTCACCTGCACAAATTCCGAGTGCATGTGATGTTCGAAAATATTGTCAGCCTTAACCGGCTGGAACGTACCAGCTCCCACATGCAGCGTTACAAAGGCCGTTTTGACCCCTTTATCCGCCAGAGACTGCAGTAACGCTTCATCAAAGTGTAAACCAGCCGTTGGGGCTGCCACAGCACCAGCATTTTTGCCATAAACCGTCTGATAACGTTCACGGTCTTCCAGCTCATCTTCCCGGTCTATATAGGGAGGCAGCGGCATATGACCAATTTTCTCCAACAGCTCTAGAAGGTCAGCCTGCGGATCAAATTGAATCTCAAACAAAGCATCCTGGCGACCCAGCACTTCAACTTCAGAGTCATCCTGCAGAATCAGTTTCGCTCCCGCTTTGGGCGATCGACTGGACCTTATATGCGCCAGCGCCCGGTTATCTTCCTGCAGGCGCTCCAGCAGAATTTCGATCTTGCCACCGGACTCCTTCCTGCCAAACAAGCGCGCCGGTATCACACGGGTATCATTAAACACCATGAGGTCGCCCGGTCGAACCAGGTCTAGAATATCGGTAAACCGCCCATGGCTCAGCACACCAGAATCACCATCAACCTGTAGCAAACGACTGGCAGTGCGTTCTTTTGTGGGGTAACGGGCGATCAGGGATTCGGGCAGATTAAAAGTAAAATCAGTTCGTAGCATTGGGAGTCTTAGGTTATCTGCAGGGAAAAGAAGACAGGAATATTATCGGAAAGCAGCAATGAAGTCATTGACGGGACTGGAGATTCTTTTATAATGCGCCTCACGTTTGTACAGATACTTCTACACACGAGTGTGTCGCATGTATTACAAACTGTGCCAGTGTGGTGAAATTGGTAGACACGTCGGATTCAAAATCCGATTCCTTCGGGAGTGCCGGTTCGATTCCGGCCACTGGTACCACTTATTCTTTCAACAAAAGCTCACAGCGATGTGGGCTTTTGTTGTTTCTGGCCTCCGTAAAGATTTCTTCTCTCCCCTAGCCTCGCCTATTTCAGGGCCATCTGTGCTTTTTATGTGCATTAATATCCTAAACAAGTCCTGGTGAAGTTAATGTCGGTTTACTTTAAGTACCCGGAACAGATGCGCAAAGCGATTGACACGACCAATGCGGTTGGGGCGGTGCATCGCCAGTTCCGCAAACTGACCAAGACCAAAGGCGGCTTCGCCAATGAAAACTCGTTGCTCAAGCTGCTGTACGCGGGTATGTTGAAGGCCTCAGAAAATTAGACGCATCCGGTGCAAAACAGGAACCTGACGTTGTCGCAGCTGAGCATCCACTTTGAAGGACGGATCGACGGTTACGTGGATCTGTAAGTAATGGGTGACACAGAACTATGAACACCCTCCATAAATTTTTTTATACACCTCAATCCGTTGCTCATTGTCTAATGGAGAAAAACAAAATAAATCAACTGATTTATTACCGATTCGAAAAGAGAAATTATTTTTACTATATCTAGGCCAATCAAACCAAAGATCAATATTGATATAAGAAAAAAATATAGACCATTTATATGAATTTTTATCATTTGAATAAATATCTTTAGATAAATAACTCAAATCACCAGTACCGATCAATCCTTTGAAGTACGGATCGAATAAATATTTATCTAGATTAATTGAAAACTCAACCTCCAATCTATAATCGCCTATTCCATTTATACAGTTAACAATATCATCTGGGACAGGTAAGTGGTGTGCATCCAGGTCACAACCAAGAAGTTTCAAGAAGTATTTATATAGATTCTCTTGCTCAAACCTCCAATTACTACCAAAAACTTTCTCAAAGTCGATAAATCCATCGTCAATTATGCTTTTATTTTCAATCAGATATTTATAAAAAGCATCGTATGCAAAGTCAAAAGGTTGCGTTTTAACATTATTGCATTGTGAACAAATATTTTTAGGGAATTTTATTTGCTTAGCATTGGGGCCTTGTAATTCTTTCAAAAAATCTCTTCCATTCTCATCCTTTCTAAAATGAGACAAAGAGTTATCTCCTTTGTAAGGACCTTTGCCATATATATAGGTTAATAAACTCTTTTTAATTTTGTGCTCGCCAGTATCTGCATGTTTACCACAAATCCAACAATTCAAGGGTTCACTCCATTTCATAATGGCAATACCAAAAACGATGCGGGACGTCCACATTTATCTACATGGAAACTAACAAGAACCCTTTTACGTACTTCAGGCGTTATCTTGGTTGGTTGTCCGGAACGGGGTACATCTTTAAGCCCTGATAATCCTGATGCTAAATACCGCTTTCTCCATCGCGTGGCGGTGACCGTACAGCGCCTGAGTACACAGGCAGTATCTGTAATGGATACACCATCGGCTAATCGAAGCACAACCGGTGTAAGAGAAGACATAATAATCACCAATAAATAGAAGCGATGCTACTGACGATAGTTCAGTTTAGGCTGTATGTTTCAAATAAGGAAGCTCTGATTAACTCCGTACTTTTTGGATAAAATCCTCTAAAGCCACTTGATATCAAGGGGTGGAGGATTCGAAAATTTACTTAATCAGAGGTTTCCTAACCATACGGACCACTATAAATTAATTATTCTTTACTCCCAAAGAGGATGCTCTCGCCATCCATCTGGAACCCCCATTGCCATACGATAAGCCGGAATACCCGATATTGATTCAATTAATACGGTAGCTTCATCAACCCAGTCTTGATCATTACCAATATGCCGTAGTAAGTGCCTAAACATCAACAACACATAGAAGACACGATCATTTCGGGGAGTAATCGGTGGAGACCATTCTGAAAGCTTTGCTTTATCAGGTCGAATAGCCAATTTTCGGTTCCACAGTCGGCTATGATGGGCACAAACATTTCGCACATAAGTAAACGTATGCAACCAGTCACCTAACCGTTTGTGGTGCAGACCAAAATGCTGAGCAACCGCTTTCTTGTCTTCAATGCCTGCTTTATGGTCATTTCTCAGACCTTTGTAGAAAAAAGACAAGGCACCAAAGCTCATGACTTCTATCAGCATCCATACAGGGATATGAGGGAAGCCATTATATTTGTCTTTATAGTGGCGGATGAACTCGTCTGATGATCGACGGGTTTCTTCTTCCAGCTTTGCCAACCACCTGGCATGATCAAATTTGGCGTGAAAGTTACCTGCATCAGTATGGCCAAAGGCTCCATACTTATGTCCCATGTGGTAGGCAAGCTGAGTACGAACTGCAACTTCGACCCTCTCTATGGCATCAAGAATCAGTGAACGAAGCTTTCTATCAAACTCATATAGCTCAATAGCCCAGTCGAACCGAGATCCATTAATGAAACGACTGCTAATCAACCCTTGAGTATCCCTTTCTCGAAATGGATACCAATAACCACTAAGACGGTAGTAGCTGATAGAAGATAACTGGCGCAACGCCTCATCTTCATTATCAATAACCAGTCCCCTGTGCTTCAGGTGATCCAGTTGCTCAGAAAATGTTAGCGCTGGCTTCTTATAATCCTCAACCATGAGTCGTTCAGCTCCAGACAGGCATAAAAAAACCGCCAAGGTTGCGCTTCTTCGATAGGCGTGGCGGTTATGTTGAGTTCATTCTAATTCTGCACAACGCAGGATGCAACTCACCAGATATGGGTAATGATGTAAAAAAACCATAATGCCCCCCTTTGCACAGTGGGCCAAAGGCCGACCCCTGGATTATTGCTAAAGCAAAAACCATTGATGCCACAGTTGTGACTCATGAAGCATTGCTTGTACCTCAAACCTGAAAAGTGAAAGTTCCAAATATCTGCAACCAATTCGGAGTTCCGTATATAGACACTTTCAGCCTTTTGAGGAAACTAAAAGCAAAGTTTGTTTTATCCAGTGGAGCCTGAATAGATAACACCGTTTTTCCATCAAGCTCTCTAACAGAGAGCCAAATCATTTCCCGGATATAGCCTTGCTTTAAACACCTGCCCCAGTCTTAATTTAAGCGCCCTGGTTTTACCCTTTCCCATAAAAAAGCCGGAAACAGACATATCCGTTTCCGACTTGCAGTTTTTTTCTTAACCCTGACTTAGTTTTGTTCAATCATAAAATGATCAAAGAACTTAGCCAGCTCATCATGGGCGGTCACCGGCAGGATGGTGGCGACATGCTGGTCAGGGCGAACCACAACCACACAACCTTTAGCTCGGTCTACACCACGCAGATCATAGATATCATTACCAATTCTGGACTGGAAAACCTTCTCGTAATCATGCAGGCCATACTTGCCCTTAGCGGGCCACAGGTATGAGTGCAGGTCATGCATGGACAGGTCCTGCTGCTGGAAGACTGCGTAGGTATCAATAACGGAATCAACATCTGCGCCTTTTGGGGTGTATTTCACCACCGGAGAGGCGGCATCATTGGCCAGAAAATCAATCAATTTATAAGCATCCGATGATGCCTCGGCGGGATTTTGCTCGCCGCCGAAGACAAACAGCCGCCAGCGGCCATCGGCTTTAACCAGATGCCCCAGGTGCTGAATACGGCCATCAGCTGTGCGCTGAGCCTCAGCAGAGTGGAAGCGCTGACCAATTTTAAAGCCCGGAGCCAGACTCTGATGCTCCTGCCCCGTACAGATATAGGATGGGAAATATTCAATTGCAGTACCTGATACAAAGCCGCTCTGTCGCTTCATAAAGGCTTCAATCTTGGCGGTATCAACCCGAGCCTGATCAGTGCTATCCCCTGCAGCAGGACGTGTTGCCACCAGTTTCGACAGTTCGCGATCAGCATCAATCAGCTGCTGAGCAACCTTACGGCGCTCTGTTTCATATGTGTGCAGCAGCTTAGGGTCGGACTTGCCTTGCAGAACAGAAGCCAGCTTCCAACCCAGATTAAAGGTATCCGGCAGAGAGGTATTCAGCCCCCAACCACCTTTCGGACTATGGGTATGACAGGCATCACCGGCGACAAAAGCCCGAGGGATCACATTCTCAGAGCTACCGGCAGGGCGGTTATCAAAGCGCTCAGCAATACGCTGGCCTACTTCGTAAATTGACCACCAGGCCACTTCTTTAACATCCAGTTTATAGGGATGGAAAATCTGCTGCGCTTTAGCCACAAGATCTTTTTCGGTCAGGTTTACATCTCTGGCACGTTTGTCTTTAGCCAGCTGATCCAGTTCAACATAAAAGCGGCACAGATAACCGCCCTCACGGGGAATGGTCATAACAGCACCATGATCTTTGGACTGAATAAAGCTCTTCACCCGAATATCAGGGAAATCAGTATTAAGCAGGATATCCATCACGCCCCATGCTTTGTTCGCAGAGTCGCCCTGCAGCTCAATCCCCATGCTTTTACGCACGCGACTGCGGCCACCATCACAACCCACCACATAGCGAGCTTTAACGGTTTCAACCTTGCCGTTACCCTCATCATCTGAGCGCTTAAAGGTCGCCGTAATCGGGTAAGCAGTCGGGTCCTGCGTCAGGTTGTCATCGATTTCAAGATCGACCAACTCACGGCTGTAGTGGGGTTCTAGATGGGTGATCGAATTTCTCATACCATCGATCAGTAATTCATGTAAACGTGCCTGATTGACAATACTATGGGTAAACTCTGACAACCCGCCACGGGCATCAGAGATTTTCTCTGTCCGCTTGATGTTTTGCGGGTTATCCGCATCAGGTTCCCAGAAGGTGTTCTGCTTCAGCTGGTAGGCCTCTTTCACGACCATCTCACCGCTATTGAACGCTTCCATAATTTCTATCGTGCGGCAGGAGATACCGTCAGCACGACCAAAAAGCAGCGGACCCGGGGCCATGTCAACAATACAGGTTTTAATATCATCGAACTCGGACATTTGCCGCGCCATGGTCAAACCTGCGGGGCCTGTACCAATGATCAGGACATCAACCTGAGTGGGCAGATCCAAAACAGGAGGGTTCGGATAAGGTTTCCGTGCCGCGTCAGGAATCTGATAGTTACCGGGCTTAAAGCCATTGAGGTGATATTGCACGATATGCTCCTTTTAGAGGCACTTGATCGGTATTATTATTTTAAAGTAGTTAACATGTTAATTTGATTTAAGTCAACCAGGTTAAGGTCTATGCCCTGGCGAAGCGCCAGCTATCGCGGATACAGCAGAAGAACAGCCAACCTATAAGTTTTTCTCATAGATTAATGAATTATTACCATTTTTTTTCATTAATAAATCTCAGTATAAATGCACCTGTTATCAACTTAATTCCACTTCGCCTCGGGCTCTCAGCAGCTGGAAGATGCGAAGCACAAACAAAAAAGCCTGACTGAAGGCGTCTGATAAGAGCATCGACCGCTCCGGACAAAACCCAATATTCAGATCATCTTTCAACGCATTCGGATACCAGACTGACATGAACAACGTATTCAAATTTGATATCAACAGAATTACTTTCGACGAGAATTATCATCCTTCGGAAGGCACACGTTTAACCACTAATTTTGCCAATTTAGCCCGAGGTGAAAGTCGCAAACAGAACCTGAGCAATGCCCTTGAGATGATTAATAATCGTTTTAATGCACTGGCTGATTGGGATAACCCGCAGGGCAATCGCTTCTCAGTGGAACTGGAGATTGTTTCTGTTGATATGGATATCAACCATCCGGAGTCCGGAGAAAAATTCCCGGCTATTGAGATTTTAAAAACCAGCATTGTGGATCATAAGACCAACAAACGTATTGAAGGCCTGGTGGGCAACAACTTCTCATCGTACGTGCGCGATTATGATTTCAGTGTTTTGCTTCTGGATCACAATAAGGGCCGAAGTGAATTTTCTGTTCCTGACAATTTCGGCAACCTGCACGGCAAGCTTTTCCAGAGTTTTATCCGCTCAGAAGCTTACAAGGCTCAATTCGAAAAGCCGCCGGTCATCTGCCTGAGCGTCTCCGATAGTAAAACCTACTATCGCACTGATAATCAGCATCCGGTGTTGGGCTTTGAATATGAACCCAACGAGCCCTCTTTAACCGAACAGTATTTTAAGAAAATGGGCATGGAGGTTCGCTACTTTATGCCGCCTAATAGTGTGGCTCCACTCGCTTTCTATTTTTTTGGCGACCTGCTGAATGATTACAGCAATCTTGAACTGATCGGCACCATCAGCACCATGGAAACATTCCAGAAGATCTATCGCCCTGAGATTTACAACGCCAATGCCGCAGCGGGCCAACATTACAAACCTAACCTGAAAAACAGCGATCATTCATTAACTCAGATCGTTTATGACCGTGAAGAACGGGGTCAACTGGCCGTTAAACAGGCCCGCTTCACTGAAGAGAGCTTTATCAAGCCCTACGGCGCCCTGCTTGATAAGTGGGCAAGTCAATACGTCCTGTAATGCCACAGAAAATAATATAATTAAGAGATAAACATCAGCTATGAAACAACTATTACCTACATCCACTGCGGGCAGCCTGCCTAAACCTTCCTGGCTTGCAGAGCCGGAAAAACTCTGGTCCCCCTGGAAGCTTCAGGGTGAAACACTAACCGAAGGTAAAGAAGATGCACTGCGTGTGGCCTTGCAAGAACAGCAGCAGGCCGGTATCGATATTGTCAGTGATGGTGAACAAACACGTCAGCACTTCGTCACAACTTTCATCGAGCACCTGAGTGGCGTCGATTTTGAAAACCGAAAAACAGTCAGAATCCGTGATCGCTACGATGCAAGCGTACCAACGGTTGTCGGCCCGGTGACGCGTCAGAAGCCCGTTTTTGTTGACGATGCAAAATTCCTTCGCCAACAGACCGATAAGCAGATCAAATGGGCTCTGCCCGGCCCGATGACCATGATCGATACCCTCTACGATGATCATTACAAGAGTCGGGAAAAGCTAGCCTGGGAGTTTGCCAAGATTCTGAATCAGGAAGCGAAAGAACTGGAAGCAGCAGGTGTGGATATTATCCAGTTTGATGAGCCGGCTTTTAACGTCTTCTTCGATGAAGTGAACGCATGGGGAATCGCCTGTCTGGAAAGAGCCATCGAAGGGCTGAAGTGCGAAACAGTGGTACACATCTGTTACGGCTACGGTATTAAAGCGAATACAGACTGGAAGAAAACACTAGGCTCTGAGTGGCGTCAGTACGAAGAGGTCTTCCCTAAGCTGCAACAATCCAGTATCGACATTATCTCTCTGGAGTGTCAAAACTCCCACGTTCCGATCGAGCTACTGGAACTGATTCGGGGCAAGAAAGTGATGGTGGGAGCCATTGACGTCGCCACCAACCGAATAGAAACAGCGGAAGAGGTTGCCGATACTTTGCGAAAAGCCCTGCAGTTCATTGATGCAGACAAGCTTTACCCCTGCACAAATTGCGGTATGGCACCTCTATCCAGAGAAGTCGCAAGAGGCAAACTCAAAGCACTGAGCGAAGGTGCTGAAATTATCCGCAAAGAGCTGGTAGCCAACAAATAGCCATCCACTCAACAGACCTGGGTTTAGCAAGCCCACCTTATAAACAAAGAGAGCCCACATCAGGGCTCTCTTTGTTTAGCTGCAATCCTATTTTTAACCAGATTAAACAGTCTGCCTTAATACAACGCTTTCTGCTCAGCTGCCTGCCAGGTCAGCATAAGCCTGAGATCCAGTTCCAGCTGAAAATAATCCGGCTCCATATGTTGGCAAAGCTGATAAAAACTCTTGTTATGCTCCCGCTCCTTCAAGTGTGCCAGCTCGTGTACCAAGATCATCCGTAGAAATTCTTCCGGGCAACGCTTAAAGCAGGGGTCGATACGAATCTCGTGACTGGCTTTTAACTTGCCACCATGGGCGCGGGTGATATGTGCGTTTAACCCCAAGGCATGATGAATGACACTTACCTTGGGGTCGAAGGTAATTCTCTTTAAAGGTGGAGATTTCTTCATGTAGCGCTGTTTAAGCTCCAGCCCATACCGATAGAGCTGGTCATTGTTGCTGTACTGGTGGCATTTAGGGTAGCGCTGTAAAAGATGCTTATGCAGAGACTTTTGTTCCAGCAGCTCTTTAACCCGCTGCTGGATACCTGCTGGGTAGCCTTTCAGATAGATCATAGACGGGGGTTAACCTCTGGCCGTTACCACCTGCTCATTTCAGACTATAACTGGGTTGATTCCATAGCCTGCCGGAGCTTCCGGTCCGGCCAGGGTTTTGCGGCAGGTGGTGCTATTCGTTCCTGCACCGTTACTCCGTGGCCTTTCCGAGTGATCTCTGTCATCCCCTGGCTATTACGGATGTAAACACCTTTACCTCTGAACATGGCAACATCCAGGTCGCCGTTAAAGATAAAGCCACCCCAGAAGTCTGTTCCCCGAATACCTATAGTTGCAACAGGAGTTTCAACCTCAAACCGCGGATCAGACTGTTGACCAATCGCTCCGGTAATCGCCCTGAACGCCCCCTTCACCAGCTTAAAACGGGCATCTGATGTTCCGGCAACCGGATCAAACTGATAACGTTTAATCTCAAACTCTGTTGTATTCGCCAGTAGAATCCTTGAATTATCTCTCATTCTAAGGCCAACACGGCCAGAAGGGGCCGTTATTACACGATCACCCTCCTGTAGAATAGTGTTCTGTGTTATCCGTTCCACCTTACCCGACCGGAACAACTGGGCATGCCCTTGAACCTGAGTGATATTACCAACCACAGATTGTGAGTCATCCTCCGCATAGACCATAGGGTCAAAACAGCAGAAAACCAGCAAAATTAAACTAAGGTACTTTAAGAGGCGCACATCAAACCCTCTGTTAGCAAAGTGACAACCTGCGATTAAACAGGCTCACTCTGTATGATTCTGATCGACCCCATGTTTAACTTTATTTAATCAGAAGGCAAGGGTGCAGGCTATCATTAGTCTGACGAATGATCGGACCGGTCTAGCTGGAACTGTCCCACCAAAGACTGAAGTTTTTCAGCCTGTCCCCGCAAGGCATTGCTTTCCTGGGCAAGATCTGATGCGGCTTGGGTATTCTGTTCAGAGCTGTCGCTGATTTGGACAATATGCGAGTTAATCTCCTTGGTAACACTGGACTGCTCTTCCGTCGCCGTCGCTACCTGAATATTGAGTTCAGAGATCTGTCGTATATCAACCTGAATCGCTTCCAGTGCCTGGCAAGCCTGTTCAGCGGCCTCGACACTCTGTCGCGTATATTGTCCGGACTGCTCAACTTTATCTACAGCACTTTTAGCTTCATGCTGCAGCTCATCGATCATAATCTGGATCTCATCTGTCGAGTCACTGGTTCGCCGAGCTAAGTTACGTACCTCATCAGCAACAACCGCAAACCCCCTACCCTGCTCACCTGCCCGAGCAGCTTCAATAGCAGCATTCAGAGCCAGAAGGTTTGTCTGCTCTGAAATACCCCGTATCACTTCCAGGACGGTACCAATGCTGTCGCTCTTTTCCGCCAGGCGAGCAATAACCTGAGCCACACCTTCCATCTCCCCTTCCATAGAAGAGCTTTGTTGCTGAGCCTGACTAACAACATGGCGTGCAAGATCTGTATGCTCCACTGCTTTCTCAGTTGCACCTGCTGCTGCTGCTGCATTTTGAGCAATTTCAGCCGTAGCAGCACCCATTTCATGAATCGCCGAAGCAACCCAAGTAGTCTTATCCTGTTGGGATTGACTGGCATTCCGGGTCTGTTCAGAGTTAGCAGAGACTTCCGCTGAGGTCTGCCTCACACCCTGGGCCGTAACGGAGACCTCACTTAAAACGTTATGAATATTACCAATAAAGGCATTAAAGCCCCTGCCCACACGGGAGATTTCTGAATCACCTTTATCATCCAACCTCTGACAAAGATCACCACCACTATCGCCCATCTTCTGAAAAAGTGCCGCCAGATCATTGAGCGGCCGGGAAAGAGAGCGGGCCAACCAGATACCAACAACACCAAAAACTATGACGATAATCAGGATCGTCGCCATCGCCTTATATTCAGCGCGGTCAAGCTGAGCATAAAGCTCCGACTCAGGAACCTGTGCAATGACGTACCACTTCAGGCTGGGGATATAACTTGCAGCAACCAAATGATCACCAGAGCGGATAAAAGCAAAGTCCTGCTGCTGCAGCAATGACTGAACATTGGCCTGAGGATACATTTCCGAAAGCCGGCGCGTGTTATTGTAAGACGCATCAAAGTGGACCTGTACAACACCATCTCCATCTGCCAGATAGACAAAGCCGGTATTCTCTAAACGAAACTCCTTTAAATAGGCTGCTAACTCATCAAAAGAACGGGATGCCCCAGAAGAGCCGCGCCCATTCACCTGTTGATAGTTAACAAAGACATCTATATTGCCTTCTGGATAGGTATAAGTACTGGCGGATTCCGCCTGACCACTGTCTCTGAAACGGAAAAACCAGCCATCGAGCTGCCCTTCTTGCAAAACCCGCAAAAAGCCATCCTGATTCCAGTAACGGGCCGTATCACGATCAACAAAAGAAGCGTTACTGAGATTATTATTTTCAGCTATATCCTTCAAATACTGAATAAGCTGCTGCTCTCCCTCCGCATCAGCTCCTTTCTCAAGCCAGCTAAGCACAAAGGCATTCTCTGCAATACTACGAGTCAGTACCTGCATGCTGGTAATTTCTTTATCGATCGCATTACGGATTCGCTTTACCACGTTAGGCAGTTCAGAGGACTCAAGGCGATCAACCAGCACTTTTCGTGCCTCGGCATGCCCAATCCAGCCAGTGATACAGGCTGAGGCCAGAACAGCAATGATCAGAGTCATCAGCAGACGATTCTGGATTGACAATTGACGGAAGGTCTTCATGGTCGCAGCATCTCAAAATTAAACTAAAGGCTAATGGATAAGTTATTCTAGACTTTTTACTCGAATTACCAAAGAAAAAACTCAGTGAGTTACACACTAAACTCGGTGTGTTACAGATCCAAAAAACAGTTATCTTTCTTTACAAAAATATTTAAGTTTATTCAAAACAAGCCGATATGACGCCTGTTACAACTCAGTACGAATGGAACTCGAACTTTCTACTTTACGGATTAATTTCTTCCAAAGGATGTCGACATGGCCCTGTTTGTAAACACTAACATCGCTGCTTTAAGTGGCCAGAAGCACCTGTCTAACGTTGTTTCGCGCATAAACAGCTCTTATGAAAAGTTATCTTCCGGCAGTCGTATCAATAGCGCCAAAGATGATGCGGCAGGTCTGCAGATATCCAATCGCCTGGAAACTCAAATTACAGGCCTGAATCAGGCAACCCGAAATGCCAATGATGCGATATCTATTGCACAGATTGCAGAAGGTGCCATGGGAGAGATTACTAATAATTTTCAAAGGGTCCGTCAGCTGGCTGTCCAGGGAGGTAACCGTACGCTCTCTTCGGATGACCGTAGTTCCCTCGGCCAGGAGTTTGGACAACTGCTCACCACGAATGATGACATCGCTGAGCGTACGTCCTTTGGTAAGATCAAGCTGCTGAATAATGACTCCCCTACTTCAGGCTTTCAGATTCAGACAGGCGCAAATGCAGGTGAACAGAGTGAAATCACGACAGGCAACGCAACCCTCTCTGCACTTTTCGGAAAAGTGCTTGAAAATGAGGGTGTTGGCGATCAGGTTTTTTCTGCTATGTCCAATACCAACCTTGATGACTACGGAACCTTAGGTAAAGTGGTTGCCGCTTATATCGGCACCGGTAATGCCTCGACTGTGGACAACGCAGTGCTGGAGCTTTTCGGGGCTAATGCTGGTGTTAGTGCCGTTAAAAATCTGGGTGAGAAGGCCGCAGGAACGGTTCAGTTCAATGTTGGAAATTTCACAAAAATTTTAACAACAGAATTACCGGACAACTCTGTCGGAGCCGCCATTCTGGATAATGCAGACCTGGATTGGGCAACGCTACTTCCATCAGGCACACTAAACGAGGCCAGCATTGTTGCACGGGGCTTTACCGGTGATGAGATCAAGAGCCTGCATGGGTTTGCCACAGATACTCTGCTTGATTCCATGTCGGGCATGATCACACAGATTGGTCGTCAGCGCTCTAAATTAGGGGCAGAACAGAATGGCATCACCTCTCTGATCCGAAGTAACAATACAATGGCCATGAATGTCGCAGCCTCCAGATCCCAGATAACAGACACTGACTTTGCTTACGAGACAGCTGAGCTCACCCGCAATCAGATTATTCAGCAAGCATCATCGACTATTCTCTCTCAGACAAACCAGTTACCGCAGATCGCACTGTCACTCCTGCGTTAACAACCCTCAGGTACCGTAGCGCCTACCTTGGACGATACGGTATCTGTATTTCTGTCAGATACTCCTCCTGGCGATCTGTTTCGTGAATATCCAGTCTGTAGATCTCTATCGCAGGACCTACCGCAACCAACTGCTTTTCATCCATATAGGCCTGCAGCCGCTGATACTCCTGCGTAATAGTTTCCGGGCTTTCCCCTTGATAATAAAGGCAGAGATAATCCCCTTCGGCCAAACACGCCTCCCCTTGCTCATCAAAAATAAAAACCTGTTTGTATGTATGGTAATCCCCTTGCTCGAAAGCATTCTGCCCCAAAAAAACACCCGCTTTACCCCAGGCAAAATAGGTGATTTTCTGATCAGCCATCTGACTCTCCAGCTCTTTGTGGATTCTGTCCACCTCCCAAAAGCTACTGGTTTCAGCCGATGAAATCCGCACCCGGCGCTCCGGCATCACCTGATGACGAACCCCTCCGCTAACATCTATCCTACGGGTCTGCTGCAGGTAAGCTCGTCGCTCAGTAAGCTCGGCTTCAAGCTGTTCCAACTCACGTTTTTTCTCCGCGATCGTAGCTAATTGCAAATCCAGTAAATCTGCACTGCTGTCCAATGTACGATCCTGTATAAAGCGAGCGATATCGCTTAAGCCTATATCCAACTTACGCAGAGTTCGGATCAGGTTCAGCCGCCAGATCTGGCGACTGTCATAGTAACGATAGCCACTTTCCGTCACTTTCGATGGCAGCAGCAGCCCCTGTTTTTCATAGTGTCTCAGGGTTTCTACACTTATACCGTAAAGCTTGCTGACCTGACCGATGCGATACAGCTTCATCTTTGCCTCTTGTAAATCATTTTCTTAATCTCTGTCTTATTTCTCTTACCTGCCGCCCCATGCTCTACCCGATATACTCGGAGAGTCATTGACTCTGTAATAGCTTGAGACTTTAAACTGTTAATACCACCCAAAACAAGAGTAAGCATTGTGTTAACAGCGGAAACAACATCTGCCGATCAGGTGGGGAAAACCCTGCTTCGGTTCGCCCTACCCTCCATTGCATCCGTCTGGGTATTTAGCCTGTACGGTATTATTGATGGGATTTTTGTCGGCCAGGGTGTCGGCGCAGAGGCTTTGGCAGCCGTTAATTTAAGTCTGCCCTTTGTAGGAATTCTATTTGCTGTTTCTATTATTATCAGCATCGGAGCGGCCACCGCAGCGGGAGTCCAACGAGGGGCCGGTCAATTCGGAGCCGCAAACCGTATTTTTGCATCTGCTGTTTACAGTCTACTGGCCTTCGGCCTGCTTGCCTGCTCACTCAGCTTTATCTTTTTGGATCAGATCGCCTGGTTACTGGGCGCCCGGGGTGAAATGGTTGACCGTGTCAGCGAATACCTGTCGGTACTCCTGTTTTTTAACACCGCCTACTTAGTCTCTTATGCCCTGGAAGTATTCTGCAAGGTAGACGGCTTTCCCGGCCGCGAGCTGTTTGCCATCTGCCTTGCTGCATTAACCAACATCCTGCTGGATTACCTGTTTATTATTGAGCTGGAGATGGGACTAACCGGGGCGGCACTGGCAACCGGCATCGCTCAGTCAACAAGCCTGCTTGTTCTGTTGCTGCATTTTATGGGCCTGCTAGGTAACCGTGGTAGTTTAAGATTGGTTGCCGTACTCCCTCGTGGGTCACAGCTGCTCCGCTTTATCCGCACAGGACTACCGGACGGTATTACTGAAATGTCCATGGGACTGATTTTACTGGCCTTTAACAATGCCATTGCACTGTATTTAGGAATCCCCGCACTGGCTGCTTTTAGCGTTATCGGCTATATCAGCATCATGATGCTGCAAACCTTTTTAGGTTTAACTCAGGGCATGCAGCCCTTAGTCAGTTTTTTAAATGGCCAGGGCGAAACTCAACTATTGCGCCGGGTATTGCATTTAACCTTAGGCGCAGCGCTCATTTTAGGAATAAGCGCCTATAGCCTGATCTACTGTTTTGGTGACTCAGTGGCAGGTTTTTTTCTGGATGATACAGATCTCATCCACCTGTCACATCAGCTCATGATGCTCTTTTGCCTTGGATTTATTGTCATGGGGCTCAATGTTGTCAGCGCAGGCTACTTCACCGCACTGGAAAAACCTCTGCTGGCAGGCAGCATCTCTCTGTCCCGTGGTGGAGCGCTGGTAGCCATTCTGCTGCTTATTATTCCGCTGATCTGGAGTGTGGACGGTATCTGGTTGATCCCTCTGATTAGCGAAACGCTAGTATTGATACTAAGTATTGCACTACTAAAACACTCTCAGCCAATAGACGTCTAAAAAAACACCTAAAAACTACTCGTTTTTAGTCTTTTTTTTCAGAAAAGCGACCTGATTTAGCAATTTTTGTTTATATAACGCCCCTATAAATTGATATTGCCTAGGCCAAGGATAATATACTCCTCCACCTTAAAATAATGCGGACTAATTCCGATAACAATAACGATTGAGGGTAATGCGTATGTCGAATGACGCCTTAGCAGCGGACGCGACGAAGAGAAAAAGCAGCATCTGGAAATTTATCATCCCATCTCTGCTGGGTCTGCTGCTCTTTATGACACCGGTAGCCTACGACGGTAGCGTTACAATCCCGGTGGCCGTACTGGCAGGCATCTTCAAGAGCTTGCTAGGTGATAAGGCCCCGTTAATCGTCACGGGACTGATCTGTGTTGCTGCAACCCTGTCTGTAGTAACAACATTTTTCAGGCCGCTGCATGATAATAAGCTGATAAAAACCTTGTTTCTGACCAGTTATCCCTGGCTGGTAATGCGTGTACTGGGTGCTGTTTTTGCAGTTATGACCATCAGTGAGGTAGGCCCCGGCATGATCTGGCATGAGTACACAGGTGCTCTGGTTCTGAAGGATCTGATGCCAACCCTGCTGGCTGTATTTCTCTTTGCAGGATTGTTGCTTCCGCTGCTGCTGGATTTTGGTCTGCTTGAACTAACCGGAAGCCTGATGAGCAAGATAATGCGTCCGTTATTTAACCTACCCGGCCGCTCTGCAATTGACTGTACAACCTCATGGTTAGGCGATGGCACTGTAGGCGTCATGCTGACTAGTCAGCAATATGAACAAAAAATGTACACCAAACGGGAAGCTGCGGTTATTGCCACAACTTTCTCAGCAGTATCCATCAGTTTCGCGCTGGTCGTTATTGCACAGGTAAAACTGGAACACCTGTTTATTCCATTTTATCTGGCCGTTTCTCTGGCCGGGTTTGTTGCTGCATTAATTATCCCAAGACTCCCACCGCTGCGCTGGAAGGCAAACCAATACGATGATGGCACAGAGGCTGAAAACTGCGAGCTTGCAAAGAAACCTCTTTCTGAACTCTTTACCCTCGGTATAAGACAAGCCATTGCACGGGCAGAAAAAAGTAAAGGCTTTAAGGCTGTTCTGGCGGATGGCAGTAAAAATGCAGCGGAGATGGTGTTCTGCGTGCTGCCAGTCGTTATGGCGATAGGCACGATTGCACTGATGATTGCCGAAAATACATCTTTCTTCAGTATCCTGGGTGCCCCTTATGTTCCCTTACTGGAGTTGCTGCATATCCCTGAAGCAACGAAAGCATCAGAAACCCTGGTTGTTGGTTTTGCTGATATGTTTATCCCATCCATCATGGCGGCATCCATTGAAAGCGAGATGACCCGATTTGTGATTGCTGCGGTGTCCATCACCCAGCTGATCTACCTGTCAGAGGTCGGAGCCTTAATTTTGGGCAGCAAGATTCCGGTTAATATTTTTGAGCTATTTATCATCTTTATTTTGCGTACCCTTATCACGTTACCTGTGATTGCCGGCGTTGCGCACCTGGTATTCTGACCCGATAACTCAGCCCCTTGACCACAGCGACTTTGTATCGCTGGAGGTTAAGGGGCTCTTCAGAAGCAATGCTTCATAAGTTCACACTCAACGTGTTCGGCTTTACCTGAAAAAAGCTGCTGAGTCATTGCTGCGCAGGGCGCCCCCTGTGCAAGGCAAACGCGACAGGGTATTCCTGCATCCGCATCCTGCATCTGCTTTTTCTTACGGCAAACAACCTCTGTTTGAACCACAGGCTTTTTCTGCTTCATCGTAGCCGCTCTCATAAATAGACAAAGACTACAATGTTGAAGCCAGCCTCACCAGCAGTGAAATGGAACAATTCCTGACATGATGAAACACTACCAACATAGAGCCGTTTAATTATCTCATCCTAAATACAGTGGCAAGACTAACCCCATTTCATTCACTTACATTTATCAGGGAAAAGCCTACAGACCAGATTCATATCCACCTCTAGAATGCCCATAATTTTTGACGGATACACCGCTCAAACATCATGGACTAAAAGAGATCACACCATGCCCCACAGCACCACGAGCAAACGCCTGCAGAGAACCTCTCTTCTTTGTGATGAACTCGCACTGACGATGGCCGAAATTCAGTCTCGCCTTGAAGATCGTCGCAGCCGGATGAGAGACAATATGGCGCGCATGGCAAAAGGTCTAAAAATCCAGGGGCGTTTTTAGCCTGCCAAACTCCGGTGTGCTGATCAGTACACCGGAGTCCGCCCTTCTTTAAAGCTCAATATTCTGCAAGATCTGCACCACCGCCTGCCCACTCCTGAAAGAAAAACCAAAGCCTTCCCTTTAAAAGCATAAGGCTCTCCTCCTCCGAACAGAGCCACAATCATAAAAAAACCTCCGAAAGTAAACTGCGGGAAAATGCTGCATGAGACGACACTCAGTCTCTCAATTGCGCTTAAAAAACAGGCAAAACATAAAGCGATACACTTTGATGTTTTGCATTTTAAAAAACGTGTCATATAATAAAGCCTCTGAGATAAGACTTGGGTAATGCAGCCTTACTGCTTTGCCTATTATTCAAACAGGCACGCATCCTGTCGTATAGAAGGGGTGCGTTCTGATTTGCTGCAACCTGCCTGCACCAAAGACATGACTCGTTGAAACTTTAAGTTGATACAGAAATCGTCTACCACTGAATAAAATCAGTTACATGGCTTGGCAGATAATAAAAAGATCGGAGAGCATAGATATGACGCCCGAAGAACAAAATTTCATGCGTAAGATCGAAGCAGAAGAAAAGATCGAGCCAAAAGACTGGATGCCTGCGCAATACCGGAAAAACCTGATTCGTCAGATTTCGCAGCATGCACACTCTGAAGTGATCGGCATGCAGCCGGAAGGTAATTACATTACCCGTGCACCATCATTGCGCCGCAAAGCTGTACTGATATCTAAAGTACAGGATGAAGCAGGTCATGGCCTGTACCTGTACAGTGCAGCAGAAACATTGGGCATATCACGCTCAGAGATGATCGAACAGCTGCAGAGCGGTAAAGCCAAATACTCTTCCATCTTCAACTATCCGGTACTGACCTGGGCAGATGTCGCTGCGATTGGCTGGCTGGTGGATGGTGCAGCGATTGTCAATCAGGTATCCCTGCAGCGTACCTCCTATGGTCCTTATTCCCGCGGCATGATCCGTATCTGTAAAGAAGAGTCCTTCCACCAGCGCCAGGGTTATGAAGCAATGCTATCTATGGCTAAAGGCTCTCCAGAGCAGAAAGCGATGGCCCAGGATGCTCTGAATCGCTTCTACTGGCCAGCTCTGATGATGTTTGGCCCCCATGACTCTGATTCCGCTCATTCCCAAAAATCAATGGAGTGGAAAATCAAGCGTGAAACCAACGATGACCTGCGCCAGAAGTTTGTAGACCAGACGGTTAAACAGATCGAAGTACTAGGCCTTGAGCACCCGGATCAGGCGATCAAGTGGAACGAGGAGCGTGGTCACTACGACAGCTCTGATCTCAACTGGGATGAGTTCTGGAGCGTGATCAACGGTAATGGTCACTGTAACCGCCAGCGCGTTGAACACCACGTTGCCGCTCACGACGAAGGTGAGTGGGTACGTGATGCCATCACTGCATACAACGAAAAGAAAAGAGCTAAAAAAGCTCAGCACGCAGCGTAAAGGGGATATCAAACATGTCTGTTATTACTGAAAAACTTGAGTTATTCGAAGTCTTCATCCGCTCCAAGCGTGGCCTTGACCACAAACATGTTGGTAGCCTGCACGCTGAAGATCAGGAACAGGCTCTGGAATACGCACGCGACTGCTACACCCGCCGTAGCGAAGGCGTCAGCATCTGGGTTGTTAAATCTTCCGACATCTGCGCCTCCCAGGAAGACGATGCGGATAGCTTCTACGACCCTAACGATGACAAGCCATACCGTCATGCCACTTATTACGTTCTGCCTGACCCTGTGAACAACATGTAATCACGCTTTAAGCGTCAATGCGTGAAAGAAACGTGGAAAAGGTTCGGAGAAAGAATAATGAGTGAAGCAATAAAAGCGGCAACGCTTGAATACACCACCCGCCTGGGTGACGACTCAGTGGTACTGGGTCACCGCATTTCAGAGTGGATCAGCTATGGTCCTTTCCTGGAAGAAGATATCGCCTACGGCAACGTATCTCTCGATTACATCGGTCGTGCGCGTATGTTCTACGCCTATGCGGCAGAGCTGGCTAACGATGGCCGTGACGAAGACGATTTCGCTTACATGCGTAACGATCGTGAATACCGCAACCTGCTGCTGATGGAGATGCCGAAAGGTGACTTCGCCTACTCACAGGTTCGTCAGCTGTTTGCCGATGTGTACTACACCTATCTACTGCCTGAACTGCTGAAATCCAAAGACGAAACCCTGTCTGCAATTGCAGCTAAAGCGATCAAAGAAACCAAATATCACCTGCGCCGCAGCCGTGACTGGGTTCTGCGTTTGGGTGACGGCACCGAAGAGAGCCACAAGCGCACTCAGAAAGCCGTTGATGCTCTGTGGGGTTACACCCATGAACTGTTTGATATGGACGAGACTGAACAGATGCTGGCTGATGCAGGTATCGGGGTTGACGTATCCAAGCTCCGCGATGCGTGGCTGGCAAAAGTAACCGAGATCCTGAACGACGCAACCCTGACGATTCCTACCGAAGAATGGGCGGTTCGTGGCGGGCGTATCGGCTATCACACCGAGAACCTGGGTCATATGCTGACCGAGATGCAGATCGTGCACCGCTCCTTCCCGGGCTGCAAGTGGTAATAACGGCTGCACCTGTTCGTGGATAAATTGCTACCAAACTGTAACAACTGAGTCTCTGATGCCTGTCCAAAGACAGCGCATCAGTCCATTTGAGGTACTCATGCCATGACAGAAATCCCATTAATGCCGGTTGAGCAGTACAAGCGACTGCAGCTGCGCAGCGATGAAGCGGTTAAGGATCTCTGGGACCTGCTGGATGCTGTGAAAGATCCGGAAGTTCCAGCCCTGAGTCTGTGGGATCTGGGTGTGCTGCGTGACATCAAGCGCAACGGTAAACAGATTGTCGTGACCATCACGCCAACCTACTCCGGCTGCCCTGCCATGAATGCTATGGCAGAAGATATCACTCAGGCACTAAATGATGCTGGTTTTTCGGATGTCGAGATCAAAACCAGTCTGGCACCCGCCTGGAGTTCAGAATGGATGACTCAGGAAGGCCGTCGCAAGCTCAGAAATTATGGTATAGCGCCTCCGGAAGATGCTGAGCTGGATGAAGATGGCTTAACACCGGATGCCCATGCCCTGTGCCCGCATTGTAGTTCGCGAAACACCCGCCGGGTTAGTGAGTTTGGCTCTACAGCCTGTAAAGCCCTGTTCCAGTGCAACGACTGCAATGAGCCTTTTGACTACTTTAAGAAGATCTGACTCAAGATTCTGAATCAAAAAACACTGATTCAGGATGATCTGGCCGATCAAAAACAGCACAGAGTTTGCAACTACAAAAATAATCAGAGAACCTGCTTCCGGAAATGTCATTTCCAGTGCCGGTTCCGGCGAGGCTCCCACTGAGTCAGCCAACAGGATATAGGTGACATCATGTCTGACACCCAGTTTTACACACTAAAAATCGCGGATGTACAGCCGGAAACGGACACTGCGATCTGTGTAACCTTCGATGTTCCTGCGGAACTGAAAGAAAAATTTAACTTTATTCAGGGTCAGTTCCTGACTCTGCGTGCCATGATCAATGGAGAAGACGTTCGTCGATCTTACTCCATTTGCTCCGGCGTCACCGATGGCCATATGCGTGTAGGTATCAAGCGTGTTGAGGGTGGTCGTTTCTCTAACTATGCCAACGACGAGCTCAAGCCCGGCATGGATATTGAAGTAATGCCGCCCCAGGGTAGCTTCTACTCAGAACTAAAGGCTGACAACGCCAAGAACTACATGTGCATCGCAGCAGGTTCCGGCATCACACCGATGATCTCCATCATGAAATCCGTGCTGGATATCGAACCAAACAGTAAAGTTACCCTCATCTATGGTAACCAACGCAGCAACACCGTGATGTTTAAAGATGAGCTGAACTTCATTAAAAACCGTTACATGAGCCGCTTCCAGTGGATCAACGTCATGGATTATGAAGATCAGGGTGCCGACCTGCTGAACGGTCGTATCGACAACAAAAAAGGCTATGCTCTGCAGAAAGCCGGTCTGATCGATATTAAGAGCACCGACGAAGCCTTTATCTGCGGCCCGGAAGCCATGATGACCGAAGTTTCCCGCGGCTTCCGCATGGAGGGCTTGGGTGATGATCAAATTCACTACGAACTGTTCGCAAGCTCCTCAGCAGATGCAGAAGCGACTCTGGCTAAAGCACACGCCCGTGTTGAACAGTACGGTGAAAACAAAACCTCTAAAGTGACAGTGATTGCCGATGGCCGTTCTGTGATGTTCGACCTGGCAACCGTTGGTCAGAACATCCTGGATGCTGGTATGGAAGTGGGTATGGACTTGCCTTACTCTTGTAAAGGCGGCGTTTGCTCAACCTGTAAATGTAAGCTGACCAAAGGTGAAGTAGAGATGGATATCTCCCACGGCCTGGAACAGCACGAGATAGATGCAGGTTACGTTCTGAGCTGCCAGGCACACCCAATCTCCGATGAAGTGGTACTGGATTTCGACCAGCGTTAACCTTGTATCAGGTTCACCCACTAAAAAGCCCTGATTTTATCAGGGCTTTTTAGTATTTGAGATCTGAGAGAATCTCTTCAGCATATTCTGCCGGTCACTCAATACTCAGCATTGTGGTAAACATTCTGTACATCATCCAGGAAGTTCAGCATATCCAGGAATTTGTCCATGGTTTCCACATCATCACCGGAGATGGCGGTCATGTTGTGGGGAACAAACTGGATTTCATCCACTTCCAGCTCAACCGCTTCGCCCACCAGTTCAGTGATCGCTGTTTTCGCTTTAGCGTAATCGGTGTGTGGCGCAAATACCGTGAGTTTTTCATTCTCATTTTCGATATCCGTCACATCAACATCCGCTTCCATCAAGGCTTCTAATACAGCTTCTTCATCATCATAAGCAAAAACAAAGATCGCGCTGTGGTCGAACATGTGGCTTACGCTACCCTGCCCGCCAATTTTGCACTTGGCTTTGTTAAAGCATGTGCGCACATCACCAAAGGTACGGTTTGGGTTGTCAGTCAGGCAGTCGACAATCACCATGGTCCCACCTGGGCCAAAGCCTTCATAGCGTGCCGTTGAAAAATCTTCTCCGCCACTGCCTTTTGCTTTATCCAGAGCTTTATCGATAACGTGTCCGGGTACCTGATCTTTCTTTGCCCGATCAATCAGGCTCCGCAGGGACAAGTTGCCATCAGGCTCAACACCACCAGCTTTGGCACAGACATAGATCTCGCGGCCATATTTACTGTACAGCTTAGCTTTGGCGTCCGACGTTTTAGCCATGGACTCTTTTCGGTTTTGAAAGGCTCTGCCCATACCATTATCCCGTTTTATTGGTTTAAAACCCGGATTTTACCCCTAAGCGCGAAGCGTTAAAACTACCGTATAAGATTCCGACCTAAGATAAGGGCTCAACTTGCAATATTTCTGCGAAAAGCCACACCTTAACCAACGATAAGTCAGGTAGAAAATAAGTAAAAAGACTTCATTAACACACATTCAAAATGTAAATCTATGCAATATCCTGTAACATTGCCGTTACCAATAAAAAAAATAGATCTTATATCTCCTATTCAATGTAATGGTACAGCTATGTGGTTTAACAACGGACTGAAAACAGAAAATGAGTCTCTGAAACAAGAGCTGCTACAGCTTAAACAGCAGTACAAAGACGAAGTACAACAGCTAAAGGAGGTCATTGAAGAGAAGGAGAGTCATATCCGCCATATCCAGCAAACATCTGAAGACTTCTCCAGAATTATGCCTTGTATTCTTCAAGGGGGAGATATGCTGGATACTGTTCGAGATGGTCTGGCTTCCGGTGCCGAAGCACTTATTGAAGAGCGTAAAGCCCAAAAGCAGATGAACGATGTTTTTGCTGAAACCCGTGATGCCCTAGTTCGCTTAGAAAGCCGGGCTCACTTTATCAATGAGCATGCAGGTAAAAGCATGACGGCGGTTTCTGTACTGGATAAAACCGCCATCGGAATCAGCAAACTGGTCTCTTCCATTCAGGAGATCTCTGATCAAACCAACCTGCTGGCTCTGAACGCAGCCATCGAAGCAGCTCGAGCAGGAGAGGCCGGTCGTGGTTTTGCGGTCGTTGCCGATGAAGTTCGCCAATTGGCAGCAAAAGCCCACGAAGCCAGTGGACAGATCGAATCCCTGATCAGTCAGGTGATCGCTCAGACCAACGATATTAAAACCATGGTGAGTGAAAATCAGCAAAGCACTGCCGAGATCTCTGCGTCTTCATCCCAGATCGACCATGTGGTTGAACAGGTGCTGGAACGCTCTACTCACATGCAGAAAGTGATCAGCGACTCCACCACCTCAGCGTTTCTGAATACCGTGAAACTGGATCATGCGGTATGGAAAAATAATGTGTACAGTCTGATTGAGAAACAGCAGTTCACTGGCGAAGTGAACCGTCATACGGAATGCCGTTTGGGTAATTGGTACTTTAACGGATACGGTGCCAATCACTACAGCCATCTGCAAAGCTTTAAGGATCTGGATAATCCCCACAAGAAGGTACACGATTGCGGCCGCTCTGCTTTAAAAGCCGGAGCCAACGGTGATAGCCAGGCAATGCTGAAATATCTGCAATGCATGGAGGATGCCAGCCTTGAAGTGATCCACTGTGTAGACCGTCTTATGCAGGATGCCCGTACCCTCTGACACGGCCCTCAAAGCCCCGAAAAAAAGCGCCGCTGGTGATCATCGTCATCTCAGCGGCGTCTTTATTGGCAGTAACGAAAAAGTATCAGGCCTTCAGGTAGCGACTGTGGAACTCCAGGTGCTCACCAATAAAGCTGGCGATAAAGTAGTAACTGTGATCATAGCCCTCCTGCATACGCAACTGCAGTGGATAACCTGCCGCTTTCGCCGCCGCGACAAGGTTCTCGGGCTTTAACTGGTTCTGAAGAAAATCATCCCCATCGCCCTGATCAACCAAAATGGGCAGATGTTCCTTCGCTTGTCGAATCAGCTCGCAGCTATCATAAGCTTTCCAAGCCTCTCGATTATCCCCTAAGTATGCGGTAAAGGCTTTCTCGCCCCACGGCACATTGACAGGATTAACGATAGGGCTAAACGCTGAGACCGAGCAAAAACGTTCCGTGTTTTTCAGCGCCAGTGTTAAAGCACCATGCCCACCCATCGAATGCCCAGAAATTGCGCGCTTGTTCGTCACAGGAAAAACCGACTCAATCAGCTCCGGCAACTCCTTAAGAATGTAGTCTTCCATTCGGTAGTGCTGCGCCCAAGGTTCTTGGGTCGCATTCAGGTAAAAGCCCGCCCCTTGGCCCAAATCATAGCCATCATCATTGGCAACAGCTTCTCCGCGGGGGCTGGTGTCCGGTGCGACCAAAGCAATACCCAGCTCTGCCGCCATGCGATGAGCACCAGCTTTCTGCATAAAATTTTCATCGGTACAGGTCAAACCTGATAACCAATAAAGAACAGGTACCGGCTCTGTTGCAGCCTGGGGTGGTAGATAGATGGCAAAGCGCATCTCGCAGCCTAAAACATCAGAGCGGTGGCGATACTGCTTATGCCAACCGCCAAAGCTGCGGTTACGGCTGATATTTTCCAAAGGTTCCATAAGGTTCTCCTGCTGAAAACCGGATACCCCGCCTTATGAAATAGGGTATCCGGCTGTCATAACGTCAGCTCACTCGGTTTTGGAGCATCGGAGTTAAGACAGAGCTTAGTAATGAATCACACTACGAATCGACTTGCCTTCATGCATCAGATCAAAGGCTTCATTGATTTTTTCCAGAGGCATGGTGTGAGTAATAAAATCATTCAGGGCAAATTTACCCGCCAGATAATCTTCTACAATACCCGGTAACTCAGAACGGCCTTTTACGCCACCAAAAGCAGATCCGCGCCATACACGACCGGTCACCAACTGGAACGGACGCGTAGAGATCTCTTGTCCTGCACCGGCAACACCGATAATCACAGATTCGCCCCAACCTTTGTGACAGCACTCCAGAGCAGAGCGCATAACATCCACATTACCGATGCACTCGAACGAGTAGTCCACGCCACCATCGGTTAATTCAACAATCACCTCTTGGATCGGCTTGTCATACTCTTTTGGATTAATGCAATCGGTAGCACCTAGCTTCTTCGCCAGTTCAAACTTGGAGTCATTGATATCAATACAGATAATGCGGCTGGCCTTAGCCATAGTGGCACCGATAACCGCTGACAGACCGATACCGCCCATACCAAAGATCGCAACCGTTGCGCCCTCTTCCACCTTGGCGGTATTCATCACCGCGCCCATACCTGTGGTTACACCACAGCCCAACAGGCAAACTTCTTCCAACGGTGCGTCTTTATTCACCTTCGCCAAAGAAATTTCCGGTAATACGGTGTACTCGGAGAAGGTTGAGCAACCCATGTAATGGAAAATCGGCTGACCATCTTTGTAAAAACGGGTCGTACCGTCAGGCATCAGACCTTTACCCTGAGTCTCACGCACCGCCTGACATAAATTGGTTTTACCGGACTTGCAGAACTTACACTCGCCACACTCAGCGGTGTACAACGGAATCACATGGTCACCGACAACAACACTGGTAACACCTTCGCCTACGGCTTCAACAATACCACCACCTTCATGGCCGAGAACCGATGGGAAAATACCTTCAGGATCATCACCAGACAGTGTAAAGGCATCCGTATGGCACACCCCTGTCGCAATAATTTTCACTAATACTTCACCGGCCTTCGGTGGCATTACATCAATTTCTTCAATCGATAGTGGCTGGTTAGGCCCCCAAGCGATAGCGGCACGGGATTTAATCATTGGCTGAGTCATAGCAGGCTCCGGTAACTGATTCAATTAACTAAAACGGATCTCAAAGGACCGATAGCTTAATTCTATCTGTTACCGCAAAAGATATAATCATATAAAATATAAATTCACTTTTACTATAATGTAACAATAGCACTGCAAACACACAGATAAGACAAGAGAGTCAGCACCAATGAACTGGGAAGGTATCAACGAATTTGTTGCCGTGTATGAAAGCGAAAGCTTTACGCAGGCTTCGCGCCAGCTGAGCTGTTCAACAGCACAGGTCAGCCGTCAGGTGAGTCAGCTGGAAAAGCGTCTTGGCAGCAAACTCTTCTACCGCACTACGCGTCAGGTTTCAGCAACCGAAGCAGGACAAATTTTCTACCAGCATTGCCGCCAGATTCTGGATGCTCTGGGCGATGCAGAGCGCGCACTCACCGACCTGCAGGCCAGCCCCAGAGGCAAGCTCAAGATCACAGCGCCTGTCACCTACGGCGAAAGTCACCTCGTGCCTCTGCTTAATAACTTTATGCAACAACACCCGGATCTGGAGCTACAGTGCCACCTGAGCAATCAGACACTGGATCTGGTTACAGAGGGGTATGATCTGGCCATCCGGCTAGGACGGCTGAATAACTCCAGTATGATCGCCCGGCGCTTGTCCAGTCGCAGACTCTATGTCTGTGCGTCTCCGGACTACCTTGCTCGACACGGCGAACCTCATACGCTTTCTGAGCTAAATCATCACAGCTGTTTACAGGGAACATTGGATTACTGGCGCTTCCACTCCCAGGGACAGGAACGGAATATGCGAATTCACGGACGTATTCGCTGCAACAGTGGCCATGCTTTGCTGGATGCAGCCCTTAAAGGGCTGGGGATTGTTCAGCTACCGGACTATTACGTTGAAAAGGCTATGAGAGAAAAAACGCTGGTTAGCTTACTGGAGAGCTATCGGTGTGAAGATGAAGGTATCTGGGCACTTTACCCACAAAACCGACTACTTTCCCCGAAAGTTCGCCTGTTAGTAGACTACCTGATAGAAAATTTCTGAAGCCCTGCGAACGCCGGTCACCCGACCGGAGCCCAGTAGGGACGCACATCCAACCAGATAGATATCAAAAAAATAGAACTTTTAGTGTATAGAGTTTCAAAAAAACATTTAAAAGCAATCTATTTTAGCTACACTGATACTAACAGTTACAGTTATGCCCTAGACAAATAAATACAGTCACATCCGGGGCTAAAATTCCTGTCAGGTACATCCATCTCTAACTGTGCGACAAACCTGATTCTCAGACTTATGATATCGCTAGGATGCACTTGTATGAAAAAGCTCTTTTCCACTCTTTTATCGCTCCTTATCTCAATTTTGTTACCACGCTTCCTATTGTCTGTCATTTGCAAGCGAACTTCTCTGGCACTGATATGCAGCACACTGATGATCAGTCAGCTTGGGCTGGCAGCAACAAAAGATAAAGTGGTCAAAAACGGTGATCTCAATTGTGGCGTATTCCCGGATGACCCAGGCCGAAGTGCTATTAATGATAAAGGGCGCTGGGAGGGTTTTTATGTTGACTTCTGCCGTGCAACGGCAGCTGCAGTACTGGGCAACCCAGAGTTTGTAAATTTCATTGAGGTTGGTGCCAAAACCCGCTTCACAACACTAATGAAACGACAAACAGATGTGGTGATGTACAGTTCTACCTGGACACTGGGACGGGAGAATCAATACCAGATCGAGTTTCCGGCAATTTATCTGCTAGACGGACAAGGCTTTATGGTACGCAGAAGCTCAGGTATACGCAGGCTTTCTGATCTACAGGGCAAGCGGATCTGTGTAACAGCAAATACTACCACCTACAATAACCTGGTGGATACATTCAACGCCTTGAGCTACGACAGTCATATTATCTTTGCCAACGGCGACAGTTTCTTTCGTGGTAGTTGTGATGCCTACACCGCTGACCGTATGAATCTAGCAACCAATCGTGCAAACCGGGCAGACAATCCTAAAGACTATATCGTACTACCTGAAATGATTTCCCGTGAACCCATCGGCCCTAAGGTTCGTAATGATGACCCGGAATGGTCCCGAATTATTCGCTCTGTCGTTCATGCCGTTATTCTGGCTGAAGAGAAAGGTATTACCTCCGGGAACCTTGACCAAGTATTAAAAACCACCACTGATGTAGAGGTGATGAATCTGCTGGGTAAAACCAGCAACATTGGGACTGAGCTCGGCCTCGACCAAGAGTGGGCGTACCGAGTGATTAAAGCTGTTGGCAACTATGGCGAAATTTACAATCGCCACTTTGGCCTGGGAACCCCTATCAATATGGAACGTGGACTAAACCGTCTCTGGAACCAAGGTGGCGCACTGTTTGCACCACCATTTAAATAATACCGATTCCAGACATTAACTTAAGCCCACAGATTAAGAGTTCTTTTATGGGTCATCTTGGACATTTTTCCGGCAAAATCATCAGGAGCATCGGCTTTCGCCTAACTCTTTTCCTGATTATTGGCCTTGCATTATATCTGGTAATGGCAGCACTGAGCATTCAGGCTCTGGTCCAACAAACAGATGGCCTGAAAGAGTTAAGCGGCCTGCACTATGAGCGAGCATTGACTGCAGCAGAGCTTTCCCGTGATGCAGAAGTGATCGCAGCTCAGACCTTCGAAAGTATTCTGAGTACCAACCGAAGTGTCAGCCAGGAAGGTGCCATCGACCAAGATCTGATGGAGCTTTATCATTATGTGCGCAAACAACTGACCGCCACCAATGAAGAGGAGCAAGGCTATCTGGATGAGATAGACCTTTGGCAGAAGCCTTTCTTCGCCAGCCTGGAGAAGCTGGCACAGCGCATGGAAGAAGAACGTTTGTTAATGGGGCAGGAGCAAGCATTACTTAACCAACTGCAAAGCACAGCTTGGGAGCAGCCTCCGAAAACTGTGCCGCTCAAGGCACAACTGATTAGCCAGCAGGTGGTCAGCACTCTGCTGATGGCCTTAAAATCGGAAAGAAATGGTCAGCTACACCGTCTGCAGAGAAGCGCGGAAAGCTCCCTAGAACAACTGACAGACTACCCTAAACAACGGGCAAAGCTACAGCTATTAGTCAACCGAACCTTTGAGCTGCGCAGACCCGTAATTCTGAGTCACAGAGCAACACTTGCCTCCGCAAGAAAATCAAGACTCTACTCACAGCGGCTAACCACCAGTGGTTATAATTATTTCCAGAGTCTTAAAAAAACGGCTCATCTTGCCTCCAAAGCCTATGAGGCATCTGCGCAACAAGCCGTTATTGTAGTCGGTGTTTTCAGCGTTGTTTTCCTGTCCAGCATTCTTGCCATGGTGATATTCATTCGTCGCCAACTAGTAGAGCGTCTGAATCACCTGAGTGACATCATGAGTGCCCATGTTGCCGGCAACCCAAAGAAGATCCCTACCAGTGGAGATGATGAAATTTCCGTCATTGGTCAGGCCTTTGAAGTTTTTGTCGATGCCCGTAATACAGCAGAACAGCAATTAAATCAGGCTCAGGAAGAAACCGAGCAAGCCAATCAACAGTTACGCAAGCTGAACCGCCAACTTTTAGTTCTAAGTGAAACAGATCCGCTCACCGGAGTCGCTAATCGTCGCTATTTTGACCAGAAATTACAGGACTACTGGCAAATATGCCTGAATCGGGAACAACCTCTGGCTTTGGTCATGTGCGATATTGATCATTTCAAAACCTACAATGACCGTTTTGGCCACCAGGCTGGCGATCTTTGCCTGAAAAAAGTAGCATCCGCGCTCGATAAAACCATCCACCGCTTATCTGATACCTTGCTCGGCCGCTATGGTGGGGAGGAGTTTATTCTGCTTCAGGCTAACAGCTCGCAGAAGGATATCTTTGAACTGGCAGAGGCTATGAGGCTGGCGGTTGCAGAGATGCAACTGAAACACCCGGATTCAGAACAGGATATTATTACTCTGAGCCTCGGGGTTGCAGTGCTTCTGCCGGACGAAAACAATTCCGTTGACCAGTTGATCAGAATAGCGGATGACACGCTCTACAAGGCCAAAGACCAAGGGCGCAACTGCACATTGCAGGCTGCCCTCTCTGAGAGCATAAAGCTCAAATCCGGTGACTGAACACACTCATTAACTACTACCTGATAGCTCCATCATCATAAAAAGTGAATAAAAAGCGCCCAATGATAGGAGTTGCCTATCATAATAATCAGTGCAATCAATTATCTCACTTTGATAGGACACCCTATAATTCTCCTGACTTCAACGAAAAGGGCTTACAAAAAGCTCTTTTTAAAACATTAAATTGTTTACCAACTTTTTAAATGAATATCAGGAGCACTAAGATGCCACAAGCAATCAA
Organism: Oceanospirillum sp.; assembly: GCF_048265165.1. Taxonomy (GTDB): domain Bacteria; phylum Pseudomonadota; class Gammaproteobacteria; order Pseudomonadales; family Halomonadaceae; genus Oceanospirillum. The sequence goes on along the minus strand of NZ_JBLXCD010000004.1, from coordinate 126,172 downwards.
TACTGAGATCAAGCCATTTGCAGCAACTGCTTTCAAACAGGGTGAGTTTGTAGAGATCACTGAAGCAGACGTTAAAGGTAAGTGGGCGGTATTCTTCTTCTACCCTGCAGACTTCACTTTCGTATGCCCCACTGAGCTGGGTGACGTTGCAGACAAATATGAAGAACTGCAAAAGCTGGGTGTTGAAGTATTCTCCGTATCCACTGACACCCACTTCACACACAAAGCATGGCACGATAGCTCTGACACCATCGGCAAGATCAACTACTACATGGTTGGCGATCAGTCCGGCAATATCACCAACAACTTTGGTGTAATGCGTGAAGGTATGGGCCTGGCAGACCGTGCAACTTTCGTTATCGATCCGGAAGGTGTGATTCAGGCAATTGAAGTGACCGCTGAAGGTATCGGCCGTGACGCTGACGACCTGCTGCGCAAGATTAAAGCAGCTCAGTACGTTGCCGCTCACCCAGGTGAAGTTTGCCCGGCTAAGTGGAAAGAAGGCGAAGCAACTCTGGCTCCTTCTCTGGACCTGGTTGGTAAGATCTAAGTCTTCGTATTTCGAAGTACCAGGAGTTATGGGATACCCCTCTGGTTTCCCATATCTCAGGCTCTGCCAACCGGCAGATCCTGAGAGCAAAACCTGAATAAAACCTAACATCCTGATCTGCCTTTATGGCATCAGTTCTGCTTTAACCATCAAAAGCAGGATACGGCATAGCTATGTCTGAATTCTGTCTAAGACAAGCGTCCATCAAGCCTGATGACTAAAAGAGCAACACGGATCACCGTAAACCAGACGGATAACTTTTTAACTAAGTGGGTGAAATAACCATGCTTGAAGCTAATCTGAAACAACAGCTGGATGCCTATCTGCAACGCCTCGTTAATCCGATCGAGTTGACGGTATCCATAAACGGCACAGCAAAATCTGATGAATTACTGGAACTGGCCCGTGAAATTGAAGGCCTGAATGACAAGATTTCTCTGACGATCGATGAAACACCCACCGGTCGTGCACCACAAATGGTGGTGGCACCTCAGGGTGAGAAAGGTCGCGTGACGTTCGCTGGCATTCCCATGGGCCACGAGTTTACCTCCCTCGTTCTGGCGCTGCTGCAGGCCGGGGGTTACCCGTCCAAAGAAGAGCAAGCCCTGCAGGAGCAGGCAAAAGGTCTGACCCGAGAACTGAATTTCGAAGTTTATGTCTCACTCTCCTGCCATAACTGCCCGGACGTGGTTCAGGCGGTAAACCTACTGGCCGTTCTGAATCCGAACATCACCGCAACCATGATCGACGGCGGCGTCTTTCAGGATGAAGTCGAAGAGCGCGAAATCATGGCGGTTCCTTCCGTATACCTAAACGGAGAACTGTTTGGTAACGGTAAGATGACCCTGGCTGAGATCCTGAATAAAGTAGACGACGAAGCTGATGCTAAAGCAGCCGCCGCATTGGCCGATAAAAAAGCTTACGACGTACTGGTCGTTGGCGGCGGCCCGGCAGGTGCGTCATCTGCCATTTACTCCGCCCGAAAAGGAATACGTACCGGCATTATCGCTGAACGCTTCGGCGGTCAGGTAGCGGATACCGTGGGTATTGAGAACTTTATCTCAGTTTCTTACACCGAAGGCCCCAAGTTAGTCGCTCAGCTGGAAGAACACGTTAAAGAGTATGACGTGGATATTATGAAGGCCCAACAGGCAGTTGCCCTGCGGGATAGCGATGATGGTCTGAAAGAGGTTGAACTGGCTAACGGCGCAGTACTGAAATCCAAGACTGTGATTCTGGCCACCGGCGCCCGCTGGAGAGAGATGAATGTACCGGGCGAAGCTGAGTACAAAGCAAAAGGTGTTTGCTTCTGCCCGCACTGTGATGGCCCGCTGTTTAAAGGCAAGCCGGTTGCGGTCATCGGTGGTGGTAACTCAGGTATCGAAGCCGCTATTGATCTGGCCGGTATCGTGAAACACGTAACCGTACTGGAGTTTGGCGACAGCCTACGGGCTGATGATGTTCTGGTGAAAAAAGCGGAATCGCTGCCAAACGTGAAAATTATCAAACAAGCGATGACCACCGAAGTGCTGGGCGATGGCAAAAAGGTTACCGGCCTGACCTATAAAGACCGGTCTACCGATGAGATTCACACCGTAAATGTGGACGGCATCTTTGTTCAGATCGGCCTGGTGCCGAACAGCGACTTCCTGAAAGATACACTAGAACTAAGCAACCGCGGCGAGATCGAAGTAGACCCGCGCGGACAAACCAGTATGCCCGGTGTCTTTGCAGCTGGTGACGTGACCACAGCCCCTTATAAGCAGATCATTGTTTCCATGGGCTCTGGCGCAACAGCAGCTCTCGGAGCTTTTGATTACCTGATCCGCTCGTAAAAGTCAGGCTCACTACAGAACGATAAGCAGTGCGTCCGAAGTACCATCAAACACTGGCTGTCAGAAAATATATCACTTACTTGATCGCCGTCTGATTTATGACGGAGTTCCAACCAATACGATTCCATGCGCCTGAACCGCAGGCTATCGTATTGTTTTACCGAAGGGCTTTTCCACAGAAGAGTTCCTTCGGTTTTTTTTGTCCGCTATTAATCAAAAAGCAGTAATTAAGCTACCCTGCTAAATTTTCACCGCCAATAGCCGATACCTTCTTCAGTTCACATCTTATTTACACCAGCTAATATTAATAAGCAAAATGTGACAGGGATAGCATCACAGATTTGTCGAATCTGTCATTACCACAAGGAAGTCAGACCATGTTGAATACCAGCCATTATTTCGGCCGTTTTTTGAGCCCCTCAAACACCGCCACGACCGGAGCACAAAACACCTCATCACCTTCTGAATCTGTCCGTCAGGCAGTGCAGAGCGCCCGAGAAAACACCAAGGCACAAGCTCAGGAGCTCGGTGTTGAAAGCGTCGCAAGATTAGTGCCTGTTGATAATGCAACCTATAACGACCTGTTTCATGGCGAACAGAAAGTCAAAGCCGATGCCTTACTGGAGCGCATGTCGCCGGAACAGCGGGACTTTATAACCAGCAATATCGGTGATTACGTGAGCCTGCTGAAAGACGATGATATTTACCAGCTGGCGGAAAATCTCAGCGACGAAGAAGTGTCCCAGTTCACCGATATTATGATTGCCATGCAGTCGGAAGACCCGTGGGGCATTAGAGTCACTAATGATCTGGACTACATCCATATTAGGGATGTCATGCAGACTCTGGCTGACAGTAGGCCAGCACTGCGCCGGCAGATACTCGATCAGGCCCATGCCTATGCTGAGCAAGTGCAACCCTACACTGAACAGGTTCAACCAAGAGAAAAGCCGAGCACCTACAACCGAAAAGAACTGTTTCCCCGACCCCAAAACAAAAACAGCTCAATGGATAACCTGGTCACGTTTCTGAGTACCCTGCACAACACCAAAGACCATCAGAGCCTGATGAACAATCTGGACAGTGTTGATGAGACGCAAAAAATCCCCTTAATGCAGGTTTATATTCTGGATGAAGAATTAGGGGTACGCAGCTACGAAATACTGAAAAACAAAGCGTTCTCACCTGAAGCAAAAGAGGGATTGTTGCAATTTATTGCTGAGACTGCTGATAAAACCAGGCACTTTTTCGACCTAAAAATAGGGGCCAATAACAGCAGCAACCCGAATGACAGCAAAGCAGCCAGCGTGGCTTGGCTGGATAATCATAGCTACTCCATTGGGCGGGATATGGTTAAAGATACGCTGGACCTGCTGGATAACTATGAGTTCAGCGATGAGCAGCTGTTGAATATGACCGGCACGCTAAACAATCTGGACCGCAGTAACCAGCGCGCTTATCTGGAGATTACCGTGCAAGGTATGGAACACCTGTTTGGCAGTGATTACCTCGAACCGCTTGATCTGACAGAACACAGCGATGCTTTGGCCGCTATCGATGCGGTAAGAAACAACGCTGAAGCGCGGGATCTGGTTTTTATGTCCCGACTGGGCGATCTCTCTCGGCCTGCGGGAAAAACAGGGGATGCTACGTACTTCGTTAAAGAAAAGGGAGCTGAGCCCTATAAAGATATGGCAGAAACAGCGGAGGTACTGGTCGCCAATGCCTGGCTGGGGCAGCGCAAACTCGCCCCGGATATCTGGCCACCTGAAAGTGGCGAGTATGAAACACCACCCCTGAACAAGGATACGCTAACCATGGTGCGCCAGCTGAATCAGTTATCTGCCAAAGAGCGCGACCTGAGTGTAGACCGACTGTATGTTTTTGGCGACCTGACCCGAGGCGCGCTGGATATACGGTAGAGCGGCGTGTAAACCTTATTCAGGACGGGGCACCGCATACAAAAAAGAGCCACTAGAGCGGCCCTTTTTTATATTCTGAGGTTGCCAATCAAAGCCTACTTTTTATCCGGCAACCTTCTCTTCGCTGTTAAACTCGATCATCAGATCACTACCCAGTGCCTCAATGGCTTCTTCCACCTGAGACAGAGTCACACTGCCGGGCACCGTCAGTACCATATCGGCCTTAAACAACATCTCTGAACTCATCGGTGCAGGCTCGCAGCAGGTATCTAACTCTTTAACGTTCACCTGCAAACCGCTCAACACCTGTGACACCTCTTTCACAATACCTGGCTTATCGTTACCCACCACAGACAGCGAAACAGTGGAACCTGCAACAACATGATTCCCAGCCTTGGCAGCCGTCACTGTCAGTCCAAAATATTCCAAAGCAACCAGGTCAGCGACCAGAGCGTCCGCCTGATCATCCGCTACAGCAACGGTCAGTATACCGGCAAACTTATCCGCCAGATGAGACATACGACTTTCTAGCCAGTTACCCTGGTGCTGAACGATCGTTTCAGAAACTTTTTCCACAAGACCGGGCTTGTCATCACCGATCAGGGTTAATACCAGTTGTTGTGACATAGCCTTTCTCCGCTCTGCTTTTATTATGGCCTGTGGCTACCCTGCCGTATTTAAAAGGCAGCCACAGCTGAACTCTTCTTTAGAAATAGCATGCTTTGGTATGCTTTCAAATCACTTTTTATGGCAAAAAAAGCTATTGGATAAGCTAAGATCTGACCTAATGCATAGTAGAACACGTTCAGAGCAAATCTTTCATTACCTCACGTATACAGCTGACCACTTCACGCACACAGGTCATCCGGGAGTAGTTCGGCCGGATCAGCAGAGAGATATTTCGGGTTGGCTCAGGAGTCTTAAACCGGATATAACGAATACGGTGGGTATCTTCCAGGTTATGTGTTGCCAGCCTTGGCAACATTGTCATACCGATACCGCTGGCGACCATATAACGCAGGGTCTCCAAACTTGTGGCCTGAAACCGGTGGTCTTCTTTTGCTCCGGCAGTAAAGCAATAACCCAGAGCCTGATCTCTGAGACAGTGGCCATCTTCCAGTGTCAGTAGCTGTTGATTATTCAGATCATCAAAGGTCACCTGAGTTTTGTTTGCCAGCGAATGCTGAGGCGATACAGCGAGATCCAAAGGCTCTTCAAACAGGTCATAACGTTCAACCCCTTGCATATCCTCCAGCCAGGGCAAAATCAACAGATCCAACTTGCCTTCATTCAACTCCTGCATCAGCACCTTGGTCTGTTTCTCATGCAGGTAAAAATTCACCTTAGGCAGGCGCTCATTCAGAGGCTCCATAACATAAGGCAACAAATAAGGCGCCAGAGTCGGGATCATCCCCACATGCAGATCCCCTGCCAAAGGATCCAGTAAGGTGCGAGCTGTTTCTTCAAACACTTGGGCAGCGCTTAGTACGTTACGGGCTTCCTTTACCAACTGCTCCCCTGCTGGCGTTAACATCACATTTCTCCGGTGACGCTCAACCAGTTGCAGATTCAACTGCTCTTCCAGCTTCATAATCTGCCCACTCAGCGTAGGCTGACTCACAAAACAAGCCTCTGCAGCCTTACCAAAATGCTTAAAGCGATCAATTGCGTCCAGGTACTCCAAATCTCTTAGCTTTACCATAGGTTTCCTCTTACTTATAAGCTATTTATCTTTAGGTTTTACCTATCTTAGGTTGGCCAAACCACGCCTGCAACGACTGGAGGAAACACAAGCTTCGAATAAGATACGAATAATAACCATGATAACCAGTCCAGCATCTTGATTTATATCTGATATATATCAAAATACTGCCACTTGAATAACACAAAGCGACACAAAAATAACATTAAGGAAACAAAGGTTATTTGGCATGTCATCTGCATGTTATTCAGGCGACGGCAATAAATAATTAATAGATCACTATCAGGGTCATCATAGCAGCATCAGACTTAAAAACCGTGAAGAAAATAAAAGGCAGCTATAAAACAACACAGATACCCACTCTATCTGTGAAGAAACGTCATAACCTGGACAGTCAGTTAGCGCATTCTCTAAAGCTGGAAGCAGCTATGCTTGAACTGCAAAAAGAATTCCTCAATCGCAGCAAAAACATCTCTCATCATGTTGGGGAACTTGGGCAGTTGTTAGGCGTGAACCGTGTTGCCTGATTCATAAATGGGCAAAATCCACCAGTAACAGTGCCATGATGGCTCAGGAATACCCGGTCTCAAGTGTACTGAATACCAAGGCAACTGCATGCGGAAGGTTTTTAACAAGATAACGGAAGGGGTTTCCGTATCTCAGGTTCAGGCAAAAACGGACAGGGCCATTGGCACGCGAATGACCCTGTCCAAAAGTTTTACTATGTTATGTGACTGAGTGTTCTCAGTTCGTGGAAGCGATCAGACTGGCATTACCACCTGCAGCAGTTGTATCCACGCACAGATGACGTTCATGGACAAAGCGCTCAGGCAGATGAGCTTCTGTCAGTAACGGCAGTAAAACACCTTCCCGCTTAGCCAGTACATCACGATATGCTTTCAGCACCTCGGCATTAGCGTTACTGGCAATACCGTCAATCCCAGTCAGCCCTTGTAATACAGAAGCCTCAACCGCGCCATCCAACCCAACCACAGGAAGGCCAGCTTCAGCCAGCTGATCCGCCAGTGCTTTAATACCCGGCGCAACCACTACGACCTGATTACCCTGAGCCAGTGCAACAGCCGCTTGTTGCGTTGCACTTTCCATATCAGGACCAGCACACAGAATAAGCCCCCGAGCATGGAAACTCAGACGGTTTAACTCCCCTGTCGGCCCTGGCATTTCCCGGGTGACTAATAAATCGGATCTCACATGGGAAGCCAGACCTCCCAGCTGCTGCTCAACCAGCTCAATCGCTTCTGATCCAGGCACTACCAGTTTCAGGGCGCTGTTAACAGCTTCCTGCAGTACCGTTTCAGATACCGCATCACCCTGCAGGGGCTCTGCAAGATTCTCGCCAGTAATATTCTTAAAGCGGCGCACATACAGTGGACCACCGGCCTTAGGGCCAGTACCGGACAAGCCTTCACCACCGAAGGGCTGAGAACCGACAATCGCACCAATTTGGTTACGGTTCACGTAGCAGTTACCCACATGAACGCGCTCAGTTACGTAGTCGATACGGGAATCCATACGGGTGTGCAGACCAAAGGTCAGACCATAGCCACGGTCGTTGATATCGGCAATCACCTGATCCAGCTCGCTGGATTCAAAGGTGCAGACATGCAGCACAGGACCGAAGATCTCTTCTTCCATCTCATTAATACTGTTCAGCTTGATCACAGTTGGCGGTACAAAAGTACCGGTTGTTGGCACGTCATAGGTTTTCAGGCAGCGGCCCTGCTCTTTAAACGTGTTGATATGCGCCATGATCTTGTCCTGAGCCAGCTTGTCGATAACAGGCCCCACATCAGTGCTGATCAGCCAGGGGTTGCCCACAGTCAGCTCATCCATAGCACCGTAAAGCATCTCCAGCAGATGCTCAGCGATATCTTTCTGTACGTAGAGTACACGCAGTGCAGAGCAACGCTGGCCAGCACTCTGGAAAGAGGATGCCAGTACATCGCGGATCACCTGTTCAGGCAGAGCCGTAGAATCCACAATCATGGCATTCATACCACCAGTTTCCGCAATCAGCGGGGCTTCCGGTGACATATTGGCGGACATAGAACGGTTGATGTGTTGTGCTGTTGGCGTAGAGCCGGTGAAGCAAACACCCTTGATACGCGAGTCAGAGGTCAGGGCTGCGCCCACAACAGCACCGGCCCCCGGCAACAGTTGAATAACATCTTTCGGAATACCGGCTTCATGCATTAACTCAACAGCACGGGCAGCCATTAGAGCGGTTTGCTCTGCAGGTTTAGCCAGAACCGCATTACCAGCCGCCAGAGCTGCACAGATCTGACCGGCAAAGATCGCCAATGGGAAGTTCCACGGAGAGATACAGGTGATCAGGCCACGGGCGGTGCCATCAGCGCTGTGCAGCTCGGCTTCATCCGGGTAGTAAAGTGCAAAATCCACTGCTTCACGGATCTCAGCAATACCATCCAACAGAGACTTACCCGCCTCACGGGTCGCCAGTGCAAATAGCTCACCGGCATTCGCTTCCATCAGATCCGCAAATTTACGGATACGGGCACCACGTTCTTCAACCGGCAACGCTTCCCAGGCTTTCTGACCGCTTTGTGCAGCAACGATGGCAGTTTCGATATCTTTTTCAGAGGCTTCACGCACCTCACCCACCACATCCTGGTGATTAGCCGGGTTGATGACCGTTTTGCTGTTCGCACCGTCAACATCACCGGCAATCATAGGTCCTGCCTGCCATTTATGACTCAGGTAGGCACCGCGCTCTTTATCCAGCTGCTCAACAGTACGGACATCAGTGATATCCCAGCCAATAGAGTTACGACGGGTTTCACCACGCTCTTTATTGGTGAACAGATCAGCAGAACGGGTAATAACAGGATTAGAAATACTGTCCAGCGCCATTACCGTATCAAACGGATCACGGGCGATATCAGCCGGTGCAATATCATGATCAACAATCTGGTTTACAAAAGAGCTGTTTGCACCATTTTCCAGTAGACGCCGCACCAGATAAGCCAACAGATCCTGGTGCGCACCAACCGGTGCGTAGATACGGCAGCGTACTTTACTTTCCTGCACAACCACATCGTGCAGAGACTCACCCATGCCGTGCAGACGCTGGAATTCAAATTTATCCAGATCATCCGCCAGATTCATAATTGCAGCCACAGAGTGTGCGTTGTGAGTCGCAAACTGCGGGTAGATGCGATCAGTCATTTTCAGCAACTTAGTAGCACAAGCCACATAAGACACATCGGTGTTCACTTTGCGGGTGAATACCGGGAAGCCTTTCAGTCCCATCACCTGAGCACGCTTGATCTCTGCATCCCAGTAGGCACCTTTCACCAGACGCACCATGATCTTACGATCGAGTTTCTCGGCAGTGGCGTACAGCCAGTCAAGGACAAAAGGTGCACGCGGGCCAAAGGCCTGAACGACCACACCAAAACCATCCCAACCCGCCAGCTCAGGGCGCGCTAATACGGCACCAATTACATCCAACGACAGGTCCAGACGATCCGCTTCTTCCGCATCGATGTTAAAGCCCATATTGGCTTCTTTCGCCATCAGTGCCAGCTGGAAGGTACGCTCAACCAGAGTATCCATTACACCGTCGTATTTACCGAATTCATAGCGCGGATGCAGCGCTGACAGTTTTACCGAGATGCCGGGGTTTTTACGGATATCATCATATTTACAGGCCGAGGCGATTTTAGCTATCGCTTCAGAGTAAGCGCGATGGTAACGCAGCGCATCAGCATCAGTACGTGCCGCTTCACCCAGCATATCGTAAGAATAGTTGTAACCGCGGGCCTGTTGTTTCTTACCGTTTTTCGTAGCTTCTTCAATGGTACGACCCAGTACAAACTGGCGACCAAGCTCTTTCATTGCCTGTTTAACGGCGGTACGAACCACTGGCTCACCCAGACGCTTAATCATGCCACGCAGAGTATTAGTCAGGCCTTTCTCATCAGGAGACGCAATCAGTTTTCCGGTCACCATCAACCCCCAGGTGGAGGTGTTGATCAACGCTGATTCCGACTGCCCCAGATGCTCCTGCCACTTACCGGGAACAATTTTGTCCTCAATCAGCTCATCAATGGTTTCAGCATCCGGCACACGTAATAGTGCCTCTGCAAGGCACATCAGGGCGACACCCTCTTTTGTGGTCAGGCCATATTCCGCAAGAAAATTTTCCATCATCGAAGGCTTTGCAGATGTGCGAACGCGGGTAATCAATTTTGCCGCTTCATTTGAAATCTGCTGTCGTGTTTCGGCAGACAAGCCTGCCATCTCAACCAATGCGTTAACCGAATGGGTTTCATCTGCCAAATAATGGTCACGCATCGCTTCACGGATAGCGGTCGTGGTCATATCGGCATTTGTTATCGTCTTCATTGCCTGAGTCATATCGACACCTTTCGTTATTATGGGAATAATGCTCTGCATTCTAGCTTTTGACGAATAGACTTATTCTCTATTTTTTTTTCATATTTAAAACTTTGTTTTATTTTTTCACCGAAAAACAAAGCAAATGTAAAAAATAAATCTATTTATTTAGGTAATTAGGCTATAGAGTTTTAATAAACTATCTAACAACCTGAATGGCAGGGAAAATTGGCTAAATACCGCTAAAGCCTGCTAAATAACTCATCAGTAAAGGGCGTCACAAGAATGAAACGAACAGATGATCTCGACCGGATTGATCATGCTATTTTGCGCGAGCTGCAGAAAAATGCCCGCCTGACCGTCACAGAGCTTGCTTCAAGGGTAGGCCTATCTAAAACCCCTTGCCAGTTACGCATGAAAAAGCTGGAGCAACAGGGTTTTATTTTGGGGTATGTGGCTCTGGTCAATCAGAAACGTCTGGGCGTTAACCATATCGCCTTTGTGCAGGTAAAGCTCAGCGATACCAAAACCAAGGCATTGGATGCCTTCAATGAAGCCGTGCGTAAAATTCCTGAAGTGGAACAATGTCACATGATTGCAGCCGGTTTCGATTATTTACTGAAGGTTCGTACCAGTGGCATGGAAGATTACCGTAAAGTTCTTGGGGAACAGATCTCAACCTTGCCCTTCGTACTGCAAACCAGCACTTATGCGGTTATGGAGAGCGTTAAAGATATCGAATCCCACCTGCTCAGTCATTGATTATTAATGAGGTGCGCCCTGCAAACTGCCGCTGGGTACTACAAAAATAAATCCGACCAAACCTGTAAAATAAATAGGGTTATCACCAATACCCAAAACCATTACATAGCGTTACAATTAAGTCAGTATTGTTCTTCTTTATCTGAGGCACCTCCATGTCAGCCCGGCAGTCTCCTGCATCACTCCCAGTTTCTGAATCGTTTCAGACTGTTACCAAAAACATTACGCAACGGATCTGTCTGCTACTGCTTTTTAGCCTACCCATCCAGACTGAAGCATCTTTTGACAAAGGTATGCGCTTCTATGAACGTGAGCTGTATACCCATGCGCTGAACACCTTTCTTAAAGCCGCCAAAACAGGTGATGCCAGAGCACAGTTAATGGCGGGACGCTTGTACGCAGATGGGCGTGGTGGAGATTATGACTCCGACCAGGCCTACATCTGGTATCAGAAAGCAGCAGACCAAAACTTGCCAGAGGGACAATATCTGCTGGGTATGCAGTATCTTGAGCCCGGTAACCCGAACCACAATCAGACGAAAGCTATCGGCTGGATCAGGAAAGCGGCTGAGCAGGGGCTGACTGATGCTCAATACCAACTGGGTATGATGTATAAGCAAGGTATCGGAACAGGTTCCAGCCTGAAAAGAGCAGGGATTTGGCTGCAAAAAGCCGCTGGACAAGGCCACAGCTCTGCCCAGTATGAGATGGGACTGTTATCGGAAGATGGCCCCGGAGCCGGGCAGAACTACCCTGCAGCGGTAAGATGGCACACCCTGGCCGCCGAACAAGGGCACCCAAAAGCCTCACTGGCTGTCGCTTATCTGCATTACTATGGCCTTGGAACCTCTGTTAACCTGGAACAGGCCATTCATTGGCTTCAGAGAGCATCCGATACAGGCCTGCTGGTAGCCCAATATAATCTGGCAGTATTGTACGAACATTACCCCCGCATAAAACCCAATCTGGATGCATCACGCAAGTGGTACAAATCAGCTTGTAGTAGCGGCTACACCAGAGCCTGCAAGCCCTACCAAAGGTTACAGATGTCATACCAGCAAAAGCTGGAATCAACTGTTGAAACAGCAAAATACCCGTAGCGCCACTGAATGCTTCTGCTATACAGCAAAAAAAACACCACACAGGCAGCTCCTCATAGGGCATCTGTCTTTATTAAATAGGCAGACTGACCTAAGCGGGAAAAGCGCAGCTTATCTCATCCGGCAGAACAATCAACTAGAGGTCTGCCGGGCTCGTCTCCATGGCCTGTCGGCGCTGCCGGTAACGGGCAAGGCGGCTCTCCCCGGTAAAGAGCAGCAACCCCAGCCAGATCATCCCAAAGGTTACCAGCTTACTGCTATCCAGAGGTTCTTCATAAACGAAGACCGCCAGAACAAAAGTAATACTTGGTGCTAAATACTGGAAAAAACCTATCATCGACAACGTCAGTCGACGGGCTGCACCAGCAAAAAACAATAAAGGGAAAGTGGTCACCAGACCGGCGGCTACCAGAAGTAGGTCGGTTTGCAAGCTCTGGTGACCAAAAACCAAAGAACCTTCAGACTGCATCCAACCGAGGGCGATCAATCCAACTGGCAATACGATCAGGGTTTCAATAAACAAACCCGGTACAGCCTCCACCACCAGCTGTTTGCGTAAAAGGCCATAAAACCCAAAGCTAAAGGCCAGTACCAGCCCAACCCAGGGCAGGCTACCAAACTCAATTAACTGATACAGAACCCCTAACCCTGCAAAACTTAGTGCCAGCCACTGCATAGGCCGTAGCCGTTCTGACAGAAAAATCATACCCAGAAAGACACTGATCAAGGGGTTTACAAAATAACCAAGACTGGTTTCCAGTATGCGCCCTTCCGCCACAGCCCAGATAAATACCAACCAATTCAGGGAGATAATCAGAGCTGTTATCATCAGGCCTCCCAGTAACCTAGGCTGCCGGAAGACCGCAACCACCTTACCCAGTCGCCCGGTAAAACCGATAAAGAGTGATAGAAACACAACCGACCAGATGATCCTGTGCACCAGTATCTCAAAAGCAGGCACTTGGGCTACCGATTTAAAATAAACCGGGGCGATTCCCCAGATGGTGTATGCCGCCAGAGCAAAGATTACCCCCTGACGCAGATCTTTATCTTCAGCCACGTTCTACCACCTCATTATTAACAGTTGATACCGGATTAATGCCTGCTTTGTCAGCAGCCGAGTTGTGGATGTTTACCATTCCAGTTACCAGATAGCTTTGCCAGAAACCATCACTGGCATAACGCAGAAGACGGGTAACAATCGCCACCAGAGTCAGGCTGAATATCAGACGGAACCAGAGCGCCGCTGAGATATCCGCACCCATCACCATAATCAATAAAGTGTCTTCGATCAGGCTATGACACACGCTCAAAAGCAGCATAGCCGCAAAAATATCTTTCTTATTGATATGCCCCTTGCGGGACTCCTCTATCAGTAACCCGCCACCAAAAGAAAGTCCGAGAGTCATACCCACAATGGTCAGACTCGCAGCCTCAGGGCGAATACCCAGTAAGCGTAATACAGGCTTGAGCAGGAAAACCATCAGACGCTCTACGTGTATCCAGCGCAGAAAACGCAACAGACTAATCAGGCTGGCGATGACCAAAACAATCATGGCAAAGCTCTGTAGCTGCTGCCAAACCCACTCTGAAAGAGTTGTCCGCTGCACTTCGGGTTGCCATACAAGCTCAACGGGGTACTGCAGCCAGTTAAAAAAGTCATAAATATGAAACAGCAAAACCCCGAAGATTAGCGCAGTCACCAACCGCATTATAAGAGCTGCGAGCAAGCGTACACCTGCAATCTGCACAATACGTACCTCTATGGGTAGGCTATGAGCCACCAGCATCATACCGCCTAAAATACTGACTTGGGCAACAGTCATCGGATAGTCTGGCACTAACTGAAAAAAGATCATCAGCCCTGCATAAATATTGGTGATCAAATTGGTCGCCAACACCAACCCCATTGCCTCCGGTAATCCCACCAGAGCCATCAGAGGTTCAAGCACACGGGCGATAACTGGAATCGCTCCCAGCTCCTCCAGAACCCTGACGACAATCAAAACAGGGATCATCAGCTTGAGCAGAGTCCAGCTGACATTAAATATTTCACGCCCTAGTGATGGCAGCGTCCTGCCACGGAACCCCTGCCACCATCGCAAAAAAGAGAAATGATCTGTTACCGCCATATACCGATGCCTTAATCAAAGCCTGAATCTATCGTTTCCGGACGAAACCGATCAGGGTTAACTACGCCGGAGAAGGAGCCAGTTTACTCCGCTTTATTTTTATAAAATTTCTTTTATCTTTGTAAAAGCGAAGAAATATTTCTTTTTCTTTCAAAATAGATATTATAATTAGAAAAAAATATACACATAAGAAATATTATTAACCTACGAGATCTACCGATGGATCGTATCGATAAGCGGATTCTCAACCTACTGCAGAAAGACAACCGCATCAGTAATCAGAAACTGGCCGAAACCGTTGGCTTATCAGCTCCTGCTTGCCTGAAGCGGGTGAAAAAACTGAGGGAGAGCGGTGTCATCATGGCGGACGTTTCCATCGTCAGTCCACAGGTGGTGGGCCACCTGATTAATGTGATTGTAGAGGTGGAAATGGACAGGGATACCTTGGATGTTTACGACAGCTTCAATCGTCAGATGAGTGCCTGCCCTGAGGTCACCCAATGCTATCAGGTCACCGGCGAAGTGGACTTTGTTCTGGTGGTTCTTGTGCCGGATATGCAGGCCTATGAAGCCTTCGCTCGCCGGGAGCTAGCCAACAACCACTACCTGAGAAAGTTTCGTTCCCTGATCTCCCTGCGCCGAGAGAAATTTCGCACAGCCATCGAGCTTTGATTCTCACTGCACTATAACGCCTATTGATATATAGCAATGGATTGCTATCTAACAGAAGACGTCCCTTTGCCCCACCCGTTTAACTGATTACATTACCCCTTCGACTCAATCCCACGATATAACAGGCACTCAGGAAACGACCTTGCGTGCCAAGGATGAAGGCAAAGTGGATACACTGATACTCTCGATCTACCAACTTTTTGGCGTCAATTCTAAGGAGCAGTTTGCTGATCTGGTCAGCGCTAAGGGTCATCAGGAGATTATTCGACAGCACAGGGCAGACCTTATTGCCAGTCGTATTTTTCCCTTCGCCGTTCTGTTTGGTATCGTCGTGCCAGCCTGGGGTATCCTCGACCTGATCTACTTCCCCACAGAGATCGCTCTGACCTTTGTTGCCATGCGCCTGGCATCCGGTGGTGCCTTTTTTATTCTGGCCTATATCACAAAAAAAGTACGCATTGGCATGAAGCGGGCACTAACCAGTCTGATGGTCATGCTGATGATTCCAACACTCTTCTACCAGCTCAGCACGCCCCTGATCGCATCAGCAGAACTGACCGGTATGGCAACGACCCTGATGAGCCTTTATGGCCTGCTTCCCTATGTCGTGATCGCATCCCTGGCCCTTTTTCCATTAACACTGAAAGAGTTCTCTCTTTTCTCCCTTGTGCTGGTTATTTTATCGGGCATAGGCCTCTATCGCAGCGAGGGTAATGACCTGAATATGCTACTGGCTCAGCTATGGCTACTGTTGGTCATTCTGGGTGTTTCCATGTTTTCTTCCCTGCAACAGGTACGCTATCTGATCTCTCAGATGGTAAAAGCCAGCTATGACGGCCTGACCAAACTACTGACCCGCCGGGCAGGTATGGATATTATGGAGTCACTGTTTCGGGCGACAGGCCTTCAGCAATCCAATTTCTCAGTGCTTTTTTTAGACCTGGATAAGTTCAAAGGGATCAACGATACCCTGGGGCACGATGCCGGGGATGAGGTTCTGCGACAAACGGCCAAGACACTGAGTGAAAGTATTCGCCGTGGTGATGCGGCTATCCGCTGGGGTGGGGAGGAATTTCTGATTCTGTTGCCACATACGGATTCTGAGTCAGCCAAGAATGTTGTCAGTCGCCTTATGAATCGTGGTCTGGCAACTTTGCCCGACGGCACATCGGTTACAGCCAGCATAGGGCTATCAGAACAGCACGAAGACAATACACATAGCTGGAAGGATCTGGTGGATATTGCAGACAAGCGCCTCTATCACGCAAAACAAACGGGGCGGGCTAAGTGCGTTGCCCCGGATGGTAGTGAAGTCCACTTTCCTGCACAGAATTCCCAGGTTAAACCTAATTAAAACAACGCACTATTCTGACATCTCAATATAGAAATCAGCTCCTGAATAAGCAAACTTCAGGGGCCGGTCTCTGCTAAAGCCAGCAAAACTGTCGACAGAAAAGATCAGTATCTGAAGCGACCCAGCTGGGACTCCAACTGCTTAACTAACTCTAACAAAGCCTGACTCTCCTGGTTGGCGGCAACAGCACCATCAGCAACCAGACTGGTTTCATCACTGATATTAACGATATTGCGGGTAATATCCTCAGTTACCGCCCGCTGCTCCTCTACCACGCTGGCCATCTGTGTGGTCATATTATCGATCTCAGCAATTGCCCCTACGACCTGATTAAGATGCGTGGAAGCTTCTTCTGCCATCAGCAAGCACTCATCCGACTGAGCGTTACCATGCTGCATCGCTTCCAGGGCCTCTTTGGCGCGTAGTTGTAACTGGTCAATAAGAGCCTGAATTTCTTCTGTGGATTGCTGGGTTTTAGAAGCCAGCGTGCGAACCTCATCTGCCACAACAGCAAAACCACGACCCGTCTCACCAGCCCGGGCAGCCTCAATCGCTGCATTCAACGCTAATAGATTCGTCTGTTCAGAAATCCCCTGAATCGTTTCCACAATCTGGCTGATATTCTGACTGTCTGCCGCCAGCTGAGCCATGAGCTCTGATGTGCTGGAGACCTGGTCTGTCAAATGCCGAATAGACTCGGCACTACGATTCACATTTTCTGCACTGTTATCTACGGAGCCTTTCGCCTCACTGGATGCACTGGCTGTTGTCGTTGCAATCTGTGCAACCTCTCCGGCAGAGGCTGACATCTGGTTGATTGCTGTAGCAATCTGATCAACCTCAGCCCGCTGCTTCTCAATACCCTGAGTACTATTATCAGAGATCTCTGCCGCCCGGCACGCTGACCCCTCAACATCGCCCATGGCAGAAGCGATATCTTTAACAATACCGTGTGTTTTTTCGATAAAGGCGTCAATATTGTTTGAAAGCTCGCCCACCTCATCGCTCCGTTTAAAGTTAAGGCGCTGAGTCAAATCCCCATCCTGAGAAGCTAGCTGCCCAACCATATCAGCTGCGCGGCGGATAGGAGCAGCGATCCCCTGTGCAATCAACACCAGCAACACAATACCTAACCCCGTCACTAAAAGGCCGATAGTGATCGTTGCCGCCATGCTTTCCCGAAACTGTTTCAGCATTGACGACTCAACCTTCTTGGCGCCAGCAAGAACCCACTCAGCATCCTGGTGGATAATCACAGCCCATGGGGTAGAAACACCATCAGGTGAGATAGGCTGTACAGACCAAAAGCTGGAACCGATCTGACGGGTCACCGCTTCACCCGATTTTACACTCGCCAGCAGAAACTCTTTTTCCATGCCACTATAAGTTTTAGTCAATTCCAGCTTGTCATCGGAGTCAGCGGCCACTAAACCTTCATTGCTCAGCATAAAGACCTGTCCTTTTCCTTCATAAAGCGAGCGGTCGGCCTTATCCAGCAGTGTTTTCAGGAAGCTAAGCTCCATATCGGTACCGGTCATTCCAACGACTTTGTTTTGCACAATAATGGGCATGGTAATCGATGTGCCAACAATGGTTTTTTCTCCGGCCTTCCAGGAATAGGGCCCTATCAGACACACGGACCGGCTTTCAATCGGGCAGCTATACCAATCGCCATCGCTGGCTCCGGCAGCCGTTGCAGCTTGTGCTTCTTCTACTCCCAGCGTGCGATATCCCATGGAGCCATCATCATTCAGGAACCAATAAGGGGCAAACTGACCATTTTCATGGGTATGTAGCGCACCATCATGAAGCGCATCATCATCTACTGCATTTTTTTTCCAGGCCAGGTAGGTTCCCATAACAATGCTCTTATTTTGCGCAAGAACATCACGGGCATATCCATAGAAGCGCTCCCGACTGATATCAGCGCCCTGATCGGCAATAAAACTGGTGGAAGTATCCGTCATGGCCTTTGCTACAGCTAGAGCTCGGTTCAGCTCAATTTGAGTTTTTCCCGCTTCCGCCACAGCCGAAGCAGACATCTGAGCCAATGCTTTCTCGGTTAACTCACTGACGACCATAGATCGGGTTTTCTGCTCTACCTCGCTGTTTTTCCAGCCAAAAGTTCCCAGAAGAATAATAGATGAAAGCGCCAAACAGGCACCGGTTGCAATAGCGATGCGGGTTTTTATTTTCATAACACATCCTGACTGATAGGGTATTTACATAGCTAAAGCACAAATCCTGCCAAATAGGTATTTGGCTCATGTAAATAAAAAAAGGCACGCACCCAAGTTAGGGTGCGTGCCTTTTTATCAGTAGCCGCAAAGAGAATTTACGGCTTCACCGGACTGTCGTTTTGTTTATTTTTATTCGCCTGCCTGCTCTTTGTTAGCCAGACGCTTCTCCCAGTAGGTAGCACCTTTAATGCCCAACTTCTGAGGATCAAATGTGTACTCTGTTACACCTGCTTTCTGTTGCTCTTCATAGTCCTTCAACACCTTCATGGTCGGCTTGGACATAAAGAAGATGATGATGATACCGACAATGTTTAGCCATGCCATCAGGCCAACACCTACGTCACCAAGGCCCCATGCCAGATCAGCAGCCTTCACCGCACCATAAAAAGTAGACGCCATAATGGCCACTTTCAGTCCCAGAACCAGGCCCGGAAGATTGATGGTACGCTTCAGATACGCAACATTAGTTTCTGCAATATAGTAGTACGCCAGAATCGTAGTGAAGGAGAAGAAGAAGAGAGCCAAAGCGATAAACGGCTTACCGAAGCCAGGCATAGTGGTTTCAATCGCCATCTGAGTGAATACCGGGCCGTTAGCCGCGATATCCGCTGCAATGTTCTGAACCAGGAAGGTATCACCAACGCCATGAACGTTGTAGGCACCTGTGATCAGGATCATAAAGGCCGTCGCAGAACACACGAACAGGGTATCGATGTATACGGAGAAAGCCTGAACCAGACCTTGCTGCGCAGGGTGGTCAACCTCTGCAGCTGCCGCTGCGTGAGGACCAGTACCCTGACCGGCTTCATTAGAGTAAACACCACGCTTAACACCCCAACCAATTGCAGCACCAAAGCCCGCCATTGGAGTGAAGGCATCGCCCAGAATCTGACCGATGATCGCAGGGATCTCAGCAATATTCAGCAGAACGATAACACTTGCAATGATGATATAACCCAGCGCCATGAAAGGCACAACGATCTGAGTAAAGTGCGCAATACGCTTTACACCACCGAAGATGATAAAGCCCAGAACCAGAACCACAACCAGACCGGTGAAGATCTTAGCAGAGCTCAGCTCGCCCAGACCGGTCTGAATCATCGCACCAGAACCAAAGGTTGCTTCTACCGCGTTACCGATACTGTTCGCCTGAACCCCCGGCAATAGCAGGCCACACGCCATGATCGTTGCAATAGCAAAGATCCATGCGTACCACTTCTGGCCCATCGCTTTCTCGATATAGTAAGCCGGGCCACCACGATACTGACCATCCTGCTCTTCTTTATACAGCTGAGCTAGGGTTGATTCTGCATATGCTGTTGCGGCACCAAGGAAGGCAACAACCCACATCCAGAAAACGGCACCAGGGCCACCGAAGCCAATAGCAGCAGCAACGCCTGCAATATTACCCGTACCTACCCGACCAGACAGCGAAACAGCCAATGCCTGAAAGGATGAGATACCTTTGTCAGAGCTTTTTCCGGAAAATAGCAGGCGCCACATTTCGGAAAAGTGCCTGACCTGAACAAACCGGGTCAGTATAGAGTAGAACAAACCGGCACCCAGGCACAGGTAGATCAGTACCGGACTCCAGATAATGCCGTTCATAAAATCGACAAATGCTTGCATTAAAAATGCCTCCCGTTAGAGGTAAGCGCTTAAGCGCTTTTTAGTTCTTAGATTTATAGTAAATTACACGTGGAATATATTTATCAGACGACAGTCCTGAAAGGGATTTTACCTAAGTCGAAACAGAAAAGTACCCTGATTTTATGACTTATCAGGCACAAAAAACCTATTAATAAGAAAAATACAGAATAACCCTACAATCAAAACAGGATAAGTCAGCAATAATTATTGCAGCTTTAACAGATAATGCCGATACAGTACAGAAGCCCCTCAGAATTCAGCTAGAATTAATCTCATTAACAGGCTTATAACTCGGTTTAAAGATGAAGAAAGCCAGTGATGCACTAAAACTCACGGCCATAAGCCCTTTAGACGCACGGCTTCCCCGTGGTTAAGGAATGATGCATGTACCCTCTGCTAGAAATGGACAGGCCACCGGTCAAAATACGGACTGTTTTTTTGCGTATTTTTCTGCCTTTAGCACTCATAACCTTGCTGGTCTGCGGCCTGCTCACCCGTATCCTTTATGAAAACGAACTCAACCTGATTCGCTTGCATGAACAATCGCTTCTGGAGAGAAGCGCCCAAAGCCTGCAGCAAAACCTTCAGCCGCCACAAGACCACCTCAGAAGCCTCATTACAGAAGCTCCTGTACTCTACAGCCTTAGAAACCCAGCCGACAATCTTAAAGCAATGGAAGGTAGCTTTGCGTCACTATTAAGCCGCAACAAAGACTACTTTCAGGTTCGCTGGATAGACGAGACCGGACAGGAACGCTTGCGCCTTGAACCCACACAAAATAGCCCCTACGGGTATCTTCGGATCAAGAATGTACAGCTACAAAACAAATCAGAGCGTTACTATTTTCGAGCCACTCAGGCATTGATTGGCAGTAACAGGCTATTTCTCTCCCCAATGGACCTTAATGTTGAACAAGGGAGCATAGAGCGCCCTATACGCCCAACGCTACGTATGAGCATTCCACTTCAGGATAGAGGAGAGAACCGGGGCATTATTATTATCAATATCGATATGCGAAAGAATCTCAGTGATCTGCAACAGGTTCTGGAGCCTGATACGAACCGAATGCAACTGATCAGCCCCCAGGGATACTGGCTTCAGCACCCGGATAATAAATTGGAGTGGGGCTTTCAGCTACCCCATGGGCAAACCTTCAAAAAACAATACCCTAGTATCTGGCAGAGAATGCACAGTTTCAGCCAGAATCAATGGATTCAGGACCAAGGCCTTTGGAGCTGGGCCCCGGTTTATCCGGACAATGATCCTCAAATATTCAACAATCAGAGTATGGGATGGCTGCTACTTGAGCAGTCTCCTGAAGTCATTAACCAGCTACGCCTGAAATTCTGGGGTGGTGCTTTACTCTTACTCCTGCTGACAACCGCTATCAGTGGCTATATTCTGCAGCGGCTGCTTAAAGCTCAGCAAGCGCAGCAGCAGGCAGAAAGCCTGGCCCTACAGAATCAAATGCAGGCAGATCAGCTTAATAAACAGCGGGAAGATGAACAGCGCTTCCGGGTTATTTTTAACGCCTCGCACACACCTCTTTTAGTTTGTAATAGTCAAGGCAATATCACGCTGGTTAATCCAGCGCTGGAAAAACTCTTTGGCTACAGTGCCTTTGAGCTTTCAGGCCTGCCCATTGAGCATCTGATCCCTGTAAATATGCGCAAACAGCATATTAAAAATCGCACCAATTACCTGAACCACCTGCGCCCGCGCCGTAAAATGATGAAAAATGGTGAAAGCTTGCAGGGTGTCCGTAAAGATGGAGAACTTATTAACGTCGAAGTCGGTTTAAGCCCTTACGAAAATAAGGGAGAGACTTATATTCTGGCAACCCTGGAGGATATCAGTAGCCGGATACAATCAGAGCGCATGATCGCAGAGCTACACGCCAGAAAAACACGCCACCTGAAGAAAGCCAGAAAAGATGCAGAGCGCCTGGCCCGCCTGAAAACCGACTTTCTAGCCAATATGAGCCATGAAATCCGTACACCGCTGAACGCCATTCTGGTCCTGAGTGAGTTACTCGACCAAGAGCTGACTGAGCAACAGGCATTTTCCGAAAATACCAGAGAGCTCAGCAAAAACATTCAGCAAGCGGGAGAAAACCTGCTATTGATTGTGAACGATATTCTTGATTACTCCAGGATTGAAGCAGGGGGTTTAAGCCTGGAAGAAACCCCTTTCACATTACAGGATCTCTTTCCCCAAATACTCTCCATATGCCGCCCTCAAGCAGATAAAAAAGATCTGATGCTACAGCTGGACCCCGATGGCAATGAAAGATTACGCCTGATTGGCGACCCTTATCGTATCCGCCAGGTACTGCTTAACCTGGTCAGTAATGCCATAAAATTTACAGTTCAGGGTAGTGTCAGCATCAGGATTCATGCTCTGAAAAAAGAGCAAAATCAGATCAGCCTGCAATTCAATATCACAGATACAGGCCCGGGAATTGAACCGGAACAGCAAACTGCAATTTTTAATGCTTTTACCCAGGCTGATAGCTCAGTAACCCGGAAGTTTGGTGGTACGGGCCTAGGGCTTGCCATCAGCCAGCAGCTACTATATATGATGGGAAGCCAGTTGGAGCTCAGTAGTCAACTTGGTAAAGGTAGCGACTTTAGCTTTACCTTAAATCTGCCTCTGGCAGAGGAAGCAATCTCTGAAGATTTTTCAGAATATACGGAACCAGCCAGACCCGAAGCATCACTCTGCCTTGAGGGGCTAACTCTTCTGGTTGTTGATGACAGTGATCTTAATCGGGATCTTGCCCGACGCATTATTGAGCGGGCCGGAGGCGTGACAGTGTTAGCAGAAAACGGGGCCGATGCACTGAGTAAAGCAGAGAGTATGGTAGAAACACCACCAGACCTGATTCTCATGGATCTGCAGATGCCTGTTATGAGTGGTTACGAAGCAATCAAACAGCTTAGGCAACGACCTGCCTATCAGCAAACCCCAGTGATCGCCCTGACCGCAGATATTACAGAATCGGCCCATAAACAAGCCTTGGAGCATGGTGCAGATCAGGTATTGACGAAACCTTTCACCATACACCAGATTATCACGTGCCTGAAAGCCTGCCTTGATGGAAACAATAAAACAGACAGTGCCCCAAAAGATATGCAGCACCAGGGCGCCACACCCTTAATACAGCAAGCCTCCCAGGTAGAGCAGCACCCTATCATGGACGAAAAAGCAGCTCTGCTAAACTGGGGTGATGAAGAATCTCTGCAGCATTTTCTGGCACAATTCCAAAGACAGTACAGCCATTGCTGTCAGGAGATTACCGAATATCTTTTGGCAAATGAACGCAAGCAAGCCGAAGGTCTGGCTCACAAAGTTAAAGGGGCGGCCGGCAGTCTTTATCTGTGCGCTCTGGAGTACAAACTCCAGCAACTGGAGCACAAGCTGCGGGAAGGAAGTGAAACGAACGAAATGATCAGAGAACAAATATTACCAACGATTTCTGATACGTTAAATAATACACTGATATTTATCTCTAGCTATTCTGGTAAATAGAAGCTAACTATAATCAGGTAATAAGCATATTGAAGAAATAAGCCCTGTATACAGATAACAAACCATCGCTGACTATCAACCGGATACAGGCTTTGTAACAGGTCTCTTCAACACAGTTAAACAGCGTAAGGAGCAGCTATGAAGCCCTATCAGGTTCTTTTAATTGAGGATGAAGAGATCATCGCTGGGTTTATCGAGCACACTCTGGCTAAAGAAGATATTCAGGTTGTTCTTATGCCTAATGCTGAAAGTGCCTGGACCTATCTGCAGGATAATCCCTATCAGACGGATGTCATCTTACTGGACCGCCAACTACCGGGTATGGATGGCATTGAATTTCTGCAGCGATTAAAGCAGGACACTGCACTACAGCGAATTCCCGTCATAATAGAAACGACGGCATCGGATCAGGAAAGTATTCAGCAAGGGATCGATGCAGGAGCTTATTACTATCTGGTCAAACCTCTGCAACGGGAGCTGTTAATTCCTATTATTAATGAAGCTGCCAGCCAATATCGTGATTTCTGCACCTTGCAGGAGACTCTGAACGAAACATCCCAGGCTCTGCAACTCATGAGCCATGCGGAGTTTACACTGCGTACGTTGCCAGAAGCTCGTTTATTGACCAACACACTCAGCCAGATCTACCCTGAGCCCAAAAAGGTTGCGACAGGTCTCCTGGAGTTACTGGTCAACGCTATCGAACATGGTAATCTGAATATCAGCTATGAAGAGAAAACACTTCTGTTAATGAGCCGACAGTGGCATGAAGAAGTGGAAAATCGGCTGAGGGACCCGGAATATAAAGAACGTCGGGTGCACGTCAGTTATCGTAAAGAACCCAACCGCATTATGCTGACCATTACCGATGATGGTAGCGGCTTCGACTGGGAACCCTACCTAGAAATCCAGCCTGACCGCGTCTTTCACCTACACGGCCGCGGAATTGCAATGGCCCGCAGAATCAGCTTTGATTCTATCGATTATCAGGGCAATGGCAATCGTGTTGTCGCGATGGTTCAACTGGGATAATTCCGCTGGTTAGGCTAATATACCCGCGATTTTTCGGGTTATCTCAGGTATTGGTATCGGATATACCGTGACGGGCACCGGGCGTGAGAACAGATACAACTCTACCTGTAAGCCTCTGAAGCATTATCTGTTTTTTCGTCTTTATTTCTCCCGTCAACCTGATCGGCGATCCAGCTGATAGCTGGCGCAATAAAAGCGCAACGCCCAATCAGTAAACTCGGCGCTGAACCTTTCGGTTTGATCTTCAGCAGGCTCCGTCAACCTTCTGGATTGACATCACGCTCATCGCAAATAACGGAACAAGCGAATGCACCTGGACACATTTATTACCTCAGCTTTGATGGTTCTGATCGCAACCTCAATTGCGGTTGCCGTTTTTAAACACTTCGGGCTTGGCTCTATTCTGGGCCTTCTGGTGGCAGGGATTGCTGTCGGTCCTCACTCCTTTGGCCCTGCGATCACAACAGAAGTGGAAGATGTCCGTCACTTCACAGAACTCGGCGTGGTAATGCTGCTGTTTCTCATCGGTCTGGAGATGAAGCCTGCAAGGCTATGGTCAATGCGGCGCGAGGTATTTGGTTTAGGCTTACTGCAAATTCTGCTTTCCGGTGCCGTCATTGCAGCTTATTTTCTCTTCTTTGAACCTCACTGGACCAGCGCTCTTCTCATCGGCCTGACCTTTGCGCTCTCCTCCACCGCCATGGTTCTGCAGATACTGCAGGAAAGCGGAGAGATCAACAGTCGTCACGGTACCGCTGCTTTTTCTATTCTGCTGATGCAGGATCTGGCCATTGTACCTTTGCTAGCAATCGTGCCAATTCTATCCCAAACCGGCCGCTTATCTTCTGAAGTGCCTATGTGGCAGCAATTCAGTACTGTCGTCGGAATGCTGGCACTGATCGGTGTTTTTGGCCGCTATATTCTGCCGATGACTCTGGATGCGCTTTCAAAACGGGGTAACAAAGAAGGCTTTTTGCTCGTCGTACTTATGGCGGTTTTCCTGTCAGCCTGGTCTATGCACCATGCCGGTATTTCCATGGCCCTGGGTGCCTTTATTATGGGGATGCTGTTATCCGGCTCGAAGTACCGCCTGCAGGTTCAGGCACTGATTGAGCCCTATAAAGGCATGCTGATGAGCCTATTTTTTGTGGCTGTAGGTATGTCAATTGATATCAGTGCCCTGGCCTCTAAACCACTACTCTTTATGCAGCATGTTGTCGTTATCGTAATACTGAAATTTATTGTATTACTGGGTCTGGCAATGATGTTTGGTTATATTCGCCAACAAGCGATCCGCATTGCACTGCTCTTGTCCCAGGGCGGTGAATTTGGCTTTGTCCTTTTTGGCTCCGCCAAGGCTCTGCAGGTTATCAGCGATGAAACCTTTGTACTGGCTGTTGGTGTTATTTCTGTTTCTATGGTTGTCACGCCTCTGGCGCTGAAAGCCGCAGATATGCTGAACCACATGCTCTCCGGCAAGAAAAGCACAGAAGATACCCCCCAGATTGAAATTCCGGTGCAAAACTGCCAGGGCCGGGTAATTATCGGTGGCTTTGGTCGTGTTGGTTATACCGTCGCAACCTTATTGGAAGAGCGTAGCGTCCCTTATATTGCCTTTGATACCAATCCAACCCATATTGCCAAAGGGCAGGAGCTGGGTATGCCAGTTTACTATGGAGATGTGGGTGATCATCATCTGCTGGAGGCAGCACATATGCATGAGGCTTCACTGGTCGTTATGACCATCGACCATACCCCTTCAGCGCTACGGGCTATTCAGCATATCCGTACGGATTATCCCAACGTGCCCATTATTTCACGAGCGCGTGATCTGGCGTCCTGTAACGAACTTATCGAGGCTGGAGCCAATAGCGCCTTTCCTGAAGCCCTGGAAAGCAGTCTGCATCTTGGGGGAGAAGCGCTGAAGATGATCAACGTGAAAGAGAACGAAGTAGCTACCTTACTGGATACTGTTCGCGAGGACGGTTATCAGGCACTGATAACGGATAAGAACTAATCTCTGACCCAAGCAGCAAAGCAAGATAACCAATGAGGCACTGAATATTTTCAGTGCCCTTTCAGAGGTAGTGGTCAGTGGCTATTCAGTGTCAAAATCGCTCATATAGGCAGCATAAAGACTGTACTGGTTACGCCCGGCTTGCTTAGAGCGATACATGGCAAGGTCGGCATAACGCAGAAGTATATCTCCGGTCAGGGCATCATCAGGAAAAAAAGCCACCCCGATACTGGCGGTAACCCGGCATTCATGACCCGCTATGATATAAGGCTTTCCTATAACGGTAACAACTCTCTCAAGGCCAACAATC
This sequence comes from Oceanospirillum sp., assembly GCF_048265165.1. Lineage (GTDB taxonomy): Bacteria > Pseudomonadota > Gammaproteobacteria > Pseudomonadales > Halomonadaceae > Oceanospirillum. The sequence continues at coordinate 98,983 of NZ_JBLXCD010000004.1, read as the reverse complement.
GCATCTTCAGTTTCAGTCAGGCCGGAAAAGAGCAGTACAAATTCATCCCCTCCCAGACGGGCGATATCATCATGCTCCTGCATACAGAGTTTAAGCCGGTCAGCAACAGCCTGCAGTAACTCGTCACCCATATCATGACCATGAGTATCATTAACCTGCTTGAAACCATCAAGGTCCATCATGGCCACCGCCAGAATCTTATGATTTACCTGGCTGTCAGCTAACTGTTTAGTTATATTTTCTTCAAGAAGGCGCCGGTTTGGTAAGCCCGTTAAGGCGTCATAAAAGGCCAATTTTTTTAACTGATGCCGACTTTCTTCCAGCTGCTTCTGGACTGCACGAATTTCAGTGAGATCCATATGGGTACCCACAAGGCGTTCCACGTGGCCACTTTCATCTTTCAGGGCAATAGCTCGGGATAAAGCATAAACCCAGTGTCCCTGTTTATGCCGCAGTCGAAACTCAACTTCATACTGGTCTTTTTTTCCAGCCACACAACGGGCGGCTTCTTCCCTGGCAGCGAGTAAATCATCCGGATGGAGCAGGCTCTCCCATACTGAAAACTTGTTTTCCAGTTCATCATCAGCATAGCCAAGCATGCTTTTCCAGCGCGGAGAGAAATAAATACTGTTGTCTCTCAGACGCCAATCCCAGAGGCCATCATTTGACCCCTGCATCGCCAGCTGGAACTGTTGCTGGCTCTCTTTCAGTGCAGCCTCAGTTCTTTTTTGCTCACTGATATCGGAGTGAGTACCTGTGACCCTAAGCGCGTTACCGTCACTATCACGCTCAAACACCATACCTCGGTCCAACACCCATTTGTAATCTCCCCTTTTGCAACGCATACGGTAGGTCGCATGGTAAACCTCTGTCTCACCCGCCAGATGAGCATCAATACGCCTGATAGCCTCTTCTAAGTCATCCGGGTGCACACGATCTGACCAATCCTCAAAGGTATTGCCTATTTCATCTTCCCGGTAGCCCAGCATCCGTTTCCACTGACTGGAGAAAAACAAACTATTGGTGCGCAGCCCCCAATCCCAAACACCATCACCCGCAGCATCCAAGGCTTTAACCCAACGCTCCTCACTGCGCCTGACCTCTTGCTCAGCCATACTCACTTGAGTCATCAGTTCATTGAAGTTTTCTGCCATCTCCACCAGTTCACAACTACCTTCAGGTTCAACCCGAGCCAAGGCATTGCCTTGACCATACTCCTGCATACGCATTCTGATCAGCTGCAACGGCTTAACAATAAAGCGGTTCAAAATAAGGGTAATCAGAAAAGCGGCAACAAGTGCAAATACCAGAAGGCGAATCCACTGTTTCGGATTCCAAACCTGTTGCGTTAACGCCGTCATCGCCAGGGATATGTCATATTCCACCACAAGAGCAGCAAGACGTTCCGGGCGCAAGGACGTACTACGCTCAAGCATTGTGACCGGCATGACAGAACAAAGGTGATTTTTACGACTGGGGTGGGCCACAACGACAGGAGAGGATTCAGTTACAGCCTCACCGACCCAGGTTCGCCGGTAGCAGCTGACATCCCCGACTTTTGAACCTTTTAATGAGAGCTGGTTAGCTAATAAGACACGTCCCTCATCAATCAGAGCAATCACCCTGAACTGGGTGCTGGCAGAATAACTGGTGATAAAACCTTCAGCGGCAGCCCGGTTATCGGCCAACATAAGGTCGGATACTGTTTGCCACATTCGAGCAGAACTTTCATTAAGACGCTGAAGCTGACGGGATTTTTCCTGAGGCACCAAGGTATATTTATATTCCAGCCAACGATCAAGTATCACTAAAGTGACCAAAATCAGGCTGATCAATATTGCCAGGCCCCGGGTAAGCCGCCAGCAGTTATTCAGTCTTATCATTCATCAGCCCTAGGTAAAAAACTATCCGTCAGAAAATCATCACCAATACTGATCTTTTGGCTCAGCAAGCCGGTATTAAGCATCATCTGCTTAAGCTGGAATATCTGCTGTCTAAATACCCCGGACTCGCCTAATAGGTTTCTGTTTTCCTCAAGGTCCGGGATACGGATGCTTTCAAAGCTGCTCAAGACCTGATACGGGGGTATTTTCAGACGCCCGGACATAATACTCGCGGACTCAGCACGGTTTTCGGCCATAAATGTCAACGCGCGAAAATGCCCAGCTAGAAGGTGACGTAACTGATCCGATCTTTTTCGGGCTGTTTCTTCATGCACAACCAGTACATCCATAACCCTCCCTGGTATCTCACTGCTATCAAAGAGTACATGACCACCTTCCAGCGCCAGTAACGACTTAAAAGGTTCAAAGGTAACAACTCCGGCAACAGCCTCATCCTGCCACATCTTCAAGTGTTCATTGACTGGGGCATTGCGAACAGAAATCTCATATTTTTCCAGGCCCGCTTTATCCAGGGCACTTTGCATAATAATAGCGCCTACAGCGCTTTTCTCGACAATCAGAGTGCGACCGGAAAGCTCCTGAAGCGTTTTAATCCTCGGCTTAGCGATAAGTACATCTGCGCCGTGGGAAAAATCCATTACCGCAATAACCCTCAGATCCCGAACACTGGCCTGCAGGGTAAGGGCTTCATCCATTGTTAATGCAGCTACATCCAGCTGACCAGCCTTGAATGCACGTAGAACCTGTGTAGCATTTATACTCTCCGTCAGAGACACCTGTTCAGAGCTAATAAATTTTTTATCACGGGCAATATAAAGGCTTTCATAACCCGGCCAGATATTGGTACCAACTTTCAGCGGTGGATGCGTTTGTTCACATCCCTGAAGAAAAAGAAGCATCAGAAATAAAAAAGCAGCCAATATGGCTATAGCACCCTGATGGCCTAAACCCACCAACGGCCTGACAGAAAAAAACGATAAAGACACCTTCATAAATCACCTTTGCAGGTCGTGCATCATTCTGTTCGCTTTTTACAGCAAATATGTGGCCAGTAAACCAACAGAGAAAAGAAAGTGTTCAAAATATCGCCATATTGGCCACTGGAAAATAAAGTGCGCACAAGACTTATCTGATAGACCAACCATTCTAAACACACAATTGCCAGTTTGGCGACAGGGCTGCAAATACCTCTAACCATTTTGCTGCAATAAACGATCTGTCACTCTCAGGGAGCATAGCCACCTTCACCGTTTAGAGTCATAATGCGCATAAACCTTTACAGGCCTGAGGCTTAACTATGTTGCTTGATGAAGCTCAAACAGCTGTTTCTGATCTGTTAGAAGCACTGCATGAATCACTGGATGATTATCAGGATAACCTTCAGCGTTTGCACCGCGCAGAGATCGCTCAGGAATTCAACGATGCGATGAATCGACGGACACAGCTGGTTAAAACCCTGGAAGAACGTATAAAAAAAGAGCTTTCTCTGCGCCCTCGTGCAGCAGATACAGAACGCGAGGACTTTAACTATCTGTGGAGCAAGCTTAAAAGCCTGGTGTTCGATGAGCAGGAAATGATGCTTCAGGAGAGGGCTGAACAGGAACGTCAGTTAATCAGCCTGGTCGCACGCTGCGAAAGCTTTGACTACCCTGAAAGTGTCAACCTGCAACTAAAAGCACTGCATCGGCACCTGACAGAGCAACTCAACCAGATCAAACATTTTCAGCTATCAGACTGAATAGAGAGAAGCAATAAGATATATTTGTATAGAATCTTTATAAAATTAAGATATGATCAGTGAAAACACAAATATAGCCACGGAGTGATCACATGGGTTCTCTTAACCAGCTTTGCATCACACGACTCACCTTTTGTGATAGCGACCTTATTCGTCGCGGGTTTGAACTGACATATCATGACACTCAACATACGGCCAATTCCTTAGAGGTCAGCGCTAAAGTTGCCAGCTTTACACTCCTGGATTACGGGCTTGATCAGGCCGGTGAAAGCGGCAAGGTGCTGCTAACCATCACTAAAGCCTGGTTACCCAATGCCAGTACACTTCCTGCTGCTAAGATTCAGGATCGGCTTGTACTTCAGCTCGATGAAGATATTTCCCCTGACCCCATCACACTGAATGCGTTGCATCACATTCGCAGTAAAGGGTTTCAGGTTGCCCTAACAAATTACACTATCAATGACCCGCGAAAAGCTCTTTTAAGTGAAGTTGATATCGTAAAAATTAACTGCCAGAAGCTGATGCCATGCGACCTGAAGCGTCTTTACGCAGAATTAAAAGGTTATTCCGTTGCGTTAATGGCCGGACAGATTGAAAACTGGCAGATGTTTGAGCAAGTGCGGGCAGCAGGCTTCGATCTTTATCAGGGCAGTTTTCTGGGTAAACCCGAGCTTTTGGATACCCCGAAAAACAGCACAAACCGTATTCTGCTGGTTAAACTGATGACGCTTCTCTTTGATGACAAAAGCAGCATCCAAGAGATCGAAAAGGTGATAGAACAGGAGCCGACTCTTTTCTATCGACTGCTCAAGTTTGTCAATTCCGCTGCATACCAACTGCCTAATAAAATCGATAGCCTGCATCAGGCTGTCATCTATATTGGCACTGAGACCCTGCGAACCTTGGTTGCTATTCTTGTTTGGGCAAAGGACGACCATAAAGCTTATACGGTCTTGCCACAGATACTTACCCGAGCCAAATCTTGCGAACTGCTGGCGAAAGAACTGGGGCTTGCTCCTTCAGAGCGTTACTTTACATTGGGCTTTTTATCCATGTTAGATGTCGCCCTAGATCAGCCTCTGGATAAACTCATTCTCAGTTTGTCACTCCCGGAAGAGATGCAAAATGCACTCCTGAAAGATGAGGGATCACTGGCAGAAGTTTTAAATTTTGTGCGTCAGTGGGAAAAAGCTAACTGGGAAATACTGCAACAGAATCAGATGTTCTCTTCGGAAAGCACACCTGAACTGATGCAGCAGGCTCAACACTGGGCACAGGAAACAGAAAAAGAGATGCAGAATATCTGAAGATAAATACCAGCGTCATTGTTAAAGTACATCCCTACTGGGAGACATTTCAGTTTTCCGGCATCATTGCTTGATATTCGACCACTATCAGGAGACCTCAGTGTCTGAATTAAACCATGCTGATGACGTATTTTTTCTGGCCCGTCAGGCGATAGCTGATCGGGAACTGAACCTCATTGGCTATGAGTTACTCTACCGCCGGAGTAAAACAGCAACCCATGCTGACATTCAGGATCATCTGCAGGCCAGCGCCCGGGTTTACTCAACAGCACTACTGGATCTTGGAGTCGGTCAGTTAGGCTCTGGTCTTCCTGTATCCCTGAACATACCCCAGCTCTGGTTGGAGCAGGATGAACTCTTCCCCACCGTAACCAGCCAAATTGTACTGGAAGTTCTGGAACAGGTGCGGCCGACAAAACAGGTGATAGAGTCACTCAACCGCCTGCGCAATAAAGGTTATACCATTGCGCTGGACGACTTTGTGCTGACAGAGGAAAACATGGCGCTAATTCCATGCGCTCAATGGATCAAGCTGGATACCCATCAGTATAGCCAGAAAGAACTGAAGGAAACGGTCAAGGCTCTGAAGCCTTATCCGGTAAAACTGGTGGCTGAAAAAATCGAAAACTGGCAGGAATATCGCAACCTGGAAGCCATGGGCTTCGATTATTTCCAGGGCTACTTTCTCTCCCGACCTCAGGTTTTTAAAGGACATCAGGCCAACAGCAGCCAGAAAGTATTGCTTGAGCTTCTTCATGAACTCTACAAAGACGATATGGATGTTAATCAACTGGTGGACACCATTGTCAAAGACCCTGGTATGACTTATCGCCTGCTGCGCCACATTAACTCTGCAGGTTATATGTTCAAGAAAGAGATCAGAAGTATCCATCAGGCTATTGTTCTTCTGGGCCAGGAGCGTCTGCGCTCTATGGTAAGTCTGCTACTGTGGAGTAAAAGCCCCTACCGTACCAGCTCTCAACTACCGGGAATTCTGGTTCGGGCAAAAGCCTGCGAAGAGCTGGCACATTTTTACGAGTTAGATCAGATTCAATGCTGCTTCACCGTAGGTGTACTCTCCAATCTGCACCTGGCACTGGGTATGGAAGCCGAAGAAATGGCAAATATGCTGAGGCTCGAGCCTGCCATCGCTGACGGCCTACAAGGAAAGGGCATTCCCGGTGAGATACTACAGCTGGTGATTGCCTATGAGCAGGGTGACTGGGATGCGATGGAAGCTTCTGACTGGTATCGGCCAGAGGTAAATGACTGCTTTATGAATGCCATGAACTGGGCTGATACCGTTGTTGGTGAGATGAGTAAAGAGTAAGCAGAGGCTGGAGATGACGGCTTCCAGCCTTAAAAAAACCCTAAGTTAGTCTTCCGGTTCGTCGGCCACCTCAACGACACCCTCAACGATGCGCACCGGATAAACATCAATATCTTCGTATGCAGGCGGTGCTGTTACTTCACCGGAGCGCAGGCAGAAACGGGCACCGTGACGGGGACAAACAATTTCACCATCCTCAATACAGCCTCCTTCCAGAGAGCCGCCATCGTGGCTGCAGACGTTCTCTACGGCATGAAACTCACCATCCACATTCGCTACCAATAGCTCAATATCATCCTCTGTGGTCACTAACTGATATTCACCATCAGCGATGGCGGCAGCAGCATCTACCTTAATCCAACCCATGTTATTGCTTTCCTTCCGGTTCAGTCTTCAGCCAACACAATCTGCGCCAGCCGGGTAAAGTCATTCAAGTGTTTATCCAGAACGGAAATTACAATCTCGATATTCAGGTTCTGGTAATCATGTACGGCTATTATCTTCATCAGAAACCGGCTGAGACGGCAGAATCGCCAGATCCAGATCACCATGCTCACCGGCACGACCAGAAGCAAAAGAACCAAACAGATAAGCAAGCCGGATACGGCCAGCGAAAAGGCGCTCAATAATATCGGGTAAGGCTTTCAAGTCTGTTGTCATAATGATCGACCTACAGGAGGAAGGCTACCACGCAGAACCAGCCTGATCAGAACATACCTGTGGCAAGCTTGGCATCTTCGCTCATCATGTCGCGATTCCAGGGCGGGTTAAAGACGATCTCCGTCAGTACCTTGGATATCTGAGGCGCACCCAAAATTTTACGGCGGGCGTCTTCGGCAATCACATCCCCCATACCGCAACCCGGTGCTGTCAGGGTCATCTTGATAATCACTACCGTTTCACCAGTGAGCAGTTTATCGATCCGGCAGCCATAGACCAAACCCAAATCAACAATATTGACCGGAATTTCCGGGTCATAACAGGTGCGCAGCTGCTCCCAGACAAAAGCTTCCAGCTCTTCTGCTGTGGCATTTTCGGGCAGTGTCGGGCGCTCTTTTGCTTCACCACCAAGGGCGTCAAGGTTATAGCTTTCGATCAGGTAAAGGCGGCTTTCAAAGCCAACACTGACACTACCGCCTTTAGCCTGCATCACCGTCACTTCACCACCTGCTGGCAGAGTGACCGTTTTGCCAAAGGGAATGGAAATCGCATCCACATCCCGGCTAAGAATAATTTTATCGTCTTTTTTCATGGCGCTTTATTTTTCCGGTTCCGGTTTGGCCAGACCTGACCTTAAGAATCTGGCCTAGCGCAACATATCACAGGCACGGTTCAGCGCCGCAATAAAGATATCCACTTCCTCTTTGGTGTTGTACAGAGCAAAAGAAGCTCTTGCCGTCGCATCGACACCAAAGTGGTGCAGTACCGGCATCGCACAGTGGTGGCCGGTACGGATGGCAACACCCAACTGGTCAATCAGCACGCCGATATCCTGAGCGTGAACCCCATCAATCACAAAGGAGATCACACCGGCCTTATGCTCAGCGTTACCAAGAATACGCATACCGGGAATCTGCTGCATCTGCTCGGTGGCGTAGTTCAGCAGAACTTCTTCCCAGGCGGCAACTTTATCCAGATCCGCCTGCATCAGCCAGTCACAGGCAACGCCCAAGCCGATCCCTTCCGCGATGGCGGGTGTACCTGCTTCAAACTTGTGCGGCAGCCCCGCATAGGTGGTTTTTTCAAAGCTGACATGGTCGATCATATCGCCACCGCCCTGCCAGACCGGCATTGCGTCTAACAGCGTTTCTTTGCCGTACAGTACGCCGATACCGGTCGGGCCATACATCTTATGAGCTGAGAAGGCATAGAAATCACAATCCAGTTCCTGCACATCTACCTTCAGATGCGGTACCGCCTGAGCACCATCCAGTAGTACCGGAATTTCATGCAGATGCGCCAGATCGACAATCTGTTTCACCGGGTTGATCGTACCCAGTGCGTTGGAAACATGGGTCACCGAGATCAGCTTGGTTTTTGCACTGATCATGGCGTTCAGTGCCGCCATATCCAGCTCGCCATCTTCATTCACCGGAGCCACCTTCAGCACAATGCCCAGCTGGTCCCGCAGAATCTGCCAGGGCACGATGTTCGCGTGGTGCTCCATCATGGAGACAATCACTTCATCACCGGCTTCCAGCTGACGACCAAAGGTGTTGGCTACCAGATTAATACCTTCCGTCGTGCCGCGAACAAAGATCACCTCTTTTGAGGAGCGCGCGTTAATAAACTGACGCACCTTCTCGCGAGCCTGCTCATAAGCATCGGTGGCTTCACCGGACAGGAAGTGTACACCACGGTGAATGTTAGAGTTCAGCTCTCGGTAGTAAGCGTTCATGCTTTCGATCACCGCTTCCGGCTTCTGCACCGTAGCGCCGTTATCGAAATAAACCAACGGCTTACCATGAACCGTACGCTTAAGAATCGGAAACTCTTGGCGCAGTTCCAGCATGTAAGCGGCCAATTCGGCCTCATTCATGTCGATTCCCGCTACGTGAGCTTTTACAGGAGCATTCATCTCAGGCATTCCCTCAATCGCGCCAGCCCCGTTTACACGAGGCCTTTCAGGTTGAACTTCTCAGGCAGACGACCGGCTACCGCGTCTTCAAGGCGGTCATGAACCGCCGGAATTTCAATACGGTCAATCACCTCGTTGGCAAAGGCCAGCGTCAGCAGGCCACGAGCCATCTCTTCACCCAGACCACGGGAGCGCAATGCGAACAGTGCGTTCTCATCCAGCTGACCTGTGGTGCTGCCGTGGGAGCACTTTACATCATCGGCGTAGATTTCCAGCTCTGGTTTAGTGTCAATTTCCGCTTTATCCGACAACAGCAGGTTGGCATTGGACTGATGGGCTTCAATCTTCTGGGCATCTTTATGCACAACAGCACGGCCATTGAACACACCACGGGAGCGGTCGTTCAGAATGCCTTTGTAATCTTCGTTGCTGTTGGTGTGCGGCGCATTATGGTTAACCAGCGTGTGGTTATCCAGATGCTGACGACCATTACCCAGATACAGACCGTTCAGATTCACTTCGGCACCTTCGCCACTCAGCTCTACCTGAATATCCTGACGGGCCAGTTTGCCACCCAGACACACATTATGTGAGGTAAAGCGGCTGTCACGCTTCTGATCAATATGCATGCTGGCAATGTGATACTGCTTACTGCTTTCCTGCTGCAGCTTGTAGTGGGTAATATTGGCACCATCCGCCAGATCCACTTCCGTCACGACATTCGTCAGATTGGCCGCTTCATCAGCACCTGCGTAATGCTCAACAATGGTTCCCTGAGCGTGAGTACCCGCTTTGATCAGAATGCGCGGCTGTACCAATACCGGGTTTTCCTGTGCGGTGGCGACAAACTGCAGGTAAACCGGCTGTTCCAAAACAGCGTTTGCTGCCAGATCAATCAGTACACCATCCTGCCACCCCGCAAGATTCAGTGCCGTAAAACCGCTGAAATTCGCCGCAGCCGTCTGACCCAGAACCGGTTTAGCGGCATTGGCATTTTTCGCCAGTGGCAGCACCTGAACACCTTGCGGCAGACTATTAAGCGTGGATGCTTTTTCAGAGAAAATGCCGTCGATAAAGACCAGTCGAATCCCATCCAGTCCCAAACTGCTCTCTTTTATTAAGGCTGCAGCATCTGCCTGCTCGTTTGGCAGTGAGAACTGACGCTTAGCCAGTGCTTTAACATCGGTGTATTTCCAGTTTTCCAGACGGGCATGGGGCAAACCCAGCACCGCAAACTGTTCAACAGCACCCTGTCGCAGGTCGGTTAACCAACCCGGACCTTCGCTGATCTGCGGGGTTACCGCGCTCAGCCACTGATCGGTAAATTCGGCCAAACTCATTGAGCCGCCTCCTCGATTACCCAATCGTAACCGTGTTTTTCCAGTTCCAGGGCCAGTGACTTATCACCGGATTTAATAATCTTACCATCGGACAATACGTGGATATGATCCGGCACGATGTAGTCCAGCAGGCGCTGGTAGTGGGTAACCATCACAATAGAGCGTCCGGCATCACGCAGGCTGTTGACCCCTTCAGACACCACTTTCAGTGCATCGATATCAAGACCCGAATCGATCTCATCTAACAGGGCCAACTTCGGCTCAAGAATCAGCATCTGCAGAATCTCGTTGCGCTTCTTCTCACCACCGGAGAAGCCTTCGTTTACCGAGCGGTGCAGGAAGCTGCTATCCATCTTCATAAACTGCAGTTTTTCACGGACCAGCTTCATAAATTCAGGGGCTTCAATCTCTGGCAGACCCAGGTGCTCGCGCTTGGCGTTCAGCGCCGCTTTCAGCAGATATACGTTTTTAACCCCCGGAATCTCAACCGGATACTGGAAGCCCAGCAGCAAGCCCGCGCGGGCGCGGTCTTCAATTTCCATCTCCAGCACATCTTCACCTTCAAAGGTGATGCTGCCGCCGGTCACTTCATAACCGTCACGACCTGCGATAACTGCTGACAGAGTGGATTTACCGGCACCGTTCGGGCCCATAATAGCGTGAACTTCACCGGGATTAATGGTCAGGTTCAGGCCTTTTAGAATCTCTTTATCTTCAACACTAACGCGCAGGTCTTTAACTTCTAACATGTGGTTTTAACCTTTTCTGTGGATGGCGGCCTGCTTCGGCTGCACCATCAAATCTGAATTCTTTTTCTGTTGAGCTGGCTAATTTTGGAGCTGGCTATTGGCTATGGTGCTAATAAAGCCTGCCGGTGTTTCCTGTTGCAACGTAGCCATGGATGGCGAAATCTGATTGCTGCAAAACAGGATGTTTTGGCAATCAGCAACAGGGAACCCGGTGAGGCTTCAGCCCCGATCTAAATCGCCCCTCTCGGTTTGTCGCCTGAGCGGGCTGCTATGTATCTGCTTTTAACCAACCGCGCCTTCAAGGCTGACGTTCAGCAGGGCTTCCGCCTCTACCGCAAACTCCATCGGCAGCTCTTTAAAAACGTCTTTACAGAAGCCGTTCACAATCATATTCACCGCATCTTCTTCGGAGATGCCGCGCTGACGGCAGTAGAACAGCTGATCTTCACCGATCTTAGAGGTGGTCGCTTCGTGCTCAACCTGCGCCGTGCTGTTACCGATTTCCTGATATGGGAAGGTGTGGGCACCACACTGATCACCGATCAGCAGAGAATCACACTGTGTAAAGTTACGGGCACCTTTAGCGCCAGGCAGAATCTTCACCAGACCACGATAGGACTGATCGGAACGACCGGCGGAAATACCTTTGGAGATAATGGTCGAGCGCGTGCCCTCACCAATATGAATCATCTTGGTGCCGGTATCGGCTTGCTGCATATTATTGGTTACTGCAACAGAGTAGAACTCACCGACGGAGTTCTTACCTTTCAGCACACAGCTTGGATATTTCCAGGTCACGGCAGAACCGGTTTCTACCTGAGTCCAGCTGATTTTAGAGTTATCGCCACGGCATTCGCCACGCTTGGTGACAAAGTTGTAGATACCGCCTTTACCCTCTTCATCACCGGGATACCAGTTTTGCACCGTGGAATATTTAATATCGGCATTTTCCAGTGCCACCAGTTCTACCACAGCGGCGTGCAGCTGGTTCTCATCACGCATCGGCGCGGTACAACCTTCAAGATAAGAGACCTGAGCGTCGTCTTCACAGATAATAAGCGTACGCTCAAACTGGCCGGTATTTTCGGCGTTAATACGGAAATAGGTAGACAACTCCATAGGACAGGTCACGCCCTTAGGGACAAAGACAAAGGAGCCATCGGAGAAAACGGCAGAATTCAACGCGGTATAAAAGTTATCCGCCACCGGCACAACAGAGCCCAAATACTGCTTAATCAGATCAGGGTACTCACGGATCGCTTCCGAGATGGAGCAGAAGATAACACCCGCCTCTCCCAGCTGCTCTTTAAAGGTGGTTGTGACCGATACAGAGTCAAACACCATATCCATCGCTACACCGGCAAGGGCCGCGCGTTCATGCAGAGGAATACCCAGCTTCTCGTATGTTTCCAACAGCTTAGGGTCAACTTCATCCAGGCTTTTCGGACGATCTTCGGAGGACTTTGGTGCCGAGTAATAGGATACCGCCTGAAAATCGACCTGAGGAAAATCCACATGAGCCCAATCAGGTTCCGCCATCGTCTTCCACTGCTCAAAAGCAGCCAGACGCCAATCCAGCATCCATTGCGGCTCTTCTTTTTTCGCAGAAATAAAGCGGATCACATCTTCATTCAGGCCGGGAGGCGCAGTATCTGACTCGATATCGGTTACAAAGCCTTGCTTGTACTCGCGACGTACAAGCTGCTCCATCTCTTGACTTGCCATTGGTCTCTCCTCACCCGGTTACAGGTTTTGTCGGAAGCTAATTCGGTTCTTCTGATCCTGCAGCTGTTGCCGAAGGATCTTATTCTGTCGTCAGCGCCACGAGAGGAATCTCGGCACTGACGCTGTCTTTATTGGTCTGCTGTGCTGCGGGTATCTCTGTACCTACGGTGTAGATATCATTACCGGACATCCACTGCAGCTGCAGAGGCTCTTTCTGAGCCAGCTGAACCAGTGTGATGCTCTGCAACAGCTGATGCATGGCTAAGCTGACCCGTTGCCAGTTATCCGCTACGCCACAGGTATCCTGCAGATCACACAGAGCGTCCTCCTGACTGCAATCTGTCATTGCGAAGGGGCCTTCAATGGCAACCAGAATATCGCTGGCCGTAATCTGTTTTGGTGGACGGGATAACCCGTAACCACCCTGAGCACCACGATGAGAGACCAGCAGGCCGCTCTTCTGCAGCATCTTAAGCGCCTTACTCACCGTTGGCTTTGGAATCTGTACCTGTTCCGCAATATCGGTGGCGGTAAACAGCTGATCCGGTGTGCGGGCGATATGAGCCATCAGCACCGCCGCGTAATCGGTCATTTTGCTCAGTTTCAGCATGATTCTACCTTCATCGTCATAGTGGACTATTTTAGTCCCATTTAACTTTGAACAAAACCCTTATACCCGAGTTTTTTACTGTGTTTTGCAAGATAACCGCGATTAACCGGCTTTTGATTAGGGTTTTAACGACGTTAGCAGCAAGTTATTGAGAATCGTTTTCAACAAGAAGTGCCAGAAGAGGTAAAAAAACAAAGCCCATCTCAAACGGATGGGCTTTCTGCCAGTACAACAGGTAAAGCTCAGACAAGGTCATACAAAGCAAAAAACACCTTTATACGACAAAGCGACAGGTCTTTTCATTCAGGTCTGAGGCCAGAGCTTTTAATTGACGACTCTCCTCCCGGTTACTATCAGCACCATCCAGCAACTGAGCGGCCATTTCGTTTACATGATTGACGGCTCCCACCAGATGATCCGCAGCCTGCTGCTGTTCATCGACAGCAAGAAACACTTGCTGGCAGCGACGATCAATCTGAACAATTCCTGTCACCACCTTATTCAGGACCTCCTGGGTGTGCTGAGACTGTCTCAACACCGATTCACTGCGATGACCACTGCGCTGACTGGAAGCGACAATCAACTCAATGCTGCCGAGCAGCCTTTCAATAACACCATCAATTTCACCGGTAGCCGTCTGGGTTTTCTGTGCCAGCATACGAACTTCATCCGCTACAACAGCAAAACCACGCCCCTGTTCTCCAGCTCTGGCTGCCTCAATAGCCGCATTCAACGCCAGCAGATTAGTTTGTTCAGCGATAGCCCGGATCGTTTCCAGAATCTGATGAATTTGGTTGCCATGCTCTGATAGCTGGGCTGATTCTGTACAAGCCTGATGAATCTCACCATTCATCGACTCCAGTTCATGGCCAACGTTATACATCACCTCCTGCGCCTGAGAAACCTGAGCATTAGCGTGACCTGCATCGAGGGTCAGTTGCTCCATACTATCGGCGATCAGATGAGAGGATTGAGACAGCTGCTCCACTGAAGCAGAGATCTGACTGACCTGTTGTTGCTGAGATACCAGTTGAGTATTCATCTGTTCAGACAGAGAAGCTCCCTGCTGTGCAGCCCCTTGCACCTGCTGACCCGAGCGTTGCACACTATCGACCAGAGCCTGAAGCTGACCGACAAACTGATTAAAATAACCGGCTACACGACCCACCTCATCCTCACGACTGACATTAAGTCGACGAGTCAAGTCACCACCACCTTGGGCCACCTCTTTCAGCATCGCCTGAACCTGGCTTAAAGGTGCTAAACGACAGTGAATGAGCCAGGCCGCCAACAACAGTGTCAGCAGTGCCAGCACGGGCCCAAGCACCAGTTGCATCAGGCTGGATTCTTTTTGTACTTCGGCAAACCGCGTCTGCAAGTGCACCAGAGGCTCCAACACAATCACTTTAGGCACCCTAATCTGCAAGATCCAGCCACTACGGGTAACTCCTTGCAGCCGAATAGGCACATCTGCATTGAGAAAATCAGAATCCTTCTGATCACTTTCAGGCGCAGCCTTCAGAGGGTTGCCTACTTCATTTGGCCGATGGCTATCACCCAAAACGATACCCTTTCGACTCAAAATCCGTACCTGTGCCTGCCCCTGATAAAGACTCTGACTGATACTTTGAGCCTGCTGCTGAATAAAGCCCAGGGAGAGGTCAGCACCCACCATGCCCAGAAAGCGCTCTTTATGCATAACGGGCACAACGACCGAGGTCAGCAGCCGATCCTGCCCCTGAACCTGAAAACGCTGAGGCTCCAGAAGGCAGGCTGTCCGCTGCTCTTTTGGACAGAGATAAAACTCTGCTTTCCGTGTACCGTCAGCAAAGTGCTCCTGACTTTCATGCGCTCTTAATGGTGTCATCTCAATATGGCCGCTCTCACTACGACTTAACAAAGGCGCAAACCGGCCATCTTCAGTTGAGCCTGTCAGGCGATTCAGCAGATTATCGTCATCTGCATCATCAAACGCATCTGCCTCCCATGCGGTATAGAGCGTCAGAAACTCCTTATGAGCCAGCAGAGAACCTCGCAGGACACCAATAAACTGCTCCCGCTCAAGCTGTAATGCCGGGTCTTCCCATGCCAGCTCCGGCTTCAGTTGTCCGGCGGTCATCGCCAGTCCATGGGTAACCTGATAAGCCCGATCCAGTAATTGCTGAATCTGACCTGCCTCCAGGGTAGCTCTTTGCTCCAAACGAATCATGGCTTCATGGCTCAGTAACTTACCCGCTTCGTCTGCCAGCAGCTGTCTGGAGCGATCACTATAGTGCAGACCTACCAGGAGTTGAGCACCCAACACCAAAAGTAATAACAACCCCAGCCCTAGAATCAGCTGATTTTTAATTGAATAACGCACATTCCAACCCTCAAACTGGTATATACCAAATAGATGGGATTTTCGCGTTTTAAGGTGTCAGGAATATGTCAGAAAAAACAGAGGGCGAACAAAAACAGTAAAGAAATGTAAGTAAACGTGTGACAGCCCATTATCTAAACAGGCCTCCCCTAGAAAACAGAGAAGCAGTCAACTTACATGCAGGGATTGGAATAAAACCCTGACAGGCTAGAATAGAAGCTGTAAAGAATGAGCCGTACACTCGGTTTACTGATGCTCAACCATCAATTCGACATTATCGGAGATCCCGGCATGCCTCTGTGGTTACAACTGCTGATTATTTTTATCGTATCAATCAGCGGTATCGTTTTTCATATCATACTGATTAAAAAAATCCGCGTTTGGGCCATTAACGACCAGATCAGCGCACTTTCCGGTGATAACAACGCTAAGAAAGCTCATCTTCAGAACCTGCATCAAAAATTATTAGCCGATAAAGTACCCCACAAACACCATCAGGATCGGCTAGAGGCTGCAGCCCAGACATTTGAAGATTAAACAACCTATGCAAAGCGGCCTATAACCAGGAGAAGGATTCTATGTTTGCCACGCTCAACAAGCTTATATCAGATAACGGATTTCAATCAGTAGCCCCCTCATTCAGCGAGTGGTTTTCTGCCGGCTCATTCAACAGCTCCTTGCCATTAACCGCAGATGCACTGGAAACTCTGCTGATGACCAGTAGTGCAGACAACCCTTCTCATCTTCGCGGCACTAAACACTGGATAAGCGAGATGAACGGCCTAATGTTGAAGCAGATGCTTCAGGTCTCTCATCTCCAGAGTGAAGCGTTCCGCCTCTACGGTGTGCCATCTTCATTATTTACTGGCTGGGCACAGCCTCTGATTCAGGCAACAGAAGACTCTGTTGCCAAGGATGAATCACCGGATATGATCACCCGCGCCGACCAGCAGCTGGACTCTGCCTATGCCGAGCAGCTAAAAATATTGGTGACCCATTTCACAAAAGAGGCTGATGGCGAGCTTAGTTTTAACAAAGAGACTTGTTCATGGGCCTGTAAAACCCTTCAGGGTCAAGTCTGGCTGATGACACAGCTCAATAATTTTCGCCTGCTGGAGTGGCAATACTATAGCCGGGGCCAAACTCATCTGACCGCCATGAAAAATCTGCTGCGCTCTCTGTTTCAGGTTATTACGGGGCAGACTTTTAGCGCCGATGAAAATCAGCCCTATCGTAAGAAAAATGCCGAAGGCCAATGGCGGGATAGTGATGAGGACTACCTGAAGGCTTGCACTCAACGTCTTCTGGAGCTGCTGAAATATAATGCTTTTGACCTGCGTAACTTTGCTCTCAACTCTCCCTATTCAAAACTGGGGGCCTGCCAATGGGAAACCATCGCCGGTTCTGAACTTTACTCCGTTAGACTACGCCACTATCCACGCCCAGCGGGCGTAAAAGCCAACGGCAAAACCCTGTACATGGCCAGCCCCATGATCAACCGCTGCGAGCTGTTTGATCTGGCACCTGAAAAGTCGGTGATCGAGGGTATGTTGCAACTGGGCTACGATCTTTATCTGGTGGATTACGGCAACCCGGAAGCAGATCAGTCTCAGCTTGGTCTGGACTTCTATGGCAAAACCGTTCACGACAAGTACCTGGATCTGATTCTGGAACGCCACCCGGGTCAGAATATTGAGGTAATGGCTTACTGCATGGGTGGCACTCTGTTTATGCCATACCTGGCCCGCAGGATTGAAGAAGCTCAGATAACCGGTAAGGATGTTTGTATCCGTCAGGTTGTATTGATGACAACCCCTATCCTGTTCGATGATGAAAGCAGTGGCCACAAACCGATGCGGGATGTCATTCGTCAGGATTACGACGCCGATGTCATGCAGCTCTTCTATGGCAACTGCAATGTATCGCCCTACGCGATTGAATCCGGTATGCACACCATCCAACCTGGCGTCGAACAAACCATGCTGGAAGGCTTTTACAGCCGTGCACATTTTCCGGGCGCAATCAAAGACTCAGCCCCCTTCCTGAACTGGCTACACAGCGGCACACGCTTTCCTGCACGCGCTCATCGTGAATGGATTCAAAAGATTTTTATGGATAATCAGATATGGGAAAACCAATACTGCCTGCCATCAGAGCTGCCGGAGCTGGACGGTAAACCGGTAAATATGGATGCACTGAACAACGCCGATATAGCACTGTTCGATTACGCTGGCTTACGGGACCCTATCGCACCGGTTGGCTCCTGTAAGACCAGCGAACGCTGGGGCCGAAAAGCAGAAAACCATCAGATGGTCTGTGGCGGTTTAAACCGTACTATCGAGAAAAATGTTGGTCATATTTTTGTCGTCAGCCACGCTCTACTGGGCGAGTTTCTGGAAGCTGTCACCGATTTCTTATCGGATGAACCACCCGCTTATCATGGGAAAAAGCCTGCATCTGCAGCAACAAAAACAGCGGCTATAACACAAGAAGCACCCACTGCTAAAGCAACTGCAGCGAAACCGAAAACTCGCAAAGCGGCATCCACTGCCAAAGCAACTACAGCGAAAACCACAGCTCGCAAAGCGACACTAGGAAAAACAACAGCAAGAAAAACAGCTCCGAAAAAGCCTGCGGCAAAAGCAGATTCCGATAACTCAGAATCCTGACAATCCCGTCGGCTGATCAAAAAATAAAAGGCGTGCCACGGCACGCCTTTTACTGATTGTCGGTGGAGAAAATTAATAACCGGGTTAGCTTTTCGTCGACTTAGCAACCAGCTTTTTTTACGGGCACTTTTCCACCTTGCCCGATATTTAAACCGCCAGATTCTAAGCGCCGTTACCGTTAGCCAAACAGAAGCTGTCATCAACAGCAGACTTAACATTCTGCTCCACCACCCCAGCTCCGACTTATGCACCGCCTCAAAACCAACGGTCATGGCATCCACTTTACTCGCCCCTGTCGCCTGAAAACGCGCCAGCAGTTTACCACTGTGCGCATCAAACCAAACGCTGGTCTTAGCGCTCTCAGCGGAATAATCCAGCGAAGAGTAACTACGATACAGATAAGTGCCTTTAAAAGCGGAATGAGATAAACCAACTGGCTGTAGCCGTTCAAAGCCTTGCTCTTTCGCCCACATCTCCGTCAGGTGCTGCCCCGTGGCTACCGCCAGTTCAAGGCTCATCGGCTGCGCCTGCCCCAAAGGTGAGGCCTCGATGGCTTTATGGGACAGCTGCCTCTGATTAAAGGGGTCAAACATCCCGTAATAAGCAGGCTTTAAGTTATAACTCAGCCCAGACAATAGAAAAATAACCACCAGCGGCGCTAGCACCAGTCCCAGCCATCGATGGTTAAAAAAGTCCTTCTGGAAGTGGCTTTTCCCTTTTCGATATTTCCAAAAGCTAAGCCAGTGCAGCAGATCCTGTCGCCATTGTTTTTTGCTCTTATTCGAATACCGGAGAGCGCTGTGGTGTGGCCAGCTCAGATACACACCCACAGGAATCATCAGCAACCAAGCCAATGTCAGCCAGCCCAGAATCAGCCGCCCCTCCTGTCCAGCCAGTATCGAATAGTGCAGTTTGTAGATCAACGGCATCAGGTTCAACAGCGGCTGCTCTACCGAAAACTGGCCCCACTTGCGCCCTCCCAGCACCTCTCCGCTGTACGGGTTCACAAAGATCTGGTTATGGACTGGAGCATGGTAATGACCAACGTCATCCCGTGTTCCGGCAATCCAGAACACAGCAGCAGGCTGCACACCACTCTGCCGAGCCTGTTGATAACCTGGTCCTTTATAAAAGCTCAGGTCAAACCAGCTGATTCGGGTTTGTGGATAAGCGGTTTGAATCCGTTTTTGCAACTGCCCAACCGACAGAGGCTGAGTATACAGGTCATACTGCTCAATCAGCATCAGGTCAGCATTCAACCACTGATCCAACTCCTGTTTATAAACCAGCAAGCCACCGGTCAGGGATAACATCAGCACCGGCAGAATCAGCAATAAGCCAAGCCAGCGGTGAAGCAGGAGGAAGGTGTGGCGGTTCAGGATAAGAGCAACCTCGATGATAAAAATTCTTTCAGAAGTATCAGTATCGGCGATGCGCCTTAGCTACAACACCCAATACAGCCTCGTCTTTGACTACAATATAAGCGGTTCTTTTTTTCAGGACATTACCAGCTTTACTCAGGCTTTCAGTACCGCTACACACAGAAAAGTTATCAGCCAACGCCTGCTCTTCTATCAACTGACCAAGCGCTTTCTCCCTCAAATCAACTACAAGCTCCCCTGCCTCCTGGAAAGATAAAAGATAAGATGCAATATGCTGAGCTTCTACAACAGCCATTAAGTCACCGGAAACATCACAGCACAGTAAAAATCTTACCGCAGGCAACTGATTTAAAGCCATAGTGACCGGAACGACCTCAAAATCAGCATCACATCGATCCTTAAAGAAAGGGGAATGCTCACCATCCTTAGAAGGTCTTGTACGCAAGATCTGATTCACGGTCGAGTAGTGCTTTACCCATTCTGCAGTCTCCTTGCAAAACCAACCAATGACATTAAGAATCCGACTGTGTTGGGCAGAGATATTTTCCTTATGAATAGGCTCATGATGAGCAATTCTGTTTCTAAATTTATTCAGATCACGAACTATCTTCTGAAACTCTTTACGTGTTGTTTTTTCCGCATTGGGTAACAAATCACCCATATGCTTTTGCCAAAAAGGCCTGTCATACTCCGGACGGAAAAGATTCGACCAAAAATCAAATGTCAGTGTTGCCACCACATCATCTAAGCTCGCTGACTTGGCTCGTGCGATGCCTTTATCCAGAGCATCAGAACTATCTTTAGACAAAACAGCCTGAAAATCAGATTCATGTAGCCAATTTGAACCAAACTCTGCGCTAAAAACAGCACTCATATGATTCCGCAAAGACACTTCCAAAACATGCAACGGAAACAAAAATGCCTTAGATAATCTAGCGTTATAGAGGTATAGATTAAAAGCGTACTCTTCAGAATAACCCGCACTCTTTAGATAAGGCGCTAGCCGACCTTCAGACAAGCTTACTCGAAGCGGTGTAAAACTTTGGTATGGGTACGGCAGTTGACTTTCAGCCATGAAGTACTAAAATCCTAGTCAGAGCAGTTGGAGAGGTCCCTCTGGTTGAAAAATCAACTACGCACCACCAACGATCTATATAGAGCCCCGAGACAGATGATTTTCATCCCTCTCGGGGTTTCGCTTTTTCAGGGCATGTTAAAATATGCCTGAGTCTAATACCAGCATATCGCAACTTGCATTCAATCCCCTGAAAAACAAAAAAACCCCTGAATTTCTTCAGGGGTTTCTTCATTTCAGCCAAACGCTATAAGTGGACTTATTCCTGAAGAACAGTTATTCCCACTCAATGGTCGCTGGTGGCTTGCTGGATACATCGTAAGCCACGCGGGAGATACCACTGATCTCGTTGATGATGCGGTTGGAAACCTTCTCCAGCAGCTCGTACGGCAGGTGCGCCCAACGTGCAGTCATAAAGTCGATGGTTTCTACCGCACGCAGTGAGACAACCCACTCGTAACGACGGCCGTCGCCTACTACACCTACGGATTTAACCGGCAGGAAGACGACAAACGCCTGACTGGTTTTGTGATACCAGTCGAAGTTGTGCAGCTCTTCGATAAAGATGGCATCCGCTTCACGCAGGATGTCCGCATATTCTTTTTTCACTTCACCCAGAATACGCACGCCCAGACCCGGCCCTGGGAAGGGGTGACGGTAAACCATATCGTATGGCAGACCCAGTTCCAGACCGATTTTGCGCACTTCATCTTTGAACAGTTCGCGCAGTGGCTCAACCAGTTCCATCTTCATGTCTTCCGGCAAACCGCCCACGTTGTGGTGCGACTTGATCACGTGTGCTTTACCGGTTTTAGCAGCAGCAGACTCGATCACATCCGGGTAGATGGTGCCCTGTGCCAGAAAGTGAACATCTTTCAGCTTGGTGGCTTCTTCATCAAACACTTCGATAAAGGTGTTACCAATCACTTTTCGCTTAGCTTCCGGATCAGAAACACCCGCCAGTTTGCCCAGGAACAGTTCCTCAGCATCGGCTCGAATCACTTTAACGCCCATGTTCTTAGCGAACATGTCCATGACCATATCGCCTTCGTTCTTACGCAACAGGCCGTTATCTACAAATACGCACGTCAGCTGATCACCAATCGCTTTATGCAGCAGAGCAGCAACCACAGAAGAATCCACGCCGCCAGATAGGCCCAACAGAACTTTCTGGTCACCAACCTGAGCACGTACACGCTCAATCTGGTCTTCGATGATGTTGGCAGCAGTCCACAGAGCCTCGCAACCACAGGCTTCCATCAGGAAGTGTTCCAGCAGACGACCGCCCTGCAGAGTGTGAGTTACTTCCGGGTGGAACTGCACACCGAAGAAATTTTTCTCCGCGTGGAACATGCCAGCAATAGCACAGCTTGGTGTAGAAGCCAGCAGCTCAAAACCTTCCGGCATGGCCACGACTTTGTCACCGTGACTCATCCAAACGTCCAGCAGCGCCTTTCCATCTTCAGCCAGATGATCTTTTACATCTTTGGTCAGTGCGTTATCCGCTTCGATTTTGACCTGGGCATAACCAAACTCACGCACATCTGAGCCCTGAACTTTACCGCCCAGCTGCTCAGCCATGGTCTGCATGCCGTAGCAGATACCCAGAACCGGCAGGCCCATACCAAAGACACACTCAGGCGCCCGTGGAGAGCCCTGCTCGGTGACGGACTCAGGGCCACCAGCCAGAATGATACCTTTCGGGTCAAATTCACGAATCTCTTCTTCGGTCATATCGAAGGCGCGAATTTCACTGTAAACACCCAGTTCACGAACACGGCGAGCAATAAGCTGCGTGTACTGAGATCCGAAATCCAGAATCAGGACTTTCTGAGCATGAATATCTTGGCTCATTATTTTACCAACCCATCAATAAAGTAACGGTCTGCCCGGGATGAACAGCCTGTATAAAGTGGTCGTCCGGCCAGCAGCAGGTGCTGTTCCGGGAATCATTCGTGCGCCTGCGCCGACGCTGTATTCCGACATGACATTTAAGGCATGCCTTAAATCAAAAGTGGGGCGCAATGCCCCACTTTTCAGTACCGGTTAACAGATCAACTCACCCGATAATTCGGTGCTTCTTTGGTGATCTGTACATCGTGTACATGAGACTCCATCATACCGGCGCCTGTGATCTTCACAAATTCAGGCTTGGTACGCATGGTCTTAATATCACCACTACCGGTATACCCCATAGACGAGCGCAGACCGCCCATCAGCTGATGCACGATAGCCGTCATGGAGCCTTTATAAGGCACACGACCTTCAATACCTTCCGGAACCAGCTTCTCTACGCCAGCATCTTTATCCTGGAAATAGCGATCACTGGAGCCCTGAGCCTGTGACATAGCGCCCATAGAGCCCATACCACGGTAGGACTTGTAAGAGCGGCCCTGATATAGCTCGATCTCGCCCGGTGCTTCTTCAGTACCTGCCAGAAGGCCACCGACCATGACAACGCTGGCACCGGCAACGATCGCTTTAGCCAGATCACCAGAGAAGCGAACACCACCGTCAGCAATAACAGGAATATCGTATTTTTCCAGTGCAGTAGAAACATTCGCTACCGCAGAGATCTGAGGCACACCAACACCTGCAACAATACGGGTGGTACAGATAGAGCCTGGGCCAATACCCACTTTAACCGCATCAGCTCCGGCTTCAGCCAGTTCAACGGCCGCTTCAGCTGTTGCAATGTTGCCACCGATGACCTGAACCTGAGGGAAGTTCTCTTTCACCCAGCGAACACGTTCGATAACACCTTTAGAATGGCCATGGGCGGTATCAACTACGATCACATCAACGCCGGCCTCAACCAGAGCAGTAACACGATCAGGGGTTTCAGCACCTGTACCGACTGCAGCACCCACACGCAGACGACCATCTTCATCTTTGCAGGCACTCGGGTAAGTACGGGCTTTCTCGATATCTTTAACCGTTACCAGACCCTGCAGATGAAACTCATCATCTACAACCAAAATCTTCTCGATACGGTGCTGGTGCAGTTTAGCTTTAATCTCATCCAGGGCTGTGCCCTGCTTAACCGTTACCAGCTTCTCTTTCGTGGTCATGATATTAGCAACCACATCATCCAGATTCGGTTTGAAGCGGAAATCACGACTGGTAACAATACCCACCAGCTCATCACCCTCAACTACCGGCATACCGGAAAAACGGGTGTCTTCGGTGAGCGCCAGCAATTCACTGACGGTTGTCGAAGGTGTTACCGTTACGGGATCTTTAACGATAACACTTTCATGTTTCTTAACCTGACGCACTTGCTGAGCCTGCTGAGCAATGGTCATGTTTTTATGGATAATACCGAGTCCACCTTCCTGCGCCATGGCAATCGCCAATCGCGCTTCGGTTACGGTGTCCATCGCTGAAGAGATCAGCGGTATATTAAGAGAGATATCACGGGTGAGTCGTGTCTTCAGGCTGACGTCATTCGGGAGGACGTCTGAGTAACCTGGAACCAGCAAAACATCATCAAAGGTGAGTGCTTCTTGAGCAATACGTAACATATTCCGCGAGCCTGCTGAAGAGTGAGGATAGAAAGAAGAATAACCCAATATTTTATCGTAACTGTTTTTCCGGGTAAACCGCTATTAGACTAGGATTCTTCTCTTTTACCGTCATACACTGTAAAAAATGACTAACACTAGCAACACCGAAACGATGAATCGCTAAAAAAATGCCAAACGGAGTAAAAAATGCCTGACCAGCTGCCAGCGAATTTCACCCATGGGCAGGATGAGATATTTAAGCAACCAGTGGCACCGGCCATCCCTGGGCGAAAGGTATTAACCGTCAGTCAGCTGAACCGGCAAGCCCGTCAACTGCTTGAAAAGCAATTTGCTCTGATCGTGGTAGAAGGTGAAATATCTAACCTTAGCGCCCCGGGTTCCGGTCACTTGTACTTCAGCCTGAAAGACGAAAAAAGTCAGGTACGCTGCGCGATGTTTCGCAACCGGGCAGGCCTTTTAGCATTCCGCCCGAAAAATGGCGATAAAGTTCAGCTGCACGCTAAAGTCAGCCTTTACGAGGGACGCGGGGATTTTCAGCTGATCGCCGAAACCATGGAGGAGCAGGGACGCGGCGCTCTGATCCGGGCTTTTGAAGTCCTGAAATTTAAGCTAAAAGAGGAAGGACTATTCGACCGCAGCCGCAAAAAGCCTCTGCCTCCAATCCCGGATGTCATCGGCCTGATCACCTCTCCGACAGGAGCTGCCATTCGGGATATGCTGATTGTACTCAAACGACGCTTCCCTCTGGCAGAAATTGTTGTCTATCCTGCCACTGTTCAGGGCAATGAAGCCCCGGATACTATCACCCGGGCCATTGAACTGGCTCATCTGCACGGCAAAAGTGACCTGCTTATTATTGGTCGTGGCGGTGGCAGCCTGGAAGATCTACAGGCTTTTAATGATGAGCGGGTCGCCCGGGCGATCTCAGCCAGCTATATCCCTACCGTCAGTGCCGTTGGCCATGAAACCGACATCACCATTGCCGATTATATCGCAGACTACCGGGCTCCGACGCCATCTGCCGCCGCAGAGCAAGTCAGTCCCGATCTTACCCAGTGGCAACAATGGCTATCCCAGTCTGAAGCGACACTACACCGTCAGATAGAGCGCCAACTACAAAATAATCAACAAGGTCTGGATCATCTGGCGCACCGTTATCAGCGCTGCTTTGGCGGACTCCAGCAACAGGAAAAACAGCTTACACATATAGAGCAGCGGCTGATTCAGGGTATGAAAAATCAGCTTTCCAGAAAGCAGCAGCAACTGGATAAAAACTCGGGTCGGCTGAAACACCCCAAAACAGAACTGCACCAGCAGCAACTACAACTGAACAACCTAAAACAGCAACTGTTTCGCACTCACGAATATCAGTCCCGACACCACCAACAGCAGCTGCAGCAACTACAAAACCGGTTATGGCGGGCAGCACCAGCCAAAGGCATTCAAAGTCAGCAATCTCAATTACATAAGCTATCACTAAGCTTACAAAAAGCATGGCAACACCAACTTGAAGGCCGCCAACATAAACTGGCAGAGTTAAGTCACCGGCTTCAAACCGTCAGTCCTTTGGCAACCTTATCACGGGGATATGCCATCGTTCAGGATGACAAAGGTAATATTGTTCGTCATTATCAGGATGTTAGTCAGGGGGATCATGTCTGTGCCCGACTGGCGACAGGTGTATTACACTGCAAAGTTATGGCGCAAGATGCCGATAACTAGACACTGAAGAACAATTGCGCTGTTAAGGGGAAGAAGATGCGCCGAACAATAAAGACCAGACGTTCCGGATTTCATGTATTTAGTACCAATAACGGGACTGGCAGGCTTCGCTCCTTTCTGTGTCGCAAAACAGCCATACTCAGAATTTCAGCACTGACCATGCTGCTAGCCCTCGGGTTTGGCCTAAGCACAGTCAGTCGGGCGGATACTCTCTCCAGCTACAGGCCCAAGCCAGACCCTATGCCCGGAGGTGTAGCCGTTATTGAGTTACCGGTTTCGCTCGGCACCGAAGAAGAGCCCGTTGTGTACTTTCAGGGCAGACGGACTTTTGTAAAAAATCATCCCTATAACCAAAAAAGTGATAACCGCTGGATTACCTGGGTGGGTATCCCTCTTAATACTCCGTCCGGCAAGGTGCCTCTGCTGATAGAGCAACCCAATGGCCGTAATCGTGAAATAATGATTAATATTCGCCCTCCCAAACACAGCGAGCGCTACCTGGTCAGTCGAGAACCTGTTCAAAAAAACCTATCCGCTGCTCAGCAGCAACAGATCATGAACGATACCGACCTGATTAAGCGCCTGACCCTGCAGCGTAGCGGTTTGGAACCAGATACCCGGCCATTTTTGCATCCTACCCGAGGCGAAATTATCCGCCCCTTCGGTGATCAAACGTATCTGAACGGCAAACTGCTTGATGGCCATAATGGTATTGATCTCAGCGGCCAGCGAGCCAATGCACCCGCTGATGGTAAAATTGTACTGATAAAAGATCTATTCTACGGTGGAAAAACCGTTCTGATTGATCATGGCCGTGGGCTTTTCACTCAGTACAGCCACCTTGCAAGCGTCAATGTACGTGTCCGTGAAGGTCAGCGCATTCGCCGGGGTGAAGAGATCGGAAAAGTAGGCAGATCAGGCCACCGTATCGATATTGGCAAGAACTATGCGGCCGATATTAAACAACCTCACCTTCACTGGAGTGTCAGCCTGAATGGCGTGTTTGTTGATCCGAAGCTTTTCTTGATGGAATAAGAGTAGAGTGATGCATACCTGCAGGCCTTAAAAAAGCCTGCTTAGGTCCTTATCTGTTTATCCTTTAAAAAACTGCATAAACGCCCTTTCTTCAAGCTGAGCTTGGTATAAACTCACCGCTTTAAAGCGTACGTCACTGCCGGGGGGGCGCTGAGCTAAAGCATCTAAACTTCGTGGTGTAACTGCGCCCAGTTTTGGATAGCCGCCAATGGTTTGGCGGTCATTTAGTAAAATAATAGGCTGACCGTCTGCGGTCACTTGAATAGCGCCTAAACTAATCCCCTCTGAAATTAATCGTTCACCTACAACCTCCAAGCGAGGGCCGTCTAAACGGGCCCCCATACGGTCAGTTTGTGGGCTAATACGGTACGTTTCATTAAAAAATTGCGCCAAGCTTTTACTTGGAAACCTGTCTACTTGTGCACCTAAAATCACATCTAATACCAAGGGTTGCTTGTAGTCAGGAATTCTATGTTCAGGCACTTTAAAAGAGTGTTCTTTGAACGCACTGATGGGCAATGAATGACAGGGCAGCCAGTCACCTGCAGCAACCTTTTGTCCTTTTTCATTTTGTCCGCCTGTCCCTTCGCGCATAAGTGTTGCACAGCTATCACCTAAATTCTGCGGCACATTAAAGCCACCACTCACGGCTAAATAACTACGCAAGCCCGCTTTAGGCGCATCCAGCTTAAGTCTATCGCCGGGCATTAAATTAAGGCTGGACCATAAAGGCTGAGGCTTATTATTAAGGGTAAAAAGAACGTCTGCGCCAGTCATCGCAATGCGTGTTGCAACCTGGCTTTCTAACTGCAAACCACCAAAAGTAATCTCTAAGGCTGGCGTGTTGTAAGCGTTACCTAACAGTCGATTAGCCCAAGCCCAGGCATGTCTATCCATCGGGCCGCCATTGGCAAGCCCTTGATGCATCACCTGGCTGCGTCCGGCATCCTGCAACAGCGTTAAGAAACCAGCATGAATGACATTTAGCCCTTGCTGTTCATTATTTTGTTTATTCATCTAGCTGCCCACCTAACGCTTGGTATTCAGCAAAATTGATGGCCCTAAATTTAACTTGCTGGCCGGCATTTAACAGGCTCGCTGGTTCACGCCTGGGATCAAAGAGTGTTAGCGGAGTGCGACCAATCAGGTTCCACCCACCTGGTGAAGATAAGGGATAAAGGGCTGTTTGAGTATCAGCTATGCCCAAACTGCCCGCCGGTACCTTAACCCTTGGAGTGGAAAGACGCGGTGCGGCCAGTTGTTCAGGCACCTCACCTAAGTATGCAAACCCCGGGGCAAAACCGATCGCAAAAACTTGATAAGCCTGACTGGAATGAAGCTGTATAACAGCTTCTTCACTTAATCCGGCTAAGGCTGCAATACGCGGTAAATCTGGGCCAACCTTTATATCGTACCAAACCGGTATCTCTACAATATCCGTTGCTAATTGGCAGCCAGAACGAGTGGATAAGTTATTGAGTAGCGGCGTAAGGTCAGCCATTAAGCTGGTCAGATCATCAACTAATAAATCATAGCGCAGCATTATGGAGGTGTAAGAAGGCACTACATCCAGAAGGCGCGCACCTAACTGTTGGCGCAAGGCTTGCGATGCCTGTTGGATCGGGTCGACTAAAGCCAGATCGATGCATTCACCAAAATGCAGAGTCACCGTATCTACGCCGGTTACATCATAGCGCCACTGCATCAGGCTTTCGCCCCCAAAGCGGCTCGTATGGCTTCTACCGCTTTTAAAGACTCCGGGTTATCTCCGTGTACGCAAAGGGTGTCAGCTTCTAGAATTAAATTCTCATCCTCTAATGTCTGAATGGCCTTTCCTTCAGCGAGTTTAGCTGCCTGCTCCACAATACTCTCTTGTTGATGATAAACCGCACCAGGCGTTGAGCGTGAAACAATAAAGCCGTTCTTGTCATAAGCTCTGTCTGCAAAAGCCTCTAATAACAGAGGGACCTGTTGCTCAGAACACCGTCTCTTTAAATACTGATTATCGGCAGTCGACATGGCCATCAGCGCCAGTGGCATGGCTGTTTTTTTAACGGCAAGCAAAATGGCATCAAGCACCTTGGGGTCGCGCATCATATCGTTGTAAAGCGCACCATGAGGCTTCACGTAGCTTAATTGTCCACCTTCTGAAGCGGCTATATTTTGTAACGCCCCGATTTGATAAAGCACCATTGCTGTAATTTCTTCTGGTGCACAGGCCATAGAACGGCGACCAAAGCCTTGCAAATCAGGATAAGCAGGGTGGGCACCCAGACTAACGCCATAAGATAGGGCTAACTGCACCGTTTTTTGCATAATTAGAGGGTCACTGGCATGGAAGCCACAAGCAATATTTGCTTGATCAATTAATGGCATCACGTCTGCATCAAGTCCCATCGTCCAAGAGCCAAAGCTTTCACCTAAGTCACAATTCAATAGCATCAGCTCACCTCTATTACGTTCTGACAATTGTATCCAATATAAGAAAACAATTTATCGATAAAATACCGATAATACAAAAACTATTTACTCATGTTTCTTAATAAAAATTTGACAGTAGAAAATTAGATCGCTAGTTTTTTAGCAAGGGGCCGTCCGTCGAAAGCATGGAAAAGGCTGTTTTTATAAGAATAATCAGTTGTCTACTGGAGATTAACATTATGCTTTTCAAAGCAAAAAAAATAAAAAGTAAGTTGCAGTATTTCACTGCGGCTACTGTTTTAGCCTTTGGCGCTACAAACTTACAAGCAGCTGAATGGGATATGCCCACCCCTTACGGCGACACCAATTTCCATACTGTTAACATTACTCAGTTTGCCAATGATGTGCGTGAAGCCACCAGCGGCGAACTGGACATTACCGTTCATAGCGGCGGTTCACTCATAAAACATGCCGATATTAAAAACTCTGTACGCCGTGGCTTAGTGCCTATTGGTGAAGTGATTATGTCGCGCCTTGCCAATGAAGACGCTCTATTTGAAGTTGATTCTGTTCCCTACCTAGCAAGCAACTACGAAGAAGCATGGGATTTATGGCAAGCCTCTAAAGGTGTTCTTTCAGAGCGCCTTAAAAAACAACGTCTAATGCTACTGTTTGCCGTGCCTTGGCCTCCTCAGGGTATATACACCAGCTTTCCTGTTGAAACAGGTGAAGAGTTACGCGGTGTAAAAATGCGCGCATACAACAAATCTAGCGAGCAAATAGCGAACTTACTGGGTGCTCTACCCACTCAAGTTGAAGTGCCTGATATTCCTACCGCCTTTGGTACAGGTCGCGTCGATGCCATGATCACGTCACCTTCTACCGGTGCAAATACACGTGCA
The DNA here is from genome assembly GCF_048265165.1 of Oceanospirillum sp. Classification (GTDB taxonomy): domain Bacteria; phylum Pseudomonadota; class Gammaproteobacteria; order Pseudomonadales; family Halomonadaceae; genus Oceanospirillum. Next base: position 68,607 of record NZ_JBLXCD010000004.1, on the reverse strand, counting down.
TGGGATTACTTAACCGACTTTAATCATGCACAACTTTGGTTACCAAAAAACATGGTGATCATTAATGCTAAAGCATTTGATCGCTTATCAGATGATGCAAAAGCAGCCGTTAAAGCCGCTGCAGAACGTGCAGAGAAACGAGGCTGGGAAGCAAGTAAACAAGAAACTGAAGCTAAAATCGCGATTATGCGTGATAACGGCATTCAAATTTCAAAACCTTCCGGCATTTTAACTCAGCGTTTAAAAGCAGTAAGCGAAACCATGACGGGAGAATGGTTAAAGCGTGCTGGTAAAGATGGTGTGACGCTACTTAAAGCGTATCAGTCTAACTAATTCATCTGGCGTTTAACCCGCTGAGCAGGAGTGGCAATGCGTAAAGTACTTAATAATTTATATCGGTTAGGGGGCGTGCTTTCAGCCCTGCATTTAACTGCCATTATGCTGCTTATCGTGCTGCAAGTGCTCGGCCGGGTGCTGGATAAAGTACTGCTTTGGGTGGATATTAACCCCTTGGGATTACACCTGCCCGGTTTGGCGGAAATATCCGCTTTTCTACTACTCGGTGCGACTTTTTTTGGCTTGGCCTACACCTTTTGGCAGGGTGGTCACATTCGTGTAACGCTTATAATTCAACGCCTCCCTCTATGGCTGCAGCGTGGATTAGACTCGCTTATGGCGTTCGTTGCCATGATGATTACCGGTTTTGCACTATGGTTTAGTGTTCTACTAACTCTCGATAGTTACGACTATGGCGACCTGTCTATCGGCATGGTGCCCGTGCCTTTATGGCTTCCACAATTGGGCATGTCCTTAGGTTTACTTTGGTTGTTAATTGCAGTCACCGATGCCTTTATTTCTTTGCTGAGTGGCCGTATCACTCAACTTGATACTGACGCCCCGCAGGAGTAATTGATGGATATGATCTGGATGACACTCATCCTGCTAATCGTGCTATTAGCACTATTAGGTGTTGGTTTATGGGTTTCTTTTTCGCTAACAGCCATAGGCTGTATTGCGCTATTTTTCTTTAGTGGCATTCCTGTTGGCGATAGCTTGGCAACGGCTTTTTACAGTGCCGCTGTATCTTGGGAGCTGGCTGCTTTACCCATGTTTATTTGGATGGGTGAAGTACTATTTCGCTCCCGGCTTTCCGAGGAGATGTTTCGCGGTATTGCCCCTTGGGTCGGTAAGGTACCGGGGCGCTTATTGCACACCAACATTGTTGGCTGTGGTATTTTTGCGGCTATTTCCGGGTCATCTGCTGCAACAGCAGCCACCATCGGCAAAATGACCATCCCAGAGCTTGATCGTCGCGGTTATAACAAAAACCAAGTATTAGGAACTTTAGCGGGTTCAGCGACTTTGGGCTTACTGATACCGCCTTCAATTATCTTAATTGTCTATGGGGTTGCTACCGAGCAATCTATTGCCCGCTTATTTGTCGCTGGCATTTTGCCTGGGCTATTGCTCATGGCTCTCTTTGCTGGCTATGTTATTATTTGGTCTTTGATGAACCCACAAGGTGCACCAGCTGAACAGTCTGAAAAGTTATCTTTTGTAGAAAAGGTTAAGCGCAGCAAACCCCTGGTTCCCGTTTTCTTACTGATAGTGGGCGTAATTGGTTCCATTTATACAGGTTTAGCGTCACCGACGGAATCTGCCGCAGTTGGCGTTGCTTTAGCGCATTTATTGTCTATTCAATCGGGCTCTATGAATTGGAAAACCTTCCAATCCGCATTAATGGGTACGGTTAAAACATCGTCAATGATCGCCTTTATTTTAGTCGGCGCTAGTTTCTTAACGACCTCCATGGGCTTTACGGGCATACCAAGAGAATTGGCTACCTGGATAAACACGCTGGGTTTATCGCCGCAGATGCTGCTTGTTGCCCTTACACTGTTTTTTATTCTGCTTGGCTGCTTTTTAGACGGTATTTCTGTTGTGGTACTCACGACCTCCATTATTTTGCCCATGGTGCAAGCCGCTGGCATCGATCCTCTTTGGTTCGGTATTTATCTGGTTATCGTGGTAGAAATGAGTCAAATAACACCACCGGTAGGGTTTAACTTATTTGTGATCCAGGGATTAACAGGCGAAAATATACTTCGTGTTGCCTGGGCTGCTTTCCCTTATTTCCTGCTAATTTTAGCATCGGTTATATTGATCACGATCTTTCCAGAAATTGTCACCTACCTTCCGAGTCAGATGGGCAACTAAACATTAAAACAAAAGTGAAAAGACCCGATTATGAGTAAAAAGACAAGCAATCACTTTGATTCAGCTAATTCAGACAAGCCGGCCCGAAAAATTGGCCCGATTGTTTCATCAGCGCATTTGGCCTCTGGCCGTTCTAGCGAGCTCTCAGAGTTAGAGTTTGGATTAATTGTTGCGAGTCATGCTTTTAATCGCTGGATGATTCACTGTGCAAGTGCTGCGGGAATAACCGATATGAGCCACTTAGATGTCTTGGTGCTGCATAGCTCGAACCACCGCAGCCGTGCAAAAAAAGTATCTGATATCTGTATGGTCTTAAATATTGAAGACACCCATACCGTGACTTACTCATTAAAAAAACTGCTTAAACAAGAACTTGTTAAATCTGAAAAACGCGGCAAAGAAACTTTTTATTCAGTGACGGATAAAGGCGCTGCCTGCTGTAAAGCTTACAGCGAGGTGCGGGAAAATTGCTTAGTCGACTCACTGAAAACTCTGGGCTTTGGTGAAGAAGAGCTAGGCAAAGCCGCTGTATTATTACGGGGTATGTCTGGCTTGTATGATCAAGCGGCAAGGTCTGCCGCTTCACTTTAAACGTTTATTGACTGGCCTAAAGCCGAACAAAATTCAGCCCCCTATCCAGCCGTAAAAATAAAATTCCGCATCAAGCACTCAAAAAAACCGCCCTATAATGGGCGGGTAATTTAGATTGAGCAGCTTTCACAAAATCATTGCTTCAGCGTAAATACTTCAGCAGCTCGCTCAGAGCTTTCCGTTCTCTGCGCGGGAAGTGCATACCTATAAAGCTATTCAGCGCGATTTTTTAGCACTACCCTGGCGGGCTTTGAAACGAGGATTACTCTTACAAATAACATAAAGACGGCCTCTGCGCTTGACGATCTGGCAGTCTGGGTGACGTAACTTAGCTGTTTTTAATGAACTGAGCACCTGCATATATCCATCCTAGAATTAGATGATGACCAAGAAGCGTTAGCAATTAGCGAACAAAAGGTCTCGACCAATCTTATTTCAGACCACGCTTTCCAAAACGCTGCTTGAATCTCGCCACACGTCCCTCACTACTGACTTTGCGCTGCTCACCGGTATAAGCAGGATGAGATGCACTGGAAACATCCAGGTTATACAAGGGGTAAGTTTTACCATCCTCCCAGACAATGGTTTCACTTGGTTTGCACGTTGAGCGAATACGAAATGTTTTATCGCAACTGCCATCCCGGAACACAACGTAATCATAATCCGGGTGAATATTCTTTTTCATGGTCATTTCTCCTGATGGCTACAAGTATATGTTACAACATAACATTAAATACGATGAAAACAATTATCATTTGCTTGGCTCAAGAAAAACCAATAGCCTTAAAATCACCAGGTTACTTGATATACAACAAGTATAAGCAATAACTAAATAACAAAAAATCCCCTAGAATATGAGTGAACTAAAGATTTAAAGCTGGCCCTTAGGGCATGATCTTATAGCCTAATTTACGGAGATCGCAGTCATGGCAAATCAGTTCTTTCCCGACTTTTCATTATTCTCGAAGGTTATCCCCCAGCATGTACCGGTACAAAAGGTACAACAGCACTGGCTTGATGGGGTAAACAATCTCGTTAACCTGGAACTAGAAGCCATGATGGAATATAACCATCTATGGTTCGACCTTTGGCAGGACTGTGCGTCCGGCGATAAGGAGGTGTGTCACGAACGCCTGATTGACCACTGGGCAGAGCATCACAAACTACTGATGGACCACCAGAAGCGTCGCGAATCGGTAATAACCGAATGGAAAGAGCATATCGAAGAGGTTCTTTAGTCCCTTCAGGTTGAGACAAGAGGTGATGCTCAGTTTCTAAGCCTAAAGCTATGATAAAAACAAAAATGGCCATCGCAATGATGGCCATTTTTTTGAGTCTGCTCACAACATCTCAGATGCCCAGAAAGGGATCCGAGAACAGAATTACTTCAACAGTTCTCTGATATTTTTCGCTTCCCAGTGCGGGAAATGCTTACGAATAAGGCCGTTCAGTTCCAGTTCAAAGGCACTAATCGGGCCGGCAGCAGTTTGAACGCCAACCTCAGCGATATCTTCAATCATACCCGCTCCAACCGTTACATTGCTCAGGCGATCCACAACGATAAAGCTACCGGTAAACTTACTGGATTTGTAAGCATCGAATACCACAGGAGCCGTCAGTTCAACCGTTACCAGTGCGATACCGTTCAGCGACAGCTCACGGGCATCGGATTTTTCCATGGTATTCACATCAATCTGATGCTCAATGCGCGTTACATAACCACTGGTGAAGTGAGTGCCGACCTTAAAGCTGTATTGTTTACCCAGTTCCAGGGGCGCCTCGTGCATCCAGACCATATGCGCACTAAAACTGTTGCTTACTTTTGCTTCCTGACCGGTTTCCACCAGCACATCGCCGCGAGAGATATCGATCTCGTCATTCAGCGTTACCGTTACGGCTTGACCCGGCTGCGCCTGTTCCAGATCTCCATCAAAAGTGACGATGGATTTAACCGTACTGGTTTTGCCGGAGGGCAGTACTGTAACCGACTGGCCTTTCTTAACAAAGCCCGCAGCAACGGTGCCACAGAAACCACGGAAATCCAGGTTCGGGCGATTCACATACTGTACCGGAAAGCGCAGGCTCTCCAGTGCGATATCGTGATTCACCTCCACGTTTTCCAGAATATCCATCAGTGGAGCTTCGGTGTACCAAGGCATCAGCTCGCTGTTATTGGTTACGTTTTCCCCCTTCAGAGCAGAAACCGGCACAAACCGGGTGTCCGGCAGATCCAGATCTTTAGCAAATTCTTTATAGTCCGCTACGATCTCGTCATAACGGGCCTGGGAGTAATCCACCAGATCCATTTTATTGACAGCAACGATCACATGCTTAATACCCAACAGAGAGGCGATAAAGCTATGACGACGGGTCTGAGTCAGGACACCATGCCGAGCATCGATCAGAATAATCGCCAGGGATGCGGTGGACGCACCGGTCGCCATATTACGAGTGTACTGCTCATGTCCCGGCGTATCAGCAATGATGAACTTACGCTTCTCGGTGGAAAAATAGCGGTATGCTACATCAATGGTAATCCCCTGCTCACGCTCGGACTGCAAACCATCCACCAGTAACGCCAGATCGATCTCTTCACCGGTTGTGCCACTCTTTTTACTATCACGACTAATCGCCGCCAGTTGATCTTCATAGATCATTTTGGAGTCATGCAGCAAACGGCCAATCAGAGTACTTTTACCGTCATCAACACTGCCGCAGGTGATAAAACGCAGCAGGTCTTTATGTTCATGTTGTTTCAGATACGCTTCAATATCTTCCGCAATCAGATCGGATTGGTGAGACATTTTGTGTCCTCATTCACTTGGGGCTAACACGTTAGCTGAACCTCTCAGCCCCAACTTAATATTCTTTATCAGGTCCGCAAACCAGGCAGCCTGACTCTCGTATTGCCGGATGACGCCTACGGCTTATCCGACCTACGGGTAAACACGTTTCGCTACAGTCTGACTTTAGAAATAGCCTTCGCGCTTTTTCTCTTCCATAGAACCGGTGCCATCGTGGTCGATCACTCGGCCCTGACGCTCAGACGTGGTGGTCAGCAGCATCTCCTGAATAATATCCGGCAGGGTTGCTGCGGTTGATTCCACGGCACCGGTCAGCGGGTAACAACCCAGCGTACGGAAACGTACGGAGCGCTGTACCGGCTTTTCGCCGTCAGCCAGAGGCATACGTTCATCATCCACCATGATCAGAGTGCCATCACGCTCAACCACCGGACGCTCTGCAGAGTAGTACAACGGCACAATCGGTATTGATTCCAGATAGATGTACTGCCAGATATCCAGCTCCGTCCAGTTGGACAGCGGGAACACACGGATTGATTCGTCTTTGTTCACCTTGCCATTAAACAGGTTCCACAGTTCAGGGCGCTGATTTTTCGGGTCCCAGCGGTGGAACTTGTCACGGAAAGAGTAAACGCGCTCTTTAGCACGGGATTTCTCTTCATCACGACGGGCACCACCGAAAGCTGCATCAAAGCGGTACTTGTTCAGAGCCTGCTTAAGGGCGTCGGTTTTCATCACGTCGGTGTACTTACGGCTGCCGTGATCAAATGGGTTGATGTTCGCCGCGCGACCTTCTTCGTTGGTATGAACGATCAGATCCATACCGGCTTCCTTCGCCATCTTGTCGCGGAACTCGATCATCTCACGGAATTTCCACGTGGTATCAACATGCATCAGTGGGAACGGAGGTGTTCCCGGATAAAAGGCTTTACGAGCCAGATGCAGCATTACCGCAGAGTCTTTACCGATTGAGTACAGCATTACCGGATTATCAAACTCAGCAGCTACTTCCCGAATAATATGGATGCTCTCGGCTTCCAGCTGTTTCAGGTGAGTCAGGCGTTCGGGCGATATCATCGTTGTGATCCACTCCTACTAAAGGTCATAAGCAAGCCCTGACAGGCCGGCTTTTCAAGTCAAATCAGTTATCGCAACCAGCTTATCAAAGCTTTTATCAGGTCTGCTGTGACGCAAACAGCCCCATTGAGTGCAATTATAATAGGCGTAGTTAAAACGGAATCCTTAATTACGTCAAATTATTTAAAATCATTTATTGATAACTTTTTAATATAAGCGTCAAAAAGATAACTCTGATCCAGTTGAATGCAAAAACGTTGCGTTATTCAGGCTTAGGAAAAGCAGCACTGTTCAGGTTAAGACGCTCAACCTTACTGATTATATTACCGTCATCCAGCAGGGTAAGATTCCTGTAACCAGGAGCCTGAGAGTCAATCTCAAAATTATTGATATGCGGGGCAAACTGAATGCTCGTGGCTGGCGTGGTATAGAGAACCAAGCCATCACGCTCAATCTGATGCGACTGGTGTACGTGCCCACAGATGACAGCCTTCACATGCGGATACTCACAAAGCGTTTGCCAAAGCCAGCCGTCATCCTGCAGAGGAATACTGTCAATCCCTGCAACCTGACCCGGTTCAGCCAGCTCTGAATGGAAAAATCCCTGACGTTGCGGCCCCACCAATAAAGGCTGATGGTGTACCGCCACAGCCTGAAATTCAGCCCTGGGAGCAGCTAGCATTTCAAGCAACTGATTCCGTGTCGGCACAGACAGTTCACCATGGGGCTGGCCAGAGTTAGAGTTAAGTAGCAGCCACTGCCAACGACCCAGACAAACAGAACTCTCAACAGGTCTGTACTGCGTCATCAGCTCAGGCTGATCATGGTTGCCGGGAATCCATAGCCAGGGCACACCAACGGCATCCATCCGCTCTGACAGTATTCGATAACTTTCAGGTGTTTCATCCTGACTGAGATCTCCAGTCAAAAGGAACATGTCCGGCAGCCCCTGCCGCTCTATCTGCTGTAGAATGGCTTGCAGATTCTGCCAGGGGTTCTGACCTTTAAAATCCTGCTCTATGCTGGCAAAAAGATGCAGATCGGTAAGCTGAATAACAGAAACGGGCATTACGGTTAAGTATCCTTTCAGGGGCTGAAAGCGTGGTTTTATATACTGGATCAGCGGTTAAAAGTGAGGTTCACCGGCTCAGCAATATGGCCATATCGCTGCAGGTGAGCCAGCCACTCACCAAGAAAAAGATTGATCTGTAGCTTCTCATCCGGTTGACGCATTTTATCATTCGGATAAAGATATCGCCCTTCAAAGTGACGCTGCCGCTGATACCCCACCACCTCAGCCATTCGGGCATCATGGTACAGCCGCACGGAGAGTTCTGGCTGACGCAACCAGTGCCCCCAGCTGTCTTTCTGAAAGATGCGCAGTAACGTCGTATATTTACTGCGCTCGGTAACTTTAATCACCAACTCTCCCAGATGCAGAGCCTCATCACTAACGGCAAAGTGCCATTGCTCTGTTTCCTCGAGATCCGGCAGTAACTTGAGTAAACGAAGGTAATTGGCTTCACACTCCGCCATCTGCTTTTTCAGATCTACCGCATAGTTGGGTTTTGTTTTCCAGCCATTGTATTGCTGCCAACTACCAAAACGTTGAGGCGCAGCGGATTTCTTACCCGAATTCGAGCACATATTTATCTCTCCGCCGCGTTAAATAACCACATAATCAGGCACCATAAGTTTCCTGCAGACGCACACGGTTGAGCTGTAACCACTGCAAACCAATAATCGCCATCGCATTGTTAATGCGACCATCCTGTAACCCTCTGAAGGCCTCAGCAGCACTCACTAACTCCACCCGAATGTCCTCATTTTCCTCTGCCAGACCATAAATTCCTTCCTGAATCTCCCTGCTGTCAATAATGCCCAGAAAAAGATCGATCTGCTCATCCATACCACCGGGGCTCACCCAGTATTTGTAGAGATGTTCCAGCTGAAGTACTTTACAACCGGCTTCTTCTTCCGCCTCCCGGTGGACAACATCTTCATTGCTTTCACCGGGCTCGGTCATGCCCGCGACTAACTCAAACTGCCAAGGGCTTTGGTTTGGCTCATAGAGGCAGCCAGGGCGAAACTGCTCCACCATAAGCAACTGATCTGTTATCGGGTCATAGAGTAAAACACCAACCGCATTGCCACGAACAAACACTTCACGGCTCATGACACCGGACCACCCTCCAGCAAACTTTCGGGTTTTAATCCGCAATTTATCAAAACGAAAAAAACCTTGAAAAACAGTATGCTTTTCAAGAATTTCTACAGAATCCTGCGCAAATGTTGGTGTCAGTTGCTCACTCATATTTTTTCCTTGTAGGTCTGGGCTCTGAGCATAACAAAATATCCGGGGAACTAAAGCGGCGTCACCTTCCCAGCTTCTTATTCAGCCTGCATGCCACCAAGTTCTTAGCAAAAGCTCAATAACATGAGTCAGATCAAACTAAAAACATACACAAAGGAACCATGTAACATAACATGACTGAAATAATGCAATTTTATTGCAAACATAGAGGTTAAAACCCACTACTGGATATCTTTAGTAATAAAAACAACTCTAAGCTAACTTCATGGCAATTTGTTTTGCCAACAGACTGATAAAAATATAACGACTAAGTCATAAGAGCGAGCGTTGCAATGCATAATCTCCTGGGCAATATAAAAATCAAATATAAACTCTGGGTCATTATTGGCTTGATGGCAATGGGAACTGCAGTTCTGATCAGCGTCTCCTTAATGTCCCTGAAGGACAATCTTCTCGAAGACCGTAAAATCAAAACCAAACATGTTGTCGAGACAGTACATGGCTTCTTGGATCACTACTATGCAATGGAGAAAGCAGGTCACCTGAGTCGCGAGCAAGCCCAGCAAGCGGCGCAAAAAGCAATTGAGGGTCTGCGCTACGACCAGGATGAATATTTCTGGATTAATGACATGAATGCCGTTGTGATCATGCACCCGATCAAACCCGAGCTGAACGGAAAAAACCTGGCCAACCTTGAAGACCCTAACGGCAAGAAAATTTTCAGCGAATTTGTCAGTACCGTAAAAGCCTCTAACGAAGGTTATGTTGAGTATCTCTGGCCAAAGCCAGGCCATGAGGCCCCGCAAGCTAAGGTCTCTTATGTAAAAGGCTTTGCACCCTGGGGCTGGATTGTTGGTAACGGTATCTACCTGAACGATATGGACGAGATTTTCTGGCAAACCCTACTGCAATACTCCATAACAGTAGGGATTTTAAGCCTGCTGATTGGCGGCCTGGCACTTTTCATTATTCATATCATCACAGTACAGATCACCACCCTGAAAAACACCATGGTAGCAGTGAAAGATTCCGGTGACCTTCGTGAGCGTGTTGATATTACAACCAAAGATGAGTTGGGTGATATGGCAGGTGCCTTCAACCATATGATGGATAAATTCCAGAACATCGTAAACTCTGTTGGCCAATCCACACAGCAGCTTTCCCATGCCATCAGCCAAATGTCCGATATTACCGCCAATACAATTAACGGCGTTACCCGTCAACGCTCTGAAACAGAGCAGAGCGCTGCGGGTATGAACGAAATGGCCGCCTCTGCTCAGCAGACTGCAAATATTGCTGACCAGGCTAATGAAACAACACGGCTGACCCATGAGCAGACCGAAACAGGTCTTCGGGTTGTTGAAGAAGCGACCAGTAGTATTAACGAACTGGCCAGCGAGGTGGAAGAAGCAGGCAGCGTGATTAATGCACTGGAAGACCACACCGCAAAGATTGAAAGCATCCTTGATGTTATCGGAGGGATATCCGAACAGACAAACTTGTTAGCGCTTAATGCCGCGATCGAGGCCGCACGAGCCGGAGATCAGGGTCGTGGCTTCGCTGTTGTAGCCGATGAAGTACGTCAACTGGCACAACGCTCCGCTGAGTCCACCCAGCAAATTCAGGAGATGATCCACGAGCTGCAAAGCCGCTCGAAAGTTGCCGTCGATGTTATGAATACAAGCCGTACAAAAGCCGAGACTACCGTCAGTAAAGCAACAGAAGCTGGCGAAGCCTTTCAAACGATTGCAGCATCAATGCAACAGATCAGCTCTTTAAACGCCCAAATCATGACGGCAGCAGATGAGCAGAGCAATGTAGCTCATGAAATGAGTCAGAACCTAGTATCCATCTCCAGTATTTCAGAAGATACCGAACAAGGTACCAGCCTGATACAAGATTCTGCTCAGGAGCTGCAGAAGAATGCTTATAACCTTGAAGCCCTGATTAAACAGTTCAAAACCTGATCTACAGAAAGGTGTGTTTTAATCAGCCTGTATGCCGGTTTAAAATCGGTACACAGGCTTTTTTATTGCTGAGAGGAGAACAGCTCAGCTCACACTCAATATATAACGCGCAAGGGAGGCTGATACCGGTATGAAAGGGCGCAATATGCAACGCTGGCGAGACCCTGCAAAAGATCCTCGGCGCGAAAAGAAAACGAACTTGATCACCCCGGAAGGCTATGAAGTCCTGCAGAATGAACGCAATTATCTCTGGAAAGTCCGTCATCCCGAGTTAGCCCAGAAAGCACAGGAAGCCGCCGCTCAGGGTGATCGTAGTGAGAATGCCGATTACACTTACAACAAGCAACTACTGAATAAAACTCTGGGCCGTATCCGTCACCTCGATAAGCGCCTGGATGCGTTAACGGTTGTGGATAAAAAACCTGATGACCTGGAACGCATCTTCTTCTCTGCCCGGATAGAGCTTGAAGATAATGAAGGCGAACTGATGCAGATCCGTATTGTCGGGCCGGACGAAGCCGATCTTAAAGAAGGCAAAATCAATATCGACTCGCCTATGGCTCGCTCTCTCCTGGGAAAAACATTAGATGACGAAATTCAGGTACAGGCACCCGGCGGCGAACAGGTTTATTACGTGCTATCCGTGGATTACGACTGACCCGTATCCGTCGCATGCTGGGTATTATGCCCACGCAAAAAAAAACCGCTCCGAATCTTCATTCGGAGCGGTTCTTTAGTTCAGAGTGGATTATCAAAAGCCAGCCCTGAGTAACCCCAACTCTGCTTTACTTAAACGCACAGCCAGTTTTAATGCCGATCATATTGAATATTTTTGCAGCCGGACAAAAACCAGTAAATGCAGACTGAATCAGATTGGCGCCGATAAAAACAGTTAACCAGACAAAATTAGCATGTACATACTGCGTCAGAACAACACTAAGCAGCACCATAGAGCCAGCAAAAACAAACACCAGACGATCAATATTCATAACACTCTCCGAGACTCATGCAGGCCAAAGAAACTGACCAATTAAGAGAGATAATATTAGAAAAACATTAACTAAAGAAATACCGCTTAATTCTAAATAGAATTTATATATAACTATTAAGAATAAGAGGCTGGTCGCGCCTATTTCTGCTATCAATAAGGGCGCTCTGCAATAATCACAGCGCGCTTAGGGGCAGGATAACCTTCTGCTGTTTTTGTCGGATCATTCGGGTCGAGAAAATCCTGCAGCGATTGATAAGTCATCCACTCGGTACTACGCTGCTCTTCCAGTGTGGTAACAGAGACATCAACGACACGCACATTAATAAAGCCGCACTTCTCCAGCCAAAGCACAAGAGCCTCAGGGCTAGGCAGATACCAGACGTTATTCATCATGGCATAGCGATCTTCCGGCATCAGCACGGTTTGTGCATCACCATCGACGACCAGCGTTTCCAGCACCAATTCACCGCCGGGACGCAAGGCTTCTTTCAGCTGAAAAAGATGATCAATCGGTGAACGACGATGATAGAGCACCCCCATGGAAAAGACTGTATCAAAGTAATCCAGATTCGCGGGGACATCCTCAATCCCAACCGGAAGATGGAAAACCCGATTACCATCTGCCAGTCCCATCAGGCGGCGCACCAGCTGAAACTGCATATGAAATCGGGGTGATGGGTCAATACCAACCACAAAGCGGGCACCCGCCCCTGCCATACGCCAACAGTGATAACCGCTACCACACCCCACATCCAACACGCTACGGTTATGTAAAGGAGCTATAAACTCAGCTAAACGGTCCCATTTCCAATCGGAGTGCCACTCGGTATCGATATAGGAGCCGTGCAGATCAAATGGGCCTTTACGCCACGGCATCAGTTTTTTCAGCAGGTTACGGTACTTAGCCTGCATCGGCTGTGGTAACTCAGGCTGAGTGCTGACTTTAACAACACTTTGCTCCAGCTGGATCTCAACCTGGTAGCCTTGTTCTCCCAAAGCTTCTGCCGTATCAAATTTATCCACAACCCTTTGCCAACCCGGCAGGTCGGAATAACGCTTAACATCCAGTGCGTCTTCCAGCTGCTCAGGTACTTTTGCCAGCCATCGGGTCAGGCCTTCTTCAGCAAATTTTTGATACAGAGGTGCATAATCCTGCATATTGAAGCTCGCTTAAATCGGGTTGGAATAAATTTCGGGAGTGAACAGGCCCGGCTTCTGTTATCGGGCTTTTATCGCCAGTAAGGAAGCAAAGTTCAGATATTGAAACCAAACCGTGCTTTGAGCAAAGCCGGCTTCTTTGAAGCGCTGATGATGGGTATCAAAGCTCTCAGCCTGGAGGAAATTCTCCAAGGCGGCCCGTTTCTGACTGATCTCCAGCTCGCTGTAGCCGTTAGCCCGTTTAAAATCCAAATGCAGGTCGAATAGGGTATCCTGCTGCTCGGCGGATTCGAAGCGCACTTTTTCAGACAGAACAATCACACCACCGGGTGCTAAGCCTTGATTGATTCGTTTTAACAGCGGCAGGCGCTGCTCCATCGGCAGAAACTGAAAGGTAAAGTTCAGGATCACAACAGAAGCATTGTCGATAGGTGCCTCGCAGATATCAGCACACTCTAGGTGTACACTATCACGCTGAGCTTCAGACACTTCCTGAGACAGAACCTCTCGGCAGCGTTCGATCATCGCATCAGAGTTATCCAGACCAACAATCTCAAGGCCCGGCTCCTGAATCTGGTGCAGCACCGATAACATACTGGCTCCCAGCGAACAGCCCAAATCATAGATACGGGTTCCTGGCTGCCAGTAACGACGGGCAATAACACCCGTCATACCGATCATATTACTGTAGCCCGGTACTGACCGTTTAATCATATCCGGAAACACCTGAACGACCTTGTCATCAAATGAGAAGGTAGCCACTTTATCCAGCGGATTGGCGAAAATCGCGTCTTTTTGCTCTTTTTTCACAGAAGGGTCTCTCTTGACTGACACGGAGTCTACTTTCTCTTGTGGGTCGGGCTTTAGCCCGTCAAGCCAACCAGCAACACCAAACCTATGACGCCCTAAAGGGTGACCTACACTGACCGGTTAAATCTTCGCCGACCATATGCAGAATTTACCGGTCTCGGCGATACGTTCACAGTGACCGAACGAAGCTTCAATAATATCCGGGTATTTCAGAAATCGGTTAGCGACAATACGCAGTTCACCACTGCGCTTCAGGTGTTTCTTCGCCTGGCGAATAAAACGATCAGCCAGCTCATAATCCGTTTTCTGGCCGGTATGAAACGGTGGGTTAGAGATAATCAGGTCAAAGCGATCTGTGATATCACTCCACATATCGGAAGCGTAAACCTGCCCCTGCATATCATTGGCGGTAAGACCGCGACGGGTCGCTTCCAGTGCCATAGCATTGACATCACAAAAGGTCACTTCCAGCTCCGGGTGCAGCTTTAACAGGCTCAAACCAATAACACCGGTTCCACAACCCATATCCAACACTCTACGGTTACGCACCTTTGATGGTTTAATACGCGGCATATTCTGCAGCATAAGCGCCGTGCCTTCATCTAAACGACCATGGCTGAATACGCCCGGCAGACTGATAAGCTTCAGGTCTGCCAGCTCCACCGGAAACTCTTTCTTTTCCGGTAGCTGCCAATGCAGTTCCCAGGGTTCAGCATCAAACGTCTCTGACTCTGGCAGCGAAAGCTCCTTATTGAGCTGCAGCTTCAGTAATGCACTTTTTTTCGCTTTGTCCGCCTTGCTTAAGTTCCAGGCACCCTCTGACCACTGGTCATCTGCCGCTGCTTTAAGCAATTTATCCGCAGACTTAATGCCACCATTGTTTTCACCCACCAGCCAGAAGCAGCCTCCGGCTTTTAGCAAAGGTAAAAACTGAGTAATCAGATAACGGGCCTGCTCTTTCGCTTTTGGCATAAACAGAAGAATGTGATCATAGGCAGTCAGCAAGCCACTATCGCTATCCTGTCCCAAATAAGCCTGAAATAACGGCATAAAACGCGATTCATACTGGCGATGTTGATCTAGCGACTGATAACTGCGCCAGTCATCGGTCAGCAGATGCAGGGCTTCAATCTGAGGCGTCAACAAGGGTTGAATCAGGTTCGTATAACCATCACCTACAGGTAAGTGCGCCATCAGAAGATCCCCTTTCAAGAAGGATTGATTACGCAATACCAGCTCTGCAGCAGGGGACAAAACACTCATAATTATTTACCAGAGTAAGAGAGGATCGAGGTATTTTCAGGCAATATTGCGCCTTGTCAGCAGCGGTACTTTGGCATCAGGGTTTCTTAGCCAGAACATGAATATAGCGCCCCATCCGCCAATAGGGTTCCTGGTGACAATAACGCCACTCAAGCTCTAACAGCTTTTCCAGATCTTCATCCGAAGGCGTTTTATCCCGAAGGTAGTCGGTAAAAACCCGAACACCTGCAACAGAAACAATCTCCAACCCTAGGTCTTTTAAGCCATCAACCACTAACATTGGCTTTTGCGGGCTAATGGGCGTTAAACGCAAACGTTGCCCCGTGCCATCAAGAGTGTCTCTAAGTGCTTTATCGTAGTTACCCTTCACAATATTACTGAAACGCAGGCCATCTTCATTAAAAAACATCAGGGATAACCAACCACCAGATTGCATCTGGCTCACAATAACAGGCAAGGCGTCCAGCGGTTGATGCAACCATTCCAGCACCGCATGGCACAACACCAGCTGAGCCGGTGGCACCTGATCACTCAGCTCCTGCAAACGGTAGGGGTGGCAGACTACAGGCTTATCATAGGTCGCTGATTGTTCCTGAAACAACTGATCAGCCTCAGCCCGCATATCATCGGCAGGCTCAGTAAAGATAACCTGATGGCCTTGTTTAGCAAACCAGTCAGCCATCTGCCCCAGGCCTCCGCCAATGTCCAGCACCAGCGCAGAGTCAACTGCAGCCACAAAGGGGATCTTCTGCAGATCACGGGCTAAGATTTCCTGACGCAACCAACCTTTGTTGGTGCCGTAGACGTTATTACGAAACTTCTCAGCCAAACCATTAAATATCTTATCGGTCTGGATTTTTGCACGCGGTGCAGCCAAAGCAGTGACCTCAAAAAGGACTTGCCGGAACAGCCGGCGGCAGGAATTAATAAAACAGCGGATAGTAAAGGATTTTTGCCGAGGTTTAAAGACCAATGCCAGACCTGAAAAGATCCTATAGGCTATATGCAGAGCATCGATAAGGCTCAGGCATGACTTGTGTATTAAAACAATATTGGCCGCTCAGGGAACGGCCAACGAGCTATCAATCAAAAGTCAGTTACTTATGACTCTTCAGATCCAGGCCCTTAACAATATATAAACGGTTACCGTCAACGGTTCCAGCATCCAGCATCTTCTGCTCTAGCTGACCACCAGTTGACCAGGTTGCAAAATCGTCATCATTTAACACACCCAAGCGTTCACCATCAATCAACCACAAGCCTTCCATCTTATCGTGAGGGTACTGAGCATCTGAGACCATATCCACTACCAAGGTTTTTTCAACCGGCAAAATACCAATCTCTGCCAATCCCTGCCAACCATGATCCAGCACGACCTGCTCAACAGTCTGCCCGTTCACAAGCAGGCCTAAACCCTCATCCTGAGAAAGCTTTCCTGTCTCACCCAAAGATTCCAGATCAGTACCAGAAGCTAAATCAACACGATAAACCGTTTTTTGTGCACCAGGAGAAGCTGCACCTGAACCTTTTGGCCCGCCAAACAGAAAGGCACCATCGCGCTCCAGCACTAAAAATTCAGTATCACTAATGGCAACAATTTCAGAGTTGGAGTTTTGACTCTTTTCCTGTTTATACAAATACTGTCCAATCGCGCCAGTATCCAAATTTATAGTTACAATGCGCGTTACATCTAAATTTTTCACCACTTTTGATGGGTTATAGATCGTTGACTGCATAATACCTACCAACGTCTTTTCATCTGGTGTAATCGCCAAACCTTCCATGCCACGGTTGGCGCGCCGGTTGACATACTCCCCAGGAAGCTTAGTTTTGACACGCTCATCGTTAGCAAAGGCATTAATCCGGTCTATCTCAATACCTTCGGCATTGTAATGAACAATATGAGGGCCATATTCATCGCTCACCCAAAAAGTCCCATCCGTCAATGCCACTAAACCTTCGCCATCCAGGCCATAGTCATCTAGTTTAATGGGGTTAGTCACTTCATCATAAGGCAGTCCAGGTGCCACCAGGACAGGAGAACCATCAGCGTTATATGGCGTCTCACCTGTTCCACCCAGTGAAGATGAGTTTGGCAAACCACTAATTAAGTGCCCATTACGATCCTTCAGAAGGATCGTTTTACGTAGTTCAACGGATCCATCACCCATTACTTCGAACAAACCAATTCTCGGAGTGTAATCAGGTGTAGGGAACTTCTTACCTTTACCATAGCCACCAGAAAAAGATGCATTCGGGCCCCTGTCAGTCAGTGCATAAAACTGCGCTGCCTTTTGCGGATGCGCTGTCATAGCTGAGCCATAACCACCATTACGTACTTCAAAAGCCTTCTGAGTTTTATTATCGATTAAATCATCTCTCAGCACGGTATAAGGTAGCAAAACACCTTCGGAAGAAACGGCATCCAGTACATGTGTTATGGTGGAGTTCTTATTGTCACCGGAATCATTGCTGCTATCATCACAACCGGCTAAACCAACAGATAATGCAACCACAGCAGTAGCAAAAAAAATCTCTAATTTCATCAAGCTCACCTTTATCTTCATTTTAAGCATACTGATAAAACCTCACTTGAGATAGATATCATCCAACAGCAACCAGATATCTCTAATTTCAGCTAAATAAAACCTAAAGGGGGCAACTCCATTCACTCCAATCAAGTCCCGTTTCTCTTCAATATACCCAATGCAAGTGTTCACAAATGCCATTACATCGCATAGCAACGAATAACAGCTATATTAAGTCTGTCAGATGACAGTGATATAACCTTAATGTGACAAAAATAATTACCTGATAATGCACTTGGCTCTTCAGTATTAAGAGGCAGAGTCACGAGATTGGTCTTTAGGTTTAGCGGAAAAAGAAAGGTGAAGCCAAGCAGACAAGCGAAAAAAAGAATAGAGTTTTACGGATAAGCAGGGAGAGAATATTTCCAGACATAAAAAAACCAGCCCGAAGGCTGGTTCTTTTTGTTCGGTATCTTAGCTAATCAATAGATTAGAATACCAGAACAGCACCCAGAGCTGTGCTCTTAGCATCGCTCAGGTCATCGTTATCGCCAGAAACAACTTCAGCGTAAACGTACATAGAATCTGCCAGGCTGTAGTTAGCACCTGCAGTTACACGGTTACCGTCGATGTCGCCAGTGTCAAACATAGATGCGATTGCGTAAACGCTACCCATGCCGTAGTTGAAAGCACCAGAAGCAGATACGATTGCATCTACGTCATCCTGAGTTTCAAAAGAAGCACCAGCAGACAGAGCACCCATGTCCAGAGTTGCAGCAACACCTGCAGCAGACTGGTAAGTATCAAAAGCAGCAGCAACAGAAACGCCTTCAGCAACAGCTACTTTAACACCAACCTGAACAGCATTGTCCAGATCGCTATCTACGTTTTTACCATTCAGGTTTACAGAAGCACGCGCCTCAACAGCACCGAACTCACCAGAGTACTGAACTTGTTGGATTTCGCGGTTAGCGCCATCTATGAAAGCAGAGAATTCGCCACCAACATACTCTTCACCAAAGATAGCGTCACCGATCAGATCGTCAGCAACAGTATCCATAGAACCTACACGAACTGTACCGAAGTTACCTTTAACACCCAGGTAAGCTTGGTCACCAGTGAAAGGAGAGTTGTCGCCTTTAGTACCAGCGGCATTCACGTCCATTTCAATTTTGTAGATACCGGTCAGACCGTTGTTCAGCGCTTCTTCACCTTTAATACCGATGGTAGAACCGTTGTCAGCAGCGGTGTTGTCATTTTCAACATCTACAACAACCTGAATGTTGCCGTATACAGTAGGAGCCGCTTGTGCAGCTACAGAGAAGCTCATAGCACCAGCAATAGCGGTAGCAATCAGAGTCTTTTTCATTTGATAATTTCCTTTCTCTACTCAATCGCTCTGCATAAATGCAGAAGTTTTATCGGTGTGCTGACTGGATATTCATACAATCCAGCCAATCAATAACCGTTATTGTTTCAATCGCAGGAGCTACTTTAAACATCCTGCGGCCGCATGGCAATAGTCAAATCCGTCCTTTTTTCAATGAATTTATACGGTTTTGATCTGTGTCCGTCAAAGATTTAATAATGTAGCTGCTTGGAGAACCAGAGCACCTTAAAGAATGTTTTTGACATATTCATGACATGAGAAGAGGTGTAATTAATCAATCTTTGTTACTTAACCGGCAGCAACGAAGCGACCACTGACATAGATACCCACTTTTATTTTGTAACAACTTCACTGAATAATTCAGATTTCTCTATATGCATACTCAATGATAAGCTGAATACTTCTTCTGCCACGAAACTCATTGATATCAAGCTGATAGGCAAGATTGACCTGATCACCTTCTTTAAAATCAATGACTTGCCCACCCGCCAGCGCCTTGAACCAGATCCCTTTGACAGATATTTTTTTAATCGGATCACTTAACAATAGCTGTAAATGGCTTTGGTCAGCACCTACAACTCTCAGCCCCTCAACCAAAAAAGTACTACTGAAACAGGGTACTTCAAACTCCCTACCAAAAGGTTGAAGCTGCTGCAGAGTTGCCCATTCTTTTTCTGTAATTGCTTCAATCTGTAAAACTGAGTCTATTTTCACTACAGGTTGTAACGTCAGATTATTCAGCTCAGCTTTCACAGCAGCATTAAAGGCCTCGGAAAACTCTTTGAGCTTTCTTTTATTCAGTGTCAGTCCAGCGGCCCCCCGGTGACCACCAAATTTCACCAGAAGCTCTTCGTCGCTTTCATGGATCTGCTGCAGGATATCTCTGATATGAATACCATCGACACTGCGGGCAGATCCGGATAAGTGATCAGGATTCAACGCAGGGCACATGACAATACTGGGTTTACCTGTTTTTTGAGTAATACGAGATGCCACAATTCCCTGAACCCCTGCATGTCCATTTTCCAGGAAAACCGACAACCCCTGATAGTTTTGTGTCAACTGACCTTCAACCATACGATAAGCATCCTGCGTCATCTCTTGCTCAATCGCTTTACGGTCTTCATTATCCTGATCAAGAATCGCCAGATAATGTTCCGCCTGATGGTCCGTTGGGGACAGCATATAGTGTAATGCAGCATAGGGATCATCTAACCGCCCCCGGGCGTTAATACGAGGCCCAAGCTGAAAACCCAGTGTACCTGCATCAAAAAACTCAGTGTCTTTACGTAATAATTTTCGGATAGCACGCCAACAGGGCAATTCAAAGCGGTTAATCAGACTCAGGCCAGTATGGACGACAGCCCGATTCACAGCACTTTCACCAAGAGAAACACAGTCTGCAACGGTACCCAGTGCCACATAACTGAGTAAGAAACCCAGCTTAGGTGTCTCCTTTCTTAATTTGCCCTGCTTAATTAACTGATCCCGCACCTGCGCCATAACCAGCCAACTCACCATACACCCTGCAATGGTAGCATCAGGGTAGTCACAATCATGTTGTGTCGGGTTCACCACGGCATAAGCCGATACCGGAGCGCCTTCCTCTGGCAGAGCGTGATGATCCGTGACAATCACATCAATACCCGCCTGCTTCAGCAAAACAAGCCGGGCCTCATCACTGGAACCACAGTCAGCAGTAATGATCACATCCGGTAAAACATCCTGCTCCAGAATCCGGGAAATCAGGCCAGCGCTAACGCCATAACCATCATTAATTCGATGACCAATCAGGCTATGGATATTATTAGGAGGGACGGCAAATAGCTCTGTCAGTGCGCGATACAGAACAACATGGGAGGTGATGCCATCCACATCATAATCGGTTAACACGCCAATACGCTCACCACGGCTTATAGCCTGAGCGATCCGTACCGCAGCCTTCTCACAATCTTTCAGCAAAGCCGGGGGAGGAATATGCTTCAGTGCGGGTGTAACAATACCATCAAGGTTAAAGGTATCACCCTCAATCCTACCGGCAATAATTGTGGCTAATAAAGGATCCAGCCCCATCTTTTCTGCCTGATCTAAAACGGAGGGGTTGAGGGTTCGGTGCTGAAAGACAGGGCGGCTCATGTTTATTCCACACAATGATAAAACAGAAGGCAAAAAAACAGGGAGCCTCAGCTCCCCTGTTTACTTGTACTGCTACAGTCAGCATTAATCTATCTGAGATTGCGCTAACTTAACGCTTGTTATCTACCACAAATGCCTGAATTGCTTCAGCATCGGCGGGCAGTACTGAGAAGCGCTCTTCCCGCTCCATAAGATCCGCCATATGCGCAGGTAAAGGCGCACCTTTAAAGCCCGCTTTTACAATAGCATCTTCAAACTTAGCCGGGTGTGCTGTAGCTAGAGTGATCATCGGCACAGACTTATCACGGTTACAGGTTTCTGCCGCGCGGTAGCCAGTGGCGGTGTGCGGATCAAGTAATTCACCGGTACGCTCAAAGGCCTCTTTGATCACCTCGATGGTGGTTTCGTCGTCCACGCTCAAGCTGTCAAACAGCTTACGGGCTTTGTCCCAGCGGGCCTGTTCAATCTGAACGGGTTCGTTGTTAAAGCGTTTCAGCAGATCTTCCACGGCAGCGCCATCATTGTCGTACAGATCAAACAGCAGCCGCTCAAAGTTGCTGGATACCACAATATCCATACTTGGCGACAAAGTGTGCAGCAGCGGCTGTTTGCTGAAGTCGTTCTTGCTGATTACGCGGTGCAGAATATCATTCGCATTAGTTGCAACAACAAACTGATTCACCGGCAAGCCCATCTTGTAAGCAATATAACCGGCAAACACATCACCAAAGTTAGCAGACGGTACACTGAAAGACACTTTACGGTGTGGCGCGCCTACCGCAACAGCAGAAACAAAGTAATACACCACCTGCGCCATAATTCGCGCCCAGTTGATGGAGTTCACCGCAACCAGACGGGTGTTACCACCCAAGAAACTCTGATTGTTGAAGCTCTCTTTCACGATAGCCTGACAGTCATCAAAGTTACCTTCAACAGCGATATTAAATACGTTATCCGCCAATACCGTGGTCATCTGACGGCGCTGAACTTCAGATACACGGTTGTATGGGTGCAGAATAAAGATATCCACATGATCACAAGGCTTACAACCTTCGATAGCAGCAGAACCGGTATCACCAGAGGTTGCCCCCATAATCACAGCGTGCTCGTTACGTTTACCCAGGAAGTGATCCAGCAAACGGCCCAGCATCTGTAACGCGACATCTTTAAAAGCTAGTGTCGGGCCATGAAACAGTTCCAGCAGGTAATGGTTGCTATCCAACTGTTTAAGCGGCGTAACAGCGTCATGTTTGAAGGTGCCGTAGGTATCTTCAATCATACCTTTCAGTGTATCTGTGGGAATTTCATCACCGATAAAAGCGTGCATCACCTTATAGGCGATATCGGTATAGGGCAGTCCTGCCCAGGAAGCGATCTCTTCAGCTGAAAACTGAGGAATAGTTTCCGGCACATACAGGCCACCATCACTGGCCAAACCGGTCAGAACAACATCTTCAAAGTTAAGGGCGGGCGCTTGGCCTCGGGTACTGATATAACGCACGGTGAGATTCTCGTATTCAGGTTTATAACGGCCCGATAGGGTACGGGACGATTACAATCCGGCACTAGGGTAAAGTGCCGGACTTTTTAATCAATTAACTATCCAGGTCTTCAACACGGATACGCACCACTTCACCACAGATATCCACCAAAGATTCGATCTCACGGATCGCCTCATTCATCTGCAGTTCCTGGCACTGATGTGTCATAAAGATGATAGGCACCATCTCGCTCTCTTTGTCTTCTTTCTGAATAATAGCTTCAATACTGATGCCTTTATCACTCAGGATGGTAGCAACCCGAGCGAGTACACCCGGCCTGTCAACCGCTTGCAGACGCACATAATAAGCAGTAGACACATCGTCCATGGATAGAATTGGCGCATTCTGGTCCAGGTTATCCTGAGTAAAGCCCAATGGTGGTACGCGATCCGAGTAATCCGTGTTCATACCGCGCGCCACATCCACAATATCGGCAATCACAGAGGATGCTGTTGGTTCTGCACCGGCACCAGGACCGTAATACATGGTAGGGCCTACGGCATCGCCCTGTACCATTACTGCATTTAACACGCCGTGTACATTAGCAATCAGGCGATCTTTAGGAATCAGAGTTGGGTGAACCCGCAACTCAACACCCTCTTTGGAGCGTCGTGCAATACCCAGGTGCTTAATCACATAACCCAGCTCATCGGCCTGTTCGATATCCAGAGGTGTGATCCTGCTGATACCTTCGGTGTAAGCTTTGTCAAACTGTAATGGAATACCAAAAGCTACAGAACCAAGAATCGTCAATTTGTGCGCAGCATCGATACCTTCAACATCAAATGTTGGATCCGCTTCGGCATACCCCAACGCCTGGGCCTCTGCCAGAACGTCAGCAAAATCACGGCCATAATCACGCATTTGGGTCATGATGTAGTTGCCCGTGCCATTAATAATGCCAGCCAGCCAGTTAATCTTGTTAGCAGCCAGGCCTTCACGAATCCCTTTAATCACCGGAATGCCACCGGCAACTGCCGATTCAAAGGCAACAATCACGCCTTTAGCTTTTGCAGCTTCAAAAATATCGTTACCGTGTACTGCAATCAGTGCTTTATTCGCTGTTACTACATGCTTGCCATTTTCAATGGCTGTCATTACCAGTTCACGGGCAACGTCATAACCACCGATCAACTCAACAACCACATCGATTTCTGGGTTGTTAGCCACATCAAAAATATCGCGGGTGACATCAATGCCTGTAGTATCGCAGTCAGGGTTATCGCGACGGGCACCAATCTGCTCAACAATAATAGGGCGACCAGTACGACGGGCAATCTCTTCAGCATTGCGGATCAAAACATTAACTGTGCCGCTACCCACAGTACCTAAGCCACATACACCCACTTTTACCGGTTTCAATACAATACCCTCTTACCTATTCCTGCATAAACGATTGGTATGCCTGTTTCAGCATATTCTTTTCTGGCAAATACTGTCAGATCTTTACAGAACCTGTCGTTAAATCACTCGCCATTTGAATTCCCATCTTATCGTTTTTTCAGCCTGATAAAAACCAAGTCAGTCTATAGAACGCAAATATTAGCTCTGTTGATCAACAATAATTGACAGATAAAAACCCATAGACAAAAACGCCCCGAAATAAGTATCAGGGCGTCCCTTTTAATAAAAACCGGAAAATCTATAATGCCAAGCCTAAAGCAGTGGCGAGGCGCTCAGCGGGCATATAACCCGGCAGAAGGCGGCCGTCATCCAGAAAAATAGCAGGGGTTCCCTGAACACCTAACTTCTGGCCAAGACGATACTGGTCAGCAATTGGATTCTCACACTGCTTCTCTTCAACAGATTCGCCTTGTTTAGCCTGAGTCATAGCATCTTGCTGGTTCTCTGCACACCAGACCGACACCATCGAGTAATAAGAACCAGAGCCTATTCCTGCCCGTGGGAAGCCAAGGTAGCGTACGGTGATACCCAAGTCGTTCAGCTCTGTCACCTCTTTGTGTAACTTGCGACAGTAGACACAATCAATATCCGTGAAGACCGTTATCTGCCCTTTCTGCTCGCCTTTAGCCGGAAAAACGACCATCTGGCTGGCATCAAGATTCTTGATTTCTGAAGCGCGGGCCGCCATACGACGCTCTTCAGTTATATTCTTGAACCCTTGGGGCGCAATCTGATACAGATCCCCTGTAAAGATATAACCACCATCTGCAGTACTATAAAGAATTTCACCCGTTTTTAGCTCAACTTCATAGATAGACTCAACCAGAGAAGGGCGAATATCATCAACCGGAATACTCGGACCCGCAGACTCAAGCTTTTGCAAAATAACCTCTTCCGGTGTTGCAGCCTGAGCAGACACCGGCAAAAAAAACACAACCAGTGCAAAACAGGTCGCAATGACAGATTGGCTGCTATCCAGCAGACGCGGCAATATTTTCATAATTGGATATCCTGAACCTAAAAATCGCAGCTTCATTATCCGGCCAGTAGAGCCAACAAGCTACACAGTGTTTTCTGTGACCAAATTGCCTCAGAAATGTTCCATAAGGCGCACCATCAAAACTCAGAGCTGGAAGCTCGTCAACCTGAAAAATATCTGATAGCTCAAGCATTATAAGCTTAAAGCATGCCCGCTACGCTCTGGGGTGGTGCTCCTGGTACAATTCTTTCAGCCTCTGATTCGCCACATGGGTATAGATCTGAGTCGTTGTCACACTGGAGTGACCCAATAACAGCTGGAGAGACCTGAGGTCAGCCCCATGATTTAGCAGATGCGTCGCAAAAGCGTGCCTTAGCTGGTGTGGTGACAGTGTTTCCGGCAGGCCCGCTTCCAAAGCATACTTATGGATGCGATACCAGAAAGCTTGCCGTGTCATAGCACCACCTTTCCGGCTGGGGAAAAGTGCTGTTTCGCTCTCTTTAAAGCCAGGCAAAGCTGGGCGGATATTTTTCAGGTAGTAGCATAATTCATCCTGAGCAGCCTCTCCCAAAGGAATCATCCGCTCTTTCTGCCCCTTACCGGTTACCCTAACAACTCCTTGCTGCATACTAATCTGGCCAGCGGTCAGTCCCACCAACTCGGATACCCGAAGCCCTGTGGCATAAAGCAGCTCAAGCATACAGCCATCCCGGGCCTGAATCGGGTCAGAGCGATCTGGCTGATCCAGTAATGACTCCACCTGCTCTTCAGAGAGCACTGCAGGTAATTTTCTGTCAGTTCGAATTTTTGGTAGTAAACTGACCGGGTTTTGCTTAATCAGCTCCTCATCCATCAGCCAGTAATAGAACCCTTTCAACGCACTGATAATACGAGCAACTGATCGTTTATCGAGATTTATCGCAAAACAGGCTTCACGAAAAGCCAATAGCTGTTCAACATCCAACTCCAGCAACACATCCTGATCACAAGCCGCATTCTTACTGCTTTCTGATTTCAGAAAAGCCTCAGGCTGAACCAACCAAAACACCAGATATTTCAAATCACGTTGATAGGCAAGCAGCGTATTCCGGCTAAGACCTTTCTCAAGTATCAGATAACTCAGATATCCCTGAATAAGCACGTCAGACGTCAGTTTGGTCATCATAGCTTCACCACCAGCCAGTCCTCAGACTTCTGTATTGCAAACGACAGACATAAAAAAACGGGCAACCCCGAAAGGTTACCCGTTTTTTCAGCAAGTCGAACTGATCTTAACGAATCAGGACAGCTTTTCTTTAATACGTGCAGCTTTACCGCTCAGTTCACGCAAGTAGTACAGCTTCGCCTGACGAACGTCACCACGACGCTTAACAGAGATGCTATCTACCAGAGGGCTGTAAACCTGGAAAGTACGCTCAACACCAACACCATGGGAGATCTTACGTACGGTGAACGCAGAGTTCAGACCACGGTTACGCTTACCCAGAACAACACCTTCAAACGCCTGCAGACGCTCACGGTTACCTTCTTTAACTTTTACCTGAACAACAACGGTGTCACCTGGTGCAAATGCAGGGACTTCTTTGCTCATTTGTTCGGCTTCAAGAGCCTGAATTACTGTATTTTTGCTGCTCATTAGCTCGCTCCTAGATTTAAGCCGCTCGACTTGCGCATTAGCGCGAACCGTCATGATTGCGGATGAATTCTTCCAACAATGCCTGGCGCTCATCGTCCAGGTCGACCTTTTCCAGCAACTCCGGCCGCCTTAACCAAGTTCGGCCCAGAGATTGCTGAAGACGCCACCGACGAATGGCTTCATGATTCCCGCTTAACAGCACATCCGGCACGACAAGATCATCAACCTGTTCAGGTCTTGTATAGTGCGGACAGTCCAGTAAGCCATCGGAGAATGAATCTTCTTCAGCAGAAGCCTCATGCCCGAGAACGCCGGGAACCATACGTGATACTGAATCGATGAGGGTCAAAGCAGCGAGTTCACCACCGCTCAGAACATAATCACCGATTGACCACTCTTCATCTATTAATGTCTCCACCACGCGCTCGTCGATGCCTTCATAACGACCTGCAACAATCACCATGCGGTCGCGCTGAGACAGCTCACGTACACCTTCCTGATCGAGGGGACGTCCTTGGGGAGACATATAGATCACCTTAGCATCCGGCCCGGCTTTTTCTTTAGCGGCTAAAATAGCATCGCGCAAAGGCTGAACTTTCATCAGCATGCCAGGACCGCCACCATAGGGGCGATCATCTACTGTGCGGTGTTTATCTGTTGCGAAATCACGAGGATTCCAGAATTCAAGCGACAGCAGCTCTTTCTTAACTGCCCGCCCGGTGACACCATATTCGGTGACCGCATCAAACATCCCCGGAAACAGGGATACAACGCCTAACCACACAGTTTAATCTCTTTAATAAAAGTCAGTTCCATTACGAAAACCGACTAGAAGTCAGGATCCCAGTCAACAAGCATAGTGCCGTCACTGAGATTGACCTCTTTAACTACCTGATCCACCAGATAAGGAATCAGACGCTCAGCGTCATCAACACTTTCCGGTGTCGCTTTTACCACCAATACATCATTTGCACCGGTTTCCAGCAGGTAGTCCACCGAACCCAAATTAACATTTTCGGTTGTGAATACTGTCAGCCCTTCTAACTGGTGCCAATAGTAATCACCCTCTTCCAGCTTCGGTAGCGTGTCTTTCGACATGCGAACCTCACAACCACACAACTCCTCAGCCCCATTACGATCCGTAATGACTTTAAGGCGGGCAACCAGACCCTTGCCATGCTTTTTGCCCTTTGCAACATCAAACTCGCCTAAAGGCTTATCATCTTTCCACAAAGACCATTTTTTATGCTGAAAAATACCGTCCATAGGGTCGGTAAAAGAATAAACCTTAACCCAGCCCTGAATACCAAAAGGACTTGTAATTCTACCTAGGACTACAAAATCTTCTGGATCTGACATAAGCCTGACTTATTCTCTCAATTCATCAGATTAGCCAACTGTAATAGTGGGCTGATTCGATGTTTAAAACGATAACCGTTCTTAAGCCTTAAACGAAAAATTGTCAGGCTATAACTGGCTTCAACACCAGTTAGAAGCGGTCATACTGGTTTATTACTGCGTTTTTAAAAGCAGTAATTACTTAGCAGCATCTTTCAGCAGCTGAGTAACACGGTCGGATACAGTTGCACCCTGGCCTTTCCAGTATTCTACACGGTCAAAATCAACACGCAGACGCTCTTCCTGACCTTTAGCCAGTGGATTGAAGAAACCTATACGCTCAAGGAAACGACCATTACGGGCGCTACGTGAGTTAGTCACAGTCAAGTGATAGAACGGGCGCTTCTTAGAGCCGCCACGAGCAAGACGAATGGTTACCATTGCCTTTTTATCCTATGTTCGGAGTTCTCAAAATTTCGCTACAGACTTTCATTTACGGCCTTTCAGCCCGAAAGGCGGCATATTCTAAGGGAAAACACCGGCTTTTGGAACCACAAAAGCACAATATTCCGCCACAACCACAATTTAGATTGGGCTGAGCAGAAACGTCAGTCTGAAAATGTGCGCGCTATTGTAGGCGTACACAGCCTAAACGCAAGCCTGAAGCACCTTTTTCTGCAATTTATCGGTAGATTTGACGATCAGAACTGCAGAAATACAAGAGGCCAAGTCTAGCAACCTATTGTTTTAAAAGCACTATACTGACATTTATCAGTGGAAGTGCAAAACTGAAAAAAGAAAGAAAAGGCCTGACAAAACAGCGCCTTTTCTTAGAAAGGGTCTATCCCCTCACTCCAGCCAAACAAGCTTAGAAGCGAGGAGGCATACCGCCGCCGCCCATTCCCGGAGGAAGCATTCCGCCAAGGCCACGCATCATTTTAGACATGCCGCCTTTATTTCCCATTTTTTTCATCATTTTCTGCATCTGCTTATGCTGCTTCAACAGGCGGTTCAGATCCTGAATCTGAAGACCGGAACCTGCGCAGATACGGCGCTTCCGGGAACCAGAGATCATATCAGGCTTACGACGCTCATAAGGTGTCATGGAGTTAATCAGGGCCTCCAGCTTGCCCATCTCTTTCTCAGCCGCACCATTCTTAGCAACTTCAGCAATCTGCCCCATGCCCGGCAGCTTATCCATCAGGCCGGCCATTCCTCCCATATTTTTCATCTGTTGAATCTGGTCACGGAAGTCTTCCAGGTCAAAACCTTTACCCTTCTTAACTTTCTTAGCCAGCTTCTCAGCTTTTTCCTTATCGATCTTCTGCTCTGCTTCTTCAATCAGAGACAGGATGTCACCCATACCCAGAATACGGGAGGCGACACGATCCGGATGGAACGGCTCAAGGGCGTCAACCTTCTCCCCCATCCCCATAAACTTAATCGGCTTGCCGGTAATATGACGCACAGACAGTGCAGCACCACCACGTGCATCACCGTCAGCTTTAGTCAGAATCACACCCGTCAGCGGCAATGCATCGCCAAATGCTTTAGCAGTATTAGCCGCATCCTGACCTGTCATAGCATCAACTACAAACAGTGTCTCAACAGGATTAATACCCGCATGCAGCTCTTTAATTTCGCCCATCATGTCATCGTCAACATGCAGACGACCTGCAGTATCTACGATCACAACATCAAAAAACTGGATCTTCGCATGAGCGATAGCTGCATTAGCAATATCTATAGGCTTCTGATCAGTGGAGCTGGGAAAGAACTCTGCTTCCACCTCACCAGCCAATGTTTCCAGCTGTTTAATTGCCGCTGGACGATAAATATCAGCTGAAACCACCAGAACTTTTTTCTTTTCTCGCTCTTTCAGGTAACGAGCCAGCTTTGCCACGGAAGTCGTTTTACCCGCCCCCTGCAAACCAGCCATCAGAATTACCGCAGGAGGGGTAGCCGCCAGGTTCAGCGTTTCATTCGCCTCCCCCATGATCTGCTCCAGCTCCTGCTGAACGATTTTAACGAACTGCTGGCCAGGGCTCAGACTCTTGCTTACCTCCTGACCAACTGCCCGCTCTTTAACTTTTTCAATAAAAGCTTTAACAACAGGCAGCGCCACATCTGCTTCGAGCAACGCTTTACGTACTTCCCGCAGAGTGTCTTTAATATTATCTTCTGTCAGGCGTGCCTGACCGGTAATCGAACGCAGACTTTTCGATAGGCGTTCGGTTAAATTCTCAAACATCTATAACTTCCTCGCTGCTAAGACAGCAGAAAAACATTCAAACATGAGCACTTATGGCACAAAAATAAACAAAGAGTCGTGCCAGGCAATTAAAATCCGGTTAATGTCCACATTATAACCAGCCGAGGCACCTATCATCTATGGGCAAATAAGCTTTAAGCAAGATTCACGGCTAACCGACCATTAAAACAGCTACCTAATGAAGGGTAGTAATGATGCAGGGTCGCCCGCAATCAGTTACTATTGGCTCTCATTTATCAGGCATGACCTGATTCTGATTTCAGGCAGTCCGTTAAGGGTTTCCAACCCCCCAACCTGCTGTATTTATACGGGATAACTGACAGATTATGGATGCTATCGCACTAGCTCTGATCGCCATCGTTTTCTACTGTGCCGCAGCCACCTATCAGCTGCTTGCCTTGCAACGCAAAGCACCAAACCGCCCATCCATGATCCGTCTACTGGGGGCCGCGGCTGTTCTGAATCACGGACTCAGTGTCTGGCTGGCCATTTTTCAGTCAGATGGGGTACACCTCGGTCTTACTGAGATGAGCCTGCTGGCTACCTTCACCATAAGTCTGATGTTACTGATCAGTAGCTTTAAGAAACCGGTTCTGAACCTCAGTATCGGGATCTTCCCCATGTCGATGCTTGCCTTGATTTTTGCTATCTGGGGACCAGTTTCAGCACCGAGCAATCACTTGTCTCCCGGCTTGACGCTACATATCCTGACCTCCCTGGTTGCATATAGCCTGATTGTTATTGCAGCTTGTCAGGCGCTCCTCGTTTCAATCCAGAACTACCAGCTAAAGCATAAGCAGACCCGCGGTATCATTCAGGTGTTACCTCCTCTTCAAACCATGGAGCGCTTGCTGTTTGAATTGATCTTTAGCGGCGTTATTATTCTGACTATCGCTATTGGTAGTGGCTTTATCTTTATTGAGAACCTGTTTGCCCAACATTTGGCCCACAAAACCGTTCTTAGCCTGATGGCATGGCTCGTTTTTGCCGTTTTGTTGGCTGGACATCGGTGGCTGGGTTGGCGCGGCATGACCGCGGTTCGCTGGACTTTGGGCGGAGCAACACTCTTGGTTTTGGGGTATTTCGGCACTAAAGTTGCCCTTGAAATCCTGCTGAACTAACCCAAAATTACAATAACTAATCTTCTGCTTTTCAGCCTGCTCACCTTGACGTCAGCCGGCCGAAAATTTAAAAGTAGAATCTGCGGGTTTTATTCGCAGTAAAAATAATAAAAGCGTCACCTATTGGCGCTGTCCAGCGGCGAATTAACGGAACACTGGCCTGAGGAGGTCACATCGCTGTCATGCAGCGGCTGTTAAATCGTCAGTTTTTCATTTTTGCAGGATACCTGATCTCTTGAACGACACCCCCCTTGGCATTTTATTTGGACTTTTAGCCTTTCTGATTGTCTGTTCCGGCTTTTTCTCCAGCTCCGAAACCGGCATGATGTCACTTAACCGCTATCGGTTGAGCCACAAAGCAAAAAATCGCGACAAAGGAGCGTTGCGGGTAAGCCGTCTGCTGGAGCGCCCTGATCGCCTGATTGGCGTTATTCTGATCGGCAACAACTTCGTCAATATTCTTGCATCTGCCATTGCTACCGTTATTGCTGTCCGCCTGTATGGTGACGCGGGCATTGCTATTGCCACAGCGCTACTGACCTTAGTTATTCTGATCTTTGCTGAGGTTACTCCTAAGACGTTAGCCGCTATGCACCCCGAAAAAATCGCTTACCCTGCATCCCTGCTGCTGACCCCCCTTCTTAAAGTCATGTACCCTCTGGTATTTCTGGTAAATGCCATTACCAACGGCCTTCTTAAGGTGATGGGAGTTAATCAGAATGACAGCAGTAATGATCAGTTAACGCCAGAAGAGCTTCGCACAGTAGTACTTGAAGCAGGCGCAATGATACCCCGCCGACACAAAACCATGCTGCTGAGTATCTTGGATCTGGAGTCGATGACCGTTGATGATATTATGATCCCCCGTCATGATATTCAGGGTATCAATCTCGATGATCCGGTAGAGTCTATTATTGAGCAGCTGCAGAACTGCCAGCACACTCGCCTGATTCTGTATAAAGGTGACATTAATAACGTGTTGGGTATTCTGCATATGCGTAACGCATCACGCTTTATGGCCCGACAGATGCCAACTAAAGAAGATCTTCTGGCAGAAGCCCGTGAGCCCTACTTTATTCCGGAAACAACGCCACTGCAGACACAGCTGCTGAACTTCCAGCGCCTGAAGCGTCGTATCGGTATTGTGGTGGACGAATATGGCGATGTACTCGGCATTGTCACACTGGAAGATATCTTGGAAGAGATTGTGGGTGACTTTACCTCACCGATGAGCGGCCATAATGATGAGATCAAACCAGATGGTAATGGCAACTTTGAAGTGGAAGGCGCTGCCAGTATCCGGGATATCAACAAGACACTGGATTGGGCTCTGCCTGTTGACGGCCCTAAGACACTGAATGGGCTGATTATAGAGCATCTGGAAGCGATTCCTGAAGCACCAGTATGTATGAGCTTTGGCCCTTATCGCTTAGAAACACTGGAAATAGGTGGCAACTTTGTGCAGAAAGTCCGCTGCAAAGAGACCCCAAAAGATAAAAAGAAAAAGAACCATTCCTAGTTCTTAATTCGCCTTAAGCCTTTCATCTGCCCAGCCGCCAAAAAGCGGCTGATTGCGTTATAAACTTCCTGACAAACATCCGGCACCAGCGACTCCAGATTCAGAAAAGCGTGCAGCATTTGCTCGTAACAAACACCTTCGACGTCAGCCCCTGCATTGGCCAGCTTTTCGAAGAAAAGTCCGGCCTCATCCCTCAGTGGATCGTAGCCCGCACTCATCAGTAAGGTTCTAGGGAAATGTGATGGCACCGGCATTGCTAACGGCGAGACCGAAAGCGGATCCGCCTTGCCCTGCAGGTACTGATCAAAATACCAACGTATCCGCTCTTCAGTCAGGAAGTACCCTTCAGAAAACTGCTGAATCGAACCTGCCTGCATACGATAATCAAGACTTGGATACAGTAAAACCAGGGCTTCTGGATAACCGGGCAGCGTTTTCGGTTGCTGCAAACAAAGGGTCGCGGCCATAGCAGCGCCGCCAGAGTCCCCCATCATCATTACCCTGATATCTGATGGTAGTTGAAAGGTCTCAAGTACCTGCGGTAAAAGCCTCATCAGTTCGGCAACACTTTGAATACCCGCTGGCCAAGGGTTTTCAGGGGCCAGAGGATAGTCCATGGCTAACACTGCCTGACCACTCTCCTGAGCCAGCCTTCGGCAGATAGGGTCGTAAACGTCAACACTGCCCGCCATATGTCCGCCGCCATGGATGAAGAGCATCAGCGCTTCCGGTGACTCAACCGACTGATAAAGGCGCAACGGCAACTCTGGCACGTTATGCTCCGAAACACAGCTAAGCGTTAATACCAAATTTTCGACACGCAGCAAGCCCGGGCCTTTTGGCACAAAGCGTGTGGTAATTCCTGCCAACGCCTGACGGGCACGCTCCGGCGTTGCTGTTTTTTGCTCTGGCGGAAGGCTCGCCACTAGCTGATTAAACTGTATCCGCCAATGCTCCAACGTAGAGTGAAGTGGCTTCAATGCCTCAGCTGAAAATGCTGACAATGGTGTGCTAACAACATCCTGCGCAATTTCTTTTGACTGAGATAGCTTCATAGCTCACCCCTTCAAATAGTGAATTAAGCATGGTCAGGATAACTGAATTCCAGTACCTGAATATTTCCCATTTCACGCCCCAGCGAAAAACTCGCTCCCAGCTTCTGTGCTAATTTAATAGACGGCTTATTCTCGCTATGTATCAAGCTGATCAGTGGCTCCTGAGGAAAATGCGTTCTCTGGTATGCCAGAGCTGCCTGAGCCGCCTCAAAGGCAAAACCCTTACGCCAATGCTCTTTGGCGATCATCCAGCCCAACTCCATGCCAGGCCAACCCTCCGGTTGATACAAGCCAACACGACCCACCACCCGGCCAGAGCTTTTTTCTTCAACCGCCCATAGGCCAAAACCTTTCAGCCACCAATGTCCCATCAGATACGCCATGCTCTGCCAGGCCTGCTCAGTATTCAGCGACACGCCCTGACCGACATAACGCACAACATCCGTATCACTCACCATGCCGTGATACGCAGAAAAGTCTGGCTGCCGGAAGGCTCTTAAAATAAGGCGTTCCGTTTCAAGCACAGGCATCTCTTCTTGGATAGCCACTTCAGAGGCCGACACTCCTGGAATTTTATTAGCAGTCATCTGACTATCCTCTTCAATTTTCCTTTACAATCAAACTAACGCATTCAGATTAATGAGAAAATCCATGCCCCTAAACACACTTCGTCATCGCTATTTTCAACTGCTTGATGGAGAACAGGCGTTCAGTATCACCGGAAAGCTCATCAATGGCTTTATTATCATTCTTATCGTTCTGAACGTTACCGGTGTTATTCTGGAGACCATACCTGAGATTGGGAAACAGTACTCACCTTACTTCCAGATTCTTGAGGTTTTCTCAGTCCTAGTATTCACTATAGAATATCTGATTCGAGTCTGGATCAGTGCTGAAAACCCCAAATACGGACCCGGTATCAAGGGGAAATTACGTTACATCTTCTCTCCAATCGCACTAATTGACCTGCTTGTTATTCTGCCTTTTTATCTATCGCTTTTTATCAATATAGATCTACGATATCTCCGGCTGCTACGGCTACTGCGACTCCTGAAGCTCTCTCATTATATCCGCAGCATGGATATTTTTATTAAGGTTGTAGCTTCAGAACTGGCATCTCTGGCATCTGCTGTTTTTGCTGTTTTAGTGTTGGTCGTACTTGCTGCTTGTGTAATGTTTGCATTAGAGCACAAGGCGCAGCCAGAGGCCTTCAAGAGTGTACTGGATGCCATTTGGTGGGCGGTTGTCACCATGACGACGGTGGGTTACGGCGATATCACGCCGGTTACAGCCGGTGGCAAAGTTCTTGCTATTCTGATTATGCTGCTGGGTGTCGGCACAGTTGCCCTGCCTGCAGGTATGCTGGCAGCACGGTTCTCTGAAGAGCTGCAGGACCGGAAATCCGCAATGACAGCGGAGGTCATTAACGCTCTGGAAGATGGCGAACTGAGCAGGAACGATAAAAGCATGCTCGCCCGCCTGAGTAAAAAGTACGGGATTTCTGAAGAAGACCTCAACCAGATCATTCACAATAAAAAGCTGGAACTTGGACATCAATTACACTGCCCAAAGTGCGGAGCTCATATTATCGATAAGATATGATTAACTGGCAGAACCAGGTATTGCCAGGGAGTCGGGCTTAACCGTTAATACTGAGCACTTGACGGAGCTCAGTAAACTTTCAGCAGTGTTGCCAATTACAACACCTTTTATTCCTGTTCTCGCTACTGTACCCATGATCAGAAGGTCTACATTCAGTAAGTTAACCATACCTGCTAATTTCTCAGCCGCAACGCCCTGAACAACATGCCCGGTGGGAGATATATACTGATAAACATCACCGCCAAATTTCTTTTTTAACTCAGCTTCTAAGTCAGTCAGAGCAGCAGATTTATGCCTAAACTCTTCATTCTCCATAGCACGCCGGAACTGATCAGGTTCATCAGACCAAACACTCAGAACATCGGCTTTAACAGACTCGTACACTGTCACAAAGTGCAGCGCAGCCAAGTCCTGACTGGCAAAATAAACACCTAGTTCTGCTAACATCTGATTAAATATGGTGTTATTGCCGCACTCAGTATGATCAAAGTCCAGTGCGACCATAATAGATTTCAAAGGCATAGGTGTATCAGGCTTCAGAAGCCAGACAGGGCAGGGGCATTTTCGTAACAGCTGTGTATCATCATCGCCAAGTAGCTGATCAAGCCAATCTTTATCTTCAGCTTCTTTTATTACAAGATCAAAACTCTGGCTGCTAACCAACTCAATAGCATCACTGACCAACTTCCCTCGGGAGATATTGATAGGTAGCTGCTCTAAAGCATCGCCCTGAGCTTCTTTAAAAGAGATCTCACACAGCTGTTTTCGTATCTGCGCAACCTGCTCTGTTTCAGAAACATCAGCTCCTTTTTCTTTTCCAACAGGAACAGAAACCATTAAAGTCAGAGATAAGCTAGCCTGCTCTGCAATTTTTAATACTCTGCATACTGTTTTCTCTGAATAGCCGGTCTGCAGCAGGCATAAAATATTTTTAAATTGTTTCATGACATCCTTAACCTGTTTTTAAAGTTTTGCAACGCTTTACAGAGCGAGCATTTATTTCAAAATCCGGAGCAATATATCTATTCAATCTGCTCCAGCAGTGTTTCCATAATGTCATTCATCGTAATAATGCCTATCAGTTCATTATTTGACAGTACAAGTAAACGCTTAACGTCAGACTTTGTCATTAACGTAGCAACATGCTTAACAGCCAGGTCTTCTCCAACCGTGATTACAGGCTTAACACATACATCGTATACATTCAGAAGATCAATATCGCCTTCTTCAGCAAATACAGTCTTAAGTATATTTGAGTATGTAATAATCCCCCAGGCATCATGAGGTGAGTTACGTTCAACAACAAGTGATTTAATTCTATGCTGTTTCATCAACGCCAAGGCATCACGCAGCCTAGCAAAAGGGCTAATGCTTACAACATTTGTCACCATAACATCTTTTACGATTTGCATTACATTACTCCTGAAATCCTTGAAAACCTTATATCAGCTATTTTATTAATACACCTTGCTTTATTAAATTTTCTCTTTTAAGTGGGATTCAAATCTCTCAAACTGAGAATGATCAATCCCCCCCAGATGCTCCAAAGGTGTTGTGAATACAAGACCTTTTGAACCTTCATCCGGAGTAATAACCAATTTCTGCAACGCCTTCATAATGTTCAGGGACAGGCGCTTCTCAAGCACCATAATAAGAACACTCTGACTGCCATCATAACTGAGACCAAAAAAGGTTTTTTTGACCTCATTACTTATACCGCGTCCATTCAGAACCGTAATACCGCCCGCACCAAGGTCACGGGCTGTATCAATAGCTTTTTGCTCCAAGTCCTGAGGAATAATCGCGACGAGCACAGAAAATTTCATAGGTTCACCTTGTGATATTTTGCGATTACATCTGAAACAATCGCGTAAATCATGACTGAAATAATAGGGAATATAGATGCAAAAGCGATAAGTCCAAAACCATCGATCAGCACATTGCGACCCTCAATATTTGATGCCAGCCCAATCCCTAGGGCTGTCACCAAAGGTACCGTCACCTCAGAGGTTGTGACCCCCCCGAGATCATACGCTAAAGAAACAATGAATTTAGGAGCTAACAGGGTCAGGAAGACAACCAGAATATAGCCTGTCATTACATAATAATGCATGGAACCACCACTAATGATTCTATGCACGCCTATCGTTATTCCGATAGCGACCCCCAAAGCTACAAGGTAGCGAATTGTATTACCATTAATCTGCCCAGCCGCCGCTTCTTCCGCTTGTTTTCCGATAGCTAACAATGCAGGTTCAGCCATCGTTGTCGCAAAACCTATCATAAAAGCGAATAAATAAATAAAAAATACGCGATCTAAATGAATAAGTTGCTCCGCCATATTATTTCCTATCGGAAACAATCCCATTTTCAGACCGATAACAAATGCATACAAACCGACAATAACCAGGGAAAAACCAAAAACTATTCTGGCTGGATTAGATAAAGGCCGGCGTAGAACAAGGTACTGGAAAAAAAGGATGGTCAGAATAATAGGCAAGACATCACGTAACATTGATGCAAGATCGAAAAAAATCTTAAGCAAAAAATGAGGAGGCGCAGAGTGCTCAGAAGTAACTGCTTCAGAAGCGATACTCAAAGTATCCGCTGATGATGAGTAAACAACAATGCCATACAACTGAACACTGATCATTGGCACCATTACAGCCAAAGCTACCAAACCAAAGCCGTCCCGAAGAGGGTTGCGCCCACGAATAGATGCAGCTAAGCCTATCCCCATAGCCGCAATAAGAGGAACCGTAACAATGTTTGTTGTCACACCTCCGGAATCATATGCTAGGCCGACAATCTCTTCAGGAGCAAAGTAAGTTGCAACAACAACCAGGATATATCCAGGAACAATAATCCAGTGCAGAGGAATGCCTGCAATAATCCGAAAAACACCTAACCCAGTTACAAAGCCCACCGATGTAGCAACCAGTACCCGCAGTGTAAAGGCATCAATTCTTCCCTCGCTGATATCCTGAGCCTGCTGGGCTACTGCAATCAACGCCGGTTCAGCAATAACAGCAGAAAAACCTATAGCAAAGCCGAAACAGACCAGAAGGGGGGCTGAGCCACGCTCTGCAAATTGATTTGAAAGGCTCTTACCTACCGGAAAAATACTTAACTCTAGTCCTTGTAAAAATAATGCTACTCCAAAGGCCACAATTAACAACCCAATCAGCATTCCCATCGCATCATTCGGCATCTGCTGAAGAATCAGAAACTGAAAAAAAACGACAACAGCAACAATAGGAAAGAGATTACGCAATGCATGTATAAACGAGATTTGAAAGTCTTTGAAGTATTGTTCCATTCAGCAGCCCCTTGCCTGCCAAACCTTTTCTCCGGAAAGAAGGTTTGGATAAAATAATTTTATTTACCTCAGCACGGGCTATCGAACATATACGAAAAATAAAGTTCCGTTTAAAACACCAATTATATAACTGATTGTTTTATCCTTTGATCCATGTCAAAACCAGTCTTTATGGAGCGCATTCTTTTGCACAAGATCTGCTATATCGGGCTTTCTCAGTGGAACCATAAACACTGGACGCAGGGACCTTTGATAGGTGGCACTCAACGACCTGCTCTCAGTCGTTACAGCAGTTACTTTTCCTCTGTGGAAGGCAATACCAGCTTTTACGGTCTACCGGATGCACAGACAGTGCAAGACTGGTATCAGCAAACACCGGAGCATTTTCGGTTCTGCTTTAAACTGCCACGCAGTATTACCCATGACCGCTTGCTGCAGGTATCCGAAGAAGAGCTGACGGCGACCCTTAATCGCTTTACCCTGCTTAAAGAAAAACTGGGTATGATCTTTCTGCAACTACCGGAAACTTTCGGGCCAGAACGGCTACCGCTGCTTGAATCATTTATCCGCAGTCTTCCCAGTAGCATAAATTTCAGTTTAGAAGTGCGTCACCGAGGCTTTTTCAATAAAGATGGGGTGGAACGCCAACTAAACGCTCTTTTGATGGAATACAGCATCAACCGTGTTCAGTTTGATACCCGGGCTTTGTTTAAGAACCCGGCAGATGATGAAGATACCCTGGAAGCATTAAAAGCCAAGCCCAACCTCCCTCTGCATGTGATTGCCACCGGAAAAAACCCTATGGTGCGTTTTATCACGGCGAAAGACTGGCAAAGTTGTGAATTTAACCATAAAGTGAAAAAAATAAACCATAAGGTGAAAAATTAACCATAAGGTGACATAGGCCAGCTTCAACACTATGATCTAACACGACTATTAGATATTACGCGTTAATACTTGAATCGCCTCCGATACAGACAATTGATCCGATACCAAACTTAGATCGTCCTGCCCTGATCGGCCAACCCTTGAAAGTGGTAACCCTTTGAATGGAGCATCATTGTTTATATAGAGAAAATTGTCGCCTTGGATCATATTGCAATTTGCACAGGTATTTGCCCAATATGAGCCACCGTACCGCTTCGAGTACCTGTATTGAATTGTTTTTGGCATCGGGCTTGGTGGCTTAACTTCACAGAAGGGAACGCCCCGCCACCAAAACACTGGGATCTCATGCCCACATCTGAAGCAAGTCTCAATGTCAGCTAAATAATTTGCTTTAGCTGGATTTTTTATTGGGGAATAAAGAGACCTGTCGATGCCATACTTATCTGCAACTTGACGCACATGCTTTAAATGATTCTTACAGTCCGGGCAGTAGGATTTCTTTAGATTTGACTGTAGAGGAATCCAATTCTCTGGATTGTTAAGTACATCCTCTGCTTTCAGCTCTACCCAATAGACTTGGAGATTACGTGCTTTTATAGCGTCTACAGCATGAGTATTTAAAATCTCTATAGCCAATCCGATTGAGCCATTCCGATACCCAACTACATCACAAATGTAATCACCAACCTTCACCTCTAATCCAGCTGATGAAAATGTATTTATTGGTAGCTTAGACGAAAACAATACACCGCAATTTTGGCAATGATTTTCAAGGTTGATCTCCTGGCGACCATCAGCA
Organism: Oceanospirillum sp.; assembly: GCF_048265165.1. GTDB lineage: Bacteria > Pseudomonadota > Gammaproteobacteria > Pseudomonadales > Halomonadaceae > Oceanospirillum. The sequence continues at coordinate 27,888 of NZ_JBLXCD010000004.1, read as the reverse complement.
TTATTTTCAATAATAGACCTAATCAGTTCTTTGGCTGTTATATGTAATACTGACTCGAAACTGCAATTTGATGACGCTGGGTGTGCAAAGTGTTTTGCCCGAACATCTCCATCGCGGTAAATAAGTCTTTCACCGCAGCATGGGCAAAAGTAGACCGAGCCTTTTTCTGCTGAATATGCAGAAGTGAATTCGCCAGACGTATTCACTCCATACGGTATTTTTAAATTGCCCATGGTTGCTCCAGCGTATAGATTTGATCTCTAATTTTGATATCAGCTGCATAATAGTATGTTAAAGGCAGCTTGAAAGCTTGCCGAATAGGCAGTTGGTAATTACACTCTGGACTTTACCGTCCCTGTTACAGGACTTCTGCCGAATAGGCAGTAAAAAGCCCGAGACTTTCTCGGGCTTTCTCACATCAGCACAATCCATTAAAACTTCTCAACTTATGGGTTAAATCGGATTTTAGCTTTTGGTTTAAAAAACGATGTACCCCATTGATTTTACGTAACCCAGTTTTTCACTTTATGGTTTAGTCCACAACCATCAAAGCAGGCATCGTGATCTGCCGCATAGGCAGTTGGTAAATTTTAGAATTAATTATCCTAATTTTGAGCATAGTAATAGGATGCTCTTCAACGGCGTAAGGAGGAAATGGTGAGCAACCCAATTTCAGATTCAAAAGCAGGCAATTCAGACGAACCAGTTCCTCATAGCTCAGAAGCAATTTACCTAAATGAACGGGAGTGGGATCGCTTGATGGAGCTTATTCAGGCTAAGCCAGCGGAACCAACAGAAACACTACGAAAGATCATACAATCGAAACATCCAAATATTGCTATCGATCTTTAGATCGTCAGGGCACTCAAAATGATGGCTTAACTCAGATGTGCTGTTAAAGTGCAGCTCTGCCGAATAGGCAGTTGGTAATAAGCCCAACCTACCTCTACATGTGAGCGCTACATTATCTGCCGAATAGGCAGTTGACGAATGAAAACCCGAGAATTTCTTGGACTGTTCACATCAGAACGGTTATTAAAATTTTTTCAACTTATGGGTTAAATTGTATTTCATCTTATGGTTTAAAAAGTGACGTAACCCATTGATTTTTCGTTATCCGATTTTTCACTTTATGGTTTGGTCCACACAAAGCACCCTGCATTATCTGGAACCATGGGTTGTCAAAATTGCTCAATGGATACAGGAGGGCCGTACACCTTATATGTTTCTGCACACACCCAGTAATACTCATGCGCCCGAAGTAGCCGCCTACTTTGCCGAGCAACTGAATAAGCCTGTACCGGACAGTGCTCTGTTTACCCCATGGCCGGAAACTCAGGAAGCGTTGCAAGATTCCTTATTCTAACAGCCTGTTTTAAAAGATTTTTTAAAGACCGGTTTTAAATATTTCTCTTCAAAACCGGCCTTTAAACATCGGCGGAAAAAGGGGCAAGGTAAGATGTATCCGAGCAGAAAAGCACCCGGCAGCCATATGATCAGATACTTCTATTTGCCTGAGTAAATATCTTCTTCAATAGGTGGTCTGCCGATAGAAGCCCAGGTCCGAAAACGGCTGTTATCAGGAACATCAGACCCCATAACTGATGATCGTAGAACCCTTGGCTCCACAGAACAGGATAGGAAACCACAGCCATAATATTAAAGACAAAGAGTGCAGAGGCCACACCACGACTCATCAACCCCAGAATTAAAAGCGGAGGCAGAATCAACTCTGCTGCCGTTCCAAGATAAGCCGCCAGCTCCCAGGGTAGTAGAGGAACTTGGTACTCTTCTTCAAACAGATACAGAGTACTATCCCAGCTTTGGATTTTAACTAATCCAGATTGCAAAAAAGCTTTGGCTGCCCATAGTCTAACGAACAACAACAGCAGTGGACTGGCGAGCTTCTCGAATCCGCTAAAAAAACGGTCATACCATAAGGCAAGTGATGTCATTCTTCGATTCCTCTACTCTGTGGTTTTTTTCAGAACGTCAAATCTGGTGATTAGCCCCGTACGGATAGCATCCTGTAGAAGGAGATCAGCAGCATCGTACTCAAACTGGCTAAATAGGCTGCCCGCCTGACAATGCTCCAGCAGACAAAATGCGCCGTCGTCTAGCTCCTGATAGAGCACTTCTGCTAAACCAGAGGTTGCAATATAGCCCTTCTGGGGCTGATCCAGTTGAAATCCCGCCAAGGGGTTATCTTCATCAGATGCAACTGAATCACATTTCTCAGCATCCCCTTTCTCAATCTCGGCCTGCCGTTCAAGCCAGTTTTTTAGGCGGCGAAACAGTTCAATAATCGCCCACGAGGATTGAAAAAGCGTGATATTGGGGTTAACCGCAAAGTGAATCCGCTCATAATCATCTTCGCTGACCTCAGACAATCCCTGATAGGGAAAGGGCTCTGTCGTGGGAATACGATTAATACGCACGGAATAAGCCCACTCGAAGCGCGCTAAGTCAGCGAGATAAGGCATCTCCTTCAGCTGCTCCAGATCAAGCATAAAGTCCGGCAGAGCCTCGCCAAACTGGGCCACAGCAGCGTTTGACATCGGCACGGTACGGATAAATGCTTTGGCTAGCTGGGCAAAAAATTCGTCACCAACCATCACCTGAAGCACCGGGAAAGTCACTTCCAAAGCCTCTGTCAGACTTAGAACAAAGTTATTCCGGTAGATTTGCAACAGTTGGTCCGCATCAAAATGCGTCTCCTGAATGCCTTGATAGAGCTTAGAGTGATCCACAGACGATGCAGGTGATATCAGCGCCTGAGCAAACGCCTGCTGTAAATGGTAAAGCTCAGGGGCCATTACCAACTCAGAAGCGGGGCCGGAAGAAGAGTTAAAATCCGTCATGACTAACACCATACTCATAGCCAGATTTTGATGTTAAAGCCGAATCTGCACCAAGCTGCTGAATACTCTCGGCTTTACCAACCTCATCCAGCAAAACGGACATTTCCGGTATATCTGTATCCCATTCCACCAGAGCGGGAGCCTGGCAGCCCAGCTTATGCCTAACCTGTGCAAACAATTGCCATACCTCGTCGCTAACACGGTTCCCATGGGTATCAATCAGAATACGGCCCTGCTCATAGTCATTGACTGAAAAGCCAGCCAGGTGCAGCTCACCCACCGCATCAAGGTCAATATTGTTCAAATAATCGAGGCTGTCGAAGCCGTGGTTCACAGCGTTAACATAGATATTATTCAGATCGAGAAGAAGTCCACAGCCTGTTTGCCCAACAATCTGGTTTAAAAAATCCCATTCCGTAAAAACAGACGCTTTAAAATTCAGATAGGCAGTAGGATTCTCAATCAAGATCTGACGCCCAAGTGCCTGTTGAGCCACGTTTACCTGGCGGCAAAATTGTTCAAGGCTTTCACGGGTATAAGGAATCGGTAAAAGGTCGTTAAAGTATCGGCCTGATACCGCACTCCAGCTCAAATGCTCAGATAGCAGTGTCGGTTGAAACTCATCGACTAAGGATTTCAAGGCTAAAAGGTGCTTAGAATCTAAGGCATCCCCTGAGCCAAGAGATAGCCCGACACCGTGGAGGCTTAATGGGTAATGTTCTGCGACCTGACGTAAAATATGACGCTGGACACCTTGCTCATCCAGATAGTTTTCACTGTGAACTTCCAACCAGGAAACATTCGGCAGCTCTGACAGCAGGTCATTATAGTGCGGTGCCCGCAGCCCCATACCAATACTCGCCGTAGGCACAGAAAAGCCCTTCATAGCATCCATGGTGAGCACTCCATCTCTTATTTTTCAAAGTGAATAAAAATGTTTCTTAGAAAGTGAATAGCGAATTTCTGGAGAACAAATGAAAGAGGCTCAGGAACCCGTTAGCGCAGTGAACTGCTAACCACAGAGGGCTCCTGATATAGGCCAGTTACACCAATCAGGCTTAACCTTTAGACGTCAGACTACCACCGGCAAGTTTAGAGCACATACCCTTAGGTACCGCAATAAATGCATCGCCTTGGAAATCTGTTTTAGACGTACCAGCACAAGAACTGTTTTTGGTTGCGCAGTCATTATGACCCGCTTTTGCAACGCCATAACATTTCTCTTTACCTGCCGCCAGCGCAGGTGTTGCCGTTACTGCACTCAGGGCAATAATACCGGACATTACAGAAGCCATTGCCAGTTTAGATTTAGTCATCGTTGTTACCTCGGGTTGTATACACTAAAAAATGTTTTATTAATCGTATTTTTATCTTGATTTTTTAAGTTCGTTTTAACGTACTCAATAATACTTACGCAGCATCAGTTCAGGTGGATGCAAAAAATTTTGCACAATTATTTCAACCGATAGAGCAGAGCCCTGCCCATGACGGATTCTTTCAGTATGGCCCATAATCAGTCAGGGCAACGAGCTTTTGGAAGAAAACATATTATTTAGATGCATATGATCTGCTTGTGTGATTGACTGCATCTGTCAAAGTTTTTTTTTCGTATGGTGTACATTGAATAAAGCACTTAGTAATGAGTCTTTGTGCACTTGGCAAAACTGAGGCTTAGCTTTAATCAGACAAAAATAATGCCTTCAGATACTTCACTATCACACTATGCCCACTGTGATCTTAATTTAATGTTTAAAGGATGCCCTATGTTCACTCAGCTTCGGTTAGCCCAGCAGCTTGCTATCGGTTTTGGTGTGCTGATTTTGTTCAGCGTCGTCTTAACCCTGTTTTCTTATAAAGGCCTGAGTGAAAGCTCGCATGGGGTTCAACAGTATCGTGGTTTTGTAGCCGACACCAATATCGCCAGCCACCTGCAAAGCAGCATGCTGATGCAAGGTGCCGATGTACAAAGCTACCTGATACATCAGGAACAGGGCACACTGGAGCATTACCAGAAACAGGAAAAAGAGGTTTCCGAGCTTATTCTGACGGCAAAATCTCAGTTTAAAGATTCTAAAAGGCTGAAACTGATTAAAGATATCGAAGTCCAGATCGCACATTTCCAGCAAGCTTTTGATCAGGTTAAAGTCCAGATTGGTCTTATTGATAGCATCACAGAACAACAACTATACCCAGCGGGTTTTGAAATCCGTAAGACGATGACAACCCTGATCGAGAATGCTTACCTGAGTGGTATTGGTGATACTATTTTTTATGCTGCCAGCGTGCAGGAGCACCTGCTATTGGGGCGTCTCTACGCTAACCGTTATCTGATCTCACGTAAAAAAGAGCATTATGACCGGGCAGTGAAAGAACTTGATGAGATTATGCCTAACGCATTGACGCTATTAAAAAATGCGCTAGGTGGCGAAGAAGATGAGCTATTGGCCCACTTTGAAACCCATCATCAAGCTTTTTTAGCGGCCTTTGAAAAGGTTTATAACTCTGCCAGCCAAGTGACTCAAATTACCCAAGAAACCATTATCCCGCTATCAGCAGACATCACAGTAAAAACCGATCAAATTAAGCAAGATATATTAAAAGACCAAGAACAGGTCGGCCCAAAACTACAGCAGGATATTGAAAACCTGACAGACCTAATTCTGTTTGTCTCAGCAATTGTTGTGATCGCAGGTATTGTATTTACAATCGTCATGTTGAGAGTAATCAAGCAGCCTATTGGCGGCGAACCAAGAGATATCGCGGCGATCACCCGTCAGATTGCCTCTGGCGACCTGAAAGTTAAGCACCAAGAAAACAGCACCGGCATTCTTCAATCTGTTAGCCATATGGCAGAGCAGCTCAGAACCATCATTGCATCAATCACCCATACCGGTAACCAGTTACAGGATACGGCACAATCAGCATCTGCGGTTGCTCAGCAGACCCATGCTGTTGTCAACGAACAGCAAAGCCGTATTGAACAGATCGCAGCGGCTGCTACAGAAATGGCGGCCAGTATTCATGATGTCGTTAACCACTCAGAATCTTCAGCTCAGGCCGCATCAACAGGCATGGATTACGCCGCCCAGGGCAAAGAAACGGTACAAAGAACTCTGGAAGCCATTAATGATCTTGCTGAAAACGTTGAAAAATCTGTCGAAATCATACAATCCCTTGAAGCCAGCAGTACTAATATCGGTTCCGTGACAGAGGTTATTCAGACAATCTCTGAGCAAACCAACCTACTGGCTTTGAATGCTGCAATCGAAGCAGCCAGAGCTGGTGAATCAGGCCGAGGGTTTGCTGTTGTTGCCGATGAAGTCAGGAACCTGGCTCAACGGAGCCAGGACTCGGCTCAGACCATTCAGGATATGATTAACCAGCTGCAGTCTGATATCAATCATGCTGTTGAGGCTATGCTCACCAGTCGTGATAAGGCGCTAAACACAGTAGAGCAGTCTGAGAAAACCGGAGCAGCCTTGGATACGATTGTTGAAAGTATCCGGCAAATCAATGAAATGAATACTCAGGTTGTGACCGCCGTTAGCCAACAGTCTTCTGTTGCTGAGGAGATCAGTCTCAATATTACAGCGGTTACTCAATTGTCCGATCAAACCGTTGAAGGGGCGCTACAAACAGCTGATGCCAGCAGTGAGCTCTCGAAGATATCTAAAGAACTGGCCAAAACTGTTGATCACTTCAAGCTCTGATTAGGCAGATGGGAATAAATTGATCGCAGAACACCTGCGATCAATACCCAAAATGCAAAAAAGGCAGCCGAGGCTTTCTGAAAAACCAAGTTAACATCAATCAACTGATGTCATACACGGCTTTATTTAGTTAGTCGCCGGACGCATCGGAGCAGCTACAGAAATCTTTGTTTTAGAGAATAACGAACTTGGCAATGATCCCTTACCACTCACTTAAGACCCTCGAAGCCGCATAAAATGGGGCTTCAGCAATTCTAAATTTTTTAGCCTGTAAAACCTTGACTAGCCCTCTGATAATAGTCTGAAACAAACTCACAATATTCAGAGACACTCAATATATGCAAACAAGCACACTTACGGTTGTTATAGCTACTTTCACATTCTTTCTTGGCATGACCATCGGAATGGTCAGCGACATCTCATTTTCTGCCGATACATTTAATGATGTTATAGGCGGCACAGGATCGTTAACAACAGCACTAATAGCCGCTTGGGCAGCAATTACGTGGAAGAAACAAACATCCTATATACCAAAGGTTAATGCCATCACTGGCTACAAAAAGACTTTTGAGCTTTGGGATCGCGCAATGATTATGGCTATCACAACGTCTGCGTGGGATTTACCAATTAAAAACGATCCTGTACACGGCTATGTACTTCCACCTATTAATAATGCGCAGGATGAACAAAATCTTATTAAGCTTGAAAACCAAATCAAGTCTATCGAACTCGCGTGGGAGAATTTCCAAAACAGCGAAATAGAATTAGAGATAATTGATAGCCTTCTTGGCGAGAACGTCCAAAAGCTACACCCTGAAATTTACCAGTTACACCGCGATTATCTTGATACGCTAAAAGTTAAAACTGATGGGCTGAGAAACAAAAATGAACCGCCTCAGCATAGACTGAAAAGAGGTTTTGAAATAGATATAGCAGATAGCCCAAATAAAAGAGGCACCTCAGGCTGGGATAAATCAATCAAACAATACAAAGACAAAATCCTGCAGATCGCAGCATCCTAAACGCAAAAAAGGCAGCCGAGGCTGCCTTTTTTGTGTCGAGTGGGTCAGGTATTAACCAGCCCACACTCGTGCATTACGGAACATACGCATCCAGGCGCCATCCTCACTCCAGTCATCCGGAGCCCAGGAATTGGTTACCGTGCGGTAAACTCGCTCCGGGTGCGGCATCATGATGGTGACACGACCGTCGATAGAGGTCACGCCGGTAACACCCGCCGGAGAACCGTTCGGGTTCGCCGGATAGGTTTCTGTCACTTTGCCGTAGTTATCCACATAGCGTAGCGCCAAGTTACCGCTTTCCAACAGTGCATCCAAGTGAGCTTCACTGGTGAATTCAGCATGGCCTTCACCATGAGCCACAGCAATCGGCATACGGGAACCCGCCATACCCTGCAGGAAGACAGACGGGCTATCCTGTACTTCAACCATGCAAACACGGGCCTCAAACTGCTCAGACTGGTTGCGCACAAAGTGTGGCCAGTGCTCGGCACCCGGAATCAGTTCGTGCAGGTTAGACAGCATCTGACAGCCGTTACATACTCCCAGCGCGAAGGTATCTTCGCGATGGAAGAAGTTTTTGAACTGCTCACGGGCGGTAGCGTTGAACAGAATACTCTTCGCCCAGCCTTCACCGGCACCCAGAACATCACCATAGGAGAAGCCGCCACAGGCGACTAACCCACGGAACTGATCCAGAGTGACACGACCTTCCAGAATGTCACTCATGTGTACATCAACGGCTGCGAAACCGGCTCGGTCGAAGGCAGCTGCCATTTCGATCTGACCGTTAACCCCCTGCTCACGCACGATAGCCACTTTCGGACGGTTGCCGGAAGCAATCAGAGGAGCAGCAACGTCTTCATTCACGTTGTAAGTCAGCTCAGCGTGCAGACCCGGATTGGTAGAGTCCAGCAGGCCTTCAAACTCTTCCAGTGCGCAATCTGCGTTGTCACGCAGCGCCTGAATACGGTAACTGGTTTCGCTCCACTTACGCTGATAGTTTACACGGGCATTTTCCAGAACCGCTTCGCCGTCATAAGTGAAACGTACCCAGTCTTCGTCGTTCAGCTCGCCGATAACCGCTACGCAGTCACCCAGACCCGCTGCTTGGAACTGAGCCAGCACTTCCTCGGAATCATCACGGGAGATCTGAACCACAGCGCCCAGTTCTTCGTTAAACAATGCAGCCAGTACATCCTGATCATTATTACTGTCTGCAATCAGATCCAGCTTGATATTCAGACCCGTATGACCGGCAAAAGACATCTCAGCCAGCGTTGCGAACAGGCCTCCGTCAGAACGGTCATGGTAAGCCAGTAGCTTGCCATCCTGATTCAGACCCTGAATCACCGCGAACATCGCTTTCAGGTCTTCTGCATCATCCAGATCCGGTGCTTCGTTACCCACCTGATTGAACACCTGCGCTAGTGCAGAACCACCCAGACGGTTCTGACCACGACCCAGATCGATCAGCAGCAGATCAGTATCACCTTTGTCGGTACGCAGTTCTGGCGTCAGGGTCTTACGGGCATCACCCACAGGTGCAAAGCCGGTAATCACCAGAGACAGCGGAGACGTTACCGCCTTCTCTTCACCGTTATCGTCCCAAACGGTACGCATGGACATAGAGTCCTTGCCTACCGGGATCGCGATATCCAGCTCAGGAGCCAACTCCATACCCACCGCTTTTACGGTGTCGAACAGCGCCTGATTTTCGCCATTGTGGCTTGCCGCAGACATCCAGTTAGCCGACAGTTTGATGTCGCCCATCTTGTTGATCTGAGCTGCAGCCAGGTTAGTAATGGTTTCACCAACCGCCATACGACCAGAAGCCGCAGGGTTGATCAGCGCCAGCGGAGTACGCTCGCCCATAGCCATCGCTTCACCAGTGGTGGCATCCTGAGTGGTGGTGGTTACCGCAACATCGGCAACCGGCACCTGCCAAGGGCCTACCATCTGGTCACGGGCAACCATACCGGTAATAGAGCGATCACCAATGGTGATCAGGAAGTTTTTGCTGGCAACCGTCGGCAACTGCAGAACGCGCTTAGCGGCCTCTTTCAGCTCAACGCCTTCCAGCTTAAGCTCAGGCAGCTCAGGATTTACGCGGTTAAATTCACGGTGCATCTTAGGTGGCTTACCGAACAGCACACTCATCGGCAGGTCAACCGGCTCATTGCTGAACACGGTGTCCTGAACCGTCAGGTGCATCTCTTCAGTGGCTTCACCGACAACCGCAAATGGGCAGCGCTCACGGGCACAGATCGCCTCAAACGCTTCCAGATTCTCAGGGGAAACCGCCATCACATAGCGTTCCTGAGACTCGTTACACCAAATTTCTAGCGGGCTCATACCCGGCTCATCGTTCAGTACTTTGCGCAGATCAAACTGACCACCACGCTCGCCATCTTTAACCAGCTCAGGCAGGGCGTTAGATAAGCCGCCTGCGCCAACATCATGGATAAAGCTGATTGGGTTCTTGTCTCCCAGCTGCCAGCATTGGTCGATCACTTCCTGACAGCGGCGCTCCATCTCCGGGTTCTCACGCTGTACAGAAGCGAAATCCAGATCCTCAGAGCTGGCACCAGTCGCCATAGAAGACGCCGCGCCGCCTCCCAGACCGATCAGCATGGCAGGGCCACCCAGAACGATCAGCTTAGCACCGACAATAATGTCGCCTTTCTCAACGTGGTCAGCACGGATATTACCCATACCGCCCGCCAGCATAATCGGCTTGTGGTAACCCCACATCTCTGTACCGTTTACACCAACAGCTTCCTGCTCAAAAGTACGGAAGTAACCGTTCAGGTTGGGGCGACCAAATTCATTGTTAAATGCCGCACCACCCAATGGGCCTTCGATCATAATATCCAGCGCAGAAACGATACGCGCAGGTTTACCATAATGACCTTCCCAGGGCTGATTGAATTCAGGGATACTCAAATTGGAAACCGTAAAGCCCGTCAAACCTGCTTTTGGCTTAGAGCCACGGCCCGTTGCACCTTCATCACGAATCTCACCACCGGAACCAGTAGCCGCACCAGGGAAAGGTGCAATCGCGGTAGGGTGGTTGTGAGTTTCTACCTTCATCAACAGGTGAACCGGCTCTTTATTTTTGCCGTATTCTTTCGTGTCAGGATTCGGGAAGAAGCGGTTGGCCTCGTGGCCAACAATCACAGATGCGTTATCTTTGTATGCAGACAGCACACCTTCAGGGCTTTGCTCGAAGGTATTTTTGATCATGCCGAACAGGGATTTTTCCTGCACTTCACCATCAATGCTCCAATCAGCATTGAAGATTTTATGGCGGCAATGCTCAGAGTTAGCCTGAGCAAACATCATCAGCTCGATATCATTCGGATTACGGCCAAGATCGATGAAACTTTGCACCAAATAGTCGATCTCATCGTCTGCCAGAGCCAAACCCAGTGATTGGTTAGCCTCTTCCAGAGCTGGACGGCCACGCCCCAGAATATCCACAGAGGTCAGCGGACGGGGTTCTTCATGGCTAAATAAGCTTGTAGCCTGATCCAGATCAGTCAGCACCGCCTGAGTCATACGATCATGCAACAGGCCTTTAACGATCGCCAGATCCGTTTCTGATAAATTTTCTGCCTGGATATAGTAGGCAATACCGCGTTCAATACGGCTGATCAATGCCAGACCGCAGTTATGGGCAATATCAGTCGCCTTGGAAGACCATGGTGAAATGGTTCCCGGGCGGGGCACAACCAGAAACAGCGTGCCGGAAGGCTCCAGCTCTTCTGCTTGCGGGCCGTAACGCAGAATACGGTCAAGAACCGTTTGCTGCTCGGCAGTCAGATCTGCGGTCAGCTCTGCAAAATGCATGAACTCGGCGTGTACATTCAGAACTGCGGGTACTGACTCCTGAAGAGCAGACAGTAGCTTGCGGGTTCGGAAGGCAGATAGGGCGGGCGCTCCACGCAATTTAAGCATGACGAAAAGAAGCCTCTTTAAAAAAATCGGAAACCGGAACTTGTTCTACTATTTAAACAGGCAACAAAAGATATAATTAAGCGGCACCGTTAAAAAATAGCAGAAAAAATGAGGGTGCCAATAATACTGCAAACCCTGTGTTTAAAGCTAATCTGAAGATGACTTTCTTGGTATATCACTTAGCAGAGTGTCATTTTAAGCAAAAAAAATGCGACAATAGACTTCTGTTTATTTTTCCAGCAGCGAAACAGCCCGTTATTGCAACGGTTATTGGGTTCGCTCTTTATTACAGCAACATCTGGTGAGTACTGTGTTTAAGCAGCCTTTTTTACAATTTACAAAGTTCACGATGGCCGCAGCAACGCTGCTGGCAGCAGTGTCTTTGTCCGGCTGTAACCAACCCACCGTCCTGGAAGAAGTTAAACAAAATGGCACGCTGAAAATTCTGACCCGGAATACCCCAACGACCTACTATGAAGGGTCCGATGGTCCCACTGGTTTCGAGTATGAACTGGCAAGCCTGTTTGCTGATCATCTCGGAGTAAAGCTCGAAATTGATAGTAACCATGACATTAAGGGTATTTATCAGTCTCTGGAAGAGGGTGACGCTCACCTGGCTGCGGCAGGGCTTGAGGTCAATCTGGATCGCATTGGCGACTTCTACTACAGTCAGGGCTATATGGATGTGCAGCCCGTTGTGATCTATAACCGGAAAGAGTCCAGGCCCAAAACAGTAGAAGACCTTGTCGGTAAGCAAACTGCCGTCATTGCCGGCACAAACAACGCTCTTCTGCTCCGAAGTCTGCAACAGAAACAGCCAAAACTTAGCTGGAAAGAAACCAGTGACCTGGAGGCCACGGATCTTATCCGTATGGTACACGAGCAGGAACTGGACTTTGCTGTCATCAACTCGAACGAGCTGGGAATCAACAAAGCTTATTACTCCAGAGTAAAAGAAGCCTTTGTATTGAACGAGACCCATAAGCTCGCATGGGCGATGCCAAAGCGCAGAGATAATACCCTATACAATGCCGCCCGGGACTTCTTCTCCCAAATAGAGAGTGATGGCACTCTCTCTCAAATTCGTGACCGCTATTATGGGCATAAAGAAGAACTGAACTATGTTGGCGTGCAGCTATTCCTGCGTCATATCCGGGGACGCCTGCCCAAGTATGAAAAACACTTCAGGCAAGCGGCTGAAAAGTACAACCTAGACTGGCGCTTGCTGGCCGCCACAGGCTATCAGGAATCCCATTGGCTCCCTCGGGCTAAGTCACCAACGGGGGTTCGGGGTCTGATGATGCTAACCCTCAATACCGCCAGTGATATGGGGGTAACAAACAGACTGGACGCAAAACAAAGTATTTATGGCGGGGCCCGCTATCTTTCCAAACTGATTCGCCGTATGCCGGAACAAATTCTGGAACCCGACCGTACCTGGATGGCACTGGCATCTTACAATGTCGGTTATGGTCACCTGGAAGATGCCCGGAAAATTACCGAGCATATGAAAAAAGACCCAAACAAATGGATCGATGTAAGGGAACATCTGCCACTTCTGCAGAAACGTAACTGGTATCGCTTCACCAAACATGGCTTTGCCCGAGGCGAAGAGCCGGTACATTACGTTCAAAACATCCGTCAGTACTACGATATTCTGACTTGGTACGACAGCCGTCTGCAGCAGGTAGCTCAAAACCAAGCCACAGAAGAAAGTGTCCAGAAAGCCGTTAACTTCAGTATCGTACCTCCGGTACTCTAGCCCCAGTCAAACAGCACATCCTAATATCTGCGACACTTCGCCACTGAGGCGTAGTGCCGCGCGACACTATGTCAAATTCAGTCACATCAGCACCTTTATTATGATGGTCTCCCTTACATGGAGGAAGAGAGCATAATGAATAAACTGATGATATGCGGCACCCTGGCCAGCATCGCAACACTAACCGGTTGTTTAGGCAGCGATGATGATAACAACGCAATACAAAGAGATGTTGTCATTCAATTTGCAGGGGAGGTCAACGGCCAACCTTTTAGCTGTGCAGATACTTATGCAGGACTGGGAACCAGCAGCGCCTCAGCAGTATTGACTGACTACCGCCTGTACCTAAACGGTGTCAATTTAATTGATGCTGAGGGTAACAGGCATCCCGTCACGTTGAAAAATGACGGTGCATGGCAAACTGACGAAGTTGCCCTACTGGACTTTGAAACCGGAGATGGCAGCTGTACATCAGGTACACCAGCAACCAATATGGTCGTCAGCGGTACAGTTGATGAGGGCGATTACACCGGCCTTGAGTTCAACGTTGGTGTTCCGGGTCAAACCAATCATCAGGATTCAACATCGGCTCCCTCTCCGCTCAATATTTCAGGTCTTTTTTGGCGCTGGCAAAGTGGTTATAAACACGCCCGCATGGATCTTAAGCTTGATACACCCTACAACTACACTGACAAGGATGGCGCCACACAAAGCACCCAATCCTGGTTCCTCCATTTAGGCAGCACAGACTGTTCCGGTGATCCAACTCTCGGCGAAACCGTAACCTGTGCCAACCCTAACCGCCCAACAATCACCTTAAACGACTTTAATATCGAAGCGAATAAAGTGATCGTTGACTATGGCAAGCTGATGGCTACAACGAATCTTTCCACCAGTACGCCTTACCCATTTGGCTGTATGTCCGGTGCCACCGATCCAGACTGTGTCGAGATCTTTAAGAACATAGGTCTTACAGGTGATCAGACCCTATTCGGTAAAGGATCTCTTTAATGAGAGCGGCACTATCTTCTGCCTTGAACACTAAGATGGCCGCCCTGAACGCAAAGCTGGCCATTCCAGCTTTGCGTTCAAAAACCATCAAAACAGGATGGTTAGCACCGGTCCTATGCTCGCTCGCAGCATTGACTGGTTGCGGAGATTCTGACTGGCAGCACCAGGAGTTTTCTGCAGGCACCAGCACGTTTGATTTCCGGATTCCAGCCAACACTCCAGCACCTTTTGTGCCTGAAGATAACCCCATGACTCCCGAAAAAGTAGAGTTGGGGCGTCATCTGTTTTTTGATATCCGCTTGTCCGGCAATCAGACCCAATCCTGTGGTAGCTGTCATTTACAGGAGCTCGGCTTTGCTGATGGCATCGCATTACCCACAGGATCTACCGGAGAACAGCTTGACCGTAACTCTCAGGGGTTACTCAATGTTGCCTATAATTCCACCTTTACCTGGGGAAACCACTCGCTAACCAGCTTGACTGATCAGCACTCTGTACCTCTTTTTGCAGAGTTTCCGGTTGAGCTGGGTGTTAACGATAGCAATAAAGAAGAAATTCTATTGCGACTTTCTCAGGATACATCTTACCAACAACTCTTTGCCGCAGCGTATCCTGATAGCAACCTAGACAACGGCTCAGAGATTAACTTCCAGCAAATCAGCCAATCACTCGCGTCTTTTATTCGCTCAATGGTCTCCTTCGATGCCCCCTATGATCACTATGAACAGGGCGATAGCAACGCACTGACCGACTCCCAGAAGCGCGGTATGGACCTGTTCTTCAGCGAACGGACCGAGTGCTTCCACTGTCATGGTGGTTTCAATTTTTCCCAATCCACCCGTCACAGCAAGACCGTATTTTTTGAAGCACCTTTTTTTAATAACGGTCTTTATAATCTTGATGGTGCAGGTAGCTATCCGGTGGGTAACCAAGGCTTGTTTGAGCTCACAGGCAAAGAAGAAGACAAAGGCAAGTTCAGGCCCGTTTCTCTCCGTAATATCGAGGTAACCGCTCCTTATATGCATGATGGCTCCATCGAAACACTGGAAGAGGTGATTGAGCACTACGCAGCCGGTGGCCGGGCACCAACAACTATTAACGGTCAGGCCACGGGCGATGGCCGTAAAAACCCTAATAAAAGCGGTTTTGTCGGTGGCTTTGAGCTAACGACGCAAGAGAAACAAGACCTGATCAACTTCCTGAAATCCCTCACCGATGACAGTTTTAACAAGGATGAACGTTTTGCTAATCCGCACTCATAAAGCAGCAAACCCAGTGCCCTCCGCTGCAAAGTGGGCCATCACATCAACATTGGCATGCCTGCTGATAGCCCCATCTTCCGACGTGCTTGCCCATGGCTCTGAAATGGATATTCCTGATACAGGAATACGCATTAGTTTAGATGTGGAACAACATATCCTGTCAGGGGTTTCGGAACAAAACTATCAGCTTACAACACCGATCCTGCAACAGGCGGAACCTGCTGAGGAAGGAATAGGTGCCGCTGAGATAACACTGGCATTAACCACTGAGCTTGCCGATCACTGGCTGGCTTACGGTGCGATCAGTAATCACAGTCATGGAGGTGAGTCCTCACTGGATATTGATCAGGGCTTTATTCACGGCACGGCTCAAGATTCAGTATTACAGGGGTTTACATTACGTATAGGCCGATTTTACTCATCAGCAGCGCTTTACAACGACCAGGGGCACGCGGGATTACTCTTTCCTACGGCTCCGCTGATCTATCAGAGTCTGATGGGGGGAGAACTGAAAGATGATGGACTGAGTGTCAGCTACAGCATAACCCCGAATACCAAAATTACTTTTGAAACCTTCGCTGGCGATAACAGTCTTTCTGGCCAACAGGCTGGCAATAAATTCAGCCAAACACATACTTTGTCTCTGGATCAAAGTGCTGAGATGGAAAACTGGGGACACCTGGATACCAAGGTTGGCTTCCTGGCCAGCAAGCAGAACTATCAGAGTGAAAACTCGGGACATAGCCATAGTAGCGATAGCGACCTTGTCTATCAGCTATCAGGGGATATTGAGCAGTGGATGCTGTCGGCATTATGGCAAAAAGAGCGCTGGCAGGTTAGCGGAGAGTATTTTATTCGGGACCTGAACACCGATGCTCAGACCGACAGTCAGATTCTGCAGATTAAAGATAAAAGCTCTGGCTTTTACGGCTTAGTTGCTTATCAGGTCTCTCCTGAGTGGATACTGGCAACCCGCTATGACCGATTAACAACAGATATTGATACCTATGGTCATCAGGAGCTGATAACCAGCTTTGGTTTACCTGTCTCAAAAACCCCTGAAAATCTGACACTACTGGTTAACTGGCAACCATCTGATAACCAGCAATGGTCACTGTACCTGTCTCAGCCAAAAGACCTATGGCAAGGTTCTTCATCAAATGACTTATACGGTGGCCTCAGTTATCAACTCAGTTTTGGCGGTGAGACGCTTTAGTATCCAAGCCGGTCAAGCTTGATCGGCTGGTTCTTATTTTGACTTCCGGCGCTCTGAAAAGAAGCGCTTCATCACCTGCTTACTTTTCCCTGCCAACAAACCACCGGTAACCTTTACTTTATGGTTATACCAAGGCTGAGCAAATAAATTACAGATGCTCTCATTAACACCTGTTCTGGGTTCAGCCGTACCATAATACACATGCCGTATCCGGCTGTGGATAATCGCGCCAGCACACATAGTGCAAGGCTCTAACGTCACATAAAGATCACAATCAATCAGTCGGTAGTTATCCATCTGCCGGGCAGCATCCCGTAACGCCATAATCTCTGCATGGGCCGTTGGATCACAGCCTGAAACCGGTTGATTCCAGCCTTGCCCTACAATTTCACCACCAAATACCACAACAGCCCCCACCGGAACCTCTCCCTCACTGGCAGCTTTTTGCGCCAGCTCCAGCGCTCTGTGCATAAAGTACTCAGGTTTGTGGCTCATCGCTTATATCCTAAAGAAGGTTATTCCTGCCGCGCTTATGATAATCTCTTTTCCTATTATCATCACAGCAACACTTCAAACCATTATCACAAATACAGCCGTCATATGAGATGTCGGCTAGCCGGGACTGTAAACTGAGTTTATTCAGAACCGGAAGAGACTGCCGGAGGTGCTTAATTAATGTTTTTCACAACGCTGCCTGATATCAGAGCGATCGGTTCAATGCTGACGCTGAGCCTATTAATCCTCATGCCCTACACACAGGCAGAGGCCGCTCCTATCCGCTTTCTGGTAGGCTACCCAACAGAAGCCTCAGCCCCCTACTATTTGGATTCAGGCACTGAAATCCCAGCCAATAACCCAGGCTACAGCGTTGAGATAATGCAGGAAGTCGGAAAGCGGATAAAAGAGGTTCGTTTTCAGCTGGTTCGCTGCGAATTCAATCAGTGCCTGGAACAGATAAAAACAGGCAAACTCGACGGCCTGTTTAACGTCCCTTACCGGGAGCATTGGCTCTTCACTGGGAAATACCCTTTTACCAAAGCGAAAGTTGACCCGCTACAAAAGCTCTATGGGGAGGAATATGCCCTATATCGTGTCAAAGATGATCGTAAAATAACAACTGATGGTGACCGTATTTACGGACTCAAAAACCGGGGAGTAGCCGTTAAAAACCACAGCCCTGTCATTCCTCTTTTGGAAACACACAATTACCCGGTGCAGAGTTACGCAACAACCACAGAAGCTCTGCAAGCTCTGCTACGCAGAGAAGTACCGGCCAGCGTTCTTGTTGTCAGCCATGTGGATGCCCTGGCCCGAATGCACCCGGAGCTTTCCGATCTGATCAGTCGGGCAGAATACGGCCTTCATGAAGAAGATTACTACCTGATGCTTAGCCGCCAGTTCTATGCAAAAAAACCCTGGCTGGCAGAAAAAATCTGGACAGAGCAAACCAAAGTTCAGCAGGAGCTGGGTGAAAAACTGGCAAATAAATACATTCGGTAACCTGAGATAAACTGCCAAAAAGCACCTTTCCTGGAGCTTTTTGGCAACAAGACCGATAACACCCTTTCTCTGACCGTCATCTGCACAGGTTCATAGTAAAGACAGCGCTTGCTTAATCCCATTGTATGACTAGGTTTATAGAGGTGAAACGTTCCTTATCGATCAGGAGGATCTCTATGAGCGATATCAGCAGCACTCAAAGTAAGCAAAGCCTACACTCGAAAAACGATAGTAATTTATGGTCAGATATCATCTGGCAAGCGACCCAACTGCGTCATCAGCTACACCAGCAGCCAGAACTGACCTGGCAGGAAAAAAAGACCGCTCAAACCATCAGAAATTATCTCGACCAACTGGGTATAAAGTGGCGGCAATATGAAGGTGTTGGCACGCTGGCGACGCTGGCACCCAATGCCAACGGCCCCCATACTGCCCTCCGCGGAGATATCGATGCCCTTCCTATTCATGAAGAAGCTCAGGTCAGCTTTGCCTCCCAAACCTCAGGTTGCATGCACGCCTGCGGGCATGACGGGCATACCGCCGCACTCTGGGCAACAGCCGCCTGGCTAAAAGCCCATGAGGATCAGCTTCCGGGGCCAGTCACCTTGATTTTCCAACCGGCAGAAGAAGGTGGGCATGGTGCAAAAGCCCTGATTGATGCCGGTGCTCTCGAAGGGATTGATCGGATTTACGGTTGGCATAACTGGCCTGCTATTCCCTATGGACAGGCCATTTGCCCTGATGGAACCGTGATGGCAGGTAACGGCACCTTCCATATCCGTGTAAAAGGCAAAGGAGGTCATGCCAGTCAACCAGAACTCTGCAGAGACCCCATACTCGCTGGTTCTGCTATGGTGGTAAACCTGCAACAAATTATTAGCCGTAGAATCGCGCCTCAGGCTGCCGCCGTCGTCAGTGTTTGCTCCTTCAAAGCGGAAAGCGCCGCAACCGTCATCCCGGAAAGTGCCCTAATTGAAGGCAGCATACGCCTCTCATCTCCGGAACAGCGACAACCGATAAACGCTTTAATCGAGCAGATCTGCCAAGACACTGCACGCACCTACGGTGTTGAAGCAGAGGTGGAAATCAAGCCACGATATGAAGCCACCGTGAACGATACCCAGGCCGCGGAGGCCTTTCGAGTCGCCCTTAAGGAACAGCTCGGTGATCATTGGCAAAGCAATACACCGGTTCCTATTATGGCGTCAGAGGACTTCAGCTACTACCTGCAGCAAATTCCCGGTGCATTTGCGCTGATCGGCATGGCGGAGCAGGAGAATTACACAGCCCCCTGTCATAGCCCACACTATCAGTTTAATGATCGGCTACTACCACAAGTAGTCTCTGTTTTTGCCCGATTAGTGGGCGCACCTCAGCCCAAAACAGAGCATATTTAATGATTAATTTCATTAGCTTGCAGGATCGCTCTATCTCTCCTACGTTGAAAGCAGATCTTTTAAAAACCCGCGTTTGACTGCCACTCCAAAACTTTTGTTTTGCAGAGTGTAAGCGGAACAAACTGAGGTTTTTTTCAGCCTGAATTCTGATTCAGGCAGGGTCTGTTCATCATTTTGGTCAGTTCCTCCAGAGCCTATCTGGCGAACTGGCTGCATTTAAAAATACCGAGCTGCCGCAAGGGCAGTATCTGCACGCTGGGCGATACCTCTGTATTCGCTCAGTTTGGGAGGGGTTATGGAAATTTTTGAGCAATGGGAATCTGAAATCCGGGGCTACTCCCGGGCCTATCCAACTGTATTTGCATCGGCGTCTAATGCTCGACAGACCGATGAGGCAGGCAAAAGCTATATCGACTTCTTCGCAGGCGCAGGTGTTCTGAACTTTGGTCACAACAACCCGCACATGAAACAGGCAATCATCGACTTTATTCAGGCCGATGGTGTAGCCCATAGTCTTGATATGAGCACAACGGTTAAGCGAAGCTTTATCAGCGCATTTGCCGAAACTATTCTTAAACCCCGCAACATGAATTACAAAATGCAGTTTATGGGCCCCACCGGCACCAACGCTGTGGAAGCTGCTCTAAAACTGGCCCGCAGAGTGACAGGCCGGGAGAACATTGTCGCCTTCAGTCAGGGCTTCCATGGTATGACACTGGGCTCCCTGGCCTGCACGGCCAATCAATACTTCCGTAATGCTGCAGGTGTGCCTTTGGGCCATGTTCAGCATGCTCCCTTTGAGAGCAATGTTGGCGGTGGACTTGAGGGCTTGGCCACTCTCAGGGCCGGTTATGAAAACACTAGTAGCGGCCTGGAGCCACCGGCGGCCTTTATTGTTGAAACCATACAAGCCGAAGGCGGAGTTAACGTTGCCAGCGAATCTTGGCTGATGGCACTGCAAAATCTGGCAAAAGACCTTGGCGCACTCCTGATCATCGATGAGATTCAGGTGGGATGTGGTCGCACCGGCAGCTATTTCAGCTTCGATAAAATGGGGCTTGATCCGGATATTATTTGCCTGGCAAAAGGGATTGGTGGATTTGGCACGCCACTGGCGATGAACCTGGTAAAACCTGAACACGATGCTCACTGGCAACCAGGGGAGCATACTGGCACTTTCCGCGGACAAGGCTTCTCTTTTGTGGCTGGCCGCGAAGCGCTTCGCTATTTCGAGGATGACGCTCTAATGGCACTAACACTGGAAAGAGGGGCCATGATTTCAGATCGAATGGCCGCTCTGGCCGCCCAGTACCCTAACGTCACGGCCCGCGGTAAAGGCATGATCCAGGCACTGGACATCCAGAATGGCGCAAGCTCAAAAGCGATCGCCCGTGAATGTTTTGACAAGGGTTTACTGGTAGGCCCTTGCGGCATTGATGGCCAGGTCATCAAACTGATCCCCCCTTTAACAATTCCCGACAATGATCTGGAAGAAGGGTTACAGATACTCGAACGCGCAGTAAAAACGGTTATGGAGGCACGCCAATGAAGCAACGGGATGATATGACCTTTCCATTCGCGGAGTATGAGCGACGTCTGAACGACCTACGCCAACGAATGAAAGAGCGTCTTCTGGATGCGGTGATCATCACCGATCCCGAAAACCTGATGTACCTGACAGACTATCAAACCACCGGATACTCCTATTTCCAGGCACTGGTAGTCCCCCAGGATGATGAGCCCTTTATGATTACTCGCATGATGGAGGCCTCCAACATCCATGCCCGTACTTGGGTCGAGAAAACCCGTCCTTACCCGGATACTGGCGATGCGATTCAGATGCTGATTGAGTCCCTGAGAGAGTTTGGCTTATCGGATAAAATACTGGGGTACGAGCGCAACAGCTATTTCTTCCCGGCATACCATCAGGACTACCTGCATACTGCCTTCACTGATGGCCGCCTAATGGACTGCTTTGGCATTGTGGAAGAAGGGCGTGCCTGCAAGTCAGAAGTAGAATTAGAGATTATGCGGATCGCTGCAAAAGCCACCGCCGCAGGGATGCGGGCAGGCTTTGATGCCGTATACCCAGGTGTGACAGAAAACGAGATAGGGGCGGCTATTAGTGAAGCGATGTTCCGTGCCGGAGGGGAGCCGCCAGCAGTCATGCCCTACGTCACTTCAGGCCCCCGATCCATGATCGGCCACGCAACCTGGGAAGGGCGCAAAGTTCAGCCCGGCGAACATGTATTTCTGGAGGTTGCAGGCTGCTATCGGCGCTACCACACCGCGATGATGCGTACCGTGGTCTGCGGAGAGCTGGGTGATTCCATGTACAAAGCCCAGGAAACCATGAAGCATGCTCTTAAGCAGGTTCGTGCCGAACTTCGCCCCGGCATGACCGTCTCCGATGCAGACAACCTGGTACGCACGATCATCACAGAAAATGATGTAGGTGCCCGTCTGATCACTCGTTCCGGCTATTCCATCGGCATCGCATTTCCACCCAGTTGGGATGAGGGCTATATCATCAGCCTGAAGCAAGGCGACAGCACCATACTAAAACCTGGCATGACCTTCCATATTATCCCATGGATGTGGGGTGTCGATGGCGATAAAACCTGCGGTATCTCAGACACCATCTATATTACCGATACAGGTTGTGCTTCTTTCTTCGAGGGCATGGAGGAGGATTTTATCATTAAACCTGAAACAGAGGTCAAGGATGTCATCCCGAGCACCTTTCCCACCGAAAATGCTCAGGCAACGGTACAGGCCCTGAAAAAAAACAAGCACACAAAACCGGGAAAAGCAGCAGGTAAAGAGAAACACGACACTAAATCCAAAGCCACCAAGAAAACGTCCTGAGCGCTGCTAAACGCCTGACCGATGACAAGGAGCCTGATATGTTATCCGTAATCAATCCGACAACCGGACAGACATTATATGAAAAGCCATCCCTGGACAAAGCGGGAATGGAGCAACGCATAGAGGCCTCTTATGAAGCCTGGCAGAGTTGGCGTAAATTCAGCTTTGCAGACAGAGCTGCAGTACTGACCAAAGTTGCCCGTATCATGCGCGAAAGTGTTGATATGCTGGCGATGCCCATGACAGAAGAGATGGGTAAGCCTATTAAAGAAGCGAGAGCTGAAGTCATCAAAGCAGCCTGGTGCGCTGAACATTACGCCGAGCACGCCGAAGAGTACCTCAGCCCTAAAACACTGCCATCCGATGCGAGCCACAGTTATGTGCAGCATCTTCCCATAGGTCCGGTTTTAGGAGTCCTGCCCTGGAATGCCCCTTTCTGGTTGGCATTTCGCTTTTGCGCCCCGACACTGATGGCCGGTAATACCTGCCTGATGAAGCATGATCCCCATGTACCAGGCTGCGCCGAGGCAATTGCCGGCCTGTTTAAACAAGCGGGTATTCCTGACAACATTATGCAAAACCTTCCATTACAAACACCTGAGGTAGAAGCAGCAATCCGTCACCCCCGGGTTCAGGCTGTATCCTTCACAGGATCCGGCAAAGCGGGAGGCATCGTCGCATCAGTCGCTGCCTCAGAAATCAAACCCTCCGTTCTTGAATTAGGAGGCTCTGACCCCGCCATTGTACTGGCGGATGCTGATCTGGAAGCCGCAGCCGATGCTATTACTCTGTCGCGGATTATCAATGCCGGTCAGTCCTGCATTGCGGCCAAACGCATCATTGTAGAAGACGCCGTACACGATAGCTTTGTGGCTAAGCTAAAGCTACGCCTAGAAAAGCTGAAGATGGGCGATCCAAAAGATGAAAGTACAGATATAGGCCCCATCGCCCGACAAGACCTGAGAGACAATCTTGACCGACAAGTGCGGCAAACTCTTGACGCTGGAGGGCGCTGCCTCCTTGGTGGTGAGATTCCTGAGCGGGATGGTTTTTTCTATCCCGTTACTCTGCTGGTGGATGTCAACAATGAGATGTTGGCCTGTCGCGAAGAAACGTTTGGACCTATCGCCGTCGTTATCAAAGTCTCTGATGCCGATGAAGCAATCAATATCGCTAACGATACCGAGTATGGCCTGGCAGCGTCTATATGGACTAATGCCGAAAGAGGCGAAGCAATGGCCCGTGAAATCATGGCCGGTCAGGTTGTCGTTAACGGCATCGTAAAAACCGACCCCAGGTTGCCAAGTGGTGGTATAAAGCACTCAGGCTTTGGCCGGGAACTAGGCCCCCATGGCATCATGGAGTTTGTAAATACTCAGCAAGTCTGGGTTGGCCCTAAAACCGAGTAACGCCCATTACCAGCATATTTTTACAAATATGCTTATCCCGGAGCCACAGACCAAGCAAAAAAATGTCCCGAAAGGATTTAGCATTAAATCCTTCCCTTAACCCCGGCGGCTATTCTGCCGGGGCTTTTTCAGCAATATAAAAGCGGAAATACCTTTGCAGCCCTTTTGGTGAAATGCACCTAGTAACAAGAAAAACACATTATACAATGGCCCTTATGCAGCACATGCTGTAAGCTTCACCACCGCTTTACGCGGTCCCCTGTATGCACCTTGTGCGCCTGCTTTTTTATCTATTTATTAAGAGATCACCGGTTATGAGCTTTGCCGACCTGGGCCTTAGCGCCCCTATTCTTGCCGCCGTCAGCGAGCAGGGTTATGAAACTCCATCCCCGATTCAGGCACAGGCGATTCCGGCAGTAATCGCAGGCAAAGATGTGATGGCTGCGGCTCAAACAGGCACAGGTAAAACAGCAGGATTCACCCTGCCGCTGCTGGAGCGTCTGAGCAAAGGTCAGCTCACCAAGAGCAATCAGGTGCGGGCACTGATTCTGACACCGACCAGAGAACTTGCCGCACAGGTCGGAGAAAGTGTATCTCTCTACAGCAAAGGCCTACCTCTGCGCAGCAGTGTAGTATTTGGAGGGGTAAAAATTAACCCACAGATCGCACGGCTGAAACACGGTTGCGACATTCTGGTTGCAACACCGGGCCGCCTGCTCGACCTCTATCAGCAGGGGGCGGTGCGCTTTAACCACCTTGAAATACTGGTACTGGACGAAGCTGACCGTATGCTGGATATGGGCTTTATCCATGATATCCGCAAAATCCTGGCAGTCCTCCCTGCAAAGCGTCAGAACCTGATGTTTTCAGCGACGTTTTCCGACGAGATTCGCAAACTGGCAAAAGGTATCGTTCACCAACCGGTTGAAGTATCAGTTGCGCCTGCAAACTCCACTGCACAAACAGTTAAGCAGTGGATCAGCCCAGTAGATAAAAACCGCAAATCAGCCCTGCTTTCCCATCTGATAAAAAGCGAGAACTGGCATCAGGTATTGGTTTTCACCCGCACCAAGCATGGCGCGAACAAGCTGACCAAGGTACTGGAAAAGAATGGCATCAGCGCTGCTGCAATTCACGGGAATAAAAGTCAGGGTGCGAGAACCAAAGCACTGGCTGCTTTTAAAAGCGGTGAAATTAGTACGCTGGTTGCGACAGACATCGCAGCACGAGGACTGGATATTGATCAATTGCCTCAAGTCGTCAATTTTGAACTGCCAAACGTGCCCGAAGACTACGTACACCGAATTGGCCGCACAGGCAGAGCAGGAGCTTCCGGGCAAGCAGTATCCTTAGTCAGTGCCGATGAATCTAAACAGCTGAATGATATCGAGCGCCTTATTCAGAATAAACTCGAACGCCACACCGTTGCAGGCTTTGAACCCACAAATGATCTAGGGTCTTCATCCCCATCCAGTTCTCATAAACCAAGGCGCTCACGCCCTCAGGGTGAACATAAAGATGGTCAGCGTTCCGGTGAAAATTCCCGTGGTCATAAACCTGCCAGTAAAAACCGCCGTCATACCGGTCAAGCTTCAGGTGAGAGCCGAGCAGACAGCCGGTCATCCGGCACTCAGGATGCGCGTCCAAATCCACGTAATAATGCGCCTGCAAAAAAAACATCAGCTCAGGGCAAGCCCGCTTCACGCGGCAAGCTAAGTGCTAACAATTCAGGCTCTGGCAATACATCTGGTCAGTCTGAGAACAAACCCAAGCGTAGCTTCTCTGCCAACAAACAAACCTCACCTTGGGGCAACCGTTGATACGATAGGTTACAGCCCAATACATCAAGGGCGATAAGCTCTGATAAAAATGCTCCTGACGGGGCATTTTTTTCGCCTGGGCTTAAAAAAGCACTAACCTTTAAGTAGCCACAGACGTCACATCTAATGGCCGACCCAGGAAAAAAGTGATCGTTCTTTACCATTATGGCGTAAGCTTTGAACATGCATTCAAATGAGGTGACCCATATGTCTAGTCTAGGTATACGTCCGATGCAGCTTCTGCTTATGAGCGTCAGCTTAATATTTTTCTCTCTACCCTCCCATGCGTCCAGCGGCAAAGACGTTATTTATAGGGTTCAGGGGCAGGCTTACGAGGGCTACTACCATCCTGCCATCGAATACTCAGACAATGCCCCTTTGGTTTTGATTGTCCATGACTGGGACGGCCTGACAAGCTATGAGAAACAACGGGCAAAAATGCTATCAGATAAAGGCTATAACGTTTTTGCAGCTGACCTTTTCGGCAAAGGTGTTCGTCCAACAGAGGTAAAAGATAAGCAGCACCTCACCGGAGAACTTTATAAAGACCGGGCAAAAATGCGTACTTTAATGGAATCCGCTCTACAGGCTGCGAAACATCAGGGAGCTGATTTGAATAATGCCGTTGCGGTGGGTTACTGTTTTGGTGGGACAGCTATTCTGGAACTGGCTCGCTCCGGTGCAGACATGAAAGGTTTTGTATCCTTTCACGGGGGCCTGAAAACACCAGAAGACCAGGATTACTCAAAGACTAAAGGAAAAATTCTAGTGATTCACGGTAGTGCTGATCGTATAGTTCCCATCACTGAGTTCGCTCAGCTGACCCGTGAACTTGAGGATGCAAATATTGACCATGAGATGACCACTTACAGCGGCGCACGTCATGCCTTCAGCGTATTTGGGTCTGATCGCTACCATAAAACCGCTGACAAACACTCATGGAAGCGGTTCTCTGACTTCCTGACAGAAGTTAGCCCTCAATAGCTTTAGCAGTATCAATCAATACCCGTAAAAGAAAACCCGCTGAATCCGGGGCGAGAAGAGAAACAGATTCAGCGGGCTTATGACACTTTCAACAAATAAAAACCTAGATCTATTTGAGCAAACGCCGGATCAGGGCCATGACCTCTTGCTGCTCATGATCAGTCAGTGCGCCGTCTTTAACCCAACGCACCCGATTTTCCGTGTCCACCACAATAACGGCAGAGCTTTTCTCCTTCAGCCCCCAGACTGAAAGCGCAACGCCCTCTTTATCCAACACCATCATTGACCAGGGAAACTCCTTTTTGCTGCTCTCCAGTTTACCTTTTACAATGCCGCCTGTTCCCCAGATTGCATCATCGGTATTGACCACGGTTACCGTCTGATAACGGTCTTTAGGTAGGTTTTCAGCTTTAATACGATCAATTAACGGAGCATTCAAAGCCTTGGCTGAAGAGCGACCTGCTATATGCTGAATCACATATACCTTGCCAGTTAGCTGCTGGCTTTGCCAAGCACGGTAGTCAATCTTATCGGCGTTAAGCACCAGCTCACCGCCATCCTTTACACTCACTGCTGGTAACGATGTCTCAGCGACAACCGCAGCATAGCTCTGCCAGGACATACCCAGGATCAGCATCAGAAATGCGTTTTTAAACACGGTGAATAAAGACCTTCCCCGTGAACTATTTTGTGTATTCCTCAGATAATGGAATCGAAATGCCATAGAAATCTCCTTTCATTTTTATTTTTATCCCGGGTGCGTTAACGGCCAGGACTGATCTTTAGGACAGTTCAGACTAAACCAATTCTACTCAATTTAAAACAGTCGTTTGTTTTAACAGTCGCGAAGCAGAAAAGAGAAAAGAGAAAAGAGAAAAGAGAAAAGAGAAAAGAGAAAAGAGAAAAGAGAAAAGAGAAAAGAGAAGGGTAAATTTCAGGCATAAAAAAAGCCAGTCACTAGGACTGGCTTCTTTCAAACAAAGTTATCTGTAAAATTACAGAGCAACGATGTTCTCTGCCTGAGGGCCTTTAGCGCCATCAGTAACAGTAAATTCAACTTGCTGACCTTCAGTCAGAGTTTTGAATCCAGAGCTTGCAATTGCGCTGAA
>NZ_JBLXCD010000003.1:0-548290 GCF_048265165.1 Oceanospirillum sp. | reverse complement strand
ACTCTGTCTGCTGATGACCGTAGCGCTCTAAGCCAAGAGTTTACTAAACTGCTGGGTGTGAATAACGATATTGCAGATCGTACCGCTTACGGCACCCTGAAAATCCTGAACGGTGATTCTCCTGAATCCGGCTTCCAGATTCAGTCTGGCGCCCAGGCGGGTGAGCAGGATGTTGTTACTACAGGTAATGCTGAGCTAAGCGCGTTGTTTGGTAGCGTTGCTTCAGATGAGGGCGTTGCTGACACTGTGCTCATGTCGACGATTAGTGGTACCCTGGCCACTGCAGGAACCTTGGGTAAAATAATTCAGGCTTATGCTGTCACAACAGGTACGTCTGATATTGCTGACGCTGCCGATGAAATATTGGGCTCTTCTCGTGAAGGGCAGTTAAATGAGCTCGGTAAAAATGGGGCCATAGGTGAAGTTAATATTGCCAACTTTACAAAAGTCCTAGAAAACGATGTCGCAAATAGCGGTGCTTTCACTGACTATTCCACTGTAGCTGCAGCATTAACAACTACAGGTCTTGCTGCAGATGTTGGTGCGGTTGCTTCCACTGGCTTCACTGATGCTCAGGCAGCGACTCTGAACAATTTTGCAACAGATACTCTGCTGGATGCCATGAGCAGCCTGATTACTCAGGTTGATAAGCAGCGTGCTAAGCTGGGTGCGGAGCAGAACGGTCTGACTTCAACCGTACGTAACAACACCACGGCTGTTGTAAACGTGTCAGACTCCCGTTCTCGTATTCAGGATACTGACTTTGCTGCTGAAACAGCTGAACTGACTCGTAATCAGATCATCCAGCAAGCATCAACGACTATTCTGTCTCAGGCGAACCAGCTGCCGCAGACGGCACTGTCGCTGCTGCGTTAATCGATTTAACGCCAGTAAGATCAAAAAATCCCGCTTCGGCGGGATTTTTTTTGTCCTGGTAAACATCTTTTGCTGTTTGCGGTGCCTCTATTTAAGTTTTGCTCTTGCTGGCCGATAGCTATACCAATGAAATTTTTAGCCGAAAGGCTTAGGAGGAATTGGCATGAAAGTTGATGGTTCTAATGATGCCTTTGCACAAGGCTATGAGTTGCGGCAAAAAACTGCCGGTGTTGATGTTAGTAGAGCAACAACAGAGGCAGGTGCTAAGCTTGATAATGCCCGAACATCAGCTGTTGATGACCTGAAATCCGCGATGGCAGGCCAGGGTGGCAATAGTGATCGGGATAAAGAGCTTCAGGATGCTGTAGATAAGGTTAATCAATATGCTGAAATTCAGCAGGTTAGTCTGCGACTTCAGGTGGAAAAAGAGCTGCAGCAGGTTGTTGTTAAGGTTGTAGATAAGGATACTGACGAAGTGATTCGGCAGATTCCTTCAGAGCAGGCGATAGAGATTGCTAAGCGTCTTGATGAAGTGATGAAAGAGTTTTTATCAGGCGCAAATACTCAATCGTTTAGCTTGTTTTCGGATGAAGTTTAATTCACTGACGTATTAAAATGGCGCATGGTGTCATTAGGAGATCGACATGAACTTTTTAGGAATTGGTTCCGGGCTTGATTTATCAACAATGCTTGAGGGTCTGGTTAATGTTGCAGCTCAACCTAAGGTTGAACAGCTGGGAAAACGTGAGATCCAGACAGAAGATTCACTATCAGGTTTGGGCATCCTAAAAAGCCTGATGTCTGATTTTCAGACCGCTGCAGATGATCTGAAGGATGCGTCACTGTTTACGACAATGACGCCTACTTTAACGCAGCCCAGTAGTGGCGACCTTATTAAGATTGAGTCGGACACTAACGCTGTTGCTTCATCCTATGATATTGAAGTTGTTAATCTTGCCAGTGGTAGTAAGGCAACGTCTGACTGGCGTTCAGTAATGTATCAAAGCGATAGTTTTGTTGATACATCTGCTGCGCTGGGTAAGTCCGGGACGCTGTCTTTTCAAATTGACAGTGGTACGGCGGTTGACATTACAGTCGGTGCCGGCGATTCATTGAGTGATATTAAAGATAATATTGCGGCTCTTTCTGGTATTGGAGCGAGAATTACTGATGGCCGTCTGGAGTATTATGCTGAAGGTACAGGCCAAGCTCTGACAGTCACCAGTAGTGATGCAGATATGAGCAGTTTTACAACTGCAGGTTCTATGTCTGAGAAAGCTGCGAGTGCAAAAGATGCAAACCTGAGCGGCACGCTTTCTTTTGCGGCAGATGGTAAGACGTTTGATGTTTCTCTGACGGGCGATGAAACACTGGATGATATTGTTGCAGCCGTTAACAGTGCAGATGACAATTTTGGTGTTATTGCTAATATTATCGATGGCCGTTTGGTGTATCAGTCTTCAGTGACCGGTACTGGTAACGACCTTAGTGTTACGGGGATTACAGAGCTTGCCACTACAGGTGATGTGAGCATGACGTCACCTGCTTCAGACGCTGAGATTAAAGTGGATGGAGTTTCGATCACCAATGATAGCAATGAGTTTGACAGTGCTGTAGCTGGCCTGACGATTACTGCCCTGAAGCAGTCACCGGGTACAGGTACTTCTGATGTAGAAACTTCAAGTGTCACCGTAGGTGAAAATACCGGTGATGTGAAATCTAAAGTTCAGGCTTTCGCCAGTGCCTACAATAAGCTCCGGGAAACAATGAATGAGCTGAAAGGTACGGTGGATGAAGATGGAAATTACACTGCTGGTAAGCTTTCAAACGACCCTATCGTTCGTAATGTTGAGTCGGTACTGAACAGTATGATTACTCAGCAGGTTGGTGGCGCAGATCAGGGAATGGATACTCTTTACTCCATAGGTCTCGAGATTGAAAGTGATGGCACTCTGGCAACAGATAGTGACCGCCTTGATGATGCGCTGGACAATCTTGAAGGCATGCAGAAGCTCTTTGCGGGTGCTGGTGCGGTTTCAAGCGATGGTATTGCCGATCTGATCAGTGAACAGGTTGACAGTTACGTTGGTATTACCGGGATTATCAAAGGCCAGGAAGACTCTTTCCAGGAGCAGCTGGATGACCTTGAAGAGCAGTATGAAGCGCATTCCCGCTATATTGAAAGCTACAGGGAAACTCTGCAGCAGCAATTTACTGCTCTGGATACATCTATGGCCAGAATGAATGCTATCATGTCCCAGATTCAGCCGCAGTTGGCAGCATTATCAGGTATATCATCAAGTTAAAGGGGTTTTTTATGAACCGGGCAATCAGTAAATATAAAAATGTTAGTGTGGAAAGTGGCTTAGAGGGAGCGTCCCCTTATCAGGTTACGAAAAAATTAATTGATGGCTGCATGATCTTTCTGAAGCAAGCGAAAGTCGCAATTGAAAATAAGGATTATGAGAAAAAGTCATTCCATATATCCAAGGCGCAGGCGATTATCACAACGCTGGCTACAAGCCTGCAGTCAGATCAAAATAAAGAAGTTTCCGATAACCTGTTGGCTTTGTATGACTTCTGTCTTAATCAGCTTATTTCAGCATCTGCAGAGATGAGTATTGAAAAAGTTGAAGCTGCCGAGAAAGTTATGGGTGAAATTAAAGCAGGGTGGGATTCAATTCCTGCAGATGCCGTGGTTGAGGCAGAGAATCAGAGGTCCAGTGGCCCTATGGTGAGTACTGATGCCGGATAAAACTAACTCGTTTTCGGATCAGGAGTTAGTAGCCGCTTTTATTGAAAAGCGGCTTACCGATAACCTGGAAGCATTTAAAAAATACCTGCCTAGTATTTACGAAAAATTTTCTGACTATAAAGAAGAAAATATATTCCTTATTTATGATGATGCAGGAGATATTAATCTTTTTGATCGGTCATCTGAAGTATTGTTATATGGGGGGAATCCTGTTCAACAATGCTTAGAGAATCTGAGTGGATATATTAAAGCACCTGTTCAGCGCCCTTTCTTTATTTTGCCTGGAAATGAAGACAAACCAGTTAGTGATAAAGTCAACTATATTCATTCTTCTCATCTTAAGAAACTGGCTAAATTTCAATTCTCAGCATTAAGTACTATTGGTGAAAAGTTACTTAACCTGATAAGTTCTCAGTCAAAAGATAACAAAGAATTAGCTGAATCAGAAGTTAATATTGATCACCAGTTGCCTGATTTTGTGAATGCTATGTTTTGCTTTTCTGTTGGCATGGGCTTTGATATTGAAAAGCTGTATGCCAGTCATGATATTAAGCATCTTTATGTTATTGAGCCTGATCCTGATGTTTTTTATGCTTCACTGCAACTGTTAGATTGGAAATCGATATTAGAGAAAGCAGTTAATAATGATTTCAGGTTGCATATCCTTGTTGAAAAAGATCATAAACTGCTTCTGAATGAAGTATCTATACTCGTTTCAGCAAGTGGCCGTCATAATGTAGCTGGTGCATACTTGTATTCTGCTTTTTATAAAGATGATTATAAAGATCTTTTTAAAAATCTGAAAGAAGCTATCAGCTATAGTTACCTCTCGGGCTTTGGCTTTTATGATGACTCGCGCTACAGCCTGGCGCATACTATTGGTAACTTCAAAGCATATATACCTATTCTGGCTTCTAATAGAGAATTGAAGAAAACTCTGGATCAGGATGATTTGCCTGTTATGATTATAGGTAATGGCCCCTCATTGGATCTGGATCTTGACTTTATTAGGAATAATCAAGATAGATTTGTTGTCGTTAGTTGTGGTTCTTCCCTAAGGACATTACTTAAAAATAAAGTAAAGCCTGATTTTCATGTGGAGTTAGAGCGTACAGCTAGTGTCACATGCTGGATCAAAAAATCTTCTGATGGCATTGAAAATTTCTCTGATGCACTGAAGGAAATTACCCTTATTCAAGTATCTCAGGTTCACCCAGGCGTTGCTGAGCTATTTAAGAAAAAAGGGATGATTTTAAAGGATATTGAAACAGGTTCTTCGTTCCTTAATTATGCCTTGCCCAATAAAGGGCTTGCTATTCTACCCCGATTGGCACCGAGTTGCGTCCACTCTGCGGTTACCTCTCTGGTTGTCATGGGATTCAAGGATTTTTATTTCTTTGGAACAGACATGGGGTCAGTTGATATAACGAAGCATCACTCTAAAGATAGTAGCTATCAATATCTTAAGAAAGATATGGCTGACAACTTTAAGTTTAAGAAAAACTCGGAAGTATATGAGTCAAACTTTGATGATAAAGAAGTTTACTCTTCTGGTTTTTACCCGATGTTTAAGAGGGAGCTTGAATCTGTCATTGCCGGCTGGAGCTATACTATGCAAGGTAATGTGAACTTCCATAACTGTAGCGACGGTGCCTTGATTGAGGGGGCAACACCTCTTCGTAGTGAAGATATTGATCTGGACTCTCTGAGTGTCCCTTCTGACAAGCAAGAGCTTATGGGTGACGTGTTTGCCGCTTTTTTCAGCTTTAGCCCTGAGTCACATACAGATCATTTATTAGAGAATTTGGAGTTGGTTAAGGATCGTGTAGACCAAGCCTGCGACTACGCTATTAATATGATCTCGCCTGTTACTGATATTCCTCAAGCTTTCGCATTGACAGATCGCTTTATACAGGAATTTCATAGTGATAAAGTTTTGGATGATAGCCATGCTTGGCTGTATTCATTATTTGATGGCTCGCTGCTCTACATGTTAAGCGTGATCACGTCTACCGCTATGCTCCCAGGCCCTAAAGATGCAGTGCTAGAGTCATTAAATGGGCAGTTTGAACAGCTCAAGTTATTTTTTGAGGATGTTAAAGTTGACTTCAGGGATCATTGTTTGGACTGGGATCAGGAATCCCGGTATGACATGTTCGACTAGGAGGAGCTAAGTTATGGGGTTAGATAACTGGCGACAGCTACGAGATGCTGCACAGGAAATTCATGCTCTCGCTGAAAAAGATGACTGGGATGCCGTCTCCACAAGTGGTGATAAGCTTGAAAGAGATTTGCAGGTCTTTTTTTCTGAGACACTTACTCAGATGAGTGACGTTGATAAGGCCTTGGTAAAAGAAGAAGGTGATCAGCTGGTTTCTGATATCATGGATATCCTGAAAATGGCCAAAAAGAAACGAAGTGCCTTAACGGATGAGACTGGCAAGCTTGCTAGGGGGAGCCGAGGGATTTCTGCCTATAAGAAAGTTTGACGTAATGTCTATATATGAAGGATGGTTTCCGGGATGTATATTTAAATACTGCCACTGAAAGTGATACAGAGGCTGTTGATATCCGGGAATTCCATCCTTCGATTTGAAAAGGGGGCAGAAATAAGAGAAGACCCAGCCTACCACCACAATCACTTGCAGTGGTTGAGACGTATTTTAAAGGCTTCAGCCTACTTTAAGTATTTATTGCTTCATAATATGTAGGCTCGCCGTACTTAACATCCTTTTTTAACTTTTTCCCAATAAGGTGGCTGTAATACTTCGGGGGTAATCCATACCCAGGCCTAACACTTCTGATGCTATCTTCTGTAATGACATCCCCTGCCTGCATATCCTTCGTGAAATACAAGGATCGCCTGAACTGAACATTTCCTTGCTCACTGGATTTGCGCCCGTAATCAATATTACCTAAGGCCTGCCATGCGGTTTTACTATCACGGCATAGTGCTTTTAATTCTGCGGGTTCCAGCGAAAAGCTATCATCCGGGCCTCCGCCGTTGCGATCTAAGGTAAAGTGTTTCTCTATAATAGATGCTCCCATTGCAACACTGGCGATGGCCGTTGTGTTGTCCAGAGTGTGGTCAGATAAGCCTGTAACCAAGCCAAATCGTTGTTGCATATCGGGTATGGTACGCAGGTTATAGTCCTTTGCCGGTGCAGGGTAACCACTGACACAGTGGAGAATCGCCAGTTCTTTACAGCCGCCTTCCCGCGCCGCTTCAATAGCTTCCTGAATCTCTTCCGCATCAGCCATACCTGTGGAGATAATCATGGGTTTTCCGGTAGCCGCTACGTACTTAATTAATGGCAGGTCAACTGCTTCAAACGAGGCAATTTTATAGGCAGGTGCGTTCAGGTCTTCCAGTAGGTCGACAGCGGTTGCGTCAAAAGGCGAGCTGAATATTGTGATTCCTATCTGCCGTGCGTACTCAAATAAGGGTTTGTGCCATTCCCAGGGAGTATGGGCCCACTCATACAATTCGTATAGAGTTTTACCGTCCCATAGTCCGCCTTTAATTTGAAAGTCTGACTGGTCAGAATTCAGTGTTATGGTATCGGGAGTATAGGTCTGAATTTTCACTGCATCAGCGCCAGATTTTTTGGCTTCTTCAATGATGCGGAAGGCTGTGTCTAGGTTACCATTATGGTTTGCTGACATTTCGGCAATGATGTAAGGAGCATTATCTGGGCTAATCTCACAACCATCAATAACCAGTTTATTTGTCATCTGCCTTCTCCAAAATAATGTTATACCGTTTGCCGTGTAATTCAAAATAGGCAGGGAATCGTTTAGGGTCGCATATTCTGAGGGTATTAAATTGCTCGGCTATTGTTTTATGAGGATCAATCTGGCTGTCTTCAGGAGACCGTTTGGGGTAATAAGTGGGCTCAATTTGACAAGATTGTGTCTCGGGCTGAATGGTTTGAAAATTAGCCACGGCATAGTCAATGAGCTCTAACTCTGCGGCAAATAGTTGGTTGTTAATCTCATCCCACAGCATATCCTCTGTCAGAGGAACCCGCTTCTTTTGCCAGATGCGACCGCTATCGACCTTGTCTTCAGCCTCTAATAGCGTCACCGTGATCTCATGAGCGCCATTAATAATATCCCAAATATAAGGGCTCCAGCCGCGCCCTTTAGGCAGGTCGCTGGCGTGTAATACCAGTGTATACGTGTATTGAGCCCGGTCCTGAGTATTAACAACCTGTGAGCAGGAAATTAAGAACAGTAGTTCACCGCCTGTTAAGGCATTTTTGTCCCGTACCAGCTCAATTTGGTAATCGTGCTCATTTGCGCTGATCCAGCGTTGTAAATATCTATTCACTGGATGCTGAGCATTACTGCATAAAAAACTAATTTTCATATTAAGTGCTCAGTAGCTCTAGTACCCGCTGCACACCTATGCCATCACATATATATTGTGCATGCTTTACGAATGTTTTCTGATCTTTTTGAACAGCCCCAATAAGCTCTGTCAGACTTTGTTCATGGAAATCTTTCTGTAGCACAGCTGCAGCACCGGCTTTTTGCAACCTGTTAGCAATCGTACTTTGGTTGTCTGCTAATACAAGCATGATGGTTGGCAAGCCCAGGCAGCACCTTTCCCATGAGGTGGCCCCTGCTGCCCCTATGGCAAGGTCACTGTTGGCCATCAGTTCAGCCATATTGCTGACACCGACTTTGACCTGAGTAGGCCAGGGAATTTCAGTGGCTTGTTGCTTTACTTCTTTTATCCAGGGAGCAGTAGTCCCCATTACAACGGTAATTTGACAGCTTTTAGGTAAAGTCCCAGTGGTTAGGGCGGTTAGTATTTGGCCTGTGATATTGTCTTTATCAACACCACCTAGATTAATAAGTAGGTGTTCTAGTGGGCCATGCTTACGGCGTTTTAGGCTGTAGCTGCGCCATTGGGAAAATTCAGGTCTTAACAAGGCGTACTCAGCCCCACAAAGCAGTTGGCAGTCCTGAGGAACAAGAGGACGGTAGTCGTCTGTATCCCGGCCAAAGGTTTGGTCTAGCAGTAAGTCGCAGTCATGCTGCCTATCTGCCAAGTCATCGATTACCATAAGCTTTGAGCAATGGGGACGCAGTAGCCTTTGCCACTGAATATCAAGGGCGTAGTGATCGACAACCAACCAGTCTGGTTGTATTTCCTGCGCAATGCTTTGGCACAAATGAGCATCGCTTGTCTGGCTGCAGCCCAGCCAGGAGGCATGGGCCAGCTGAGAGTCATCGGATGTGTGCTCATCTTTCATCTGGGGAAAGCGGGTAGTTAAAGAGTGTACGCTGTGGCCGTGTTCAATAAGCAAAGGGATTAGGTGCCCCTTATGCTCGCGGCAGATAAAATGGCATTGTACACCTCGCTCTTTCAGGGCGTTGGCAAGGGTCAGGCAGCGCATAATATGGCCTGTCCCCATCTCAATAGAGGCATCGGCTCTGAATAGGACGTTCATTAGAGGTTTTGTTCGGCTTGCATTGCTTTGAATAGCCATTCGGCACGCTGCCAGTCTTCTGGTGTATCAATATCCTGAACTCTGTGACGCGGAAGTTTTATGGGGATGGAGCCTTCTGCGAACAGAGGTTTTTCCTGAAGCCAGGCACTGGCTGTGCCCCAGTAAAATTGCCCAGCGTCATGCCAGGCTTCTTCAAGATCCTGGGATCGAGTCATAAAATGTTCAGGGTTAAACATGTGAACTCTACCCTGTTCCGTGAGCTTTATTGCTCGCTGGATAGGGAACGGGTAGCTGGTGACAGTAAAGGCGTAGTCAGCAGCACTTTTTGCAATGGATTCCCAGCCAGAGCGGATGTCATGCGTGGATACAAAAGGTGCGGTTGCATAAATACAGCAGGCGTAACTGATCTTAGTTTGTTCTTTTGTCTGGAGTTGCTCGATGGCGTGACGGATTACAGGGATTGTGCCTGCATAATCATCTGCCAGCTCTGCCGGCCGCATAAAGGGCACTTCTGCACCGTATTTCTGTGCAGTATCTGCAATTTCCTGATCATCAGTTGAGACAATGACCCGATCAAAACAGTCGCTTTTTAATGCAGCTTCTATGGACCAAGCTATCATCGGTTTATTTCCGAAGACTTTGATATTCTTCCGGGGGATTCGTTTACTGCCACCTCGGGCGGGAATTATAGCAAGGCGCATTCGTTTTATCCCTCCAGCAGGGTCTTTAAAGCCGACACAACATCAGATTGCTGTTGATCTGTTAATCCCTGATACATCGGCAGGCTGATGGCTTCGCTATAGTATTTTTCCGCTTCGGGGAAGTCTCCCGGGCAGAATCCCATTTTTTGGTAGTAAGGCTGAGTATGGACGGGAATATAGTGCAGGTTTACGCCAATACCCTTCTCTCTCAGGCCTTCAAATATTTGCCGATGTGTTTTGTCTATTTTATCCAGTTGTAGGCGGATCACATAAAGATGCAAACCAGAATAGCTATCAGGGTGCTGCCAGGGCAAGGTGATAGGCAGGTTTTGCAGTAATTGGTTATAACGACTGGCAAGTTGATGACGGCGGGTAACAAAGTCGTCCAGTCGCTGAGACTGACTGATACCCAGTGCAGCCTGTAGTTCGGTCATACGGTAGTTAAAGCCCAGTTCAACCTGCTGGTAATACCAAGGACCATCCGGTTCATGGGTCATCAGGCTCTGATCTCTGGTGACGCCATGGCTGCGGAAAAGATTCATTTTTTCGGCCAGACGGTCATCATTGGTCAGTGCCATACCGCCTTCGGCGGTGGTGATGATTTTTACTGGGTGAAAACTGAAGACTGTAATGTCACTGTAGCGGCCACTGCCGATATAGTCGCTCTGATATCGGCCTCCGACGGCGTGTGAGGCATCTTCAATAACCTTGAAGCCATAACGCTGTGACAGAGTATGAATTGCCTGCATATCGCATGGCTGCCCGCAGAGATGAACGGCAACCAGCACTTTGGGTAACGTCCCTTCCTGCTTGGCTGTGATCAGTTTGGCTTCCAGTGCTTTAGGGCTGAGATTATAGGTGTCAGGGTCGATATCAACAAAGTCTACCTGAGCGCCGCAGTAAAGACCGCAATTGGCCGAGGCAACAAAAGTGACAGGTGTTGTCCAAAGCCAGTCACCTTCTCCTAGACCGAGAGCTAAGCAGGCGATGTGCAGCGCACTGGTAGCGCTGTTTGTTGCGAGTGCGTATTTTGCACCGACCTTCTTCGCCAGTGTTTGCTCAAATAATGGAACCTTCGGGCCTTGGGTTAGAAAATCGGAATTCAATACTTCAAGAACCGAGTCAATATCGGCTTGATTAATATCCTGCTTGCCGTATGGAATCATCAGATTTTCCCGATTTTCTCTCTATTTGCCTCAATCCAGCTTTGCAGCTCAGCATCAGTCATCCATTCTGAATTGTTATCGCTTGCGTAAACAAAGCCCTCCGGGACCTTTTTACCGTCTTTGATACGGTTTGAGTCCTTATCCCAGTTGTTTATCTGCGGGAGGATTTTGTAGTGTTCCGGGTATTCGTAAGTGAAGTAGGCATCTTCAGGACCGATCATCTGCTCGTGAAGTTTTTCCCCAGGGCGAATGCCAACGACTTCCTGTTTGGCTTCAGGTGAGACAACCCGGGCAAGGTCAGTTACTTTCATTGAAGGAATTTTTTTGACGTAGATTTCACCACCCACCATATCTTCAAAGGCATGCCAGACCAACTCTACACCTTCTTCCAGAGAGATCATAAAGCGGGTCATGCGGTCATCTGTGATTGGTAAAACCCCTTTGTCCTTGATGGACATAAAGAATGGGATAACTGAGCCCCGGGAACCCATAACATTACCGTAGCGTACTACGGAAAAATGAGTTCCTTTACCTCCGGCATAATGGTTGCCGGCAACAAATAGTTTATCTGACGCCAGTTTGGTAGCTCCATACAGGTTGATTGGGCTACTCGCTTTATCGGTAGAAAGAGCAACAACACCTTTAACCTTTTTGTCGATACAGGCATCAATCAGGTTCATGGCGCCATCAATGTTGGTCTTTATGCATTCAAACGGGTTGTATTCGGCCGTTGGCACGATCTTGGTAGCAGCAGCATGTACAACATAATCAACACGATCTAAAGCCCGGTAAAGACGGTCTCTGTCGCGTACATCTCCAATGAAAAAACGCACCCGGGGATCATTCTGATAGCCTTTGGCCATCTCCCATTGCTTCATCTCATCCCGAGAGAAAATGATGATTTTTTTTGGATTGTATTTCTCCAGGGTCATGGGAACAAAGGTGTTACCGAAAGAGCCTGTGCCGCCGGTGATGAGGATTGTTTGACCGGTAAACATTTTGTATGTCCTTAATGTCTGGAGTGCAAAGTAATTATATCAACTGATTTCTGCTCTCATTAGCAAGAGAACTCTAAACTAATGTGAAAAAATTGACTAGCTGTGGATTCTAGCAATAGTGCTGTGAAAAGGTTAAGTAGTGTTATTTAAATATATTAGCTCCTATTGCCGGAGCTTATACCTATACTTTAGATGCCTTAAATCTGACTTGGTTGAATAAGTGGTCTTTTGTTACGTGCGGCCAGGTAGGGCATGGTAAAATCTCTGGTTACGGACAACCTTTTGGTGTAACAGGCTGTTACATCTGCTTTTATAAATCACAACAAGAAAAAAAGAAGATCTTTTTTTAAGCTGATAGTATATCGATGGTAGGCAAGGCTTTTCTGCCATTAAGAACACTTAAGGTATCGCATGAGTGCATCTGCCCAAGAGTTACAGGCTGCTTTTCTGGAATTTTCTGCTCTGTCCGAGCAGTTAACAACTTCCTATGATCAGCTTCAGACAAAGATTGTATCGCTTACCTCAGAGCTGGAAGAAGTAAAGAGGCAGCGTTCAGAAGAGTTGACGAAGAAACAGCAGGTGGCTGAGAAATTAGAGCACCTGCTGTTTTTGTTACCGGTAGGCGTTGTCGTGATTGATGGAAGTGGGAGAGTTGCGAGTGCAAACCCCAGCGCCAGAGACTTATTGTCAGGAGAGCTTGTTGGTGATAGCTGGGTTGATGTTATTGAACGCTGTTTTTCGCCGCGCCAAGACGATGGCTATGAAATTTCTCTTAAAGATGGGCGTCTGGTCTCGATTTCCACTCGTTCCTTAGAGAAAGAGCCGGGGCAGATGATTGTCATTAATGATATGACTGAAACCCGTCGGCTACAGGAGCAGGTGAGTCGAGGTGAGCGGCTAACAGAAATGGGGCGCATGGTTGCTTCGCTGGCCCATCAGATTCGTACACCTCTTTCTGCAGCAATGCTCTATGCGGGGCATTTACAGTCAGGTTCTTTGCCGGAAGATAAAAGGGAGAAGTTTTCGGCGAAGCTGGTTGATCGCTTGCAGAATCTTGAGCAGCAAATTGGTGATATGTTGCAGTTTGCTCGTGGTGGCAGCACGGTTGCGGAGCCTTTCTCTGTTGAATCACTGGTGAGCTCTGTCAGATCTGAAACTGAGAGTATAAAAATGGCCACTGGCGTCGACGTTCAGGTGGCTTCTGATGTAAGTGCAGATCTTTTAGGGCATCTTGATTCTCTTTTGGGCGCTATTCTGAATCTTGTGAATAATGCTGTACAGGCGGGAGCCGGGAAGATTAATGTCTCTTTATCTTTGGTGGCAGTGGACACTTTGTCGGTTGATGTTAAGGATGATGGTCCGGGTATCCCGCAGGAGCAGCTGGATAAAATCCTTGAGCCCTTTTTTACAACTAAGAGTCAGGGAACAGGTCTTGGTTTATCGATTGTCCAGTCTGTTGTTAATGCTCATAAAGGGCAGTTAAGTGTCGATTCCCAGCTCGGGAGTGGATGTTGCTTTGTTATATCTTTGCCGGTCTTAGGGCGTTAGCGGATAGTTATTATGCATAATGGAAAGCTATTAGTTGTTGAAGATGATGCGGCTCTGCGGGAGGCTTTGGTCGATACGTTAGAGTTGGCAGGCTATGAGGTCGTTGATGCTGATTGCGGTGAATCTGCCATTGTAAGGCTGTCTAAAGACACCTTCGATATGATTGTTTCGGATGTCAATATGCCTGGCATTGATGGTCATCAGCTGCTGGATCATGTGGTTAATAAGTACCCGGGGCTAAGTTTTTTAATGATTACGGCCTATGGCTCTATTTCTGATGCAGTTGATGCGATGAGACAGGGGGCGGTTGATTACTTAGTGAAGCCATTCGAACCGGAGAAGCTGGTTGAGCTGGTCGGTAAGTACTGTTCGAAGGTGGTTTCAGCGTCGCCCGACGAGCCCATCATGGTAAGTGAGAAAAGCCGTCAGGCGTTTGGGCTGGCAAAAAGAGTTGCGGTTACAGACTCTACAGTCCTGATTGCAGGGGAAAGCGGGTCAGGTAAAGAGGTGATTGCGCAGTATATACATCGTCATTCTCAACGTCGTGATAAGCCATTTGTTGCCATAAACTGTGCCGCAATCCCTGAAACAATGCTGGAAGCAACACTTTTCGGTCACGAAAAGGGGGCTTTTACAGGGGCTCATACCAGTGCTCCAGGTAAGTTTGAGCAGGCGAATGGCGGTACACTGCTTCTCGATGAGATATCTGAAATGGCGATTGATCTTCAGTCTAAATTGCTGAGGGTGCTTCAGGAGCAGGAGGTAGAGCGGGTTGGCGGACGAAAGGTTATAAAACTGGATGTTCGCGTCATTGCGACGACTAACCGGAATATGCATGATTTTATTTCAGAAGGGCGATTCAGAGAAGATCTTTATTACCGCTTGAATGTATTTCCAGTAAATATTGTACCGTTGCGGGAACGGGTGGCTGATATTGTTCCACTGGCAGAAAAGCTGTTCGCCAAGCATGCAGGTAAAATGAATCGTTCAGTCGTTGCCCTCTCTGATGATGCTAGGTTAGCGCTGGAGGGATACTCTTGGCCGGGTAATGTGCGTGAGCTGGAAAATGTCGTACAACGCGCACTTATTCTTCAGGTAGGTGATACTGTCTATGCGGCAGATCTTTGCATAGAGCCGGCGGCCCTTGCGGATAATGTTTGCCTTGATTCGCTGGTGCCTGAGAAAGATGCTTCTCAGGCTTCTGTCGAAGCACTTACTCCATCTGTCATTTCTGGCCGTTTGGGTGATGATCTGCAAATGAAAGAGTTTGAAATGATCATTGCTGTGCTGCGTGAATGCAGAGGTCGTAAGAATAAAGCTGCTGAACAGCTGGGTATTAGCCCCCGTACATTGCGCTATAAATTGGCCAAGATGCGGGATAGTGGCATAGATGTTGAAAGAGAGATCGAAATTGCATAATTCATTACGCTGGTAATAGGCCGGTGTTAAGTTATAGAATTGAATATGATCTTAGTTAACAGTGTGAGGTGAACCATGGTGGATAGAGCTGATATATCAGGTGTGCTGGATCAGATTCGGTCTATGCAATCTGAAATACATCAGGCAAGCCGTGTTGCGCCTGCCGTTAAGCCCTTAGAGGATGGCAAGTCTGTAAACGCCGCAGGGGCTCCTGATTTTTCAGAAATGCTGAAGGCTGCTATTGATAAGGTAAATGAGACGCAAAAGACGGCCAGCGCTTTGCGGGAGTCATACGAAATGGGTGATCCTGAAGTAGATATTACTCAGGTAATGATTGCCTCTCAGAAGTCGACAGTAGCATTCGAGGCTATGAGCCAAGTGCGTAACAAGCTGGTATCCGCTTATCAAGAAATCATGCGCATGCCATTATAATTCAAAATTTGAATATTTGAGTCCTCATTTAGGGCGAAATTGGACTAGGAACTTGATGAATGGATAACTCTTCTGCTGATGCAAATACTGGAGTTACTGAGACTCCGGGTGCAGCGCAAGACCAGATGACAGAGCCTCAGGTAACGACAGATAAGTCAAAAGGCCGAGGCGGAATCAATGGGGTTATGGATGGGTTTAACAGCCTTGATATGCTTCGTCAGTTAGGGTTGCTTGCGGGTTTTGCTGCAAGTATAGCCATAGGCTTTGCTATTGTTCTCTGGTCGCAGGAAGAGGACTATCGTCCCTTGCTGAGCAGTATTGGTGAGTATGATTCACCTGCTGTTGTCGATATTCTTGAGCGAAACGGTATCAATTATAAAGTTGATCCTAAGTCGGGTGCCTTGCTCGTGCTTTCTGATCGCATTTATGAAGCTCGTATGAAAATTGCAGCTTCTGATGTGGCCGGTAGCAATACAGTCGGTTACGAGTTACTTGACCAGGAGCAGGGGTTGGGCACCAGCCAGTTTATGGAGTCTGCCCGTTATCGTCGTAGTATAGAAGGCGAGTTGGCACGAACGATTTCCAGTCTACAGCCTATTCGCGGCGCACGTGTTCATTTGGCAATGCCTAAGCAATCTGTTTTTGTGCGAGATTATCGCAAACCATCTGCTTCTGTATTTCTGAATCTGCATAGTGGTGCTGCACTCGACTCGAGTCAGGCTAATGCGATTGTTAATCTTGTGGCTACCAGTATTGCGGAACTGGACCCCAAAGACGTTACTATTGTTGATCAGCGTGGTCGTTTGCTGTCTCAGACGGAGACGAAAGAGTCCGACAAACAGATTCAACGGCAGTTTGAGTACTCCCGTAAGCTTGAGCGTGTGTTGACTGAGCGTGTTCGCAGTATCTTGGAACCTGTGCTCGGTGCTGGGCGCTATCAGGCTGCAGTCTCTGCCGAGGTCGACTTTACCGAGACTGAGCAGACAGAAGAGATTTATAACCCGGATTTGCCTGCCTTGCGTAGTGAGCAGGTTCTGAACGAACAGCGGGTTGGTGATATGAATCAGGGGGGGATTCCTGGGGCTCTTTCTAACCAACCTCCGACCCCTACAGATGTGCCTGAGCAAGCTTTTGATCAGAATGGCAATCCTATAGGTGGCTCACCTCTTAACAGTCGTAAGCAGGCTACACGGAATTTTGAACTGGACCGTACGGTAAGTTACTCCCGTAATAATTTAGGGCGTGTAGACAGACTGACAGTAGCTGTTGTAGTGGATGATATTATTATCCGTGAGCCTGATAGTGGTGAAGTTGTCCGTCGTGCCTGGGATGAGAATGAACTGAAGCGG
This sequence comes from Oceanospirillum sp., assembly GCF_048265165.1. GTDB lineage: Bacteria > Pseudomonadota > Gammaproteobacteria > Pseudomonadales > Halomonadaceae > Oceanospirillum. Next base: position 531,584 of record NZ_JBLXCD010000003.1, on the reverse strand, counting down.
CTCGAGGTGCTGGTTCGGGATGCTGTCGGTTTTAATGCATTACGTGGCGATAGTGTTAATGTCGTTAACTCACCGTTTGCTGACGGCGGTGGGGATATGATTGAGAAGCTCCCTTTCTATCAGGAACCTTGGTTCTGGGAAATCGCCAAACAAGTACTGGCGGGTCTCTTTGTTCTTATTCTGATCTTTGGTGTTTTGCGTCCTATCCTTCGGAATCTCGCTACTGCTCGTGATGCCAATGATGGCGCTGATGCTGAAGATGAAATGCTGACACCTCTGGAAGACTTAGGGGATGATCAGGTTACGCTGTCTGCTGCGGATGATCCGTTGCTTGCAGGGCCGAATGAAGCTTATGAGCGTCAGCTGAACGCTATTCGTGCAATGATTGCAGAAGACCCGGGGCGTGTGGCTCAGGTGGTTAGACAATGGGTAATTTCAGATGAGTGATGAAGATTATCAGAGCTTGAGTTCTGTTCAGCGAGCGGCGATCCTTTTGATGACTCTCGGTGAGTCTGATGCAGCTCAGATTTTGCGCCATATGGGCCCTAAAGAGGTTCAGAAGGTTGGTATGGCGATGTCGCAGATGCAACATGTGTCAAAGGACCAAGTTGAAGAGGTTTTATCCGAATTTCTGGATTCTGCCGGTAATGTGACTGGGCTTGGTGTTGGTGCAGATAGTTATATCCGTCGCATGTTGACTGAAGCGCTTGGTGAAGATAAGGCTAATGGCCTTATTGATCGTATTTTGCTGGGCGGTAATACAACAGGGCTAGATACTCTGAAGTGGATGGAACCAAGAGCGATTGCCGATATTATTCGGTATGAGCACCCTCAGATTCAGGCTATTGTTCTATCATATCTTGATTCTGATCAATCTGCTGAAGTGCTGTCCTTTTTCGACTCCAAGGTTCGATTGGATGTGATTTTGCGTGTGGCTTCATTGGAGTCCGTTCAACCTCAGGCTCTGCAGGAGCTGAATGATATTCTTGAGAAGCAGTTCTCTGGCAGCACAGGTACTCAGACTACGAGTATGGGTGGTGTTAAGGTCGCGGCTAATATCATGAACAACCTTGAAAGTGCCCTTGAAGGTGAGCTCATGGAGGCAATCAAGGAAGTTGATGAGCAGCTGGGTGAGGAAATTGAAGATCTGATGTTTGTCTTCGATAACCTGGTGGACATTGATGATCGTGATATTCAGGTGCTTCTTCGCGAAGTTAACCCGGATAGCCTGGTGTTGGCGCTTAAGGGTGCTGATACAAGAGTGCAGGAAAAAATCTTTAAGAATATGTCTAAACGAGCCAGTGAGTTGCTACGTGATGACCTTGAGGCCAAAGGCCCTGTTCGTGTGAGTGAGGTTGAGCAATCCCAGAAAGAAATTCTTGCGATTGCTAGGCGTCTGGCCGAAGACGGTGAGATTACGTTGGGCGGCGGTGCTGACCAGATGGTGTAGACCTTACTTTGTGAGGGATCTGATACCTCATTATTACTTTTATATGAGTGGGAAATATGTCTCTGGATAAACGACACTTATGGTCGAGTGAAGAGATTGAAGCCTTTGAACGTTGGGAGATGCCAGATCTTACTGGTGTCTCCCTTCGTAGTTTGGGGCGGGGAAAAATCTCTGATGAAATCGTAGATGCAGAAGTAGCTGATGAAGAGGTTGAGGAAGAAATTCAGCTGCCAACGCTTGAGGAAGTCGAGGCGATCCGAAAAGAAGCTTATGACGCAGCTTATGCTGAAGGTATGGAGCAAGGGCGTCATGATGGCTTTGAGCGAGGTCGGGAAGATGGTTTTCTTAAGGGTAAGGCTGAAGGCTATGAGGAAGGCTCCGATAAAGGCTATGCGGATGGTCTGCAACAAGGCGAACGGGAGGTCAATGATGTTCTCTCGCGGTTAAATAGTATTCTGGCACTTCTGCATGAACCTATAGCAGTACAACACGAAGAGTTAGAGTCTGTACTGTATGACCTTGTTACGCATCTCGTGACAATTATGACGCATAAAGAGCTGAGCATTGATTCGTCTGTTATTACGCAGATTATACAGGACTCTTTATCAGCATTGCCGAGAAACAGCGACCGTATTCGTGTTTTTGTTAATCCCGATGATTATGAAATTTCTCATGAACAGGCCAGCCGCCAGATCGACCCCTGGCAGGTTTTTTCTGATGAAAGCGTTTCCAGAGGCGGGTGCCGGGTTGAGACTCTTAGCTCTCTGATTGATAGCAGTGTAGAGACTCGCTTAGAGGACCTTCTGACTCAGGTTGTTGCTGAACGTTATGCTTCAGCGTCCTCTGTTGCTCAGTCTGATCTTTCAGCTGAAGAGCATGATGAGTCGTCAGAGTCTGGGTCGTCCCCGACAGAGTAACCTTCAGCAGCCAGCGAGAATAATCAATGGATAATTTGGCAAAAAGGCTTAGCCAGTATAAACCAGAGAAAAAACTTCAGCCTCGTATTCGGACCGAAGGTCGCTTGGTGCGTATGGTTGGGTTGACTCTTGAAGCTGTTGGTTGTGATATGCCGGTCGGCAGCTACTGTAATGTTGAAACAGCTAATGGTGGTTTTGTTGAAGCTGAAGTTGTGGGCTTTTCCTCTGATCGAACATTTTTGATGCCGGTTGGGATGGCTGAAGGACTCAAGCCTGGTGGGCGTGTAACCCCGAATGAAAAAGCGTTGAACATCCCTGTTGGTCCCGGACTGTTGGGGCGAGTTCTGAATGGTATTGGTGAGCCATTGGATGGCCGGGGGCCGATTGTTGCTAAAGATACGACAAGCCTGCATGGGAAAATTATCAACCCACTTGCCCGAAAACCTATTAAGGAGACACTTGATGTCGGTATAAAAGCGATTAATGCGCTTTTTACAGTTGGTCAAGGACAGCGAATCGGTCTGTTTGCAGGCAGTGGTGTTGGTAAGAGTATGCTGCTGGGGATGATGACCCGGTTTACTGAGGCAGACATTATTGTTGTAGGTTTGGTCGGCGAGCGTGGGCGAGAGGTAAAGGAATTCATTGAAGAGATTCTGGGGCAGGAGGGAATGGCTCGTTCTGTAGTAGTGGCGTCGCCTGCCGATGATGCTCCTTTAATGCGTTTGCGAGCCGCCATGCTGACGACAAGTGTTGCTGAGTATTTTCGCGATCAGGGTAAGAAGGTTCTTTTACTTATGGATTCACTGACCCGTTTTGCACAGGCTCAACGTGAAATCGCTCTGGCTGTTGGTGAGCCGCCAGCTACCAAAGGTTATCCGCCCTCAGTGTTTGCTAAAATTCCTCAGTTGGTTGAGCGTGCCGGTAACGGAAATGAAGGTACGGGTGGCTCTATTACAGCTTTTTATACAGTTTTAACTGAAGGTGATGATCAGCAGGATCCAATCGCTGATGCCACGCGAGCCATTTTAGACGGTCATATTGTACTGTCCCGGAGGTTGGCTGAAGAAGGACATTACCCTGCCATTGATGTAGAGGCTTCCATCAGTCGTGTCATGCCACAGGTTGTTTCGGATGATCAGTTAAAATTGGCTTACTCGGTGAAGCAGCTTTACGCACTTTATCAGCAAAATAAAGATCTGATTAGCGTAGGGGCTTATAGTTCCGGGGCGGATCCGGCCATTGATCAGGCTATCGCGTTGATGCCTGGTATTAAGCAATTCCTGCAGCAGGGGTTGAAAGACAATGTCGATATTGTTTCAAGTTATCAGCAGATGTACCAAGCGCTGAATATGGCGCCTTCTGGTACTGCTGCTGAACAGGCTTAAGAGGCAGGTTAATGAAACGCTCAGAACGCCTAAAAAACATTATGACAATGGCCGAAAAAAAGGAACGGGATGCTGTTAATGCTCTTGGTTATCTGAATACGAAGGTTTCTAATGAGGAGCTTAAGCAAAAGCAATTGCTTGAGTATGAGTTGGAATACCATGAGAAAATTATTGAAACAGGCCGCACGGGGATTAATGGGGCGACTTTGCGGACCTACTTTGGTTTCATGGACAAGCTCAGTAATGCAGCTAACCAGCAAGTTGACCATATCGCCGAGTTGGAACAGCAGGTCGATCAGGTTCAGCAGTATTGGTTTAAAGCTCGGGGTAAGCTGAGAGCGTTTGAGAGCCTGGTTGAAAGGGCTGAAGCGCAGGAAGCTGCAGAAGCTGATAAGTTAGAGCAAAAGGCTTTGGACGAGTTTGCAGCTCTGGCATATCTTAGAAGAAAATATTCTGATAAATAACTATGGCATGGTCTTTGCTGTATCTTCTTTAGAATTAAATAGAGAGGTTACAACATGGGTGTCAGTCAATCACGGTCAGTTCTTGACCTACTACCCGCCTCAGGCTCCGCTGGTGTTAAGCGGAATCAAAATAGTACTAACCAGGCTATGTTTGATGTTGCCTTAAAGAGTGCGTCTGCTGTCGTGCCTCAGGCCTCAGGGAATGAAAAGATTTCTAAACAGGATGTTGCTAGCAGTAAAGCAGAAGACAATGGCAAGTCTGTTCCGCAAAACGGCAAAGAGATTCCTGAAAAGGATGCTTGGTCTGCCACTGATAAAACGTCGCAGTCCAAGGTGGCGTCCGAGCAGGCATCTGATGTAAATGAAAATAAAACTTCAGGTAGTGGAACTTCATCGGATGAGAAAGATTCCTCTGAGAGAAATACATTAGCTGATGATAAGCATTCTTCGGCTGATGATGATTCAGAAGCAAAAGATTCCTCTGATAGAAGCACCGCTGCTGATGAGAATGGTGTAGCTGATGAGGATGCCGTGGCTGATAAAGATGCGGCCATTGCTTCGAGGCAGAAAGACGACGCAGAAGTTGAAGCTGAAGCAGCAGAGCAAGATACTGCAGATGACTTAACACTTAAGCTGTTGTCTGAAGGTGAGGTGGATTCAGAAGCGGCGGGTGACTCTGTTGATGCTGCTATTTCAGAGTTATCCGGTAACCTTTCAGAAGAAGCAAGCTTTGATGAGTTAATACAGGATATCCAAAAAGGCGATGTGGATGCTGCGACATTGCTGTCCAAACTGGAAAAAACGCTGGATGCTGAAGGAGTATCTTTAGACGACATCAGGGGTTTTCTAGAGGAGAATGAAATCCTGTCATCGTCGGAGTTTGAGCAGCTTTTAAACGATCCGGAAGAATTGATTGCGCAGCTTCAGCAGCTTTTACAAAGTAATACTGAATTCAGTGCTTATCTTAAAGAGATGGGTGGTGCTGATATTATTGCTCGTCTTGCAGCTACATTTGATTCGCGTACAAATCAAACGTCTGCTCCAAGGTTTGCTGACGTTCTGAAAGCAGAGGGTACTGCTGTTCAGGAGGCCGGACGCCTTGTTAGTCAGCTGCTTCAGGAGCAAGGAGCAGGAAAAGATGCTGAGTCTGGTTTTGACAAAGATAAACTTTTTGAACAACTGTTGACCCAGAAAGGAAGTGAGAACTCCGGAAAGGTTTCAGGATTTGCAGGTATAGTTCTAAAAGATGGGATGGGAAGTAGTGCTGGTCAAGCCTTATCCCTGGCTGCAGCCGGTGCAGGAGCTGTATCCGGAGCAGAGAGTTTACAGGGTTTGGCTCAACGAGCCGGAGTTTCAGGGGCGGCTCAGAATCTGCCGCAGTTACCTGTTTTAAGAGGATTGCCAGGGCAACCCGGAGCTACTGAGGCTCTGAATGAGCGCATTATGATGATGCGTTCAAAGGGAATCCAGACCGCAGAAATTCGCTTAGATCCACCAGATCTCGGCAGTCTTGAGGTTCGTGTTCGTGTGTCGGGAGATACAACAACAATTCAGTTCCATAGCCCTAATTCTGGTGTAAGGGAAGCACTTGAAGCTCAGGTGAGCCGGTTGCGTGAGATGATGGAGGGTGCGGGTATAAATCTGGGGCAGGTGGATGTTTCCGATCAATCACTATCCGAGCGCCCGGATGACTCTTTTGCTTCTTCTGACGCCGCATCCGGCGGAAATAGTGGTTCTGTTGATGGTGATGACGAGACCCGGGAGGATGCTTTGCTTAGTAGTAAACAGCAATCAGCTTTAGGACTGGTTGACTACTTTGCTTAGGCCTTGCATTATCCTGAATCGTAATTAGTTCATTAATTTTATATGGGCATTAATCAATTGAAAGCAAGAGGCTTGGAATGGAAGACTTAAACGAACAGAAGAAAAGCAATAAAAAAACAATCATCATTATTGTTACTGTTGTCTTGCTTTCTATCGCTGCAGCCGTTGGCGGAACGCTGTTCTTTTTAGGCAAGGTGCCTGGTTTGGGTGATACGGTTGAGCAGGTAAGTGCTCCGTCCGGGCCTCAAATCACCCCTAGTAACTCTGTATATTATGAAATGGAACCTGCGTTTGTAATTAACTTTAATGCCGGTAGAAAGCAGCGTTTTATGCAGGTTTATGTTGCAGTGAAAGCACAGACTGAAGATGCTGTTGCTCAGGTCTCGCAGCATGCACCTGTTATTCGTAATAATCTGAACCAGCTATTTGCCAAGCAGGACTTTGAAAGCATCCAAACTCCTGAAGGTAAGGAAGAGATGCGCCAGGCAGCAACACAGGCTGTTCAGGATGTTCTGGCAAAATATGGTAATGGTGAAACAATTGATCAGGTTCTATTTACGAACCTGGTTATGCAGTAAGGACGGACTTTTTTATGCAGGACTTACTTTCTCAAGACGAAATTGACGTCCTTCTGCATGGTGTAGAGGATGACGAGCTACCAGCCGGCGCAGATGATGATGCTGATGGCAGCGATGTCCAGTCTTATGATATTACCAGTCAGGATCGTATTGTACGTGGGCGGATGCCTACGCTTGAGATGATTAACGAGCGTTTTGCCCGTTATACCCGAATCAGTTTATTTAATCTTCTTCGCCGCAGCTCTCACGTGACAGCTGGTGGCGTGCAGATTATGAAGTTTGGTGAGTACGTACATACTTTATTTGTGCCTACCAGTCTAAATCTTGTGAAGATGCGACCCTTAAGGGGCTCGGCTCTTTTTGTTTTGGATGCGAAACTGGTCTTTAAACTGGTTGATAACTTTTTTGGTGGCGATGGCCGCCATGCCAAGATCGAAGGCCGTGAATTTACACCAACAGAAATTCGTATTGTACAAAAAGTACTGGAGCAGGTCTTCGTTGATCTGAAGGAAGCCTGGAGTACCGTTTTACCGCTTAATTTTGAATATATTGGCTTTGAAGTTAACCCCTCTATGGCAAATATTGTGAGTCCTAGTGAGGTGGTTGTCGTCAGTACTTTCCATGTCGAGCTGGATGGCGGTGGTGGTGATATGCATATCACTATCCCCTACTCCATGATCGAACCCGTTCGGGAAGAGCTGGACTCAGGTGTGCAAAGTGATGTCGATGATGTCGATGAACGTTGGGTTCGTGCGTTGCGCCAGGATGTGATGGAAGCGAATATTCCCTTGAATGTTAAGGTAGTGGAGCGTCAGATCAACCTGGGCGAGATTATGGGGCTGGAGGCAGGAGATATTATTCCTGTTGAAATGCCGGAAAATGTAACCCTTCTTGCAAATAATGTCCCGACCTTTAAGTGTAAACTGGGGCGATCCGGTGAGAATTTAGCATTAAAAATTGTAGAGCAGGTTAAGCTGCAGCGATAACAACAGGACTGGCGGTGAGTTATGAGTGACGAAAATAATGAACTGAACCCCGAAGAGATGGGTGACGATTGGGCTGCGGCAATGGATGAGCAGGCTGATCCTGAATCCACAGATGATTGGGCTTCAGCAATGGATGAGCAAGGTGCTTCAGAGAATGCAGAGGAAGACGAATGGGCGGATGCCCTTTCGGAGCAGGAATCTGAAAATGATATCACTGAAGATGATATTGAGTCTGCACCTCTGGAATATCTTGAAGATGACAGTGTTGCCACTATGGATGATGACAATCCGAACCTGGATGTCATCATGGATATTCCCGTCACGATTGCGATGGAAGTTGGGAGCACTGAAATTGCGATTCGTAACCTTCTGCAATTGAACCAGGGTTCTGTTATTGAGTTGGATCGCTTGGCTGGTGAGCCTCTCGATGTGAAGGTCAATGGCACTCTTATTGCTCATGGTGAAGTTGTAATGGTAAACGAAAAGTTTGGTATCCGACTGACTGACGTTGTGAGCCCATCAGAGCGTATTCGTAAGCTTCGTTAATGGTTTTTATCTTGCAAAATCTTAAGAATAAATTCATCGCTGAGTGGAAGGTGTATGCCTTTTTGCTGGTGGGTATTCTGGGTTTCGGTTTGAGCTCGCAATTGCGGGCTCAAACTGTATCTGATACCGGGAAAGCACTGAGTAGTGCGGAATCTACTGTTAGCGGTGCAGAAAAAACAGTGGGTTACGGTACGGGAAGTCCGGCCTCAGGCATTGAAGATGTTGCCTTGTCGCTGGCTATTGTCCTCATTCTTATTTTTGTGCTGGCTTGGCTGGTTAAGCGTTTTGCTCCCGGAGCAGGTCGTGTAGGCTCTAAACATATGCAGGTGTTATCTACTTTGCCCTTGGGAGGTAAGGAAAGACTTGTGTTGGTTGATGTTGCAGGTACTCAAATGGTGCTCGGTATTTCTTCAGAGCGCGTAGAGTGCCTTCATGTATTTCCTGATGCCGTCATTAAGCTATCTGCAGATGCCGGTGAAAACGCAAGTTTTGCAAATATCTTGCAAGGCTTTAAAACGGGTAGGGAAAAGGGTTGATGTTAAGGATTTTATTGCTTCTGACATTGGGTTTGTCATTTAGTGCTGGTGCTTATGCCGAGCCCGGAATCCCTGCGCTGACCCTGGTTACCGGGGAAGATGGCTCTCAAAGTTATACGGTAACGATCCAGATTCTGGCCATCATGACGGCGCTGACCTTTATTCCGGCAGCTTTGATCATGATGACCTCATTTACCCGGATCATTATTGTTTTTGCTATTTTGCGCCAAGCGGTAGGCTTACAGCAGTCACCATCAAATCAGATTTTAGTTGGTCTGGCATTGTTTCTGACTTTTTTTATCATGACCCCGGTTTGGGAAGAAGTTAATGTTAATGCTTTGCAGCCATATTTAGCTGAACAGGTAACGGCTCTGGAGGCAGTTCAGCTGGCCCGACAACCGGTAACTGAGTTTATGCTAGCTCAAACGAGGGAAGATCATGTGGATCTTTTTGCCAGAATAGCCGGTTATGATGTTATTAAATCTACCGACGATATCCCTTTTAGTGTGCTTGTACCGGCCTTTATGACCAGTGAATTGAAAACAGCATTTCAGATCGGTTTTATTGTCTTTATTCCCTTTCTGGTTATCGATCTAGTTATTGCGAGTATTTTGATGGCCATGGGTATGATGATGTTGTCGCCAATTATTATCTCTTTGCCGTTTAAAATTATGCTTTTTGTTCTTATTGATGGCTGGGCTCTGGTTATGGGGACTTTGGCCTCAAGTTTTGGAGCCGGATAGCTATGACACCTTCCGTTGTTGTTGATATTCTGCGTGAGGCGATGTTTCTGATTATGATCATCGTAGCTGTTATGGTTGTTCCCAGTCTGCTCGTTGGTCTTGTTATCAGTGTGTTTCAGGCGGCAACCCAGATTAACGAACAGACATTAAGCTTCTTGCCTCGTTTGTTTGCTACTTTGCTTGCGATTGTTATCGCTGGTCCTTGGATGGTGCGTTCTTTGGTTGAATTTGCTACGCGCCTTTACGCCAATATTCCCTTTCTTATAGGTTGATTCATGCCAGCTCAGATCACGGATGCAATGATCGTGCAGTGGGTGGCTGGTTTTCTTTGGCCTTTTTTTCGTGTGGCCGGTTTTTTCATGGCTGTGCCTCTGATCGGCTCTCAGACCTTACCTTCTAATATTCGCTTGCTTCTTTCACTGGTCGTAACCCTGGCTATCTTACCTATGGTGCCGGATGTACCTCAGATTGATCTGATTTCACTTGAGGCGTTTTTGGTGATCGCGCAGCAGGTTTTGATTGGTGTTGCTTTTGGGTTTGTCGTCCAGATTGTTTACCAGGTTTTTGCACTGGCCGGGCAGATGTATGCAATGCAGGCGGGCCTTGGTTTCGCCTCTATGGCTGATCCGGCTAACGGGGTAAATACGACTGTCGTTGCTCAATTTCTTGTCATTGGAGCGAATTTACTTTTTGTTACAATGAATGGGCATTTAGCGCTGATTCAGATTATAGCGGATAGCTTTCGTATGATACCTATCGGCTTTTCCGGCATTGACCGAGAGTTTTTTTGGGCATTAGTAAACCTAGGTGGATGGATGTTTGCTTCTGCTTTTCTGATTGTTATACCTGGTGTTACGGCATTGCTCATGGTTCAGGCTGGATTGGGTATTGTGACCAGGGCTGCACCTCAGTTGAATATTTTCTCATTAGGTTTTCCGTTTATGATGACGTTTAGCCTACTGATCGCCTGGATAGGCTTGACAACATTGACTCCTCATTTTGAAAATGTCTTTGAATTTGGATTATCGTTTCTTAACGACTGGATAGAGTCGAGGGCCTAATGGCAAAAGAGAACGAAGACGGACAGGAAAAAACTGAAGACCCCACCCCCAAACGAATTCAGGAGGCTCGGGAGAAAGGTGATGTTCCGCGCTCAAAAGACCTGAATACGATGTTGCTGACGCTTGTTGCGGCTGCAGCCTTACTGACATTGGGGCCTATTATTGCTGAGGCCTTGAAAGACGTCTTTCGCTATAATTTTTCTATTGCCAGGGTCGACCTGTTCGATACTCAGGGGATGTTTCGTCATTTGACGCATTCTGCAAAAGAAAGCCTTATGGGCATGTTGCCTACAATGTCTGTACTGGTATTGGCAGCTCTTATTGCGCCTATTTCTTTAGGCGGCTGGAACTTTAGTACGAAGGCCTTGGCCCCTAAATTTAGTCGCCTAAACCCTATTGAGGGTATTAAACGACTCTTTTCACTTAATTCTCTAGTTGAGCTTTTTAAGTCGATAGGCAAAGTTTCGGTTGTCGGTGTTTCGGCTGTTCTTGTCTTTTTGGCTTATCGAATGGAATTACCTTATCTGGCCTGGATGGCGCCTGAATACGCCTTCGGTAGAATGGTTGAAATTTTGGCATGGGTTGCTATCTGGGTTAGTTCTTCGTTAATTCTGATCGTTCTTATTGACGTTCCTTTCCAGCTTCATCAGTACAACGAGAAGATGAGAATGACGTTACAGGAAGTAAAAGATGAGATGAAGAATACAGAAGGTAAACCTGAGGTGAAGGGGCGAATACGCCAGTTACAACGGGAGATGGCAAATCGAAGAATGATGTCAGATGTTCCGCAGGCTGATGTCATTATCACTAACCCGACTCACTACGCTGTTGCTTTAAAATATGATGATGCAGGTGAAATAGGGGCGCCGGAGTTGCTGGCTAAAGGTGGCGATGAGCTAGCAATGAAGATCCGTGAGATAGCAGAGGCAAATGAGATACCTGTGTTACAAATCCCCCCCCTTTCGCGGGCGATTTATTACAGTACAGAAATTGGCGATGTTATACCTGAAGGGCTTTATATGGCTGTTGCTCAGGTACTGGCCTATGTTTACCAATTAAAACAGTCTAAGAGTGGTAAAGCAGGGCATCCCGGAAAGGCACCATCTCCAGAGATACCTTCTGAGTACAAAAAGTAAAGAAATTTAAGCAGTTGCTTAATGCTTTGACTGTTATAGTATTGTTGGTAGCATAGCCAAAAATTTTAATTGTAGAATGCCAGCAGACAAGGGCAATAATGGAACGTACTCAAATAATAGACAAGTTGAAAAGCTTGCCGTTGACGGGACTAGGGATTCCCGTACTTATCCTTGTGTTGCTTGGGATGATGACACTGCCTGTTCCGGTGCTTCTGCTGGACATGTTGTTTACCTTTAATATTGCCCTATCAATTATTATTCTTTTGGTAGCTGTTTATTCCTTGCGGCCATTAGATTTCGCTGTTTTCCCCACCATTCTTTTAGTCGCCACTCTTTTAAGATTGGCATTGAATGTAGCATCCACACGTATTGTACTGCTTAATGGTCATGAAGGCGGTGACGCTGCTGGTAAAGTGATTGAAGCCTTCGGGGCTGTTCTGATTGGCGGCAATTATGTTGTTGGTCTTGTGGTATTCCTTATCCTGATGATTATCAACTTTGTGGTAATCACTAAGGGTGCTGGACGTATTTCGGAAGTGAGCGCCCGTTTCACTCTGGACGCGATGCCGGGTAAGCAGATGGCGATTGATGCGGATTTGAATGCAGGTCTGATTAATCAGGAAGAGGCAAAACAGCGGCGGGCAGATGTTGCCAATGAAGCTGACTTTTATGGTGCAATGGATGGTGCCAGTAAATTCGTCCGCGGTGATGCTGTTGCAGGTATTTTAATTCTGGTTATTAACGTGCTTGGTGGTTTAGGCATCGGCATGATGCAGCATGATCTCGAGTTTTCTGACGCCCTTGAAAAATATGTGCTTCTAACCATTGGTGATGGCCTGGTTGCTCAAATTCCGTCACTGCTGCTCTCTGTGGCGGCCGCTATTATGGTGACGCGTGTTAATAGCGATCAGAGTATCGGGCAGCAGGTTGGTGGTCAGATGTTTGCCACACCTCAGGCCCTGACGGTTACTGCTGTTATTCTGACTTTGATGGGTGTTATTCCTGGTATGCCACACGTTGCATTCCTGGGGCTGGCAGCTGCAGCTGGCTTGGGGGCGTATGCGATCAAGTACTACACTGAGAAAAAGGTTGCCCAAGAGCTTGCTTCTAAGAAAAAGGCTCCAGATATGCCTTTGCCGGATGAAGCGGCTGTTAATCAGAAAGAGCTGGGTTGGAGTGATGTTCCTATGATCGACCTTTTAGGTCTTGAAGTGGGTTATCGTCTAATTCCTTTGGTTGATAAGAATCAAGGGGGGCAGCTTTTAGGGCGCATCAAGGGTATTCGTAAAAAGTTATCTCAGGAGCTGGGGTTTTTGGTGCCATCTGTTCATATTCGGGATAATTTGGAGCTTTCTCCGACAATTTACCGTATTCTGCTGAAAGGTGTTGTCGTAGCCGAGGCTGAAGTTTACCCGGATCGTGAGATGGCTATTAACCCCGGTCAGGTTTTTGGGGAGATCTCAGGGATTGAAGGTAAAGATCCTGCATTTGGTTTGGATGCGGTTTGGGTTGAGGCTCAGGAGCGAGATGAGGCTCAGGCTTTAGGTTATACGGTTGTTGATTCCAGTACTGTTATTGCAACCCAGTTGAATCAGATTATGCAGAATTATGCCCATGAATTAATTGGCCATGATGATATTCAGCATCTGATGGATGCGCTTTCCAGCCACTCTCCGAAGCTTGCGGAACAGCTTGTACCGGACTGTGTTAGTTTGAATCAGTTGCTGAAAATTATTCAGAGCTTGTTACAGGAAAGTGTTTCTATCCGGGACTTTAGAACAATTGCGCAATCATTGATTGAGACGGCTCAGTCAACCCGGGATATTGGGCAGATGACTTCTGCTGTGCGCGTGGCCTTGTCCCGATCTATTGTTCAATCTATTTGCGGGCCTAGTACTGATCTTCCTGTTATTACTCTTGAGCCACAGTTGGAACAAATCTTGCTTCAGTCAGTGCAGCAAGCAGCGCAGTCAAATGTTGATGATAATCTGATTTTAGAGCCTGCAATGGCTGAACGGTTGCAGCAATCGCTGGCTGAGGTATCACAGCAACAAGAGATGATGGGTAATCCAGCGGTATTAGTGGTGGCTGCGCCGATACGGCAAGTTCTTGCCAGGTTTGTTCGATACAGTGCTCAATCTGTTCATGTTCTTTCATATCAGGAAATCCCTGATAATAAACAGATCACGATTGTCGCTACTGTAGGGCAGCAATAAACTTGTCTTTTATGTGGTTGGGGTATGCTCCATGGCTACGAGAATAACGAAGGATACGGGGATTTATGAAGGTTAAACGTTTCTTTGCTCCTGATATGCGTCAAGCCATGAAGTTGGTGCGTGATGAGTTTGGTGCTGACGCCGCTATTCTGTCGAATAACAAAGTAGCTGGTGGTGTTGAAATTGTAACGGCTGTCGACTATGACGCCAGTATTCTGCGTGAACCAAGTGAGCGTATTGATCCTGAAAACAGTGATGCGCTGACGGATTCCTTGGCTGGTGCGTTAGCTAAGGCAAAAGATGTTATTGAGAATGCCAGTGGTGGGCAAAGTCCGGATCGTCTTGAGAATGCTTTCCAGGCTAAAGCAAAAGAGCGCCAGTTTGATCAGGCTGAGGCTCTGGTTGATACGCTTGAACCCAAAACCCGGCGTCAAAGCCCGGAAGATGCAGCAATGAGAGCGATGCAGTCAGAGATTCAGGGGCTGCGTGAACTTCTCCGTGAACAGATGAAAGACTCAATAGCAGAGCGCAAGCCGGTTGAGGCAATGATGTATAAACGCCTCAGACGCATGGGGCTTTCGGAGCATTTCTCTGCTCGAATTGTCGAGGCTGCAGATCTTTCCGACGACGCTGAGTTTTCTTCTGCTTGGGATGAAGCTGTTGAGCAGATTCGGGCTGGAATTCTTACGACAGGGTCTGATGTTGTCGACCAGGGTGGAATTGTTGCTTTGATGGGCCCTACTGGTGTTGGTAAGACAACAACAATTGGTAAACTTGCCGCACGATATGTTTTAAAGTATGGACCTGATAGTTTAGCGCTTGTTACTACAGACTGTTACCGGGTTGCAGCGTATGAACAGTTACGTACATTTGGTCGTATTTTAGGTGTTCCTGTAAGAGTTGTTGATGAGAAAAACACGCTTGATGCTACGCTTAAGTCCCTTAAAAGTAAGGCGCTGGTGCTGATTGATACTGCAGGCCTGAGTGTTAAAGACCCTAATATGCAGGAGCAGTTTTCACTATTGGAAACTGCATCTGTGCGTATTCGTAAATACTTGGTTTTTAGTGCAACCAGTCAGCAGCAGGTATTGCAGGCTACATATGATACCTATAGAAATCATGGGCTGAATGGCTGTGTGGTTACAAAACTGGATGAAGCAAGCAGTGGCGGGGAAGTGATTAGCCTTATTGCCGATAACCGTTTGCCTCTCGCTTACCTGTCGAGTGGACAGAAAATACCTGATGACCTTCGTGTTGGTGATTCAGGTGCCTTGCTGAGTAAGGCTCTTGAGCTGCTGGAGAGGGCTGAGACTAACGAAGCCCCAGATCGATAGAGGCAGGAGGTCACTATCTATGGCTTTGGTGATGAGTTCGGGTACGTACTACGCAGGTAAAGTGGTAGCAAGCGACTTAGTGGATAAGTATGCACCCTTGGTCAAAAAAGTTGCTCAGCATCTTCTGGGGCGACTGCCACAGACTGTAATGCTTGATGATCTTATTCAGGCTGGGATGATTGGTTTGATCGAGGCATCGCAGAAATTTGATGATTCGAAGGGTGCCAGCTTTGAAACCTATGCGTCGATACGGATTCGTGGTGCGATGCTGGATGAGGTTCGCCGGTATGACTGGGCTCCGCGTTCAGTGCACCGGAATAGTCGCCGTGTTACAGATGCAGTTAAACAAGTTGAGATAAGAACGGGCAGAGATGCCAGAGATCATGAGATCGCTGCAGAGATGGGGGTTACTGTTGAAGAGTATAATCACTATATACAGGACACTGCAGGGACTAAGCTGTTCAGCTTTGATGAAATTACCGGTAACGAAGACAATAGTTTTGAGTTACCGGATGAGAGTTCCCCGATACCTGAAGCTGCCGTAGAAGGTGGTGCGTTTCAGGAGGCCCTTGCAGAAGCGATCGCAGGGTTGCCGGAGCGGGAACAAATGGTTTTGGCGCTGTATTACACAGAGGGGCTCAACCTTAAAGAAATTGGGGTGGTCCTGAATGTAAGTGAGTCAAGAGTCAGCCAGATACACAGTCAGGCTGCATTACGGCTCAGATCAAGATTATCTGAGTGGAAGTAATCACATTATATATATTTGATAAATGAATAATTGTAGTATTCTAGTAGTGGCAAATTGGGTGAGTGGAGGTTGCCTTGGATAAGAATATGAAAATTCTCATTGTGGATGATTTTTCCACTATGAGACGGATTGTCAAAAACCTGCTTCGTGACTTAGGTTTTACTAATACGCATGAAGCAGATGATGGTCTGACCGCTATTCCTTTGTTGGAAACGGGCAACTTTGATTTTTTGGTGACGGATTGGAATATGCCAGGTATGACAGGTTTTGACCTGCTCAAGACCTGTCGTGCTGATCCTAAACTGAAAGATCTGCCTATTCTCATGGTTACAGCGGAAGCAAAACGCGAGCAGATTGTTGCTGCCGCTCAGGCTGGTGTTAATGGTTATATTGTTAAACCGTTTACAGCAGCTGTTCTCAAGGAAAAGATTGAGAAAATTTTTGAGCGCATCGAGCAGCAGTAAATTATTGTTTTTACGCGGCCAGAAAAAGACATTTATTACGAAGAAGGTTTCAGGTTATGGCTCTGAAAAGCCCAGGTGAAGAACAAGTTAGTGAGTTCGAACAGATACTGAAAGAAAGTACTTCTGAGCTTCTGGAGAAAGTGGAAAGCGGTCAGCTTAGTGACGCCGTGAACCTGATTCAGCGGATTAATGACGAACGAAACAGAAATTTGTACCTGGAAGTGGGTCGTCTGACTCGTGCTTTACATGACGCTATTACTAATTTCCACATTGATGTTGGTGCTGGAAATCCTGCTTCTGAAAAAATGTCGCAGATGGCAAATGCGACGGATCGCCTGAATTACGTCATTAGAATGACTCAGGACGCCGCGAATCAAACAATGGACAAGGTTGATGAAAGCGCCCCGGTTGCGGAGCGATTAAGCGAACAGGCTTCTTCGCTACGTAAGGACTGGGCGCGTCTTGTCCGGCGAGAGATGAAACCTGATGAATTTCGAGGTCTGTACCGTAAGATTGATGATTTTCTGAAGGAAGCGGAAGACCAGGCAGGTACTTTATCTTCTAACTTTAACGAGATTCTTTTAGCTCAGGGGTATCAAGATCTGACAGGTCAGGTACTGATTAAAGTCATCACCCTTGTGCAGGAAATAGAAGAAAATCTTGTGAATTTGGTTTGCATGGCAGGCCAGGTTGATCAGATTACCGGTATTCAGCGTGACACGAGTGATCGGATTACTGAGGAAGCACATGCTCCTGAAGGGCCGATTATTAATGCAGAACAACGGAAAGATGTTGTTTCCGGGCAGGATGAAGTTGATGACCTGCTGTCGAGTCTCGGCTTTTAAGGAGAAGTATGGATGAGCTTTGAAGTCGATCAGGATATTTTGCAGGATTTCTTAATTGAAGCTGGCGAAATCCTAGAGTTGCTATCTGAGCAGTTAGTCGATCTGGAGCAGTCTCCTGACGACCCTGATCTCCTGAATGCCATTTTTCGGGGGTTTCATACCGTCAAAGGTGGTGCGGGTTTCCTCCAGCTCACACCCTTGGTTGATTGTTGCCATGTCGCGGAAAACGTTTTTGATACTTTAAGAAAGCATCAGCGGACGGTGACACCTGAATTGATGGATACTGTGCTTAGTGCACTGGATACCGTTAATGAAATGTTCGATGAAGTCCGTGCAGGTCAGATGCCAGAGAACGCTGATCCTGAACTGATTTTACAGTTGGAGTTCTTTGCTAAGCCTGAGGCGGAAACTGAAGACGCCGTTTCTGAAGTTGAAGCGGCTGTTTCTGAGCCTGAGCCAGTTCAGCCTGTGGAACCGCCAATATCAGCGGTTCAGGATGCTGAAGGCGACATCACTGATGCTGAATTTGAATCTCTTCTTGATGCTCTGCATGATGGCGGAGCTCCGACTGCCTCTTCATCAGTAGCCGATAGCACACCTCCAGAGCCTAAAGCGCCTTTGGCTGATGCTGCATCTGGCGGTGACGATATCACAGAAGATGAGTTTGAGGCGCTTTTAGACCAGTTACACGGGTCAGGGAAGCCGCCTACTCCGGTAGTTGAAGAATCTAAGCCTGAAGCGCCTGTCGCTGCAGGTGGTGATGACCTTATTACCGATGATGAATTTGAAGCCTTGCTTGATCAGCTACATGGCAAGAGTAGCTCTCCTACTCAGCCGGATTTAAGCAATAATAGCGCTAAAGAGCCTGAGAAAAGTGCCGACCAGGTCCCTAAGCAAGTAGCGGCAACGCAAAAACCTGCAGCGCCTGCAAAACCGCCTGCACCTGCTGTAGAGAAAAAAGTCGCACCTAAGAAAGAAACTGCGCCTGTTGCAGAGACGACAGTTCGTGTCGATACGAGCCGACTTGACGATATTATGAACATGGTCGGGGAGCTCGTATTGGTACGAAACCGCCTGGTTCGTCTTGGTGGTCAAAGCTCTGACTCAGAAGTTGCCAAAGCGGTTTCCAATCTTGATGTTGTGACAGCTGACCTTCAGACCTCGGTAATGAAGACACGTATGCAACCGATCAAGAAGGTGTTTGGCCGCTTTCCGAGGGTTGTACGTGATCTGTCACGTAAATTGAAGAAAGAGATTAATCTTCGGCTGATAGGTGAAGATACAGACCTTGATAAAAACCTTGTTGAAGCACTTGCAGATCCCCTGATTCACTTGGTGCGTAATGCGGTTGATCATGGTATTGAGAACCCTGATGATCGTGAACAGAAAGGCAAGCCACGAGTTGGTGAGGTTGTCCTATCTGCAGAACAGGAAGGGGACCATATTCTGCTCACTATCAGTGATGATGGCGCCGGTATGAACCCTCAGGTTCTTCGTAACAAAGCTGTAGAAAAAGGCCAGTTGGAACAGGACGCTGCAGACCGCTTAACGGATCAGGAAGCATTTAACCTGATTTTTGCAGCAGGCCTATCCACTAAAGAAGAGATATCAGATGTATCCGGCCGCGGGGTTGGTATGGATGTTGTGAAAACCAAAATTTCACAATTGAACGGTACTATCAACGTCTGGTCTGAGGAGGGCAAGGGCTCCAAGATTATTATTAAGGTGCCTTTGACGTTGGCAATTATGCCGACCCTTATGGTTATGCTCGGGCAGCAGACCTTTGCACTGCCCCTTGTTAATGTGAACGAGATTTTTCAGCTTGATATCTCGCGTGCCAACATTGTTGATGGCCAGGAAGTTTTGGTTATTCGTGAAAAAACGTTACCTCTGTTCTATCTGAAGGAATGGTTAGTCCAGGGTTCTGATGTAAGTCGTGAACTTAAAAATGCGCATGTTGTTGTTGTGTCTGTTGGTACTCAGAAAGTAGGGTTTGTTGTTGATCAGTTAATTGGCCAGGAAGAGGTTGTTATTAAACCGCTGGGCGAGATGCTGCACGGAACTCCGGGTATGGCAGGTGCTACAATTACTGGTGATGGTCGTATTGCTTTGATTCTGGATATCCCAGGAGTGCTAAAGCATTATGCCAAAAGTGCACGATAAGGGGTTTAAGGACCTGATATGCCAATAACGGTTTTAGTGGTTGATGATTCTGGTTTTTTTCGACGTCGAGTTTGTGAACTGTTAAGTACCGATGCGCGCATTAAACCGATTGGAACCGCAAGCAATGGCCGTGAGGCTGTTGAAAAGGCAATTGAGCTTAAGCCTGATGTTATCACGATGGATTATGAGATGCCGGTACTGGATGGCATCTCAGCTGTACGTGAAATCATGCAAAAAGCTCCTGTACCTGTGCTTATGTTTTCCTCTTTGACGCATGAAGGTGCCAGGATAACATTGGGTGCACTTGAAGCCGGTGCCGTAGATTATTTGCCGAAAAACTTTGAAGACATCTCCCGTAGACCTGATGAGTTAGCTAAAGCACTTTGTGAAAAAGTAATTGAGGTGTCACGTAGTAAGCGCGGCGCTTTGGCTTCTTCTGCAAAGCATATTGCGAGACCTGAGCGACGGAGTTCGCTTGGTTCTGTTAAACCTGCGTCCAGGGCTTCTCTTACATCGGCACAGAGTGAAGCACCAAAACGAGTTTCATCTGTAAAAAACAGTAAGCCGCAACCAAGGCATTTTGATTTGGTTGCCATTGGAACTTCAACCGGTGGACCAATGGCTTTGCAAACAGTTTTAACGCAGTTGCCTGAAAATTTTCCAGCACCTCTGCTTCTGGTTCAGCATATGCCGGCTGCGTTTACAGGGGCATTTGCAGAGCGTCTGAATAGCCTGTGTAAAATTCGGGTAAAAGAAGCCCAGGATGGTGATGTGCTAAAACCTGGATTAGCGTTATTGGCACCAGGTGGTAAACAGATGGTAGTTGATAAACGCGGTAGCAGTGTTCGTATTTTAGCGGGTGATGAGCGCTTAAACTATAAACCTTGTGTTGACGTCACCTTTGGCTCTGCTGCAAATGCTGTGAAAGGGAATATCCTTGGTGTCATCATGACAGGGATGGGTGCTGATGGGCGTGATGGCTGTCGTATGCTGAAAGAGCATGGAGCAACCATATGGTCTCAGGATGAAGATAGTTCTGTGATATATGGGATGCCTATGGCTGTAGCAAAGGCTGGTTTATCTGATGAAGTGCTTAATCTGAATGATCTAGGGTATCGCTTATCGACTGATGTATCGCGATAAGACTAAGACAACTAAAGCAATAATAACTGGCATATAAGGGATACTTTCATGCATGTTTGGGCAGTTGCCAATCAGAAAGGTGGCGTCGGTAAAACGACATCAACTGTAACCCTTGGTGGTCTTTTGGCAGACCAGGGGCATCAGGTGCTGCTGCTTGATTTGGATCCGCATGGTTCTCTGACCAGTTATTTCAAGTATGATCCCGATGGTCTTCAGAGAAGTGCATATGACCTGTTTCAGCAGGGTAAAGATATTCCGTCTGATTTGCCGGAAAGCCTGTTAATGGATACCGGCCATGATCGTCTGAAGCTTATCCCTGCTTCTACTGCACTGGCTACCTTAGAGCGCCAGGTCAGCTCACAAGGAGGCATGGGACTGGTAATATCCAGAGCACTTGCATTACTC
The DNA here is from genome assembly GCF_048265165.1 of Oceanospirillum sp. Classification (GTDB taxonomy): domain Bacteria; phylum Pseudomonadota; class Gammaproteobacteria; order Pseudomonadales; family Halomonadaceae; genus Oceanospirillum. The sequence goes on along the minus strand of NZ_JBLXCD010000003.1, from coordinate 510,640 downwards.
TGGAACCGTTTTGACTATGTATTGATCGACAGCCCCCCTGTGCTTGGCTTATTAATGATTAACGCCCTTGCTTCAGCTCAGCACCTTATTATTCCTGTACAAACCGAGTTTCTGGCTATTAAAGGCCTTGAGCGTATGATGCGCACTCTGAGTATGGTCACGCGTGCGCGTAAAAATGAGTTGCCTTACACGGTGGTACCGACACTATATGACCGACGGACACAGGCTTCTGTCCAGAGTCTTCGTATGCTGCGCAATACATACCCGGATAATATCTGGAACTCTATGATTCCGGTTGATACTAAGTTCCGTGATGCAAGTATGGCTGGAATGCCGCCTTCAATGCTGGATGCCCAGAGTAGAGGTGTGCATGCTTACAATGTGTTGCTAAAACACCTCTTAGAGAAGCAAACTGACCACAGACAAAAACCGGGGGCACAGTAGAATGGCTCACGACTCTCAGGATTTATCTCCGCAGGAAGCTATTGAAGGCTATCTTGAGGCATTGCTTCAGGATGTATCTGAGTATGATGAGCCTGAAGTTATAGCTGAACCTGCGGTTAAATCTCAGGCTGAGGATGTAGTTTCTGCAGCCTCTCCTAAGATTGCGACAGATTACAGAGCTGAAAGTATTACTGAAGACGTTGACGCCAGCTCTTCGCAGACAAATGCTCCTGAGGAAGCTCCGGCGCGCATTTTTGCTCCGCCTTCAGCAAGGGAGTATGCCAGGGAAGTTGCTGCAGAGATTCGTCAGCGACACAAGGTTACTGAGTCTCAAGAGCCAAAGCCTGTTGAGACGGTTTTTCAGGATACACCTCCGGTTGTTATGCCAGAACTTAAAGTGGCAGAACCCAAGGTTGAGATTGCATTAACTGAAGAAAATAGTGATCTCTCCACGGCAGCACCTCAGGTTGATGTTCAGGTAGCTGAAGTTGAAACCAAAGAGGCTGTGGTTGAGGTTGAGGTTGAGGTCAGCGAACCTGTTGCTAGTGTTGTAACAGAGGCCTCAGAAGAGGCTCAAGAGCTTGATCAGTCTGCCGTATCTTTGGAGAGCCAAGAAAATGAGGGCTGGAGTAATGGCCGACCTGATTGGGCTCAAGGACGTTTTGAGTGCCTGCTTTTTGTTGTAAAAGGATTAAAGCTTGCGGTGCCGTTAGCAGAGTTAGGTGGTATCCATAAGCTTGAGAAAGAACCTACCCCGCTTTTTGGTCAACCAGGCTGGTTTTTGGGTATTGTTCGGACTAATAATATGAATGTAGGTCTTGTTGACACGGCTCAATGGGTAATGCCTGAACATATTAATGACAAACACAAACCTGATTTTGGATTCGCTATTCGTATCCATGATAGTGAGTGGGGCCTAGCCTGTCACACAGTCGCTGAAGCGATCTCGCTGGACCCTGATGAAGTAAGGTGGCGCACATCTTTAGGCAGAAGGCCGTGGCTTGCAGGCACAGTAGTAGATCACATGTGTGCTCTTATTGATGTGGCGGCATTTGCCCGGTTACTTGATAGTGATAAAGTTCCTGTCGATCTGCAGGCCCTGATGGCTGATGAAGAATAACTGGCCGGTTTTCCGGTTATGAACAGAGTTTAGTTTTGATAAAGCAAAACTAACCGATTTAGATGGAGCATTCGCATGGCAAATGTTGTTCAAGCTAAAAACGCAGCAGGTTCTGATGATCCGATTCTGCAGTATGTAACTTTCCGGTTGGCTGATGAAACCTATGGCATCAATGTGATGCAGGTTCAGGAAGTACTGCGCTATACTGAAATCGCACCGGTTCCGGGAGCTCCTTCCTATGTATTGGGTATTATCAATTTGCGCGGTAATGTTGTGACCGTTATTGATACCCGCCAGCGCTTTGGCTTGATGACAGCCGAAACAACGGACTCTACGCGTATCGTGATCATCGAAGTTGATCAGCAGGTCGTTGGTATCATGGTTGACTCTGTATCTGAGGTTGTTTATCTGCGTCAGTCAGAAATCGAAACCACGCCAAATGTTGGTAATGAAGAGAGTGCTAAGTTTATTCAGGGCGTATGCAATAAGAACAATCAGTTACTTATTTTGGTTGAGCTGAACAAACTGATGAGTGATGAAGAGTGGGCGGAAGTCGCAGCGCTTTAACTTGTGACTTTTGGGAGTTTTATGCAGGATTCATTAGCAAACCTCATACTTTGGGCAACTGTGATCATTGCTGTTCTTGTTGCTGTTTATGGTGTTATGCAGGTGATGACACTTCGTCGCCTTCTCGACCGCAGTAAACACGAAACACAGATGTTGGTTCAGTCGCTTCGCAATGAGACTCACGCTATGGGCAGTGGCTCTATTGGTGTGGGGCAACGCCTATTGGAGGTTGAGAAAAAACTCAATCAGACGATGGAGCGACAGGTCGATCTGGAGCAGAAAGACGCAGGAAGCTTACCTTACAACTATGCTATTAGATTGGTTGAGATGGGGGCTTCTTCAGATGATTTGGTGGAAAATTGTGGCTTAGCACGTGTTGAGGCTGACCTGATAGCTTTAGTACATGCTGAGCTAAAGAAGCGGCACCAGAGTGACGTCAGTTACGACAATTTCTGAGCTGACGGAAGAGTCTTAAGCATCAGCTATTGTATGCCTTGATGAGTCAAAAGCACCCTCTTGGGTGCTTTTAGTTTTTGTACTTGTTTTTCAGCATGTCCCGCCGAGAGAGTACATCTTTGCGAATTTTTTCAGTACCATTTTGGCTTCTTTCCAGCTGGTAGATAAACGCGATGATTTCGGCGATGGCCATATAGAGCAGCTCAGGGATCTCCTCCCCCAGCTCAACCTGAGCAAGAGCTTGGACCAGTCCGCTGTCCTCATAAACAGGGATATTATTTTCACGGGCAAGATGAACTATTTGTTCGGCTAACAGGTGCTCACCTTTTGCTGTCACCCTGGGAGTACTGAACCCCTCGTATTGCAGAGCTACTGCTTTTTTGTTTGAGGGTTTTGGCTGACTCGTTTCCTGGGTCGCTGAAGGTTTCATGCTTTAAGACTCAAAACTGTAGGGTCTGGAATTTTCTCTGGCCTGCCTGCCTGACATCGAACTTCCTCAATCTCTATTCCAAGGGCTGCTAAGCGATCTTTCAACTCGTGGAGCTGTTTGCTGATACCGGGCAGGTTTTCATCCTGCTCAACCCAAAGATGGGTTTTCAGTTTTTCATTCTGATATAGCAACCTTGCATGTAAGTTTCCCAGCTCCGGCGGAGAAAAGCTGAGATTAATAACCCAGCGCCGCTGATATTCTTCGCCATTTTCATGTGACTGGTTTTCTGGCCAGATTTCCTGATCGATTTTAACCTTAACCTCGGATAGCTGTCCGTTGAACGTGACAGGAATATCTGTTTGTATCGGGCTGCTGGCGGTTGCTTCTGTACCACGCATGGCGGGGTTGCTTTGTAGTTGGTTGCTTCTAATACGGGCTAGACCTTCATTAAGTGTGCGTGACAACTGAGCCTGGCTGTTCTGCCTGCTGTCTGCCGTTGCCTCTGTACCGGCTTTTGCACTGTTTGGCGATTTTTTTTCCTGGGTTCCATCTGATCTGCCTCCGCGGGTTAATTGCCGGAAAATCTGAAAAAAAGCTCCTTTCAGATCATCGCCTACTGGCGTAATCGGGGTTCCTGCAGGCATTGTCGACTGTTGCAATGCTTGCATCATTACCGCTTCATGAAAGACACCGCTGCGCTGAATGCTCTGTTTTACCGCTTGGGCAGTAGGGGCGTTTTCTGAAGATAGTTTGAGTGTTGCTTTGTCAATTATCTGCAGGGCTTGCTGTAACGCCGGGTTGTCTCGCACAGTTGGGCTGAGCTGTGATACAAGAGATTGAACACGACTGATTGTATCGCTTACAGGCTGCTGAGCGGGTAACGCCTCCCTAAGAGCAGACATTACCGTTTGTTGTAAGGCAACTTTTTGCGCCACTTGGTTCGCAACAGCGCTATTTGTTTGTGTTACCTGATGAGTTTGCGTGCTTTGACTCTGATTGGTTTGCTGGTTTTGCGGTAACTGCACCTTTAAGATATCAACATGTGTAGAGTTGGCCTGGCGCAATGTAATCTGAGTACCTGCAGGCAAAGGTTTGAGTTGTGGTAGCTCAATACTCTGACCTGTTAGTGGGATGAGAACCCGAACCGCTGAGGCTGTGGTGGATGGCTGATTTAAGGATTGAGTAGACGCGGCTGAACTTACAGCGGTTTGAGTGCCGGAAAGCTGATTGGCGGTTGTTCCCGACTGCGTTGTAAGTGTTGTTCCTGTTGCGGCAATAGGTTGGTTATGAGACCCCTGAACCCTGCTTTGTGTGGTGGTGCTCTGAGTCGCTGCCGTATTTTGAGGCATTGTCGGATTTTGTGGGGGCGCTGATGTTACATTTTGTCCGCCCGATGGGGTGTTTTGTATCCCGGCTCCAGGCTGAGTTGCCCCAGTGCCTGGTGTAGTATTGGCAAGAGCCGCAATCATAGCGGAGGATGTTTGAGTCTGTATCTGGTTTACTAAAGCCTGAGCTTGCGCCTGATTGGTACCCTGTGGAGTCGCTTGTAGAGCAGCTTGAGCCTGAAGTATTGCTTGTGCCTGCAGCGCTGACTGGCTGGTACTATTAGTACCGGTTTGCTGGGCTGCAAGAGCCACAGACTGGGCAGCTGATGCAAGTTGAGCCGCCGTAGCCTGAGCTGTAAGGTTGGTCGCAGCTTGAGCGATGTTTGCCCCTGCACTGGTTGCTCCATTTGCCGCTGTGTTTGCCGTTGCCGCTGTTGGAGGCGCTCCTGCACCTGCTGAAGGTGGGTTGCCTTGCTTGCCTGTCCCGTCAGCAGGAAGCTGTGATGAAGGGCTACCGGAGTACTGATTCTGAACCCCTGCATTGACGGCAGCCTGCACTACGGCTAAAGCAGTCTGGCCCTGACTGAGTCCGGTATTGCCACTGACAGCCGCTCGGATTGCTCCCATAAGCGCCGCCATCTGCTGGTCAACCCGTGTCTGTAAAACTTGATCTAGCATAGCAACCTGTTTTTCAGCATGTTAATAAGGCACTGTGGCTTACCAGACCTTGATGTAGGTCTGTAGCGCAATAGAATGAATCGTAGTAAAGTGCGCTCTTTTGCGATTTTGCCTGAGTATAGGGTGCGGTCAGATACAGCAAAATCCATCCATGTTTTCATTGCCTAAGTTTAGGCTGAGTACCTTCTTTTGGGTACTCTTCGTTTCATCTGTTTCATTATCGGCAGATCCAGAGAAAAGGTTAGATTCGTGCAGGAATTGCTATCCGGGCAAAATTTGGCATGTGAACGAGATGATCGTTTACTGTTCAGTAAGCTTGATTTTAAACTGCATTGCGGTGAAGTGCTGCAGATTGCAGGGCCTAATGGTTCGGGGAAAACGTCATTGCTGCGTATTCTTGCGGGCTTATTGCCGGATTTTGATGGAGCGCTGTTTTTTCAGGGGAAGCCTGTTCAGGATGACCCAGACCATTTTCGTGAGAATTTACTCTTTATCGGTCACCAGCCCGGTATTAAATTAAACCTGACTCCGGAAGAAAATCTGCGCTGGTATCAGTCGCTTTATCATCCGGCAGATACAGACCAGATCTATCATGCTCTTGCTCAGGTCAAGCTGGCCGGTTTTGAAGATGTACCTTGTTATACACTCTCTGCCGGGCAGCACCGCCGAGTGGCTCTGGCACGGCTCTTTCTGCATGCTGCTCCCCTATGGATTCTGGATGAACCCTTTACAGCGATCGATCAGGGCGGCGTTAAAGAGATAGAGCAGTTAATTGCTGACCATGCGCAGCAGGGGGGCAGCGTGATTCTTACCACCCACCACAATCTTTCTCTTCCAATGGAACTTAACGTGATTCAACTGGGTCAGAGTCACCAATCTGAAACGGAGCAAGCTTGATGGTGAATGATGCGACTCCTCGGCCTGCTCAGAAAAAACAGCGTATTATTCGGCGTGAAGAAGGCATGCAGATCAGCAGCTGGCATGCATTTACCGGAACTCTGAAGCGAGATCTTTTATTAGTATTTCGCCGCCGTTCTGATGTGGTGAATCCTTTACTGTTTTTTTCCATAGCCGTGACTCTATTCCCGCTGGGCATTAGCCCGGAACCGGGTTTTTTGGCTCAGATTGCTGCAGGTGTGCTTTGGGTGTCTGCTCTTCTGGCAACGCTTTTGTCACTCGATAGCTTGTTTCAGCAGGATATGGCTGATGGCTCATTAGAACAGCTGGTTATCAGCCCGCACCCATTATCGGTGATGGTACTGTCAAAAGTATTGGTGCACTGGCTTGTAACAGGTTTGCCGCTGACCTTATTAGCGCCCATGTTGGCGGTGATGATGTTTTTGCCGGAAGAGGGCTATAGTACCCTTTTCCTGAGTTTACTATTGGGAACCCCTACCCTGAGTTTGGTAGGGGCTATTGGCGCAGCCCTAACAGTGGGATTGCGGCGCACAGGGGTTCTCATGACGTTGCTGATTTTGCCGCTGTATATTCCTGTTCTGATTTTTGGGACGGGGGCGGTGGTCTCTGCGGTGAATGGTATGGCGGTGGCTGGTCATTTGGCCATTATGGGCGCTATGTTGATGACAGCGCTGGTGATGGCTCCTCTGGCAGCCGGGGCTGCATTGCGGATCAGTCTGAACGGTTAATCAAAATAAGAGAGTTTGAGTTAGCATCATGTGGAAAACATTTGTCGCCTGGTTTCACCGAATGGGCTCGCCAAAATGGTTTTATGAGATTTCTGGTCGCTGGATTCCCTGGTTTGCCGCTGCAGCCCTTCTTTTGATTGCTGTGGGAACCGTTTGGGGGCTGGCATTTGCCCCGGCTGACTATCAGCAGGGCAATAGTTTCCGGATTATCTATATCCATGTTCCGGCGGCAATTTTGGCTCAGTCTATCTTCTTTCTGATGGCTATTGCCGGGGGGGTTGGGTTGATCTGGAAGATGAAAGTAGCTGATATGGTTGCTAAATCCTGCGCACCTTTTGGTGCAACTATGACTTTTATTGCGCTGTTTACCGGTGCCATCTGGGGTAAGCCGACCTGGGGGGCCTGGTGGGTATGGGATGCCCGTCTGACCTCAATGCTGATCCTGCTTTTTCTCTATTTTGGTGTAATTGCGTTGCAGTCAGCCTTTGATAGCAAACAATCTGCAGCCAGAGCCAGTGCGATTTTGTCACTGGTTGGCATTGTAAATATTCCGATTATCAAATACTCCGTGGAGTGGTGGAATACGTTACATCAGCCTGCAACGTTTAAGCTGACAGAGAAACCTGCGATGCCTGCTGAGATGTGGATGCCTTTGTTGGTCATGGTGGTTGGCTTTTATTGTCTCTTTGCTGTGATTCTGATGATGCGGACCCGCAATGAGATTCTTGAACGTGAGAAGCGTACCCACTGGGTGCAAGGGCTGCTCAGTAAAGAAAGTTGAGTAAAGTTTGTCGGATAATTTGTCGGATAAATAGTTTAGTGCGTCAAAAGACTGGTGAGTGAACGTCATGTACTTCGATTCTTTTTCTGAGTTTTTAAATATGGGTGGTCATGGACTTTATGTCTGGATGGCCTACGGATTAAGTGCCGTACTGCTGGTTATTAATGTTGTGCTGCCCATCATGCACAAACGTCAGCTGATCAAAGAGCAGATGCGCAAACTGCGCCGGGAGCAAAAAACATCATGAATCCAAAGCGTAAGAAGAAGCTTGTCCTGTTAAGTTCTATGGTAGCCGCAGTGGCCGTGGCGGTTGGTCTGGTGCTTTTCGCTCTGTCTGAAAATATTAACCTGTTCTATACGCCAACACAGATTGCTGATGGAGAAGCGCCTGTTGGTCAGCGTATTCGTGCTGGTGGTATGGTTGTTGAGGGCAGTATTAAGCGGGCTCCTGATAGCTTGGATGTTGAGTTTATGGTTACTGACTTTGAGCATGAGGTTGTTGTCAAATACAGTGGCATCCTGCCAGACCTATTTCGTGAAGGACAAGGCATTGTCACTATGGGTTCCATGAATGCTGATGGCCAGTTTGAAGCTTCTGAAGTGTTGGCAAAGCATGACGAAAATTACATGCCGCCGGAGGTGGAGGCAGCGCTTAAAGCCAGCGGTAAAACCGTCTCTGGCGAGTCTGCTGCTTCGGCTCAATAACATAATAAAGAGCAAGACCTGACGAGGTTGGGTCTTGTTCTGCCTGTGATCTGATCAGAACTTATTATTGGTTCGGTCAGCTGCAAAGAATACCCTATTTAATCACCGAGGTTACTATGACCGCACTAATGTTCCCTGAGCTAGGGCACTATGCGTTGATTCTTGCGCTTGTTATGGCGCTGGTTCAGTCCGTTGTTCCTTTACTCGGCGCTCAGCTGAGAATGACAGGCTGGATGAGTTACGGTTCTCCTATGGTTTGGGGACAGTTTTTCTTTGTCTCACTGGCTCTGGTTCTCCTTGCCTATGCTTTTGTGTCAGATGATTTTTCTGTTGCCTATGTAGCAAATAACTCGAACAGTGCGCTGCCAACCGCTTATAAAATCAGTGCCGTTTGGGGTGGGCACGAAGGCTCTTTGCTACTCTGGGTCTGGATATTAGCGGCATGGAGTTTTGCCGTAACTCTGTTTAGCCGTAGCTTACCGGACGATATGCTGGCCCGGGTTATCTCGGTGCTAGGGATGATTAGTGTTGGTTTTATCTCTTTCGTCTTGCTGACTTCGAATCCTTTTGATCGTTTTCTGCCCCAGTTTCCTTCCGATGGTGGAGATCTGAATCCACTGCTGCAGGATTTTGGTCTGATTGTTCATCCGCCAATGCTCTATATGGGGTATGTGGGTTTTTCGGTGGCTTTTGCTTTCGCTATTGCTGCCCTGATTGGTGGTCGTCTGGATACGGCTTGGGCTCGCTGGTCCCGTCCATGGACCTCTGTGGCCTGGGCGTTTCTGACGCTAGGTATTGCCCTGGGTAGCTGGTGGGCTTATTACGAGCTTGGCTGGGGTGGCTGGTGGTTTTGGGATCCGGTAGAAAACGCATCCTTTATGCCTTGGTTGGTGGGTACTGCTCTGATGCACTCCTTGGCGGTGACGGAAAAACGTGGTGTGTTTAAGAACTGGACGGTGCTGCTTGCGATTATCGCATTTTCTTTAAGCCTGCTGGGAACCTTCCTGGTACGCTCCGGTGTACTGACATCGGTACACGCTTTTGCCACTGATCCGGAACGGGGGTATTACATTCTTGCCCTGTTGGCGATCTGTATCGGCGGTTCTTTTGTGCTTTACGCCTTGCGGGCACCGGATGTTAAAGCAAAGATTGGCTTCAGCTGGATGTCTCGGGAATTTTTCCTGCTGATGAATAATATCCTGCTGGTAATTGTCATGGTGACCGTACTGTTAGGTACGCTGTACCCGCTGCTACTGGATGCTCTAGGGTTAGGTAAAATATCGGTTGGCCCTCCGTACTTTAATGCCGTGTTTGTGCCTCTGATGAGTATGCTGGGTATCTTTATGGGACTTGGGCCAGTATCCCGCTGGAAAGATATTAGCTGGCGAGTCCTGCGGCAGCGTATTTGGTTGTCAGGTGTACTGAGCTTAGTCTTGGGTGCATCCTTACCCTTTATCGCCGGCGGTGAATGGAATACCTATGTTTTCATCGGCATGACACTGGCGTTCTGGATTACCTTCTCTCAGTTGCGTGATATGAATGAGAAGCTGAAAAATAAGGGCTGGAACTACACCGGTCTTAAAGGCTTAGGGCGTAGCTATTGGGGGATGGTGCTGGGGCACATGGGGGCGGCAATTACGGTTGTTGGTATGGCCATGGTATCTAACTACACCCTGGAGCGTGACGTTCGTTTAGTACCCGGTGGTAGCGCTGAAGCAGGGGATTATCGCTTTGAAATGGTGGAGGTGAAGCATGTTGATGGCCCTAACTGGACCGCCGAGCAGGCTGAAATCCGTGTCTACAAAAACAGTACACTTGAAGCCGTTATGTTTCCGCAAAAGCGCCGCTATATTGCCCGCAACCAGGTAATGACCGAGGCTGCCATTGATTGGGGAATCTTCCGGGATATCTATGTTGCGATGGGCGAACCGCTTGAAGGTGGCGCTTGGGCCATGCGCGTTCAGCATAAACCCTATGTGCGCTGGCTGTGGATCGGTGGTGTGGTGATGACGCTTGGTGGCTTGCTGGCCGCAGTGGATAAGCGTTACCGCCGTATGGCAGCCCGTGAAATAAAAGCCAAGCAAGATGCTGAGTCTGTTGATAAGTCTGTATCAGGTAACAGTGATTCATCCGCAGAAGGAGTTACCGTATGAAGCGTCGTCTGATGCTGTTTATTCCATTAGTTATTTTTTTTGTTATGGGGCTGTTCCTTTGGCAAGGGCTGAAGCTTGATCCAAGAGAGCTGCCATCAGCTTTGGTCGGGAAGCCATTTCCGGCTTTTACACTGAGTACGGTTAAAGATGAAAGTGCAGCGATAACAGAGAATGCCCTGAAAGGGCAGGTATCTTTGGTCAATGTTTGGGCAACCTGGTGTGTCGCCTGCCGACAGGAGCATCCTGAGTTGGTGCGTATTGCTCAGGAAAGTGGCCTGAAAATTTTTGGTCTGAATTATAAAGACACCCGCCCTGAAGCGATTCGCTGGCTGGATGAGTATATGGATCCTTATCAGTTCAGCCTGTTTGATGAAGACGGTCGTGTTGGTCTGGATCTGGGCGTCTATGGCGCACCGGAAACCTATATTGTGGATAAAGACGGTATTGTCCGTTACCGTTTTGTTGGTGTGATTGATCGGCAGGTTTGGTTGAATGAGTTGCTGCCAGAGGTTAACAAATGGAGATAGGTAAACAGAACGCCCAGCACAAGATAAATACTCTCTGGCTGGTACTGTTGATTGCGGTATCCATCGGCGCTGCGTTTACCTACGCGCCGACGGCTCAGGCAACCATCGATGCCTTCGAATTTAAAAATGATGAGCTGCGCACCCGGTATCAGGATCTTGCGGCAGTTTTGCGCTGCCCTAAATGTCAGAACCAGAACATCATCGACTCCGATGCCGGTATCGCTGCGGATCTACGTCAGCAGGTTTACCGCTTGTTGAACGAAGGCTATACCGATGATGAAATTCTTGATTTTATGGTTGCCCGCTACGGCAACTTTGTGCTGTACGAGCCGCCGGTAAACTCACTGACCTACCTTCTCTGGTATGGCCCGTTTGTTCTGTTGTTTCTGGCCGGGATAGTAGTTTTCTTCCTGTTACGTGGTAATCGCTCGGCGGCCCAAGCAGCACAGCAAATCAATGAAGATGACCGGGAGCGTCTGAATAAACTTCTAAATAAGAAGTCAGACTAGTGCTCTGTATTAAACAAGCAGCCGGCATGCCGGCTTTCGTTCACCGATAGTTGAGTTTTAGAGATATGACACCTCTCTGGATCGGTATAGCAGCAATGTCTGCTTTGGCAGCCATCTTTGTACTGCTGCCGCTGGTAAGAAACCGCAATCAGGCACAAAGTCTGACCGAAGCGGAATTAAGTGAATACAATGTGGCGATGTTCCGCCAGCGCTTGGAAGAGTTGAATCAGGAACTGGCTCAGGGCAATTTGTTGCCGGAGCAGTTTGAACAGATGAAGTCCGAGCTGGAACAGACCCTGCTGGATGATGTGGGTGATAAAGAGATCCCAGTGCTAAGGTCTACCCGCCCCGGTATTCTGCTGAGTCTGGTATTGATAGGCCTGATTTTGGTGAGCTCTGTAGGCTGGTACTTTGTTAAAGGTAATAGTGGTGGTGTTGCCCTAGCTTTAGAGCGGCAAAATGGTGATATGCCTTCAGTGGAAGAGCTGGTTGGCCGCCTTGAACAGAGCCTTAAGCAAAACCCTGATAGTGCGGATGGCTGGTTTCTGCTTGCGCGTACCTATATGAATATGGGGCGTTTTGCCGACGCAGCAGATGCGATCAAAGAAGTGATCCGCATCGATGGTCGTACTGCTGTTGCATTGGCCCAGTATGCTCAGGCGCTTTATTTTGCCAATCAGAATGTGATGACGCCTGAGATTGATTCGCTGCTGGATGAAGCGCTGCAGGCTGACCCGAATGAAGCTGCTGCATTAGGGCTTCGTGGTATTTCTGCTTTTGAATCGGGTGCTTACCGTGAAGCGATCGGCTACTGGCAGCAGGCATTACAGTTTATTGGTGATCCGAACAGCGCGAATGCGATTCGTGCTGGTGTTAGTGAAGCAGCAAGGCGTCTGGAAGCTCAGGGGGAAAGCGTTGATACAGCAAGCGCAGGACCATCAATTAAGATACAGGTCGACCTGAGTGATGCCGCAAAAGCCGCAGCTAACCCTGCAGATACTGTGTTTGTCTTTGCCCGTGCTCCTGAGGGTGGGCCGCCAATGCCTTTGGCTGCGGCAAAACTGAGTGTTGCAGATCTGCCGGTGACGATTACTCTGGATGACTCTATGGCCGTGGCGCCTATGGTACGTCTTTCCAGTGCAACAGAGGTGAATCTTGCGGCCAGAATTGCTAAAGCTGGTACGCCTGAGCCTCAGCCTGGTGATTGGCAAGGAGTGAGTGGTCCTTACCCTGTCAATCATAAAGAGGTTGTGAAGCTGGTCATCACAGATCAGATTCAGTAATCTAAGTGGCTGATTAGCTCTGCTAAAGAGAGAGCTATCTGGTAGTAGAAAACAGCATGATACAAAGCAGGGCTTTTTAGCCCTGTTTTGTATTCAGAAGAAGACGTTATAAGGGTTCGGGCAACGGAAGGTTATGCGGCTAAAATGTATTCGACTGGCAGGATTTAAATCCTTTGTCGACCCCACCACAGTACCTTTCACCAAAAATATGACCTGCGTCGTTGGTCCTAACGGCTGCGGTAAATCCAATATTATTGATGCCGTGCGCTGGGTTATGGGGGAGAGTTCCGCCAAACACCTGCGTGGCGAGTCGATGACCGATGTGATCTTCAACGGTTCCACCGCCCGTAAGCCTGTAGGGCAGGCCTCTATCGAATTGGTGTTTGATAACAGCGATGGCACCCTGAAAGGTCAGTACGGCCAATATGCCGAGATCGCCCTTAAGCGCCAGGTGACTCGTGAAGGGCAGTCCAGCTATTACCTGAACGGCACCAAATGCCGCCGTAAAGACATTACCGAAATTTTCCTTGGTACCGGTCTCGGTTCCCGTAGTTATGCCATTATCGAACAAGGCATGATCTCCCGTCTTATTGAGGCGAAACCGGAGGAGCTGCGTAACACCATCGAAGAAGCTGCCGGTATCTCAAAGTATAAAGAGCGTCGCCGGGAAACAGAAAACCGGATGCGCCGTACCCACGATAATTTGGAGCGTCTGCAGGATATCCGTGATGAGCTGGAACGCCAGCTACAACGTCTGCAGCGTCAGGCGGAAGCGGCGCACCGTTACCGTGAACTGAAGGCTCAGGAACGTCGCTTAAAAGGTCAGCTACGGGCGATTCGTTGGCGAGATCTGGATGTGCAGGTCCGTCAGTATGCGGCTGTGATCAGCGATCTTGAGATTCGTTCCGAGAAACACCTCTTTGCCTTGCGTCGTGCGGAAAGCGAGATCGAAGAGAGCCGCCAGCAGCATCAGGAAGCCAACGAGCAACTGGAGCAGTTTCAGGCCAGCTTCTACGAATTAGGCAACCAGATCTCCCGTCTTGAACAGCAGATGACGCACCAGAAACAGCGTGGGCAGCAGCTGCATGCGGATCTTCTGGATGTTGACCGACAGATTCAGGAAAACCACCAGGAGCAGCAGCAGGATAAAGAGCGCTTGCAGGATGTCGTGCTGTTGCTGGAAGAGCTGGAGCCTGAGTTTGAGATGCAGCAGGAAGCCAGTGAAGCTCTGGAGATGGCCCTAGAGGAAGCTGAAGAGAATGTTCAGCAGTGGCAGCACCGCTGGGACAGCTTCAACCAGAAAGACCAGCAGTACCGTCGTGATGCGGAGTTGGCACAGTCTAATATTCAGCAGCATGAGCGTTCCCTGAACGACCTGAAACAGCGTCATGCCCGTGTGCATGATCAGCTTAATGGTCTGGAAGCACCGGAAGAGAATGACGAAGAACTGGAGCTGATGCAGGAAACTGCGCTGGAGTTCGAGCTTCAGCTGGGAGCTCTGGAAGAGGACGCAGAGTCCCAGAAAGAATCCTTGCAGACCTGCCGTGAACAGCTGGCCGAGCGTCAGAAAGAGCGTGAAAACCTACAGGAACAGCTGCAGGTTAACTCAGGTCGCCTATCATCCCTACAGGCACTGCAGGATGCTGCCTTAGCCGAGGATGATCCGGCCCAGCAGCGTTGGTTGGCCCGTCATGGCTTATCTGAAGCCCCGAAGCTTGCCGAACATCTTGAGGTCGCCCCCCGTTGGGCGCAGGCAGTGGAAACGGTATTGGAAGCCCAGCTGCAGGGCTTAACCTGCAAACAGCTACAACTGCCGGAACTTGCCAAGGGGCTGCCTGAGCGTGACAAAGCGGATTTCACCTTTATCGCATCGGATTATCCACAGCCCCAGCTGGCCGGTAGTGTCAGTGAAAGTGAAACCCTTGCCGCTCAGGTGTCGATAAGTCAGGGGCGGCTGCCGGAGCGTCTGCTACAGGTGATTATTGTTGAATCCGTGGAAGTAGGCGTGGGACGCTTGGCCCGGTTACCACTGGGGTATTCAGTGATTACTGAGGAAGGTGTCTGGCTTGGCCATGGCTGGCTGCGTTACCACAAAGGCAATACTGACGCTGCCGGTGTGCTCAATCGTGCCCGTGATATTGAACAGTTGGAACAGGATCTGAAACTCGGGCGTGAACGTCTGGTAGAGCTGGACGAAACACTGAATCAGCTGAAGAGCCGACAGCAGGATCTGGAAAACCGTGCAGGTCAGTTGGCGGATCAGCGCATGTCAGTTCAGCGGCAGAAAAGTGAATGGGATGGCCAGATCCGTACCCGCCAGCTGAAGCAGGAACAGTTTAACGAACGTCAGCGTCACCTGAACGAAGAGCTGGCGCAGATTCAGGCTCGGGAAGAAGAAGAGCAAAACCTGCTGGAAGAGGCCCGTGAAAACTGGCAGCTGGCGCTGGAGCAGGTAGAGCAGTTCTCCGAAGAGCGTGAGCATCTGCAGGCGGATCGTAACCGGACAAAAGAAGTTTACGAACAGAAGCGTCAGGCTGTGCGCCTTGAGCGTGACAAGCTGCATCAACTGGCACTTCGTCGACAGGAATTATCGGGTCAAAAGCAGCTGGCTGAAAAAGGGGCTGAGCGGATAGAGCAGCAGTTGGAGCGTTTGAGAGAAAAGCGTGAAGACTTGCTGATGACTCTGGAAGAAGCGCAGGAACCCAAGGAAGGCAGTGAATTACTACTTGATGAGTTGATCGACCGCAAAGCAGAAGAAGAGCAAAAGCTGATGAGTGTGCGTGAAAAAGCACATCAGTTGAATGATGCCATGCGCCAGTTGGAAAAAAGCCGGGCCGAACATGAACGCGATCTTGAGCGAGTGAGAACCGAGCTGGAAAAAATGCGCATGCAGCAGCAGGCTCTGTCGGTTCAGCGTGAAGGTATCAATGAACAACTGGATGAGATCGGTGGAGACCTGGAAGACCTGCTCAGTGGTTTACCGGACGATGCGACTGCCAATCACTGGCAGGAACAACAGAATCAGGTGAGTGAGAAAATTAAACGGTTGGGGGCAATTAACCTGGCGGCAATCGAAGAGTATGAAACACAGCTGGAGCGTAAGCAGTATCTGGATGCGCAGCATGATGAGCTGACACAGGCGCTGGGCATGTTAGAAAGTGCGATCCGCAAGATCGATAAAGAAACCCGCCAACGTTTCAAGCAAACCTTTGATGAGGTTAATAGCTGGTTGCAACGTCTTTTCCCTAAAGTGTTTGGTGGTGGTAGTGCCTGGCTGGCACTAACCGGTGATGACTTGCTGGAAACCGGGGTTTCTATTATGGCGCGCCCGCCGGGGAAGAAAAACAGTACGATCCATCTGCTTTCTGGCGGTGAAAAAGCCCTGACGGCCATTGCCTTGGTTTTTTCTATTTTTCAGCTCAACCCGGCTCCCTTCTGTATGTTGGATGAAGTGGATGCACCTTTGGATGACGCTAATGTTGGGCGATATGCCAATATTGTGAAGGAGATGTCAGAGCATCTTCAGTTTATCTATATCAGTCACAATAAAATCGCGATGGAGATGGCAGATCATTTAATGGGCGTAACAATGCAGGAGCCTGGGGTATCCCGAATTGTGGCCGTTGATATTGATGAAGCAACAGCGCTAGTAGACGTATAAATGTTCTCTTTTGTAGCGTAAAATAGTTAAAGTCAATGAATCTGGGTCAATAACTAACTATTTTATACAGGGTTTTAACTGCATGGGCTTACGTGAGTGGCTGATGGTTTTGGGCGGTCTGATTTTGTTGCTGATTATAGCCGATGGTATCCGGCGCATGCGCAAAGCTGACGCTCAAGGTGAGCATGTCGATGAAGAAGAGCGCGTCCGGCAAGAGCAGTTGCGCAGGGAGCTGCCTTCTGGTGGTGCCCGCGTGATAAAGAGTCATGATGTTGAAGTTTTTGATGATGACCCGATTCCCGTCCTGCGTCACGAAGTTGAGATTGAAACCGAGTCTGAAGCAGGGCCTGAAACCGAGTTTGAAGCAGAGCCTGAAACCGATTCAGATATCTCATTACATGACGAGAGCTATGATCATGAGTCTTCTCTGTTCTTTGATGAACAAACTTCTGATGCAGAGCACTTCGCTGAAACCAATGACTATACCTCTGATTCCGATGATGCTGAGATTTATTCTCAAGCGTCAGAAGATGAAGAAGCAGATATTGACCAAGCGCCGGACTTTTCTCCGGAGCCTGATTTAACAGATATGAGTGATGTGGATGACACGTCTCTTTATGATCCTGAGCTAGCAGCTAGCCCTGAGTTAGATTATTCATCAGCAGATAATATTTCTGATGTGGAGACCTCTCTTGCCGAAGCTGAGCCTGCTATCCCGCCTGAATCCGAACCAACAGTAGATTCTGTATCTGATGACAACAGTCTGCATGTAACGGCATTCGATCCGGTTGATGATGATCTGAGCGATCTGGAGCCTCTTGAGCCTTTAGAGAAGCGCTTTGCTGCTGCTAAAGCTCGCCGCTTGGAAGAAGAGCAAAAGCTGGAACAGCAGAAACGGGAAGAAGCTGAGGTAGAAGCTGCAGCTCTGGAAGAGTCTGATCCAGTTAAGGCCGCAGTACGTCGTATTCAGGGCAAGCATACAGGGCCCCGGCCATTAGAACGAATGAAGCAACAGGCACCGGTTGCAGATGATATTAGTTTGGCTGAGCGACAATATCGTCAGCAGCAGGAAATGGCCCATAAAGCAGACGTCCTTAAACGAAAGCAGGAGCAGGCCAATGCACAGCAGGCCTCTGTTACTGATGAGCAGCCCACAGAACCGAGCAGTGGCAAGAAAAGTACTTCGGCTCCTCGTAAGTTCCTGTTGAGTGCCGACGAAGAGCGTGGTCAGATTGCTGATGCTGATGAGCTACTGATGATGCATGTTAAATGTAAAGATGAGCGCGGTTTCCATGGTGCAGCTCTTTTACATATTGTCATGCAGTGCGGTATGCAGATAGGAGCTATGGGCGTGTTCCACCGCTTTGTTAAAACAGAGGATGGCCCTCAGATTCAGTTCTCGATGCTTAGCTCTGTGGCGCCAGGTGTTTTTGATATTGAACAGCTTGATGACCTCTATATTCCGAGCGTTTCTTTTGTAATGGGTTTACCAGCTCCGGGTAACAGCCAGGAGTGCTTTAATATGATGCTGGAAACCGCAAAAGTCATTGTGCGGCACATGAGTGGTGAGCTGAGAGATGAAAACCGTAGTGTGATGACACCCCAGACCATCGAACACTACAAGCAGCGAATTCAGGAGTTTGAGCGCCGTAAGCAGTTGGCGCGTATGCGCTGACGTTGTGATAGCAGCCTAAGAGAATGAGCAGTGAAAGTTCTTTCTTAATGGCCTTAAGGTTCAACTAATCTGGGTTGCAGCTTGTGACTGCAACCGGTTTCAAAACCACCGATGAGGGTGGTTTTGCTGCTTTTGGTTTGTACCTCTGATACGACTAATACCGATGGTCACTTTTTAAACCCTGTATCGAGATTGTTATGCCTCTATTGTCCGGCTCCTCTTCTGAACCACTATCCTCTGAACAGCAGACTTGTGAACAGCAGATTGAGAGTCTGCGCCAGCAACTGAACGACCATAACTATCGTTATTATGTGAAGGATGCTCCGAGTATTCCCGATGCGGAGTATGACCGCCTGATGCGCCAGCTTCAGGCGCTGGAAGCTCGCTATCCTGAACTTCATTCGCCGGATTCTCCAAGTCAGAGAGTAGGGGCCGCGCCATTGCCCGCCTTTACTCAGGTCACGCACCGGGTGCCGATGCTTTCACTGGATAACGCTTTTGACGATGAAGAGTTCAGTCGTTTTAATCAACGGGTAAAAGAGCGCCTGAAAACTGAGGGTGAGATTGAATACGCTTGTGAGCCTAAACTGGATGGTATCGCGCTAAGTATCCGTTACGAGAAAGGGTTGCTGGTTCAGGCGGCCACTCGTGGTGACGGCAGCACAGGTGAAGATATTACCCAGAATGTAAAAACGATTGGCTCGGTGCCTCTGCGTCTTAACGGGACAGATATTGACGGTGTGCTACCGGAAGTATTGGAGGTTCGTGGCGAGGTTTATATGCCTAAAGCGGGCTTTGAAAAGCTGAACAAAGCAGCGGCTGAAGCGGATGAGAAAATCTTTGTGAATCCACGTAATGCCGCCGCAGGAAGCCTGCGTCAATTGGATAGCCGCATCACGGCTAAACGTCCTCTGGAATTTTGTGCATACAGCGTGGGTGAAGTCAGTGATGGTTTCATGCCTGAGCGCCACAGTGATGTGCTGCAAAAACTGAGTGGCCTCGGTTTCCGGCTGAATCCAGAGTTAAAAGTGGTGACAGGTGTGCAGGGCTGTCTGGACTATTATCGTGACCTTGGATCACGACGCGATCAGTTGGCCTTTGAAATCGACGGTATTGTTTTCAAAACCAATCGTATGGAGATACAGTCGGCATTGGGTTTTGTCTCCCGAGCACCACGCTGGGCGATTGCTTATAAATTCCCGGCACAGGAAGAGATCACAAAGCTGCGTGATGTTGAATTTCAGGTGGGACGTACTGGTGCTATAACGCCGGTAGCTCGTCTTGAGCCGGTTTATGTTGGCGGTGTAACCGTTTCCAATGCAACACTGCATAATGCAGATGAAGTGGCTCGTCTTGGGGTTAAGATCGGCGATACAGTTATTGTCCGCCGTGCCGGTGATGTCATTCCTCAGATTGTTTCTGTTGTTTTGGAGCGCCGTGAGGGGAATCATGATCTGAAGGATATTATTTTTCCTGCGACATGTCCTGTTTGCGGCTCGGAAACAGAGCGGGCTGAGGGCGAAGCGGTGGTTCGCTGTTCCGGCGGTCTGGTCTGTGCTGCTCAGCGGAAAGAGGGCATTAAGCACTTTGCCTCCCGAAAGGCACTGGATGTTGATGGCTTAGGTGACAAACTGGTAGAAGCGCTGGTTGATAAGAAACTGGTCAGCAGCCTGACGGATCTTTTTCACCTGAATGTGGATGATGTTGCGGCCTTGGAGCGAATGGGGCCTAAGTCTGCACAAAATTTGCTGGATGCACTCCAGCAGGCAAAGCATACGACCCTCCCTCGTTTTATTTATGCATTAGGTATTCGTGAGGTGGGTGAGGTGACCGCGAAGCAGCTGGCGCAATACTTTTGTGACCTGGCCGTGATCCGCAACGCCACCGAAGAGCAATTGCTGGAAGTGCCGGATGTAGGCCCCATTGTTGCGCATCATATTATTACTTTCTTCCGTCAAACACACAATCTGGAAATGCTGGATGCTTTGTTAGCCGAAGGCATTGAATGGCCTGAGATTGAAGCGCAGCCATCAGCGGAAGAGCTACCTTTAGCGGGGCAGACACTGGTACTGACAGGTACTCTGAATCAGCTGAAACGTAATGATGCTAAAGCTGCTCTGGAAGCACTTGGTGCCAAGGTTTCCGGCAGTGTTTCTAAAAAAACCCATCTGGTCATTGCCGGTGAATCTGCTGGCTCTAAGCTCACTAAGGCACAGGAGCTGGGTATTGATATCACGGATGAAGAGGGTTTGCTGGCATTGCTGCATGAGCATGGCAAATTGTAATGCAAACCGGTATTAGGCAGAGAAAGACTGAAATGGATAAGATATTGTGAGTGAGATGATTAAAGGATGTAAACATCAGGTTAAGGGGAAAGACGGCATACTGCGTCTGTCATTGCTGGGTTTGGTCGCCTTCATACTGGCAGGGTGTGCTGTTGCTCCGCCGCAAAAGCCGGACAATGCCTGCGAGATTTTTCGTCAGTACCCCGATTGGTATATCTCTGCTAAACAATCAGAAGAAAAGTGGGGAACAGCTGTACCCATTTTGCTCGCTTTTATCCACCAGGAATCTTCATTTAAACCGGATGCTCAGCCTGAACGGACTACCTTTTTGGGAATTATCCCCGGGCCCCGCAAGTCATCCTCTTATGGTTACACTCAGGCTTTGGACTCCACCTGGAAAGAGTATCAGGACAAAACCGGTAATCGGCGTGCCAGCCGTGGTCGCTTTCATGATGCAGTGGACTTTATTGGTTGGTACAACTATCAGGGGTATTTAAGAAACAGAATTGAACGTAATAATACCTACTATATGTACATTGCTTACCATGAGGGGCATGGTGGTTACGCCGATAAAAAATGGCAGAGTAAATCCTGGTTGAAAGATGTCTCTGCCAAAGTTGCTAACCGTGCAATCGAGTATCACAAACAACTGGAGAGTTGCCGGTCAACCCTTGATCGTGGAACCAGTTGGTGGGTGTTCTGATCTTTTGCCGCCAACTTATGATATTTGCAGAAACTGACACTTTGGGAGAAAGATACGCCTTATGATCGAAGTCCCCTACCGGGATATTTCACCGGACGCACTGCAGGGATTGCTGGAAGATTTTGTTACCCGTCAGGGTTATGACACCACAGAGGTTGATATTGGTCTTGAAGACTGGGTGCAGCAAGTTCGTCAGCAGTTGGTTAAAGGTGAGCTGACTATCGTCTTTGATCCTCTGACCGAGTCGGTGACCATTCTCACCAAGCAGGAATACCGAAAGCGGGTTCAGGAAGCTGATCTGTAAATTAATATTGATAAGGATTTTGCATGCAGGCAAAGGATATTGTTGCTTTAGAGCAGTTGAAGGAAAATAAAAAGTTAGAGCCATATATCAACTACATTCGGTTCCCATGTTTTAAAAGTCTAGAGGCTGGTACAAGAATAGATTTTGATTTCCCATTAACAGTTATTGTTGGTCAGAATGGAACTAATAAAAGTTCAGTTCTGCGAGCGATTCAGGGTTGTCCAAAAGATTACAGCTTAGGCAATTATTGGTTTTCGACGGATTTAGACCCCATTTCTGGAGAGGGGGAAAGTCAGCCTCGATATATTTATGGGTATTTTCAGGGCGATGCAAAGAGAGATGTAGAGGTTATTAAAAAAAGAGCTAAAAGGGTTTATCAAAATTCGGAGGAAATAAATCCAGATTACTGGGAGCCTGATCGCCCAAGGATTTCCGATGGTATGGAGGCTATGCCCCCAGTTGAAGATGAGGATGAAAAAAAGCTCGTTGGTAGGAAAAAGACTCGCTGGGAGTTGATGGTCAAGAATGTAGTTTTTTTAGATTTTAGAAGTGAAATTAGCTCGTATGATAAGTTTTTCTACCATGGTGAGCTAGGTAAACGAGTCAGTTTTAAATCAAAACAGGACTTCATCAGGAAAAAGTCCGTTTTTCTCAAAAAAGTAGTTGATAAAAATTTACAGTCAAAACCACTTTATCGCGGAAGGCAAGAGCAGGTTAAGAAGAATGAAAAGCTGTCTTCTTCAGAGTGCGAAATGATTTCTGAAATCCTTGGAAGAAATTATGTTTCTATTAGGCTTATAGAACATTGTTTTTTTGGGATGGATGGTTATTCGGTAATTCTACAATCGGATGCTCTTAAATATAGTGAGGCTTTCGCAGGCAGTGGAGAATTTGCCGTTGTAATGCTTGTTCACAAAATACTTTCAGCACCAAAAATGTCACTTGTTATTTTAGATGAACCAGAAGTATCTCTACACCCGGGGGCACAGACGCGCTTGGTTGCTTTTTTAGTAAATGAAATCAGAAAAAATAAGCACCAGATTGTGGTGGGCACACACTCCCCATTTATCGTCAAAGGTTTACCAAAAAAAGCAATCAAAACTCTGTTTAACGATGATAAAACAGGGAAAGTCAGGTCATTGAGAGAAACACATCCTGAGGAAGCTTTTTTTCACCTTGGCGGTTCTGAGGATAATCAATTTAGAATCTTTGTTGAGGATGCTTTGGCCGCCGAGGTTATTCGCAAAGCTCTTCGCATGAAAGGGGAGGCCACTTACAAGTTGTTTGAGGTGGTTTTTATGCCAGGAGGAGCTGAGGATTTAAGGCAGTCTTTCATGCTCCCTGAAGCCTTGTCGGCAGGGAAAAAAACGCTGTTTATTCTAGATGGGGATGAAAGGTCTAGAGTAGCTCTTTCCCTAGAGCAACTTGATGTCATTCCTGACAATCAGCTGGATGATACGATTAAAGACTTAGCCAATGGCCAGAGAATAAAGTTCCTAAAAGACAGTGGCAACTCTTCTAGAAATCAAGAAATTTTGAAGAAAAATATGAGGCAATTTTGTGAGTTTTTCATAGAATACGTGTCTTTTTTGCCCGGCAATGGTTCGCCAGAGCAATTTATCCTTGAAAATCTGAACCAAGATCCATTTGAAGAGGTGGGAATTGTTCCAGACCCAACTGCAACTGCAAAAATGAAATTTAGGCAGTTGACTCAACAGTTATTGGGGAAAGAAGACTTTGAGAATGTAAGCTCGAATGAGATTTTTATCACCCAGAAAATGTACTTAGCCCAGTTAGATAATGTTCATTTTGAACCGATAGCTGAAGCGATAGATAACTTTTTAGGTAAACAGTAGTGAGCATACGAGTTTTTGATTTTTTCTCAGGTTGTGGCGGGACAAGTCTCGGGCTGCGGAATGCCGGAATGGATATTGTATTTGCCTTAGATAATGACCCTGTGGCAATCGAGACCTATAAAACTAACTTTCCAGAAGTGGAGAGTGTTGCTCGCGATATTTGTGCGACTGAACCTTCAATTTTGTCTCCATTAATTGAAGCTGTGGATAGAACTCATAGCCCTCTGTTGTTCTGTGGGTGTGCCCCCTGCCAGCCATTCTCAAAACAGAATGGTAATAAGTCTGCAGAAGACCCTAGACGAAACCTTCTTAGTGAGTTTTCTCGTTTTATCGAGCACTGGCTGCCAGAGTTTGTGATGATCGAGAATGTTCCCGGAATTCAAAAAGTAAGCATGGGTGGTGCATTTAAGAGCTTTACTCAAATGCTTCACAAGTTCGGATACTCTTTTGATTTCAATGTTGTCCCGGCAAGAGGTTTTGGTGTTCCTCAAAAAAGAGAGCGTTTGATTTTACTTGCATCACGACTGGGTTCAATTTCTTTCCCTGAATTCACCCATGGCCCAGAAGCTGAGCAACCATATTCGACGGTCGAAGAGTGGATCAAAGATTTACCTGAAATAGCTGCGGGGGAGGTTTGCAAGTCTGATCCTGATCATCAAGCGGCTAAACTGTCAGCTTTAAATCTTGAGCGAATTAGGTCGACGCCTGAGGGTGGTAGTCGGGACTCTTGGCCTGAACATTTGCTTCTCGATTGTCACAAGAGGCATAAAGGTCATACGGATGTGTATGGTCGACTCCATTGGAAGCGCCCTGCAAGTGGCTTGACGACTCGCTGTATTAGCCTTTCGAATGGACGTTTTGGTCATCCAGAGCAAGATAGAGCGCTGTCGCTTCGTGAAGCTGCGTGTTTGCAGACTTTCCCTCGCTCATATAGGTTTTGCGGAAGCTTGGTAGACCGAGCCAAGCAAGTAGGTAACGCTGTTCCTCCTTTGATGGCTAAGACAATAGCCCAGAGTTTTTTCAAAGTTCTTGAGGCAAGGTAAGTAAACAATGCCTTCAGCTCATGAAATGCCCTTCCCCGGTAGTTGGATGCCCAATATTGGGATGGGGCTTCAGACTCTTATTCACAACGGCTTCTCAGCTAGATACTGAAGCTGTGAGCGTGGTACCTCTATAGACCATGGCCAGTATTGGCAGGATCTCTATCGTGCTACTAATGGTGAGCACTCCTTTTTCTTACCTAAAAGTCGATT
This sequence comes from Oceanospirillum sp., assembly GCF_048265165.1. GTDB lineage: Bacteria > Pseudomonadota > Gammaproteobacteria > Pseudomonadales > Halomonadaceae > Oceanospirillum. Next base: position 486,279 of record NZ_JBLXCD010000003.1, on the reverse strand, counting down.
TCTCCACTTTGATCAGTAGTGATAAGGCTGCGTCTCGGGTTGCCCATTGTCGTGATTTCCCCAGTGCGGATATCAAACTAAGAAACCTAATTAAGGTTGAATCCTATTCATGGACTGGTGCGTATATCGATACATGAAAGCAATTTTGCATCACCGTCTGCTTGCGGGTGACGTATCGGATTCAGACAACGACAAGGATATAAAATAGACCTATGAAAAAATTAGTCTTACTGGGTACTATCGCTGCGGTGATTGCCGCTTTTTTCGCCTTTGATCTGAACCAGTATCTGACACTGGATAGCCTGAAAGACAGTCAGGAGCATCTGGCGCTTTGGCAGAGCCAAAGCCCTGTTATCACGGTGGCTGTATTCTTTGTGATCTATGTGGCGGCAACGGCGCTCTCGCTGCCCGGTGCAACGATTATGACTCTGGCGATTGGCGCTGTTTATGGGCTGGCTGAAGGCTTGATTCTGGTGAGCTTCGCGTCAACCATCGGAGCTACTCTGGCCTTTCTGGTGGCGCGCTTTGTGCTGCGGGATAGCGTGCAGGAGCGCTTTGGTGACCGGCTAAAAGCCTTTAATCAGGGTGTGGAGCGGGAAGGCGCGTTTTATCTGTTTACCTTGCGTTTGGTACCGGTGTTTCCGTTTTTTCTGATCAATCTTTTGATGGGGTTAACGCCTATCAAAACCCGTACTTATTACTGGGTCAGCCAGTTGGGTATGTTGCCGGGAACCTTGATTTATGTGAATGCAGGTACACAGCTGGGTCAGTTGGATTCTCTGTCCGGTATTGTCTCCCCCGAAATTCTACTCTCTTTTGCTTTACTTGGAGTCTTCCCTTTGATCGCTAAAAAGATTGTTGCACTAGTGAAAAAGCGCCGAGTTTATAAAGGCTTTCAAAAACCGGCTAAATTTGATCGTAACTTAATTGTGATCGGTGGTGGTGCAGCGGGTTTGGTTAGTGCCTACATTGCCGCCGCAGTTAAAGCCAAAGTCACTTTGATTGAAGCCAATAAAATGGGTGGTGATTGCCTCAACTACGGCTGTGTGCCCAGTAAGGCGTTGATTAAAAGTGCTAAAGTGGCCGAACAGATGCGCCATGGGGATCGATATGGCCTGGAAGGTGGAGAGCCTCAATTCAGTTTTAAAAAGGTGATGCAGCGTATCCATGATGTGATCGCTGCCATTGAGCCTCATGATAGTGTTGAGCGTTATACCAGCTTGGGGGTAGAGGTTTTACAGGGTTACGGCAAAATTATCGATCCGTGGACGGTAGAAATTCAGTTGAATGATGGCAGCAGCCAAAGGTTAACGGCTCGTAGTATTGTGGTCGCCGCCGGAGCTAAGCCCTTTGTACCGGAGATTCCGGGATTGAATAAAGTGGGCTATCTCACCAGTGATACCCTGTGGGAAGAGCTGGCGAAAGAAGACGATATTCCGCCGCGTATGGTATTACTGGGTGGTGGCCCCATCGGTTGTGAGCTGGCACAAAGTTTTGCTCGCTTAGGCAGTAACGTGATTCAGGTAGAGCGTAATGAGCGCGTTATGGTGCGGGAAGATCCGGAAGTTTCTGATTTGGCCGCTAATGCCTTGCGTAAAAGTGGCGTCAACCTGCTGACCGGTTACGAAGCGATCCGCTGCCAGCTTGGTGGTGAGAATCAGAGTGAAAAACAGCTGATCGTGAAGAACCCTGATGGTGAAGAAGAGGTTATCGCCTTTGACCGCCTGATTTGTGCCGTCGGCCGGACAGCGCGCCTAACCGGTTACGGGCTGGAGAACCTGGGTATTCAGACCGAGCGCACCGTAGTGACCAATGAGTATCTGGAAACCTTGTATCCGAATATCTATGCTGCAGGAGATGTGGCTGGGCCATTCCAATTTACCCATACCGCCGCCCATCAGGCATGGTATGCCGCTGTTAATGCGCTGTTCGGGGAGTGGAAGTCCTTTAAAGCAGATTACTCTGTGATTCCCTGGGCCACCTTTATCGACCCTGAAGTGGCGCGGGTTGGCCTGTCGGAAACCGAGGCACGGGAACAGAATATCCCTTTTGAAGTCACTCGTTACGGTCTTGATGATCTGGATCGGGCCATCGCGGACGGCAGTACTGAAGGTTTTGTTAAAGTGCTCACGGTACCCGGTAAGGATAAAATTCTGGGCGTGACCATCGTCGGCACCCACGCCGGAGACCTGCTGGCAGAGTATGTCTTAGCCATGAAACACGGCCTTGGTCTGAGCAAAATTCTCGGCACCATTCATACCTACCCGACTCTGGCGGAAGCCAACAAGTTTGCCGCCGGAGAGTGGAAGAAAGCCCACGCCCCGGAAAAACTGCTGGTATGGGTGGAGAAATATCACCGCTGGAAGCGGGGGTAAAAAGTTGGCTGCTTTTTGTTCTGTGAACTAGAGTTATCATATATGATAACCAGGGAAAGGATTTCTTATGACATGGAAGATCGATTTTTACGAAGGGGTTGAAGATCAGATTGAGCAAATGCCACCTAAGCTTCAGGCGCGAATGGTTAAGCTGCTTGAGATGATGGCGAAGCATGGCGCAAACCTTGGCCCACCCCACACGAAGGCGATGGGAAATGGCCTTTTTGAACTAAGGGCAAAAGCTCAGGAAGGTATAGGCAGAGGGCTGTTTTGTTACCTTCATGGCCAACATATTTATGTTCTGCATACCTATGTGAAGAAGTCACAGAAAACACCGAAAAGTGAGCTGAAATTGGCTCGGGATCGTCAGAGAGAGGTTCAGTCCTTATGAGTCTGCAACGACTGAAACAGCGAGTGCTGAAAAATCCGGAAGTAAAAGCGGAATATGACAAACTGGAAGATGAGTTCAACCTGATCGATCAGTTACTGACTATGCGTGGCAAGGCTGGATTAACGCAGGAGCAGGTCGCAGAGCGGATGCAAACCAACAAGAGTAATATCAGCCGTCTTGAGCGGGGTAATGCTAATCCGAGTTGGTCAACGCTTCTGAAATATGCCCACGCCTGCGGGTTTGAGCTTTCATTACAAGCACAAAAAATGCACTGATTTCAGTGCATTTTTATTATTGATGTTCTAATTACTTTTCCTCAAAGAGAACACCAAGAGATAGAGTATTCCTCCCATCACACTTCGGGCATAGCCAATTTGTGCCTGCTTTAACCTCCGTATGCCATAAGAAAAATTCGTGTTGGCAGCTTTGGTTAGCACAAGGAATTTTTTCTCCATATGGACTCCAGGTAAGATCTGAGTCCTCTTTGTTTTTATTGGTTATTCGATAGATAGCCGTGCAGCCGTCACCAAAACACTTTGCTTCGATTTCTTCTTGGTTGTCTGGAATTCTCTTTCGAATAATCTTCCCGCAGCTAATACAAGGTATGCTCGTGAAGCGCCCAAAAGTGCAGTTGAAAATTGGTGATTTTAATATTTCATCTACGAAGGACAGAATAATTTCGCAGCGATTTCTAAGCTTCTGAAAGTCAATATCGTTGCCTGACAGACTTTGCTTTAAAGAAGGAATGTGTAGGTAGTGGCCTAGCTGATTGTAATGTTTTTTTAGACTTTTGAGACTGTAAACTGCTTCCGTACCGAGTTGCTTCATTTCTTCGGAGGGAGGGGCTACTCCGAATTCAGGCTCAACACCTATACTTAATGAACTATCCTTATCTGCATATGGGGCAATTTCCAAAAGAATGGCAAGAACTTTCTGGGGCTGCCATGTGGCATACTCCTCAGGAGGAAATTCATCGGCGTAAGCATTTGCTCGATCATAAATAATTCCCTCCAACGCCATTCTCAACTCAAGGGCAGCGTATTTGAGCCTATAATCATTTTTTGAATTCATTTCTGTTTTAGCGAATTCAAGGTGAGTCCGAGCTATCTGGCGATAGTTAATATCCATATTTATCAATCCCTAATTTATTAGTCTAGATGCAGTAGTTGAGTGTCCGACTTTTAACGATGAGCATCTTTTAAAGGTTCAATGCCCCTTCCGGTACTGCGCTGGGGTGACATGATAAAACTGTTTAAACCGCTGGCTAAAATGGCTTTGGCTGGAGAAGCCGCACTGTAGGGCGATCTCTGCCAGTGAAAGCCGTTTATTACGTATCAGGTCGGCGGCGCGGTTGAGCCGTCGTTCGGTGACGTACTGATGAGGAGCCTGCCCGAAGCTGACTTTAAACATACGGGCAAAGTGATACTCGCTCAGTTGAGCAAAAGCCGCCAACTCCTGCAGTGTTAGCGGATGATCGAGGTGCTGTTCGATATAGTCCAAAAGTTGTCGCTGCAGGTAAGGCGATAGCCCGCCCTTACTTTCCGGTAGACTGGTGTAATTCCCGCAATAATTCTTCAATAGATGAACCATCAGCATATCGCTGGCGCTACTTAGGGCGATGCGGTCGGCGTTGTCCTGCCAGTTCAGCGGACGTATCACCTGCTGGCACAGATTGCTGATCCAGCTATCTTCTATAAAGGTCATATCCTGCAGCTGCAGGTGGTCGCTGCTTTTGTCTTGAATTCTCCCCGCCAGATCCTTTAGATGCTGCTCAGAAAAATAGAGATGCATAAATTGAATCGAGCCGTTCACATCCCAGTGGGAATCACCGTCCCCCGGCATCAGGCAGATACGACCGGGGCCGCCTCCGCCTTGCGTGCGATGGGTAAATAAGCGGCGAATGGCATGGCCGCCACCCAAATAACAACTTAGTGTGTGGTGGCCCGGATGCTGATAGCGGGTAAGATCACTCTCTTCCCGTCGCCAGATGGCAGCGCTGGAACCGTTGCATAGCTCGGTATGGTTTTCCAGCTGCGCCTGAGTGTTGGACAGGCATTGGAATACCGGTTGCGAGACAGAAGGTGTGTCTGGGTAAATTTTTTCGGACACAAAAAGCCTATGAGAAAACTGATTGCAGGCAGGACATGCTACTCGCGGCCTTATGGGCAGGCAAGCTTTTAGCAGCGCTTGTTATGGCGCTAACCCCTTGATGTCGATAAAAAACGCAAGAATTCGATAAAGGCGCAGTAATCTGTAATCTTTTTGAATGGTTACCGCAGATACTCGCGCTTTAATAACCGGTGCACGCACCTGACAGGTAAACACTTATGGTAAATACGGGCTTATATCTGCTGACGGTTCTGATCTGGGGGACTACCTGGATTGCGATCAAACTCCAGTTAGGTGAGGTGGCAATTCAGGCTTCGATTCTTTACCGCTTTTCATTGGCGGCGCTGGTGCTGTTTGCGGTGCTGCTGTTAAGCCGCCGTTTGCAAAAGATTGAGCGCAGCGACCATCTGTTCTGCTTTATTCAGGGGTGCTGTCTGTTTTGCTTTAACTTCTTCTGTATCTATACCGCCACGGGTTATATCAGTAGTGGCCTTGCTTCTGTGATTTTCTCCATGGCTACGGTGATGAATGTGATCAACAACCGTCTTTGGTTTGGTTTGCGTCCGGCGTTGCGTACGGTGTTGGGGTCTTGCCTCGGTCTTGCGGGAGTAGCCGCACTGTTTTGGCCGCAGATTACAGACGGGGGCTTTAATACGGATGTGCTGCTGGGTATGGGACTTGCTGCATTAGGTACCTGGTTTTTTTCCAGTGGCAATATGGTATCGGTTCGTCATCAGAAAAAAGGGCTTAAAACGACAACCACCAATGCCTGGAGTATGTTCTACGGCGTGTTGATGATGAGTGTGATTATTCTGCTGCAGGGTGTGCCTTTGACCTTCAGTTGGGAAACCGGTTATATCAGTTCATTATTGTATCTGGCGATTCCCGGTACCGTGATCGGTTTCACGGCCTATCTGATCCTAGTTGGGCGTATTGGTGCGGATAAAGCGGCCTATAGTACCGTGATGTTTCCGGCGGTGGCTCTGACCATTTCAACCTTCTATGAGGACTATCAGTGGACAGAACTCTCTCTGGTGGGCTTTGGGCTGGTGGTGCTGGGTAATGTGATGATTTTTGCCCGCTGGCCGGGATCAAAATTCCCGGCTGTTTTGCGCCGTTTGCAGCTCTGACATGCTGGCCGCCTGTTCCATAACCGCCATTTTCTGTTCGCGCAGTGCTGAGAATTCAGCTATATCCTGAGGCTTGATGGCGGCGGCCGTTGGTATTTTGGCGGTCACGGGATTAACAGGGCGACCATCAATATGCAGTTCAAAATGAAGATGAGCTCCTGTACTGCGGCCTGTATTGCCGGATAGTGCAATCCGCTGACCTCTTTTTACCTGTGAGCCTCTTTTTACCTGTATACGGCTCAGGTGCAGGTAGCGGGTTTTATAACTGCCACCATGGTCAATATCGATATATTTACCCGCGAAAGGGTGGTTGCCGATACGCTTAACAACCCCGTCACCTGTACTGAGAATCGCTGTTCCTGTTGGCGTTGCCAGATCTACGCCATGGTGCGGTGATCGGCGTTTGGTTATCGGGTGCAGACGATTTTTATTAAAGGATGAGCTGATGCGGTATCTTTTTGAGGTTGGCCAACGTAGAAATGCCGGAGTAACACTTTCTCCTTTCTCATCATAGTAGTGGCCTTTAAACTGGAAAACGTAATGGGTGCGTTGACGGCGTTGCAAGGATACGGACTCTATTCGGGTTTGGCCTGTTTCAACCTGACCGGTCATCTCCCGCCCGATAACGGCTGTAAAGTGATCTCCTGCTCTAAGGTCACGTCTGAAGTTAAGCTGGTAGCTTAATAGCTGGCTGATCAGAGCGATCTGAGATTGCCCCAGCCCGACACCTTTTGCAGAAAGATAAAAGCTGCCTTGGATATCTCCCCGGTAAACCTCTGAAACCCAATAGGTTTTCGCTTGCTGCTCCTGATGCTGGTAAGTGCCGTCAATTTGTCGGGTATAAGTGATTTTTCGGGCCGGGTCGCGATAGAGTGTTAGCTGGGCTAGGGTGCCGTTATCGGTCAGATCGAGGCCAAGGCGAACTCCCGGTTGCAGCGTTTCCAGATCCAGGTACTGGGTGTCTGCCTGCATAACTTTGTGCAGTACTGAAGCAGGTATGCCATTTTCCTGAAAAATATAGCTTAGATTGTCTCCGGGCTTTACCAGCCATTGGCCTTTTGTTTCGTCCTGAAGAACCGCTTTATTCTCTGGTGGGCTAGATGGCTCGTTGACTGATTTGTCGGAGCTTACGGAAAAAACGGGAGCCAGGGTTATAGCTGTTTGGTCTGATGGTGCTATGACGGCCAGTGCCAGCATAAGGCATGCGATAACAAGTAGAACTTTATGCAGTGATGTAAAAAACGGAACTCTGTTGAAGATCATAGCGGGCTCTAATCCTTGCTTGTGTCAGTGAGGCCGAGTTGTTCTGATGTACGAGATGGCATCATACGGGCTAACAGAGCGTCTGTCTTTTGGATCAGGCTTTTAAACAGATTTAGCAGAACAAAAAGAGCGGCGATCACACAGACGATGGTTGGGCCTGTGGGGGTATCCAGGTGATAAGAACCTGTCAGTCCGGCTATATTTGCGAAAACACCGATAAGTGCAGCGATCAGAGCCATCGCTTCAGGTGTTTGGCTGAAAGGGCGCGCGGTGGCTGCTGGGATAATTAACAGAGCTGCGATCAGAAGAACACCAACGACTTTGATGGCAACGGCAACAACGATGGCAAGAGCGAGCGTCAGCACAAGCTGCTCCCGTTGAGGTGAAATGCCGCTGGCTCTGGCCAGGTCAGGGTTTATAGTGGCCAGTAGCAGGGCCGACCAGCGGTAGCCCACCATGATAAGCACCAAGAGTGCACCTCCCCAGATAATCGCCAGATCAAGCTTGCCAACCGCCAGAATATCACCAAACAGATAGGCCATCAGGTCAATACGTATTCCGTCCAGAAAAGAAACAGCGACCAAACCGATGGCCAATGCTGAGTGCGCCATCACCCCCAGTAAGGTATCCATTGCATAACTGCGTCCACTGAGCAGTGACACGGTAACGGCCATCAGTAATGTGATCAGCAGTACTCCAGCAAAAACCGGCGTGGACAGGGCCAGAGACAAGGCAACACCTAACATGGCGGCATGGGCGGTGGCATCGCCAAAGTACGCCATACGTCGCCAAACAACAAAACAACCCAGGGGAGCGGCTGCCAGAGAGACTCCGATACCGGCCAGTGCTGCTCTGATAATAAAGTCATCCAGCATGTTTAATCTCCTGATTCATGAAAGCTGGGAATCTGTCGCCGGGGAATGAGGGTGATGACGATAGAGAGCAAGGGTGTCAGCATCATCATCTAAACCAAACAGGGACTTGAAGGTGTCTGAGCTGCCGACATCCTCCGGCTTGCCCTGGCAGCAGATCTGACCGTTCAGACAGATCACCTGGTCTGACTGGCGCATAACCACCTGAAGATCATGGCTAACCAGTAAAATGGCGCAGTTAAGTTTCTGACGCAGTTGATTCAGCTGGCGGTAAAAGTCTGCGGTACCCTTGCGGTCCAGCCCTTGGGTAGGCTCGTCCAGTAATAATAGGTTCGGGTCCGTCAGCAGTGCCCTAGCCAGCAATACCCGCTGTAGCTGGCCGCCGGACAGGCTATTCAATTGCTGATTTATCAGGCCGGAAGCCCCCGCTTCTGATATCGCATTTTGCAGACGTTTTGCGGATATTTTATGGGGTAACTGCAGAAATCGTTTGACGGTCATGGGCAGCGTTTCGTCAATATGCAAGCGTTGCGGGACATACCCAATGGATAACTCCGGGGCTTTTATCAGAGTACCTGTTACAGGTGTTATTGCCCCAATCAGTGTTTTAAGTAAGGTGGATTTCCCTGAGCCATTGGGGCCAATCACCGTGATGATGCGGCCTTTTTCAACCTGAAGGCTGATCGATTTCAGAATCAATTTGTTGCTAATTCGGACATCAATATTACAGGCTTCAATCAGCATCTATGATCCTTAGGTTTTTAATTCTTAAGTTATGTTATAACATAACATTAATAGTTTCACGTTTTAACCCTAAATAGCGTTCACCGGAGAACCTTTCTGATGCCTCGTTCATCTTTTATTGCGGGCTTTTTTTTAAGCCTTATATCTTTTAGCAGCTGGGCCTCAACTCCGAAAGTTGTTGTTGATATTGCGCCTCTTCATTCATTGGTCAGCCAGGTGATGAAAGGGGTTGAGCAACCTAAGCTGTTGATTCAGCCTGAAGCATCACCCCATCGATACAGCCTGAGGCCTTCGGAAGCGAAGGCACTGTCAGAGGCCGACGTTGTTTTTTGGATCAGCGAAGATCTTACACCCTGGCTGGAAAGCTCGCTGCAGAATCTGGCACCTTCAGCCCACAAAGTTGAGATGCTGGAGCTGACAGAGACCGTCCGGCATGGATTCAGACAGGGGGCGACTTTCGAGGCTCATAGCCACCATGACGACGACGGAGATGAAGACCATCATTCGGATGGGGTGCATGATGAACATCACGACGAAGAAGCACACCATGAACATCATCACGGTCAATATGATCCCCATACCTGGTTAGATCCGGTGAACGCCAAGGTATGGGCTAAGGATATTGCCCAAAACCTGTCTGAGGTTGACCCCGAGCATGCCGCTCTTTATCAGCGTAATGCCGCAGAACTAGTGACCTCTTTAGATCAGCTGATTGTGTCCATGAATAAACGGGCAGAGCAGCTTAAGGGGATTCGCTTTATCGTTTTTCATGATGCTTACCAGTACCTTGAACGCCGTTTTGGCTTAATGGCCGCCGGAGCTATCTCTCTGTCCGATGCTTCAGATCCCAGCCCGGCCCGGATCCGGGAGATCCAAAACAGGGTTGCAGAGTGGGGTGTACGCTGTGCTTTTACGGAACCCCAATATAACCCCCGGATGGTGAGCACTGTTTTTGAAGGCTCCACCGTAGAAACAATAGGGGTGATGGATCCTCTGGGAGCTGATATTAATGACCCGACTGAACATTACTTCAAATTATTAACACGACTGATGACGGCACTTGAACAGTGTCAATCAAAGTAATCCTTTTTAACCTATAAGGCATAACATGAATCAGGAATTGCCCGATGTAGCGCGTCATCAGCTTTCAAATATACGTACGCCCCTTGAGTGGGTCGGTATGAGCGGCATTGATATCCCTTTGAGTCTTTCCGAGCCGGAGGGCTCTGCACCGCTTCATGCTTCTGTTGCAGCTCAGGTGAATCTGCCGGATGTGACGGTGAAAGGTATCCATATGTCACGTATCTACAGGATGCTGGATGGGTTATCACAGCAAGATAGCGTGACCTCTGCAGATTTGAAAACGGTACTGGAACAGATGGTCATCAGTCATAGCGACTGCGGTACAGATAGTGCACGGCTGGTGATCGGGTTTAAAATGCTTGCCCGGCGGTCGGCACTCAGTACGCCCGGGCTTGCAGGTTGGAAAGCCTATCCGGTTAAAATCGAAGCGGTTCTGCAGCAGGGCGTGTTGCAGCTCAGTGCTGCGGTTCAGATTGAATACTCCTCCACCTGCCCCTGTTCTGCCGCCCTGGCCCGACAGCTGATTGCCAGTCACTTCAGGGAGCGTTTCTCTGGCGAGCAACTGACAACGGAAGTGGTTTCTGATTGGCTGGAGACCCATGCAACTTACGCAACCCCCCATAGTCAGCGCAGCGTTGCTTCTGTTCAGGTGTCGTTAGACGCTGCTGAGGAAGGTTTTGGCCTGATGCCTCTGATCGACCGTACGGAGCAGGCTTTAGCAACCCCAGTGCAAACGGCGGTTAAACGGGCTGATGAGCAGGCTTTTGCACTATTGAATGGTCAGAACCTGATGTACGTTGAAGATGCTGCCCGTCGTATACAGGAAGCACTTTCCGAAGGCTATCAAGGGATTGAGGTGAGTGTCAGACACTTAGAGAGCCTGCATCCCCATGATGCTGTGGCCTACACCAAAGGCTTTTAAGGAGTATGTATGGGTTCTGATAAGCGAACAAGTGGCGACAGCGGGGGCGATGCAAGCTTGCCGTATCAGGCTGATTCTGGGCGGTACTGCTATCACTCCCAACGGTATGACTGGTGTACAAAGACTGCTTCCGGTGATCTGGATCATGTGAGTGCCGGACGTCTGAGGCTGAGCTCTGCTGTGGAGGGTTAGCGATTCAGTGTGTAGCGGTAGATGTGAGACTGGTAGAAGTCTGCCAGAACCTGCCGCTCTTGTGCTTCAAACCCTGGCAAGGCAAAGCAGATGCTGATCAACTGCAGCGGCCATGGGCTACTTTGATTCGTGCTGCTCAGGGCTGTGTTTTGATTCTCTGCTGCCAGCTGCTTAGCCAGTTTTTCCATCCCTTTAGGGTAAAGGTAGGTGAATAAAATATCGCCTTTGTACAGCGATATGGGAAGGGCTTGGGACAAAAAGTTTTTCCGGTAGATTGTCACGTTTCTCAAAAGGAAAAAACGGGCAAGCAGATAGCTCGTTATCCAAGGTATAAATGACATTTCGTAACCGATTACCCGGGCGTTCGGGTAATGATGGGCAAGTTTAAATAGCAGATGTCCCCAGCCTGAGCCGCAGTCGATCAGCGTGAGTGTCTGTTGGTTATCCGGTGCTGTCCGCTCCAGCATTTCAAATACGGCTCTGTGAGCTTTCCGGGAGCTGGGCATAGGGCTGATACCCGCCCGTAAACTCCCGATCAGTATGCTTATTGCCACTAACAGTGTCAGTAGGATCAGAATAAACTCTAGTGCAGTTCCTGACATCGGCTTACAACCGACCCCGAATCAGACCGCGAATAATAAAGCGACTGGGTTGCAGAGCGTTGACCAGTTCCCGTTCCAGTGGCATAGGTTGCTCTGCGATGTAAGCGGCCAGTACCTCGGCACATAAGGGGGTGCTGGCTAAGCCCCGGGAACCATGCCCGGTATTCAGCCATAGGTTCGGGTAGTATGCCGGTGCTGCATCCGGTACTTTTGTTGCGTCATGGCGTAGTAGAGCAAAGCGTTCCAGCATGGTTTCATAAACCGGCACCGGGCCGGTGAGCGGTACATAGTCCGGGCTGGCACAGCGGAAACCTACCTTGCCGTTCAGCGCCTCGGTATCGACTCCGGCTTCCTTAAGCTGGCTGGAAAACTTCGGCATCGCCTGTCGCATTAACTCAAGGTTGTGCTGCTGGTCGCTGTCGCGCAGTTCGGTTTCTTCATCTTTCAGGTTGAAACTTGCTCCCAAACACAGGGCGTTGTCGATCGCCGGGGCGATATAGCCTTCATGGCAGATGACGGTTTTCAGTTCCGGTGTTTGTGCTTGGGTTGCCAGATAGGTGGTCTGACCACGAATCGCTTTAGTGGGCAGCCATGAGGTTTGGGCAAAATGTTTGGCGCTGGCAGCACAAGCGATTACTACCTGATCGGTGCTGAGTAGGCTTTCACCCGCTTTGTCCATTAGCTGCCAACCGGTTTCTGTATCCTGCAGCTTATCCACAAACTGCCCCGTGATCAGGCTGATATTCCGATGCCGGCTAAGCTGTTGGCAGATCAGATTCGGTCGCGCCCAGCCCGCTTTCGGAAACCAGAGGCCACTGTGATGCAAGGGGGTGCCGCTTAGCTCAGATGCTTCTGCTGCTGAAACCGCCTGCAGCAGCTCCAGTGGGAACTGATTACGGGCCATAAAGCTCTGCTGGCGCTTCACCTCTTTATCGGTATGAGCCATCTGGAGCACGCCACAGGGTTGCCAGATAAGCTGGGTAAAATCGGTCTCAGTGAGCCGGTTCTGAAGTACAGCAAAATAATGACGGGAAAACTCAAAACCACTGAGATAGAAACGGCTATGGGCAGAGGGTTCTGTGCCAAGCTTAATGTAGAGCACGCCCTGGCGGTTACCCGAGCCTTCCTGTCCTGCGCTGTTGTGTTGCTCGATCAGACTGACCTGAAACCCCTGCTGCGCCAGAGCATAAGCGGTTGTTGTACCTGCGATACCGGCACCGATCACGGCGATATGCTCTTTGCTCTTGGCGCTTTTTTTACCAGCGGCGTGATGCAGGGGAAAACGGAACCAAGGTGTCTCCTGCCAGGGGGTTGCCAAAGGTAAAGGTTCTACCGGAATCACATCCGGTGCCGGATTAACGCTTTGTACTGGGTTGCCTTCGGCATCCAGAATCAGCTCACCACACACCATATGGCGTTTGCGGCCAAAGCCCTTCACCTTATGCACCTCAAAACCAGCACCTTTTAGCCCGTTACGCACGATACCAGCAGCGGTAAAAGTGGCGACCGTTGTGCCGTGACCGCTCAAGCGGCGGATCGCCTGAAACAGCTCTGGTGTCCACATCTCTGGGTTTTTGGCGGGGGCAAAACCATCCAGAAACCAGGCATTTACGTTGGCTTCAAGAGCGGAGAAGCATTCGCTTGCATCACCCTGCAGTAACGTCAGCTGTACCCGGCCACTCTCAAAGTGGCGACGGTGGAACCCTGGGATCGGGAGCGGATAAGCCGCGATTAACTGGTCCGCAAGAGGTTTTAGCCCAGGCCAAAGGGCAAGGGACTGCTCAAGGTCGCTAATGTTTAGGGGAAATTTCTCGACAGAAACAAAGTGCAGGCGGGCGTCCTCTGGAGCAAATTGTATAAAAGCCTGCCAGGTACAGAGGAAATTCAGACCGGTACCAAATCCGGTTTCAGCAATCACAAAGGGACGCAGGGCAAACTCAGCATCCTGCCAGCGTTCCGGCAAGCCATTGTGTTGCAGAAAAACATAGCGGGTTTCATCCAGACCACTGGCTTTGGAAAAATAAACATCATCGAAAGCCTGAGAGATCGGCCGTTGACTTTCGTCCCAGTGAAGCTTGGCCTGGTTCAGAGTTTGGTAGTGATTATTCGCCATAGATGTGTGGTCCGGGTTGGAGTCTGTCGTTTTGTTCGATAAGTGAAAAGCAGGTCTTAATTCAGGAATCGTCGCGAGGATTAAAACGGTTGGTGCTGGTTAAAAAATAGACAATCTGAGTCTCTGCTATACCGCACAACCGTTTGCGCTTCCTATCCTGCTTAGATCCACAAAGTTATCCACAGAAACTGTTGGAAAAGTTAAAAAAGTTCAGAAATTCATGTGGTTAACTCGTGGCTCTGGAAGGCAAAAACGGGCGCAAAAAGCAAACCCGTTTTTGAAACTTCTTTACCTTTTCAGCCGGTTAGTCGCAGGCTGAGGCATGTTTTGTTAAGGGAGAACTTTGCGGAATGGCTTAACGGTGACTTGTTCATAAACACCGGCAGCAAAGTAAGGGTCTGCATTAGCCCACTCCTGAGCATCTGTCAGCGTTGCAAATTCTGCAACAACCAGACTACCGGTAAAACCTGCATCACCGGGGTCGTTACTGTCGATGGCCGGGTGTGGGCCAGCCAGAATCAGGCGGCCTTCATTCTGTAGTTGTTGCAGGCGCTCAAGATGAGCTGGACGAGCTTCCAGTCGTTGTGCCTGAGTGCCTTCTTTATCCTGGCAAATAAACGCGTAAAGCATAGCTTGTATTCCTCTGTCGTTTGCAGTGCCGCCGAATCTTTTGGCTTCGGCTTTAGGGGAGTTCTTTATTCTCTTCACTGACGGGTTGATCATCGGTTTTAATATGCCGGGTCAGCCAAATGCCCTGAATAATAATGAACGCCAGTGTCAGTCCTAACATACCGAATAGTTTAAAATTGACCCAGGTTTCTTCACTGTAAAAGGTAAATACCGCAATATTAATTGCGCCCATAGCCAGAAAGAAGATGATCCAGTAGGCATTCAGTATATTCCACTGAACAACAGGCAGGCTGATTTGGCTCTCCATCATACGCTGGATCAGTGGTTTTTTTCCGATCACATAACTACCGAGAAAAGCACCGGCAAACAGCCAGTTAACTACGGTAGGTTTCCACTGGATAAAACTTTTATCCTGTAGTAGCACGGTTGCTCCACCCATCACAATAATAAGAACTAAAGTCACTACGTGCATCTTTTCGATCTTACGGGTTTTAAACCAAGAGATGGCGATCTGAATAATGGTCGCGGGAATCAGAACGGCGGTGGCCAGAATCATATCCTTGGTGTAGTGGTAAACACCAAAGAAGATGGCAATTGGGAAAAAATCTAAGAGTAATTTCATGGTGTTATAGACGAGAGTCTTTCATACTCAGTTAGGAAGAGATCTGAAGGATTCGCTTATCAGATCTCTAAGGGTTTTAGTTTGAGCAATCTTCGCACGTTGAGCTGTTATTTTACAGTAATGCCCTCAAATAAAGGCTGTTCCGCTTGTGTCTTTGAATGACTTATTATCAGGTGCAGGAGCATTTTGAGTATTTTTTCTGAAAAAGGTTTTCCATGAACGCATATTGGTCCGGATTTGATCTGCACAGCCATTCTACCTGTTCTGACGGTCGGCTCTCGCCAACGGAGTTGGTGCAGTTGGCCTCCAGTGAAGGTGTACATACTTTGTCCCTGACTGACCACGATACGGTGCAGGGGATTCCCGAGGCCCGTCAGGCTGCTTTAAAAGTAGGTATTGATCTGATCGCTGGTGTTGAGATATCGACCACCTGGAGTGGTTGTAATGTTCATATTGTGGGGTTGAACCTGGATATTGACCATCCTGTGCTGATTGCCGGTTTAAAAGAACAGCAGGCTGCGCGGCGCAAAAGGGCAGAGATTATCGCTGAAAAACTCAGTACTTTGGGGGTTGAGGATTTTCTGGGTAAGGCTGAAGCAAAGGCAAATGGCGCTGAGCTCGGACGACCTCATTTTGCTCAGGTACTGGTGGATGAAGGTGTGGTTTCCAATATGCCGGAAGCCTTTAAAAAGTATCTGGGGGCGGGTAAAAAAGGTGATGTGAAAAGCCTTTGGCCGACGGTGGATAAGGCTGTTGAGTGGATTAAAGCTGCGGGTGGTGTTGCTGTGGTTGCTCACCCATTACACTATAAAATGACAAATATGAAACGCCGAGCCTTGCTGAAAGCTTTTAAAGACGCAGGAGGGGAAGCCATGGAGGTGGTATCCGGTGCTCAGCAGTCCAGGGATCAAACCAACTATATGGCGCAGCTGGCGAAAGAGTATGATTTAGTGGCCAGTGCAGGCAGTGACTTTCATTTTCAGACCCAGTGGCAGAAACCGGGGAAAATGAATCATCTGCCTGAAACAGTTAAGCCGGTCTGGCTACTCTGGCAAAATGCACAGCATCAGGCTGAGTAAGAGCCTGAGCATAGGTTTGCTTGAGAAAATATAGCTGTTTCTTGAGAAAATAAAGTTGCTTGCTTTGGGGTGCCCTTAGCCAGCAAAAAACAATGCAATTGTTTTAGTGAATAAAGCGTGTCATAGGCTTGAGTGGATTAAGCATGACGACATGTTATGAGTACAACGATAGATGAGGATGTGACCATGAGCCAATTTTTTCAGATTCATCCGGATAATCCTCAGGAACGCCTGATCCGTCAGGCGGTTGAGATTATCCGCAAGGGAGGGGTAATTGCTTACCCGACGGACTCCGGTTATGCCCTGGGTTGTCACCTTGGTGATAAGAAGGCGGTCGAGCGCATCAAGCGTATCCGACAGCTGGATCAGAAGCATAATTTTACACTGGTGTGCGGCGATCTGTCAGATATCTCCACTTACGCTAAGGTTGATAACAGCTTGTACCGTTTGCTGAAGGCCCATACACCGGGGCCTTATACTTTTATTCTGGATGCCACGACGGAGGTGCCGCGCCTTCTGTTGCATCCAAAACGTCGTTCCATCGGGGTACGTATTCCGGAGCATGCCATTACGTTGGCTCTGCTGGAACATCTGGGGGAGCCTATTATGAGTACCACTCTGATTTTGCCGGATGACGAGCACCCGCAGACCGACGCATATGAAATTCGTGATGTACTGGAGCACGCTCTGGATCTGATCATCGATGGGGGGGCCTGTTCTATGGAAGTGACCTCTGTCGTTGATGTTCGTGAGATGCCGCCGGAGATTATCCGTGTGGGTAAAGGGGATGTTAGCGTCTTTGAGTAATCTCTGTTCTCTGGCGTAAAAGCCCTTTGCCACTTGATTTCAGGTCTCAGGGCTATTTTATCTATGATGGGCTCTGGTGATCTGGCTGGAGTCTTTTTGTATGTTAGAATGCGCTATAATTTATTATCACACTCACCTCTTTAAACTGCTTTCCGGCCTGGATTATTCATGATCGGGAGGGCAGTACATCACTGGGAGACAGACGGCCGGGATGGTTGACTGCAGCAGATATGTATCCTCGCTGGCTCTGATGACTTATCAGCTGAATTTGCTGAGGTGTTATGGCGCTTGTAGTTTTAGATCTTTCCGGTCAGTTCTGAGCGTTTCTATCCGTGTCGTAGCCAGGCTATCTGATAAAAAATGGAACATCTGTAAATACGGAGTGTTTAGCCTTTGTCCATAGCCGTTGAACCTGAACAGCTTGATTTCTGGGCGCGTATTGGTGATGAAACAGTAACCGAGCCGCCACAGGATCTTTATATTCCTCCGGAAGCGTTGCGGGTTTTCCTGGAAGCTTTTGAAGGTCCGTTGGATCTGCTTCTTTATCTGATTCGTCGTCAGAACTTGGATATTCTGCGTGTAAACGTCGCTGAGATCACCCGTCAGTACATGGAGTATGTGGATCTGATGCGTGACCTGCAGATCGAACTGGCTGGTGAGTATCTGGTTATGGCGGCACTGCTGGCAGAGATTAAATCCCGCAGCTTACTGCCGCGGCAACATGAAGAGCTGGAAGATGAAGATGATCCGACAGCAACTCTATTGCGTCGCTTGCAGGAATACGAGCAGCTGAAAGAGGCCTCTGAGAAGCTGGATGCCCTACCGCGGGTTGAACGAGATGTGACGCCGGTTCAGCTGACCGCTCCCGAATTTGAGGTTTATCGCGCGCCGCCGGAAGTGGATCTGCAGGAGATTCTGATGGCGATGGCTTTAGTCGTTCAGCGTGCCGAGCTGCAGACTCATCATCATATTGAGCTGGAGCCACTGTCCACCCGTGAGCGGATGAGCCAGATTCTGGATAGTCTTACGGAGGATCGTTTTTATCCGTTTGAAAGCCTCTTTACTTTGGAGGAAGGGCGTATGGGGGTTGTAGTGACCTTTCTGGCTATTATGGAACTGATCAAAGCGCGCTCTATTGAACTGGTACAGAATGAGCCGTTCAGTCCGATTCATGTTCGCCCCCGTATTCTGAATGAGGCTGGGCCTAACGGCGTCCTGGAGACTGACGGTGAATTTGAAGAAGGTGATACAGGCTTTGAAAGCCAGAAGTCTGAAGAGGTAGCAGATGAAAACTGAGCAGCTGAAACCGGTTATTGAGGCTATTTTAATGGTGTCGGATCAGCCTTTGGCGCTGGATCAGATTGCCGAGCTGTTCGACGATTATGAGCGTCCTTCAAAAAGCCTGCTGATAGATGTCTTGCAGCAATTAAGTGCAGACTACTTGGGGCGAGGTATTGAGCTGATTGAAGTGGCCAGTGGTTGGCGTATCCAGGCCCGGAAGGAACATGCAAACCGCATTGCACGGCTTTGGACTGAGCGCCCTCAGAAGTATTCCCGTGCGCTACTGGAAACGCTGGCATTGATCGCTTATCGTCAGCCCGTAACCCGTGGGGATATCGAAGATATTCGGGGTGTCAGCGTCAGCAGTTCTATTATGAAGACACTGCTGGAGCGTGAGTGGGTACGGGTTGTCGGTTACCGGGATGCTCCGGGCCGTCCTGCGATGTACGCGACGACCCGGCACTTTCTGGATTACTTTAATCTTAAAACACTGGATGAGTTGCCTACTCTTAATGTAATTCGGGAGCTTGGCGACAAAATGCAGGAAGAGCAGCAACAGGCGATCGCCGATGAAGAGGCACAGATGCTGGCTGCTCAGGAAGAAAAACGTCGTCAGATGATGGAAGAAGCCCAGGCTGAGATGGAAGCGCAGGGTGTGGTTGCTGAGTATGACGATGAAGAGGCTGATGATGTTCAGGATGTGGATCTTGATGATCTGCCGGAAGTGCTGACCTTCTCAGAGCTGAGTCAACGTTTTGATGAGCGCCTTAGTCAGAGGGCATTGCAGGAAAGCCAGGCCGGTGTGTCTGATAATAATATGCCAGGTGAGCCAACAAATTCAGAGGGTGTTGTTACTGATGCAGC
The DNA here is from genome assembly GCF_048265165.1 of Oceanospirillum sp. Lineage (GTDB taxonomy): Bacteria > Pseudomonadota > Gammaproteobacteria > Pseudomonadales > Halomonadaceae > Oceanospirillum. The sequence continues at coordinate 467,200 of NZ_JBLXCD010000003.1, read as the reverse complement.
GCCCCATGATAAAACAGAACAGGTTGTATCGGTGGATGAATTGCCGCTGATACCGGATAGTGAATAAAAGGTTAATTCTGTGAAAGATATCAACGAAGTAAAAACTGAGAAATTACAAAAAGTTCTGGCCCGTACCGGTATGGGCTCCCGTCGGGAGATGGAACGCCTGATTGAGACGGGTGAAGTGGCGATTAATGGTCAGACCGCTAAGTTGGGTGATCGCGTCTCTATCAATGATCGTGTGACTGTACATGGCCGTCTGGTAAAACTGGTGGCGGAAGAGGAGGTGCCGCGCCGGGTAATTATGTACAGCAAACCAGAAGGTGAGCTTTGTACCCGACATGATCCACAGGGTCGCCGCACTGTTTTTGATCGCTTGCCGAAGTTAAAAGGTGAGCGCTGGATCTCCATTGGTCGTCTGGATATTAACACCAGCGGCCTATTGTTATTCACCACGGACGGTGAGTTGGCAAACCGACTGATGCATCCGTCTCAGCAGGTTGAGCGTGAGTATGCTGTGCGTGTTATGGGGGATGTAAAACCTGAACATGTTAAAGCGATGGTAGAGGGCGTTATGCTGGAGGATGGCATGGCAAACTTTACCGATGTGCAGGAGTTTGGCGGTGAGGGTATTAATACCTGGTTTCATGTGGTGATCATGGAAGGCCGCAACCGTGAGGTTCGCCGTCTGTGGGAGTCTCAGGGGCTGACTGTAAGTCGCCTTAAGCGTGTGCGTTATGGCAGTATTTTCCTGGATAAGCGTGCCCGTGCTGGTGAGTGGATCGAGCTGACTCAACAGGAGATCGATCAGCTGTCTGAGATGGCGGGTCTGGAAAAACGTCGTGTGAAAGGCAGTATTGATAGCCATGACCGCATCGAACGCCAGCGTAAAAAGACTCGTGCTATTCGTAGTGTGAATAAAAACCACCGGCCGAATTAAGTTTCTGATAAAAAACAAAAAAAGAGTTTAAAAAAGGGGTTGCGCATCCTAAAAAGCTGCGTATAATGCGCCCCAAGTTGAATGGGTCGTTAGCTCAGTTGGTAGAGCAGTTGGCTTTTAACCAATTGGTCATAGGTTCGAATCCTATACGACCCACCAATTCAACTTATCTATCTTACTGATAGTTAATCGTTTATTTTCAGTAAGGCGTGGGTCGTTAGCTCAGTTGGTAGAGCAGTTGGCTTTTAACCAATTGGTCATAGGTTCGAATCCTATACGACCCACCATTTTACTTGCTGGCTTGGTATCCTGCGTTGTCACGTATTTATCAAAGCCATGAGTATCGGGTCGTTAGCTCAGTCGGTAGAGCAGTTGGCTTTTAACCAATTGGTCATAGGTTCGAATCCTATACGACCCACCAGATTCTAAAAAATCCCGCATCTGCATGCGGGATTTTTTTTGCCTGAAATTTATTCTTCTTTTTACGTTATCCACAGATACTTTTCTTAAATAAGCACCCGATAGCAGCTGAAAGCTTCATCTGTTGTCAGAGTTTTGTGCTAAAATTTACGGCCATCTTTTTGTTTGATTGCAGCTTCGCCTGACTGATCTCTGTCCGCAGCTTTATGTATGGTGTGACAAGTCGAGGGTATGCGAGGTTGCTGAAATCTTTACTATGAGTTGAATTCAGCCCATGACTATGCAAGCAGACCAGGCACTGGTTCGGGAACACCTGTCCAATCTGGGAACACCGGAAGAACTGAACGCTGAGAAGAAAGCAGAGCTTACGGCTCGTATCAAGCAGCTTCTGATAGCGCAGAATGCAGTTCTTGTTGCGCACTACTACTGTAGTCACGATATACAGGCTTTGGCCGAAGAGACCGGCGGCTGTGTAGCAGATTCTCTGGAGATGGCACGCTTTGGTGCTAATCATGATGCTAAAACACTGGTGGTGGCTGGTGTTAAGTTTATGGGCGAAACGTCTAAAATTCTGAGCCCTGAAAAGCGTGTGCTTATGCCAACTCTGGAGGCGACCTGCTCTCTGGATCTGGGTTGCCCTGTTGATGAGTTCAGTGCTTTCTGTGATCAGCATGCTGACCGTACCGTTGTTGTATATGCAAATACCTCTGCTGCAGTCAAAGCCCGCGCTGATTGGGTGGTAACATCCAGTATCGCCCTTCAGGTTGTCGAACACCTGAAAGATAAGGGCGAGAAGATTATCTGGGCTCCTGATAAGCATCTTGGGGGTTATGTGCAGCAGAAGACCGGCGCGGATATGATTCTTTGGGATAGCGCCTGTATTGTTCATGAAGAATTTAAAGCTAAGGGTGTGCTGGATCTGAAAAAAGTGTACCCGGATGCGGCCATTCTTGTGCATCCTGAATCCCCGGCGGCTGTCGTGGAGCTGGCGGATGTAGTCGGGTCAACATCTCAGTTGATCAACGCTGCTAAAGATATGGCGAACGAGACGTTTATCGTGGCCACCGACCGGGGCATCTTCTACAAGATGCAGCAATTATGCCCGGAAAAAACCTTTCTGGAAGCTCCTACAGCCGGCAATGGCGCCACATGCCGTAGTTGCGCGCACTGCCCCTGGATGGCAATGAATGAGCTGGAGTCACTGGTACATGTATTGGAAACTGGTGATCAGGAGGTTTTTGTCGATGCCGAACTGGGTGAAAAAGCGATGCAGCCTTTGACCCGGATGCTGCAGTTCACTGCCTCCAAGTAAAGCGGTTTCTGAGCTGATCATTACTGATCAATGAAACCCGGTATTCGGCTGAATATCGGATTTTTTAGTTTTGAAGTTATTGAAAATTCAGCTCTTTAAATAGCTTTTCCAGGTCTTTAATGCGATGGTCGATACGGGCAAATTCGATAGGATCATTACTGGCATATTCCCGGGCTAACTTCAATTCTTTAATGCCCTGAGGAATATCACCGGTTAGCTGATGGTACTCTGCATTGGCTTTATAAACGGTCAGCAGATCTTTACCATCCGCAGCGGCTTTTGCCAATTGTTGCCAAACCCAGGGATCTTCCGGGCGCTCCCGGCTGAGCTTCTTAAAGGCCTCCATCGCCCGAGGTGTTTGTCCTGCATTCAGATAAGTCTGGGCGGTAAAGGCTTTGACTGCCATATTATCAGGTGTTTCTTTAAGCTGTGTATCGAGCAGACTGAAGGCCTGATCACCATGACCGGTCCTTACTAAAACTCTGGCGGTGAGCAGGCGAAAATAGAGATGGTCCGGCTGTAGAGCCAGTTGTTCTGTCAGCTCCTGAGCTTTTTGGGTTTTGCCCTGATCAAGGGCGCTCAGAATATCAGCGTAAAGTTTGACGGGTTCTTTTATGCTATCTGATATGCTTTTTAACAATGCCGTCAGTGCTACAGGACGCTCTTTAACCGGGGTTTGCTGCAGCATTGCACGAACCCTGATCAGCTGAAACTCAAGGTTGCTGTAAAAGGCTTCGGTGCCATCTTTTATCTCGCGCTCTTTTGCAAAGGCGATTCGGCTTTGGGTTAGTGGGTGTGTCAGTAGAAATTCCGGTGCGCTGCCCCCACTTGTGCGGGCTTCTGCTTGCAGAAGCTCAAACATTCGCGCCATGCCACTACTGTCAAAACCGGCCTCTTTCAGTACGCGAAAGCCTACTGCATCGGCTTCCTGTTCATGGAGTCGGCTGAATTGCAGTTGGCTTTGAATGGCTGCTGCCTGAGAGCTGGCAATGGCAGCCACACCAGCTTGAGTGTGACCATTGGCGCTCAATACCAGTCCGGTCAGCATGGCGGTTAGCAGAGATAGTTGCTGTCCGTCCGCATTGTCTTTTCGTCGGGCGTAATGGCGTTGGCTAAGATGTGCCAATTCATGGGCAAGTACCGATGCAACCATATCTTCATCTTTGGCCTTCAGTAGCAGGGCGCTATGGACTCCTATGACTCCCCCGGGTACAGCAAAGGCATTGATGGTTTTGGCATTGATCGCAATAAGATTTAAGCGGCGCTCATAAAGGTCCGCCTCTACAGCCAACTTATTGACGAGGGTTTCCAGGTAATTCTGCAGGATAGGGTCGTAGATCACAGGGCTGGCAGCGCGATACTGACGTAGCCATGCCCGCCCCAATCTGTATTCCTGATGCATTGTCAGACGGTCAGGCTGATCGCTACCGATACTTGGCAGTTTACCTGTATCAGCAGTTACAGAAGAGGCCAGTAGGGACGATATTACCAGCAGCAGGCCTGCAATGGCTGCCCGAAGATATTTCAGCCCGTATTGTCCGAAAGATATGGTTCGGGATGATGTTGGTAAGAGAGGCACATTGAATCCCTGTTGTGAGTCATAAAAAACAGCAGCAGTATCTGAAACTCTGTTACTTCGAGAGCACGTAAATAGTGAACCGAGAGATCATTCTATCGCTGTACTGTCTGTTGCTGAGACAACAGGATAAAGCATCAGTTTCTGATCCAAAAGCAGATGCACAGATAAGGTAAACTATATGGCCGGCATAGGGACGGCTGTTTTGGGTTTTATCTTGCACTTTATGCTGACATCCCCTTTAATCAGTCGTTGATTTTTGTCTGATTCAATCCAATAAAAACAGTGAGTTAATCCGAGGAAATAGATGGCATACGCAATCGACCAAGAACTGGACACTAAAGGCCTGCACTGCCCGATGCCACTGCTGAAGGCGAAGTTAGTACTTAATTCTATGACAGTGGGCGATGTTGTAAGGGTTGTAGCGACCGATGCCGGATCATGGGATGACTTCGATGTTTTTATTCGCCAGAGCCCTCACGAGTTACTTGATCGGGAACAACAGGATGATGAATTTATATACTGTATCCGGAAAGGGGAATAGGTAGCGCCATGGCAATGAAGGATGTGGCCCGCTATTGGGCTCAGAGATATTTTTCGGATGAAGAAGCGGTCATTTTCTTCCTGCTGCTGATTGGCGGTTTCAGTATTGTGATTTTTATGGGGGCCATGCTGGCACCTTTTCTGTCCAGTGTTGTTTTAGCTTATCTGTTAGCAGGGATTGTAAGAAAGCTTGAAGAGGTGCGTGTACCTTTTCAACTGGCTGTTGTTCTGGTGTTTCTTATCTTTGTCAGCCTGCTTTCAGCTTTGGTCCTGGTCGTTTTTCCCTTGGTCTGGCGACAGCTAATGACCCTGATTGATGAGCTTCCCGGTATGCTGGCTGAAGGCCAGCAACTGCTACTTCTGTTGCCGGAGCAGTATCCTAACCTGATCAGTCAGGGGCAGATGCAGGAGCTAATTGGTGTCGCTGCAGGTGAGATTGGTATGGTGGGGCAGAAGCTGGTATCGCTTTCACTCTCTTCTGTACCGAACCTGTTTGGTTTGATGATTTACCTGGTTCTGGTGCCGATTTTGGTCTTCTTTTTGTTGAAGGACCGAGATCTTCTGATCAACTGGTTTGTCAGTCACCTGCCGGAAAAACGGGTTTTTATGACCGGTATCTGGCGGGAGATGGATCAGCAGTTAGCGAACTATATCCGGGGTAAATTTATCGAGATTGCGATTGTGGGGGTTGCTACCTACATCGGGTTAATCTCTTTTGGTGTGCAGTATTCTGCTCTTTTGGCTGTATTGGTTGGCTTGTCTGTATTAGTTCCTTACATTGGCGCTGCCGTAGTAACAGTACCTGTCGTATTGATTGGCATGTTTCAGTTTGGCCTGAACGATACCTTCTTCTATATGCTGATGGTTTACGGCGTTATTCAGGCACTGGATGGCAATGTACTGGTTCCTTTGCTGTTCTCTGAAGCCGTGAATCTACACCCGGTAGCGATTATTGTGGCAGTACTGGCTTTTGGTGGTGTCTGGGGGTTCTGGGGGATCTTTTTTGCAATTCCATTGGCAACACTGCTTAAGGCAATTCTTTATGCCTGGCCTCGGGCTGTGGATGCTTCTGAGCCAGAAAAAGAGGTGCTCTGATAGCAGAGCACTCTTCAGAATAGCTCAATATCTGCGGTTTGATTATTAGCGGACTGGCACTGGTTCCGGCCTTTTTCTTTTGCCCGGTAAAGCGCTTGGTCGGCGATGCGGAATAGCTCATCAGCCTCGTTGCTATACTCGGAATTTACTTTGAAACTATAGCTGCCAAGAGAGCAGGTCATGACGCCGAAACTCTCATTGTTCACATGCTCAAGCTGTAGGTCAAATACCTGTTGCCGAAGCATTTCCGCGGCGTCTTCTGTTTCCCTCTCATCCAGTAAAGCAAGAAGGGCAAACTCTTCACCTCCTAAACGAAAAGCATGGGCCTGAGCTGACGGCGTTTCTTTATTCAGGCGGATACAGATCTCTTTAAGGCAGAAGGCAACCTGAGTCAGGGCTGTATCTCCTTTTTGGTGCCCGTAGGTATCATTGAATTTTTTAAAGTGGTCGATATCAATTAAAATCAATCCAGCCTGAGATTCATGATGTAATTTGCATGACAGGAATTTATCAAATAATTCATTAAAATGTCGTCGGTTGTACAGGCTGGTCAACGGGTCTCGCAGAGAGAGCTCACGGACAATTCTGTGATCGGTTATATCCTGATGAACAGCTATATAGCCGGTCTTTTTCCCGTGCTGGTCGTGGTCCGCAGCTATAGTTGCTGACACCCAGTAAGTGGTGCCATCCTTGCGGCGGTTACACATCTCTCCCGTCCAGCTTCTACCTTGACCTAATGTTTCCCAAAGCTCCTGATAGACTTTGTTATCCGTTTGAGGGTGGCGAACAACACCGTGACGATGACCGATTAATTCATCCCGGGAATAGCCAGAAATATCACAGAAGGCCTTGCTGACATCAATAATGATGCCGTCGAGGTCGGTACGTGAAGTGATTACATAGCGATTGATGATTCCCAGATAGGATTGCGCCAGGTGATTGGCCATTTTTCGGGTTTCAATCTCCGCAGAGAGGCGGCGGTTCCAGTAAACCACCACGACAATCAGAGCTGTAACAAAAAACATCCAATGCAGATATGCCTGATAAACAGAAGGTACCTCTTTAACGGTATCAGAGCCTGAAACCGCTATGTTTGCTGCTAGTACTGTCGATACCGGGAAAGCTAAGTTAGCACAGATGAGATAGAACAACCCTGTAGTCAAACACCTGAGTGGGATCGTCCGGAATATAAGCTGCTTTGACACGAGAATCCTTTTCTGCAGAAAGCTTTATCCATATTGTCGCATAAAAATGCCGGTAAAATCTGCAATCTCCATAGTGGATGTCTGGTTTTGTGAGGCGCATACTTGCATGATTGTGCTTTTATGAATATATTGCCTCCATGATTTGACGTTTAACAACTGAATAAGATGGTTGGGAGAGCATGGATAAACTTACGATTGCACTAAATGAATTTCTGCATGTCGGTGGTGCACTTGCCATTGTGATTGCAGCGGTTTCTGTTTTAACAGGCTTTATGCGGGAATATATACCCCAGGATAAGCTACAGCAGAAACTTACAAAGCATGAGAAACAGGGGCCACTGATTGGTGCTCTGATTGGGATGTTAACTCCGTTTTGCAGTGCCTCCGTTGTGCCGGTCACAATGGGAATGGCGACCATGGGGGTTTCTCTGGGTACTGTTCTGAGTTTTTTGATCTCAGCACCTTTATGTAACTTTGTTGTGTTGGCGATGATATATGCCACTTTCGGGTTAAAAGTAACCTCTATATATCTTGCGATCACATTTATTGCGGCTGTTGTTGGTGGCTGGCTTATTACCAAAACACCCTGGAGAAATGAGATAAAACGCGGGGATGAGTTAGAGAGTGGAAAGGCACCGCCTACCTGTTCCGCAGCGGCCCCGGTTTCAGGCTGTAGTGATGTTAAGCCCGTATCAGATTGTGGTGCTCAACCAGTATCGACCGGTGAAGCTCAACCTATGGCTACGGTAGCGAATGATGCAGCAACAGTGGATCTATGTGGTACTCACTCTACGGCTATATGCGGAGCAGCTCCTGCAGGTGCTGAGTCAAGCAAAGCTCAGAATGCACTTCGCTTTGCCATGGCCTTGTTTAAAAAAATCATGCCTTATGTATTGCTTGGCGCATTAATCAGTGGTCTATCGGCAGCTTACTTGTCGTCGGAATTGGTGGAGAAATACGTTGGTGGTGACAATGTACTATCTATCATTCTCGCGGCTGTCATTGGGGTTCCCCTGTATCTGCGTATTGAAATGGCGATCCCGCTGCTTAATGTACTGATTGTTAAAGGCATGGGTATGGGGCCTGCTATGGCGCTTATTATTGGCGGAACAGGGGCCAGTTTGCCTGAGATTGCATTGGTATCTGCTGTACTTAAACCCAAGGCCGTTATCGCTTTCGTGATGATTGTGTTAACTACCGCGATTATCGGTGGCCTTCTCTTTCAGTATGTAATCTAGGGACGTTAGCTTGACTCTGCTCCGGAGGTTGTATGTCAAAAACAGAAAAGATGGTATGTAGCCCAAAGAGGTTTGCTGGAAAACTGATGAAATGGTGTGCGTATCACTATATCTATCAGATTGTTCAGATCCTTATTAAAGGGGGTGACCTGTCTGAGCAGACTAAAGTGGGTCGTCAGGTCGCCTTACTGGGTATTTTTTGCCCTACTTTCTGGTACTACTTTTTATCTGGAGCAGATCGATCAACGCTTATTTTTCATGGGACTCACTCGGGTATCGTTTTCCTGATCGGAGTCGCTATAATGGCTGTAAGCCTAAAGAAAAAAAGCAGAATTGATGAATAATGAACAATATATAGATGCTTTAAAAGCTCTTGCAGAACCCCATAGATTGCGTCTTTTTTGGCTACTGATCCATGTTGATCAGCGCGTTACTGTTGCAGAGGCGATGGATGTTACCGGGGAGACGCAGTATAACGTGTCCCGCAATCTGAAAATGCTATATAAATCCGGTTTGCTGACTCAGCAAAAAAGTGGCAAGTGGGTTTATTATACCTTGGCAGAACAACAACAGCCTCATTGGGTCGCCTTGGTTGAGTCGGTACGTACACTTCCTGAGGAAAATTTTGCTGAAGTCTCTTCCCGCTGTGTCCTGCGTTTAGCCATGCGGGAAAATAATGAGTGTGTTGTTGGCCCAAACAGCGAGGAATGGCTGAGAAGAATTGCTGACCCTGCTGTCGCAGAGCGTGATAAATAGGTTTCAGTTGTGGCTGCTATACTAATATAGGCTAGAGAGTAAAGGCGAAACCCAGACCAGTGAATACTGGTCTGGGTTTTTTTGTTTATGGGCAGTCGTCGGAGTATTTTGAAATCTGCCATTATCAGCAAAATGCCCGCAGATACTAAGCGGGCCTTATAACTCGCCTTTTATAGTAGCCTCTAGCTGGTTAGTAGCAGCTAACTTTTTATTCTAACAATAGATTTACATCTTTTTGCCGTCGATAGAATTGAATCCAACAGGGACGTATTGATCGTATTCAATAAGGAACAATGTTTAGCTTGGGAGGTCTCTGTTTGCTCTGCTATGTATCTATGCTGTACATGGAGCAGAAAACAGGATTCGAATAGTTTAGATGGTGTGCGTAACGTGTTGATTTTTAAGCGTAAATGGTGCCCCAAGCAGGAGTCGAACCTGCGGCCTTCCCCTTAGGAGGGGGACGCTCTATCCAGCTGAGCTATTGAGGCACTGACTTTGAAAGTGCAGACATTATAATGAGTTCTTACAAAAAAACCAAACTGAGGATCTATCATGCTTGATACCCGCCCCCTTCTGGAAGAGACTGATTTCCCAAGAATTTTCCGGGGGAAACTTTCTATCCTGCAGGTTAATTTGGGTTATCTGTGCAATTTGAGCTGTGTGCATTGTCATGTGAACGCCGGGCCGAAAAGAACTGAGCTGATGAGCCGCGAATCCATTGATCAGGTACTTGAGTTTATAGACCGTCAGGGAATCAAAGTGCTCGATCTGACAGGTGGTGCTCCGGAAATGAATCCTGAGTTTCGCTATCTGGTCACAGAGGCCCGTAAGCGTGGTGTTGAGGTGATTGATCGTTGCAACCTGACCATTCTGAATGAGCCTGGCTATGAGGATTTGGCACAGTTTTTGGCGGATCAAAAGGTGGTAGTTACCGCATCCTTGCCTTGTTACTCTGAGCAGAATGTGGAGCAGCAAAGGGGCAAAGGGGTATTTGCTGAGAGCATCATTGCATTGCAAAAACTGAATGAGCTGGGCTTTGGCCAGCCCGGGAGCGGTCTGAGTCTGAACCTTGTTTATAACCCCGGTGGACCATTTCTGCCCCCTGCACAAGCCGGTTTACAGGCTGATTATCAACGCGAACTGAAAGAGTCCCATGGCATTGTTTTCAATGAGCTACTGACGATCACGAATATGCCGATTAGTCGTTTTGGAAGTATGCTGCTTTCCAAAGGCCAGTTTGCTGACTATATGCAGCTGCTGAAGGATAACTTTTCTGAGCAAAATCTTGCGGGTCTGATGTGCCGTAGTCTGGTCAGTATTGACTGGCAGGGTCGGGTTTATGATTGTGATTTTAATCAGATGTTAGAGATGCCTTTGATTGCCTCGGACCGAAAGGAAACATACCTGGCGGATCTTTTGAATGAGAATCTGGAGGGCGATGAGATTTTCATTGGCGAGCATTGCTATGGTTGTACTGCTGGTCAGGGGAGTAGCTGTGGTGGTGCTCTTGGTGATTAGACGATTTGACTGACATGATTAGTGTGATTATTCCTGTTCTGAATGAGGCGGATAATGTTGAGTCTTTTCTCAGGCATTTGCAGCCTTTTCGTGAGTCTGGTCATGAGTTGATTCTGGTGGATGGGGGCAGTACTGATTCTACCCTGAGCCTAGCTGCTCCCTGGGTAGATCGGGTACTGGTGTCCGGTGCTGGCCGTGCACAGCAGATGAATGCTGGGGCTGCTGCGGCAGAGGGAAATATGCTGTTATTTCAGCATGTGGATACAATACTTCCTGATTCTGCTGTTTGTACTTTGTCTTCTCTGGGAGCACGGTCCTGCTGGGGGCGCTTTGATGTTTGCCTCTCTCCGGGCCATTGGATGTTTCCGGTGATTGCTGGGTTGATGAATATCCGGTCTCGCGTAACAGGCATTGCTACTGGGGATCAAAGTATTTTTGTCAGTCGCGATCTTTTTGATCAGGTTAATGGTTTTCCATTGCAGCCTCTGATGGAAGATATTGAACTTAGTGTGAGGTTGAAACAAAAAGCTTCACCGGTCTGTATCAAGGACAAAGTACTGACCTCTTCCCGGCGCTGGCAAAATAAGGGTGTGTGGCGCACTATTCTTCTTATGTGGCGGTTTCGCTTGGCTTATTTGCTGGGTATTCCAGCTGAAACTCTTGCGGCCTCTTATTATCCCGGCTATGAATTGAAATCAGGTACCAGAGTGCGGGAAGTTTTCCCTGAAAACCTCTCTGATATCAACACAGGTGATACTTTATGCAAGGTTCAGAAAGAAGACGGTTAATTATTCAGTTTGCTAAAGAGCCAGTGGAAGGAAAGGTAAAAACACGATTGTTAAGTGGTTTTAAGCCTTCAGAAACGGTTGATTTGCATTGTGAGCTGGTCTCAGTTACTGCCGAAGCGTTGCTGGCTTCAGAGGCTGAGGAGCGGCAGTTGCATATTGCAGGTAATCTGAGGCACCCGTTTCTGACTCCTTTTGAAGCTCAGGGTTTTACTCTTATTCAGCAGGTTGAAGGTGACCTCGGTCAGAAAATGCTGGCAGCCCTCAATAAAGGACTTGAAGAGTTCGAGCAGGTTATTTTGGTTGGTAGTGATTGTCCGGCTATTTCTCCAGTGATTATTGAGAGTGCTTTCTCCGCACTAGATAACGAGTGCCGTTTAGTTCTAAACGCAGCAGAGGATGGGGGCTACGTATTAATTGGTTGTAATCACAGGCTGCCGGACGCTCTGTTTGACCAGGTTAATTGGGGAAGTAAAACGGTTTTGTCAGAAACATTGTCAAATGCTGCTTCTTTAGGTTTACAAGTGAGATTGTTGCCGGAGCTTTGGGATGTGGATTATCCTGAGGATGTATCCCGCTGGCGCCGTTGGCAGTATCAGCAGGATCATATCATCTGATATCAGGTTTTATTCTAGACCTTTGCGGCGTGCTTCGCGCTGCAGGTAAGCAACGAAACGGTCGATCTCTCTCTGGTTTCGTCCATCAGGATTCAGAAACTGGAAGCCGCATTGTGTTGTTTTTTTATCTTCAAAATAAACTGCCCGCCGGGCTTCTGCTGCGCAGAGTACTGACGTATCAAACTCGGCTTCTGGCAAATCAAAGCTGAGCTCATCGAATACTTCCATATCCTCAAAGGCTGGTTCTACCAGGTAGGGGAATTCAACTTTACAGCCAGTAGAAGAGATATCAATGATTTTCCCAACCAGAGGTTTTTGGCGCTTATAAGACGTAAGTTTAATATCTTCCTGATCGGCTATTGCAATATGGGCACGATAGGCATCGCGACGCTGCTTATAAAGTAGCTGTTTAGGCATTGCGACTTTATAGATGGCGGCTCCTTCATTATGCCCGGCGCCAACAACTGTGTTGTTGCCAAATGCAACCTGAACGCCCTTATCATTTGCCTGAATACTAAAAACCCCACCCTCCAGAGCTCTTTTATGGCCGCTTGGCGGTGCTATTTCATCCAGGATAAAATAGCCGTCTTCCAGGTCAACTTTCAGAACAATACTGGTAAAGCTCTGCTTGTTGTGGCCTTGAAAAACAATAGTAAGAGGAGAGCGATGTTTTTGTAATGATCGGAGTACAGCAAAAATACTGGCTTGGCGGGTAACCAGGTGCTTCCGGCTATCCTCTCTTTGTGTCGTTGCCTGTGGCTTGGCTTCGGTATCTGAATCAACAGTGCCAGTCATAAAGAAACCCTGTACATGTTAAAAATTGACTCAGGCCTGGCCGAGATCACGTGATGACTGAGCGATAGAACGACCCTTGGCATTATAGGTTCGTGCAGTTCGTGCTTCAGTATTGTACTGAAGAATACTCAGCATAGCATCGACTTGTTGCAAACCTTTATTGATGATCATGCCGTTTGCCTGGTTAATTTCTTTAACATCGTCATGCAGCGAAATAAGCTGCTGCCACCCTTGAGACAGTGAGGCTGACACTTTTTCAGGAAAACCGGCAATAAGCGCAAGCATGCTCTCATCATCGAGTTCAAGATCTTGGGACGTTAGAATTTCCTGTCGATCATTGATATCAGCTTCAACTTGATTGAGAAGCTTCTGCTTCTCAAGCGTGATCATTTGAATCTGTTTAATATCACGGATCTTCAGTGCTTCTTTTTCGTTTTCGATGCACCGCTTAACAGCTTTCATATGTTGAATGCTGTTAAGCAGGTGCTGTTTGACTGTTTGTGAAAGGGCTTCACTCACGGGCTGACCTTACAGTTTATTTTCAAACTGAATAATACTTTTTGCCAGTGCCTGATAGTCAATCTTGTAAGTGCCATCTTCGATAGAAGACTGAATAGCATTTACTTTGCTTTCATCAATGTCGGGAGCAGACTGTGCACGGCTGTTCAGGCGAAGAGCCTCATCACTCAGCTGTACGCTGTCGCTCTTGGTGCTTGTCTGTGAAGCAGCAGAATGAGCCTCATTTTTAGAGACCTCATTTTTTTCGGAAGTCTGTCCGGAAGTACGAACGCGATTTCCTGCTAAGCCGCTGGACAGGCTGTTAAGATCGATAGCCATTTTGACTGACCTCTTTGAGAAATATCAATAACTTGAATTGGTTATCGGCACTTCTTCTGAAAGCTTTAATAAAAATTAATGAATTTACAGGCAAGTATAACAAAAAATGCAAAATATCTGAGATTCACCTTCAGAAAAGGGTCTTCCAAAAGCAATTTTTTCGTCTACATAGGGACAAGTACATTACCTGGCCCTGTAACCACCGCTCTGATTATACGTCTGGATTGCGTATTTCGCACCTGAATTTGTTCACCCAGAGCCCCATCCTGGAGTGCCTGGCCTTTGATGCGAACACTGAGACCGCCAACCTGGGCCTTAATAATTACATCATCACCCTTGCGGATAGCATCTGCAGCCTGAACCATATTGGTAAAAACGACGCTGTTTGCCTGGATTGGTCGAACAACTTCAGTACCTGCTACCTGATCAATATCTCTGAAATAACTATAGTTGAGTGAGGAGCTTTCAACTTCCCGAAGTGCAAGCAACTGACGACTTATAACTGAGCCTCGGGGAAGAGATACACGGCTAATGACAACGGGCTCAAAGATCTGGATGTTAGCGGGAATAAAAATCCCCCAACTGGCTGATGGACAGCGTACGCGAATATTGACTTTGCCTGACAGGCTTTTGTTTCCCAGCTGATCAAGCTCCAGTGGTTCCGGGCATTTTTTCAGGCGTAATCGAGGATCAATACTGCCAACATCAATATTGATGTGACTGGTGTTAAGTGCATCCAGTTTAGGTTTCAGGTAGGCGGTAACAGCTGCCTGAAGGCTCTCTTTAGTTTCCAGATCTGCAGCAATGCTCAACGGAGACGTGATCCATACCAGTAGCGTGCACGCGATAAATCGCATAACCCCTGGCTGAGTTAAGTTGATGCTGAGAGAGCGGAAAAAAACCAATGTAACTGCCTCGTAATTGTCGTGTAGGAAATTGTTAAACTATCCAAGAAGGGGAAATCCCCAGTTCACCACTGATCTATAAAAGGGTAGTCTACACATTCTGAATTGAATTCCTATCAGTGGATGACTTTATGAATGAGCAAGCAGGCCGCCTTGCAGAGCGGGCGCAACTTGTTGGTGGTAACCGTATGGAGCTACTCCTGTTTCATCTCAGGGGGCGCCAGAGTTATGGTATCAATGTATTTAAAGTTAAGGAGATTCTTCCTTGTCCTCAACTGACGAACCTGCCGCATCATGGGGCGATTGTTCGGGGTGTAGCCAGTATCCGTGGTCAAACAATTTCGGTCATTGATCTGGGAATGGCCATTGGTCTGCCACCGGTTAAAAGTCTCAACGACAGTGTTGTAATTGTTACTGAGTACAATCGTGTCACTCAGGGGTTTCTCGTATCTAAGGTTGATAAAATTGTTAACCTCAACTGGAAGGATGTTCATCCACCTCCTAAGGCAACAGGTAAAGACAATTACCTGACTGCGGTAACCGAACTTAACGGAACCATGATTGAGATCATTGACGTTGAGAAGGTTATCTCTAAAGTGCATCCAGTGAATGAGCGTGTCAGTAAAGGTGTTGTTGATGATACTCTGAAGTTGATTTCGTCTAAGTACCATGTTGTGGTTGTAGATGATTCAGGTGTTGCCCGAAATCAGGTGATTCGCTGTCTGGATGAGGTAGGGGTGCAGACAACCGGCCTGACAAATGGCCTTGAGGCGCTCAGGTATCTGAGAAGTATTGCTGATTCCGGTAAAGAAGTGGACGACGAAGTACTGATGATCATTTCTGATATCGAGATGCCTGAAATGGACGGGTATACCCTGACAACAGAGATAAGATCCGATCCTGATCTGAGTCGTATACAGATACTGTTGCACACCTCTTTGAGTGGCATTTTTAATGAGGCCATGGTTAAAAAAGTAGGTGCAAATGACTTTTTGGCAAAATATGACGCTGATGAGTTGGCCCGAAAAGTTGTTAGCAGAATCAATTCGTTGCAGCAGGTTGAGCCAGCTTAACAATAGATAAAGACTTGTCTTTTGCTAATTTGTGATAAGCTGTTAGAAACGTAACGCTGTTTGAGTGAGTTCATAGAATGTCAACAGTCAGAACTATTGATATCAAAGACTACAATGCTTTTCGCAAGTTTCTTCAGGATGCTTGTGGGATTTTGCTGGGTGATAACAAGCAATATCTTGTCACCAGTCGTCTGAATAAGATCATGGCTCAGCATGGAATGACGACTCTTGGTGAACTCATTAAAGCGATTACCTCGAACCCTCGCTCGGGACTGAAAGAAGCGGTTGTTGATGCGATGACGACCAATGAGACTCTGTGGTTTCGTGATATTCATCCATTCAATATTTTGCAGAATCAGTTACTGCCGGAATTGAGTAAAACGCTAGGGGCTCAGCAGCTCAAAATCTGGTCTGCTGCTTGTTCAACAGGCCAGGAACCCTACTCCATTAGTATGGTGCTGGATGAATTTAAGCAAAGGAATCCAGGCTCATTCCGTGCAGGTGAGCGTATTGTTGCCACGGATATCTCTTCTACGGTTTTGAATTCTGCCCGAAGCGGTGAATACGAAATGCTGGCACTCGGTCGTGGCCTTTCTCAGGATCGTTTGACGAAGTTTTTCCTGCAGACAGGTGATGGTCGTTGGGCGGTGAAAGCACCGATTAAACAGCGGGTTGATTTTAGGCCAATGAATCTTCTGCATAGCTATTCGATGCTGGGCAAGTTTGATATCGTTTTCTGTCGTAATGTACTGATCTATTTTTCAGCGGATCTTAAGAAAGATATTCTTACGCGCATTCATGGTGTTCTGAAGCCTGGTGGTTATCTGTTCCTAGGTGCTTCTGAGGCATTGAGTAATATGCCGGAACTTTATGAAATGGTGCAGTGCCGCCCAGGAATTATTTATCGCGCGAAATAGTCTTTTGGCTATTCCCGCTGCAAAAGATCCCGCTTTCAGCGGGATCTTTTGTTTCTATCGGTAATGGCTGGCGCTTATTTAAAGTGCCCGGACTGCTTCAAGCACTTCTTCCACATGACCCTTTACCTTTACCTTGCGCCACTCCTGAACTAATACCCCTTCAGCATTAATTAAAAATGTGCTGCGCTCAATCCCCATATATTCACGGCCGTAATTCTTCTTAAGCTTAATGACGTCGAAGTGTCTGCAGAGAGCTTCCTCAGAGTCTGAGATCAGTTCAAAGGGAAACTCATGCTTAGCTTTAAAGTTTGTATGAACGCGTATGCTGTCCCTTGAGACGCCAAAAATGATGGTATTGGCTGCAGAGAAGTCTGTGGCGTGATCCCGGAAATCCTTGCCTTCGTTGGTGCAGCCTGGCGTATTATCTTTCGGGTAAAAATAGATGACGACATTTTTGCCTTTCAGCTCTGTCAGAGTAACGGTTACATCGTTCGTGGCTTCTGCGGTGAAATCGGGTACTGGTTGGTTCAGTTCTACAGTCATCGTTTGATCCTAAGGCTTTAAGAGCTTATCAAAAGCTGTTTTAGCTGACGAAACAGCCGCTGGTAATTGAAACTATTATGCCGTTTATACACAGGTGATTGTAGTTTGGTTCCACTTCAGACGACGTTTTCCCGGGATTTCCCTGTTTCCTGGCGCTGTAAAGGTAAACTCTTTTCATCTGTTCTGGCTTCAGGGCTTTCTATGCTTGTTCTGCAGCGTCTTTAGTTTGTGTGTTGCGCTTTGGGCTAAAAAAAAGTTTTTTACCTGTGTGGAATACTGTATAAATATATAGGCTTGGTGTCAGACACCATAGGTCAATAAAGAGAGCGGTTATGGATACAGGTAAACAGAAACATGAAACTCTTTTTTTGTTACGGGCGATCGATAGTCAGAATCACAACCTGCTTTGGCAGGATGCGGTTTATGATGATGATATTGCCCCCAGTTTATTCAGTGAGATCCCGCTTTTAGGCTGGGTGACTGCGGGCATGCCTATGGAGATCTGTGAGAACCATGAGCAGATACAAGTGCCTAAGCAGTTGGTTAAAAAGAATACTTATGCGCTGAAAGTCCGTGGGAATTCTATGGTAGAAGCCAATATTCATGATGGTGACATCATTGTGATTGAACAGCGTCAAACTGTTGAAAATGGTGAAACCTGCGTTGTGATGATTAATAGCCAGTATGTCACGCTCAAACGTCTTTATATCGACCGTGCTGGTGTCAGGCTTGATCCGGCCAACAGCAGCATGTCCCCCATTACACTCAAGAATGAAGATGTGCAGGTATTAGGAATTGTTATGGGTCTGAAGCGCTCTCATTCGTTACAATAACGCTTTTATTCGAGTGAAATGTGGACGAATGAGTATCTATCACAAACCTGTCGGTGAAGCCCGTACAGAGCTTGAAATTAAACGCAGCCGCTTTATTTCTATTGCCGCTCCAGTATCTGATACGGCGGAGTGCCAGGCATTTATTCAGTCGGTGAAGGATGAATTTCCTGATGCCCGGCATCACTGCACGGCGTTTATTGCCGGAGCGCCGAACAATAGTCAGTGCTATGGCATGAGCGATGATGGAGAGCCTTCAGGTAAAGCCGGAAAACCAATGTTTAATGTGTTGATGCATAGTGGCCTGGGCGAGATAGTGGTTGTGATTGTACGCTACTTCGGAGGGATTAAACTGGGCACCGGTGGTTTGGTAAAGGCTTATTCACAGGCGACTCAAATGGTCTTGGACGCCTTGGATACAGAGGAGGTTCGACCACATTATGCCGTGGAGATTGAGGCTGACTATGCTTTTGAGTCGGATATCCGGCACTGGCTGAAGGAGCTTTCGGCACGTAAAGTTGATTGTCAGTACAGTCAGTTCGTTTCGTTAACGGCGGAAGTTGAAGAGCCTGACCTGTTAGCTGAAAGGTTGCAGCAATCAGGTCAGGGGCGAATCCGCTTTAAGGTCCTGGATTAAGCGCCCCGTATCTGCTGGCGAAAATTAGCTTTAAATACTTAGTCCCGATTTAACGTACTTTGATCAATAGCATGTTTCAGACGTTCAAACTCGACATAGTTGTCGGGCAAAAAAAACAGCGTGTAGAACATCTTTTCAAAAAGGGCCCGTTTGCCATCTTCTCCTTTGATTTTTTCTTTAGAACTGCTGAAATTACTGCTCATGGTGAAGTGCAAAACCCGAGAGCCTGGTGGGATCGGCAGTGTGTTGCCATCCAGTAATTGTTTCTCTTTTGGGTCTTTCAGGCTGTACGATGATATTTCGGTCACCAGGTTCAGGTTTATGTAAAAGTGGCTTGATACCGGAGCGATAACTTTTTTACCGCTTTCATTGTTTTGCATGTAGATGCCGCAGTTTTTACGAACCTTCAGAAACATATTTTTCTTCCTGTTTGTCACGTCAGAAACGAAGTCTCAAGTGCCTGTTCAAAGGTATTGTCCGATCAGGTACTGATGGCTTCAAGGAGAATAAGTCAGTGGTGTGATATTTTTGTGACAGTACTCCTCCCTTGCATGTTAAATATAGTGGTTATTCTGTTGCGCAGCATAAATTTTATGCTGCCTGATCAAGGCATATGGAAATAAGTTTGGTAAAGTAATTTTCTCGCAAGATGTTTACAGAACAACACGACTGGGTCATTGTGCAGCCATTTAAACCGATTACAATAGATATTGCAGGCGAGAAGAGCCAATCATTAGGCCGGAAGAGAGAGTCATAATTTTGCGAGTTATCAGAAAATACGCCAACCGCCGTCTATACGACACGTCAGAAAGCCGTTATGTCACCCTTGAGGACATCAAGCTTTTGGTGATTAACAAGGAAGAGTTTCGGGTGGAAGACTCTAAAAGTGGCGAAGATTTAACCCGCAATATTTTGCTGCAGATTATTACCGATCAGGAGAACGGGCATACCGCTGGCGGTAACCCTATGTTCAGTAATCAAGTGCTGCAGCAGCTGATCCGTTTTTATGGCGACAGTATGCAGGGCACGATGAGCAATTACCTCGAGGAGAGTATTAACACTTTCCTGGAGCAGCAGAAAGCTTTACGTGAGCAGATGCAAACAGCGATGACCGCGACTCCAATGGAGTTGATGCGCAGAGTTGCTGAGCAAAATATGAAACTTTGGCAAAGTTTTCAGCCGAACAAGCCTCCTAAAGATGATGAGTAGTCTGCTACCTTATTAAGAAAAAACCAGCCGTCAGGTTGGTTTTTTTTTACCTTGAGGGTGGCGGTGAGTTATTGATCAATCATGCATTAGCATGAATGCTGCGGTAGCGAATAAATATGTTTGACAGCTTATTGTGCGCTGCACTATATTGATACTGAATGTTGCGGTGCAATAAAACTGCCGAGTACTCGGTATGGAGGCGTTATGAGCTTATTCGATCAATGGTCATCCGATCTGCAGAAAACATTTAAAAGCTTGTCAGAGTCAGCGAATTGGAAGCCGGCTGAAGTCATGGGGGATTTGGCTTCCTCTGAAGCAAAAATTGCGGAAAAACTGGTTCATCAGCAAAGCCGGTATATCAGTGATTCCGTGAGTCAGTTCAGTAAACATATGATGGATATGATGTCGAAAACAGATCCTGTTGTCGCAGCAGAGGCCCATTACAGCTTTTTTTGTGATCAACAGGTTAAGGCCAGCAGTCAGTACCTTTCAGTCCTGGACCTTATGGGTGAGGCTCGTGAGTTGATGACAGAAAAGGTCAATACTGCCTTTACACGTTAAACATAGGTTGCTCCCTGTCTGGCCGTAGGCCTGATATAGTCAGTTTTTGCTTTTGTCTGCTTTTTCCTCCCTCTTTCAGATAAAAGTAAGTTAAGCCCCTTGCTGGGGCTTTTTTGGGTTTATTAGTTTTTTCTTTTATTTTGTTTCTTGGGTCAGAGTATCCAAATTTCACCATAAATTTTACTTCTCAGTTGACGACTCCCCTTGGGGATATAGGGAAGTTTCTCCCACTTTGTCGCTTTTTTTGCGATAATGCCCTCCAATTTTTTAGCAAACGGGACATTCAGTTCGGTTTAGCACATCAATATTTACAGTGAGATGAGGCAAAGATGAAGGTTTTAATCATCGGTAGTGGCGGTCGTGAGCACGCATTGGCCTGGAAAGCAGCACAGTCAGAATCCGTAACACAGGTATTTGTTGCGCCGGGTAATGCAGGGACAGCTATTGAACCTAAGCTGGAAAATGTTGCGCTGGACGTACTGGACTTTGATGGTTTGGTGACCTTTGCCAAGGCCAACAATATTGGCCTGACCATTGTTGGTCCTGAAGCCCCGCTGGTTGAGGGTGTTGTCGATCGTTTCCGTGATGAAGGCCTGCGTATTTTTGGTCCATCTAAAGGCGCGGCTCAACTGGAAGGCTCTAAAGCCTTTACGAAAGATTTTCTGGCTCGCCAGAAAATCCCTACCGCTGAATATCAGAACTTTACTGAGATTGAGCCTGCTCTGGCCTACCTGCAAGAAAAAGGTGCGCCTATCGTGATCAAGGCCGACGGTCTGGCTGCGGGCAAAGGTGTTATTGTTGCGATGACACTGCAGGAAGCTGAAGATGCGGTTAAAGATATGCTTGCTGGCAACGCTTTTGGCGATGCAGGTAGCCGTGTGGTTATTGAAGAATTCCTGGACGGTGAAGAAGCCAGCTTTATTGTGATGGTTGATGGTAAAAACGTTCTGCCAATGGCGACTAGTCAGGATCATAAGCGTGTGGGCAACAAAGATACCGGTCCTAATACCGGTGGTATGGGAGCGTATTCTCCGGCTCCGGTTGTGACACCTGAAATTCATGACCGGGTGATGGCAGATGTCATTATGCCTACTGTTGAAGGCATGGCCGCTGAAGGTAATGATTACACTGGCTTCCTGTATGCCGGGCTGATGATTATGGCTGATGGTACGCCTAAGGTTATTGAATATAACTGCCGCTTTGGTGATCCGGAAACTCAGCCCATTATGTTGCGCCTGAAGTCCGACTTAGTGGGTTTATGCCAGGCGGCGATTGATGAATCGCTGGATACAATCACTGCTGAGTGGGATGAGCGTCGGGCTTTGGGTGTGGTTTTGGCGGCAGGGGGCTACCCCGGCAGTTATGATAAAGGTGACTTGATTTCCGGGCTGCCTGAATCAGAGCAGGATGGTATGAAGGTGTTCCATGCCGGTACACAACTGATTGATGGTCAGGTTGCGACCAGTGGCGGCCGTGTTCTGTGTGCGACAGCCTTAGGTCATACGGTTAGTGAAGCTCAGGCCAACGCCTACAAGCTAGCAGAAGGCATTAGCTGGAAGGGTTCTTTCTACCGTACGGATATCGGTTATCGTGCGATCGCCCGTGAGCAGGGTGAAGCGTAATTTTTTTCAGGTTTAGCCTGAATAAGCCTTCAAAGATCTGAAAAGGCCGGAGCAACCCTCCGGCTTTTTCGGTCTGTTTCCATCGTTTGTCATCAATGCCTTCCCGTTTTTGGTTTAAGTATTTCCCGGATTTATAGATTATCTGGCTTGAACCGGTGAAAGTAGTGATGACAGCCGTTGGCTGATTATGCGGTCAGCAAGTTTATTTTCTGTCGCAAGATCGCTAACCCCGTGGTTAAAAATAACAAAATTAGGAGCTGTATCATGGCCCGGATCCGCATTGAATACCCGGAAACTAATCCATTACATACCCAGACAATGGAGCTGCGTATTACCGATATGAATTACGGTAATCACCTGGCTCATGACACCCTGATCTCTCTGATACATGAGGCGAGATCCAAAATGTTCATCGCACATGGACATAAAGAGATTGATATAGAGGGTGTAGGCATTGTGGTTGCTGATCTTGCAATCAGTTATCGGGCAGAAGTTTTTTATCCTGACACACTGATTATTGAGATTGCAGTGGATGAGCTATCCCGCAAAGGGGCAGACCTGATTTATCGGGTGACCAAGGCATCTGATGGCGGTCTGGTAGCGCTGGCAAAGACGGGTATCGTATTTTTTGATTATCAGGTGCGGGCCGCAGTGAATGTACCTGAAGCCTTCAAGAAGATAGTATCTCTGGCCAACCCAGGTAATTCCTAAGGGGCGAGTATGTCTAGAGAGTATCCGATCATTGCTGTAACAGGGTCTTCCGGCGCAGGCACTACGACAATTAAAGATGCCTTTGAGCGTATGTTCAACCGGGAGAAGATTGAAGCGGCATTTGTGCATGGCGACAGTTTTCACCGCTATGCCCGTGAGGAAATGACCAAGATATTACTGGAAACCCCCGAGCGCAAAAAATCCCTTAGCCACTTTGCTGTTGAAGCAAATATGCTGGATGAGCTGGACCGTCTGTTTGGGTCTTATGCGGATAACGGTACGGGTATTTACCGTCACTATATCCATGCTGAAGATACAGAGATGCTGGAGCTGGGGTACCGGGTAGGGACATTTACGCCTTGGACTGAACTGCCGGAAGGGACTGATCTTCTGCTTTATGAGGGGCTACATGGTGGGCTTGTTACGGATGAGTTTAACATTGCTCAGTATGTAGACCTGTTGGTGGGGGTCGCACCAACGATCAATCTTGAATGGATTCAGAAAATTGAACGGGATACTAATCTCAGAGGCTATTCTCAGGAGGCGGTAATCGATACGATTCAAAGCCGTATGTCAGATTATATGCAGTATATTTTGCCTCAGTTCAGCCGTACTCATATTAATTTTCAGCGCATTCCGACGGTGGATACTTCCAATCCTCTGGCTTTGCAGGATGTTCCGTCCAATGATGAGAGCATGGTTATTATTCGCTTTAAAGATCGTTTATCCACGGACTTTCCTTATCTGTTGGCAATGGTTAAAGATTCCTTTATGACTCGTCCGGATACATTGGTTATACCCGGAGGAAAAATGAGTTTGGCGATGGAATTGATTTTGACTCCACGAATCCATGAGTTATTGGAAAACAGGCGTTTTCGTTAGCAGGTCTCTGGTTTTTGATTTACTTTCGACCTGTATCTGTGATCTGCTACAAATAACAGATAATAATGATAAGACCTCCTTTGACGGAGGTTTTTTATTGCCGCATTATTAAGTGATATAAATTGAAGCGGTACACACCTGAGCAGAGGACAGTTGCATGACGCAAAGTATTCAGCAGCGGCTACTTTATTCCTTTATTGGAGCTGGCCTGTTTATAGGGGGAGCTTTCTCTCTCTTTGCTCAAGGGAGCCTGGCTTTGCATGAAGGAGGGCAGGTCTGGTTTGTCTTGGGGTGCCTCAGTGCCGGATTGATCATCGGGCTTTTTAACTACTGGTTGTTCAGGCGCTTGGTTCTGAGCAAGTTGGAGCAGCTTACTCAGGTACTTCGGATTGCAGCTGCCGGAGACCTGAGCCAGCAGTGTACGGTTCAGAGTGATGATGTTTTTGGCGAGATTATTCGGTATTTTAATCAGATGAATCAGAACCAGCGAGAGCTGGTAGAAGCGATTCAGGCCAGTGGTGATATTATCCAGACCTCGATGCAGGCGCTTAACCGTCAAACCGAACGTACCCGTGCCGACGTGGATAACCAAAATCAGAGTCTTGCTCACATCAATGAGACCGTTGCCAGTATGGCTGATGCAGTTGTAAGTATTGCATCTCATGCACAGTCGACAGCCGGTGTTGCTCAACATACAGAAAAAGATGCCCGAAATGGCAACACTGTTGTTCAGCAAGGTATTAGCGGGATTAGCCAGCTTATTGAGGATGTGAATACCGTTAGTAATACTCTGCACGGACTGGCCCGTGAGGCAGAGAATATTGGCGAGGTGCTGGACATTATCGAAGGTATTGCCGAGCAAACCAATCTGTTGGCACTCAATGCGGCTATTGAAGCAGCCCGGGCTGGTGAGCAAGGGCGTGGCTTTGCTGTCGTGGCTGATGAGGTGCGAACTTTAGCAAGTCGCTCCCGTCAGGCAACGGAAGATATTCACGGTATGATTGACCGTTTGCAAGGGCAATCAAGGGACGCGGTAGCGGCAATGAGTCATGGTCAAAGCAGTGCTCAGTCCAGTGTTGACCAGATAAAAGAGACCGGTGAAGCACTGGAGAGCATTACCCAGGCGGTGATTGATATTGCTGAAATGAATTCGGATATCAGCCGTACTGCCAATGCCTATAGCGACTCTGCAGAAAAAGTAGTGACTCAGATGCAGTCGTTGCAGCTAATGGTTTCTGAAACTCAGCAGGATGCCAGCGCAGCAGAGCAAGCCTCAAAGTCTCTTTTTGAGGCGATTTCAGGGTTACAGGATAGAGTTCAGGGTTATCGGGCTTCCTGACTTGCTTCGCCATAAGTCGTACTGGACTAGGAAGCGGTCAGACTGAGGTTTACAATGGTCTTTTAAGAACAAGAGTATACCTACTACCAGCTTAAGCGGAAGATACTATGGATTGTCTGTTTTGTAAGTTAGTTGCCCGGGATATTCCCGCTGATATCGTTTTCGAAGACGACGATGTTATCGCTTTTCGTGATATTGCCCCTCAGGCTCCCACGCATATTCTGATTATTCCCAAGCGCCATATCTCTACACTGAATGATTTGACCGAAGAGGATTGTGCTCTGGTTGGTCGTCTTCAGTTTACAGCTCAGAAGATTGCTAAAGAAGTTGGCATTGCTGATGATGGCTATCGGGTGGTTATGAACTGTAATGAAGATGGTGGGCAGACGGTTTACCATATTCATATGCATCTTCTTGGGGGTAGGGGAATGGCCTGGCCTCCAGGTTAAGCTATTACCAAACGGGTGTCGCAAGACACCCGTTTTTCGTTGGATGAAATAAATTGTAAGAATTTTGATTTGACTCATGCGTCATGTTGGAAGGGTCGTTTTTGCTGGAAATCAGTAAAACGTCATATTCAGTAGGGATACTGAGTTCAGGTGGGAAGCCTGTCAGACTTCATTATTGATGGAGGAACAAAGCACTATGGATCAGGTTATTCGCGAAATATTGGTGCCAGGCGCGCCCAAGGTAGAAGATCATCATCATGAACAGCTCAATGCTTTTCTTGAGCAGGCTAAAGCTTATGAGCCCATTATCACTGCTGTTGTGCATCCAGGGGACGCAAACAGCCTTCTTGGGGCTATAGAGGCTGCTGAAGAAGGGCTGATTATTCCCTATCTGGTGGGGCCTGAAGCTAAGATTCAGGCTGTGGCGCAGGAGTGTGGTGTTGATCTGAGTAAGTACACGATAGTGCCAACAGCTCATAGTCATGAGTCTGCCGAGCTTGCGGCGGAAATGGCTGGTAAAGGTGAGGTACAGGCTCTGATGAAGGGGAGTCTGGGGTCTTCTGAATTGTTGGCAGCCATTATTAATAAGAAAGCAGGCTTGCGTACCGAATTTCGTCTGAGCCATGTCTTTGTAATGGATGTACCCAGTTATCACAAAACCCTGATAGTGACAGATGCTGCCATTAATGTAGATCCTGACCTGATGACCAAGAAGGATATTACTCAGAATGCGATTAATTGTGCCCATGCCCTAGGAATTGAGCAGCCGAAGGTGGCCATTCTGGCGGCAGTTGAGAAAGTAAAACCCGGAATGCAGAGTACATTGGATGCGGCGGCGCTCTGTAAAATGTCTGATCGCAAGCAGATCACCGGCGGGCTTCTGGATGGCCCCTTGGCATTCGATAATGCAATCTCAAAAGAGGCAGCGCAGGATAAAGGGCTTGCTTCTGATGTCAGTGGTGATGTTGATATTCTTTTGGTGCCGGATCTGGAGGCGGGTAATATTCTGGCGAAACAGCTGCAGTATCTGGCTGGAGCTAAGTCAGCAGGTATTGTCCTGGGAGCCAAGGTTCCGGTGATACTGACCAGTCGAGCAGCGAAACCACTGGAGCGTCTAAGCTCCTGTGCAGTGGCATCTCTGGTTGCTCATAAGCAGGGACTCACTCTTTAAAAGGGTGCCGATTGTCAGTTGTAAACGGAATATAAATACATGAACTCTATTTTGATTGTTAATGCTGGCTCATCAAGTCTGAAATGTTCAATTTTTGATGAGGATGCCGGTGAGGTTCGCCAGCACTTCCGGGTTAAAGTTGCAAATTTAGCCGGCCCGGCCCATCTTGAAATCTATGACCACAGTGAAAAGACTGATGGTATTCTGGTGGATAAGATGGATCTTTCCGCAGAAGAGCTGGATGTAGCGCATAGTCAGGCGCACCATCAGGCGCTTTCAGTGGTGATGAATTGGCTAGAGCATAATACTAAGTTTAAAGTTACTCAGGTCGGTCATCGCGTTGTTCACGGAGGTGATTTTTACTCTGAACCCGTTGTGGTTACGGATGACGTGCTTGATAAACTTGAGACCCTGATTCCACTGGCTCCTTTGCATCAGCCCTATAATCTGAAGCTTATTCAGGTATGTCAGGATCTGTTACCTGGTTTACCTCAGGTTGCCTGCTTTGATACCGCGTTTCATAGTACTATTCCCGACGTTGCCCGCAATTTTGCCATTCCCCGGATGCTAACCCGGGAAGGGGTTCGTCGGTATGGCTTCCACGGTCTTTCTTATCAGTATATTCATAATAAACTGGCACAGCTGGATGGTGATCTTGCTCAAGGCAGGTTAGTTGTTGCTCACCTTGGAGCTGGTGCCAGTATGTGCGCTATTGAGAACGGGGAAAGCCTGGCTTCAACCATGGGCTTTACTGCTCTTGACGGTCTGCCGATGGGGAGTCGCTGTGGTCAGGTTGATCCCGGTGTTCTGCTGTATCTTATGCGTGAGCATAAGATGGATGCTGATGCTATTGAGGGTTTGCTTTATAAAAAAAGCGGCTGGTTAGGCGTTTCAGGTATTAGTAGTGATATGTTGACGCTGCATAAAAATGGGTCAGAGCATGCTCATGAGGCTATAGATATGTTTGTATATCGAATCGCCCGTGAAACAGGCTCTCTTGTTGCGTCGATGGGTGGCATTGATTCTTTCGTTTTTACCGGCGGAGTGGGTGAAAATGATGCCGAGGTGCGAGCCCTGGTGGCTCATCAGAATGAGTGGCTGGGTATGAAGCTGGACCCTGAGCGCAACATGGCGAATGAGTATCTGATCAGTGCTGACGATAGCAAAGTAAAGGTGTTTGCTATCCCAACGAATGAAGAGTTGATGATTGCCCGGCACACGTCCTATCTTCTGCGCTAACCGGCCTGTTAATTCATCTTAGTACGGCATACAGGGTTGTCACCTGTGTGCCTTTTTTATCAGGATAGTCAGGTTTTCTCGGATATATTCCATCTGAAACTATTTTGATTTATCTCATTAGCTTTTAAAAAGGGCGCATAAAGCCATAGCCGAATGAGCAGGCATTCGCTAACATGCTCTGCAGATACAGGTGAGGTTTTACCCATGCAAAATATTCGTCAACATACACCTTTGGATAAAATTCTGATTGGTGCTGATACCGTTCTGAAAACACTGATTCCCGGTGCTGCTGAGCCTTATCGCCCAAACCCGGCTCGGGCTGAAGCAGAGCAGGATATGACGCCTGTTGAGCGGAAACACGCGGCAGGATTGATGCGTATCAACCATACGGGTGAGGTCTGCGCTCAGGCGCTTTATCAGGGTCAATCCGTGACGGCTAAACTACCGGAAGTGCGGGAGCAGATGGAAGAAGCAGCCCGTGAAGAGATAGATCACCTGGCTTGGTGTGAGCAGCGCATACGCCAACTGGGTAGTCGCCCCAGTTTATTGAACCCTGTATTTTATGGGCTGTCGTTTGGTATTGGTGCCGCAGCAGGCGCTGCAGGTGATAAGTACAGTCTTGGTTTTGTTGCTGCAACTGAGCAGCAGGTGTGTCAGCACCTTGAATCCCACCTTCAGGAGCTGCCTTCAGCTGACCAGAAAAGCCGGGTTATTCTCGAACAAATGTATATTGATGAGGAGCAACATGCGGACCAGGCTCTGAATGCTGGCGGTGTACGTTTCCCGGTTCCGGTTAAGATGGCGATGAAGTTTATGTCAAAGGTGATGACGAAGTCCGTGTACCGGATTTAGTGGGCCTTTGATTTTTTCAGGTTAGAGTCCTAAAGATAAGACAGGAGGGTAGTTGATCTACCAGATCGGTTGACTCCTGCAGCCCTGGCATCATGGGCAAGGATGTGGTGCTGATTCATAAGGAGAAATAAGATGACGGCCTCGTTAAATAAATCAGTACCCGGCGGTATAGCTGCGTTCTTAACGGCTTATGCATCCCTATCGTTACGTCACCATGCCGTAGTTGGCTGTGTTTTTCTGATTATCCTGGCAGTGGTGAAAGCACTTATCCGTTTCAGTCAGCCGGAAGGTATTTGGTGGCAGGCTCTGAGTACAGTCAACCTGTTCGTTGTGATCAGTATACTGATGTATGGCGCGATCTTTTTCTCACAGGTTATGGCCAGCATTGCCGGTAGGGTAACGGAAATTTTGTTTCCCGGAAGTAAAGCTATGGCAACCGGCTGTGTTATCGGTGTTATCTTATCGGGGCTGATGATTATGCTGCTGGCACCTCACGTTCTGGATCTTATATGGCGAGTCTGATATTAGCCAGGTGCGCAATCGGTAGATCCCTTCTTTAATACTTCTTTATATAACGTCCTATACCGCTATTAAACTGAAGCATCCCCTCCATCGTATACAGTTTCCCGTATAGAGGAGGGGGTTACGTTTACTCAATATTCCGGGAATAGAATATCTCCAGCATCTCTTTGCGCAGGCGGGCTTCGATATCTGCCGCTTCCTCAAAGGTCAGCTTATTTTTGTCGATACCAAACAGGTAGTTATCCAGAGCAAAATCTTTGAGTAGCATCTTGGTGTGGAACATATTTTCCTGGTAAACATTCACATCAATCATCTGGTAGGCATTCTTGGTGTCTTCTGACAGATAGTCCTGAATAGATGTTATAGGGTGGTCAATAAATAGCTTTCGACCGGATTCATCGCGGGTAAAGCCTCGAACGCGGTAGTCCATAGTGACAATGTCAGAGTCAAAGCTATGGATTAGATAGTTCAGGGCTTTCAGCGGTGAAATCATGCCGCAGGTAGACACGTCAATATCCAGGCGAAAAGTGCTGATACCGCCGTCTGGGTGGCTCTCAGGGTAGGTATGGACGGTGACATGGCTTTTATCAAGATGTGCAACAACCGTTTCCGGTAGTGGCCCCGGCCCGACCTCATTTTCCGACTCATCGGTTAATTCATGTTCGGCAATTAAAACAGTGACACTGGCACCGTGAGGGTCATAATCCTGACGGGCGATATTCAGGATGTGGGCGCCGATAATATTGGTTACATCTTTCAGTATCTGCGTAAGTCGTTCAGCATTGTAAAGCTCATCGATATAGTCGATATATTCTTCACGCTGTTGCTCTGTTTTAGCATAGCAGATGTCATAGATGTTAAAGCTCAGGGAACTGGTAAGGTTGTTAAACCCATGAAGCCTAATATTGTCCTTCATGCCCGAGACCTCGCATTGTGCAAATTCGTTAAGTACCCACTAACCCTAGAGCTAGCCATTTTTGAAAGGCGCGTATTATGCCTATAAAAAATGCCTATTGCACAAAAAAATGCCCTTAAACATACAAATATGTCAGGGCAGTTTTCATAGACTTTTACAGTTCAATAATTTCGTAATCGTGGCTGATTTCCACACCGCCAGTGGCCAACATAATGGACGCTGAGCAGTACTTCTCAGCGGATAGTTCCACTGCACGCTTTACATGGGCTTCTTTAACACCGCGGCCCTTGATAACAAAGTGTAGGTGAATCTTAGTAAATAAAGAGGGAATAGTATCTGCTCGTTCTGCGCCAATCTCTACGTAGCAGTCACTAATGTCTTGCCGGGATTTTTGCAGAATGCCGATAACATCGAATGAACTGCAGGAGCCAAGGCCCATCAGGAGTAATTCCATTGGACGGGGGCCTGTGTTACGCCCACCTTTATCCGGTGCTCCATCAACTACAATAGCGTGCCCTGAACCGGATTCCGCCAGAAATTGAACGCCATCTGTCCATTTTACGACTGCTTTCATGCTGTTGTTTTCTCCTGCTTACGGTTTAACATTTTAGGTAAACGTTGACGGGCAATATCGCTGATCTATCTGGGGGGCGCAAGTTTTACCGTTAAAAAAGCATACTAGTGCAGCTTTATTGGAAATGGCTTTTGTTGTTTCAGGAAAGATCGGGTATTGTCATGCTCCATAATTATATATATGCAAGAAAAAAAGGGTTTTTGCTATGTTACCTGCCATAAGAAAGGAGATTTCAGGACTAAGTGACTTTTTAGTGATCAGTCACAGACGAAGTTTCGCTAAACGTTCAACACTGATATCTGCAGGGGATGAGAGTAATTCTCTTTTCTATCTGGTTAAAGGCTCTGTCACGGTATCGATTGAGGATGAAGATGGCCATGAGATGGTGGTTGCCTATCTTAATGAGGGTTCTTTCTTTGGTGAAATGGGGCTTTTCGATGAGATCAGTCGTCGAAGTGCCTGGGTTAAAGCGAAGACTGATGTTGAGGTCGCAGAGGTTAGCTATAGCCGTTTTAACGAGCTGACAAAAACAGACCCGAGCCTGCTTTATGTGCTGGGTAATCAGGTTGCTGTCCGTTTGCGTAATACGACCCGTAAAGTTGGAGATCTGGCTTTTATGGATGTTACCGGTCGGGTTGCCCGCACACTGCTGGATCTTTGCAAAGAACCAGACGCTATGACGCACCCTGATGGTATGCAGATTAAAGTAACCCGCCAGGAGATTGCCCGCATTGTGGGTTGCTCACGTGAGATGGTTGGGCGTGTGCTCAAAGATCTTGAAGAGAAGGGACTGGTCACAGCAAGTGGTAAAACAATGGTGGTGTACGGGACTCGGTGACAAGGGCTACATCCTGGCAGTATAAAAGCTATCAGGGCGCTATCTGCTATAAGAATCTTTACGAGGTTTAACTACCTAAAGGTAATTTTTGAACCTGAAGCAGCTGAGAGCAATTTTCAGCGCTAACCGGGCGACTGAAGTAATAACCCTGGAAGTGTTTACAGCCCAACCGGACAAGTAAGCCCATAATCGCAGCATCCTCCACCCCTTCTGCGATGATATCCATCTGCAGATGGGAGGCCATGGCTATAATGGTTTCTGTAATCGCTCGGTCATTAGCATCGGTAAGTAAGTCCATCACGAAAGATTTGTCGATTTTAAGCTGATTAATCGGCATCTGCTTAAGGTATTTCAGTGAGGAGTAACCTGTACCAAAGTCGTCAATAGAAAGCGCGATCCCCATGGCTCGAATGGCATCCATACGAATGATGGTGGCATCCATATTTTTTACCAGTAAGCTCTCGGTTAACTCAAGCTCCAACTTATTCGGATCAACTCCGGTTCTGTTAATAACATCAGAAAGCATATTGAGGAATTGGGGGTGGTCAAACTGCTTGGCACTGATATTAACCGCCATGCGGAAGTGATGTGGGCATAGTTTCTGTTCCTGCCACTGAGCCAGCTGTGTGCAGGCCTGCTGCAGCACCCAGCATCCGATGGGAATGATAAGGCCGGTTTCTTCTGCCAGCCCTATAAACTGATCCGGAGGTACAAACCCCTGCTCCGGATGTTGCCAACGAATTAATGCTTCGGTCCCGATAATGCTGAAATTGTGGTCAACCTGAGGCTGGTAATGCAGGTAAAATTCGTTGTGTTCCAGCGCGGTGTGCAAAGCCCGCTCCATCGCAAGGTGCTGATCTGCTAACAGTTGCATGCTGGGACGGTAGAAATGAAAAGTGTTCTTGCCATTGGATTTTGCTCGGTAAAGAGCAGTGTCGGCCTGTTTCACAATATTCTTGATGTCGTTATCATCATCCGGGAACAGGCGAATACCGATACTGGCCGAAATATGCAGAATATGCTGGTCGATATGAAAGGGCTTAGCCATCACTTCCAAGATGCGGCTAGTGATACGCTGGGCACTCAGTGCTGCCGATTCCTGCTGCCCTGCTAATTCCGGCAGAACGACAACGAATTCATCACCACCTAATCTTGCGACTGTATCTTCCTCCCGCATCATCTCTTTTAATCGGGACGCAACGACAATAAGAAGTTTATCGCCAACATCATGGCCCAGAGAGTCATTGATGTTTTTGAAACGATCCAGATCGATAAACAGCAGAGCGCTGTACATATTATGCTGAAGACTTTTTGATTGGACCTGATGCATTCGGTCCAGGAAGTGGCTACGGTTTGGCAGACTGGTCAAAGAGTCAAAATAAGCTAGATGGTGAATACGGGCTTCTTGCTCTTTGCGCAGCGAAATATCCCGTGATAAAGCCAGAATATAGGTTTTACCATTCAGCTCAATACGGCGCGCTTTGATTTCAACAGGTATTAGATGACCCTTGAGGTTTTTAAGCTGTCCCTCCAGAGAGACCTCATGGACTAAATTGGCATCTGATGTTAGTGCTGCTAGCGGTTTAGGGAGCTGTGCTGCGCTGAATAGGTTTCTCATATTGCTGCCGACCAGGTCTTCTTTACTAAAACCCAGGGTTTGGAACGCATTATGGTTGGCGTTGTAAATACAGAAATCGGCTTCACATATGATCAGCATATCACCAATACTGTTCATCACATCCCGGTTGAACTGTTCACTGCTTCTGAGGGCTTCTTCCGCCTGATTACGTGAATTCCAGAGTTCATTAAAACTGTCTACCAGAAAGCCCAATTCGTCATCGGTATGCCCTTTTAATCTGGGTATCTGTTGATCAGCATGGTGTTTTTTTTTGAGCAGTATCAGGCTGTCAGACAAGCGCGTCAGAGGGCGGCTAATGAGTGTATGGAAGACAAAGAATAAACAGACGGCCAGAAGCACATTACGCAGAAAGCCAGTGGAAAGAATCACGACACCTCTGTCAAAGATATCATGGCTTAATGCTTCCGGGTCGGTTTCCACGATTAGAGTGCCGACGGGGGACTCTTCAAAAACAGTGACCAGAGGAACAGCATAAGAGCGGCGGTCTTTCTCCATGATTTGAGACATAACGCTGTCGTCATAGGTCGGTGTATCTGAGGTTGATAATACACTGTTATCATCCAGGCGAATCTGAGCGAAGTGTATATAAGCATGATTGATCAGACCTTTTACAACGCGTTCAGCCAGGTCCTTATCAATGTTGTAGGCGGCCTGTACGGCAGACTCCTCTACCAGATAAATCACCTGTTGAACTTTGTCATCCATGCTTTCACGGCTATGACTGATATCGATCGCAATTTGAATACCGCTGAAAATCAGACCCAATAGCAGGGCAACAATGACAGTAAACTTAGCCTGTCTGTATGAGAGCCGTTTGTGTAGTGCTGATTTTTTCAAATCAAACATCCGTTATTACATGGAATCTGCAAGGTCTGCAGCTCGTAAAGAGTAGATTGTTTCAGATAAGTGAACGCTTCAAAGATGAAACCCAGTATGCGAAACCGAGGCACGACAGGCAAGTAGTTTATACTTTTGCAGTTGTGCCTTTTCACCGGAAAAATTTATGAACCCTGCACGATGATGCTATGACAGACTGGATGTCAGATGTTGAGGGGGCGTGATGCGTGTGAATGTCAGATGAGCAGAAGCGGGAGAAAAAACCGATAAGTGAGTTATGCCCAACGGAGTTCTCTCCAGCTAACCTGCCTCAGACGTGTGGCAACGAGGAACCAGTAAAATTAAAAGCTATCTTAATTGATTAAGATGACTTTGTTGTTTTCTGGATTAGGTTACGGATGTATTCGTCAATACGTTTCCATTTCTTCAATCAGTTTACTGACTCGGGTTCCCGCCGTGCCAGCCACTATCTTTTCTAAATCCTTTAATGAACCAATCGCCGCGACCTTACCTGTCTTCTCGGCAAATTGACAAGCGGCACTTACTTTCGGGCCCATGGAACCTGCGGCAAATTCATATTCTGCTAAATGGCTTGGACTAACACATTTAATCCCTTGTTGCTCAGGCCTGTTCCAATCAAGAAACACAGCCTCAGCATCCGTAGCCATAATATATAAATCTGCACTTAATTCACGTGCTAGTAATTCAGTGGACAAATCTTTATCTATCACCGCCTCGACGCCCTGAAGCCGACTATCGGCATCGTACATAGTCGGTATTCCGCCACCGCCACTGGCAATCACTATGGTATTTTTTTCTAACAACCAGTGAATCGGACGAATCTCAAAAATACGTTTTGGTAAAGGAGAAGGCACAACACGACGCCACTTATCACCATCAGGTTTTATGCTCCAATGATTGTCTTTAGCCAATTTTTTGGCTTCTGCTTCCTCATAAACAGGACCAATGAATTTAGTTGGATTGCTAAAAGCAGGGTCTTTGGAATCAACTTCAATCATAGTCAACAGGGTTGCTAAAGGCCGTTCGAATGGCACCAAATTACCCATTTCTTGTTCTATCATATATCCAATCATCCCCTCGGTTTCTGCACCGAGGACATCAAGAGGGTACAGTTCATCCGGCTTATAAGCGTTGCCCTGTAACGCTAATAAACCGACTTGAGGCCCATTGCCGTGGGTAATAATCAGTTCATTATTAGCAGCGATTTTTGCCAATGCCTGTGCTGCGATTTTAATATTATCTCGCTGCGTTTCCGCTGTTAATGACTCGCCACGCTTGAGCAGGGCGTTACCACCCAATGCGACTACGATTCTCATATTAACGCTCCTGTTTAATTACCAAGCGTTGCCACAAGCATCGCTTTAATCGTATGCAAGCGATTCTCTGCCTGATCGAACTGAATGCCAGCAACAGACTCAAACACATCTTCAGACACTTCCATTTCAGTAATACCAAATTTTTGAAAGATTTCTTCACCTACATCCGTATCGCGGTTATGGAAAGCAGGTAGGCAATGCATAAATTTAGTAGCACTATTGCCTGTTGCCTCCATTAATTTACTGTCTACTCGGTAAGGCGTTAGCAGTTTGATCCGCTCTTCCCAAACAGAATCTGGCTCTCCCATAGAAACCCAAACGTCTGTGTGAATAAAATCACATCCTTTAACCGCTTCTTTAGGGTCTTCTGTAATGGTGAGCTTTGCGCCGTAGCGTTTTTCTAACTCGCGGGCTGGTTTTAAAAACGCTTCGCTTGGCCATAATGATTTAGGAGCGGCAATACGTACATCCATTCCCATTAAACAACCTGCGATCATCAATGAATGACCCATATTTGAATGAGCATCACCCACAAAGGCGTAACTGATTTCACTTAGTGCTTTACCACTGCTCTCTCGCATGGTTAACAAATCAGCCAGCATTTGAGTTGGGTGGAATTCATCCGTCAATCCGTTGTATACAGGTACGCCAGCGTATTTAGCTAGCTCTTCAACAATTTCTTGGCCAAAACCTCTATATTCAATTGCATCAAACATACGGCCCAGTACACGGGCCGTATCTTTCATAGACTCTTTTTTACCGATTTGTGAACCCGATGGTCCTAAATAAGTCACCTGTGCGCCTTGATCAAAAGAAGCCACTTCAAATGCACACATAGTACGAGTCGAGGATTTTTCAAAGATCAAACAAATATTTTTACCTTTTAACCCCTGTTGTTCCATACCTGTGTATTTTGCGCGTTTTAGGTCTCGAGCCAAATCTAATAAAAAAACTACATCACGCTGATTAAAATCTAATAGTTTAAGAAAATTTCTATTACGTAAATTAAATGCCATCTGTAAATTCCTTGAATAAATCAACTGAATAATAGTGATAGAATTCAGTTGATTAAAATAATTCCTATATGGATGAAATTAATATTTGGTCTTTAATATTCAACAGGATCACGCCAGACCGGACATGTCATACAATGACCGCCACCGCGTCCTCGACCTAATTCAGAACCACTAACGGTAATAACTTCTACACCTGCTTTACGTAACAAAGTATTGGTATATGTATTACGGTCATAAGCAACAACAACACCTGGTTCTAATGCCACTACATTGTTACCGTCGTCCCATTGTTCTCGTTCTTTTTGATAACTATCACCGCCAGTTTGCACGACATTAAGTTTTTTAATGCCTAAACATTCTGCTGCGACATCAAACAGGTGTTTATTTTCTTTACGGAAGTCAATTTTATCAGCGTTATCACTCGGTCTTAGGCTATAACATTCAATTTCATCACAGACATCAGTAAAAGCAGTAACGACATCTCGATCGCAGTGACTAAACACCGTATCTAAATGCATGGCTGCACGTGATCGTGGCATTTGACAGGCAACCACTCGAGTCGCCGCACCTTCTTCAAATAATTTTTTTGCAATTTGCCCAACGGCTTGAGGTGAAGTGCGCTCCCCCATTCCTATCAGTACACTGCCATTGCCCCACGCCATAACATCTCCGCCTTCAGCGGTTGCTGGGCCATGGTCTTGGTCTGGATCACCCCACCAAATTTTAAAATCACCATTATTAAACGCTGGAGCAAAAGCTGGGTGAAATTTATAAATTGCAGTGACTAATAATGTTTCTGGTTTACGAGCTGGCCAATACATAGGGTTGACCGTCACCCCATTATAAATCCAGCTACTGTTATCGCGAGTAAACTGTGTATTAGGCAATGGAGGGATAACAAAACCATCATTTCCAAGGTAATTACCAAACATGCCGTGAGGCTTAAATGGTAATTCATGCGATGCAATACCACCGATTAAATACATAGCCAATTGCTCGGCAGGCATACCATCAAGCCAACTGTGTAACTCGTTCAGCATACCTACACCGACTTGGTTTTCATTAATGCGCCGATTTAGAATCCAAGCTCTCGCCTCTTTGTTTTGCACTGTTTCTTTTAATAACTGGCCAAACTCAAGTACCTGTACTCCTCGACTTTCCATTTTCATGCAAAAGTCCATATGGTCTGTGCGAGCCTGCTGTACCCATAATACATCGTCATATAATAATTCAGCTGCATTACCTGGTGTCAGGCGTGAATGGGCAAGCCCTGGCTGACATACGATGACTTTACGCAATTTTCCTACTTCAGAATGAACGCCAAACTCAATCATTTTCGTGTCCTTATGATGTAAAAAAGCCTCATTGCTACGCAAAAATATAAATAAAAAGAGGCTAATAAATTATGATCAAAACATTGTTTATGCAATGAATGCCGCAACACTAAGAGAACCCATAATAATTAGGCAAAGAATTAACAATAACGGCCAAACGAAACGTAACCATCTTTCATATGGAACTTTAGCAATAGCCAGTCCACCCATTACCACAGCAAAAGTAGGATTAAATAAATTCACTAAACCATTAGCAGACTGAAAGGCCGTTACGACTAATTCCCGACCCACACCAGAAAAATCGGCTAATGGCGCCATAATTGGCATACTCAATACAGCCAATCCGGATGAAGAAGGCACAAAAAATGACATGATAATTTCAATACCAAACATCGCATTAATAAAAATTATTGACGATAATCCACTTAGTTTTTCTTCACCTAGGTGCAAAATAGTATCTGTCATATTGCCGGCATCCATGACCACAACGATACCGCGTGCAATACCGATAATAATAGCGACACCTAATAGATCTCGAGCACCATTAATAAAGACTTCAGTAAAACTTTTTTCTCCCATTCGAGTCACAAAACCGATTAAAATAGAAGACGCAATAAAGAGTGCCCCCATTTTTGCCATCCACCAGCCTTGGCTTGATACTCCCCAAATCATGACGGCAAAAGTTAAGGCAAAAATCACCAACACAATTTTATGAGGAATCGTTAAGATCGATTCATCATCAACATGAATTTCTTTACTGAATTGCGCTTCAATTTCATTTTTATGATCGGCAACAATAGAGAGAGAGGGATCTTTATTAATTTTTTCGGCATAGCGCATCACATAAATAACGCATGCCAACCAGCCACTAACCAAGATGAAAAACCGTAAGCCAATACCTTGTGTAAAAGGAATGTCTGCTGCATTGGCGGCGATAACGGTTGCAAATGGATTAATGGTAGAACCAAGGCAACCAATCCCCGCACCTAAAAGAATGACAGCCGCTGCCACTAAAGAGTCATAACCCGCTGCGATCATAATAGGGATAAGCAATGCATAAAAAGCTAATGACTCTTCTGCCATACCATAGGTACTACCACCCAGTGCAAATAGCGCCATCAAAATGGGAATCATCCATTTTTCACGACCTTTAAATTTCACCATCGCTCGTGAGATGCCGGTATCAATAGCCCCGGTATTTGTTACCACACCTAAGAAGCCACCAATAATCAATACGAACAAAGCCACATCAATCGCCGCTGCTTCGTAACTGTCTGGATCATAAAAACCAGCAACCGGCGCAAGAAGTACATCAACGGCCCCTTGAGGGTTAGCCTCAACTTGCTGATATGTCCCCGGAACAGGCACTTCTTTTCCCAGGGCCACGCTTTCAACTCGGTCATACTTCCCCGCAGGTACAATCCAAGTACCTGCAGCAACTAAAGCAATTAATAAAAAAAGTATGGTATAAGCAGTTGGAAATTTAAAAGTCATTGTTAACGTCCTTTCCCAATAAGGTGCTTTTATTTTCAGTATTTAATCTTTTTTAAAGATTCAATCTGAAAACATCAATAAATAATAGCATAAATACGCCTATTTATCAGAATAGATAATCACTGGCAGCTATAAATATCCTTTTTCCATTATCAGATATTTCAATGAAATTAAGCATTGTCTCAAGTCAGTAAATAATCATTACGTCATTTATTCTTTTCCTAAATCAGATGGTGGAAGCAGGCAGATTAATTGTAAAATATGGCATAAGTACTGAGAAATTAATGGAAAATTCTGGTCTTGCAGTAGAAATCACTATTATGAATCGGCGGAGTATTTGTCCTGCGAGGGGAGGGTATTGCGGTGGCACGTCTCTCAGCAAAAGCAAACTGGCCAGTAGATGCGGCTTTGCTTGTTCCTTTTAGAGTAACCCTCAAGGCTGTGCGCCTTATGGTGTAGCACGTTGGAATGGGTCAATAGGCCTCTTATTAACTGCGGTCACGTTAGACGGTGCCGAATTAATTATCGGTGCCCTTTTGGGTGCGGGATTAAGTCGTACTTTAGAGGGTGTAGCGGCCCAAGTATGAACCGCAGTGGGGGGAGATTGCAGTCAAAATAACATCGCATTATCTGTCTATGCGATCGCTCTCACCAACATTATTATGGCTAAGCCTGTTACGACTCAACAAGGGTCAGGCAAAAAATTCTGCTAATGTCTCACCCGGATTGTCAGTGCGCATAAAGGCTTCCCCAACAAGGAAGCTATTAACGTTATGGCTGCGCATCGCTTCGACATCTGCTTTTTTCAGAATGCCGCTTTCAGTGACAACAATACGATCCTCAGGGATTTTCTCCAGCAGATCAAAGGTGGTCTGAAGGCTGACATCAAAGGTGTGAAGGTTTCGGTTATTAATGCCGATCAGTCGGTTGGGGAGTTTTAGCGCACGCATAAGCTCCTCCTCATCGTGGACCTCAATCAGTACATCCATATCCAGTTCATGGGCCAGGAGATTGAGCTCCCGTAGGGTGTCATCATCCAGGCAGGCGGCAATCAGCAGAATGCAGTCCGCACCGATCGCACGGGCTTCAAACACCTGATACGGGTCGACAATAAAGTCTTTACGGATGACCGGTAAATTACAGGCGGCCCGGCCCTCTTTCAGATAATCCTCATGGCCCTGAAAGAAATCATGGTCGGTTAGAATTGACAGGCAGCTGGCGCCGCCCTCTTCATAACTGATGGCGATATCTGCCGGGTGAAAATCTTCTCTCAGGACGCCTTTACTGGGGGAAGCTTTTTTGATCTCGGCAATGACAGCTGAGCGACCGGCTTTCAGATTTCGGGCCAGAGCGTCAGCAAAGCCTCTCGGGGCATCTTTATTAGCAAAAGCCAGATCCCGCATAGCTTCTAGTGAGATATCCTGCTTTCGTGCTTTGATCTCTTCCCATTTACGATCAACAATTTTTTTCAGAATAGTCGGGGTGTTCAAAGGAGGTCTCCTGAGATCGCTTTGGATAATTAATTTACAACGACGGGTTATTTGTAAAAACGTGGGTAAAGCTGGCCAGCTCTTTCATTTTTTCACCGGCAAGACCGCTGGCTATCGCATCCTGAGCCATGGCAACGCCCTCTTTCAGGTTGTCCGCTATATCTGCGGCATAAAGCGCTGCACCAGCGTTAAGAGCGATCATATCGGCTGCTTTTTCCGCGGTCTCTGTGCTTTGTTTACCCAGCGCGCCGTTGATTAGGTGAAGAGAGTCTTCTGAACTTTCAATATCCAGACCAACCAGGCTTTGACTGGATAGGCCTACATCTTCCGGCGTAACTTTATACTCAGTTACCTCATTATTTTTAAGCTCAGCTACATGGGTGCTGGTGGCGAGAGAGAACTCATCTAAGCCATCTTTTGCGTGCACGACAAGGACATGCTTGCTGCCAAGGGTCTTAAGCACTTCGGCCATCGGGCGGCAGAGTGTTTCGGTAAAAACACCGATGACCTGATGTTTTACGCCAGCCGGATTCGTCATGGGGCCAAGCATATTAAACAGAGTGCGCATACCCAGCTCTTTGCGCGGGCCGATGGCATACTTCATGGCGCTATGATGATTAGGAGCAAACATAAAACCAACACCGACCTCGCTGATGGCCCGCCCGATCTGCTCAGGTTCCAGGTTCAGGTTAATACCTGCGGATTCCAGTAGATCAGAGCTGCCACTGGAGGAGGAGACAGAGCGATTGCCATGTTTGGCAACATGACCTCCAGCGGCGGCAATAACAAAAGCAGAGGCGGTGGATACATTAAACAGGTTTGAGCCATCACCGCCGGTACCGCAGGTATCGACAGCATTAGGGATGTCGAGTTTAACGGGCGTTGCCAGCTCACGCATAACCTCTACTGCGGCGGTAAGTTCTTCAATGCTTTCGCTTTTCATCCGTAGTGCGACGAGAAAGCCTCCGATCTGAGCATCGGTACACTGACCGGTCATGATCTGGCGCATGACATCCCGCATCTCGTCACGACTCAGGTCTAATTTCTCCACTACCTTGTTCAGGGCATCTTGAATATTCATGTTCCAGGGTCCTGTAATAGCGTGGCTTCTTTATGCGGTCAGCAATGCTGATGACACTTAAATAAGCCGTGTTACTGTCAGCTTCATAGCAGCCTCTTCGGGCTGCTTTTGTCTATTAAAATAAAATGATTAACCCAGTGGTTCTGTTACAGCTTCTGATTCAGAAAGTTCTGCAGCATATCGTGACCGTGCTCGGTCAGAATGGATTCCGGGTGGAACTGCACACCTTCGA
The DNA here is from genome assembly GCF_048265165.1 of Oceanospirillum sp. Classification (GTDB taxonomy): domain Bacteria; phylum Pseudomonadota; class Gammaproteobacteria; order Pseudomonadales; family Halomonadaceae; genus Oceanospirillum. Next base: position 425,313 of record NZ_JBLXCD010000003.1, on the reverse strand, counting down.
TCGGCAGGGTTTTATGGCGTAAGCCCATAATCTCATCGGGAGTGCCATCCTCGTTATTCACCCAGGCCGTGACCTCTAGGCACTCCGGCAGACTGTCTCGCTCCACCACCAGAGAGTGGTAGCGGGTGGCCTGGAACGGATTATCCAGACCGCCAAAAACGCCATCATTGATATGGTGAACGGGGGAGGTTTTTCCATGCATAACTTCCTTGGCACGAACCACCTTACCGCCAAAGGCCTGGCCGATACTCTGATGGCCCAGGCAGATTCCAAGAATCGGTAGTTTTCCGGCGAAGTGTTTAATCGCCGCCACGGATATACCCGCTTCATTCGGGGTGCAGGGCCCCGGTGAGATCACCAGATGATCTGGCTTTAGGGCCTCGATCTGTTCGATGGTAATTTCGTCGTTCCGGTACACCTGAACATCGGCACCGAGTTCGGCAAAGTATTGCACGACGTTATAGGTGAAAGAGTCGTAGTTATCGATCATTAACAGCATGGTCTGTACCTGTATTCTGGCTACCTATTGGTAGTCAGAATTATCTTAAGTCTTTGAATAAGTTGCTTTTAATATCAATCTTAAAGGCGTTAAGAGCAATTTTGGCTGTTGGCTCCGGCCGTACCCCTGTATGACGGGTACTACTCCGGGTTGTCCAACCCTTTTTCTGCCATTGCAACAGCTTTAAAGATTGCTCGGCCTTTGTTCATGGTCTCTTTCCACTCTAAACGCGGTTCGGAGTCTGCTACGACACCAGCTCCTGCCTGAATGTGCAGTATCTGATCTTTGATTACAGCGGTACGGATCGCAATGGCCGTATCCATATTGCCATTCCAGGAGAGGTAACCCACTGCACCGCCATAGACACCCCGTTTCACCGGTTCCATCTCGTCGATGATTTCCATCGCCCGGACTTTAGGCGCGCCGCTTAACGTACCAGCTGGCAGCGTGGCCTTCAGTACATCCATGGCGCTCATGTCTTCTTTTAGCTGGCCGGTGACGCTGGAAACGATATGCATCACATGGGAGTATCGCTCTATCACCATCTTATCGGTCAGCGTGACACTGCCGGTTTGGGCGATGCGACCGACATCATTGCGGCCCAGATCGATCAGCATCAGGTGCTCCGCCAGTTCTTTTGGATCGGCCAGCAGCTCCTCTTCCAGAGCCTTATCTTCAGCTTCTGTGGCTCCGCGTTTACGGGTGCCTGCAATAGGGCGAACCGTGACCAGGTTGTCTTCTACGCGCGCTAGGATTTCCGGTGAGGAACCAACGACGTGAAAGTCATCCAGGTTGAAGAAAAACATATAAGGTGATGGATTAAGGCAACGCAGGGCGCGGTACAGCTCCAGCGGTTGAGCTTCAAAAGGGGTCGACATACGCTGAGAAATAACGCATTGCATAATGTCGCCGGCCAGTACGTACTCTTTGATTTTGCTGACCGCTTCTTTGAATTTTTCTTCGGTAAAACCGGATTTAAAATCGCTTTCCAGTGTCGTTCTACCTGTGCCGACACTATAGGAGGAAACGGCAAGTGAGCGCAGCTGGCGCTCTAGCTCATTCAGGCGCTGGCGAGCTTTTTCCAGCGGGCGCTTATGTTCTGTGTTGGCGTGAACAATCAGGTACAACTTGCCACTGAGGTTGTCGAAAACAACAACCTCCTCTGAGATCAGCAGCAGAATATCCGGTACGTCGATAGGATCATTTTCCGGGATGTTGACCAAGCGCTTTTCCACATAACGCACGGTGTCGTAACCGAAGTAACCCACAAGGCCGCCGGTAAACAGTGGCAGGTTATCCAGTTCCGGCACAGAGAAGCGTTTCTGGAAATCTTCGATATAAGTCAGGGGGGCATCCTGGTGACTCTGTTCCAGAACCGCACTGCCTTCATATAGCGTGACCTCGTGGCCCCGAACCTGAAGACGGCGTTGGCAGGGCAGGCCAATAATGGAATAACGGCCCCATTTCTCTCCACCTTCAACGGATTCCAGCAGATAGCTGTAGGGCTGGTCAGCTAGTTTCAGGTAGGTGCTTAATGGTGTGTCGAGGTCAGCCAGTACTTCACGTACCAGAGGGATGCGGTTGTAGCCTTGCTCGGCCAGCTCAGAGAAGCGTTCCGGGGTCATGATTTTGTCTTCCTGTCACGGTATAAATGGGAAATAAAGCGCAAACGAATATCTGTGAAAGCAGCGGTATGGCAGGCCTGAACTCTGCAAAAAAGAGTGGCACTAACACACGCAGAGTGAGCTTCACCATCGCCAGCGTTTTACCTCGCGCATCAATCCCAGTGATTTGTCAGGAAACATATCAGGCCCGTTTTATAGAGGATGTTAATGTTGGGTGTCTGCAGCACTTATATAACCAGACGCGCTAACAGCTTGATAAACTATATATTCTTGCTATTAAAGCGCCTAAGTTATACCAGCTCAGCTAATGAATCAACTACAAGATCAGCCCCACATTGGTCTACTGGTAATCCATGGTCATAACCATATCGGACAGCAACGGTTTTAAAGCTGGCTTTTTGCCCGGCAGAGATATCGGTAATTGAGTCTCCGATCATAAGGCTTCGGGTGGGCTCGGCTTTCAGTTGTTCTGCAGCGAACAGGAGTGGCAGGGGCGATGGTTTTTTCTCTTCGAGAGAATCACCACCTAAAACCAGATCAAAATAGTGGCCCAGATTCAGTTGTTCAAGAATCTCCGGCACAAAGCAGTAAGGTTTATTTGTGATCAGCGCCATGGGAATTTGTGCTTTTTTTACGGCGTTCAGTAGTTCAAAAATACCGGCATAGCAGCGGGTTTTTGCACCTTTATTGGCATCGTAGACTGTTAAAAAGGTTGCATAGGCCTGCATAAACAGATCTGAGGTTTCGTCAATCTGGTCGATCTTCAGGCCATCTGCCAGTGCCCGCTTGACCAGTACTATAGCGCCCTGACCGACCCAGCTGCGCACCTTGTCTTGACCTGCCCTAGGGCGATCCAGCTCGATAAGCATTTGATCAACTGCGTCAGCTAAATCCGGTACGGAATCGATCAGAGTGCCATCCAGATCAAAAGCGAGCAGCTGAATATCAGAGAGTAGAGGGTGCATGGGGTTGCCTATGTGTTGATTAGCCTGATAGTACAAATGTAAAAAGGCACTCAATCGAATGCCTTTTATCTGCCGGTAGTTAACGCTCGACTTTGGCAAGCTCGGCACGCATCGCATCGATGGTGGCTTTGTAATCATCGGTGTTGAAGATGGCAGAACCGGCAACAAAGGTGTCGGCACCGGCTTCGGCGATCTCGCGAATATTCTGGATTCCCACGCCGCCGTCGATTTCAAGGCGGATATCGTAACCGCTGTCGTCGATGATTTTTCGTGCCTGACGCAGTTTATCCAATGTGCCGGGGATAAACTTTTGACCGCCAAAACCTGGGTTTACCGACATCAAAAGAATCATATCGACTTTATCCAGTACGTAGTCCAGATAATGCAGTGGTGTGGCTGGGTTAAAAACAAGACCGGATTTGCAGCCGCCATCGCGAATCATCGAGAGAGAGCGGTCGATATGGTCAGATGCTTCCGGGTGGAAGGTGATCCAGCTGGCACCGGCATCGATAAAGTCACTGATCATGCGGTCAACCGGGGAGACCATCAGGTGTACATCGATGGGGGCGGTAACACCGTGGTTGCGCAGGGCTTTACAGACCATGGGGCCGATCGTCAGATTTGGAACGTAGTGGTTGTCCATCACATCAAAGTGAACCACGTCGGCACCGCTGGCCAGAACGTTATCGACTTCTTCACCCAAGCGGGCAAAGTCAGCGGATAGGATGGACGGTGCGATTTTGAAATCAGACATCAGTTACTCTCATCGGTCTTAAATATTCGGGCCAGCCGAAGGGCTGAGGTTCAGGTGGCGTCATTTTAACGAAAGGTGATCGTCAGTGCTATCAGCCAATCTTGTGGTATCCCGTGCTGTATCCTTTAACATTTATTCAATGTTGTATGTCGTGTCTTTTTGTTGCCTTGCTGGAGATGCGGGTTCTTAATCGTCAGGATGTTATTTATACTGCAGGTATCATCGTTGGCTGACGACCCTGTTTTTTACACAGACTGTGTCTGATATTGCCAGCGTTACTGTTAGAGAATTATAGCGGAACAGGAAAAAGGCATGGTTCAATCGAGATGGATAGGTGGCGTCTCTGAAAAGCTGGCAGGAGTCAGGCTGGTAAAGCCTGTTAAGGCTCTGCGTTACAGTCTGTTGATGCTGGGGTTGGCATCTCTTGCTCTGAACCCTTTTGCTTATGCGGCAGAAGAGGAGCCTTTTGATAGTGAAGATGCTCAGGAGGAGCCGGCAAAACCTAAGGAGCCGCCGAAGCCTTATGTGGTGCCCGATGCAGAGAAAACCCGTTTTGAGGTATTGGCACAGCAGGCCGACCCAAGAGAGGTGTTGAAGCTGACGGCAAATCAGGAAGAGTTTTTAGCGCTCTACCATCCTGAGAATACGCCAAAAGCTCATGGTGCCTTGGTCATTCTTCATATGGAGGACGGACATCCTGACTGGCCTATGGTGGTTAACCCTGTTCGGACTCAGATGCCGGACTTTGGTTGGGCAACGCTTTCGGTTGCGATCCCAAGCCCTGGCCCGGCGGAAATTCCCGAGAGAACGCTACCGGCTACCCAGATTTTGGTCGGGATACCTGAAAGCGAGGAAGATGAAGAAGAGCTTTCAGATGCTGAGGGTGATCTTGATGAAGAGAGTGTGGCAGATGTTGTTGAACCGGAAACGGCACCTGATGAAGAGGGTGACGAGTTAGGTGATACCGAAGATGGGGAGGGACGTGTTAAGGCTGATTGGCCACCCCCTAAGCCAACATTTTTGCCGGTTGAGGATAAAGGGCCGCTTGCTGATCGTATTGATGCCCGAATTCAGGCTGCAGTATCTCACCTGAAAACCCAGGGGTATGAACAGGTTGTTTATGTCGGGTATGGTGTAGGTGCTGTCTGGATTATGGATTACCTGAAAGATAATCCTGCACCACCGGAACAAGCGGTTGTTATGATTCAGCCTCATATGCCCCAGCGCAATATTGAGGTAGATCTTCCGTCATTGTTGCTGACTCAGCAAAGACCGATACTGGATCTGTACTACGATGATAATCGTTTCGATAAGCTCTTTGCGGAAGAACGTGCAAATTTTGCCCGCCGGTCAGGTAATCCATACTACCGGCAGACCCGCTTGGGGGGAGTAGGATTGCAATCAGGCCAGACGCAGGCGAAAGATCGTCGGGTTGTGCAGTCCCTGAGAGGTTGGCTTGATTATCTGTATCAGTTTGAAGGGGATGAGCGAGAGCCTGAAGATTCGTATATTAAAGGGCCAATTCGCTCATTGTATGAGGAGCGTATGGAGCGCTCGCGCTATTGATCGTCGTGAAAGGCAGATTGTCTAAAGACGGCCTGTCACAAAACCATACGGCTTTCTTTAATCCGCTGATAAGCGGACTGCAGCTGCTGAGATAGTTCTTTGGCTTGGGTTTGCTCCTCTGGGCTGGCATTTCTGCCAGCCAGCTTGTCCGGATGTACCTTGGATATTTTCTGGCGAAAGGCTTTCTTCAGGCTGGCAGAGTCGGCGTCAGGTGATATCCCAAGCAACTGATAAGCTGCCGCAAGCTCCGCCCCGGGGGACTGGTCGTTGCTGAAGGCCTGATGCCTGTATTGGTATTTGTGCTCGCTATTTTCACGACTTTTATCAGCACCGGCTTTGTATGAGCGACTACCGGTAAATGAAGAGTTATAGGATTGACGCTGACTTTCCTGCCAGGCCATCCTATATTGTTGCCGCAGTGTTTGAAACTGCTCCGGTGATATGCCTGCATAAAAGGCACTCATCCCAAGAGTTTCCACTCGTTGTATTTCTGCTCTACCTTCGGCATAAAGAAGTTGAAACTGATAGTGCAACCATTCCGCTTTTTTACCTGTGCGATGTCTAAATCGCTTTTTGAACAGTTTAAAAAGGTGGTTAGGAGGGCTCTGCTGGTTTTTGCCTATGTTGAATGCAGCAATAGCTGCCAGACGTTCATCCCCTGATAGCGCCATTGATGACATGATGTACTCTGTGACGCTGATCTCCTGCTGTGAAACCTTGCCATTAGCTTTAGCCAAGTAGCCCAGCATCTGGAAGGTGATCTGAAAAAAGAGCTGTTCATCTTTACTGCGATAGCGTTTGCCATAGGGCGGCTGTTTGTTTTCATTGAAATATTTCGTCAGCTTTCTGTCCAGCAGATAGCCAAGCAGAAAACCTATGATCATTCCTTTCCATCCCCAGGTCAGCATTCCAGTCAGAAGGCCGGTGATTTTTAATGAGAGTGGAAATCGGTACTTCATGTTGTTTATTCCCTATCCTTAAGGATTTTTTCTTCCAGCTCCTGCAACCTTTCGGGTGTGCCGACATCCAGCCAGTAACCTTCGAAGTGCTCCCCGGTAATCAGTCCCAACTCTGCCGCAGACCTTAATATTGGCCCCAGAGCCAATGGCGGTGGCTGCTGTTGGCTGGAAGGGATAAGCTCTGGAGCCAGCAAGCTAATACCACTAAACGTTAAGGGGATCATTGCGTCAACCAGGGATAAGTCTTGAGCCTGTTTCGGGTGTACGGTGCCATCGCCTGCCAGTAAAAAGTCACCGTCAGGGTTATGCTTCGGGTTGTCGGTCAGAATCAGGTGGCCTGAGGAATGCGGGGGGAGTTTAGAAAGTTTACTGAAGTTGTAATCACACCAGATATCACCATTGATCAGGAGAATAGGTTTAGCCGGGTCAAGGTTTCCCTGCTCAAGTGCTTTCTGAATGCCCCCTGCGGTTTCCAGTGGGTGCTTTTCATGGGAGAGGCTAATTGGAATAGGCCAGTCCCGGGAGTGGATAAAGTCGTCTATCTGGCTGGCAAGGTAGCTGACGTTAATCAGAATAGATTCAACGCCAGCATTAACCAGGCGCTCAATCTGATACTCCAGCAAAGGCTTTCCGGCCACAGGGAGCAAAGGCTTAGGTGTGTGATCGGTCAGAGGGCGCATACGGCTGCCCAGCCCTGCAGCCAGAATCATCGCTTGCATGCTAGGTATTTTCCTCGGGTAGCTGTGTTTTGTGTGATCTATGTTGTCTCTCACTGAGTGCTGGCACAATGCGATCAAGCAGCCATTGGTTGAATTGACTCAGGCTCTGGTATTCACAGGTTGCCTCTAACAGGTGCTGAAGCGTGCGTGGTATATCGTCCAGATAATCTGCTTTTCCATCCCGTAACCAGAGGCGGGAAAATATACCCAGTACTTTGATATGGCGTTGAGCGCCCATGAGATCGAATTCTTGCCGGAATTGCTCCTCAGGGTAACTCTGAGGTAATAAACCTTCGGCTTTAACCTCTTGCAGATAACGGTTTCGCCATTGGTTAACGGCGCTGGCTGGCCAGTGCAGATAACAGTCTTTTAACAGCGAGACCAGGTCATAGGTGACTGGGCCCTGAACGGCATCCTGAAAATCGATAATACCGATATGGTTTTCCGGCGTAAGCATCAGGTTTCGGGCGTGGTAATCCCGATGAACGGGGACCTGGGGTTGTTGCAGTGCGCTGTGACAGAGGTGCTCAAAGGTCTGATCCAGTAAGCTGATCTCTTTCTCACTGAGCTCTAACGATAACCATTGTTTGCAGAACCACTCCTTAAACAGCTCCATCTCCTGCATCAGAAGTTCATAGCTGTAATTCGGGAGTACTGGCGTGGTTGTTTTTTGAATCGTGATTAAAGCCTCAAAGGCGTCCTGGTACAGACTGCCTGCAACCGCAGTATCTGATGTCAGGTTGCTGAGTAACTGGTTATCGCCAAAATCCTCCAGAAGCAGGAAGCCTCGCTCAATATCCTGGGCAATAATTTCAGGGACACGGACGTTTTGTTGGAACCAATGTTGCGCAATACAGACAAACGGAGCGCAATCCTCTTCTGGTGGCGGTGCGTCCATTACGATATAAGAGGTGTCTTTGCCGGAGTGGAGCCCGTTTTTTTTAGGCAGACGGTAGTAGCGACGGAAGCTGGCGTCACCGGCAACTTTCTCAAGCTCAGGCTGGTTGATATTCGTTACTTGAGTCAGCCATTGGCAAAGCTGAGTATAGCGTGCGTTCATGGGGTCTCCTTATTGGCATCGTATTATGTCAAATGCTCTTGCCGCTGCCCATAGAATTGAGTTAGCTATTAAGCAATAGTAAACACTTAGTATTCTGATTATTTTCCCTGAATCGCCCCAGGCAGAAAAATTAAAGGGCGGCGTCGGCAAAGAACGGCTTTTAGCTGAGCCCGTTGGGCTACCGATGGCAATGAAGTAAACTCCGCAAGCCGTGACTATTTAAAGTCGCTATAATACTTCGCCTTTAGCTTCATCCAACGGCCTATGCGGAAAACCAACTCTAAGTAAGGATCTTGTTTGAAATTGTCAGCTTCATCTTCAGATCTTGCCGTACGTTCTGCCTTTTTATCTGGGCAGCCTCTGATACCTGAGGTGCGGATGGCAGTAAAAGGTTGTGTGTTTGTATCGGCTATAGGTCTCTCCCTTTCGCCGCTGCGGGCGGCTGAGCCCATCGAGCAGCAAGGTTATTATCTGGACTGGGTGCCTTATCATCAGCTAACGGTTGAGCAAAGAAAATCGACAAAAGGGATGTGTCAGGGTCTGTACGTCCATCCGGATATTATTGCTCAGCCTAATCATGAGATTACAGCCAGAAAGGCCAGCTATGAAGCCGATGGCCAAGTCATATTGGAAGGTGATGTTAAAGCTGATACGGCAAATGGATTTTTAACTGCCGAGCAGGCAACGGTTAGTGCTGATCGAACGCAGATATCGGCATCGGGTCACGTTGTTGTTCGCCAGTCTTCAGGTCTGATCTATGGCCAGTCAGGAATACTGAATAACAATACTAAAACCTTCGACCTTAAAAAGGCTGAGTATCTGATTTTTCAGAATAATGCCCGAGGGGTTGCTCAGCGTATGCATCGAACCGATGAGGGTTTAGTTATTATTGATAATGGGAGCTACACCTCCTGTACTCCCGGAGATAACAGCTGGCAACTGGTAGGTTCAGAAATAGAACTGGATCATGAATCCGGGTTTGGTACTGCCCGTCATGCTCGTCTTGAACTGGCTGATGTTCCTGTTTTCTATTGGCCCTATCTCAGGTTTCCTATCGATGACCGCCGACATACGGGCCTGCTGATGCCCGCTTTTTCAGTTGGTGGCGAGGGGGTTGAGGAGTATAAGCAGTCCCTGTATCTGAATCTGGCCCCAAACTATGATGCGACCTTAACGCCACACTGGTATCAGGAACGTGGGACTCATTTGGGGACGGAATGGCGTTACCTTTTACCTGAAAACCATTACGGCATGATCACGTATGATTTTCTTGAGTCAGACCCTCTCTATGAGAATAAAAAGCGTGAGCTATTTGCCTACGAAGCGAAAGGCTATCTGGCTGATAATTGGATTTATCGTATCGATTATGCCCATGCCTCTGATGATGACTATTTTCATGCGTTTGAGGCTAACTTTGATGATGCTAACACCGAGGCGCTGGATCAATTAGCGGAAACTCAGTATCGGCAGGGAAACTGGCATTATATTGCCCGGCTGCAGGGGTTTCAGGAGCTTGATTCGGATCTTGCTGACGCTGATCGTGAGTATTATAAATTACCCGAGTTGCAGGCAAACTATGCGTCAGGAAATGCTGCTTTAAGTTATGGCAGTCGTAATCAGGCCGTTTGGTTTGAGAGGGATATTCATGATGGCAGTGGTTATACCGGCAGTGTTAACCCGAATACCGGTGAGATTAGCTGGGGGAGTGACCTGACAGCCCAGCGAACACATCTGGAACCCTATCTGAGTTATCGTGCAGATGCGCTTTGGGGTTATAGCCAACTGGACCTTCGGGGAGGGTACAGCCAATACGCTCTGGAAGGTCAGCCCGATGATATCAGTGATCGTCAGCAACGGTTTACCACGACCTTTGCTTTGGATTCCGGCCTTCTTTTTGAACGTGATATGGACGCCTTCGGTAAGGGGTATATTCAAACCTTAGAACCTAGGGTAAAACTGGTTTACGCACCGACTGAGGATCAGCATGATATCCCTCTTTTTGATACCTCTGAATATGATTTTGATCGTAACCAGTTATTTCGTGACACTCGTTTCTCAGGGATTGACCGGCAGGGAGATCTGCAAAAACTCGCTCTGGGTATTACGTCGCGATTTATCGACGATACTTCTGGTCGCGAAGTTCTAAATCTTTCTCTGGGGCAGGCTTTTTATGCTCAGGAGCGTACTGTTACTCTCTCGGCTGACCCTCAGTCTGAGCTTGACTATCAGCACACCCGCCTGGTCTCTCCTTTGGTTGCTGCAGTCAGTTATTATCCTTTAGACTGGCTGACATTAGATGTTTCCACACAATGGAATACGGATAACACATTATTTTTTCTGGAAAAAAGAGAGAGTAAGATTGTAGGGAATCACCCATCCGGAGTGTCTTTTCTATTACGGCATACTAAAAGCTATACAGATTGCAGCCTGAATTTTAGCTGTGCCGAAGGTAGTGGAGAGTCTTATGAAGAAACAGCAGACCTCGGTTTGATTGCGCCATTAAGCACAAACTGGAGAGCATTTGGCGTTATTCGAAGGGATATTGAGCAAGGGCGACACCTGGAGCGTATTGCCGGGGTTGAGTATGAGAGTTGTTGTTGGTCCGTCCGCTTGGCTCGGCACCAATACTATAAAGGTGATGACTATGATGACCCTGGGGCCTTTGATAATAGCGTGCGTATTGAGCTGTTACTGAAAGGTTTTGGTGGTATTGGTCAGGGTGAGCCTTATAAGCGGGCTGCCGGGTTTATTCCAGGTTTTCGTGCCGGTTATTAGTGATATCAATTGAGAATTTTATGAAACAGTTTATTGCATTTTTTATAGGCGCTATCTGCAGTGTAAGTATGATCTTGCCTGCTCAGGCCAGTCGAGAGTCTTTGGATCAGGTGGTTGCTGTTGTCAATCAGGAGGCTCTGATGCAGTCCGAGCTGGAAGCTAAGCTTGATTCTGTTTATCAGAATTTGCGCCAGAGAAATATTGCACCACCATCACGGGATACGCTGCGCAGACAGGTATTAGACCGCTTGATTTTGGATACCATTCAGACCCAGCAGGCAGAAGAATCCGGTATGCGGGTGTCTGATGTGGAGCTGAACAATGCACTGACGAATGTTGCCCGGCAAAATAAGATGACTTTGCAGCAGTTTCGTCAGGTGCTGGAGCGACAGGGGGTTCCATTTAGTAGCGTTCAGGAGCAGATAAGCCGTGAGCTTCTGATAAGCCAACTGCGTCAACGCCGTGTGGGTGAACGAATTCGTATATCCGATCAGGAAGTGGATAATTTTCTGGCTCAGGAGAAAACAGAGCTTAGCAATACTGACTACCGTCTGCAGCAGATTACAGTGGCTATTCCTGAAAAAGCGACACCACAACAGGTGGCTGATGCTGATGAGAAAGCTCAGGATATTTATCAGCAGCTGATAAAGGGTGCTGATTTCAGCCAGCTGGCGATACGCCTCTCTGATGATGAATATGCGCTGCAGGGTGGGGAGATGGACTGGCGACGAGGTAGTGAGTTACCTGTGATTTTAGCTGATCAGGTACCGGCTATGGGTATTAATGAAACCTCCGTCCCGCTACGGAGTCCATCTGGTTTCCACATTATCCGTTTACTGGAGAAGCGTGGTGGACCAACAAAGCTGGTAACGGAAACTCTGGCACGCCATATACTGATTAAGCCGACAGCACTGAGAACCGAGGCTCAGGCCCGCGTACTGATCAATAAATTGCGTCAGCGTATCCAAAATGGAGAGGATTTTGCTGAGCTGGCGCTAACTTACTCCGATGATAAAGCCTCAGCAGGAGAAGGAGGTAATCTGGGTTGGGCTAAGCCTGGTAAGTACGTTCCTCAGTTTGAAGCGGCTATCAGCAATACATCGGTGAACGGCATCAGTCCGGCTTTTCGTTCGCAGTTTGGCTGGCATATTCTTCGGGTTGAAGGGCGTCGTAGCCAGGATATTGGCGACCAGGTTGCTCGTGATCAGGCGCGTCAGCAGCTGTTCAAACGTAAGTTCGATACTGAGCTGGATAACTGGCTGCGGGAGCAGAAAGCTGCTGCTTATATCGAGATTCGCTAGATAGAGCTTTATTCAGAAAGAGGTTCTGGGTTTGAGTCAATCGCTGGTTGTTACTGCAGGTGAACCATCGGGCATTGGTCCGGATGTTATTTTAAAAGTTGCAGCGGACTGGGGCCATGCTAAAGAGTATTTAGCATGGAGCCAGGTTGATTGCAGCGAACTTCGCTTAGGGGTTATTGCAGACCCAGATTTACTGCAACGGCGAGCGGAACAGCTTGGCCTGAAGATAGCACTAACACAGGTTTTGCCAAATGAACCCTTGCCTGTTATGCAGTCAGGTCAGCTAGCGGTTATTCCTGTGGCTTTGGCAGAGCCTGAAATAGCAGGACAGTTAAATGCAGCTAATGCAGCCTATGTATTAAAGACCTTAGAGATGGCCACAGATGGCTGTTTGTCTGGCCAGTGGCAAGGAATGGTAACGGCTCCGGTTCATAAAGGCGTTATCAATGAGTCAGGGGTTTCCTTCACCGGTCATACCGAATTCTTGCAAGCACGAACACAGACAGAACAAGTGGTTATGATGTTGGCGACAGAAGGTCTGAGAGTTGCCTTGGTGACAACCCACTTACCATTAAAAGAGGTGGCTGATGCGATTACCCCTGAGCGTATTACCCGAGTCAGCCGAGTGTTATACCGTGCATTAGAGCGTGATTTTGGTTTGCGTCAGCCTAAAATCTTAGTCTGCGGATTAAACCCTCATGCCGGTGAAGATGGGCATTTAGGTCGGGAAGAGCTTGATGTGATCATCCCAACATTAAAGGCTTTAGCCCAAGAGGGAATCCCGCTAATAGGCCCTTTACCCGCTGATACGCTATTTGCGCAGCACCATTTAAAAAATGCCGATGCAGTCTTGGCGATGTATCACGATCAAGGTTTACCGGTTTTAAAACATGCTGGCTTTGGTCGGGCAGCGAATATTACGCTGGGCATGCCGATTGTGCGTACTTCGGTGGATCATGGCACCGCTTTAGATCTTGCTGGCACAGGCGATGCCCATGAAGGTAGCCTATGGACGGCATTAGGTTATGCTGCCTTAATGGCAAATGCTAGAACTCGATAACACCTGAAGAACTGAGAGGAATTAATGGCTAAGAAGCCTCAGCAACACCGCGCCCGTAAGCGCTTCGGACAAAACTTTCTTCAGGATGAAGGTATTATTCGACGTATTGTGCGCAGTATCGCCCCGCAGAAAGGCCAGCACTTGGTTGAAATTGGCCCCGGTATGGGGGCGCTGACCGAGATTATTTTAGAATCGGCAGAGCGCCTTGATGTCATCGAATTAGACCGTGACTTAATTCCGGGACTTAAGGTGAAATTTTTTAATGCCCCCGGCTTTAATATCCACCAGGCGGATGCGTTGAAGTTTGATTTCGCCGAACTGATTGATGATGGTCAGCCTCTTAGGGTTGCCGGTAATCTACCTTACAATATTTCGACCCCCCTTATTTTTCACCTGTTAGAGCAGCGCCAGAATATTCAGGATATGCATTTTATGCTGCAAAAAGAGGTGGTTGAACGTTTGGCCGCTACTCCTGCCACGAACGACTGGGGGCGTTTAGGCATTATGGCGCAGTACCTTTGTGATGTTGAGGCCTTGTTTATTGTGCCGCCGGAAGCCTTCGACCCCATGCCTAAGGTTGATTCCGCTATTGTGCGTTTGACACCTCATAAAGAGCTGCCTTATCCGGCAAAGTCAGCAGAATGTCTTGATAATCTCGTAAGAACTGCGTTTGCTCAACGCCGCAAAACGCTGCGCAACAACCTGAAAGGTCTGGTAGAAGTTTCTGAGATTGAAGCTCTTGGGATTGATCCTCAGCGACGACCTGAAACTCTTAGCCTTCAGGAAGTCGTTGCGTTAAGTGATTGTTTGGCGGACAGGTTGGGTAAGCATGACTGAAATAAATGATCCGGATAAGCCTGCAGTAGCAGATCTGATTGAACTGAAAGTGGAACCCAAGTTTATTAAACATGGCACCACTGAAGAGCGTGATCAGTATGTTTTCAGCTATAGGGTAACAATAACGAATAATAACCGAACCAGTGTGAAGCTTAAGAGCCGCTTCTGGGTGGTTACTGACGGTAATGGCAAGGCCAACGAAGTGAAAGGGAAAGGTGTTGTCGGTCAGCAGCCGGTGATCGCTCCCGGTGAATCTTACAGCTACACTTCAGGTGCCATTTTTCCGACGCCTCTTGGGTTTATGCAAGGACATTATGAGTTGCAGGATATCGAGTTTGACTGTCCGTTACAGGTTGATATTCCGGCTTTTCGTCTTGCAAAAGAGGATATTTTGCATTGAGGGTTAATATCGGTGCAAAGACCCTGAACAGGTTTATTTCTAGGTAAAAATTGTTATGGCTACGTACGCCGTTGGTGATCTTCAGGGTTGTTTTAGTGAACTGGTACAACTGCTGGAGGCAGTAAGTTTTAATCCGCAAAAAGATCAGCTCTGGTTGGCTGGTGATCTGGTTAATCGTGGCCCTGAATCTTTGGAAGTACTTCGTTTTGCTTCTGGGATGGGGGATAGAGTACGTTGCGTACTAGGTAATCATGATCTGCATTTACTTGCTGTTGCGTATTCTGGAGCGCGCCTTAAGCGTTCCGATACCCTGCAAAAGATTTTGGATGCCCCGGATCGTGAGCGACTGCTGGGCTGGCTGCGTCATCAGCCCTTATTCCACTATGATCAAAAACTCGGTTTTGTGATGAGTCATGCTGGGGTTCCACCTATTTGGGATTTGCAACAGACTCTTTGCTATGCCGGTGAGGTTGAGTCTGCCTTGCAGGGCGATGCCTATAAAAACTACTTTGAGAATATGTACGGCAACAAACCCTCTAAGTGGTCGGATAGCCTTAGTGGTTTTGATCGATTGCGAGTGATTACTAACTACTTTACCCGTATGCGCTTTTGTACTGCGAAAGGCAAACTCGATTTTGAGAGTAAAGAAGGCTTGGATCAATGCCCGAAAGGGTATGCGCCATGGTTTAGCTACCCGCGTCAGGTCAAAGAAAAAATAATCTTTGGCCACTGGGCTGCACTTGAGGGCGATGTTGATGCTGACGGTATCTATGGTTTGGATACAGGCTGTGTATGGGGTGGAACGCTGACAGCACTCCATCTGGAAAGTGGTGAGCGGACCTCAGTTAACAGTTTACAGAAACCAATATATCAGTAGCCGTTTTTAAATATTTGGCTGGTTTTGTCAGAGGGACGACTGACATCCAGTGACTCTGACAGAAGGTAGTTTTATGAATTTTCAGTTTATGAATCCGGAAGAACTTAAAGCAAAAATTGAAGCCGGTGAAGAGATCGCTGTTGTTGATATCCGAGACCCGGGCAGTTTTGCTGCAGGGTCGATTAAAGGCTCCTTATTATTAAACAATGATAATGTTCAGTTGTTTATTGAGCAGACAGATAAATCCAGGCCGGTCATTGTTTGCTGCTACCATGGTAACAGCAGTCAGTCAGCGGCCCAGTTTCTGGCGGAGCAAGGCTTTAACGACGCCTATAGCCTGCAGGGAGGGTATGAGCTTTGGAAAACGGTATGCCCTGAGTACTGCCACTAACTAATAAACCGGTCACACAGAAACAAAAAAGGAGCCTATTGGCTCCTTCTTTGTTAATCAGCTGAAGAGACTTTTTTCTGCTTCTGCCTTACCAAGCGATAACAATATCGCCCTGTTGAATACCCAGTTTATCTGTTTCTGTACTGATAACACCCCGTGAAAAGAAAGGTTGTACCTTTTTCAGAGTAACGACAATCTTAGTATTCTCTAACTCGGTATAAGCATTTTGATTCGCATCGTAGAAGGTGCTCAGGCGGTAGAGATTCAAGGTATCACCCGGGCGTAAACCGTCACCGGCTCCCGCATCAATATAAATTTTCTTACCTTCAGTACGGGTGACTTTCGCCATGAATGGCTGACAACTCAGGGATGAATTTAAATCGTCAACCACACGATCAAAAACATCACTGACTTTTTGGCCGTAATCACTTTTCCAAAAAGCAACAGAGCCGAAGCCAGGTTTCTCTTCAAGAGGTACGTTCCAGTTACCAAGAGTTTCATAGCGACGACTGTAGACCATGGCGCCACTAAAACCATCATGGACATAAATATCCATCTGGAAACGGCGTTCAAAGCGGTTGTCACCATGCTCCATCTTATCTTTGACCTGACTAAAATAAGACTTAGTACGCAGGAGGTCCGGACGAGCCATGGAGATATCACGAATAACACCACTTATCACGTATTGCACGCCAAACTGATTGGATGCCGTAATTGCAGTCGTAAGCGTACCTGTCGTCGTAACGGAAGTAGGAATAGTTTTTGGTGATGTATAAACCTGAAAACCTGAAGCATCCAGAGCTTTAACATGCTCAAAGTTATTTAAGCGCTGGGAGAGATCTGCAGGAAGTTTTTGGCTGATATCATAGAATCCTCCAAAAGATGCCGACTGAGGATCTTCCAGATAAAAAGAAGCAACAGCAGCACTTCTCAGGTAAGCATTACTGGATTCATGTCCACAAGACTGAGCGTCAACCAATACATCGGCCTCAATGGTCAGGGTAAGTACATTACCCTGCACCACTTCATCCAGAATGTTGATATCCTGAACAGTGCCGTTAGAACTCACCCGCAGATTATCAGCGGTAATGGCTCCGTCTGTCATTTGCTGAAAGCTGCTAACGTCAGCGCCGCCGCGAAGGCTGAGCTGCTGAATCGCATCTCTAATTGCGGTGCGACGGGCGCTGACCAGGTCCTGATGCATGATCCTGGCCTGGCCGGTTGCTTCTAGCCATTTGGCTTCTGATTGTGGTATTTGAAGTCCAACAATCAGTAGACACAAAATCCACAACACCTTGTGACGGAATATGGTGTTTAACAACCGACCACTCCTTTCATTTTATCTGTTAATGGCAACTGACATAGATAATCACTGTCAGTGAATTAGTTCAGATAATACTGTCCTGGCTGAACTTTAACCAGAGGTCGGGCAATGGCACGAGTCTCCGGTGATTCGCCGTGAACGGTGGGGGCTGTGCAGCTTGGTGACTGAAGGGCATCGGTTGAACCCATGCAGTCATAGAACGTAGGCTCTAGAACCAGCTCCATCGTGGTCTCGTAGTTATTGTGGGCCAGCTCATATGTAGATACCACTTTGGCACCACGAATGACGCTGTCCACATAGGTGCGGAAACGGTCATCACGAAGAACCATAGCTTCTACGTTAGAACCACCACTTACGCGAGTACCGTATACACGCTCAGCAATTGCACGATAAGCATCGAGTTTAGATGCCCGCATTGCCATCAGCTGATTCTGCCCCTGAGACAGGCGAGGGTTTTCTTTATAAGCCCCATAACCCGTTACACGAACAATAATAGGCTCTACTTTCGGGCTGTAGGTATGTTCAACCTGTTGGTAAACAACATAGTCATTGTTGTTTTGGTTGTTCATAGCATGCTGATTCATTGGCGCACAGCCAGCAGTTACAACAGCACCGGCAATAGCCAGAGAAGCCAGTTTAAGTTTCATTATCATCACTCCTGATGTCCGTCACAAATAGATAAAATGGATTCAAATACGTATCTAGGGGCAGGTTAGTAACGCCTATAGATTACGTTGGACTGCATTTTACAGCAGGGCTCCATAACGATTTTTGGCGTCAGAACCCGGTGCGTTTCTGTTCTGATAATCACCCGCCGCTTAGGTTGAGGCTTTGCCGGCGGTAAGCGAACATAATTTCCCTGAGCCTGAGTGTTTTGCTGATAGCCGTAGTACGGCATGGTACAAGCAGACATCAGAAGCAGAAAAAAAGTCCCTGTGATAATTTTTACAGTTTTAAGCATCGGTTCTTCCTGACATTTTGATACGAATTCAACCAAACATTCTGCTTTGCAGCTTTATAATGTGAGTTGATTCGAAAACTATACCGATGATTATCGGCAACACTTCCGCAAAGTTTAGTGTGACTGAAGGTTAACCTGCAGAAAATTAAACTTTAATTCGTTTAATAACTAAGGTTTAGCAAAAAATGAGCCAGTTTTTATCTTCTGATGATGATTCTTCTTTTTTAAGTGGTGAGGTGTACCTTGTTGGCGGCCCGGTAAGAGATGAGTTACTGGGGTTGAGACCCTATGATAGGGATTGGCTGGTTGTTGGTGCTATACCAGAGGAGCTAAAAGCGGCAGGCTTTGTTCAGGTCGGCAAAGACTTTCCTGTTTTTCTGCACCCTGATACAAAAGAGGAGTACGCATTAGCCAGAACAGAGCGCAAATCAGGTAAAGGTTATCAGGGCTTTGTTTGCCATACCTCACCTGATGTGACACTCGAAGAAGATCTGATGCGTCGGGATTTTACGATTAACGCTATGGCAAAGGATATCAGCGGGAATATTCACGACCCTTATGGGGGACTAAAAGATCTGGAGCTGAAGCTTCTGCGACATGTCTCTCCCGCATTTGCTGAAGACCCTTTAAGAGTATTGCGCGGCGCAAGATTTTTGGCTCGTTTTTATAGATTAGGGTTTTCAATTGCTCCCGAGACACTGCAATTAATGGCAGAGTTAGTTGCGGCAGAGGAGTTGGAACAACTTTCTGCCGAGCGTGTTTGGTCGGAAACAGAGAAGGCGCTTCAGGAGAGAAATCCTGAGCAATACCTAGCAACACTTCAGAAGGTTGGTGGGCTCGATTATTGGTTCAAAGAGTTGTCAGCCCAACATTTTTACCTGCCGGACCATTTGGCAGAGAAAGATAAAGCTGAGCGTGGGTTACTGAATTGGGGGTGGTTGCTGCATGGGTTGACGCCAGAAGAGATTGAATCACTTTGTAACCGGATAAGAGCGCCTAAGCATTATCTTGGTTTTGCTTTGCTGGTACAGAAATTTTGGTCACTTCTTAATACTGAGCCAGAGCAGGATGCCCAGCTTTGTTTGTCTCTGCTTGAGAGTTCCGGTGCGTTTAGACAGGGAGGTTTTTTTGAAGCCTGGCTGGCACTCTGGCAGTCTGATAAAAATGATATAAAACAGTGGTGGCAGTCCTTAGTCGGGGTAATGGAAAGCGTCACTGCTAAGACATTTGTTCAACAGGGATTAAAAGGACCGGAAATTGGCGCTGCAATTAAGGCGCAGCGCCTTAAATTGATTGATCAGGCCTTCAGAGCTCTGTAAGCCAAAGTTTTTGTTCCGGGAAGGGGAATTGCCGCCAGAGCTCTTGGACTGTTTCCCCCTGCCCCGGGGGAATCAGCTCCGGCTCCATCAAAGACAGGGGGTACAGCATATAGCCATGTTCAAACAGGTCTTTGCGGGGAAGTGTTAAACCGAAGTGTTCTCCTTCAAGCTGATCCACCAGAACAATATCGATATCCAGTGTGCGCCCGCTAAATTTGGGGGCATTATCCTCTCGGCCAAAGTCATACTCAATCAAACGCAGCTGGCTGCTGAGTTCTGAAATGGGGAGTTCGGTTTCAAGAGCTGTTATCAGGTTGATAAAGGGGTCGCCGATAAAGCCTACAGGCTCGCTTTCAATGATGGGAGATAGCTGCATCTGTCCGAAGCGCAGGTTAAGGGTTGCAATGCCCTCTCGGATATTGTGTTTGGGGTTGATATTGCTGCCAAGGCTCAGATAGACGCGGCTCATTGTGCGACTCCGGAAGCCATTTGGGCCCTAGGGCTATTCAGTGACCCTCTTTCGATCTGAACAGCTACATTTCGGGCATTGGGCACTGCACCAGGTTTACTGACTTTTACTTTGACCCAGCAAACACCGAACTTCTCGCGGATCAGCTGGCTAACGGCTTCTGCCAGAGACTCTATCAGCTTGAATGAGGCGTTTTTCACGAGTGCAGTAATGGCCTGGCTGATTGAAAAGTAATCCAATGTCAGTGACAGTTCATCAGATGCTGCTGCAGGGCGTATGTCTGTAGCCATCTCAATATCGAACTCCAGTGGCTGTAAAATTTCACGTTCCCAGTCGTACACCCCGATCAGGGCATCAACTTTCAAGCCTTCAATAAAAACCCGGTCCAAACTATCACCTATGTTTGCTGCTGATTATTGATGTAGTGTTAACTGGCACTCGTTCACTGTTTAGGTGATGGCGATAACGGAGGTAAGTCTGTTAATGGCCAGCGAGGCTGCACCTTGATCTGCCTGTCATTTTTATGGCCTGCCATCAGACGTTGGCAGCCTGCATAGGCGATCATAGCGCCATTGTCAGTACAAAATTCATTCCGGGGGTAGTACACCTGACCACCCATGCCAGTCATTATAGCTTCAAGTTTTTCGCGCAGGTCTTTATTAGCGCTAACACCGCCAGCGATTACCAGTTTTTTTCGGTCCGCTTGCTTGAGCGCCCGTTTACATTTGATTACGAGGGTGTCTACAACTGCATCCTGAAATGCTAATGCTATATCTGCGCGCGCTTCATCGGTCAGTTTGTCACTGTTGGCTTTTTTTGCTGCTTCCACGGTGTTCAGGGTAAAGGTTTTTAGGCCACTGAAGCTGAAGTCCAGGCCTGGGCGGTTGGTCATTGGACGTGGAAAAAGGTAGCGACCTGGGGTGCCATGCTCTGCATAGCGAGCAATGTGAGGGCCGCCTGGGTAGGGCAGTCCCATCATTTTAGCGGCTTTATCAAAGGCTTCACCGGCAGCATCGTCGATACTTTCGCCGAGCATTTCATACTGACCGATACCCTGCACATCGATCAACTGAGTATGTCCACCGGAAACGAGAAGCGCGACAAACGGAAATTCCGGAGGTGTTTCTTCCAGCATAGGGGCCAGCAAATGACCTTCCATATGATGCACGCCAAGGCAAGGTTTGTCCCAGGCCAGTGCTAACGCCTGAGCTGTAGAGGCGCCAACCATCAATGCGCCTATAAGGCCAGGGCCGGAGGTATAACAGATCGCATCAATATCTTCAGCTTTACTGTCAGCTTCAGTCATCACTTGCTTTGTCAGGGGAAGCAATTTACGCACATGGTCACGGGAGGCTAGTTCAGGGACTACGCCACCATATGGGATATGCATATCAATCTGACTGAACAGGGCATGGGCCAATAAACCTTGCTCTGAGTCATAAATGGCTAAACCTGTTTCATCACAGGATGTTTCGATTCCGAGTACGCGCATGAGGTTCACTAACTACTTGAAAGATTAGGGGCAATTCTACCTATGTGAGTCTGAAAATGGCACTAAAAGCCGAGGATTAGGTAAAAAAAGCGTAAGTATAGCCCCTAAAGCTGTTTGCATGGGGTGATCAAAGCCTATAGAATCATGCGTCCCCTAAGGCATGTCACCGTTTTTGGTGACATCTCTAATTTCAATCCTATTACTTTTTAAGGTGGTGAGTCTTTAATGCCTGCTGTTAAAGTTAAAGACAATGAGCCGTTTGACGTTGCTCTGCGTCGTTTCAAACGTTCTTGTGAGAAAGCTGGAATCTTAGCCGAAGTTCGTCGTCGTGAATTTTACGAAAAGCCAACTTGGGTTCGTAAGCGTAAGGCAGCTGCTGCTGTTAAGCGTCACGCTAAAAAGGTACAGCGCGAGCAAAAACGTTTCGAGCGTCTGTACTAAGCAACCTCTCTGCAGACCTTGGTCTGCACGGTTGTCTTTTTAGGGGTAAAAACGGCTGCCTTAACCGGCGGCCGTTTTTCATTTTGCATTGCCTGCAAAATCATAGTTGCTTTTCTCTGGCAGCTTCTTGTCTGAATTCTATTTTCGTTAGGTAGTTAGCGCCCTTATGGCCGGTCGGATTCCTCAATATTTTATCGATGACCTCGTCGCACGCGCAGACATCGTTGATGTAGTGGGAAGTGCGGTTAAGCTTAAAAAAAGTGGTCGCAACTGGCATGGCCTGTGTCCTTTTCACAACGAAAAAACGCCTTCTTTTACTGTTAGTCAGGATAAGCAATTCTATCATTGCTTTGGCTGCGGAGCCCATGGCAATGCTATCGGCTTTCTTATGGAGTATGATGGTTTAGGCTATGTTGAAGCCATCGAGGATCTTGCCAAACAGTTGGGTATGGAAGTGCCCAGGGATGAGAATCCCACTGAAGCTAAAAAGCGTCAGGCGGCAAAAAAATCAGCTGAAACTCTTGAATTGGCCACTCAGTTTTATCGCAACTCTCTTCAGGTAGCAGAGGGCTGTCAGCGAGCCCAAGCTTATCTGCAGCATCGTGGCCTGAAGCCGGAAACTGTTGAGCGTTTTGGTATTGGGTATGCGCCGGATGGCTGGGAGCTACTTAAAAAATATCTTGCAGGTCAGAGTATAAGTGAGGGCGAGCAGGTTAGTCTGGGTCTTCTGGTTCAGAAAGAAGATACCGGGCGCAGTTATGATCGCTTTCGTAACCGTATTATGTTTCCGATTCGGGACTGGCGCGGCAAAGTGATCGCCTTTGGTGGCCGTGTTCTTGGCGATGAAAAACCTAAATACCTGAATTCCCCAGAAACGCCGGTTTTTCAGAAAGGGCGTGAGCTTTACGGTCTTTATGAGGCAAAAACATCACCGGGCCAGTTAGAGCGTCTACTGGTTGTTGAAGGTTATATGGATGTGGTGGCGTTGGCGGAAGCGGGTATTTCGTATGCCGTAGCAACCCTGGGCACATCAGCAACTTCTGAGCATATGGAGCGCTTGTTTAAAGTGGTTCCTGAGGTGGTGTTTTGCTTTGATGGTGACAAAGCGGGTAAACGTGCTGCAGAGAGAGCTTTAGATAACGTACTACCCCATATGATTGATGGTCGCCAAGCCCGTTTTATGTTTCTGCCTGAGGGGCAGGACCCTGACACACTTGTGCGAGCAAATGGTAAAAATCTGTTCGAACAGCGTATTGTTCGCGCGGACTCACTCTCTGAGTACCTGTTCCGCTTTCTTCAGCAGGGCTTGAATCCTCTGGAGCCGGAAGGTAAGGCGTTGCTGATACAGAAGGCGATACCTTACTTTAAGAAAATTCCTGTAGGCATTCTGCGCACGCTGCTTATTCAGAAGCTGGCAGAGATCGTCGGTGTGGATGCTGATGGAGTTCGTGCCCAGATTGACAACTCTCCGGGGGCCGCTTCACATGAGTCAGTGCAGAGCCAGCCTGTTGATATTATTCCGGATTATGCTGTAGAAACCGGAACATCGGCCGACAATAATCCTGAGGTAAAGCTGTCCACTACGTATGCTTATAAACTGCTTGTGTGGGCTGTGCGCTACCCCCATGTTTGCCAGGCTTTATCTGATGTTGAACGGCAGCAGTTAAAAGAGATCATCGACGAAAACAAGGATTTTTTCTGGGGAAAGGTCTTCGATCTGGTCTTCGAGTACTTGAAATGTACTCCTGGTGCCACCACCTCCTCATTGCAGGCGCACTGGTATGGCACGGAAACGGGCCGTTTGTTAGATCAAATTGCATTGGAAGACGTGCTCGCTGAAGAGTTTATTGTCTCAGAATTTAAAGAATGGCTCCGGTCTCTGGAGCTTAAACGGCGCGAATATCAGCACAATCAACGTTTTGATGAGTTGACGAGAAAAAGCCGTTCCGGTCAGAAGCTGACCAAAAATGAAAATGAAGAGTTGGTGATGTTACTGAATCTGCTGGCTAATAAGAAAAGCCAATCAGATGGTAATAGTACTTAAGTTTCGCAATAATTTAGAATCTGGTGGAAGTCAAGGCCGAATTGTGCTAAATTTGAACGCTTAGCATTTTTCCCACCTCGTTCTTTGCACTACATTTGAGATAGGGTATCTATGGCTGGAAATGAGCAGCAACAGTCGCGCTTGAAGGAATTGATCGCCCGCGGAAAGGAACAGGGCTACCTCACCTACGCAGAAGTAAATGATCACCTCCCGGAAGATATTTCAGACCCTGATCAGGTTGAAGATATTATTCGTATGATTAACGACATGGGTATCAGTGTTTCTGAAGAAGCACCTGATGCGGAAACCCTGTTGATGACCGATGGTGATTCCTCAACGGATGAAGTTGTCGCCGAAGAAGCTGTCGCTGCATTGGCTGCAGTGGAGTCTGATGTTGGCCGTACCACCGACCCTGTTCGCATGTATATGCGTGAGATGGGTACTGTAGAGCTTCTGACACGCGAAGGCGAAATTGTGATCGCCAAGCGTATCGAGGAAGGTCTGCGCGAGGTTATGCATGCCGTATCGTATCTGCCCGGAACAATTCAGAAGGTTCTGGATATCTATGAGCAAACTCAGACAGAAGAAGGTCGTCTGAGTGATCTGCTTATTGGTTATATTGATCCGGATGATGGCGAAGTAACGCCCGGCCCGGTTGCCAGTGCTAAAAGTGACGATGATCTTGATGATGAAGAAGAAGCAGAAAGCGGCCCGGATCCGGAAGAGGCCCGTATTCGCTTCACTCGTCTGCAGGAGCTGCACGATGCGGTTCTGAATGCATCAGAGAAGAAAGGTACCGGCAGTGCTGAGTATAAAGCAGCTCAGATGGAGCTTGCTGATTATTTTGCTCCGATCAAGCTGACGCCCAAAAACTTTGACGCCATGGTTGCTCGTGTGCGTAACAGTATGGACGAAATTCGTCGTCAGGAGCGTCGGGTCATGCAGCTTTGTGTTCGTAAAGCTAAAATGACGCGTAAAGAATTTATTACTTCTTTCCCAGGCAATGAAACTAATCTTGAATGGTTAGATAATGTGCTGGCTGATAAGCCTAAGTATGCTGTTAAGCTGGAAGCTTTGCGTATTGAAATTTTGCGGTGTCAGCGCAAAATTTTAGCTGTGGAAAAAGATGTCAGCCTGAATCTTAGTGAGATCAAAGAAGTTAACCGTCGCATGTCGATTGGTGAAGCCAAGGCTCGCCGTGCGAAGAAAGAAATGGTTGAAGCTAACCTGCGTCTTGTTATCTCCATCGCTAAGAAATACACCAACCGTGGTTTGCAGTTCCTGGATCTTATTCAGGAAGGTAATATCGGTCTGATGAAAGCGGTAGATAAGTTTGAATACCGCCGGGGCTATAAGTTCTCGACGTATGCGACCTGGTGGATTCGTCAGGCAATTACCCGGTCCATTGCTGACCAGGCTCGTACTATCCGTATTCCGGTACATATGATCGAGACGATCAACAAGTTGAACCGTGTTTCACGCCAGATGCTTCAGGAGATGGGGCGTGAGCCGACTCCGGAAGAGTTGGGTGAGCGTATGGAGATGCCGGAAGATAAAGTACGCAAAGTGCTGAAGATCGCTAAAGAGCCGATTTCTATGGAAACGCCGATTGGTGATGATGAAGATTCACATCTGGGTGATTTCATTGAAGATGTAGGCACTGATTCGCCGATTGACACAGCAACAGGCGAAGGCTTAATTGAAGCCACTCGTTCTGTTCTGGGTGGGCTTACAGGTCGTGAAGCCAAAGTTCTGCGTATGCGCTTTGGTATTGATATGAATACCGACCATACGTTGGAGGAAGTGGGTAAGCAGTTTGATGTAACCCGGGAGCGTATTCGTCAGATTGAGGCGAAAGCGCTACGTAAATTACGTCACCCTACGCGCTCTGAGCACCTTCGTAGCTTTATTGACGAGTAGATTTATTACTCAGTGAAAGCGATGGCCGAACTTTTCAGAGCCATTACTTTGCGTAAACATGAAGGCCTCGCTATTTGCGAGGCTTTTTTGTGAATAAAAATCAATGAGGCGGTGCTTTTCTCATTTCAGGGCAAAAGTTTTATGAAACTCCTGATATATCAATACATTAATAACATTTATTTTTTTTGTATTAAAATGAAATGTTATAAGTCAGAACTGTTTCACAATATTAGGTTATGAAAAAAACTGAGAAGTTCGCCATAATGAATACAACACTCGCTTGGTTAATATCTGGCTAATCATTCATTAAAGGTTATTTTTATGGAAACGCCTTCTGTCAGCAGTTCAACTCGATATGCTCGCCTTGTTCAGGATTACCGTGAGAAAGAGCGGTCCGCTGAAGCTGTGAATGCTAGCGCTTCTGAACAAGCTGATATTGATAGTGAGAAGGCGCTTCTTGAACAGGAAAAAAATCAGGTTATTTCTGAACTGAGCAAGCGTGATCAAGAGGTTCGAACTCATGAAGAAGCCCATGCTTCAGTAGGTGGTCGTTATGCCTCTTCACCTTCTTATGATATGACAGAGGGGCCTGATGGTCGTGAGTATGCAGTTGGTGGTCAGGTGACGATAGATACTTCTCCGGTTCCCGATGACCCTGAGGCAACTTTGGATAAATCCCAGGTTGTTGAGCGAGCTGCTTTGGCCCCGGCGCAGCCGTCCGAGCAGGATTTGAAAGTTGCCGCTGAAGCCCGGGCGATGGGAAATGAAGCGAGGGTAGAGATTAGAGAGCGAGACTTTAGTGAGCGTGTGGCTGAATCTGGGAATACTGATGACTCCTCTGATGCCGGTTCGATAGACGAATCCTCGCAGAACGAGCCCGATGAACCCTCCCTTCAATTTCCTTCTGGAATATATAAAGAGCCTAAAAGTTTTTCTTTTGGTCTGAGCTTTCCTCAGAGTTTTGTGGGCAGCCAGGAGAGTGCCGCCGGTATGACGGTTGCTCAGCAGCTGAAAGATCGCTTTGATACCATGGGGTTGAGTTTTCCACCCCAGCCATTAGGTCAGCAGGTTGCAGTAACTGTTTGATTTATATGGTTTATAGTGTTGATCTGGTAGCGCATTCCAAATGCTGAAAGATCGCGCTACAGGCTTTTTTTGCACGTCTAATATCTTGGCTTGACCGGCTGGACATCAATTTAAGTAAAATACCACTTGACCCTGATCTTCGTCTGACTTAAGTTTCAAACATACGTTTGAATTAGATTTCTCTATTTACACTGTCTGGCGTCTTGGGTGACATCCTCCTGAGAAGCTACAGGCTGGTACAACAAGAACAGTTAAGCCGAGGTCAATATGCCAACATATAAAGCTCCCCTGCGTGATATCCGTTTTGTAATGGACGAGATGCTGGATTTTCCTGCCCACTACGCACAGCTGCCAAATGGGGATGAGGCATCTCCGGAAATTGTGAATGCCATTTTGGAAGAAGGTGCAAAGTTTACTGAAGAAGTTTTGACACCTCTGAATCAAAGTGGTGATGCCGAAGGTTGCCAGTTTAACGATGGTGAGGTTGTTACGCCTAAAGGATTTAAAGAAGCTTATAAGCAATATGTTGAAGGTGGCTGGCCTTCCATGACGCAAGACACTCGCTACGGTGGTCAGGGCTTGCCACAGTCTCTGGGTATGGTTCTGAATGAGATGATCTGCTCATCTAATCTGTCATGGGGTATGTATCCAGGGCTGTCACACGGTGCCATGGATGCTCTGCTGCACCACGGTACTGAGGAACAGAAAGAACTTTACCTGACTAAGATGATTGAAGGTAGCTGGACCGGCACCATGTGTCTGACAGAGCCTCACTGTGGTACTGACCTAGGCCTGATCCGCACTAAAGCTGAGCCACTGGCTGATGATAGTTACGCTATTAGCGGCACTAAAATCTTTATCTCCGCTGGTGAACACGACATGTCCGACAATATCGTGCATCTGGTATTGGCAAAGCTGCCGGGCGCGCCAGAAGGCTCTAAAGGTATTTCCCTGTTTATCGTGCCTAAGTTCACCCCTGACGCAAATGGTGAAGCGGGTGAGCGTAACGGGGTTCAGTGTGGCTCCATTGAGCATAAAATGGGCATCCACGGCAACAGTACCTGTGTTATGAACTTCGACAACGCCAAGGGTTACCTGATCGGTGAGCCGAATAAAGGCTTGTCCTATATGTTTGTGATGATGAATGCAGCTCGTATCGGTGTTGGTATTCAAGGTCAAGGCTTGGCAGAAGTTTCCTTCCAGAATGCTCTGGCTTATGCTCGTGATCGTTTGCAGATGCGTGCTCTGAGCGGCCCTAAAGCACCTGAGAAAGCGGCTGATCCGATCATTGTTCACCCTGATGTGCGCCGTATGCTGCTGACTCAGAAAGCCTTTTCTGAAGGTGGTCGCGCGCTTATCTACTACACCGCACAGCTGATCGATCAGGTCTCTGCAGGTGGTGATGCGGGTAAAGACGCTGATGAACTCTTGGGTCTGTTGACACCGATTGTTAAAGCCTTCCTGACGGAAGCAGGCTTTGAAGCCACCAATGAAGGTATTCAGATCTTTGGTGGTCATGGCTTTATCCATGAGTGGGGTATGGAGCAATTTGTACGCGATGCACGTATCACTCGTTTGTATGAAGGTACAACAGGTATCCAGGCACTGGATCTGTTGGGTCGTAAGATTCTTATGAATCAGGGCGAAAGTCTGCGTAAGTTTACTAAGCAGGTGCATAAGTTCTGTCAGACCGAGGAAGGTAATTCCGATATGGTGAAATTTGTCGCTCCTCTTGCGAAGTTGAACAAGGAGTGGGGCGATATCACGATGCAGGTCGGTATGAAGGCGATGCAGAATCGTGAAGAGGTTGGTGCCGCATCTGTGGACTATCTGATGTACTCAGGTTATGTCACGCTGGCATATTTCTGGGCGCAAGCCGCTAAGGTTGCTCAGGAAGCACTGGCTAATGGCACCACAGAAACGGCCTTCTATAAAGGCAAGTTGGCTACCGCTGAATTCTATTTCAGCAAGCTGCTGCCGCGGACTAAATCCCTGGTAGCAACGATTGCAGAGGGTGGCGACTCGCTGATGGCAATGGATGTGGATCAGTTTGGTGCTGGTTTCGAGATCTGATTTTATTTTGTGATCATTTGTTCTGATGATTGATGCGGGCCATGGAGGGCCCGTTTTTGATAGAGTTTTATAGGCCTTACTATAAAGCGTTCATCTCTTGACTTTCCTGCAGTTTGCACTGGCTCTACCCTGCGATGCACAATGGCTGAAGCCTGCGTATAAACTGAACCCGCAAGTCACGCAGTGGGCTGGCAGCCTACCGTTTCATTCAGTAATATGACTGAAAACCAGAATCTGGTCGAATCTTTTCAGGCTGTCTATATTCTATGTGAAAGTAGCACCTGTAACAGGATGCAATGCAGTTTGAGTTATCTTATTGGCTCACTGTGCAGGCTGGAATTAACGATAAAGAATCGAGGAAGTACGCCCCATGGCAAAGTATAAAGCTCCTTTACGCGACATGCGTTTTGTTCTGAATGAAGTTTTTGAAGCTGACAAGCTTTGGTCTACCATGCCGGCAACTCAGGAAGTTACACCTGACCTGGTTGATGCGATTCTTGAAGAAGGCGCCAAGGTTAACGAGAATGAACTCTTTCCTTTGAACCGTACCGGTGACGAAGAGGGTTGCCAGTTCAATGATGGTGAAGTCACTACGCCTAAGGGCTTTAAAGAAGCGTTCCAGCTGATGGCTGAGAGTGGCTGGATGGGCCTTGGTGGTAATATCGATTTTGGCGGTCAGGGCATGCCTAAAATGCTGACCGTGTTATTTGAGGAAATGCTGTACGCTTCAAATGCTTCTTTTGCTCTCTATCCGGCGCTG
Source organism: Oceanospirillum sp. (assembly GCF_048265165.1). Classification (GTDB taxonomy): domain Bacteria; phylum Pseudomonadota; class Gammaproteobacteria; order Pseudomonadales; family Halomonadaceae; genus Oceanospirillum. Next base: position 395,636 of record NZ_JBLXCD010000003.1, on the reverse strand, counting down.
AACTCAGGTGCCACACTGTGCCTTGATAATCACGCCAGTGATGAAATGAAAGAGCAGCTGCTACCTGCAATGTACGAAGGCCGCTGGATGGGCACTATGTGTCTGACCGAGCCGCATTCCGGTACAGATCTGGGCCTGATCCGCACAAAGGCAGAGCCTAATACTGATGGCTCTTATAATATTACAGGTACTAAGATCTTTATCACCGGTGGTGAGCATGATCTGTCTGAGAATATTATCCACCTGGTACTGGCAAAACTGCCGGATGCACCTGCGGGCTCCCGCGGTATCTCGTTGTTTATGGTGCCTAAATTCCTGATCAACGAAGATGGATCTCTGGGCGAGCGTAACCCGGCATTCTGTGGCTCTATTGAGCACAAAATGGGTATTAAAGGCTCCGCGACCTGCGTGATGAACTTTGACGGCGCTCAGGGCTGGATGATTGGTGAGCCGAACAAAGGTTTAGCCTGCATGTTTACCATGATGAACTATGAGCGCCTTTCTATCGGTATTCAGGGGTTGGGTCTGGGTGAGGTGGCTTACCAGAGCGCGATGGATTTCGCTCAGGAGCGTATTCAGTCCCGTGCACCGGGCGGTGCTAAGTACCCTGAGAAAGCCGCAGACAACATTTTGGTGCACCCAGATGTGCGTCGCATGGCGCTGAACGTACGTGCTTTCAATGAAGCGGGCCGCGCTTTTGCTTCCTACGTGGGTATGCAGCTGGATATATCTAAATTCCACGAAGATACTGATGTTCGTAAGAAGGCGGCAGCACTTGTGGCGTTAATGACGCCAGTAGCTAAGTCTTATCTGACGGATCGCGGTTTGGACTGCACAATATCTGCTCAGCAGATCTATGGTGGTCAGGGCTATATCCGTGAATGGGGCGCAGAGCAGTATGTTCGTGATGCCCGTATCGCACAGATCTACGAAGGCACTAACGGTATTCAGGCGCTTGATCTGATGGGCCGTAAAGTGGTTTCTAACAAGGGTGAGTATGTAAAACTGTTCGAACAGGATATTCGTAGCTTTATTGAAGCGAATGCTGATAACGCACAGGTTCAGCCTTATCTGGCAAAACTGTCAGCTGCTGTGGATACTCTGGTTCAGGTGACCGAAGGTGTTATTGAGAAGGCTGCCGCTAACCCGGAAGAGATCGGTGCTGCATCTCAGGATTATCTGGACCTGTTTGGTTTGGTGACATATGCCTATATGTGGGCCCGTATGGTTGCTGTTGCAGCTCCTAAAGCGGCAGAGGATACCAGCGGCTTCTACAGCTCTAAAGTGAAGGTTGCTAACTTCTTCTATGCCCGTGTACTGCCTAAGGCAGCCTCACTGGCTGCGCAGGTAAATGCAGGTGCAGAAACCCTGATGGACCTGGAAGAAGAGCTGTTCTACGGTGAGTAATTGCTGCTAGACAGATACTGATCTTCTAGTCGATCTACAGAACCGGCTTGGGTGAAAACCTTAGCCGGTTTTTTGATTTTGGCTTGTGCTCTGGTTTTTGGATTTTCACTGACGGCTGCTCTTGCCTGTATGGCAAGGGTGTAAAAGGCTGGGATATAAGATATCCACAGGTTAAAGCTGAGTGCTTGGTTGTGAATAAGATTTAATATTACTGAGGATGAATCCAGTAGAGAGAACTGATGTAAAGACCAAGGTCTGAATTTTATATCGGATTGGGATTGATTTTGATGGGACTAAAAAGAAAAGATGGTGCGGAAGGAGAGACTCGAACTCTCACACCTTACGGCACCAGAACCTAAATCTGGCGTGTCTACCAATTTCACCACTCCCGCATCTTTTCGTATGCCGCTGATCTGAGGAGGTGATCTCATTGATCGGGCAATTGTCTGTTTTAGTAGATCGTTAAGGCTGATCTCTAAAACCGTGCTGGGCCATCTTCATTGATTGCTTTATTAGAAAGCAAGTCGGAGGTAAGAGAAGATGGTGCGGAAGGAGAGACTCGAACTCTCACACCTTACGGCACCAGAACCTAAATCTGGCGTGTCTACCAATTTCACCACTCCCGCAGCACGGAGCGTATTATAGTTAAGTGTTTATCGGGGTCAAGCCAAAAGCCTGAAAAAAACAAAAAATTATTGTTCATCAATAAGATAAAGTAACAAACGGATGCTGATTACATAACATCCATGCTAACAAATAAGCGTGGTTGATCAGAGCTGCATGCAGGAGATCGGTGCACCAGTCCTTGCCCTTCATGACCCGGCCAGGCATCACCTTTCATAATGACTACATCACCGGTATCAATCTGATTTGGTGTTATTGCCAATGGGTATAAGCCGGATTGGTCGTCAGGCAACCCCATACTGCCTCTGCCAAGCTTTGTGCGATCAATGGCCTCATTCGGAAGCCATTCAGTACCTTGTCCTGAATAGGTGCATACCATTCTTGCACCGATACGATCCACATGGAATCGAGGGCACATCGCCTGGCTCAGTAAGGATAAGCGCAGTCCTACTTCCTCCATATCAAATAAGCACGTGAACATCTCTGTCAGATAGACAATATCGGTAATAAAGCTTGCCCGGCCTGGGTGATTTGGCAGGTCTTTCTGCAGTTGCTCTGTAAGTGCTTCAGGTGCGGCTACAAGACGTAAAGGGAGTAAGTGGCCTCTTTCCGTCAGCCAGTTAACGTAATGCATCGCTTTGGTGTCAGGGCTGCGTTGCCAGCAAGTTAAGCGAACTCCGGGTTGATAGATTTCAGTGAGTACATCCGGGTCATCCCCTGTTGGATACAATGCTTTCTGATCCGGTTTGACCGGATAGAAGGTACATTGCGTGAAATCAGGATCGCTCTGGTGGTTGGCAGGGAATTTGGTATCAGTTAGCAAGTGTTGGTTCAGGCTGGTCACGGTCTTAACTCCATTGTTTATATGTTATAACATAACATTTTATTGGAGGGTTCCGCGACAAAAATGGCTCGCTGCTTTATGACGCTCTGAGCCCTCTTACTAGCGGCATCAGCAGCCTCTTAAGTGTTTTGGAAATATTAGTGGGTGCCTAAAATAAATTTTACGGCGGCATCGGGTATATGTTCTGCAGCGTCTTTCCAGCAGGCATTCTGTATAGACGGTATCTCAGCCAGAAGTGGAGCCTGAATCATCTGTGCCAGTGTGGCTAGGTTTTCCCGGTAGTGACTCATCTCCGGGTCGACCCTGTTAGCGATCCAACCAGCAACCTCCAAACCATCTGCTTTAATCGCTTCGGAGGTTAAAAGGGCGTGGTTGATACAACCCAGTTTCATGCCTACGACCAAAATGACCGGTTGTTTCAGATCTTTTGCCAGATCGGCTAATGTTTCGCGGTTGTTTAACGGTACACGCCAACCCCCGGCACCCTCGATCAGCAAAAGGTCAGCCCGGGCCATCATGATTCCTCGGGCAAAACCCGCACTGCGGGATACACTGAGTTGTACTCCTGTTTCCTGAGCCGCAAGATGAGGTGCAATGGCAGACTCGAGAGTGATAGGGTTAACCATTTCATACTCTTCATCCTGATTCATCGCGCTCATAAGGTTTATAGCGTCGCTGTTACGCAGGCCGTCAGGCGTTGGCTCGCAACCGGCTGCAACAGGTTTATGTGCCAGTGTTTTAAAGCCTAGCTTACCTGCCGCGTGGAGTAGTGCGCAGCTGGCAAATGTTTTGCCTGCATCGGTGTCGGTTCCGGTAATAAAATAGGTCTTCATAGATTCTTCGCCTGAGATAGAGGTTAGATAAGTTTGATCCGGATGCTACAAAATTCGATTCAAAAAATCGATCAGATGATGTGCCGTTTCAGAGCTTTCTGAGCGATAAAATCAAAACCTGGTAACTCACTGGCAAGCCTTCGGAACGGCGCATTGTTTCGTAGGCCTGCTTCAGTGTTAATAGGCTATGCCGGCCGGTCAGACCTGCATCCCCCTCGGAGTAATGAGCGCCTACGCCTTTAATGGAATCAAAGACTGCTCGCAAGTCAGGGTAAAACATCCTCTCGCAATATTGGTCGGTTGCGCTTAGGGTCAGCCCGGCCTGTCGGATCGCGTGTATCAGTGTCTGCTCATCAGTAAAGCGGTTGATATGGGTTTTTTTATCCACCTTTGCCCAGCTTTGTTCCAGTTCGCAGAGAGTTCCGGGAAGCAGGGTGGCGATATGGGCTTCGCCGCCCAATTTCAGAGTTCTGGCGATACTGCTAAACAGGGCGTGATAATCGTTACACCACTGAATTGCCAGACTTGAGAACACCAGATCGAGACTTTCTGCGGGTAATGGTAGTTGCTCGGCATCGGCACACAGCCACTGGATATGCTGGTTGTCGGACTGCTCGTCAGCAAAGCGAAGCATGCCTTCTGCCAGATCCAGTCCGGTAACCCATCTGGCCTGAGTTTGATCGCGAAGCCTGCGTGTCCAATAACCAGTTCCGCAACCGATATCCAGCACACTTTCGATTTCTGATTCATCAGACCCGGCAGTAGGACAGAGTTCCAGCACTTTTTGTGCAATACGTTTTTGGGCTTCTGCCAGCTGATCGTACTGGCCTGCTGCTTTGCTGAAAGCATCGGCAATTTTTCTTTTGTCTCGCTGGCGTGGCTGCTCGGCGGATTGAGGGACTGTTTGCATTTCGGCTAGGGCGGTCATCGTATTCATGGCAGGTTTACCTCACGGGCTGATTCAATTTGAGTCAGGTGACAGGTCATCATCTGCGCCAGTTGTTCCGGCTGACTCAACATGGGTAGATGGCCGCAATGACTGAGTAGCCGGTGATGGTTGAGCTGTTCCGCAATAGTCGTCGGTACCAGAGGGTCATTCTCACCCAATAGCCAAAGTGTCGGGCAGCCGTTTTCTGAGAGGTCACTGTAATTTCTCTGATCGAGAACGGCTAAAGCGGTCAGACCATTTGCCAGGGTTTTAGCTGAGACAGGTCGTTCTTGGGGAGATAGCTCCGTCAGTTGCTTCTTTACTGCCCGCTGATCATTTTCTCCCTGCATCTGCAGTAGCTGAAAACGCTTCAGGATTTTCTCCGGTTGCGTATCAAAACCGGTACGGAACTGGCTCAGCGTTTCTTCCGGCATGGCCGCGGTGTGATCGCCACGCTGTTGAAACGAAGGGTTGCTGCATAACAGTGTCAGGCTGTGGGGCAGAGGCTGAAGCTGTTCCGACAGAAAATGTGCGATCTCCAGCAGTAGGTTGCCACCCAGTGACCAGCCAAGCCAATGGGCATCGGTTGGCAGTTGCAGCTGGTCGATGACTTCCGGCAACTGGGCTCTGTCTCCTGCCCAATCTGATGTTTGGTAGTCCGGGTGATAACCGGGCAGAGCTGGTGTCAGAACCTCCCGTCTGGGGTTCAGGGTTTTCAGTACGCTGATCAGAGGTTGCCAGATAGCTGGTGTTGCGCTCCAGCCGTGCAGCAGAATAAGCGGTTTGTTTGTTATCGAGCGGTTCATGGCAAAACGACCTCAGGTACACCCTGTTGCTGCACGATATCCGCAAGTACCGCTAACAGACGGTCGACCTGCTCTGCCGTATGGCTGGCACTTAAAGTTACCCGCAGGCGGGCGCTGCCTTTAGGCACTGTGGGAGGTCGGATCGCCGTCACCAGAAGTCCGGCGTTTTCCAGCTTATGACTCCAGTTCAGGGTTTCTGCGTCATCACCAATCAGAATCGGCTGAATCGCGGTTGGCGAATCCATAAGTGTCAGGCCCAGCTGCTGAGCACCGGTGCGGAATTGTGCAATAAGGGTGTTTAGGTGCTGACGGCGCTCCGGTTCCTGCTGCACGATGTTGAGGCTTGTGCGTGTTGCTGCGGCGACGGCTGGTGGCAGCGCGGTGGTGTAAATATAGGGACGGGCAAACTGGATCAGGGTTTTGATCAGGGCGTCACAACCAGTAATAAAAGCACCACTGGTACCGATCGCTTTACCTAGCGTTCCCATCAGGATGGGAACCTCATTCTGACTGAAACCGGCACCGATACCCTGACCATTATCACCTAAGCAGCCAAAACCATGAGCGTCATCCACCATTAGCCAGGCGTTGTGTTGTTGGCAGGTTTCAATTAATGGCTGCATGGGGGCACAGTCGCCATCCATGCTGAATACACCGTCGGTGACCACCAGCTTGCGGCCACGGTTATCTGGGCTGGTTTTTTTCAGCAAACGATTCAGATGTCCGGCATCGTTATGCTGATAGCGCTTAAAGCGGGCACCGGAGTGCAGACCGCCATCCAGCAGGGAGGCGTGGTTCAGACGATCCTGAAATACCGCATCACCTTTACCGGCTAGAGCCTGAATCGTCCCCAGATTGGCCATAAAACCGGTGGAAAACAGTAGTGCCCGATCCCGTCCGGTAAACGCGGCCAGCTCCTCCTCCAGGGCGTGATGCTCGGAGCTGTGACCGTTCACCAGATGGGAGGCACCACTACCGACACCGTAACGGCTGGCTGCCTGCTGAAAGCGCTCAATAACACGGGGGTCGTTAGCCAGTCCCAGATAGTCGTTGCTGCAGAAGGTGAGGAGGTCGCGGCCATCCACCTGAGTCTGCGGCTGCTGTGGCCCATTAAGGGTACGGCGCGAGCGATAGAGATGCGCCTTGCGACGCGCCTCTAAGCTTGGGGTAAGCTGCTCGCTTAACAGATCTTTCATGGACTCGGCTTAGACCACCAGGCCACAGGGCTTGCGCTCACGACCTGCTTCCGAGAGATTCGTTTGTGAAGCATCGTAGAACATCTCACCATTTTTCTGTTCGGTGATCGCCTCTTTTAGAGCAGCTTCATGGGTGGCTTCATCCACCGGCGCTTCACGACGTTCCGGGTGAATGCCTAGACGGGAGAACAGTTGGCGATCTTTATCTGCCTGAGGATTGGCTGTGGTCAGTAGGCGCTCGCCGTAGAAGATGGAGTTCGCACCGGCAAAGAAGGTCATCGCCTGCATCTCATCGCTCATCTCTTCGCGACCGGCAGACAGACGGACATGGGATTGCGGCATCATAATGCGGGCCACGGCGATGGTGCGAACAAAATCGATCGGGTCGAGGTCTTCAACCTGATCCATCGGGGTACCCTCGACTTTGACTAACATATTAATTGGCACACTTTCCGGGTGTGGTGCCAGTTTGGACAGTTGGATCAGCATTTTGGCGCGATCCGTTTCCTGTTCTCCCATACCCAGAATGCCACCGGAACAAATCTTCATACCCGCATCACGCACATGGGATAGTGTATCCAGGCGATCCTGATAACTACGCGTGGTGATAATCTGGTCGTAATACTCTGGAGAGGTGTCCAGGTTGTGATTATAGTAATCAAGCCCGGCAGAGGAGAGCTCCTTGGCCTGATCCTCATCCAACATACCCAGAGTCATACAGGTTTCCAGCCCTAAAGATTTAACCCCTTTAACCATTTCCAGAACGGCCGGGAAATCTTTTTTGCTGGGCGATTTCCATGCAGCTCCCATACAAAAGCGGCTGGCACCGGTATCTTTAGCAGCCTTGGCCTGTTGCAAAACTTTTTGAACCTCCATCAGCTGTTCTTTGGCAAGGCCAGTGTTGTAGTGCCCGGACTGAGGACAATACTTACAATCTTCCGGGCAGGCTCCGGTTTTGATTGATAGCAGGGTGCTGACCTGAACCGCGTTGGGATCGAAGTTTTCCCGATGGATGCTGTGAGCCTTAAACAAAAGATCATTCAGTGGCAAGGCGAACAACGCCTCAACTTCTTCAAGAGACCAGTCGTAACGAGGTGTCGTTGGGGAGGGCGCCATAGATACTGTCATGGAAATTCCTGTGCTAAATTCAAAAAGCCTGTTGTTGTATAAGCGTTGCCAAGATCATAGCGAGCATTGAAATCCTGTCAACCTTGTCTTTTCATTATGGTTTACAGTGTTGGCTGTTTATAGATGATGGATAACGAATTTCTTCGGCTATGATGGATGTACTGGTAACCGGGAGATGATTGATATGCGGGGAGTTAAAGAAAGGGAGCTTCAGATGGACAAAGGGATTTGGTGGCAGATACAGGATGCACTTTTTCCCCGCACCTGCCTGTTGTGTCGTGGGAGACTTGATGGGCATGAGACCGTTAGCAGGTTGTTATGTAATGACTGCCTTGGGGATTTTGAATGTAACCGCAGGGCATGTCGTCATTGTGCAGAGCCAATGACTCAAGCTGAGCCTGTATCAGGCACTTTACTTTGTGGGCGCTGTCAGAAAAATCCTCCTGCATTTCATCAGATTTTAGCGCCTTACCTTTATCGTTATCCGGTGAGTGAACTGGTCCAGCGTTTTAAAAGCCAGGATCATATGCTTCTGAATCGTTTATTGAGCGATCTGTTGTCGGATTATCTGATGGGGCAGCTTAATGCAGACATGATTAAACGGCCGGATATTATTCTGCCTGTTCCTACCCATTGGCGTACAAGGTTAAAACGAGGCTTTAATCCTGCGGCCTGTCTGGCTGATGCGGTTGGACGGCAACTGACAATACCAGTAAATATGTCCGTCTTACGTAAGCAGGTGATGACCCGGCCTCAGCATGATTTGAATCGGGAGCAGCGGTTGAAAAACCTTGACCAAAGTTTTGCTTTGCGCCATCAGGCAGAGATACAGGGGCGAGAGGTAGCACTGGTTGATGATGTTGTCACCACAGGCTCTACAGCAGATGTTATTGCATCTCTGTTAAGGGATAATGGTGCTGCTTCGGTGCAAGTCTGGGCTTTTGCCCGAACACCTAATCAACGGCGATAGATCGACCAGGAGTAAAGGCTTCAGTGATGACAGATAAAGACAATTCGGCGGATGTGACACCCTACTACCAGCTGAACCCTGATCGGGTAATGGATGCTGTTGAGTCCCTTGGCTTCTATTGTGATGGGCGGGTTATGGCGTTGAACAGCTATGAAAACCGGGTCTTTCAGGTTGGTATTGAGCAGGCTCAGCCGTTGATTGCTAAGTTTTATCGTCCGGGCCGCTGGAGTGATGCTCAGATTTTAGAAGAGCATCAGTTTGCCCTGGAGTTGGCCGCATCGGGTGTCAATGCCATACCTCCTTTGCTGTGTTCGACAGAGAGTGCAGATAAAGATCAAAGCCTGCACTACTTTGAAGGCTATCGTTTTGCGCTTTTTTCCCGTAAAGGTGGCCATGCCCCGGAGCTGGATAATGAGGAGCATCTGTATGAGTTGGGGCGCTTTTTGGGCCGCATGCACAGTATCGGTGAGGTGAAGCCCTTTATACATCGTCCGGAACTGAATGTGGCAGACTATGCCCGTCATGGTCAGCAGGAAGTGCTGAAAAGCGGATTACTGAAATCCTATCAGTCCCGCTATCAGGCTTTGACGGATGAGCTGCTGACCGAGTGTGACCATCGCCTCAAACAGGTTAGTGCTCCTTTAATCAGGGTTCAGGGGGATTGTCATAGCGGTAATATGCTTTGGCGGGATGGTGAATTGATGCTGCTGGATTTTGATGATTGCCGTATGGCTCCGGCAATGCAGGATATCTGGATGCTGCTTTCCGGTGATCGGGCTCAACAGCAGCAGTGGCTCTCAGAGGTCGTTGAAGGGTATGAGGAGTATCGGGAATTTCCACGTCGTGAGCTGGCTTTGATAGAGCCTTTGCGCACTCTTCGTATGATCTATTACAGCGGTTGGCTGGCGCAGCGTCGTAAGGACCCGGCGTTTATGACTGCTTTCAGTCACTTTGGTGGAGAGAGCTGGTGGCTGGAGCATTTAAATGCCCTTGAACAGCAAAAAATACTGCTCAGGCAGCCATCGATTGCATTGGCTTCTTACATGTAGCCGGTGGCTGTTTATAGACAGCCGGTAAGCGCATCGAATCAATGCATGGTTCGCCGTATAGACAAATGCCTGAATCTCTTTAAACTCTGCCGCCAATATTTTTATTCAGCTGTATCAGGGGTATAAAGCAGGGATGGGTATGTCATCGGTCAGTAAGCGGAATTTACATTCGGTTTTTTTGACGGCTAAGGCGTTGATTGCAGATCATTGGCATCCGGCAATTCTGCTGTCTTCTGTCGTACTGCTGTCCGCCTGTGCTAATACGACGGGTCATCAGGTGGCTCAGCAGGATACATCCGGGATCACTCCCCCGAAAAGCCTGGTACCTCAGCCACCTCCGGGAGGTTTTAGCCCGCTTTTTAATGCAGGTTCAGTATCATCTGTTCAGCCAAAGTCTCAACCTACTGTTGTGCCGTCACCTGTGATTCCATCTGTACCGGTTGTAACGGCTGCAGCGGCAATACCGGCGCCATCCCCTGTTATCAGTTCAGGTATTTCAAAAGAGAGTATCCCGCAAGTAGAAAGCATTCCGCAGGTAGAAAGCCCTCGAGCGGTAGCATCTATCCCAGCAGTAGAAAGCACCTTACCAGTAGAAAGTACCTCGGCGTTTGAGTCGATAGAGGATACAGAAACAGCAACTTGGATATCCCGTTTTCCGGCTTTAGCTAAAGAATATGAACAATATCGGTCTGAGCTGGAAAAAGAGTATCGGCAGTATGAGCAAAAGGTTCAGAACCTGAAACAGAAGGCCAGCCGCTACTGGGGAAGCGGTAATGTCCATGAATCGGGCTCAGGAAAGTATGTGAAGTATGGTACCGGCTATACCAGCCGTGGTGAGGTGGATTTTGTTAACGGTAATATCGTGGTGGAAACCGTTGAAGAGCAAGATCATAAAGAGCGGCTGCAGAATGCGATTGTAACAACTTTGCTGACACCGGATGACGCCCGTGACCCTAACCTTTTTTCTGATCAGGGAATTAGCTACAGAGGGCCTTCTGTATTAGAGGGGCAGGTGCGTGACCATGATGGGGTTATTGTGCAGTGGGAGTGGCGGGCGAACCGTTATGCTGATTGGCTGGTCGAAAATAAGCTACAAAAGGTTAACTCTGGCGGCCACACAGTTTATCGAGTTGAGATTCCGATGGAGGAAAATCACCAGCAGGTACGTGGCCAGAAGTATGAATCTTTGGTGCGCAAGTCAGCACAGCGGTACGGGGTTTCAGAGTCATTGATCTATAGCATTATGGAGACAGAGAGTCATTTTAACCCGTATGCAACAAGTCATATCCCTGCTTATGGGTTGATGCAGGTTGTACCCAGTACAGCAGGGCGGGATGTCTTCGAACGAATCAAAAAGCGCAATGACCAGCCGGACCGGAGTTATCTCTTCAACCCGACCAACAACATTGATACCGGTACCGCTTATCTGAGTATTCTGGATGACATTTATCTGAAAGGCGTGACGCACCCTCTGGCCCGTGAGTACTGCGTGATCTCGGCTTATAATGGTGGTGCGGGTAATGTGCTGCGAACTTTTTCCAGTGATCGTAAGCGTGCCGTAGACGTCATTAATAGTCTGACGCCGCAGCAGGTTTACGTGAAACTAAATCGTAGCCACCCCAGTGCGGAGTCGCGTAAATATATTGAGAAAGTCGTAAAAGCAAAGCAAAAGTATGATGGTATTGCTGTTGCGCAGAATGAGTAGGGCCGGCAGAGAAAAGAGACTTAAGTTTATATAAGCAGCGGAATCAAAAGAGCCCTGGGATAAATTGATCCCAGGGCTCTTTTTGATGGTTCATTCGTTAAAAACGAGTGCTATTGCCCATCTATTGAGCTGCGGCAGCGTCCGGTGCGTGGTTCCGGCGTTGAATATTAATCTGCTCAGTTTGGTTCACAACCAAGGCGATATCCGCAGACTTATTCAGCTTCAGGCGGTAGTCAACACCTGCTTGTAGTACAGCCTGATTACAGGAAGAGCCAACGCAGGGGGTCGTAACTCCCTGGTTGCCAGAATCACTGATGATCACAGCGTCCATCACACCATCAAAAATATGACCGTTGGGCTCCACGCATAAAGCACGATTGACATGCAGGGACAATTTACCCTGATCAATTGCTGCATCCGCAGAAAGCAGGCAGCGCTCGGGTAGCGTGGCGCCGGTTTCTGATCCGGTAGATTTCAGCAGCAGGTGCGACACAGTTTCGCCTTGAGAGATGTTCTTATCCATCAGAACCTGTACTTTCAGAACCGTGTCTGTGGGCAGTTGATAACCTTCTGCTGGGGATGTGTCAGCAAAAGTGGGTAGGCAGGCTCCTAGCAGGGCAACAGATGTCAGTAATCGTTTCATAGCTCACCGTCTCTTCAGTACAGGTTTTGTACCCGGCTTTAAGCACCTATGGGTACAGAGTTATCTGATCTCTGTGGTTAAATTAAAACGTATAACCACAGGTTGGATTCACAATGTCAGGCTGCACAAGATATTTAAGGCTGTTCAGCGCTGATTTATCAGTGATAAGTCAGCATGTTTTGGCTGCAAGTAAATACTCGCAACCTGATGATCTGGCTTAACGCGTGCGCAGTATAACAGATCCGGCTGATTTATCTTTTGCGTCTTGGCCTGAACCGGAGTTTGGTATCCGTAATAGGTTTGACTATTAAAGGCCGGATTTTGCGCGCAAAGATTATGCTTGACTGTAACGGTCAGGTAAAATGGACAAATTGTCGCACCCGGATAATCTTTAAAATGCGCTATCATTGCTGCTTTTTTTCAGTATGCAGCTTATCTCTACCTTGTATAACTTCTGCAGTTTTAATAAGCGCCTGAACATCAGGCTTAGGCAGACTTTATATCAGCTAGATTTTATATACCTTGATTTTGATTAACACTAAGGCATTGCCATGACAGAAAAACTGACCGGTCTTTACGAAACTATTCTGGCTGAACTGGGTGAAAACCCGGAACGTGAAGGTTTAACGGATACACCTAAGCGTGCAGCAAAAGCGATGCAATACCTTACCAAAGGGTATAACGAAACATTAGAAAGTGTAACTAATGGCGCTGTTTTTGAATCAGAAACAGATGAAATGGTCATTGTTAAAGATATTGAGCTGTACTCTATGTGTGAGCACCATATTCTTCCTTTTATAGGAAAGTGCCACATAGCTTATCTGCCAACAGGTAAAGTACTGGGTTTATCAAAATTTGCTCGTATTGTAGATATGTATGCCCGCCGCCTTCAGATTCAGGAAAACCTGACTAAGCAAATCGCTGATGCGGTGATGCAGGTAACAGAGGCTCGTGGCGTTGCTGTTACTATTGAAGCTAAACATATGTGTATGATGATGCGTGGGGTTGAGAAGCAGAACTCTGTGATGAAGTCCTCTGTTATGTTGGGCGCGTTCCGTGAGTCACAATCGACCCGAATGGAATACCTGCAGCTTATCAGTAACTAAAGAGCTGTTAGCTGTTTGTTTGGGGTTTTAAAGCTGGATAAGGATCTATAATGCCATTACATGCGGTAAGCAATGCTCATGCCGGTCATAATCTGGCGACGATTCAGATTAAGAATTTGCGGCTGCGAACTTATATCGGTATTAATGAAGATGAGATCGTCAATAAGCAGGATATTATCGTCAATATTACGATTCAGTACTTTGCCGATCGCGCCGTAAGTTTTAATCATATTGACGAAGCTCTCAACTATCGCACGATTACTAAAGCTGTCATTGCACATGTTGAGAGTAACCGTTTTGCGCTGCTTGAGCGTCTGACACGTGAGATCCTGGATATTACAATGTCTTATGAGCAGGTTCAGGTTGCTCAGGTTGAAGTGGATAAACCTCATGCCCTGCGTTTCTCTGACTCTGTGTCCATAACGCTGTCAGATCACAGGGATTAGTTTGAGTGAGGTCTTTCACAGAGGCGAGTGATCCTGATGCAATAGATCTTGTATCAGGACTGGTATTTATGCTTTTTTCCACACCGGGTTGCGGTGTATGTGAGTCCCTTAAGCTTAAGCTACCTGTATGGTCTGAAAAACAGGGATACACAGCCCGCTTCGTATGGCTCGATCTCGAACGCTTTCCTGAAGCCTGTAGCCGGTTTCAGGTGCTTTCCGTGCCGACTTTGGTTGTCCGGCTGGATGGGCAGGAGTTGTCCCGTCAGCTCAGGCATATCAACCTGAGTTTGCTTGAGGAACAAATTGAACGTCCTCTGGTACTTTGGTCTGAGTTGTAAAGCCTGAAACTCGCTTTCCCTTATGGCGACTATTGTATTTGTTGGTTTATATCAGGTCTGTCTCTTTTCAGGAGCTCTCTTATGCAAGGCGTTATTATTTCATTTGATGCAGGTATTCAGGAAGGAGTTATCCGTTCTGAGTCTGGCGAAGAGTTTAACTTTGATCTGACTGGATGGCGTGGCCGTGGCCTACCCGATACGGGCGTTGAGGTCAGTTTTGAGGCTCAGGATGGTCATCCTGCGCGACAGGTATTTAATCTGCCGACCGGTCAGCGTAAAGCGATAGGCACTTTGAAGGTGGACGGTCATGAGGTTTCCGTACCCTGGTATAAAAAACTGGGTTTCTAATAATTGATATTTTGTGCACAGCTGCTTGTCGTTACACATGGAAAGGGGATTTTTATATGTTCAGAAAATTAGCACCATTAAGCTTGGCATTGGTTGCCATCAATGCGCAGGCAGACTTCATTGGTCTGCAGGCTGGCGCCGGTATGTGGCAACCTGATTTGAGCGGCAGCTTTCAGTCTGAGGATTCTTCGGCCGCCGGTGTTGATATGGAGCGTGATCTTGGATTCTCAGATACAACCGCTAATAACTTCTATGTGGCTGTCGAGCACCCGGTTCCTTTTCTTCCGAGCTTTCGCCTGGAGCGCACCAGCTTATCTGAAAGTCGCATTAATACCTTGAGCCAGTCGATTTCATTTGAGGGGCAGACCTATACGGCAAGCGCAGAGGTTGATAGCAAGTTAGACCTGAGCCATACCGATTACACGGGTTATTATGAAATTTTGGATGGGCTTGGCTGGTTGAGTGCAGACATCGGGCTAACGATCCGCCATTTTGATGGTGAGATTAGCATTAAAGAGAGGCTCGGAAGTGCCGATGAGTCGGTAACACTTGATGTACCGGTACCCCTTTTATACGGTAAGGGTCAGTTTGACCTTCCTATGGCTCCCTTCCCGCTTGCTGTCGGCGGGATGATAAACTACCTGAGTATCGGTGGTGCTACAGTTTCTGACCACCGCTTATATGTCGCTGCTGCAGCTCCCTGGCCGGTTGAGGTTGGTGGTGAGTTAGGGTATCGCCGTTTTAATATGGAGCTGGATGATGTGGATGGTCTGGATGCTGATATGACAGCAAGCGGTTGGTATGCCAGCGCTACAGTTCACTTCTGATCAAGATGAAAAAAGCGCCAAGTTTTGACTATCGCTTGAGCGCTCTGTCTTTAAACAGCCTTTAGCTTTGAGGCGGAGTAGGGCGACGTCCAACTTCGGCCTCGAGTGTGATCTCCTGCCCTGAACGGTAAACCGTAATCTCTATTTTCTCTCCGGGCCGCTTCTGGGCTATTCGGTTCATCGTGCTACGCCCACTGATAATTTGCTCGCCTTCGACTTTAACAATGATATCCCCCGGTTGCATACCAGCCAGATGGGCAGGTCCATTTCGAAGCAACCCGGCGATCAGAATGCCGCGCTCTTCTCTATAACCAAATGAGCTGGCCAGGGCCGGTGTTAGCTCCTGAACTTCAACCCCAAGCCAGCCGCGAACTACACTACCTTCGCGGATAATATCGATCATAATCTGTCGGCTAAGGTTCGAGGGTATCGCAAAGCCTATTCCCTGAGAGCCACCGGACTTACTGAAAATAGCAGTATTAATACCCAATAACTCCCCCCGAGGGTTAATAAGTGCCCCGCCGGAGTTCCCAGGGTTGATTGCGGCATCGGTCTGAATGAAATCCTCAAAAGTATTGATCCCTAATTGATCCCGGCCTGTGGCACTGACGATGCCCATGGTAACGGTTTGCCCAACGCCAAAGGGATTGCCGATTGCCAGAACGACATCACCGACCTCAATACCATCAGATGGGGCGATAGTGATCACAGGCAAATCCGGTAATTGAATGCGAAGAACGGCTAAATCGGTTTCCGGATCAGTGCCGACCACCTGGGCAATTGTTTCTCTGCCATCTTTAAGGGCGACCTTAATCTCATCGGCTCCGGTAATAACATGATTGTTAGTCAGTACGTAGCCATCAGTGCTGACGATAACACCAGAACCCAGACTGGATTGTAATCTTTGCTGGCGCGGCACGCCGTTATAACCAAAAAACTGTCTGAACGATGGGTCCTGAAGCAACGGGTGCGCGCGTTGTTCTATAATTTTGCTGGTGTAGATATTAACAACCGCAGGGGATGCTTGTTTAACCGCCGAGGAATAGCTGTAGGGGCCGCTGAGTTTAGGAGAGCTGTCTGCCTGAGCGGCCTCCACAAAGACTGGTTGTGGTTTGGTATTACTCTGCTCAGAGTTTGAATGTTGCTGATTAATAGTGAGACCGATCACAACACCAGCGAGAACGGGCCATGACAGATAGTGAAATATTTTTTTCATGCAAAACTCATTGCGGATTCAGACAGGGTTCTGACTATATGGTGTTTCGGTCATAAAATTCAATCCGCGATGCTCATTATCAGGCTATATAAGTCTAGAAGCACTGAGGGTCGCTGTTACAGCAACATATTAATCTTGTCGTTTTATATACCGTTGTGTTTTCGTTTTTTGAAGTTAGAGTGTTTCCCGCTGAGACATGATTTAACTTTACTCTTCGATTTAGGAGTTTTTGATGCTGACATTGACCGATCTGGTGAAACACCTGGACACCTTGCTGGAACCGCAGGCTTATAAAGATTATTGCCCAAACGGACTTCAGGTTGAGGGTCGGGGTCAGATTCTTAGGGTTGCTACAGCTGTCACCGCCAGCCAGAATATTCTGGATCAGGCCGTTGCCGCTGGCGCTGATGCGCTGCTGGTGCATCATGGCTACTTCTGGAAAAATGAATCCCAGACAGTTACAGGTATGAAGTACCGCAGGCTTTCCACATTGATCAAAAATGATATTAGTTTACTGGCTTACCACCTGCCTTTGGATGCGCATAGTGAGCTGGGAAATAATGTCGAGCTTGCCCGTATTTTAGATTGGGAGATCAGCGATGGCCTTGAGGCCGGTAACCCGAGAAGCATAGGGTTAGTTGGTTGGGCAAAGACGGATAAAACACTGGATGAGATTTCTGGTCGCATCCATCGTGAGCTGGGCCGGGAACCCCTGGTGATCGGGGATATTACAAAAGAGATTCGTAAAATTGGCTGGTGTACAGGGGCTGCACAGGGGTTTATTGAAGGGGCGGCTGAAGCGGGCTGTGATCTTTATATTAGTGGCGAAATTTCCGAAAATACAGTGCATGCTGCAAGAGAACTGGGGATTGCCTATATTGCCGCCGGGCATCATGCAACAGAGCGCTATGGTGTGCTCGCACTCGGTCGATGGCTACAGGATAAGTTTGGTATTGAGCATATTGCTCTGGATGAAAACAACCCGGTTTAAAGCCGGGTTGTCTGAGAGCTGAGAGAGATAGCCGCTTGCGTTAGAGGCCTTTAGGGGGCTCTGGTATTTCTTCTCGCTCTAGTCCAAAGTCTTCAGATAAGGTCCCTGATGTCTTTGGTGCGTAATCCATCGGGGCGTGATGATCTTCTTTCGTATAATCAGTCTGCTGTTTATCGTTCTGACGACTTTTTTTGCTGATACGCTTGTACAGAGATGCGTCATCGCAAAAGCTCTCGGCACCACTTTGCAAATGGCTGACTAAATTCTGATAATTTTTTTCCATACCTGCCAGCAGCTCATCAGTCCGGGCAAAATGCTCACTGACGTTCTCATTTAGTCGCACAAATTCCATCTCTTTCTGATTCATGCGCTGTTTAAGATCCGAGTTTTCACCTGTGTTTGTATTCAGTAGGTGATAAATAAGCGCACCAACACCACAGCCCACGATAAAAGTGAGGATAATAAGGGTCCAGTCGATATTGGCTTCCATAAATGACTCCTTAACTACTTGAATGACATCAGCAAAGATCAGAGATGCCTTAACGTTCTGATTATTATACAGGGTAACAGGTTGGGGAGGGCAACCGCTTATTCACTAAAAACGTACCGGCTTCTCGTTATTTATTAGGTGTAATTAAAAAACATGTGACTTTAGGCTAGGTCGAAGGTTGGTGTTTGGGGGTTGCGGCTCAAACCGGTATAATGCCGCCCACATTTTTGGGTCATCGCTGTCATCCTCTTTCGAACCAGAAAGGGAAAACCCTAAACAGCACTAAAAACGTAAACAGTATTACCTGTCGGTTATTGTGATGATATTCGACCCTTTCTGTAACTCTCTCGGAAGCAGGCATATGACACCTTTAGAACGCTACAAACAAGACCTTGAACGCGATGACTTCAGTTATGATCCGGCGCAGGAGATGGCTGTTAAGCATCTGCAGCGTCTGTATGATGATCTGGTAGCGTACCAGCCTCCTAAAAAGTCGCTGTTGAAGAGTCTGTTTGGTAAACCTGAAACTCGAGAGCCGGCCATGGGGCTTTATTTTTGGGGAGGGGTTGGCCGAGGCAAAACATATCTTGTTGATACGTTCTTTGACAGTCTGCCATTTGATGAAAAAATGCGAGTGCACTTTCATCGCTTTATGCAGCGTGTACACGATGATTTGCGTAAATATGATGGTGAGAAAAATCCATTGACTCTTGTAGCAGCAAATCTGGCTTCTGAAATCCGGGTGCTTTGCCTGGATGAGTTTTTTGTCAAAGATATCACTGATGCTATGATTCTGGCTGGTCTGCTGGGTGAGTTGTTCAGAAATGGTGTTGCGCTGGTTACTACCTCGAATATTGTACCAGATGGTTTGTATGAAAACGGATTGCAGCGTGCACGCTTTTTACCCGCAATCGATCTGCTGAAGCAGTATACCGAGGTGGTGAATGTAGACAGTGGTGTTGATTACCGTTTGCGAGCACTGGAGCAGGCTGAGATTTTTCATTATCCATTGGATGCAAATGCTAACGAAAGCCTGTTGAAAAGTTTTAAGAATATTGCTCTGTCTGAGGGGGCTTTGGCCGAGGTGATTGAAGTTAACCATCGGCAGATGACCACTGAGCGGATGCATGATGATGTAGTTTGGTTCAACTTTGATGAGTTATGCGATGGCCCCCGGAGCCAAAATGACTACATTGAACTGGCAAAAGAGTTTCAGACTGTTTTCCTGAGTGATGTACCTCAAATGAAGCGAGATACAGATGACCAGGCTCGCCGCTTTATTAATTTGGTTGATGAGTTCTATGACCGAAATGTGAAATTGATTATCTCAGCTGAAGCGGCTATCCCGGACCTTTATCTGGGGGGGAATCTGAGCTTCGAGTTTGATCGTACTGTTTCCCGGTTACTGGAGATGCAGTCCCATGAATATCTCTCCCGTGAACATCGCCTATAGTTATCGTTGACGGAAAATCGCTTTTCCGTAAATAAAGGTAGACACGGTATAAATTTTCTACATTTTGTCTGCCTAGGTCTTAACTTTAGCAGGTGAAGTCGCTATACTTCGCGCTCCTTTTTTAAGGTAATCAACGTTGCAACGGATCTGCAACCAATAAAAATAGGCAACGGGTCCATCGGGACGGGAATGAATCTCTGATCGTAAGACCAATATAGGCTATTAATTATGAAAACTTTTAGTGCAAAACCAGAGACCGTAAAGCGCGACTGGTATGTTGTCGACGCAGAAGGTCTTACACTGGGTCGTTTGGCTACTGAGCTGGCTCGTCGCCTGCGCGGTAAGCATAAGGCTGAGTACACACCTCACGTTGACACCGGTGACTACCTGGTTGTTGTTAATGCTGAGAAAGTGAAGGTTACTGGTAATAAAGCAAAAGACAAAATGTACTACCGTCACACCGGTTACATCGGCGGTATCAAGTCTATGTCTTTCAACCAGATGATCGATCACGCTCCTGAGCGCGTTATCCAACTGGCCGTTAAAGGCATGCTTCCAAAAGGCCCTCTGGGTCGTGCAATGCAGGCGAAGCTGAAAGTGTACGCTGGTGAGAATCACCCACACGCAGCACAACAGCCGCAAGAACTGAAACTTTAATAGGAAGATAAACATGTCTGCAACTCAGTATTACGGTACCGGTCGTCGTAAGACCTCTACAGCTCGTGTATTTATGCGCGCGGGTTCTGGCAACATCGTTGTAAACGGTCTGCCTCTGGATGAATACTTCGGTCGTGTTACTGCACGTATCGTAGTGCGTCAGCCTCTTGAGCTGACAGAGAACACTGAAAAGTTTGATCTGAATATTACCGTTAAAGGCGGTGGTGATTTTGGTCAGGCTGGTGCTATCCGTCACGGTGTTACCCGTGCACTGATGGAGTATGATGAGACTCTGCGTAAAGCTCTGCGTGAAGCTGGCTACGTAACCCGTGATGCTCGTAAGGTTGAGCGTAAGAAAGTGGGTCTGCGTAAAGCACGTAAGCGTCCTCAGTTCTCCAAGCGTTAATTCGCTTACAGACCTTTTGGGTTTGTTATCAAAAAGCGCTCAGGCCTTTGCGTCTGGGCGTTTTTTTTGCCCGGAACACAACTATCTACTTTTAAGTTGATCTGGCTCAAGAGGCTTTTGAAAGTAGGGTTTAATCTTGCAGCCTTCGCGCAGGTATGCAACTAAGGCATTATTTTTACAGGGTTATATTCACTTGTGTTGCGGTGCTGATTTTTTTACTATTTGTGCCATTTATTTTCCGTGAAAAATGGCAACGGGTTAAGTTGCTTAATTTAAGTTGCATAACCCTTTGAAATTTAACGGGTTGGTTGATGGGAGAGACCTTACGATGAGTAATGACGGCGTAAACAAAGGGCGTCGCCGTTTCCTTCTTGGCGCGACATCTGCAGTTGGTGCAGTGGGCGTTGTGGGGGTAGCGGTTCCCTTTGTAGCATCCTGGAACCCCAGTGCGAAAGCACGGGCAGCGGGTGCTCCGGCTAAAGCTGATATTTCTAAGCTGCAACCGGGTCAGCAAATGACCATTGAATGGCGTGGTAAACCTGTATGGGTTATTAACCGCACGCCTGAGATGATGGCGAATCTGGAAAAACTGAGCGGTCAGCTAGCTGATCCGAATTCAGAAGTTCCTCAGCAGCCTGAGTATATTACAGGCGTACTACGCTCTATCAGGCCTGAGTACGCAGTGATGATCGGTATCTGTACTCACCTAGGCTGTTCTCCTACCTATCGTCCGGAAGTAGCTCCAGCTGATCTGGGTGAAGATTGGGTGGGTGGCTTTTTCTGTCCGTGCCACGGTTCCCGGTTTGACCTGTCCGGCCGTGTTTATAAGGGTGTACCTGCCCCTGTAAACCTTGAAGTGCCTCCCTATAAATACGAGTCTGATGATATTATTGTCATCGGTGTGGATCAGGAGAAAGCATAATGGCTGGTAACCGTAATAAGGGTAATCCAGGCCTGATGGGTTGGATTGATGATCGTTTCCCGGCTACAGCGATGTGGGAAGATCACCTGAGCAAGTACTATGCTCCGAAAAACTTTAACTTCTGGTACTTTTTCGGCTCTCTGGCCCTGTTAGTACTGGTCAACCAGATTCTGACCGGTATCTGGCTGACGATGAGCTTTAACCCAAGCGCCGAAGGTGCATTTGCTTCCGTTGAGTACATCATGCGTGATGTGGAATACGGTTGGCTGTTGCGCTATATGCACTCCACAGGGGCGTCTGCCTTCTTCGTAGTGGTTTACCTGCATATGTTCCGTGGCATGATGTACGGTTCATATAAGGCGCCTCGTGAGCTGATCTGGATCTTTGGTATGGCGATCTACCTGGCGCTGATGGCTGAAGCGTTTATGGGCTATCTGCTGCCATGGGGTCAGATGTCTTACTGGGGTGCACAGGTTATTATCTCCCTGTTTACTGCGATTCCGGCCATCGGGCCTGACCTGGCTCAGTGGGTGCGTGGTGACTTCCTGATCTCTGGTATCACCCTGAACCGTTTCTTTGCGCTGCATGTTGTTGCACTGCCTATCGTTCTGCTGGCCCTGGTTGTTCTGCACATCATCGCTCTGCACGAAGTGGGTTCTAACAACCCGGACGGGAACGACATTAAGAAACACAAAGATGAAAATGGTATCCCGCTGGACGGTATCCCATTCCACCCTTACTACACCCTGAAAGATATTGTTGGTGTAGCTGTGTTCCTTTTTGTGTTTTGCTCCATTATTTTCTATGCACCGACCATGGGTGGCTACTTCATTGAAGCGCCAAACTTTGAGCCGGCTAATGCATTGAAGACACCGGACCACATTGCTCCTGTATGGTACTTCACACCGTTCTACGCCATGCTGCGTGCGATTACGTTCCCAATGTTTGGCTTAGATGCTAAGTTCTGGGGTGTGGTTGTTATGGGTGGTGCGATTGCAATTCTGTTTGTTCTGCCATGGCTGGACAAGAGCCCTGTACGTTCGATGCGCTACAAAGGCTGGATCAGTAAGATTTTCCTGGTTCTTTTCGCAATCAGCTTCGTCATTTTGGGTGTTCTGGGTGCACTGCCTTCTACTCCGGGCAGAACCGCACTGGCACAGTTGTGTACTGCGATCTATTTCGCATACTTCATTCTGATGCCTTGGTACACCAAGTTCGAATCTACTAAACCAGTGCCAGAGAGGGTGACAGGCTAATGAAAAAGCAACTGATTGCACTGATTTTAGCGCTGGTACCGTTTACGGCGCTTGCAGCAGGTGGCGGTCATGTCCACCTGGATAAGATGGAACCTGACCTGTATGACAAGGCGTCACTGCAGAATGGTGCTAAATTGTTCACGAACTACTGCATGGGTTGTCACTCTGCACAGTTCCAGCGTTATGCTCGTACTGCCGAAGATCTAGGTATTCCTCAGGATGTTATTGAAGAAAATCTGATTTTTAGCAGTTCTCTGAAATATAACGATCAGATGCGTATCTCCATGCAGAAAGAAGATGCAGCCGTATGGTTTGGCGCTGCACCGCCGGATCTGAGTCTGGAAGCGCGTCTGCGTGGTGCGGACTGGATCTATACATATCTGCGTAGCTTCTATGTCGACGACAGCCGTCCATGGGGTGTAAATAACACTGTATTCCCTGATGTAGGTATGCCAAACGTTCTGGCTCCTCTGCAGGGGATTCAGGAGAAGGTCTGTGATCCGAACCATCATGTAGCAGAACTCGATCCTCTGACGGGTAACCAGGTTGGTGAAAGCTGCCTGAAAATTACCAAAGAGGGTGCGATGAGCAAGGCCGAGTTTGATAAAGCGGTCTACGATCTGACGAACTTCCTGGTATATGCCGGTGAGCCTTCCAAGCTGGAAAGTAACCGTATTGCACCTTGGGTGTTAGGTTTCATCGTTATTCTGTTCTTCTTTGCATATCTGCTGAAGAAAGAGTACTGGCGCGATATTCACTAATCGTCCGCCAGGGATATGAAGAGCGTGCAGCCCTTTGCGGTTGCGCGCTTTTTTTGCTCTGAGAGCAAAGATATGCTTTTATATTGAGCCTGAAAATTTGATAGGGGTTAGACAATGGGTGTAGCAGCCAAGCGTTCTTCGATGACGTTTTATTCCAACGGTGAAGATCATTACAGCCATCGTGTGCGTATTGTGCTAGCAGAAAAGGGAGTTGCTGTTGATATTCTGGATTGTCCTGAAGCCAATAAGCCTGCTGAGCTGGCCGATATCAATCCTTATAACAGCCTGCCCACTCTGGTAGATCGCGATCTGGTTCTTTATGAGCCGAATGTGATGATGGAGTACCTGGATGAGCGTTTTCCACATCCACCGCTATTACCGGTTTATCCTGTAGCGCGTGCTCAGAGTCGTTTATGGATGCACCGCATTCAGCGCGAATGGTGTGTTCATGTGGATATCATTACCGCTAATAAAGATGAGAAGTCGGTTGAACAGGCACGTAAAGAACTGCGTGAAGGTTTAATTGGCATCAGCCCTATTTTTGAAGAGTTGCCATACTTCATGAATGAAGAGTTCACAATCGTGGATTGCTGCATCGCTCCAATATTGTGGCGTTTGCCTGCTTTGGGGATTGATTTGCCAGAGCAGCAGGTTAAACCACTGATCTCTTATATGAATAACCGCCTTTTTAATCGCGAAGCGTTTCAGGCAAGTCTTTCTGAAGCAGAACGCGATATGCGTCTGTAATTAATTGGATCTGTTATGTCTTCCAGTCGTCCATATCTGATTCGTGCATTACACGAATGGCTTGCTGATAACGATTTGACGCCTTACCTGGCTGTGGATGCCACCATTGAAAATGTGATGGTGCCTTCTCAGCATATTCAGGATGGCCAGATTGTGCTGAACATTGCTATGAGTGCCGTGCGAGATCTGGATATCTCTAATGAAGCCGTTACCTTCTCTGCCCGTTTTGGTGGTGTGCCGCAGCAGGTTTATGTGCCTGCTGCAGCGGTATTGGCGATTTACGCAAAAGAAAATGGTCAGGGAATGGCTTTCGGTCATGAGCCGGAGTTACCAGATCCCGAGCCAAAAGGGCCTGTTGCAGTTGAAACAGAGTCCGTAAGGGAAGAGAAAGAGCCTGAAAGTAAACGACCATCACTACGTGTGGTTAAATAGTTTGCAGGCTAGGTTGGCTTTGGCTGACTAAAAATGGAAAAGGCGTCGTAAGACGCCTTTTTTGTGTCCAGCAATTGAGTATAGAGGGTAGATTAACCCTCCATCGCGCCAAACAGCTGGTAGTCGATCAGGTCGCACAGGCAGTGCATTGCCAGTAGCTGGACTTCCTGGATGCGGCTTGGTTGGTTGGCCGGAATACGAATTTCAAAATCTTCACTGCTGAGCAAAGATGCTACGTCGCCACCATCACTACCTGTTAGAGCGATAACGGTCATACCACGCTCATGGGCAGCCTGTACGGCCTGGACAACATTATTGGACTTACAGCTGGATGTGATGACCAGCAGGATGTCGCCCGGTTGACCCAGAGCCAGAACCTGTTTGGAGAAGATCTCATTAAAGCTACTGCTATTGGCGATAGCGGTCAGGGTTGAGCTGTCTGTTGAGAGAGCCATTGCGGGCAGACTGGGGCGATCTTTCTCATAACGATTGAGCATTTCAGAAGCAAAGTGCTGAGCCAGTGCTGCAGAGCCGCCATTACCACAGGTCAGTATCTTGTTGTCATTGATCAGGCAGTTGACCATTAGTGCACTGGCGTGTTCGAGTAATGGTGGCAGAATCTCGCTGGCAGTGGCCTGAGAGTCGATGCTGCTATGAAAGTTTGCGATGATACGGTCTTGTAAGTCCATGGTGGTTTCTCAAAATTCAGGCTGTGATAGCCGATGGTATCCAGTTGATCTCAAACGCTGTTTTTGGGTTGTGGGTCATAGCTACAACATCAATGCGCCAGGGCGTACTTATTTTGTTTTTCTGACAGTAAAGTAACGCGGTGCGAATCAACTTATCCTGCTTGCTTCGGGTTACTGTTTCTGCCGGGCTGCCGAAATCACTGCTTTTACGAAAACGGACCTCAACAAATACCAAAGTATCGTTGTCGTGCATAACAAGGTCGATCTCCCCTGTTTTGAAATAGACATTACGCTCGATGGGCGTTAGTCCTTGCTGTTCGAGGTAGCACTCGGCAATCTCTTCCGCGCTATGACCGGTTTTCTGTGTAGGTGAACTCATGGGAAGCATCCTTGCTAAGTGTATTCGTTTGCTGTCAGTTGACTGTTGTTTTAACCGTCGCTTTTAGTGCCGGGTGATGCCAGGTATTGGCGCATTACAGGCTTGCCCCGGACAAAGGTAGCCCATTCCAGTTGGCGTTGAATTCTTTGATTTGTACGCATGGAGAGTGCACCTGTTGCTCCGTATACTTTGCTGTCAGGCAAAGCCTGCAGCATTCTTAACCGGCCCGCCAGTTGTAACGCATCGCTGCCCATGGCAAATAGTCGGCCATAACGATTTGTTTCCTCGGGCCAGGCTTTGGTGATCTGATGCTTTAGATTAGAGCTGTTTTCCAGAAACCAAGGGATATCACAGAAGTTGATTCCGTTAAGATCCTGATCTCTGGATGGTGACGCCTTGCCATTATACAAATGCGAGGTGGCGTAGACCGGCAGATCTGCTGCGTAATAAAAAGCCAGTGCAGGTTTGACCTGGCGTGCGGTGGCAGGGGTTGCGACCAGAAACATCATATCAACATCCTGGCGACGACGGGGTTCAAACTCTATTTTCTGATCAAGGATCTGGCTTATGCGACGCCACCGGCGTTCACTCTTGTCGACCTCCAGCATTTTTTCAATAGTGAGGCCCAGATTGGTCTTATTGGAATACATAGCTGTTTCTGCCACGGTACCGCCCTGCTCAGACCAGGTTGTTTCAAAGGCGGTTAATGCACGTCCTCCCCAGTCGCTTCCCGGAGTAAGGGTCAGTGCACGTTTCTTGCCATCTTGCCAGGCGGTTACTGCGGCCTGTGATGCCTCATCCTCTGCTGAAATTGCGTACTGGAAAAGATGAGGGTTTACGGTGTTTTCGTAGGTGCCATAGTTGAGTGCCAGTGTTGGCAGCGCAAGTGATCCACGCTTTTGTAGCTGGCTAACCTTACTTTTGGAGAGCGGGCCAATGACAACTTCGGCTCCGGCTGCCATTGCTGAGCGATAAAGCTCATCCAAGCTCATGGTATTGCTGTCAAAAAAGCTTAGCTTAGGTGTGGCGGCTGATTGTGCTCTTGCATCCACTGATGTGGCGATAATACCGTCACGAATGGCGTTGCCTGCGCGAGCGAGTGAGCCGGATTGAGGCAGAAAAATGGCAATATGCTGAATAGGATTACGGCTGATTTCTACAAGAAATGCCATATCTTTCGGCAGGGCTTTCGCACCCTGGTGGTCACTCCACTGTCCGAGCCAGCGGTTCAGTTCCGTGTTGAATTGATCCAGGTTATTAGCAGCCTCTTTACGAACGCGAGCCAGATCGAGCCACCCGAGTAACTCTCTGTCCTCTTCACTGTCCATCAGCGTACGAATATCGTCCAGGGTTATATTCAAAAGCGATTGCCAGAGTTGCTCATAAGCTTGCTGAGCTGGAAGGCCTGTTTGCTGTCGTGCCAGAGCAAGGTACTCGCGTGCGCTGGATTCATGGTAGCCCAATATGCCGTAGGCATGGGCTCGATAAGCTGTCAGAGACATCTGTTCAGCAGGGGTAAGACGGTCGTAAATCAGGCTGCCGGTGTTGTTCAGCGCAATAAGTGCTTGCCAGCCTTCGCCAGTGCCAAGGCTTAATTCGGCGGACAGAAAGACAAAGCGCTTCTGCAGGCTAAATGGCAGGCGATACGCATGGATTTTAGCCAGAATACCGAGAGCTGCATTTGGCTTGCTTTCCTGTGCTAGAATCTCCGCGGCGCGAAGCTGGTAGATCTGAGATTGATCAAAGCTGGATTGCTGGGCCAGTAGTAAAAGGTCTTCTGCGGTAAGCTGAACTTCCTGTGAGCCTGCGATCCCGGTACCTGACGTTGACTGATTTTTTTGTACACCTGAGCAGGCTGCTAGTAGAGCAATGACAGGTACAGCAAGCCAGCGATAAAGTTTTAAAGATGTTTTAGGGCTTGGGTTAGGGTATCGCTGTTCACTGGCTGGCATAGGTAAACTCTTATTTCGCAAATCATGATGATCGGTATTACGTTCAGAAACCGATATTTCTTTTTCAAAACCGTTAACAGAGGGTTTCAGTATGTCCGAGTCCATATTGTACGTGGTTGCTACGCCGATTGGTAATCTTGCCGATATTTCTGAGCGTGCACTTAAGGTGCTGCGGTCTGTTGACCTGATTGCGGCTGAGGACACCCGGCATACCCGGCAGTTACTGATGCACTTCACGATCAATAAACCTCTGTTTTCAGTGCATGATCACAATGAGCAGCAACGCGTTGAGAAGGTCATTGCAGAGCTGTCAGCAGGGCAGGATATTGCACTGGTTTCTGATGCGGGAACACCTTTGATTTCTGATCCTGGGTTTCATGTGGTTCAAGCGGTTCGGCAAGCTGGTTTTCGGGTGGTTCCTGTCCCCGGACCTTGTGCGTTGGTAACCGCATTATCCGCAGCAGGTATGCCCACGGACCGTTTTTGCTTTGAGGGTTTTTTACCAGCTAAAAGCAGTGGCCGTAAAAAGCAGTTACTTCAGGTAGAAGAAGAAACGAGAACCCTGGTGTTTTATGAATCACCGCATCGGATTGTTGATTCGTTAACCGATATGGCAGAAGTGCTGGGCGGTCATCGCAGGATCACCGTTGCCCGTGAAATTACCAAAACTTTTGAGACCTTTTATACAGGAACCTTGGATGACGTTTTGGTTTGGATTCAAGCTGATGCTAATCAGCAGCGGGGAGAGTTTGTACTTGTCGTTACCGGTGCTCCGGCTAAAGAAGATGAAGAAGCGGCGGCCGTTTCTGCAGAGAAGGTGCTTAAGGTATTGCTTGGTGAGCTGCCTGTTAAACAGGCCGCAGCTCTTTGCGCCAAGATCACCGGCCAGAAAAAGAATGCACTTTATCAACAGGCTCTTGAGCTACAAAAATCCTGATAATGGCGTTGCGATAACAGAATAGAGAGTTGTAGTCAGAGGTCGAGCCTAGGAGAGGGTTGATCGTTAGCCAGTTTTTTTGTGTATGCTGTCGGTTCTCAGGACTTGAGACCCTTTTCAACTTTTTTTGCTTAAAAACTGGTTGTCTGCAGGCTTTGATCCTTATATCCTAGCTCGCTTGGAGTTGGCCAGGCAGTCGCCGCTTTCACAGCTTGCTGTAAAAGGGGAGGAAAGTCCGGGCTCCATAGGGCAGAGTGCCAGGTAACGCCTGGGGGGCGCGAGCCTACGGAAAGTGCAGCAGAGAGCAGACCGCCGATGACTTCTTCGGAAGTACAGGTAAGGGTGAAAGGGTGCGGTAAGAGCGCACCGCGTGACTGGTAACAGTTCATGGCATGGTAAACCCCACTCGGAGCAAGACCAAATAGGAACCCTACAGGTGCGGCCCGCACTGGGTTCGGGTAGGTTGCTTGAGGCCTGTGGTAACGCAGGTCCTAGATGAATGACTGTCCACGACAGAACCCGGCTTACGGCCGACTCCACATCATTTACAGTGCTCCGCCAGGCAACTTGTCTGGCGGGGCTCTGATCCGGTTTAACCGCAAATCAACAATCAGATCTCATCATGACTCAAGCTTTTCAGCACCTGACCGTTTTGTTGAATGAAGCCGTAGAGGCTTTAGTTCACACGCCATCCGGCACCTATGTAGATGGCACCTTTGGTCGGGGCGGCCACTCGCGTCTCGTATTAGAGAATCTCGACGAGCAGGGAAAGCTTTACGGTATCGACAAAGACCCCCGCGCCCTAGAAACAGCCAAAGTGCTTGAAGCAGAAGACAGTCGCTTCAAAGTGTTTCGTGGTTCCTTTGCGGAACTGGATCAGTTTGCTGCAGAAGAAGGCGTTTCAGGTCAATTAGATGGTATCTTGCTGGATTTAGGTGTTTCTTCCCCTCAGTTGGATGATCCTGAGCGTGGTTTCAGCTTTATGAATGATGGCCCGCTGGATATGCGTATGAACCCTGATGCAGGTGAGTCTGCTGCAGATTGGGTAAATTCTGCGCCTGAAGCGGAGCTGATTCGTGTGATGAAAGACTATGGTGAAGAGCGTTTTGCCCGCCGTATGGCCCGTGCCATTATTGCGGAACGTAAAATTGAACCCATTACCCGAACGGGCCGTTTGGCTCAGATTGTTAAAGAAGCGAATCCGGCATGGGAGAAGGGGAAGCATCCTGCGACCCGTGCTTTTCAGGGGATTCGGATCCATATCAATCGTGAGCTGGAAGACCTTGAAATTTGCCTGCAGCAATCACTGGATTTGCTTAAAGTGGGTGGCCGTCTGGTGGTGATCAGTTTTCACTCACTGGAAGACCGTTTAGTTAAGCGCTTTATGCGGGATATGGCTAAAGGGGATACCCATTTGCCGCCGGGCGTCCCTTTTACTCAGGAGCAGCTGAATATTCGCCTGAAATTGCTGAGCAAGGCGATTAAGCCGTCTAAGCAGGAAGTTCAGGCCAATCCACGCTCCCGCAGTGCTGTTATGCGGGTTGCTGAGCGCGTTGCCTGATCATAGGCTCGCTTTGATTTATGTTGCACTGAGCACAGGCTTTAGAGAGAACACAATGCCATGAGTTCGGAACCAGTAACATCACGTAAGGATACATCCGGTAAAGGAGCTACCCGGCGGGCAGAGCGCCGTCAGTCGCTGTTTTTTCAGGTTCGTTCAGAGCTTCTGGCGCTTTTGCCGGAGACACTTTCCTACTCCGCTCGTCTCTTTATCGGCTTCAGTCTTCTGACGCTGATCTCCTCTCTGCTTGTGGTTTATGCCGCCTATGAGAATCGTCTTGCTTATGCTGCGCTTCAAAACCTGGAAAAGCGTCAGCGGCACTATGATGTTGAGTGGGGGCAGCTGCTGCTGGAGCGAAGCACTTTGGCGTCGCCAAGCCGTATCGAAAGTATTGCCCGAAAATCTCTGCAGATGCGCCAGATACAGCCAGAGAGTATTCAGGTACTTAATGCCTCGCAAATACGTGCAGAGCAATCCAGATCTGTTACGACGGGTTCACTTGCCTCAAAAGCTGTTACCTTGCCCCTTGCGACTGATTCCTCTGTAAAGGCTGATAACTGATGGATGACAGAAAAAAGTCAGCTCTTATTGGCTACCGCTACCCGATTGCTTTGATTGTTCTTCTGATTGCAGGTTTGCTGTTAGCCGGGCGGATGGTGCATCTGCATATATCAGATCGGGACTTTTTGCAGGAGCAGGGGGACGCCCGTAGCGTTCGTACTGAGCCTATTCCCGGTTATCGCGGTATGATTCAGGATCGCAACGGCGAGCCTCTTGCTGTTAGTACACCGGTGACCACACTCTGGGTGAATCCAAAGCACTTTGATGCTTCTGAGGAGCAGTTAGCACTTTTGGCTGATGCGATACAGATGTCATTGCCAAAGTTGAGGGCGCGTCTGAAATCGGCCGAAGGGAAGGGCTTTATATACCTGCGACGGCATATGGTTCCCGAGGATGCTAACCGTGCTTTAGCCTTGAATATTTCAGGGGTCTATGGATTGCCGGAGTATAAGCGTTATTATCCGGCCCATGAAATGGCGGCCCACCTGATTGGCTTTACCAATATTGATGATCAGGGACAAGAAGGTTTAGAGCTGGCCTTTAATGAGGCGCTAAAAGGGGAGCCCGGTGAAAAACGTGTACTGAAAGACCGGCGGGGTCATATTTTTCGCGATCTTCAGATTTTGAAGGAGCCGCAACCAGGGCAGAATATTCAGTTAACTATTGATCTTAAACTGCAGTTTATGGCTTATCGTGAACTGAAAGCTGCTGTTGAGCAGCATGGTGCTAAGTCAGGCTCGGTTGTTTTGTTGGATGCTGAATCCGGCGATGTACTGGCTATGGTTAATCAGCCTTCCTACAACCCGAATGATCGTAGCTCGCTTGATTTGAGAGCGCTGCGTAACCGGGCTTTGATTGATTTGTTTGAGCCAGGATCACCGATTAAACCACTAACAGTCGCTGCGGCTATCAATAGTGGCCATTATAAGGCGGATGACGTCGTTAATACTTCTCCGGGCTATCTGAGGTTGGGCAATCAGAGTATTCGTGATTTTCGTAATTATGGTGCCATGGATCTGACGAAAATTATTACTAAATCCAGTAATGTGGGTGTGGCTAAAATTGCGCTTTCGATGCCAATTGATACGGTTTGGTCATTTCTGCAGCAGTTAGGTTTGGGGCAGGGAACCGGTATTGGGTTTCCCGGTGAGGCAGTTGGTACTCTGGTCGCTCCAAGAGAAGGGCAGCGGGCTAAGATTGCAACGATGGCTTATGGTTACGGTTTGGCTGTTACGTCACTGCAGCTGGCACAGGCCTATCAGGTCTTAGCCAATCATGGTTTGAAAAAATATGTCTCTCTGATTAAAGGAGGAGACAGACTGCCGGACGAACAAATTCTGTCAGCATCAACAGCCAATCGTGTCGTGGAAATGATGGAAACCGTGACGCTTCCAGGCGGAACCGGAACAAGGGCTGTTATTCCGGGTTACCGGGTTGCCGGTAAAACCGGTACGGTTCACAAAGTAGGTTCAACCGGCTACGAGTATGAGTATATGGCTGTTTTTGCTGGTATTGCTCCTGTGTCGGACCCCAAGGTTGTCGCCGTTATCTGGGTGGATAGCCCTTCAGGGCGTGAATATCATGGCGGTGAGGTAGCGGCACCTATTTTTAGTCGTATTATGGGTAATGCATTACGCTATCTGAATGTACCGCCGGATAATATAGCTGAAGGGACAAATGATGACCTCTGATCGTTTTGTTACCTGTGTGCTGGAGGCGATTACAGCCTTATTTCCTCCTCTGTCAGAGCTGAAAAAGCCTGAGGGTGTTCTCTGTATCGATTCCCGCTGTATCTCCGAGGGTGATGTTTTTGTTGCTTTAAATGGTACGCGTCATCGGGGGCTAGATTTTATCCCGGAGGCTAAGGCGTTGGGTGCCAGCCTGGTTTTACTTGAGTCAGACTGTGATGACTTCTACTTGGTTGACCTGCTGCCGGTTGTTGCTTTAAAGCACCTGAGGCAGCGTTTGGGGGAGTGGTTGGCTCAGGCGGGTGAGCTGTCTGATAATGGACTGCACCTGATCGGTATTACCGGTACTAATGGCAAAACATCAGTCAGTCATTATCTGGCAAGTATGTTAGAAGGTTTACAACAAAAGGCTGCAGTAATCGGTACTGTCGGTATCGGTGCTCCCGGCGCGCTAACGACGGCAACACATACGACCCCTGATTTGGTTCGGTTACATAAAGTAATGTCGGAGCTAAAGCAGGAAGGTTATGCCTATCAGGCGATGGAGGTCTCCTCCCATGCACTGGATCAGTTGCGTACAGCTGGAGTGCCTTTTGAGGTAGCCGTGTTTACCAACCTTAGCCGTGATCATCTTGATTATCATGGCACGATGGCTGCCTATGGTTATGCCAAATCCCAGCTGTTTACCCGGTATCCTATACATTATGCGGTCATCAATGCTGATGACGCTTATAGCACGACGCTGGAACAGTATATCAATCAGTCTGATCACCAACCCCGGATTTATCGTTATAGCCTGAATGACAATGAGGCGGATCTTTATTGTGTGAGCTGCAGAGCTGGGTCTCGGGGGTTCGCTTTGTCGTTGGCTGGTCGCTGGGGTGCATTTACTTTGCAACTCCCTCTGTTGGGGCGGTTCAATGTTGCTAATGCTTTAGCTGCAGCAACGACCTTATTAGCTCTGGGCTTTACTGCGGCTGATGTTGTGACTCAACTGGAAGGTGTCCGGCCTGTTGCAGGTCGTATGCAGCTGGTTTTCCCTTTACAGAATCAGAATGTGCCTCAACCGCAGGTGGTGGTGGATTATGCCCATACACCTGATGCTTTGGAAAACGCTCTTTTAGCTGTTAAAGAGCATATTCAGGGTCGTCTTTGGTGTGTTTTTGGTTGCGGTGGCGATCGTGATGCCGGTAAGCGCCCTATTATGGCGGAAGTTGCATCACGACTTGCTGATGAAGTTGTTCTTACTAGTGATAATCCACGTACAGAAGACCCTGTTCATATTTTGTCCCAGGTTAAACAGGGGTTGCTGAAGTCTGCAATATTCTCATCGACTGACCGGGCTGAAGCGATTCGAAAAGCTGTTATGGGTGCTGATCCTGAGGATGTGATCCTGATCGCCGGTAAAGGCCATGAGGCGTATCAGGATATTCAAGGGGTGCGTCACCATTTTGATGATGTGGAGCAGGCAAGGCTCGCCCTGGATCTGCGTTCCTCCGAAAACTCAAAAGTAAAAGAGGGATTGCTATGATACGTTCACTTTCTTTTGCTGAGTTGCAACAACGTTTCGGTGGTGAGTGTTATGGCTCTCTTAACGGTTTCACTCAACTGGAAACCGACTCTCGCCAACCTTTGGAAGGTAAGGTGTTTCTGGCTTTAAAAGGTGAACGCTTTGATGGCCACAGGTTTTGTCAGCAGGCAAAAGAGCAGGGAGCCACAGGCCTTGTGGTCAGTGATTACCAGCCTGGTATTGACCTGCCCCAGTGGTGCGTACCGGATACCCGAATTGCTTTAGGGCAGATTGCGCTGTTTAACCGAGAGCTGTTCCAGGGGGGCGTTATCGCTATTACCGGCAACAGCGGTAAAACCACAGTAAAGGAGATGCTGGGCTCAGTTCTCAGTCAGGCTTTTGGCTCGGACTCGGTCTTGATTACTGCGGGAAACTTTAATAATGATATCGGTGTGCCTCTGACACTTTTGCGGCTCTCTCCAGAGCACCGGTTTGCAGTAATTGAGCTCGGCGCTAATCATCTAGGAGAGATTGAGTATTGTGCCGGCTTAGCGAGGCCGGATATTGGCGTTGTGCTGAATGTGACCGGTGCGCATCTGGGTGAATTTGGTTCCACGGATAATATCGCTCAGGCCAAGGGCGAGTTGATTTTAGCCTTGGGTGAGGGCGGTTGCGCTATCATCAATCAGGATGATGTCTATGCGGAATACTGGCGCTCTTTAGCGTCGGTCTGCAGACTCACAAGCTATGGTGTTAGCTTGGGGCAGGCTGAAGCAGGCGCTGAGGTTAAGGCTAAGAATATACAGATTAAAGATGCAGGTTATACCTTCGATCTCTGCTTTCAGCATGATTGTTTCCCCGTTTTTCTTCAGGTTCCGGCGCGTCATAATGTCAGTAATGCTTTGGCGGCTGCAGCTGCGGCACTACAGTTAGGCGTTTCTTTGCGAACAATAGCTGAGGGCCTTGGGCGCTTTTCTGGTGTAGTAGGGCGATTGCAAATCGTTACTGGCTTTAAACAGTCGAGTATTATTAATGACAGTTACAATGCCAATCCCGGATCTGTCAGAGCTGCTATAGATACACTTATGGACTTCAGTGGTCAGCATATACTGATATTAGGTGATGTTGGTGAGCTGGGCGATGAGTCGGTACAAGCTCATACATCACTAGGGGAGTATGCACGGGAAAAGGGCGTAGATTATCTGTTCACTTATGGTGATCTGACCCGGCATACCGCTGATGCCTTTGGCGCTAATGCCTGCCATTTTACAGACCAGCTACGACTTGCGGAGTCGGTGAAAGTGCTGCTGACACAAGATACCGCTGTACTGGTGAAAGGTTCCCGTAGTATGCAGATGGAGGTGGTGGTGGAAGCATTAAGCCCACCTCCTCCAGCGGACTGAATAACAATAATGGTCTTTGGTTCAGGTTCAGGCTGAGCAAGGCTTCAATTTACATTTATCACGAAAAACCCCGAAGAGGGTATAACAGGGAAATAACCTACAGATGCTTCTGATTCTTGCTGACTGGCTGTCCCAATATTACAGCGCATTTTCTGTGTTTAACTATCTGACGCTGCGAGCGATTCTGGGTGTGCTTACGGCCCTGTCGCTGTCGCTTTTTCTTGGCCCCTGGATGATCCGCAAGCTAGTATCGGCGCAGATCGGTCAGGCAGTGCGTGATGATGGCCCGGAAAGTCATCTGAGTAAGAACGGAACCCCGACCATGGGCGGTGCTTTGATCATCAGTGCCATCGCAATCAGTACGTTACTGTGGGGAGACTTATCAAACCGTTATGTCTGGGTTGCACTGGCTGTTACTCTGATGTTTGGTGCCGTGGGCTGGGTTGATGATTACCGCAAAGTCGTTGAGAAGAATTCCCGGGGCCTGCCGGCAAAATGGAAGTATTTCTGGCAGTCTGTTGCAGGCTTGGGCGCGGCTGTTTTCCTGTTTCAAAGTGCCCCGACCGCAGCTGAAACCTCTTTGATTCTGCCCTTCCTGAAAGACTTCAGTTGGGAGATGGGGATCTTCTTCGTGGTCTTAACCTATTTTGTTATTGTGGGTACCAGTAATGCAGTTAACCTGACCGATGGTTTGGATGGTTTGGCTATTTTACCCACGGTGATGGTGGCCTCGGCCCTTGGGGTTTTTGCTTATGCATCGGGTAATATCGAGTTTTCAGCTTATCTGAAAATCCCTTATATCATCGGCTCAGGTGAGCTTCTTGTATTCTGCGCGACAATTGCTGGTGCGGGCCTTGGCTTTCTTTGGTTTAACACCTATCCGGCGCAGGTTTTTATGGGCGATGTGGGAGCACTAGCGTTAGGTGCTGCGTTGGGTGTTGTTGCTGTTATTGTGCGGCAGGAGGTTGTGCTCTTTATCATGGGTGGTGTCTTTGTGATGGAGACGGTCTCAGTTATTTTGCAGGTGGCTTCTTTTAAACTGACGGGTCGCAGAATCTTTCGTATGGCACCGATCCATCACCATTTTGAGTTAAAGGGATGGCCCGAGCCCCGTGTGATTGTCCGCTTCTGGATTATCACGGTTGTATTAGTTTTGATTGGTCTTGCGACTTTAAAGCTTCGTTGATTTATGCTGCCAGCCTTTTCACGTGGATCAACCGGAGCGTTGGTGTGCAAAGGTCAATATTTGATGAACTGCCGTTTCAGTAGAGGATGTTTTTGTGTCCCATAGCGTCGTTATAGGTTTAGGTCAGACTGGCATCTCCTGCGCCCGGTATCTCGCAGGCAAAGGGGAGCATTTTGCTATTGCGGATACCCGTTTTAATCCTCCTGGTTTGGCAGAGTTTGAACGTGAGTTTCCCGGTGTTGAACTCTGGCTGGGCCCGCTGGATGCAGGTCAGCTTTGCGAAGCGACTCGGTTGATTGTAAGTCCTGGTATTGCTGTCAGTGAACCCGCGATTGCCAAGGCTATGGCTTCAGGTGTACCTGTTGTGGGTGATGTTGAGCTATTTGCGTATGAGGCTTCCGCTCCTGTTGTGGCCATTACCGGCTCTAATGCGAAGAGCACTGTGACGAGCTTGGTGGGTTATATGGCTGAGAAAGCCGGTATTAATGTAGGTGTTGGCGGCAATATAGGTCTTCCGGTTCTGGATCTTCTGGCCGAAGGTGAGAAAGAGCTTTATGTCCTTGAACTCTCTTCCTTTCAATTGGAGACGACCCATAGTCTGAGAGCTCAGGCGGCTACTATTTTGAACCTAAGTGCAGATCATCTGGATCGTTATCCGGATATGCTGGAGTACGGTCTGGCAAAGCAGCGTGTTTATACGGGTTGTAAGTTGGCAGTGGTCAACAGAGGAGAAGACGCGACGTTGCCTGTGCATGAGTTTAAAAGTGATTTGGTGAGTTTCGGCTTGGATGTGCCTGAGGCAGGCCAGTTTGGTTTGATCTCAATGGGTGATCGTCAGTGGTTATCCCAGGGCGAAAACGCATTGATACCGGTTGATGATATTGCGTTGAGTGGTCGCCATGGTCAGCTAAATGCCTTGTCTGCGTTAGCTCTTGGCCAGGGGGCTGGTATCCCTATGGATGCAATGTTGGAGGCGCTGAAAGACTTTCAGGGGCTGGATCATCGTTGTCAGTTGGTACTGGAGCATGGTGGTATCCGGTATATCAATGACTCCAAAGGTACGAATGTCGGTGCCACGGTTGCTGCTTTGAACGGTCTTGCGGTGGATGGTCGTATTATTCTGATTGCCGGCGGAGATGGTAAAGGGGCTGAGTTTGATAGCTTGGCAGCGCCGGTTGCTGAATATTGTAAAGCTGTGGTTCTGATTGGCCGTGATGCTCATGTTATTGCAGAGTCTCTGGCGCCATCCACTCCTGTTTTCAGGGCTGTGTCGATGGAAGATGCCGTGAAAAAGGCGCACGGACTGGCTGTGTCAGGAGATCAGGTCTTGTTGTCTCCAGCGTGTGCCAGCTGGGATATGTTCGGAAGTTATATTGTTCGTGGCGATGCCTTCACGACTGCAGTAAAGGAAATCTGTTGTGCAGGCTGATCGTAAACAGCAATTGATTGATAAATGGCAGGTAATGACCGGGAAAGCAAAACAGCTTTCTCTCAGTGTCTATGAGGTACTACAGCCATTATTAGAGCTACTGAACCTTGTCCATGTCAACAAAGAAATGACCCGCCGTATTGATGGCTGGTTACTTTTTTCATCCCTGTTTCTGCTTTTTCTGGGCTGGCTGATGGTGACATCGGCATCTATGGAAATTGCCGGCAGCCGCTACGGGAATCCCTTCTTTTTCAGTATCCGGCACGGTATCTACCTGGTGATGGGCCTTGGGCTAGGACTCTTAGTAGCTCTTGTTCCTATTCGCTGGTGGTATGACAACAGCTTTGCCTTGTTATTGACAGCGTTTCTGCTGTTGATCGCTGTTTTGCTTCCGGGTATAGGTCGCGAAGTAAATGGTAGCTCTCGCTGGATCTCGCTTGGGATTGTTAACCTGCAGGCATCAGAGCTGGCTAAGCTTTTTATGGTGGTTTATCTGTCGGGTTATCTGGTTCGGCGGCTGGATGAGGTGCGTGAGCATTGGTCCGGGTTTATGAAGCCATTGGCTGTGATGGGCTTTATGGGGCTTTTGCTGATAATGGAACCGGACTACGGCGCCACTGTTGTGATCCTGGGTAGCATGTTAGGCATGCTTTTTTTATCCGGTGTCGGGATGAAGCGCTTTATCACACTAATGCTAAGCACTGTTGCTATGGCAGGGTTTATTGCACTACTGCAGCCTTATCGAATGAAGCGTCTGACCACTTACTTTGACCCATGGGCTGCCCAGTTTGACTCTGGTTATCAGCTGACCCAGGCATTGATTGCATTCGGGCGCGGGGGTTGGGATGGCCTGGGTTTGGGAAATAGTGTTCAGAAACTGTTCTATCTACCCGAGGCTCATACTGACTTTGTCTTTGCTATTCTGGCGGAAGAGCTGGGGTTATTTGGAGCCCTGATTACTTTATTTGTCTATGGCCTTCTGATTTACCGTATGTTTGTTATTGCCCGGAAAGCTGGTGAGCATAAACTCCTTTTTCACTGTTATGTGGCCTTTGGTCTGGCGCTGGTTATTGCGGCACAAACTTTTATTAATATTGGTGTGAATACCGGTCTGCTACCAACGAAAGGGCTGACATTACCCTTTATGAGTTATGGTGGCAGTAGTTTGTTAATTAGCTGTGTCATGGTTGCTATCTGTTTACGGATTGATCAGGAAACCCGTCATAAAGTTGATTTGTATGAGCAAAAAAGAGCGAAATATGCCCAGCGATATAATCGATAAAGATCGGGAGCATTCAGTGCCTACTGCTATGGCTATTGAAACAGGTCGTTACGCGGGTAAAAAAGTAATGCTGATGGCTGGTGGCACTGGTGGCCATGTTATTCCTGCCTTGTCACTAGCGGAACGCTTTATGGCTGAAGGTTTGCAGGTTGAATGGCTGGGGAGTCCCCAGGGTATTGAGAACCGACTGGTTCCGGCGGCAGGTATCGCCTTAAATCACATCGATGTTGTGGGGTTGAGGGGTAAGGGGTTGCTGCGAAAACTGATGGCCCCTTTTTTGGTCCTTAACGCCGTTAAGCAGGCTTTTGTTATTTTGTGCCGCTTTAAACCGGATTTTGTTGTGGGCTTAGGTGGTTTTGCTAGTGGTCCGGGAGGTATCGCAGCCCGGATTCTGGGTATTCCTGTTTTTATTCATGAACAAAATGCCGTAGCCGGTATGACCAATCGCTGGCTTTCGAAAGTGGCACGGCAAACCTTTGCGGCTTTCCCCGGTGCATTTGATGAGAAAGTAGGTGCTATTGTAACCGGTAACCCTGTTCGGGAGAGTTTACTGACGGTGCCCGATAAGTCTCTGCATACTTTACCGCTTAATATCCTGGTTGTGGGGGGAAGTTTGGGAGCTCAGGTATTTAACGAAAGATTGCCGGAAGCCTTATCAAAAATACCGCCTGAAGTGCGCCCTTATGTTTGGCATCAGGCTGGTAAAGGTAAGCTCGGTGCTACCGAGGAAAACTATCAGCACTTTAAAGTCGCTGCCCGCGCGCAGGAGTTTATTGATGACATGACCAAGGCTTTCGATTGGGCTGATTTAGTTATTTGTCGGGCAGGAGCTCTGACTGTATCTGAGTTGGCAGCTGCAGGTCGTGCCTCTGTGCTGGTTCCTTTGCCTATTGCGGTTGATGATCATCAGACGGCGAATGCACGCTTTTTAGTTGAAGCGGATGCAGGTATTCTGCTGCCTCAAAAAGAGATGGATGCTGATCATCTGTCTAATGTGCTCAGAGATCTGGTCAGTAATCCTGAAAAAATTATAACGATGGGTAAGAATGCTCGTCGTGTTGCACGACCACTGGCAACGGAAGCGGTCGTTCAAGGGTGTTTGGAGAAGCGTTTTGGCTGAAGAAAAAGTGGGTTATCAAGTCCCTGAAATGCGCCGCATTCGTCGGATTCATTTTGTTGGTATTGGCGGCGTTGGTATGTGTGGAATTGCCGAAGTCCTTCTTAATCAGGGGTATTCTATTTCTGGTTCTGATCTGAAAAAGTCTGCCAGTGTGCAGCGCTTACTGGACTTAGGTGCTGAAGTGTTTATCGGGCACGATGAAACCAACGTTTATGGCGCAGATGTGATTGTGGTTTCAACGGCGATCAACACAGATAACCCTGAAATTGCCTATGCCGTGCAGCGACGTATACCGATTGTCCGCCGTGCAGAGATGTTGGCAGAGCTGATGCGTTTTCGCCACGGTATTGCTGTGGCTGGTACCCATGGTAAAACGACGACTACCAGTCTGATGGCTACTGTTTTGGCGGAAGGTGAGCTTGATCCGACATTTGTGATTGGTGGCCGTCTTAATAGTGCTGGTAGCAATGCCCGCCTGGGGGAGAGTCGGTATCTGGTTGCTGAAGCGGATGAAAGTGATGCTTCATTCCTGCATCTGCAGCCTATGGTCGCGATTGTCACTAATATTGATGCTGATCATATGTCCACCTATGGCGGTGATTTCAGCAAACTGAAGCAGACGTTTATCGATTTTCTGCACAACCTGCCTTTCTATGGCCTGGCGGTTATCTGTGTCGATGATCCTGTCGTTCGTGAGTTAATTCCTCAGATCAGTCGCCCTATACTTACCTATGGCTTTAGTGATGATGCGGATTATCGTATTGTGAACTTTACTCAACAGGGGCAGAAAATCAGCTTTACAGCGATTCGCCCGGATGGTCATGCGGATCTTGATATTACGCTGAATATGCCAGGTCGGCATAACGCTCTGAATGCACTGGCTACTATTGTTGTTGCTACGGATGAAGGTGTAAGTGATGCAGCGATTGTTGCCGGTTTAGCACGCTTTGATGGTGTTGGACGACGTTTTCAGATTCTTGGTCAGCTAGAGCATGATCGAGGGCAGGCAATGTTGGTGGATGATTATGGTCACCACCCAACGGAAGTGGATGCCACGATTAAAGCGGTGCGCAGTGGTTGGCCTGATAAGCGTTTGGTTATGGTCTATCAGCCTCATCGCTATAGCCGTACGAGGGATCTGTATGAAGATTTTGTTCAGGTGCTTTCCGGTGTGGATAAGCTACTGTTAATGGAGGTTTATGCGGCGGGTGAGGAGGCTATTCCTGGTGCTGAAGGACGCTCTCTGAGTCGTAGTATCCGTGAGAGAGGGCAGGTTGAACCTGTTTTTATTCCAGAGAAATCGGAACTTAAGTCAGTACTCAGGTCAGTTTTGCAGGATGGAGATATATTACTTCTGCAAGGGGCTGGTGATATCGGTGGTCTGGCAACAAGTCTGAGTGCCAAGGGATTGAAGGAGTTCTGCGATGAGTGAGTTTCTAAACCCGGAGTCACCTCTTCGTGTGGCCGTTTTGTATGGCGGAACTTCAGCTGAGCGTGATGTATCCCTGAAAAGTGGCCAGGCTGTGATTGCGGCGCTGAAAACGACAGAGATTGATGTTATCGGTATTGATATTAATAATACTGGTGATTGGTTACCCTTATTACAGCAGGCCGATTTTGATGTCGCATTCCTTGCTCTACATGGACGAGGAGGTGAAGATGGCACGATACAAGGACTACTTGAGTGTTTGGAAATCCCGTATACCGGCAGCGGTGTTTTGGGTTCTGCTCTTGCAATGGACAAGCTGAAGACCAAGCAGGTTTGGCAGACACTTGGCTTACCAACACCGGGATATTGTTGGGTTGATGCGTCTACGGATCTGGAGGCGGTTTGGCGTAAGCTGGATGGTATACCTCTTATGGTTAAGCCGGTTCACGAAGGTTCCAGTATCGGCATGTCTAAAGTGGACCGCCTGGATCAGCTGCAGGATGCTGTCGCTAAAGCTGCTGATCTTGATAGTTGTGTTTTTGTTGAGCAATGGGTAACAGGTAAAGAATTTACTGTGTCCATTCTTAATGGAGAAGCCTTGCCGGTGATAGGATTAGAAACCAATCACCAGTTTTATGATTATGAAGCCAAGTATCTGGTGAACGATACCCGCTATCTTCTGCCCTGCGGTCTTTCTCTGGAAGAAGAGCGGCAGCTTCAGGCCCTTTCACTCAGAGCCTTCAATGCTGTAGGGTGCCAGGATTGGGGGCGGGTTGATCTGATGCTGAATGAAAAAGGTGAACCTCAATTATTAGAGGTTAATACGTTACCTGGAATGACAGATCATAGCCTTGTACCCATGGCTGCTCAGGCAAAAGGGTACAGCTTTCCTGAGCTGGTATTGGCAATAATTCAGGCTGCGAAGCAACGTTATGGCTTTTAAACAGACTCGGTTTTTCGGGTGGAGGTTGTGTGTTTAGTTTACCGGGGCGTATCAATTGGTTAAACCCTCTTGTATTAACTGGAGTTTTTGTTTTACTTGTGGCGGCACTCAAAGGAGTGCGGCCTTTACTTTATTGGCCGGTTGACGGTGTTCGGATCGTTGGTTCTATCGAGCATGTGGATAAAAAGCGACTGCAATATGTTTTAGCTGAGACTTTATCTGTTGGTTTTTTGGCATCAGACCTTAATGAAGTAAAAGAAGGTGTCGAAAGTTTGCCATGGGTTGCTAAAGCTCAGGTCAGCCGGGTTTGGCCGGAGCAAATTGAAGTTGCTGTCACAGAAAAAAAACCTGTTGCA
Source organism: Oceanospirillum sp. (assembly GCF_048265165.1). Taxonomy (GTDB): domain Bacteria; phylum Pseudomonadota; class Gammaproteobacteria; order Pseudomonadales; family Halomonadaceae; genus Oceanospirillum. The sequence continues at coordinate 352,682 of NZ_JBLXCD010000003.1, read as the reverse complement.
AATTGGTTGCAAAATGGCTTTCTTGACTCTAATCTAGTTGCCTTTTTTCCTGTGGATCGCGTTGATCGTGAAGCACTGCCAAAACTTGCAGGCCCCAAAGGGGCCGGCAAGAGAGTTTGGGATTTTTACCGCGCTTTGTCTGCACGTGTTAAACCTATTGGGCTCAGTATCGATGTTGTTTCTGTCGCTAAGCACGGGGCTTGGTCTGTTTATCTTGAGGACGGCCCGTGGTTGTTAGTTGGTAAAGAGCAAACGACTGAGCGTATTGGCAGAATTGGGGCGGTGTACTCAAGTCTCAAAGACCGTTGGAGCGATGTCAGACTGATTGATCTTCGTTACCCGAACGGTTTTTCTGTTGAATGGGTGCAATAGAATTTATAATCTAGGGCAGAGCCTTAGATTTTTTAGTTTGTATTTTACGGTTTACGTTGACGCGTTGAGGAGAATGCCCGGCTTATGGCTGCAAATATGACGAACAACAATATGGTTGTCGGGCTCGATATCGGAACATCAAAAATTGTTGCCATCGTTGGTCACCGGACAGCAGATGGTGAAGTAGAGATTGTAGGTATAGGGTCGCATCCTTCCCGGGGGCTGAAAAAAGGTGTTGTTATCAACATCGAGTCCACTGTCCTTTCTATTCAGCGTGCAATCGAAGAAGCTGAACTGATGGCTGGCTGTAATATCCACTCTGTCTATGTCGGTATTGCAGGTAGCCATATACGTAGTATGAACTCTGATGGTGTGGCGACTACCTCAAACAGGGAGGTAACCGAGGATGATATTGATCGGGTTGTCAGCTCTGCCCGGGAGAAAGCAACATCACGCATTACCACAGACCAGGAGATCATCCACGTTATTCCCCAGGAATATACAATTGACCTCCATGAAGGCATCAAAGAGCCTCTTGGTATGTCTGGCCGTGAGATTAAAGTTCAGGTTCACTTAGTAACAGCGGCCGTTAATGCGATTCAGAATATTGTGAAGTGTGTTGGTCGTTGTGGTCTTGAGGTGGATGGCGTCATTCTTGAGCAGTTGGCCTCCAGCTATGCTGTACTGAATGAAGATGAGCGTGAGCTAGGTGTTTGCCTGGTTGATATTGGCGGTGGTACGACAGATATAGCTATATTTACAGAAGGTGCTATTAAGCACACTTCTGTTATTCCGATTGCCGGTGATCAGGTTACCAATGATATTGCGATGGCATTGCGTACCCCGACACAGAACGCGGAAGAGATTAAAATAAAATATGCATGTGCATTAACGCAGCTGGCGAGTGAAGAGCATGTATTCCAGGTGCCTAGTGTAGGAGAACGCCCTCCGCAGGAACTGTCGCGACAGCGATTAGCGGAGGTTGTTGAGCCTCGTTATGAAGAGCTTTTTACACTGGTTCTTGACGAGATACGTCGAAGTGGCTTCGAAGACCTGATACCTGCGGGAATCGTGCTGACCGGCGGAACTTCAAAAATGGAAGGTGTTGTTCAGCTTGCTGAGGAAATTTTTCATATGCAAGTCAGGATTGCGTCGCCAAGTAACATCAAAGGGTTATCCGATGTTGTCGGAAACCCCATTTATTCGACGGGTGTCGGGTTGTTAGTCTATGGGCTGGAAAATACGGGAGCGACATCAAACTCTCGTGCAGCCTATATAGAAGAACAATCCCCCGGGCAGGCTGATGATATGAGCATCGTTGAGAAGGTCAGAGGCTGGTTCAAGGGTAACTTCTGATTGAGCTGCGTTAAGTGCGTTTGAGGAGACTGAAACATGTTTGAGATTTTAGATAATGCAGCAAACGCCAATGCTGTCATCAAAGTTGTTGGTGTCGGTGGTGGTGGTGGTAATGCTGTTACCCATATGCTTCGTCACAACGTCGAAGGTGTTGACTTTATTGTTGCCAATACCGATGCACAGGCATTGAAAAAAGTTGAAGCAAAAAGCATTCTTCAGCTGGGCAGTGAATTGACAAAAGGTTTGGGTGCCGGAGCTAACCCAGAAGTTGGTCGTCAGGCTGCTCTTGAAGACCGTGAACGCATCGCGGAGCTTTTGAATGGCTCAGATATGGTGTTTATTGCCGCAGGAATGGGCGGTGGCACAGGTACAGGCGGTGCTCCGGTCATTGCCGAGGTTGCCCGTGAGTTGGGTATTCTGACGGTAGCCGTTGTAACAAAACCCTTTCCTTTCGAAGGCCGTAAGCGTATGGCTATTGCCGACCAGGGAATTCAAGCGCTTTCTGAACATGTGGACTCTCTGATTACAATCCCAAATGAGAAGCTTCTGACAGCACTGGGTAAAAACACCAGTCTGTTACAGGCTTTTGGTGAAGCTAATAATGTACTTCTTGGTGCAGTGCAGGGGATTGCAGATCTGATTACCCGTCCAGGCATGATCAATGTCGATTTTGCTGACGTGCGTACGGTGATGTCAGAAAAAGGCATGGCAATGATGGGTACAGGTACTTCCAGTGGTGAAAATAGAGCAATTGAGGCAACTGAGAAAGCGATTCGGAGTCCTCTGCTGGAAGATATTGACTTGCGGGATGCTCGCGGTATTTTGGTGAATATCTCCGCTGGGTCTGATTTCTCAATTGGCGAGTTTACCGCTGTGGGTGATTTGCTGGACGAGTTTTCTTCGGAGCACTCGACTGTTGTTATTGGTACTTCCATTGATCCTGAAATGGACAGCAATGATGAGGTTAAGGTGACTGTTGTCGCTGCTGGGCTTGAGCAGGATCGGGCTACCCAGGCTCCTAAGCCTGTTGCCACCACCACCGCTGCTACTAAGCCGCAAACATCTTCAGTTCCGGTTGACTATACAAAACTTGACAGGCAGCCCGCGATTAATCGTAAAGAACAAGATGCTGCTGCGGTTAAAAAGCAAGCTGAGAATAAATCAGATATGGATTATCTGGATATTCCGGCTTTTTTACGTCGTCAGGCTGATTAATTAAGAGTAAGTCATAATTTTAATTAATCGCAAACGAAACATCTGCAAAAATGCAATAAACTCGGTAGTGGCTTTTACTGCGTATCTGTTAAGATATGGTTCATTCCTACCCAAAAGATAAAAGATATAGTCATGATAAAACAGCGGACTCTCAAGAATACAATTCGAGCAACAGGTGTTGGTCTTCACTCCGGTGAGAAAGTGTACTTAACCCTGCGTCCGGCTGCTGTCGATACCGGTATCGTTTTTCGACGTACTGATCTTGATCCGGTAGTCGAAATAAAGGCTACTGCGACTAATGTCAGTGAGACAACCATGTCCACGACAATTTCTCAGGGTGATGTTAAGGTTGGTACTGTAGAGCATTTGTTATCCGCTTTGGCTGGTTTGGGTATTGATAACCTGTACGTTGAAGTAAGTGCACCTGAAGTTCCTATTATGGATGGTAGTTCGGGTCCTTTTGTCTTTTTGGTTCAGTCTGCAGGAATTCAGGAGCAAGAGGCTGCTAAGAAATTTATCCGCATCAATAAGTCTATTGTTGTTGAAGAGGGTGATAAGAGTGCATCCTTCTTACCTTACGATGGTTTTAAGGTTTCTTTTGCTATCGACTTTGATCATCCTGTTTTTGCATCCCAGCGTCAGAAAATCTCTATTGATTTTTCAAGCACTTCTTTTGTTAAAGAGGTCAGTCGGGCGCGTACTTTCGGCTTTATGCAGGATATCGAATTCCTTCGTTCCAAGAATTTAGCCCTTGGTGGCAGCATGGATAATGCTATTGTTGTTGATGAGTATAGTATCCTCAATGAAGATGGCTTACGGTATGAAGATGAGTTTGTTCGCCATAAAGTACTTGATGCTATCGGTGATCTCTACTTGCTGGGCTATGGTTTGGTTGGAGAGTTTAAAGGTGTTAAGTCGGGTCACGGACTAAATAATAAGTTGCTACGTGAGCTGCTACAGCATGAAGATTGCTATGATGTGATCACCTTTGATGAGGCCGAGGCATCTCCGATTTCATACATGAAGCCTGCAGCAGCGGGATAATGCGTTTCTGGATTTTTTAAAAACCTCCCGGCTGGGAGGTTTTTTTATACCTGCGATTTACCTGTTACGGATTAATCGGGTTGACGTATATGTCTTGCCAGCCTTGATAGGCTTTTTTGTAGCTCTGGGTCACTGCATTTTTCTGCCGCGAAGGTGACATCGGCTGCTATTTTCTCCGAGCGGTGAGGCTTTTCGATAGGAGGGGCCGTTTTTTTAATGCTATCGGGGCGAACTTTGATGGTTACTTTCTCTATTTTTGCCCAAGAGTAACGTTGATTTATTTTCTGCACTATTAATCTTTGCTGTAGCCTGAGTCGGGTCAACAGTGCTGCAGAGGATATGTGTATAATGATTTCGCTTCGGCTGATATTTGCTACTTTAGCTTTGCCATTCATTGCAGATGGCAATATTGATGATATCTCTGTATCTAACTGTTGCAGAACCTCTGCTTTGTGAAACAGCTTGGAGAGTAAGGTGTTTTCTTTGTTAATAATCTCATTAAGGCGTTTTGTCGAGCGGTGTGATCGCATATACTGTGCCTGTAATAATAGGTCGGGTAAAAAGTATTTTGTATACGGAAATAGCAAAAGGTTTGTTTAATGAATATCGTAATTTTCAATGATAGCCATTCAGCGTCGAAAAACCTACACATCCCAAGTTGGATGTTAGGTGTTCTTTTGACGGTATTCATTTTTGCTCCTCTGTCTGTTGGCAGTGTTGGCCTTTATATGGCGCTGAATAATGAATCTCCTTTGTTGACAGAAGAGTCAGCTCAGGAATGGTTGCAGGATATTCGGAAACAAAAAGAAGATATTGATGTACTTCGCCGTAATTCCCAGGAGCAGTTGGATGCGTTAACCGTTCGTATTGCTGAGTTACAGGCGCGTCTCGTACGACTGGATGCTTTGGGCAAACGCTTGACTCATATCGCTGATCTCGAAGAGGGTGAGTTTGATTTTGACCGCACACCTCCCGTTGGTGGCCCTGAAGCGATGGAGATGGGAGTGAGCGTTGAAGTTGATGATTTTGTTTCGACGATTGATGATCTTGCCAGAACCATTGATGATCGCGAGCAACAGCTCCAGGTTATTGAGTCATTATTGGGCAGTCGTAAAATTCAGGATGATGTTTTTATTGCAGGCCGCCCAATTAAGAAGGGCTGGTTATCATCAAAGTACGGTAAGCGCACCGACCCATTTACTGGTCGTATTGCATGGCATGAAGGTGTTGATTTTGCAGGTAAAGATGGCTCGGATGTAATTGCTGTAGCGGCAGGTGTTGTTACTTGGGCAGGCCCTCGATACGGTTATGGTTTATTGGTTGAAGTGGATCATGGTGATGGCTATACCACTCGTTATGCTCATAATAAAAAGGCCTTGGTTAAGCCGGGTGATATTGTGAGTAAAGGGCAGGTGCTCTCTTTGATGGGGAGTAGTGGTCGATCCACTGGTCCCCATGTCCATTACGAAGTGAGGCATAGGGGGCGCTCTATGGACCCCGCCAAGTTTATTTATCGCGCAAGCCGATAAACCCAGTTTGAATCATTTCTGCCCGCATAAGTACATGTTACTATGCGGGCAGAATTTTTTTATTTTTCCGTGCCTTAACGCTCTTATGCGTCCTCATAGCTGAAGAAATAACATGGTTGCATCTCTTTTAAAAAAAATTATTGGTAGTAAAAATGACCGTGAACTGAAGCGGTTGAGAAAGACGGTTAACACAATTAACGGTCTGGAAGATCAAATAAAGTCTCTATCTGATGAACAGCTGCAGGCCAAAACTGTAGATTTCCGGGAGCGCCTGGAAAAAGGTGAAGTTCTAGACACCCTGCTCCCGGAAGCATTTGCCGTATGTCGTGAAGCCAGTGCCCGTGTGATGGGTATGCGCCACTTTGATATGCAGCTTATTGGTGGCATGGCTCTTAATAGCGGTAAAATTGCTGAAATGCGCACCGGTGAAGGTAAAACATTGGTGGCGACTCTTGCGGTATATCTGAATGCATTGCCCTCTAAAGGTGTGCATGTTGTAACCGTAAATGATTACTTAGCACGTCGTGACGCCGAATGGATGCGTCCACTTTATGAATTTCTGGGGCTGACAGTTGGTGTTTCCGTTCCTGGTATGAACTCTGAACAGAAACGTGAAGCCTACGCCTGCGATATTACCTACGGCACCAACAACGAATTTGGCTTCGACTACCTTCGTGACAACATGGCATTCAGCCTTGAAGACCGTGTTCAGCGCGATCTTCATTTTGCAGTTGTGGATGAAGTTGATTCGATTCTGATTGATGAAGCTCGTACACCACTGATTATCTCTGGTGCTGTTGAAGATAGCTCAGAGATGTATCGCACGATCAATGCACTGATTCCTAAGCTTCAGGAGTGCGTTGAAGAGGATGGTGAAGGCCATTTCACTAAAGATGAAAAGCACCGCACGGTAGAGTTAACAGAAGACGGTCACCAGTTTGTTGAGAATCTGCTGATTGAGAAGGGCTTACTGCCTGAAGGTGAAAGCCTTTATGCGCCAGCAAACCTGGGTTTACTGCATCATATTAATGCTGGACTGCGTGCTCATAATCTATTCCAGCGTGATGTGCATTATATTGTGCAGGATAACGAAATCGTTATTGTTGACGAACATACAGGGCGCACCATGCCCGGTCGTCGCTGGTCTGAAGGCTTGCACCAGGCTGTTGAAGCCCGTGAAGGTGTTACGATTCAGAACGAAAGCCAGACCCTGGCTTCAACGACTTTCCAGAACTATTTCCGCTTGTATGAAAAACTTTCAGGCATGACGGGAACCGCAGATACTGAAGCTTTTGAGTTTCATCAGATTTACAGTCTTGATGTGGTGGTTATCCCTCCGAATAAAACGGTTCAGAGGAAAGACCTGAATGACCTTATTTTCTTGACGATGGAGGATAAGTTCAATGCCATTATTAAAGACGTTAAATATGAGGTGGAGCACCAGCGCCCGGTCTTGGTTGGTACTGCTTCTATTGAGGCGTCTGAGTATCTGAGTCGCCTTCTGACTAAGGCTGATGTTAAGCATAATGTTCTGAATGCCAAGCAGCACGATAAAGAAGCTCATATTATTGCACAGGCTGGTCGTCCAGGTGCTGTAACAATTGCCACAAATATGGCAGGTCGTGGTACCGATATTGTTTTAGGTGGCAGCTGGGAAAATGAAATTGAACAGCTGGAATCCCCTGATCAGGAACAGATTGATAAAATTAAGGCGGAGTGGAAGATACGCCACGATGCTGTTTTAGATGCTGGTGGTCTGCATGTGATCGGCTCTGAACGCCACGAATCACGTCGTATTGATAACCAGCTCCGAGGTCGTTCAGGCCGTCAGGGTGACCCTGGTTCTACCCGCTTCTTTTTGTCTTTAGAAGATGACCTGATGCGCTTGTTCGCGTCTGAGCGTGTGCGTGGCTTTATGCAGGCGCTGGGAATGGAAAATGGTGAAGCCATTGAACACCGTATGGTGACCAATGCGATCGAGAAAGCGCAACGTAAAGTTGAAGGGCGCAACTTCGATATCCGTAAGCAGCTGTTAGAATATGATGATGTTGCCAACGACCAGCGTTCCGTTGTTTATCAGCAGCGAGAAGATGTTCTGAAGAGTGAGTCGATTGCTGAGATTATCGACTCAATTCGCAGTGATGTTGTAAATGATGCCATCAGCACCTTTATCCCGCCGCAAAGTATGCCGGAGCAGTGGGATGTTGCAGGCTTGGAAGCACACCTTGAGGCTGAGTTTGCGCTGCGCCTGCCAATTCAGCAGTGGCTGGATGATGATCAGCAACTGTTCGAGGATAGTCTGCGCGAAAAAATTCTTGCGGAATTATCGCAGCTTTATCGTGACAAAGAAGCCCATGTCGGTGAAGGCACGATTCGTCAGTTTGAAAAACAAGTGCTTCTTCAGGTATTGGATACTCGCTGGAAAGAGCACCTTGCGGCCATGGACCATCTTCGTCAGGGGATTCACCTGCGGGGTTACGCGCAGAAAAACCCTAAGCAGGAGTATAAGCGTGAATCCTTTGAGTTATTCCAAGAGATGCTGGGCAATATCAAGCATGATGCAATTCGTATTTTGAGCCATGTTCAGGTACAGCAGGAAGCTGATGTTGAAGAGATGGAGCGCCGCCGCCGGGAAGCACAGGAAGAGCAGGCCTATCAGTATCAGCATGCAGAAACGAATGCTATGGGTGCTGAGCAGGAAGATATGCCTCAGGATGAGAATGGAGCCCAGCCCTTTGTGCGTGATGGCCGGAAAGTTGGTCGTAATGAGCCTTGTCCGTGTGGCTCCGGTAAAAAATATAAGCAATGTCACGGTAAACTGAGTTAAGCGAAAACTGTCATCAGATATTGAGGAGTGTGGTCATGGCCGTTGGCCTATCGGAGTTACCTGTATTTAATACCATCTCAGGTGTGCGTTTAGGTGTTGCTTGTGCAGGAATCAAAAAGCCGGGACGTAAAGATGTTGTTGTTATTGAGTGCCCGGCAGATGCAACTGTTGCCAGCGTGTTTACTAAGAATGCTTTTTGTGCTGCCCCTGTACAGGTGGCAAAAAAACATCTGGAAAAAGCATCGCCACGCTATTTTCTGGTAAATACCGGTAATGCCAATGCAGGTACTGGCTCTGACGGTGTTGCTGCTGCGGCTCGTTGCTGCGCTTCACTTGCGGACAAAACCGGTGTTGCTGATTATGAAGTACTACCTTTCTCAACAGGTGTGATCGGTGAGCCGCTACCGGTTGATAAAATAGAAGCGGTTCTGGCAGATGCTGTAGCTGACTTGTCAGAGAATAACTGGGCTTCTGCAGCAGAGGGTATTCTGACGACAGACACCCGTCCTAAAGGTGCTGTTGCAACTGTGGAGATTAATGGGGAAACCGTCCATATCAGTGGTATTTCCAAAGGCTCCGGTATGATTAAACCCAATATGGCAACCATGTTGGGCTATATTGCAACAGATGCAAAAATTGATCAGGCATTGCTGCAACAGATGCTTACCACAACAACCAATCGTTCGTTTAACCGCATCACGATTGATAGTGATACATCAACGAATGATGCCTGCATGCTGGTTGCTACCGGACGATCTGCTGTCATTACAGCTGATGATACTGCTGCTGTTGAAGCTTTCCAGCAAGCGCTGGATAGTGTTGCCCAGCCCTTGGCTCACGCTATTGTGAAAGATGGTGAAGGTGCCACGAAATTTGTTGAGATCTCTGTCACCCATGCAGGCAATAGTGAAGAAGCTCTTGAAGTTGCCTTTACGGTCGCCCATTCACCTCTGGTTAAAACGGCACTTTTTGCCAGTGATGCTAACTGGGGACGGATTCTTGCCGCCGTGGGACGTGCTGATGTGAAGCAGCTGGATGTTGATAATATCAATATCTGGCTGAGCGATGTTCAAATCGTTGAGATGGGTGGCCGCTGTGCTACTTATACGGAAGAAGCCGGTTCCGCTGTTATGGCCCAGGAAAATATCTCTATTCGAATCGATTTGGCTCGTGGTGAATCAGCCGAAACAGTTTGGACAACAGATCTGTCTCACGATTATGTCAGCATTAATGCTGACTATCGTAGTTAGAAGCTGTATCTGTTCTCCGACTGAAAATGATTGAGTAGACTCCAGAGGGTAGGATGCAGATTGATGTGACAATGATCATTGTCGCTTGTCATTGATCGGTATCCTGCTTTTTTTGTTTTTGATACTAAGAAGTACAGGTGCCCTATGCCCAAGCATCTTCATGTTGCTGCTGCTGTTGTGCGTAATGATAAAGGGGAAATTTTGATTGCCCGCCGTCCTGCTACAGTTGATCAGGGAGGACTCTGGGAGTTTCCCGGTGGTAAGCTGGCTCCCTATGAAACAGGTCGTCAGGCATTAGATCGAGAGTTATGTGAAGAGGTGGGTATTCATGTTGAATCTGCTTCTCCCCTGATCCGTATTCATCACCGTTATCCGGAGCGCGCCGTTCTGTTAGATGTCTGGCAGGTCAGTGCTTTTTCTGGTGAGGCGTATGGACGTGAAGGGCAGGCGGTTCGTTGGGTTAAAGAAGAAGATCTGTCCCAATACAGTTTTCCTGAAGCCAATAAGCCGATTCTGAAAGCATTGCGCCTGCCAGACCACTATATGGTCACAGGTGATGCTGAGAATGAAGAGCAGTGGTTGCAGAAGCTTCATATAGCACTTAATACGGATATTGAACTTGTTCAGCTACGTGCCCATGACCTCTCTGAAGACGAATTTGTTAAACGTGCTAATGCTGCCCTGGAGTTGACGCGGAAAGCTGGTGCTTTGCTGATTTTGAATGCCGAGCCGTCGATACTTGACAGGGTTGATGCTGACGGTATTCACCTCACTACTGAACGGCTGTCTCACTATGCGAGTCGTCCGATTCCTGCGAGTAAATGGTTATCCTGTGCCTGCCATAATCCTACGCAGCTTCAGATGGCTCAGGTTTTGAATGCTGATATGGTTACGTACAGCCCTGTGCTGGAAACGGAAAGCCACCCGGGTGTCGAGCCTTTGGGCTGGCAGGCGTTTCATAATGCTATTGAACCTATTCCTATACCTGTTTATGCCTTGGGAGGCCTTGGCCGTTCGGATATTCGTCGGGCGCGGGGTTTAGGAGGGCAAGGAGTTGCGGGTATTCGGGCTTTTTGGCCCCAAGAAGTCGTCTGATTTTTGATGGCTTATCCGCTGTCTTAAGCGTGGTCCTGATCTTCCCTTGGCCAAATGATGTAGTGCCCCAATGAATGATGTAGTGCCCCAATGAGTGTACGTTACGCATTGGGGGACTCAGGACTCGATTGTTGCAGTTTAGTCTTTAGGGTACATATCCATTAAATCACTACTGGCCTCATCAAAAGCGCTCTCACCCGCAATTTTATGATTTTCACTGGCCCATTCCCCCAGATCAATCAGGCGACAACGATCACTGCAAAAAGGTCGGTGTGTACTCGCTTCACTCCAGACAACATCTGTTTTACACGTTGGGCACTTTACGGTCAGTGGTTTTTTAGACATCTTCACATCCGGTTAACAAAAGGTCATTTGATTTAACAGTGCCTGGCTTTATTCGTCAGACTTGTGTTTTGGCATGCTGCTTTGCCAGTTTCAGATAGTGCTGGTGGGCCTTCAGGCACTCAGATTGCAGATAAGCCAGATCCCGGTCATTGACAATAATATCATCCGCTTTCTTCCGGCGTTCATCCCGAGTCATCTGAGCCTTGAGAATAGCCTTAACGCCCTCACTATTGCTCTGGTCCCTGATTATTGTGCGTTCCATCTGAAGAGCTTCCGGCACATCGATTAAGAGCACTCTGTCCGTCAGCTGGTTTTGCCTGCTTTCAAACAAAAGAGGTGAAACTAAGATACTGTAAGGGGAGTCTGAGTCCGCCAGCTTGTTGATGATACGCTGACGTATGGCCGGGTGGGTTACTGATTCCAGCCAGCGTCGTTCTTCAGGGTGCTGGAATATTCTCTCTCTGAGCCATGAGCGGTTTAGGGAACCATCTGGATTCAGAGACCCGGGGCCAAAATGTTCTGATATTTTAGCCAGTGTATCTGTGCCAGGCTTAACAACGGCCCTAGCTTCTATATCTGCATCAACAATACAGATATTTAGTGTGGCAAAGTAATCTGACGCCGCCGTTTTTCCGGAGCCGATACCTCCGGTCAGACCAATGACTAATCTGGTTGTATTCATGGGATCTTTTCAAACCTTAAAGAAATAGCTTAGCCATAATGGCGCGCACGGTATCAGGAAATGCGAGGCAGAGCCAGCCTGAAAAAGCTAAAGCGGGCCCAAATGGAACTCCTTCCTGGTGTCCGCGGTGCTTTGCCTTGTAGGCGAGCCCTATGATGAGCCCTGTAAGAGCACTCATAATAAGCAAGGCTGGCAAAAGACTGGCTCCCAGCCATGCACCCAGTGCGGCCAGCAGTTTGAAGTCCCCGTAACCCATACCCTCCTTCCCTGTGGCCAATTTGAACAGCCAATAAATGCTCCAGAGTATCAGATAGCCTAATGCTGCTCCCCAAAGGGCTTCATTCAGAAAAGCAGGTCGATAAATACTCTGATACAGCAAGCCACCCCAAAGTAAAGGCAAGGTCAGTCGATCAGGTAGAAGGAAGGTTTTAAAGTCGATAATGCTGAGTGCTAGGAGTAACAGGCTGACGATAAAGAAAGTGATACCTTCTGGTGATAAGCCAAATAACTGCCAGCTGATAACAGCAAAAAAACCAGATGTTATCTCAACAAACGGGTACTGAAACGAGATAGTGCTTTTACAGTTGTTGCAGCGGCCTTTTAATACCAGGTAGCTAATAACAGGTATGTTTTGCCATGCCTTTACCGGGGCCTGACAAGCAGGGCAGTGGGAGCCGGGCCATGCGAGGTTAAACGGTTGGCTATTCTGCTCCGTTTGGTTGTTAGGGGAGAGGCTTGCTGGCCGGCACTGTTCCATAAACTCCCTGTGCATCATCAGAGGTAAACGGTAAATAATGACATTAAGAAAACTTCCCAGTAGTAGGCCGATCAAAGTCACTAATATGGTGGTCGCTATTGGCTCTTTATTCAGAAGGTAGATCAGTTCGTTCATCAGAAAAGACTGCCCATTTTGAAAATAGGTAAATACATGGCAAGAACCAGTCCTCCTACCATAATACCAAGCACAGCCACGACGATGGGCTCTAGCAGGGTTGTCATACTTTCCACAGCATCATCAACTTCCTCTTCATAGAAATCTGCAACTTTATTCAGCATGCTATCCAATGACCCTGACTCTTCTCCAATCGAAACCAGCTGTATCACCATTACAGGGAAGGCATGCGTGCTTTTTAAGGCGAAATTTAATTGCTGACCCACTGAAATATTATCCCTAGCCTGAATAATGGCTTTGGCAAAAACCCTGTTACCGGCAGCTCCAGCTGCCGATGCCATAGACTCTATCAAAGGAACTCCTGATGCAAATGAGGTTGAGAGCGTTCGGGAGAACCTTGCGATGGATGATTTACGTAGAATGGGGCCAATAACCGGTAATTTAAGCATCAGAGCGTTAATACGGTAAGCGAAAGTCTTTGAAGACTTGTAGCTTCGAATAAAAATCAGAGGAGTCATAGTGAGAAGACTCAAGATTAGCCACCAACCTTGTTGAACCCATTCAGAAAGCTCAAGTACAGCTCTGGTTATTGCCGGAAGTTCTGCGTTAAAGCTGTTAAATAACGATTCAAATTGAGGAATAACTTTAAGCAGCAAAATCAGCATGACAACGACGCCGATAGCGACGACTGCGGCCGGATAATAGAGCGCTTTTTGGATTTTAGTTCTGATGCGATCGGTCTTCTCTTTATATATGGCCAGCCGATCCAGCATTGTATCCAGTGAGCCTGATTGTTCGCCAGCCTCGACGAGGTTGCAGAAAAGCCTATCAAAAACCTTGGGGTGCTTTCGTAGCCCCATGCTAAGCATATTCCCATCAGTGACTTCATTTCGGACGCTCAGTATAACTGTCTGCATAGCCGCATTTTCAAGACCTTCTGCGATCACATTAAGAGACTGTATCAGGGGAACGCCAGCCCGAAGCATAGTGGCAAGCTGGCGGGTAAAAAGTGTTGTGTCCCGTTGCGTTATTTTTTGCTTGCCGATGCCAAAGCGGGCTGGTTTTTTTTTGCGGATACTCTTTGGCGTAATGCCCTGTTTACGCAGATAGATCTTTGCTCTGTTCAGGCTTAATGCCTGAAGCTCACCATGGGTTTTATTGCCAGACTGGTCAACACCGTGCCAGCTGAACACTGAATATGGCTGTTTTTGTTTTTCTGGTTTTATCATCGTGTCTTATCCTCAGGTTCCTTCTGAGTCAATGCTGGATCACCCTGTGTATTTCCGCCAGAGTAGTTACACCTGAACGCACTTTATCCAGTGCTGATGCTTTCAGGCCCGGAAAACCTTCCTTCGCTGCCTGTTGAGCTATTTCTATCGCATTTGCATTATTCAGAATCATTTGGGAAATATCATAAGTTACTGGTAGCAGCTCATAAATACCGACGCGTCCCTTATAGCCGTTGTTACATTTTTCGCATCCTATAGGTTCATACAGTTTCAGAGATGTTACTTCAGAGCGGCTGAATCCTGCTTCTACGAGAGTTTTTTCCGGGATTTCGGTGAAGGCTTTGCAGTTACTGCACAGTTTTCGGGCCAGCCTTTGTGCAATGATCAGACTGACAGATGTTGCAATATTAAAGGACGGTATTCCCATATTGTTCAGGCGTGTCAGGGTTTCTGAAGCGCTGTTCGTATGTAGTGTAGACAGAACCAGGTGGCCAGTCTGTGCTGCTTTAATCGCTATTTCTGCAGTTTCGAGATCGCGGATCTCTCCAATCATGACAATATCCGGGTCCTGTCGGAGAAAGGCCCGAAGAGTGGCTGCAAAGTCGAGACCTATCTTAGTGTTAACATTAACCTGATTGATGCCATCCATATTGATCTCCACAGGGTCTTCCACTGTGGATATATTGCGCTCCGGGGTATTCAGAATGTTCAGTCCTGTATAGAGCGTTACCGTTTTACCGCTGCCGGTTGGGCCGGTAACCAGAATCATACCCTGAGGCTTAGCGAGTGCGTTTTTGTAGATCTTTTTCTGGATTTCCGATAAACCCAGTTCATCAATGCTCATTCGGGTTGCACCTGAGTCCAATACCCTGAGTACAATTTTCTCTCCCCAAAGTGTTGGCAAAGTATTAACACGAAAATCGATGGTGAGTGTTTTGGATGCTTTTAATTTAATACTGCCATCCTGGGGGATGCGGCGCTCCGATATATCTAACTGTGCCATAACCTTTATACGACTGGTAATGCGGTGTCTGAGGCTGAATGGTGGGCTCAGTACTTCATGTAGAATACCGTCGGTACGGTAGCGGATGCGGAAGCTGTGCTCATAGGGTTCCAGGTGAATATCTGAGGACCCCATCCTGATCGCATTCTGTAGCACTTTATCGACAAACTTAACGATAGGGGCATCATCAAAACTACTGGAGTAAGCCTCATTTGATAAACTGCTCTGTTCTGCGGAAGTATCCAGATTTTCAATGGTTTCTTTTTCCAACTGGGCGAAGGCAACTTCACCGCCTTCCAGATAAGTATTAACTGCTTTTGAGAGTTGATCATGGGGTACCAGAATCGCTTCGGTACTCAGCCCCGTCTGAAATTGAATTTCATCCACAGCCGTTAAGTGTGACGGGTTTGCGATAGCCAGAAAAAGCTTGCTGCCACGGCGATACAGAGGCAGTACCATGTGGTGCCGGATCAGCTTCTCGCTTCCCAGGTCTTTTGGAAAGTGTTCAGGATTAAAGGCAGACAAATCCATAAATGGCAGGCCAAACTCCTGAGCGGCTGCCAGTGCTAATGCCTTTGGCGCAACCTGATCACCAGAGGCTGCATATTGAAGAAAAGAGGTACACTGCTCCTTAGCCTGCTCTGCGATAGCCGTAGCTTTTTTTTCGCTGAGGACACCTTCCATGATTAATCTTTTAGCTATTCCATCTAAGGTCACCGGGCTCTCCTCCGTTGAGTGGGCGTCTTGCCTTTAGTTTGCCGGGTTCAGGTATTGGAAAATAGACTTTTTCAGAATACTACCTATTGTTATAAGTCAGCTCTTACCTAAATTGCTTGTTAATCGTTTTGTTGCCAGTGGTATCGGTTTGGTGGACATTTGGGTAGAGTCAGGTTATCACTTTCAGGATGCGTTTCACTAATGCAGAGGCGAATGAAATGGAATTTATGAGTAAAGCAAGCAATAAGTCAGAACAGGGTTTTACTTTGGTAGAGCTACTGATTGTCGTCGCCATTATTGGTATTTTGGCAGCCGTAGCTGTACCCCAGTATGGTGATTATGTCGTTAAAGCGAACAGAGTTGCGGTACTTTCAGCGGCAGATGCCTACAAAACTCCAATTGGAATTTGCGCTCAGATTACAGGGGATTTTGATGATTGTGACAATGGCGAAGAAAATATTCCTGACGAAATTACAGCTGCTGATTCTAACGATGCGGTTGCTACCTTAACGGTGACAAATGGGGTGATTAGCATAACGGCTACAGAAGATTTTGGTGGAGCTTCCTACTGTATTACACCGACGCCAACTGGTGGCGTTATTACATGGACAACCGTAGACTCAGCATGTTCTGGCTCTGGAACATAAATATAACAGGGTGCACCACAATCTGTTCTATCTGGTTTAAGTCTCAGTTGGTGGTCGTAAAAAAACCGAAGGTTTGAACTTCGGTTTTTTGGATTTGCAAAGAGCGTTGTTGCACAGATATCGGCCACTTCTGGCCAAATGTATGGCTTGTTTCTGCCTAATACATTGCTTGCTCTTCGTCGATCACTTCTTTTAAGACTTCCAGATACAGGCGATCTGCATCGGAGAAATCTTCCGGATCATCGGGAATCTTAACGCTGGTCAGGCTGCTAATCTCATTAGCGATAACCGTGGCTGCATTTTGAGTGCCAGAGTGTTTACGGGCAACCTCAAGGGACGCGGGAATAATTTCAGGGTCCTGAAGAAGTTTCTTAATAAACTGGCGTAGTTCATTGATAACGCGGGTTTTGTTCATTTCGTTTGCGCTGCTCATATAAGGCTCCTTAGATGCCGTTCGCAATCTTATAATCTGATCTGTGGTGACGGATGACTGTGAATGTGGCGGAACTGGCTCTGGATTGAATGCCGCCTTGCACAGAATTATATAAGTTGCCCGTCAGATTAAATAGACGTTTTTTTTCAATGGGCTTAGAGCTGCCGATCGTTAAATGAATAATCCTTAATTATTTCGTTGCCAGACCCTTAGCTGCCCTACCCAGTCTTTATCACTCAGGTGCTGCTTAAGGATACTTTCTGACAGCGTCACAGGCAGGCTGTCGGCAAGATAAAGGTCGATATCGATACGATTATTCAGATAATGCAGTACCAGTTGGTTGCTTTGGAACTCAATAGGTAGTGCCCGCCATGCATATTGAAGTTGTTCGACAACGTCATCTCTCAACGGTGGTAACTTTTCCAGTGACGGTAAGTCGTCGTTTGAGTCATTTTCTGCGTCAATATGAAAGGTTATATCAGCCACCTCTGGGTGATGGTCGCGGATCAGCTGAGAAACCTGAACACCAATTTGATGACCTTCAGAAACACTGATCCTTGGGTTCACTTCAATATGGATATCGAGAAAAACGTCTGCCCCCATTTTTCGGGTACGCAGGCTATGAATAGCCCTGACGCAACAAATACTTTCTGCATGGCGTAACATATCACGTGTTTCTTCTTCCGGTAGAGCAGTATCTACCAGTTCCTTAATGCTACCTGACATCAGCTTCCAGCCAATATGGGCGACCATCAGGCCAACAATCATGGCGGCGACCTGGTCCAGCCATTGGATACCAAACATGGTGCCACTGATACCGATTAGGACGACGATAGATGAAAGGGCATCACTGCGGCTGTGCCAGGCGTTGGCCACCAGAAGATCCGATCTGATTTGTCGTGCGATCCGCATCGTGTAGTGAAAAATCCATTCCTTACCGAGAATAGATATGGCGGCTACGATAAGTGCCGGCCAGCTGGGTGCTGCCAGCTTATCTGCTTGCCACAGACGAATAAAACTGTCGTAAGAGATCGCTCCAGCTACCGCGATCAGCAGGCTACCAAGAACCAGCGTGCCCATGGTTTCAAAACGAGCATGGCCATAAGGGTGATTTTTGTCCGGCTTCTGACGGCCGTAGTAGGTGACAACCATCACCATGGCGTCGGTCAGTAGATCTGATAGCGAGTGAATGCCATCGGCGATTAATGCATGAGAATTGCTGGCCCAGCCGACAATAATTTTTGAGATGCCAAGAATTGCATCCAGAGCAGCTCCGATCAGGGTGACTTTATGTGCGGCTTTAGTCGATTCCTGTCGCATAGCAACTCCTGTGGTAAGGCATATTAGCGAGTTTGTAGAAAGAGTAGAGAATACTAAGGCGGAATTGGGATGAAGGGTAGTTGTTTACCACCGGGCTACCTTAATACGGAAGCCCGATGGAAAGAGCAGGTTAAGTATTAATTAAGCCACGACTATTCAGAATAGGATTCGCATACATTTTCAGAATATAGTCGTGTAGTTTTTCAGGAATTGCCTTTAAGTGTTGTTCAAACTGATTACGTTCCTGTTGCGTGATCATGGGTTTGCCGCTGATATGTTCATAACCACCCAGCTTTTCAAGAGCTAACCAGTTTGATGGATAGAAGCAATAGTTGTCCCAGATCTGGCGGTCAATCTGGGAAGCGGCTTGATCAGCATTGGTGAATTCATCAGATAATGGCTGATCAAAATGGACATGCACACGCCCCTTATGACCAGATATGCCTTTAACAATGCTGTCAATATCTTCAAACTCCACTTTATTATAACTGCCTTCAGTGGCTAACGCGTTGAGCTCCCGTGCTTTCATCTCATCGCAGGGGTCATACTCGTATGAGATGGTGACCGGTACGATATTCAACTCATTAATCACCTCAGAAAAGGTTGGCCCAGAGCCTTTTTGTTTACGGCTCATGTAAAACATTTTAACGATGGCGGGATCTGTGCGGTCGATACCATCTTTAGCCCGCCCCTCTTTCTGAGCGATCCAGATGGAATGCTGTTCTTCCAGTATAGAGAAGTTAATGTAGCCGGATAGCTGGGTCAGTGCCTTCATCATTTCACGCACGCCCTTGGCAGAACGTTTAACGATAAAGCTCTTGTTCAGGCGCATCAGGTCACTGATATAAGGTTTTTGCAGTAGATTGTCGCCGATGGCGATACGCACGGTGTCACGCTTTGCCTGGTAGAGAGCATAATTCACAAATGCCGGATCCATGGCGATATCTCTGTGGTTGGCCACAAACAGATAAGCTTTGGAAGCATCCAGTTGCTCGAGACCGGAAACGGTAAAGCCGTCGGTAGAGTTGCGGATCATTCGGTTCATGTAGCCGGCGACCTGGCTCTGAAACTGGTCAACGCGGTTGATATCTGAAAACTGGCTTTTCAGTTTACGGCGAATCAGAGGGCGTAAAAGAAAGCCCAGGCTTTGATGCAGCTGTGGAAAACGGAACTGACAGATAGCGCTGATCAGTTCAGGGTTGTTGATGACCTCCTGAACGACCTCATTAACTTCATGGTCGTAATAAGGACGAATCTCTTTAAAGCTGTCGTTTTCCGGTGTGTTCATTGTTTCTCTGAGTCCATTGGTTTATCAATCTGCCGGGCAGGCGTTGCTATTCGTTGGGTGGTGGCTAGTTGGATCCTAGATTGCTTTGACCGCCCATCCATTCCGCCAGAGTGGGAATAAAACGCTTTAGCTCAAGGGTCATCAGTGTAAAGTCTGTATCCAACCGGGTCATAGGGTCTTCGTCGCTGTAGCTATCTTTAGCTTCATCCAATAGCTCATCACCAAAACGCAGGCGTTTAATGATGAGATCATCCTGCAGGATAAACTGGATTTTCTCCTGCCAGTTAATCGCCAGCTTAACCACCTGTTTTCCAGTTTCTATGTGGGCCAGAATTTCCTCTGCATCCAGTTCCTGCTGTTTGCATCGAATCACGCTGCCCTCTTCCAGATCAGAGCGCAGTTCGCATTGCCCATCCAGCTCCAGCCCTTGAGGGCGTTTGCTGACATCCTGCAGCCATTCGGTCATCACGATACTGGGGCTTTGTTCGGTGTTGAAAGGGACCACGGGCAGTGACCCCAATGTCTGGCGTAGCAGATCCAGAAACTCATCGGCTTTCTTGGCGCTGGAGGCGTCAATCACCACCAGGTTGTCCTTGGGTGCAATATAACCCCAGGTAAAACTTGAACGAACAAAAGCGCGGGGCGTTAGCTCGCTAAGAATATCCTCTTTAATGCTGAGCTTTTCTTTTCTGCCAACGTGGCGGTTCTCTTTGGCTTCAAGTTCTTCCACTTTTTCCTGAAGGGTTTCATTAACCACGGCTGCCGGAATCACTTTTTCCTGACGGCGTAAGCAAAGCAGAATAGCACCGCCACTGGCGTGATGTAGCTGTCCTGCAGTTGCAGCGGGTAATGTCCAGCCAAGCCGGTAGGTTTCGATACTCTTGCAGGGTTCAAACCGGAACGCTTCTAACTGAGATTCAAGCTGGCTGAGATCCGGCTCGATATCTTTGTTGAGCTGAAAAAGCTGAAGGTTCTTAAACCACATGCGACAGGACTCCATCAATTCTGGGCGCGACATTATCTAATAAAGGACGCGGCTAAGCCAGATAATACGGGGAAAACAGTTGTTCTTACATTCGGTAACAAAACTGTCAAACCTCTGGAGCAAGGTAGATCTGAGGCTTGGGCGAACCCCAAGTGTTGCAGAAATATTACTGTCATTTAAATGTAAGAAATCTGTCATTTGGCTTTGGCATTGTGTGCTGCGAAAAAGTTAATTGCGGACATTCGTCCAATTACTGCACTGAATGGCGGGAATTGAAAGCCGCGCAGATGAAGGCTACACATCCTATGAAAATTGCTACAGTTACGCGAGCGACCTCAGTTGTTCTGGTTCTGATCGCTGTTTCTTTGGCGGCAACGCTGTTTTGGGGGCTTAAGCGTCTCGACAGTGCTTTCTCCGCAACTCAATCCTATAACGAGTTGAAAGAAGAGGTTGCTCTTGACCTTAGGCGTACGCTTCAGGAATACCTGCAAACCGGCAATGCTTTAAAGTTGAGTGCGGCAGAGCAGGAAATTGACCGACTGACCTCTGAACGTTTGGCGCTTTTGCCTCCGGCCCTTGCCAGAGATATTGCGGATTCCCTGAATCGTCTGAAAGAAGGGGTGACCGGTGAATTTCGGGGAGCTGGCAAACTGGCGGGTAATCAGAAAGGGTTGCTTTTGCAGGCTGAGAAAGAGATTGCTGATGCCGCTGATGTAATTTATGACTATGCCGATGAAGGTGAGTCCGATAGCCCTCGCGTAGCTGCCGGATATTTTAAACTGTTGCACCACGTGAGTCAGTCCCTTGTTCAGGTAAAGTATCTGCGAGAGCAGTATATGGATACGGCTAGTAGCAGCTATCGTGAATCTCTTTTGGAGCAAGTTGCGCAGTTGAAGGCCGATGCTGCGGAACTGAATGCACTGCCTCGCCTTGATGTCTATGCCGAGGAGGAGGTTGATGAGATGCAGGCCCTGATGGGTTGGGGAGATGACTCAGAGTCCGAATCGGCGAAAGTGGATCTTGGCGATGAGTTGATCAGCGGTCTGCAGGGGCTTGTGCGCCGGTATCCGACAGAGCTGGATAATACCCTGAGTAACATTGAAGCTGGGGTGAAAAGCCGGGCTGCGGTCAATCAGTTAATTGCTGATGCTGAGTCGCAAATTTTGTCCGGGCAGGCAGATGTGATTGCCTATCGCCACACGCTTGAGAGACAGGTTAAGCAGATTTTTATTGCTTATGTGGGGCTGATTGTCTTTGTCGCTATTATTCTGCACCTGTTTCAGAATCGTGTTGTACTGAAAACGCTGCGGGAGCTTTCTGATGGTATCGGCTCATTGGTAAAAAGCGGTGAGATGCGACAAATTACGGTTCACAACCCGGATAGTGAAACGGGTCAGATCGCGCAGAACTTTAACCATATGATTGAAACTATGCAGCATCAGCAGCAGGAAAAGCATGCGCAGTTGAGTCAGATTACCGACTCGTTGGAGGTTGTGTTGACGGATATCGATACCATCAGTAAAACAGCCAATGAAACCCGGGATTATATTTCTAAGTCCCATAGCTTTACTGACGAACTGACTCGCCTGGCACAGGATGTTGATATTAGCTCTACACAGGTGGAAAGCTTTGCCCGTGAAACTGCAAGCTTTATGGAAACAAGTCAGATCAGTGCCCGTAATGTGGAGCAGGCCAGTGAGCAGGCAATTTCAACACTCAGCAGTGGTCATCAATCCCTGGATGAGCTTATTGTTGCTGTAGACGAAGTAACCAGTATTCTGGATGTGATATCCGGTATCTCTGAGCAGACAAATCTGTTGGCCCTGAATGCAGCGATTGAATCCGCAAGGGCAGGTGAACATGGTCGCGGTTTTGCCGTGGTGGCTGATGAAGTACGAAACCTTTCCATGGAAACGCAAAACTCGGTTACCAAAATTGGTGGCATTCTGGGGCAGTTACGTAACTCATCCGGTAACCTGAAAGACAATATGACGAATATCTCTGACGCTGCTGAGGAGCAAAAGAAAGCTTCCAGTGAGCTACTGGATATGTCCCGTACCGTTCAGGCGCACTCCGACAAAGCGGCTAATTTTGCCCATCAGGGAGCAAAGGTAGCCCGGAATCAGGTCGAGCAGGTTGAGGTCTTTATCTCCAGTATGGAAGAGATGGAAAAGCAGGCGCAGCAGGCGGAAGAGGTGATTCTTTCTGTGCAGACGGAAGTGCATGAAAAGGTGCTTTGGATCTCGAATGCCTTGGGAGTATCCCGGAATAAAAAAGAATTTCTGCTCTGATCGTATGTGATTCACCAGGAATTTTAAAATCAGCTTCTGTCACGTAATGTGCAGAGGCTGTTTTTTTGTCTCTGCGAAAGCCGGAACTACCCGGAGGAAGTGGCAGATAAGGCTTAACAAACTGATTTGTGGTCTTTTTACAAATGTAGTGCGTCAGCGCTCAAATTGCTGCAAGGGGGTAATAAAGAGTATAATCGGATGAATTTTGAATAAGAGTGTTGCGCACTGGGTTGCAACGCAGTGTTGCCGATAAAGGATTCCGATACTCATGGGTGAATTTGCAAGAGAAATTCTGCCAGTCAACATCGAAGACGAGCTGAAGCAGTCCTATCTGGATTACGCCATGAGCGTAATTGTAGGTCGTGCTCTTCCCGATGTTCGCGATGGCCTTAAGCCGGTACACCGTCGTGTGCTGTTTGCGATGCAGCAGCTTGGTAACGACTGGAATAAACCGTATAAGAAATCGGCCCGTGTGGTCGGTGACGTAATCGGTAAATATCACCCACACGGTGACAGTGCGGTTTATGACACTATTGTGCGTATGGCACAGCCTTTTTCCATGCGGCATATGCTGGTGGATGGCCAGGGTAACTTTGGCTCCATCGATGGTGATAACGCGGCTGCAATGCGTTATACCGAGGTACGTATGGCGCGTATCTCCCATGAGATGCTGGCGGATCTGGATAAAGAGACCGTTGATTTCGTTGATAACTACGATGGCACAGAACAGATTCCTGAAGTACTGCCCACCCGTGTCCCGAATCTTCTGGTAAACGGTTCTTCCGGTATTGCTGTGGGTATGGCAACCAATATTCCACCGCACAACCTGACGGAAGTGGTCAATGGCTGTCTGGCTCTGCTGGATAATAGCGAGCTGACCATTGATGACCTGATGGAATATATTCCGGGGCCGGATTTTCCAACACAGGGTATTATCAATGGCCGTGCCGGTATTCTGCAGGCATACCGTACTGGTCGGGGTCGTATCTATGTCCGTGCCCGCCACCATATCGAACGTGATGATAAAGCCAATAAAGAAACCATTATTATCACTGAGATCCCTTATCAGCTGAATAAAGCCCGCGTGATCGAAAAGATCGCTGAGCTGGTAAAAGAGAAGAAAATCGAAGGTATTTCTGAGCTGCGGGACGAGTCTGATAAAGACGGCTTGCGAGTAGTGATCGAGCTGAAGCGGGGTGAATCTGGTGATGTTGTCATCAACAACCTGTTCGCCCAGACCCAGTTGCAGAGTGTTTTCGGGATCAATATTGTTGCACTGGAGAACAGTCAGCCCCGGGTGATGAACCTGAAAGAGCTTTTAGAGGCTTTTCTGCGTCACCGGCGCGAAGTTGTAACCCGCCGTACGGTTTTTGAACTGCGTAAAGCCCGTGAGCGAGGCCATCTCCTGGAAGGTCTGGCTATTGCACTGGCGAATATCGACCCTGTTATTGAACTGATTCGTCAGTCACCTTCTGCCGCAGAAGCGAAAGAGAAACTGATCAATAGCAGCTGGGTGCCGGGCAATGTGATTGCCATGCTAGAGCGTGCTGGCGCAGACTCTTGCCGCCCTGATGACCTGGAGGCTGAATTTGGTCTGCAGGAAGACAATGGTGAATATCGCTTGTCCCCTGCCCAGGCTCAAGCCATTCTGGAACTTCGCCTGCATCGCCTGACCGGCTTAGAGCACGAGAAACTGCTGAAGGAATATAAAGATATTCTGGAGAAGGTAGCGGAGTTAGCCGGTATTCTGGCGGACTCAGAAAAACTGCTGCAGGTGATTCGTGAAGAGCTGGAAGCGATTCGTGATCAGTACGGCGAAGAGCGTCGTACCGAGATCATTAGTAGTCACCTTGATCTGACTATGGAAGATCTGATCAACGAAGAAGATATGGTCGTGACCATATCTCGTAGTGGTTACGCCAAGTCTCAGCCGTTAAGTGATTACCGTGCTCAGCATCGCGGTGGTCGTGGCAAATCCGCTACATCGGTTAAAGATGAAGATGTTGTTGAGCACCTGCTGGTTGCTTCCACTCACGATACTATTTTGCTCTTTAGCAACAAAGGTAAAGTGTATTGGCTGAAAGTTTACGAGCTGCCTCAAGCTGGTCGTGGTTCCCGAGGCCGTCCTATGGTGAACCTGCTGCCGCTGGAAGAGGGTGAGCAAATCAGCACGATTCTGCCGGTTCGTGATTATCCTGATGACCACTTTGTCTTTATGGCAACCGCTAAAGGCACGGTTAAGAAAACAGCTCTGAGTCAGTTCTCCCGCCCTCGTAGCAGTGGCCTAATCGCGCTGGACATTAAAGAGGGTGACCGCCTGATTGGCGCTGCAATTACCAACGGCAGTAATCATGTTATGTTGCTGAACAGTGCTGGTAAGATGATTCGCTTTGATGAGTCCAATGTGCGGGCAATGGGGCGTACTGCCGGTGGTGTTCGGGGTATGCGTCTGCCGGAAGAGGGCGATGTTCAGGTGATATCCCTGATCATCCCTCAGACTAATGAAGTGGCTGCGGAAGACGACGAAAACCCAGATAATGCTGTGACAGCTGAAGCGGTTTCTACTGAAGAGAACGGCGAAGCGTCTGACAACCAGATCTATATTCTGACCGCTTCTGAAAACGGCTACGGTAAACGTACTTGCCTGGAAGCTTTCCCGGTTCGTAACCGTGGTGGTCAGGGTGTGATTGCAATGCAGACCAGCGAGCGTAATGGTCAGCTGGTTTCCGCCATGCAGGTCAGTGATCTGGATGAGATGATGCTGATCACCGACAAGGGTACGCTGGTACGTACCCGTGTTGCTGAGGTGTCTGTATCCGGTCGTAATACACAGGGTGTGACTTTGATTCGACTGGGTGCTGATGAGAACTTGGTAACTGCTGTTCGCGTTGATGAGCCTGAAGACGATGCTGAAAATTCCGTTGTACCAACGGATCAGGCCGATGGTGCTTCAGAACTAGAAAACTCAGCCCCATCTGATCCTTCTGCGGAAGATGACTCTGCTGAATAAGTGCGGGTCGTTCAGAATACCTTTCCGGCGAGGGCTTTCCTCGCCGGAACTCTTTTATACCGGATGCGGCACTGCCGCGTTGATATGGCCTGAAGTTCCGATGTGTTTTAAAACCCTATTTGAAACCTGTCACGGTCGTTAATCTGTTGAGTGGCCGGACCATCAGAACTTCGATTTTGAGAAGACCCAAATGACACGTCTGTTTAATTTTTGTGCAGGGCCAGCTGCTCTGCCTGAAGCGGTACTGAAAAAAGCACAATTTGAGATGCTGGACTGGCAGGGACGTGGCTTGTCGGTAATGGAGATGAGTCATCGCAGCAAAGATTATGTTGCGATTGCAGCCAAAGCGGAGCGTGACCTTCGTGACCTGCTGAACATCCCGGATAACTATAAAGTGCTCTTTATGCAAGGCGGTGCCAGTAGCCAGTTTGCAATGGTTCCTCTGAACCTGCTGGGTAATGGCGGTATTCCGAACTATATTGAAACTGGTGTCTGGGCCGGAAAAGCGATTAAAGAAGCCTCGCGTTATGCGGAAGGTCTTCATACCGCGGGTAGCAGTAAAGATCGTAACTACGCCTGTACCCCTGCGCAGTCAGAGCTGGAGCTGTCTGACAATGCGGCTTACCTGCATTTTACCAGTAATGAAACCATCGGCGGACTAGCCTTTGATTATCTACCACAGGCTGATGTGCCTCTGGTCTGTGATATGTCCTCTGATATTCTGTCCAAGCCGCTGGATGTGACACAGTATGGCGTGATCTACGCCGGTGCTCAGAAGAACATCGGCCCTGCGGGTCTGACACTGGTGATTATCCGTGACGACCTGTTGGATCAGGCGATGACTGTCACGCCATCGATGATGAACTATCGCATTATGGCGGATAACGATTCCATGTATAACACTCCGCCGACCTATGCCTGGTATTTGGCAGGACTGGTGTTTGACTGGCTGAAAAGTGATATTGGCGGCCTGGAAAAGATGGCTGAGATCAACACCCGTAAAGCTGCGAAGCTTTATCAGGCGATTGACAACAGTGGCTTTTATGCTAACCCGATTGCAGTAGCAAATCGCTCGCAGATGAATGTACCCTTTACATTAGCGGATGCGTCTCTGGACAAGTTGTTCCTGCAGGAGTCTGAGGCCGCTGGTTTATTGAATCTGGCCGGACATCGCTCTGTGGGTGGAATGCGTGCCAGTATCTATAACGCGGTACCGGAAGCGGCGGTTGATGCTTTGATCGCCTTTATGTCTGATTTCGAAAAACGTCACGGGTAAGCCAAGATGTCCGAAGCTGAACAGCTCGCGCTGCTGCGCGACCAAATTGATTCCATTGATCAGCAGATTCAGCTGTTGATTAATCAGCGTGCCCGGTGTGCGCAGCAGGTGGCAGAAGTAAAGCAAGCTTCCGGCTCCGTTGATATCCACTTTTATCGTCCTGAGCGTGAAGCCCAGGTTCTGCGCCGGGTGATGGATCGCAATGAAGGACCGTTGTCATCTGAAGAGATGGCGCGCCTGTTCCGGGAAATTATGTCGGCCTGTCTGGCCCTTGAAGAACCGGTTAAGGTGGCGTTTCTTGGCCCGGAGGGGACGTTTACTCAGGAAGCTGCTCTTAAGCACTTTGGCCACTCAGCTCTCAGTCTGCCAATGGCGGCTATTGATGATGTCTTTCGTGAAGTGGAAGCTGGAGCAGTCGCTTACGGTGTGGTTCCGGTTGAGAACTCCACAGAAGGTGTGATCAGTCATACTCTGGACAGCTTTATTGATTCCTCCCTGAAGATCTCCGGTGAAGTAGTACTGCGTATTCACCAGTACCTGCTGGTGGGGGAGAGTACCCGTAAAGACAAGATCTCCAGAATCTATTCCCATGCTTCTTCTCTGGCTCAGTGCCGAAAGTGGTTGGATCATCACTATCCGAATGCTGAGCGTATTGCGGTAAGCAGTAACGCCGAGGCTGCACGTTTGGTGAAAAGTGAATGGCACTCAGCGGCGATTGCCGGTGATATGGCCGCTCAGCTGTACGGTCTGGAAAAACTGGCTGAGAAGATTGAGGATCAGCCGGATAACTCGACCCGCTTCCTGATTATTGGTAACCAGGAAGTGCCGGCCAGTGGCGAAGATAAAACCTCTCTGATGGTGGCAACCCGCAATCAGCCGGGAGCGCTGCATGACCTGCTGGAACCCTTCCATCGTCACGGTATCGATTTGACCCGTGTTGAGACGCGCCCATCTAAGGTGGGGGCCTGGAATTATGTTTTCTTTATCGACTTTGCTGCTCATGCAGAAAATGACAAAGTTAAAGAAGCATTGGCGGAAATCAGTCAGAGAGTATCTGATATTAAAATTCTGGGTTCTTATCCAAAGGGTGTGCTTTGAAGGCTCCCTGAGGTTAGTGTGCAATAAGCAAAACCAGACGGGAGGCTTGGCCTCCCGTTTTGTTGTCTTGACCAAGTGCAGATAAGAACAGACAAGTACAGGCAAAGCGAAATAGCTAAGGCGGAATAATTATGGCATGTGATTACATTGAATTAGCAAATAAAGGCGTTCAGGGTCTGCAGCCGTACCAGCCCGGTAAGCCGGTAGAAGAGTTGGAGCGTGAGCTGGGTATCAGCAATATCGTTAAGCTGGCCAGTAACGAAAATCCGTTGGGCCCAAGTCCAAAGGCACTGGCTGCGATTCGTAACCAAATGCCGGAGCTAACCCGTTACCCTGACGGTAACGCGTTTCGTCTGAAGCAGGCAATTGCTGACAAACTGAATGTGGCTATTGATCAGATCACCTTGGGTAACGGTTCCAATGATGTACTGGAGCTGATCGCTCGTAGCTATCTGACTGCCCATAGCGCTTCTATGTATTCCCAGCATGCCTTCGCAGTTTATCCTATCGTGACACAGGCGATTGGTGCTCAGCATATTGCCGTGCCCGCAGTAAACTGGGGGCATGATCTGGATGCGATGGCCGAAGCGATTACCGATAAAACCCGCGTGATTTTTGTTGCAAATCCGAACAATCCAACTGGAACCTGGTTGAGCGAAAACGCGGTACGCACCTTTCTGGATAAAGTACCGGAGCGCATTATTGTGGTTCTGGATGAAGCCTATACTGAATATGTTGATCAGCCGGATTTCCCAAATGGCATCAGCTTGCTGAGTGATTACCCGAATCTGGTGGTGACCCGTACTTTCTCCAAAGCATACGGTCTGGCCGGTTTGCGTATCGGTTACAGCGTCAGTCATCCTCAAGTTGCTGATATTCTAAATCGCATTCGCCAACCCTTTAATGCCAATCTGTTAGCGCAGGAAGCCGCTATTGCAGCCTTGAGCGATGATGAATATCTGGTCAAAAGTGTTCAGGTGAATGCCGAGGGTATGGCGTATCTGGAAGCAGAATTTAACCGCATGGGGCTGGACTATATTCCGTCTGTGGGTAACTTTATCAGTGTGGATGTTGGGCAACCGGCGGGTTCTGTTGATGACGCTCTGCTTCAGGAGGGGGTTATTGTGCGTCCGGTGGCTCCTTACCAAATGCCAAACCATCTTCGGGTATCTATCGGTACGATGGAAGAGAACCAGAGATTTATAGCAGCGCTGGAGAGGGTTCTGACAATTTCAGGTACTGAAAACGAGCAGGGAGAATAAACCCGAGTGAAATCGATAAAGAAAACACTCGTTATAGGCCTTGGATTGATCGGCGGTTCCCTGGCACTGGCGCTGCGTAAGGCAGGGTTGGGAGGAAGCATTATCGGCTGTGACCGGGATCAGAGCGAGGTGGAACTGGCGATCAAAATCGGCATGATTGACCATGGCTCGACCCGGGCGGAAGACTGGATTGCTGAGGCGGATCTGATCGTGGTCTCGGTGCCTGTCATTGCTATGGAATCAGTGATGATGCAGCTTAAACCCTTGCTTCGTAATGATACGATTGTTACTGATGTAGGCAGTAGCAAGGGCTCTGTGCAAACATCTGCAGTCAAGGTATGGGGCGGGTTGCCTGCAAACTTTATTCTTGGCCACCCCATAGCTGGCTCTGAGAAAAGTGGAGTCAGTGCGGCGCTGGTGGATCTCTATCAGAAGCATAAAGTGATTCTGACTCCGACCCAGGATAATAACCGGCAGGCTGTATCTATCGTGACTCAGATGTGGCGATCAACGGGTGCTGATGTGCTTACCATGGATATTGCCCGCCATGATGAAGTTTTGGCGGCAACCAGCCATTTGCCACATATGCTTGCGTTCTCCCTGGTTGATACCCTGGCTTCACAGGATGAAAGCCTGGAAATTTTTCGTTATGCCGCTGGCGGTTTTCGCGATTTTACCCGAATCGCAGCCAGTGATCCTGTGATGTGGCGTGATATCTACATTGCAAATAAACCCGCTGTATTACAAGCGCTTACGGAGTTCGAGCAGGGCTTGTCACGCTTAAGAACGGCCATTGAAGAGTCGGACAGTGACGCTATGCTGGGTATTTTTACCCGTGCCAAAGCCGCCCGTGAGCATTTCTCAAGAATTTTGGAAAATTCGGCGTATATCCCTATGCAAAATAAGCTAATTAACTACCGCACCTCACCTGGTAATGCCCTGAGTGGCCGTATTCGTGTTCCGGGTGATAAATCGATCTCCCACCGCTCCATTATGTTGGGCTCTCTTGCTGAAGGCGTCACCCAGGTTAAGGGTTTCCTTGAAGGGGAAGACAGTCTGGCAACCCTGCAGGCATTCCGTGATATGGGGGTTGTGATTGAAGGACCTCATCAGGGGGAAGTCACCATTCATGGTGTTGGTCTTAATGGTCTGAAAAAACCTGCAGGTGCACTCTATTTGGGCAACTCAGGAACCTCAATGCGCTTACTATCCGGCCTGCTGGCGGGGCAGGCATTTGATGTGGAGCTTACAGGCGATGCGTCTCTGACTAAACGTCCGATGGAGCGCGTGGCTAAGCCGTTGCGTGAAATGGGGGCCGTGGTTGAAACAGCAGAAGGTGGTCGACCACCTTTGATGATTCGCGGAGGGCAGGCTCTGAAAGGGATTGATTATAAGATGCCGATGGCCAGTGCCCAGGTGAAATCTTGTGTCCTGCTGGCAGGCTTGTATGCAGAAGGTGAAACCAAAACAACGGAACCAGCACCGACCCGAGATCATACGGAGCGCATGCTGACCGGTTTTGGTTATGAGGTGAATCGTGAGGGGGCAACGGCCTCTCTGCAAGGGGGCGGAAAGCTAGTTGCCGGTAATATTGATGTACCGTCAGATATCTCTTCAGCTGCTTTTTTCATGGTGGCAGGCTCTATTGCTGACCGCTCTGAGATTCTTATTGAGCATGTGGGTATGAATCCGACCCGGGTGGGTATTGTAAATATCCTGCGTGCAATGGGTGCCGATATCACGCTGGAAAATGAATCGGAAGTGGGGGGCGAGCCTGTGGCGGATGTACGGGTGCGCTCAGCGGACCTTAAAGGCATCGATATTCCTCAGGATCAGGTTCCGCTGGCGATTGATGAGTTCCCTGTATTATTTGTGGCGGCTGCTTGTGCCGAAGGTGTTACCCGCTTGCGCGGTGCAGAAGAGTTACGGGTTAAAGAAAGTGATCGTATTCAGGTGATGGCTGATGGTCTGCAGGCGCTGGGTATTCAGTGCACCGTTTATGACGATGGAATTGATATCGTTGGCATTAATGCTGTCCAGGGTGGAAAGATGACCGGAGGGCGTGTTCATAGCCATGATGACCACCGTATCGCCATGTCTTTTGCGGTGGCATCTTTATGCTCAGAAGGGGAGATTTTTATTGAGGACTGCGCCAATGTGGCGACTTCTTTCCCTGGTTTTGTCGAGCTTGCCAATAAAATTGGCATGAAGATTAACGTTGAAGAAGCTTGAGTGAATAGGGAATAGCAATGAGTAGAGCAGCTCCTGTAATTACATTGGATGGGCCGGGTGGTGCTGGTAAAGGCACTATCAGTCAGATTATTGCCGGCAAGCTGGGCTGGCATTTGCTGGATAGTGGAGCCCTGTACCGGTTGACGGCCCTTGGCGCAGAACGCAAAGGTGTTGCTTTTGATGATGCCGCAGCGCTGGCTGACGTTGCTCGTAATTTGGATATCGCTTTTCTGCCCGGCGCAGAGAATGAACCCGTCAGCGTGATGCTTGATGGCGAAGAGGTTTCCAAAGCGATCCGTACCGAGACAACCGGTAATAATGCGTCTATCGTGGCGGCGCTGACTCCTGTGCGCGATGCGTTGCTGCAGCGTCAGCGTGATTTTCGTCAGGCTCCCGGTGTTGTCGGCGATGGCCGTGATATGGGCACTGTGGTGTTTACTGATGCGCCGCTGAAAATTTACCTCACTGCCAGTGCCGACGAACGGGCGCGAAGAAGGGTAAAACAGTTGCAAGAAAAGGGCATTGATGCTAAATTCCAAGCCATTTTAAGCGAGATACAAACTCGCGACGAGCGTGATATGAATCGAGACGTGGCGCCCTTAAAGCCCGCGGATGATGCGATTACGCTTGATACAACCGATATGTCGATTCCGGAAGTGGTTGCACAGATTATCGATTTGGCTAAAGCGCGAGCTTTGGTCTGATTTTCTGTTTTCTGTTTTCGGGGGGTGCTCAGGCAAAGTGTCATAGGGAATATCTGTCCTTTAACTGATAAACGGATATTCACCTGAACCGGCGTTAACACTTCTGAGCGCAGATAAAATGAAGCCCGTATTTGCTGGTGATACGGAGACTGTGGAGAAGCAATGTATACAGCGGCTTAATTAGCCGTGTTGCTAATCCCTTAACTTGTAGATCACGTAGGATAAATAATGAGCGAATTAAGCTTTGCTGAGCTGTTTGAACAGAGCCTCCAGGAAGTCAACATGGAGCCAGGCTCCATTGTAACCGCAACGGTTGTTGATATTGATGGTGACTGGGTAACGGTTCACGCCGGCCTGAAATCTGAAGGTGTGATCCCGCGCTCTCAGTTTGTAAATGAAGGTGAAGAGTTTGCCCTGTCTATTGGCGATGAAGTTCAGGTAGCTCTGGAAGCAGTAGAAGATGGTTTCGGTGAAACTCGTCTGTCCCGTGAAAAAGCGAAACGTGCTGAAGCATGGAAAGGCCTGGAAGCGGCCTTTGAGAAGAACGAAATTGTTAAAGGTGTGATCAACGGTAAAGTTAAGGGCGGCTTCACAGTTGACGTTCATAACATCCGTGCGTTCCTGCCTGGTTCTCTGGTTGATGTACGTCCGGTTCGTGACACCACTCACCTGGAAGGCAAAGAGCTGGACTTCCGTGTAATCAAGCTGGATCCTAAGCGTAACAACGTTGTTGTATCCCGTCGTGCGGTTCTGGAAGCAGAAAACTCTGCAGAGCGCGAGCAGCTGCTGGCTAACCTGCAAGAAGGCCAAGAAGTTAAAGGTATCGTTAAGAACCTGACTGACTACGGTGCATTCGTAGATCTGGGCGGTGTTGACGGCCTGCTGCACATCACTGATATGGCTTGGAAGCGTATCAAGCATCCTAGCGAAATCGTTAATGTTGGTGATGAAATCAACGTTAAAGTTCTTAAGTTCGATCGCGAGCGTAACCGTGTATCACTTGGCCTGAAACAGCTGGGCGAAGATCCATGGGTGAACATCATTTCCCGTTACCCAGAAAACACCAAAGTAACTGCACGTGTTACTAATCTGACAGACTACGGTTGCTTTGCCGAACTGGAAGAAGGTGTTGAAGGTCTGGTTCACGTTTCTGAAATGGATTGGACTAACAAAAACATCCACCCATCTAAAGTTGTTAACGTGGGTGATGACGTTGAAGTTATGGTACTGGATATTGACGAAGAACGTCGTCGTATCTCTCTGGGTATCAAACAGTGCACTCCAAACCCTTGGGAAGAGTTCTCTGGTAAGTTCAACAAGAATGACAAAGTGACTGGCTCTATCAAGTCTATCACTGACTTCGGTATCTTCATCGGTCTGGATGGCGGCATCGACGGTCTGGTTCATCTGTCTGATATTTCTTGGAATGAAGCTGGCGAAGAAGCTGTTCGTAAGTACAAGAAAGGCGACGAGATCGAAACTATCATTCTGTCTATCGATCCAGAGCGTGAGCGTATCTCCCTGGGTATCAAGCAGCTGGATAGCGACCCATTCGCTGAGTACGTGTCTGAAAATGACAAGGGCACTCTGGTAAATGGTAAAGTTGTAGCGATTGACGCGAAAGAAGCGACTATCGAACTGGCAACTGACGTTATCGCTACTCTGAAAGCGTCTGAAATCAGCCGTGACAAAGTAGAAGATGCTCGCAACGTACTGAACGAAGGCGACGCTGTTGAAGCTAAGATCGTTAGCATCGACCGTAAGAACCGCGTTATCAACTTGTCTGTTAAAGCGAAAGATGCTGCAGATGAGAAAGAAGCGCTGCAGAAAGTTCGCTCTCAGGAAGTTGAAGCTGCAGGTCCAACCACTATTGGTGACCTGATCAAGCAGCAGATGAAAAACAACTAATCATTACTGATTAGCTGGGTTTCACAGAAAACCACCGCTTAGCGGTGGTTTTTTTTCGTCTGCAGAAAAGTATATCGCAGGCTTGAATACCCGAGATGTTTTTTACTATGGACTAGCCATAAGTCAGATATGGCGAGGCCTGTAGTATTTTTGGAATTGAGTCACACCATTACAATAAGCATTAAAAAATTGTTGGCATACTGCTTTCGGAGGACTACATTTAGATTCGTTGCAGTGCAACAGCCTATTGATAATCAGATAAATGCCGGACAAGGAGTGTGGCCGATGGGAGTTAAATATAAAGCTCAGTTGGGCTGTGTGAACCATGTCTTACCCTCCATGCCAGCTTCTATTGCGGGCCATCTCTCTCTGAACACACCTGTTGGCAGCTGTGTTGATCATTTTGGCAGAGTTTGGCTGGCGGATACCGCGCACAACCGGTTACTGGTTATGGATGCTGAGCTTGAAACCATTTTGATGGCTTTCGGTTCAACCGGTAGTGGTGACAGGCAGTTCAATATGCCTTTCCGGCTTTTGGCTCACCCAGAGAAACGCCATATCTACGTTACTGATATCGGCAATTTCCGGGTTCATATCCTCTCTTACGATGAAAATACCATTACTCCAATCTCAACATTTGGTGATACCTCTAGCGTTGACCTGAAAGGCCCTAATGGCATTGTTTATTACCGGGGTCAGCTTTGCGTTGCCGATGAGTTTTTTGAAGGGCCTGATGGTGTCAGTCGTTTAGTTGTATTTCGTGATAACGGAGAGTACCTCTACGATATCCATCAGATTACCGGCTATAAAACACCGGTAGAGCTGCTTTGGCCCCAGGGGCTAAGTGTTGATCGGCAAGGGCGTATTTACATCGCTAATACCGGTTTTAATACCGTTGTTCGCTGTGACTGGCAGGGTAAGGGCGTTGTTTTTTCATCCACAGGCAAACCTTATCTTGATGGCCTTGAGCTGGCGCGGGATGTTGCCATTATTCAAGGTAAGGTGCTGATTCCGGGTGGCAAAAGTAATGCGATTTCTGTTTATAACCAGAATGGTGTTTTTCAGGGGGCTTTAGCGGGTTATTTTTCGCCAATTCAGCTAACGGAGTTTCCCCAGGAAAATACGTTTCTGGTAACCGAGCCGATTCTGGCTTCTTTGCAGTTACACAAGGTTAATCTTAGACGGGTACAGCATGGACGTGATATTTATCCTGATGTGCTGGTACAGGTTGGAGATGAACGTGACAGTAAGGGGCAGCTTCATTTTGCAACCTCTGCTGCGGGTGATATTGCTTCAGATGGGCGCAGTGCTTCCGCGGCTCAATCTCCAACAGTGATGCCTTGGTTTTCTCGGGAACAAGTAGGGCATCTGGAGCAGCAGCAGGAAAAATTGCTGAAGCTGACGGAGATACCTGGCATGCCAACCTGGCTCAATATGGGACTGAATTGGCAGATGGAGTGGATGCAG
Source organism: Oceanospirillum sp. (assembly GCF_048265165.1). Taxonomy (GTDB): domain Bacteria; phylum Pseudomonadota; class Gammaproteobacteria; order Pseudomonadales; family Halomonadaceae; genus Oceanospirillum. Next base: position 317,205 of record NZ_JBLXCD010000003.1, on the reverse strand, counting down.
CGCTGGCAAAGAAGCTGGCTTTCTCTGCTTATGCCGTCATCGAATTCGGCTGAAGATGAGAGTCTTTGGGTTGTCGATGCCGGAAACTATCAGCTGCAATCCACAGATAATTTAAAATCGAACAGTTTACGTTCAACCAGTATGCCTCTGTTGCCTGGCTCTTTAGGGATTACCTCTCTTACACCGCTTAATCCCTTCCCAGGGCAATTTGATCCTGAAATTCCCTTATTAGTTGTCAGCAATTTTCTCAGCGGAATTGTCACAATTTATCAATACCATCCATTCTACAAAGAGTTAATTCCCTATACGGCTTTCGGTTCTCAGGGGCATTTCCCGTGGCAGCTGAATAAGCCTCAGGGGCTAGCCATTGATCCCGTTAGTCGGGATATTTTTATTGCGGACTCCGGTAATAACCGTATCGCGCGCTGGCGCCTCAACAGGCTGGGAATCGTTGGGCTGGTAGATACCTTTGGGATTCTGGGGGATGGTGACGATCAGTTTCATACGCCCTCTGATATTGCTGTGTCTGATGATGGTCTTTGTTATATATCTGATCAGTTCAACCACAGGATTCAGGTAACCGATGTACAGGGGCGACCGGTTCGTCGTTTTGGTCAGCCAGGTTATGGAACCGACGATGATCACTTTCTGCTTCCTACTAGTGTTGAGTTTGAGCAGGGTTATCTTTTTGTTTCAGACCTGGTGAATCGTGCGGTGAAGGTTTTCGACCGGAATGATCAATGTGTGTCTTCTTTTGCTGCTTTTGGTGCGGATAGTTCTAAAGGTCAGCTATGGATGCCTTATCTGATGCATGTTCGTAATCGGCGGATTTACTTGCCGGATTGTGCCTTGAATCGGGTCAATGTTTACCATTTTGATGCAGGAGATCAGGCGTGAGTGTTTTTACCAGGGCGGCGGCCAAACGAAGGAAGGACAGGCAGCAGTTTGAGCAACAGGGGGGCAGCATGGGCGTTGTTTCCAAAGCAGACTCAGAGGAGTTGCTTGAAACCATCAGGGATGTCATCCGGGAAACAGCTACTGAACCGAATGTGGATCGGGACGTTGCTGTTGAACAACTGAACCGGTTACAGGAAAAACACCATAAACTTCTGGCCGGAAAGTGTATTACAGGGCCTTAGGTAAACGCCTTGGGCAAGGATTAGAGGGAACATCATGGAAACCAGTTTATCAAGAATATCCATTGCGACTCGCGCTTGGATGATACTGGGTTTGTTTGCTTTAGGGCTGGTGATCAACACCTTGTTGGATGCATCGAAAATGCGTGATCACCTGCGTGATAGCTATGAGAAAGGAGTATCACTTCTGGTTGAAAGCGGAGTGGGCGTCATTGATCATTACTACCAGCTTAGTCAGGAAGGTACGCTGTCAGAGGCAGAAGCCAAGCGTCAGGCACTGGCTGCTGTTACAGCTATGCGCTTTGATAACGGTAACTATCTTTTTGTGGGTGACAGCGAGGGTGTTCAACTGGCCAGCGGAGTTGAAGCCCTAGTCGGTAAAAATATCATGGGTCTGAAAGACCCGAATGGTAAGCCTTTCGTTAAGGAGCTTTATGCTCAGGCAAAAAGCGGCGGCGGTTTTGTTGATTATCAATGGCCAGGTAGTGAGAACAAAGAACAGCTAGACCCCAAAACCAGCTACGCTGATTATTTTGCTCCATGGCAATGGACCATTGGAAGTGGTCTGAATATGGATGCACTACAGGCGGATATTGCTGCTTCTGAGCTAATGTCTATCTTCAATGGTGTGATTATTCTGGTTGGTTTATCGGTTATTCTGGTGTTCTTTATCCGCAGTATTACAACCCCTCTGAATCGAACGGTAAAAGCGATGCGGGGCCTGTCACAGGGAGAGGGAGATCTCACCCAGCGTCTCGAGGAAACCGGTTCTGTGGAGCTGGTAGCACTGGCACGTTACTTTAATCATTTTGTGGCGTCGCTGCAGGGCATTATGCGTGATGTCAGTGGGTCAGCAGAACGGCTGGCAAGTTCGGCCTCGCAAATGGTGGCGTCGACTCAGAGTGTTGATGGTAGTGTGTATCAGCAGAAGCAGGATTCAGAACAGTTGGCAAGTGCTATGATGCAGATGCTGGCCAGTGTTGAAGAGGTGACCGAACGCACGGTTCAAGCCAATGAATCGACGATTCAGGCGAGTAGGGAGTCGGAGCAGAGTCAGGAGATTATACGTCAGAATATTGCTGAAGCGGAGCAACTCTCCTCTGCTATTCAGGAGGCCAGTAGTGTGATCTCGCGCCTGGCAGAGGACAGTCGTAATGTGGATACGGTTCTGGAAGTGATCCGTGGTATTGCTGAGCAGACTAACCTGCTGGCACTGAATGCGGCCATTGAAGCGGCTCGTGCCGGTGAAGCTGGCCGTGGTTTTGCGGTTGTTGCTGATGAGGTGCGTACTTTGTCTCAACGTACTCAGGAGTCGACGGCTGAGATTCAAACCATTGTTGAGAAGCTGCAGGCAGCAGCTGAGCAAGCCGTATCGGTCATGAGTGATGGTGCTGAGAAAGCAGGCATTGCAGCTGAAACATCTGCATCCGCGGGGCAGGCGCTGGGCAATATTACACGGGAAGTTGCCTCGATTCAGCGTATGAACCAAGAGATTGCCGCGGCGTCAGAAGAGCAATCCACAGCCGTATCGGGCATCAATAACAATGTAGTCAGCTTACGGGATCTGACTATGGATGTCAGTAATGAGTCTGCTCAGATGGCGTCAGCCAGCCAGAATCTGATGCAGGTGTCTCAGGATATGATCCACCTGATTAACCGTTTTAAAGTTAACTAAATTTCAGGCTACTGATCAAAGAAGGCTGTTTCTTTGAAAGTATCCGGCCAGCTGAAAGGCTTGCCGGATGCTTTTTTCATCTATGATTTTATCTGTTGTCGGCTCTGCCAATCTTCCTCTGACTCTAGGCGGGTCAGTATTCCCTGCAGTAGGCTAAGTTCTGCCTTTTCCGGTAGACTGCGCTGAAAGTAAGCCCGCAATTTCCCCAAGGTGACATCTTTTGGTTTACCTTTAAAATAACCTGCGTCATCCAGACACTCTTCCATGCGCTGCAGAAAAAACTGCATTTCTTTGGCACTGGGTCGCTCAATCTCTTTTTTCACTGGCTCAAAGTGAGTCAGACTTTTCTGGTACAGCTCATAAGCGATAATCTGAACAGCAGAAGCCATATTCAGAATCGAATAGTCCGGGTTCGCCGGAATAAAGACATGCTTGTTACACAGTTCATATTCTTCTGTTGTCAGGCCACTACGCTCTCGGCCAAAGACAATTGCAACTTCTTCAGTAGTCTGTGTCTGGTGGGCAAAGAGAGCACATTCAGGCGGCGTCATCGCAGGAACCTGATGGGAGCGCGGGCGGGCACTGGTGGCAATCACATGCTCACAGTCTCCGACAGCGTCTTCCAGCGTTTCGCAGAGCACAATCTTGTCCAGAATATCTTCGGCACCGGCAGCCATGGTATTGGCGTCTTCATGGGGGAACTGATTTGGGGAAACCAGATAAAGGCGATCCAGTCCCATCACCTTCATCGCCCGTGCAGCGGAGCCGATGTTGCCAGGGTGATAAGTGTTTACTAAAACAATGCGGATTTTTTCGAGCATAAGTGATCCGTAAAAGCGCTAAATTTGAAGAGATTATACCAAGCGTATATTGAGTGCTGAGCCGCTAATCTGAAGCGGGCAAGGATACCGTAAACGGATTGGCGTTGCAGGCTGAAAAACAACAGGCGAAAAAAAGCCCCGCTGCTGCCGGTTAAAGCATTCAGCGAGGCTTATGGTATCAGAGATCAGCGCCTAACAGAGGCGCTGTTCCCGATGGCAGGGCTGATGATCACATCATACCGCCCATGCCACCCATACCGCCCATGCCGCCCATATCAGGCATACCACCAGCGGCACCTTTCTCTTCTGGTGCATCAGCTACCATCGCTTCAGTAGTGATCATCAGACCTGCAACAGAAGCTGCAGCCTGTAGAGAAGAACGGGTTACTTTCGCTGGGTCAAGAATACCCATTTCGATCATATCACCGTATTCACCGGATGCTGCGTTGTAGCCATAGTTGCCTTCGCCCGCACGAACGTTAGCGACAACAACGGAGCCTTCTTCACCGGCATTAGTTACAATCTGGCGCAGAGGTGCTTCCATGGCGCGGAAAGCCAGTTCGATACCAACGTTCTGATCGTGGTTATCACCCTGAATCTCTTTAACTTTTGCCAGAGCACGGATCAGAGCTACACCACCACCAGGTACCACGCCTTCTTCCACTGCAGCACGGGTTGCGTGCAGAGCATCTTCAACGCGGTCTTTCTTCTCTTTCATTTCCATTTCGGAACCAGCGCCAACTTTAATAACGGCTACGCCGCCTGCCAGCTTGGCAACACGTTCCTGAAGCTTCTCTTTATCGTAATCAGATGTGGTTTCTTCGATCTGAGCACGGATCTGAGTAACACGGGCTTCAATCGCTGATGCTTCACCAACACCATCAATAATAGTGGTGTTCTCTTTGCTCATGGTGATGCGCTTCGCGCTACCCAGATTCTCAAGAGTAGCTGCTTCCAGGCTCAGGCCAACTTCTTCTGAAATGACAGTACCGCCGGTTAGAATAGCTATATCTTCCAGCATCGCTTTGCGGCGATCACCAAAGCCAGGGGCTTTAGTAGCAGCAACTTTTACGATACCGCGCATAGAGTTAACAACCAGAGTCGCCAGTGCTTCGCCTTCGATATCTTCAGCGATGATAACCAGTGGCTTGCCTGCTTTCGCAGTGGCTTCCAGAACCGGCAACAACTCACGGATGTTAGAAATTTTCTTGTCAACCAGCAGCAGTAGAGGGTCATCCAGCTCAACGGCCATTTTCTCTTGGTTGTTTACAAAGTAAGGCGACAGGTATCCACGGTCGAACTGCATACCTTCAACAACTTCCAGCTCATCATCAAAGCCGCGACCTTCGTCAACAGTGATAACGCCTTCTTTGCCCACTTTAGCCATCGCTTCAGCGATAATGTCACCTACAGTGGCGTCGGAGTTTGCAGAGATGGTACCAACCTGTGCAATCGCTTTATTGTCAGCGCAAGGAACAGATAGTTCTTTCAGTTCAGCAACAACAGCTTGAGTCGCTTTGTCGATACCACGCTTCAGATCCATTGGGTTCATGCCGGCAGCAACAGACTTCAGACCTTCAGTAACGATAGACTGCGCCAGAACGGTTGCAGTCGTTGTGCCGTCACCAGCTACATCATTTGCCTTTGACGCAACTTCTTTAACCATTTGTGCGCCCATATTTTCGAACTTATCTTTCAGCTCGATCTCTTTGGCAACGGAAACACCATCTTTCGTAATGGTCGGAGCACCAAAAGACTTCTCCAGAACCACGTTACGACCTTTAGGGCCTAAGGTTGCTTTAACCGCGTCAGCCAGTACGTTTACGCCTTCCAGCATGCGCTGACGTGCATCAGTACCAAATAATACTTCTTTAGCCATTTTGAAAAATCCTGTTCAGTAAATTGTTGTCTGTTGATAAGTACAAATGCGTCGAGCTGAATTAGCTTTCTAAGACAGCATAGATTTCGCTTTCGCTCATGATCAGCAATTCTTCACCATCAATTTTTACAGTGTTGCTGGCATAAGGACCAAACAGAACGGTGTCACCTTCTTTAACGCTCACAGCCTGAAGCTCGCCGTTATTAAGAACGCGACCCTGACCGACTGCTACTACTTCACCTTGATTAGGCTTCTCTGCAGCAGAGCCTGGCAGAACAATACCACTTGCTGTGGTGGTTTCTTCTTCTTTGCGGCGGATTACTACGCGGTCATGCAAAGGACGGATTTTCATTCTCAAATCACTCCTAAAAAAGATCGTTAATATTCAATCTTTAAAGTTCCGGTATAACCGGATGTTTTGGTTTTGCCCCTAAGGGCTCAAAGCTATGCCCTTTTAATGGGGACATGCTTTTTCAATTCAATGGCTTAGGAAAATTATTTTTTCCTTTCGTAATCACCTTCAAGCACATCACCAGAGTCTTTTTTGTTCTCTTGCTGAGTGTTTTGGTGATACGTATCCCTCTGGCTGCTTTGAGCATCATGCCAATGGGTTTGTTCATGTGTCTGATGGATAGGGCTAATGCTGATATTTTTCAAGACCTGGTTTAAAAGAAAATGACGGCTACCCGGCAAAATACAGATAAAACCCAGAGCGTCGGTAACGAAACCAGGTGTTAAAAGCAATGCTCCCCCCGCTGCCAGAACAATGCCTTCAGCCATTTCTCTGGCAGGAATTTGCCCCTGATTGATTTTCCAGTTAGCCCGGTTAAGCATCGCTATGCCCTGCTGTTTGAGAAGAGCAATACCGATGATCGCAGTCAGTACGACCAGCGCAATAGTAGAAAGTGCTCCGATCTGTTGTCCAACCTTAATCAGAACAACCATTTCGATTAGGGGCACTGCGATAAATAAGAGCAAAAATTTATTCATAAGTCGTTTCCTGATTGTCTGAACTCAGATATTGGGATAGAGAATGAGGATTTCAATCCTGTGCAATCGGCCTCCTCACTTTCTTTTTTGTGTTGCAGATGCGAAAAACAGGGTTCGCAACTTAAAAAAAATAAGTTATATTGCGATGCACAAAATCATAAAAAAGTATTCAACCTTAATATAAGTGGCGATGATGCCATGTAAGAAGCCTAGGGGGTCGTGATGGATTTACAGGATAAAGTTGTTGTAATTACAGGTGGTGGTCAAGGGCTGGGGTGCCAGATGGCTCTGCGTTTGGCGACTAAAGGTGCTAAGTTAGCATTGGTTGATTTGAACCAGGAAAAACTGGATGAAACAGTCAGCTTGGTAAAAGAAGCTGGTTCTGATGCAAAAACCTATATTGCGAATGTTGCTCAGGAAGCTGAAGTAGAAGCAACTTTTAATAAAATCGCAACTGAATTCGGCCGTCTGGATGTTCTGGTTAATAATGCAGGTATCACACGTGATGGCTTGTTTATCAAAGCGAAAGAGGGTCAGGTTCAGCAGAAGATGAGTCTTGAGCAGTGGCAGCAGGTGATTGATGTAAATCTGACGGGTGTATTTCTGTGTGCCCGTGAAGCTGCATGCCAAATGATTGAGCGTGATATTCAGGGGGTTATTATTAATATCTCCAGTATCTCCCGTTCCGGCAACCTAGGCCAGACCAATTATACCGCCGCTAAAGCTGGTGTTGCTAGTATGGCGGTAACCTGGGCCAAAGAGCTGTCCCGTTACGGTATCCGTGTTGGTGCGATCGCTCCAGGCTTTATCGAAACTGATATGACGGCTGGTATGAAGCCTGAAGCACTGGAAAAAGTGTGCTCAGTGATTCCTATGAAGCGTCTGGGCAAGCCTGATGAAATAGCTCACTCTGTTGAGTACATTATTGAAAATGATTACTTCACAGGACGTATCATCGAGTGTGATGGTGGTTTGCGTATCTGACTCGGGTTGTTGGATCGTGTACGTCTTAAAAAGGAAGGTGAAGACCTTCCTTTTTTATTGCATAGATTGCAGTCAGATTTTGATCCTCCCCTTGTTTTGTTCTAGAATTCTCAGATTGATACCTTTCACTTGAGTCAGTGCTTCAATGCTTTTGAATGGTCCGTGTTGACTCCGAAAATCCAGTATACGTTGTGCTTTTGCAGGTCCGATTCCTTTCAGGTCCTGTAGTTTGGATAAGTCTGCCTGATTGATGTTGACAACAGAAGCCTGCAGGGTCGTTGTTGCGACCGAGGCTGTTTGTTCTGTTTTTTTCGCTTCAGCTTTCAATGCGGGGCTGCCCAGGAAGGAAAAAGCGATTAATAAGGCAGTCATCAGGCTTTTTTTGAAGGGTAAGTGCTTAACCATCATAAAACATCCTCTGTTGGTTTTTTCCATATATTGCTTTTTAAGCATAGAAAAAAAATGGCAATTGTCCTGATAGACTTTAGTTTTAATATGACTTTTATATGTCTGATAACTTTTGGAAGAATTTGTCCTGTACCCTTTCAGAGCAGGCTTTATAATGTGCGCGCACTCACCGCAGAGGAAAACCGATGTCTCTATTTACAGAAAATCCGATCATTGTTGCTCTTGATTATCCGAATGCCGAACAAGCGTTCGCATTTGTGGATCAGCTTGAGCCGGGACGTTGTCAGCTTAAAGTGGGTAAAGAGCTTTTCACCCGGTCAGGCCCATCTATTGTTGAGGCTTTGACCAAACGAGGTTTTAAGGTCTTTCTGGATCTGAAGTTTCATGATATTCCAAATACAACCGCTCAAGCTGTTCTGGCTGCTGCGGACAGTGGCGCCTGGATGGTTAACGTTCATGCTTGTGGCGGCCGCCCTATGATGGAAGAGTCTTTGGCGCGTCTGCGGGGCGCCGGTCATGATACTTTATTGATTGCGGTGACGGTTCTTACCAGTATGAATGAACAGCAGTTACGTGAAACCGGCGTCCATGCGACTCCGGCAGAACAGGTGATGCATCTGGCCACGCTTACTGAGCAGGCTGGGCTGGATGGCGTGGTGTGTTCTGCTCAGGAGGCGGTCATGCTACGTGAAGCACTGCCGAGAAGCTTTCAGTTGATTACGCCGGGTATTCGTCCTTCTTTTGCTGTTAAGGGTGACCAGCAGCGCGTTGTTACTCCCGGGCAGGCTTTGATTGATGGCAGTGATTACCTGGTTATCGGTCGTCCTATCACTCAGGCAGAAGACCCTATGCAGGCGCTGGCTCTGATTGAGAGCGAGATCGCATCTGTAAGACGCTGAGAAGGAAGAGGCTATAGGGGAGAGGGCTTGTGATGGAGGTGTTCTTTGTCCGGTGTCTTAAAGTATATCATCAGGCCTTACTGTTCCCCAGCTGCGACATTTGTGACACTGCCAAAGAGGGCTGTGGTTACTTTTGAAACCGCAGCTTATACAACGGGACTTGTGTTGCTTGCTTTCATAACGGGTAAGCTGTTGCTCCAGTTGAGTCAGATGCCCGTGTATATCTTCTGAGGGCGTCAGTTCCCGAATCAAATGTATCTGAAGTGCTGCCACATAGGGTGAGGCACTTTGCTGGCGCGTAGAATAAGCCTCCAGATACTCGAGGGATGAACGAGCCCCATGCTTTTGCCGGATCAGGTTAGCTTTAAGGCTAAGAGCTGTTTGTGATGGAAAGGCCTCCAGTGCTTCATTCAACACAGGGCTGAGCTCTTTTTCAGGCATGATGCTGCTCAGCTCCGGTAATATCAGAGAGTAGTAGCGCTTATCCTGTTGTGGAATTCTTAACAGCAGGGATTTGCCTTTACGAATATTTTTGTTTTTGAGCTCAAGGTGGGCTGTTGACCAGTTTGCGCGAATGCAGTTCGGATCATTGTAAAGAGCCTGCTTCAAATATTTTTTTGCTTGTATGGTTTCGTTTTGTTCGAGCAGTTGCTCTGCAAGCTCGCAATAGTAATGGGCTACTGCGATGCGCTGTTCCGGCAAGTCTCTCAGAAGCCGGTTACCGCTGATATCAATGGCCTTTTGCCATTCTTTTTCCTGTTCATAGATGCGTAATAGTAGCTTCAGAACCTGCAGGCGGATGTCGTCTGATTGAGCTTTAGTTATCTCAAGCAGTAAGCGCTCTGCACGATCAAACAGACCGGCGGCGAAAAAATCACGGGCAAGTTCCAGTTGGACCTGCTGGGTCAGTGGCTTACTTAACGTTGGGCGGGCAAAGAGATTCTGATGCAGGCGGATCGCTTTTTCTGTTTCGCCTTTACTGCGAAAAAGATTACCCATGGCAATATGGGTGTCAACGGTCTCTGGATTAATTTCAAGAACCCGCATAAAAGTTTCTATTGCCTGATCCTGTTGATCATTTAAAAGGTAGGTCAGGCCGGTAAAGTAATCTTTATTCAGGCTGCTTTCTGTCAGGGGAGCCTTGCGATGCCTGCTTTTATTTTTGGTTTTTTGACCAAGAAAAAAGCCGGTTGCTATTGCTGTAACCAAAATAATCAGCAGTAGCATTTCATTCATTCTGACTGTCCTTTAAACCAGATATTCTCAGGGTGTCCAGCTCTTTTTGAGCAGTTTTCAAAGCTTTTTCACTTCGTAACTGAGAGGCTTTCAGACGTACAAAGGTGGTAAGCGATAGTAACCATCCTGTGATAAGACCGATAACCAAACTGCCCAGAATAAGTAAAGAAATGCTGATTTCCGGTAGGCGGAAAATTAGTAGGTCGATGGCGTAGGGTGTTGTGTTACGGGAAGAAAAAAGCACGCCAGTGATCAGAAGTGTTAAGACCACAACAAAGAGAATACCGCTTTTAAGCCAACGCATCTTAACTCCTGTTATCTGATTGGGTATAGCTGGATTATGCCAGCATTAGACAGGAATCTCATTAATGAAAAAGAGCAGATGTCCAAGCTCAGAGTTTTAAACTGCAAGGCACGACATGTTAGCCTCGCAGTTTTTTGGCTTCATCAACTTGTTCACGAAGTTCTTTTCCCGGCTTGAAATGAGGGACAAATTTTCCGGTCAGATCAACGGATTCGCCGGTTTTGGGATTGCGGCCGGTACGGGGCTCTCTGTAATGCAGAGAAAAACTGCCAAAACCGCGAATCTCAACTCTGCCTCCGGTAGCCAGTGCATCGGTTATTTGCTCAAGAAGTATGCGAACAGCAGCCTCAACTTCCTTCGCTGATAGCTCAGGTTGCTTTAAGGTTATTTGCTCAATTAACTCTGATTTAGTCATTGTCTGTTTCCTGCATGTCGATCGTTATTCTTTTATGGGCTTTTTTATTCCGTTAAGCAATATTATTATCGGCCGGTTACGGCAAAATAAAATAGAGATAATCTCTGTATTAAACAAAAGGTTAGTGAAAAATCAATGGTAAAAGCAGTTTTTTGTTTTGATCATTGGTCGTAGTGATCTGGGGTAAGCTGTTCAGGCGCGGTATAATGGGCTATGTCAGCTCGGAATTGCGTCCGGGACTTTTAAAAGTATTTAGGTGCGTAGATGGGTATTGAAGAAGAAGTTAAGCGTTTACAGTGGCAGAGTCGTCGTGGCATGTGGGAATTAGATCTGATGCTGGTGCCCTTCGTTCGAGATTGTTTTCAGGGGTTGGACAAAGAGGATCGGCAGCGCTATGAGCAGCTGCTTGAATGTGAGGATCAGGATCTTTTTGTATGGCTGATGCAGCGTGATCTGCCTGAAGAACCTGAGTATCGTGTCATTCTGGAAAAAATTATTACGTATGCCGAACACGGTGATCTCTCTAACTTTAAGAGCCTCTGATCGACTGCGTGGCTGGCTTCTGGCAGGTCACGCTTTCCCTTTTCTGCTTTTGCTGTACCTGTATCCACAGTGGATTAATTTGCTGCTTATCATTCCGGTTATTTACTTCTGGCATCGATCCAAAAAGATATTTGGTCTGATGGGGCTTCCCTGTGATATTCGCGGTATTGCTTTTGCTGACGGGCAGTGGACATTAACGCTTTACTCGGGCACCTCACTCCCTGTCGAGTTGATCAGTAGCATAGGTTTTTACCGTTTTTGGCTGTTTTTGTTATTTCGGGATGAAAATGGTGAGATTTATCGTGCTTTTATTGTTGACGACAGTACTGATCAAGGTAGCTTCCGTAAACTTAGAGTTTTACTGAGTTTTGTCAGTAAAAAAGCCGGCTTCAGATTCTGAACCGGCTTTTATTTTATTCTGTGGCCGAGGGCATTTTTACCACTGATCTGGGGTTAAAACAGTATTACGTGGTTCTGTGCTCGGGTTGGGGTAGTCCAGAGTGTAATGCAGGCCTCTGCTTTCTTTGCGCATCAGGGCTGAGCGGATGATCAGGTCTGCAACTACTGAAAGGTTGCGCAGTTCGATTAGGTCACCTGAGATCTTATAGTTTGAGTAATACTCAGAGATCTCGTTATTCAGCATATCAATCCGGTGCTTGGCACGCTGCAAGCGCTTATTGGTACGTACTATACCGACGTAATCCCACATAAAGCGCCGAAGTTCATCCCAGTTATGGGCGATGACGACATCTTCGTCAGAGTCTGTGACCTGGCTTTCATCCCAATGGGGCACATAGGGAGGTTCCGGCACACAGTGAAGCTTGCTGAGGATATCCTTTGCTGCAGACTCTGCGTAAACCAGACACTCCAACAAAGAGTTACTGGCCATTCGATTGGCCCCATGCAGGCCTGTAAAGCTGGCTTCGCCAATGGCATAAAGATTTGGTGTATCGGTATGACCTTTGGTGTCGACTACGATGCCTCCGCAGGTGTAGTGTGCGGCCGGGACGACAGGAATCGGGTCTTTTGTAATATCGATGCCATACTCCAGGCAACGTTCATAAACCGTTGGAAAATGGTTTTTGATGAAGGCTGCTGGTTTATGACTGATATCCAGATAAACGCAGTCACTGCCCAGTCGTTTCATTTCGTGATCGATAGCGCGGGCCACCACATCCCGGGGTGCCAGTTCTTTACGCTCGTCAAAATGGTGCATGAAGCGCTGCCCATCAGGTAGCAGAAGGTGTGCGCCTTCACCCCTTAAAGCCTCGGTAATCAGAAAAGACTTTGCCTGCGGATGGTAAAGGCATGTCGGGTGAAATTGATTGAACTCCATATTGGCCACGCGGCAGCCTGCCCGCCAGGCCATGGCGATACCGTCACCTGACGCACCGTCAGGGTTGCTGGTATAGAGATAAACTTTGCTGGCACCGCCGGTTGCCAGAATAACAAAGCGGGCTTTGAAGACATCGACATGTTCTGTATCGCAGTTGAGCACATAAGCGCCAACGCAACCGTGACCTTCGGCGTCCAGCTTCCGACGGGTGATCAGATCTACGGCCATGCGACGAGTATAGATATCAATTCCCGGTTTGCGCAGTGCCTGGGCAATCAGGGTGTCAGATACAGCCCGCCCTGTTGCATCCGCAGCGTGGATAATCCGGCGATGGCTGTGCCCGCCTTCACGGGTCAGATGGTAAGGTTGGTCGCTGTTGGTTTCATCGTTAGGGGTGAAAGGCACACCCTGTCTGATCAGCCAGTCGATACTTTTTTTACTGTTTTGTACGGTAAAGCGGACGGCCTCTTCTTCGCACAGGTCTGCCCCTGCCACCAGAGTATCCTGTACATGGGACTCAACACTGTCTTCTGTATCCAGTACCGCCGCTATGCCACCCTGCGCCCAGCGGGTTGAGCCATCATCCAGGGTACTCTTGCTTAAGACCGCAACAGAGCAGTGATCGCCCAGTTGCAGAGCTAAAGATAAACCGGCAGCGCCACTACCGATGATAAGAACATCATGCTGCAAAACCTGACTCATCAATTTTTTTCCGATGCACAAAAAAATAAATATTCCTGCTGTTACAAGATGAACCTTTAGGACAGGCTCCGGTCATAATGGCAAGACAACTTAGAGCAACTGATGTTAGAGAAATTTCTTTCATCAGACAAACTTACGTTTGATTTCACTATTTTTGGATATCGTCGTGAATGTGTTTGGCCTGCACAATTTAGAGCAGGTAACCCTAAGTCGATACGGCTGTTGGTATAACCGGTAATAATGTCGTTGTCTGACGCCTGGAAATGGCAGAAAGACGTAAACCGGAATAACAGCACTGACTAACGCTTGCCGGCATAGCATAATAATCATGAAGTATGGCAGGCCATAATGAGTCATAGTGTTCATAAAGAAACACCTTATTGCTTTGCGTGGGTGGTATTAATGCCTGGCGCATTGAGGTTGAGAGATGACGAAGGAAACGGATCAGCAGCTGGTAGCGCGGGTTCAGGCGGGTGATAAACGAGCGTTTGATCTTCTGGTGCGCAAGTATCAGCATAAGATCGCTGCGTTGGTCAGTCGATATATAAAGGACTCCCATGAAGTTCTTGATGTTACCCAGGAAGCCTTTATAAAAGCTTACCGGGCGATTGGGAATTTTCGTTCAGAGAGTGCTTTTTATACCTGGCTTTACCGTATCGCTATCAATACTGCAAAGAACTATTTGGTATCCCGCGGCCGAAGGCCTCCCGGAACAGATATCGATTATGGTGATGCTGAAGTACTGAATAACGACGGCCGCCTGAACGATAACGCGTCTCCGGATAAGCGTCTGGAGCGGGATGAACTGGAAACAACGGTATACAAAGCGATAAACAACTTACCTGATGAGTTGCGTACCGCTATTACGCTACGGGAAATGGATGGCATGAGTTATGAAGACATTGCTCAGGTTATGCAGTGCCCGGTGGGGACAGTACGCTCTCGTATCTTTCGGGCCCGTGAGGCTGTGGATCGTGAGATTAAACGTCTGTTTGAGCCTGAGCTGGCGGCTCAGTAATTTTTCACCCTGGTACGTCAGGGTAAGTAAGAACCGAGGTTAGCTATGAGTGATAATATTCACCAGTCGCTTTCACATCTGATGGACAATGAAGCGGACGAGTTAGAGTTGCGCCGTATTCTTAAAGCCTGCGATGAGCAGGATGGCGAATACCTGGCCGATACCTGGCATCGTTATCACCTGGTTCGCAGTGTTCTGCATCAAGAGTTTGAACAGGAGCAGTTGGTTGATATTGCTGACCGGATCTCTGTTGCCCTTGAGCAGGAACCTGAACCGGCTCGTCGCAAAAAGTTATTTGAGAGTTGGCGACAACGGGCTTCTCAGATATCGGATACCTGGATGGCGAAAGGTGCTATTGCGGCTTCTGTTGCTGCGGCAGTCGTCCTGTTGATGCCAAACCCTCAACAGGAGTTACCTATTGCCCAGCAACTGGCTTCTCAGTCTGCAGGCTACCAGCAAACCCTGCCTTCCCGTGGGTTGCAGCAGAGTCCGATTGGGGTTCAGCGGGTGAGTGCTGGGGCAGAAACTGCCCGGGTTCCTTATCTGTTGGTTGATAACCAAAAGTTGCGTCAGGAACGACTGATTAGAGGGTATCTGATGCAACACTCTGAATATGTTGCCACTAATGGTACGCACGGCATGATGCCCATTGTGCGTGTTTCCGGTTATCAGGCTGCAGGTCAATAAGTGATTAGAGCTCTGGGGGCACCTCTGGTGTGCCGCCGTTGACTCAGACAGGTAGTAATTAATGATCAGAAAATTTATTTCCGCGATAGGTTTGTTCGGTGTGCTTTTTATTTCGCAGGCTACTAAGGCTGCGGATAGTGCCGATCAGTGGTTACAGCGCTTTTCTGAAGCGATGCACAACTATGAATACAGCGGTGTACTCGTATATTCACGGGAAGGGCAGCTGGATGCGGTCGAATTAAGTCATGATGTTAATGATCAGGGTGAACAGGCCAGGCTGAGTTACCTGGATGGCCTGCCACGGGAGTTTCTGCAGCAGGGTGATCGTATTACCCGGAAAATTTCCGGTGAAGTCGTCACCAGTGATCTGATCCAAGGGCGAAACCCTTCCGGGCGATTGTCTGGCGGGCTTGAGAAGATTAAGCAGTTTTATCAGTTACAGTTGAAAGGACAAGGGCGTGTTGTTGGTCGTCCGGCTGTTATTGTAGAAATTGTTCCCCGTGACAATCAGCGTTTGGGTTACAGGCTTTGGTTGGACAAGGAATCTGCGCTCTTGTTGAAATCGGTTACGCTTGACCCGTTAGCGCGTGCTTTGGAGACCTTTCAGTTTACCTCTTTTTCCTTTACGGCTAAAAATGAGCAGACTGGTGTTAATTCAGATGAAGCTCCTTTGAGCGTTGCTCAGAATATTTTACCCTGGCTTCCTGAGGGCTTTGAGCTGTTTATGCAAAAACAGGCCGTGATGGTGTCTGAAGACCACCTGGCTAATATGTATTCCTGGTCAGATGGTGTGAGTACTTTTTCTGTTTTTGTTGAGCCGTTAAGAGCTGATTCTCTCAAGGAAGGACATCATCAGTATGGCGCTACGGTTGTCGTCATTCGAAGTATACATGAACAGAATCAGGGACGGGTCATTACGGTTGTGGGTGAAATACCTTTGCATACCGCACAGAAAATTGCAGCGGCCTTCTGAGTCTGTTGCTCTTTTCAACTTTGAGCCATGGATGGATCGTTTAAACTTGGCTGATGTTCACCGTCACCCTAAGAGAAAGGTTCTGCCATGCTGGAAGAGCAAGCGATTGTTGTCGATGTTTCAGTTGGAGAGGTTTGGGTTGAAACCTGCCGGCAAACAGCTTGTCAGAGTTGTTCTGCCAAAAGTAGTTGCGGTCACTCGCTGCTGAGTAAGATCAGTAGTGGCAAGACCCAAAGATTACAGGTTCAAACGAACCAAAAGTTTCAGGTTGGGGACCAGGTTATTCTTGGTCTGGGGGAGGGGGCGTTCATCCGCGGCTCAGCCCTTGTTTATCTGCTGCCTTTGTTAACCCTGATGGCTGGGGCTCTGATTGGTGAGCAGTTTTTTGGACAAGACTCTGCCATGAGTTTTGCTCTGTCCGGTGCCGGCCTTCTGTTTGGGTTTGTCTATGTGCGCTGGTACAGCTTGCGGCACAGGCAGGACTCACAATATCAACCTGTGGTATTGCGAAAACAGTCTTCTGCTGGCGATATCCCTTTGGTGAATCACTAGATATGCGCTATCACAAAGTTGTTGCCATTAACTTGATTCACAGTAGTACCCCATATCAATATATCTGATAACTGTGTATATGGAACGTGACTGTATATGCGGATAGTTAAGGCGCTACAGGTTTTATTCCAGAGTTAGCCGGTACTATCCTTATATTCAGGTGCCTCCATTCAGGAGAGTTTGATGAAAAAAATAAACCGAATTGTTGTATTTCTGAGTCTGGCTGTGGGCTGCCTGTTACTAGCCGGAAGAGTTTATGCCTATAATTTGCCGGATTTTAGTGAGCTGGTTGAAGAGGCTGCTCCGGCAGTTGTGAATATCAGTACTGTAAAAAATAGCTCTGGAAATCATCCGCCAATTGCGGGTATGGATCAGGAAAATCTTCCTGAGATATTTCGTCATTTCTTTGGCCGTCGCGGCACGCCTCAGGAGCAACCTCAGCAGTCCTTAGGTTCAGGTTTTATTATCTCTGATGATGGTTATATTTTAACGAATAACCACGTTGTTGAAGGGGCTGATAAAATTATTGTTCGTTTATCTGATCGCCGTGAGATGGAAGCAACCGTTATAGGCCTAGATAAACGGACTGATCTAGCTCTTCTGAAAATCGATGGCAACTCGCTGCCTGTTGTTGAGTTAGGAGATTCTGCATCGTTGAAGGCTGGTGAGTGGGTGCTTGCTATTGGTTCTCCCTTTGGCTTTGATCATTCCGTAACGGCCGGCATTATCAGTGCGGTAAATCGCTCCTTGCCAAATGAAAACTATGTGCCTTTTATCCAGACAGATGTTGCTATTAACCCAGGTAACTCGGGTGGCCCTCTGTTTAATCTGGACGGTGAGGTTGTTGGTATCAACTCCCAGATTTATACCCGCTCCGGTGGCTTTATGGGGCTTTCTTTTGCTATCCCGATTGATGTGGCAATGAATGTTGCTGATCAGTTGAAAGAGAAGGGACGTGTTGCCCGAGGTTGGTTGGGCGTTGTCATTCAGGAAGTAAATCGTGATTTGGCAGAGTCATTCGGACTGAGAAAGCCTATGGGGGCTTTGGTTGTTCAGGTTGCATCGGATGGCCCGGCTGGTAAAGGTGGTATTCAGGAGGGGGATATTATCCTGGAGTTTGAAGGACAGGAGATTCATCGCTCCGGTGAACTGCCTCCTTTAGTCGGTCAGGTGCGCCCCGGTGATAAAGCCCAGATTCTGGTGTTACGTTCCGGTGCGCGCAAAATACTGAATATTGAGATTGAGGAGTTACCGGATCAGCGTGGAGCGCGCCGAACCCAGCAGGAACAGCCTGCCGATCGTATTGGGCTGAAAGTCACTGAGTTGACGTCAGAACAGAAACAGCGCTGGAGTGTTGAACAAGGTGTTGTCATTGTGTCTATAGAGGCCGGTAGTGCTGCTCGTTCAGGTTTACGTGAAGGCGATGTTATCACCATGGTTGGCAGTCGCCAGATCAACAGTGTTGGTGACTACAGCAAAGCTATCGGGCTACTGAAAAAAGGCCAGTCCGTTCCGGTTAGAGTTGTACGCCAGGGCGAGCCTGCTTTTGTTCCACTGAAAATTGAGTGACCACCGGAGATAATAAAGCAGAATCTCTCTCTTTTAATTGCTCTCTGCTGTATTGGTGATGATATATCGCTGATATGGCAGGAAGGAATCTTTATTAAATCTGGCGACGGCCTGGGTAATGGGCATGGCGTCTGGATAGGGAATCATGTAGACTCTTGGGCTAATTTTTTCTGGGGCTTTTTTGTGCATTATTCGGGCTTGGGCTGTTCATGTCTTGGGCCGATCCGTAGCCCTGACAGATATATATAGATACATTCATATTCGTCAGCAGATGACCTTTCTTTGGTGAAAATATACTGTGAGTCGCTTAAGTCACATCCGTAACTTCTCTATTATCGCCCATATTGATCATGGTAAATCCACCTTGGCTGACCGCTTTATTCAGAACTGTGAAGGTCTGAGTGAGCGGGAGATGGCTGCCCAGGTTCTGGACTCCATGGACATTGAGCGTGAGCGCGGTATTACTATTAAAGCGCAGAGTGTAACTCTTAACTACACCGCTAAAGATGGCAATACTTACCAGTTGAACTTTATTGATACACCCGGGCATGTGGATTTCTCCTATGAGGTTTCCCGCTCCCTTGCTGCTTGTGAAGGTGCTCTGCTGGTTGTTGATGCGGCGCAGGGGGTTGAGGCTCAGTCTGTAGCAAACTGCTACACGGCCATTGAACAGGAACTGGAAGTGGTTCCTGTGCTGAATAAAATGGACCTGCCTCAGGCTGAACCCGACCGTGTCGCTCAGGAGATCGAAGATATTATCGGAATTGACGCCACTGAGGCTGTACGCTGCAGTGCTAAATCCGGTCTGGGTATTGATGATGTACTGGAAGATCTGGTTGCCCGTATCCCTGCCCCTGAAGGTGACCCGGATGGTGATTTGCAGGCTTTGATTATAGACTCCTGGTTCGATAATTATCTGGGGGTTGTCTCCCTGATCCGTGTCATGGAAGGTACGGTTCGTAAAGGTGATAAAATTATTCTCAAGTCCACCGGTAAGGCTTGGGGGGTTGATGCTGTTGGCATCTTTACACCGAAGCGTACGCCTACCGGTATTCTGAAAGCAGGCGAAGTAGGTTACTTGGTTGCCGGCATTAAAGATATTCATGGTGCACCTGTAGGTGACACGATTACGTCCGCTAAAACTCCGGATGTAGCCATGCTGCCGGGTTTCCAAAAAGTTAAACCTCAGGTTTATGCTGGTCTTTTCCCGGTAAGCTCAGATGATTACGAAGATTTCCGGGATGCGTTGGAAAAGCTGACCCTCAATGATGCCTCCCTGTTCTTTGAACCAGAAAACAGTGAAGCTCTTGGCTTTGGTTTCCGCTGCGGCTTCCTGGGTATGCTGCATATGGAAATTATCCAGGAGCGTCTGGAGCGTGAATATGATCTTGATCTGATTACGACAGCTCCGACAGTAATTTTCGAAGTAATGTTGAAGAACGGCGATGTCATCAGCGTTGACAGTCCATCGAAGCTACCTGATCCAGCGGGTATCGAAGAGATGCGTGAGCCGATTGCCCGGGTTAATATTCTGGTGCCGCAGGATATGCTTGGGGGTGTCATTTCTCTTTGTGTTGAGAAACGCGGTGTTCAGATTGATATGCAATTTCTGGGTAAGCAGGTTCAGCTGGTTTATGATATCCCGCTGAATGAAGTTGTACTGGATTTCTTTGATCGGCTTAAATCTGTGAGTCGCGGGTTTGCTTCTCTTGATTATAGTTTTGATCGTTTTCAGGCAGCAGACCTTGCCCGTTTGGATATTTTGATTAACGGCGATAAAGTTGATGCGCTGGCCTGTATTGTGCATAAAGAACATATTCGTAGCCGGGGCATGGCTCTGACCGAAAAAATGAAAGAGATTATCCCGCGTCAGATGTTTGATGTGGCGATCCAGGCTGCGATGGGGAATCAGGTTGTTGCCCGCCAGACCGTAAAAGCATTACGTAAGAATGTCACTGCCAAATGTTATGGTGGCGATGTTAGTCGTAAGAAGAAGCTGCTGCAGAAGCAGAAAGAAGGTAAAAAACGGATGAAACAGGTCGGGCGTGTGGAGATTCCACAGGATGCCTTCCTTGCGGTTCTTAAAGTGGATAATTAAATATGGATTTTGATTTTGCATTAGTGCTGGTCATAGCGGTTGCCGTAACAGGTGTCGGTTATGCTGCCGATGCTCTCTTCTTCGCTAAGAAGCGCCAACGTGCTGTCAGCGCTTTTCTGAATCAGCCTCAACGCTCTGCGATGGATGTTGAGGTGACTAAGCAGTTGGAAAAAGAGCCTTTATGGGTTGAATACTCACGATCTTTTTTTCCTGTGCTGTTTCTGGTTCTGATCGTTCGGTCTTTCGTGGTCGAACCCTTTCAGATCCCCAGCGGCTCAATGTTACCAACACTTAAAATTGGTGACTTTATTCTGGTAAACAAATTCGCCTATGGCTTGCGCCTGCCTGTCAGCAATAATCTTGTTGTGGAGATTGATGATCCGGAGCGCGGTGATGTGATGGTGTTCCGCTATCCTAAAGACGATAAGGTTAATTACATCAAGCGAGTGATTGGCCTGCCGGGTGATCGTTTACGTTACGAGAATAAAGTTCTTTATATCAATGGCGAGCCTGCTGCTCAGACGTTCGTAGCGGCATTACCCGCTGGTAACCCGAACCGTAAACTTCTGCGTGAATCACTCGGTGATGTTGAACACGAAATTTACAACAGTTTACAACCTGGTCAAAACATGCGAGAGGTAGTTGTACCGGAGGGTCACTACTTTGTTATGGGTGACAACCGGGATCACAGTAATGACAGCCGTTACTGGGGTTTTGTGCCTGAGAGCCATATTGTTGGCAAGGCTTTTGCGGTCTGGATGCATTGGGAAGGCTGGTCAAGTCTGCCCAGCTTTTCCAGTGTTCGGGTAATACAGTAATAATTTAACGACCGGCCAACTGGGCCGGTTTGCCTTTTCTGATGACGGAAAAAAACGAGTTAGAGTTGAAAGCAAATCTGAATGAACTCAGTAAAAAACTGGGCTATACCTTTACCGATATTAACCAGCTGAAGCTGGCGCTTACTCACCGTAGTTTTGGTGGTAGTAATAATGAGCGTCTGGAGTTTCTGGGTGATTCTATCGTCAATTTTGTCATCGCCGAAGCGTTGTATCATCGTTTTACCGAAGCCCGTGAAGGGCAGTTGAGCCGATTACGGGCCCGATTGGTTAAGGGGCTGACGCTGGCAGAAGTTGCCCGTGAATTTGATCTGGGTGACTACCTGCAGCTGGGCTCAGGAGAGCTGAAAAGTGGTGGCTACCGACGGGATTCGATTCTGGCCGACGCGATGGAGGCTGTCATAGGTGCGATTTATATTGATGCCGGAATGGATACGGTTCGCGAACGTATTCTGGACTGGTACAAAGAGCGCCTGATGAAGCTGAATCTTAATGATACCCAGAAAGACCCCAAAACACTGCTTCAGGAATTCCTGCAGTCCCGCCAACAGAATCTGCCTAAATATGAAGTGATTTCTGTTGAGGGTGAAGCCCATGATCAGACTTTTACTGTTGAGTGCCATGTGGTTCTTTTGCAAGAGAAGACGATAGGGATTGGCAGCAGTCGCCGTAATGCAGAGCAGCAGGCGGCAAAGAATGCCCTGACAGAGCTTGAATCCAAAAAGCAGTCTGCAAAATTGTCGGATAGCAAAAAATGAGTGTGCCTATGAGTGATCAGACCAGTCATTGTGGCTTTGTGGCTATTGTTGGCCGCCCGAATGTGGGCAAGTCTACCCTGATGAATCATATATTAGGCCAGAAGCTAAGTATTACTTCCCGTCGCCCTCAGACTACTCGCCATCAGGTTGTCGGTATTAAAACCGAAGATGATGTACAGGTGGTCTATGTAGATACACCCGGGATGCATAAGCTTGAAAAAGATCGTAACAAAGCGATTAACCGCTATATGAATCAAGCGGCAAGTAGTGCCCTGAAGGATGTTGATCTTGTCATCTTCATTATCGACCGCATGCGTTGGACAGAGGAAGACGAAGTTGTTCTTCAGAAACTCGAAGGCCTGAAGTGTCCTGTGGTTTTGGCGATTAACAAAATGGATCGGCTGGAAGACAAAGAAGCGCTTCTGCCTTATCTTGAAGAAGTCGCGCAAAAGTATACATTTGATGCCATTATCCCGATTTCAGCTCAGCACGGCCACAACCTGTCGCAATTAGAGACACTGGTACGAGGCTATATGCCGGAGTCTTTTCATTACTACCCGGAAGACCAGGTGACTGATCGTTCTGAGCGGTTTCTTGCTTCAGAGTTGGTGCGAGAGAAAATTATGCGCCAGCTGGGGGATGAGCTGCCTTATCAGGCTACTGTTGAGATTGAAGAGTTCAGTGAAGATGATGGCATGCTCTTTATCGGAGCGCTTATTCTGGTAGAGCGCTCTGGCCAGAAGCGTATCATTATTGGTGAGAAAGGTACCCGCATTAAACAGATTGGTCAGGAAGCTCGCATAGATATGGAGCGTGCTTTTGGTGCTAAAGTCATGCTAAACCTTTGGGTTAAGGTGAAAGGTGGTTGGTCCGATGATGAGCGTGCTCTGAAGAGTTTGGGCTACACCGACCTTTGATCTGAGACCTCTGACTTCCAGTCTGATGGAGTAACACCTGTGATCACCAGTGTTCACTGCCAGCCAGCGTATGTTCTTCATAGCCGCCCTTACAAGGAGACCAGTGCTCTGGTCTCTTTGCTGACCCTGGATTATGGCCGGATAGACGGCGTTGCCCGAGGGGTTCGGCAGAAAAAAAGCCGCAATCGCGCCCTATTACAGCCATTACAGCCTCTGCAGCTTTCATGGCGTGGGAGTAGCAGTCTTAAGACTCTTTTTGACATTGAACCCTGTGGTCAGCTTCCTTTACTTGGGGGGAGAGCACTGAGCTGCATTTTGTATGCTAATGAATTGCTGAATCGTTTGCTGTTACCACAGGAAGCAGTACCGGAAACCTTCCGGGAATATGCTTTGATGATTGCCCAGTTGCAACAGCCCGGTCAGCTGGAACCATCTTTGAGAAGTTTTGAGTGGCAATTGCTGGAAACACTTGGTTATCCTCTGGTTTTTTCTGATTATCAGGGCGGGCGGCTTAAACCGGACCAGCAGTATATTTATCATTGGCAGTCAGGCTTTCATCCTGTAGATCAGGGAGGCTTTGCCGGTGATGTTTTGCAAGCTTTAAGTGAGCAAAACTGGTCGTCAGCAGATGCTCTGAAGGTTGCCAAAAAACTCAGCCGAATTGCGCTTCAGCCCCTTATTGGTGATAAACCACTGCTTTCCCGCCAACTTTTTCAGCCCGGCATTGCGAATTAAACTCTATACAACCACACTTTCCTGCTTTTGTAGATTCAGGTAAGTAGTGAATCAATCTTTAGTTTTTTTCGTAGATATATAAAGTGGTGTGCCAGCCTTGTTAGGCTAACCCAGTCTTAATTGTTTCATAGCCTGTGTATAGGGCTAAATTTAGGAGTCATCATGGCTATAGGTGTTTCAGTATCCGTTCCGCGTTTACAACTGGGTGTTAATATCGATCACATTGCCACTCTGCGTCAGGCTCGTGGCACCCGCTATCCCGATCCGGTTCAGGCGGCTATTTTGTCTGAAGAGGCTGGCGCTGATGGCATTACTCTTCACTTACGGGAAGATCGTCGCCATATTCAGGAACGGGATGTTCGTCTGATTAAAGATGTGATGCAGACCCGTATGAATCTTGAGATGGCGGTAACTGAAGAGATGATCGCTTTTGCGGAAGAGATACGCCCGGAGCATATCTGCCTTGTACCTGAAAAACGTGAAGAGCTGACCACTGAAGGTGGTTTGGATGTAGTGGGTCAGTTTGACCGTGTGGCTGATGCCTGCAAACGTTTGGCTGCGGCGGGCTGCGAAGTGTCCTTGTTTATTGACGCTGACCCGGCTCAGATTGAAGCGGCAGCAACGATTGCCCCAGTGATAGAACTCCATACAGGTCGTTACGCTGATGCAGAAAATGCGCTGGAGCAGGCGGCGGAGCTGGATGTTATTAAACAAGGGGTAAAGCTGGGTTTGAAACAGGGGTTGGTCGTGAATGCAGGTCATGGCCTGCACTACCATAATGTGGAGCCGATTGCCGGTATTCCGGGTATCTACGAGCTGAATATTGGCCATGCGATTATCGCACGAGCCATGTTTGTGGGGCTTAAGGAAGCGGTTATTGAAATGAAGCGCATTATTCTGGCGGCTCAGCCTAAGTAGAGTTGCGGGTATGATTTTGGGAATCGGCACAGATCTGGCTGTCATAGCGCGAATTGAAAATGCTATCAACCGGCATGGGGAACGTTTTGCAAAACGCATTCTGACCAAGTCGGAGCTGGAACGCTATGGCAAACATCCTCAGCAAGCAGCTTATCTGGCCAAGCGTTTTGCTGCTAAAGAAGCAACGGCAAAGGCTCTGGGAACAGGCATAGGTCCGATTAGTTGGCAAGACATGCAGGTGGACAGAGCTGAATCGGGAGCTCCCGTTATGGTGCTATCCGGTGCAGCGGCCGAGCGTATTGCCGCTCATCAGGATGTTATCTGCCATCTCTCGATCACGGATGATGGCGGCTTAGCTCAGGCTTTTGTTGTTTTGGAGTCCCGCTAGACAGAGCGGGATTACTCCCTGTAACCCATTGATAGTCCGGTCGTGTATTAATGGCTTTGCTGTAGTATCTCCTGCTCTTTTTGCCATGATTCTAACTTGTTCAGTTCTTTGTACAGCGTTCTCAGTGTTTCCTGGGCTGCTGGCATCTGGCGCATTTTAAGCTGTGTTTCCAGGGTTTCTGTGGTTAAAGCCAGACGTGGTACGCCACAGTAACGGGTTGCACCATGCAGATGATGAACAGCATTGATCATCTCTTCTATATCCTCACCGTGAAAAGCCTTATCGAGATGCTCGCGGGTGGCTGGAATATCCTGCAGTAGCATCCTGAGCATCTCTTCTGCCAGAGATGCCTTCCCCCCTGCCAGGCGAGTGCCCATCTCCATATCCACCACACTTTCCATACTGTCTTCGAGCTGTTGCTGGTTTTCAGGCAGTGGTGGCTCTGCATCAGGAGGCATAACGCTTGGGCTGAAGCCCGTCCAGTGCTTGATCAGGCTTGCCAGTTTCTCTTCGTCAATGGGTTTGGTCAGAAGGTCGTTGAGCCCTGCCGCCATGAAATTTTCTTTTTCTTCCGGCAGTGCGTGAGCGGTCAGGGCGATAATTCCCAGATCCTCATAGTAAGGGGAAAGGTTTCGGATTCGGCGGGTTGCTTCCATACCATCCATATCCGGCATCTGAATATCCATCAGAATCAGATCTGGGCGCTTTCTCAATACTTCCTCAATCGCTTTCTTGCCACTCTTTGCCTGCACCACATTCAGGCCGAACTCACTGAGGAGCGTTGATGCCAGTAGCAGGTTGGAATCATTGTCATCTACAACAAGAATTGTGGGTGAATAGGTCATGTTGCCTTGCAGGTTAAAGTCATCTTGGCGGCTATAGCTTTGTACATTGTCGAGGGTGCTTTCCTGGTGCAGGGAGATTACAGACTCGCCGGGTGGGTACGTTATGAGCCCATTTTCCGGGATCGGGTTTATCTGTTTGGCAGCAAGCGCCTGTTGCACTGGCTGGTGATGAGTAATAACCGCCTCAATGGCTGTTTTCAGCTCTTCCTGGCTAATCGGTTTCGTTTCAACATGGCTGACCCCAGCACTCATATAGCGGGTAATCAGGTCCGCATCATTACTGCCTAAAAGTACTAGTACGGGAACCTTTTCTGCCAGTTTATGTGTCAGGGCTAGGGTTGCTCTGTCTGTTGCTTCCTGGTGATTTAAGGCTAAAACCGCAAGCTGGCAGCCCGGCTGCTGCACATTAATGCCGTTTACACTGTTGTGGCTGGTAACCTGTAGCCCGAACTGACTCAACTGGTGACGCAGGGCGTTCTGATTCAGAGGATGGCTTTCCACTAAGATTGTACTCAGACTATCAAAGCAGGCCTCTGGTTCAAGGTCATAAGCCCCTCCCTGGACCTGGGTGCGTATTGTGAACCAGAAGGTGGCGCCCTTATCCAGGTCACTTTCCAGGCCAATCTCCCCGCCCATCAACTCTACAAGACGTTTACAGATCACTAGACCCAGACCTGTTCCACCGTGGAGGCGGTTTTGACTGGAGTCTGCCTGAGTGAAAGGGGTAAAGAGAGTGGACTGTTTCTCCTTCGCTATACCGATACCGTTATCACTGATTCTAAAGCGAATTAATAGCTCATTATTCGCTTCCAGCTCGGTCATAACACGGATGACAACATCGCCTTTATCGGTGAATTTCACAGCATTTCCCAGTAAATTGGTCAGCACCTGTTTTATACGCAAGGGGTCGCTGATCAGTGTTGCCGGAACATCGTCATAAACCAGTGCTACCATTTCGAGCTGTTTACGCTGTACTTCTGGAGCGAGCAGAGAGATGGTTGCGTCAACGACTTCACGGGGATTAAAGGGAATTGATTTAATTTCCATCTTCTGCGCTTCGATTTTTGAGAAGTCCAGAATATCGTTGATGATTGAAAGCAGGCTCTCTGATGCGTTTCGGATACTGTTCAGATGGGCACTTTGGTGAGGAGTCAGCGGGGTGCGGCGTAAGAGATTGCAGAAGCCAACAATGCCATTCATCGGAGTGCGAATCTCATGACTCATATTGGCGAGAAACTCAGATTTAATCCGGTTAGCCTCTTCCGCACGCTTACGGGCGAGGTCCAGTTCAATACTTTGAGTTTCCATTGTGGTCATGGTTTCTTCAAGTTCTGATGTAGCCTGTTCAATATTATCATTCAGCTCCTGGCGTTTCAGTTTGATGCTATAGGTTAGTTGATTGATATCATCTGCCAGTCTATGAAATTCAGGGCCACCGATGTGACGGGCTTCAACGGTATAATTACCGGAGCGTAACTGCTTCAGTACACCCTGAGCCTCCTGAATCGGTTCCTGGAACTGACGGCTGATCCGCAGCGCCATGAACAGAGCTGCGATCAGAAGAATCAGTACTACAGCCCAATTAAGTATGACATCGTAGATGATATTCAGGCGGATTTGGCTTAGGTGAACTTCCAGCTCCAGCCAGCCCGCAATAGCATTTGTTTTGACCTCCATATGAATAAACTGGGGCGCGGCAAGGCTGTTACTGTCCTTGTCAGGCGGTGTATCCATGATGTGGCTTTTGGCCGGTAAGGGAGAAAAAAGAGGCTGAATAATACGTAACGTACTCTCCGAATACCGGACCATCGATTCAGGCTGGAGTCTTTGCTCCGGGTCGCTGACTGGGTACATACTGGGACCGCCATGGAAAATGTTTTCCCGGTCTTTATTATGGATGGATACCGCTCGTATCTCAGGCTCCTGGCTTAGCCGGTCCATGATGCGGCGTACCTGATCACGATCATTTCTTTCCAGGGCGTAGGCCAGAGGAGTACTTAACTGACGGCTTAAAGCGCTCGCTTTTTCCATCAGGTTTTTTTCTACTAAGGCGTAGTAGTTAACAAACAGGTGGGTGCTTAAAACCAGCGCTGTGATAATTGCCGGAAAGGTCGCGATAAAGAGTATTTTGTTACGCAGAGGCCAGTTTTTCATCAGTAATCCAGATTTATCTTTACTGCAATGGCAGTTACACCAGAAAAAACACTTGTATCATAATACCCTTACAGGTGCAGTTATAAGCAAATAGCAAAGCATTATTTTGAAAAATACGGAATCTGCCCCATATAGTTTCTTTCAGACAACCTGAGAAAATGTGCCGGATATTGGTGTAGCGGTTATTCAAAAAATAAGAGCGCAGATATAAAAACCGTAATTGAAATATCTGCTTTTATTAGGTCGTTCCGGAATGTTTAGCAGGTTTATATCCTGCTAAATTAACAAAGATAGTTCCCGGCTTCTGAATCATGTGTCCGGATAAAGCTAAAATCAGAGAGAGTCTATGTCTTCCGAAAAAATGTCCCCGGATCAAGTTACTGAAAATCAGGTGCAATTTAACAATTTTCCGACCATCGAAGCCTTTGTGGGGCAAACGCCACTGGTACGTTTGCAGCGCCTGGTACGGGATAATGGGTCTGTGGTACTGGCCAAGCTGGAAGGCAATAATCCTGCTGGCTCGGTAAAGGATCGTCCCGCACTCAGCATGATCAATCTGGCGGAGGCTCGTGGTGATATCAAACCCGGTGATACCCTGATTGAGGCCACCAGTGGCAATACAGGTATTGCTCTTGCTATGGCTGCAGCGATCAAGGGTTACAATATGGTGCTGATCATGCCGGATAATATGAGTGCCGAGCGCAAAGCATCAATGGCTGCTTATGGTGCGCAGCTGATTACGGTCAGTAAAGAAGAAGGGATGGAGGCTGCCCGGGATCTTGCATTGAACATGCAGAACGAGGGTAAAGGCATTGTGCTGAATCAGTTTGGTAATATGGATAACCCGGAAGCTCACTATCGTGGTACCGGCCCTGAAATCTGGCAGCAAACCTTTGGTAAAGTGACTCATTTTGTCAGTGCGATGGGAACAACAGGGACGATTATGGGGACATCCCGCTATCTGAAAGAGCAGAACCCGGATATTCAGATTGTGGGACTTCAGCCCCGTGAGGGTGCCAGTATCCCTGGTATTCGCCGTTGGCCTGCTGAATACTTGCCGACCATCTTTGAAGAGGAGCGGGTCGATCAGGTCATTGATATTGATCAGGATCTGGCGGAGCGTACGATGAAGGCTCTGGCCAGGGAGGAGGGTATTTTTGCCGGCGTTTCCTCTGGGGGAGCCGTCGCAGGTGCGATCCGCATTGCTGACCAGAATCCAGGTTCTGTTGTTGTGGCGATTATCTGTGATCGTGGTGACCGGTATCTTTCGACGGGGGTTTTTAACAGCTGACCTGTTAGTCTGGGAGTGGTCAGGCGCTGTGACCGCTCTTCCTCTGATCTGGCTGCCAGCTTTTAAATCCGATGCTTGTTGTTCCTTGCCTCTCCTTTCATTGCAGTCATTGTTTATCTGTTATGATTGCTGCTGTTCTTCATCTTTTTTATCAGGGTTCTGCGATTTTCGTCGCAATTTGAGTGTGATTAAGCCCTCTGGCTGGACAAGCGCAGATTAGGCGTTATTATCTGCGGCCATTATGCAGTGCTGTTGCTTTATCCAGCATTTGCAGTTCTTTACTCTACTTCCCGTTGTTACCCGGCCAGATATACAGGTCAGGCTATCTCAACGCACCAGTATCTGAAGGCGTGTTTTGTGCGGATATTGTCGATAAGAAAGGGGGCTATGTGCCTGAGCTAGTGTCTGAACTCCCCATTGAACGCCTGAGTCATGATGGCCGGGGTATCGCTCGCCATAAAGGAAAAACCGTCTTTGTTGAAGGCGCTCTGGCCGGTGAGGTCGTCAGTATTCATATTACTAAAACACACCGACGGTTTGATGAAGCTGTTTGTGAAGTAGTGCACAGTCAGTCCCCAGACCGTGTCACCCCCTCTTGTGAGTATTATCAGCAATGCGGAGGTTGTGGTTTACAGCACCTCACCCTTGAACGTCAGCGTGAAGTTAAACAGAGTGCCCTGGTGGATCAGCTTGAGCGCTTTGGTAAGCTGACCGATATTCCTGTGCAGGATACTTTGGCTGATGCGCCTTGGGGGTATCGTCGTAAAGCCCGCCTGGGGGTGAAGTGGAGTCGTCAGGAGGAGCTGATCATCGGCTTTCGTGAGAAAGGCTCTTCTCATCTGGTTTCAATTCAGCACTGTGCCGTACTACATCCTGAACTGTCCGCTATAATCCCTTCTTTATACCAGCTGATTCCGGAGCTGGAATCGCGCCGGACAATCGGGCACCTTGAGCTGGCACACAGTGACGAAGGGTGTGCTTTAGTGGTGCGTCACCTGAAAGCGCTTTCCCATAAAGATCAGATGCTTTGGCTTAACTGGGCTGAAGAGCACTCGATTCAACTTTATTGGCAGAAGGACCAGGCTGATAGTCTGGTTAAAGCCTGTCTTGAGAAAGGTAAGCCGGTCATGTTAGGCGGTGATGAGCTGCCAGTGCTTAGCTATCGCCATAATGATGTCACACTTACATTCCAACCTAACGACTTTATTCAGGTTAACCCTGCTATTAACCAGCAGATGGTGAATCAGGCTTTGGAATGGCTGCAGCTGAAAGAAAGCGATGTGGTGCTAGATCTGTTTGCAGGGTTCGGCAACTTCAGTTTGCCATTGGCTAAAAAGGTGGCTTCTGTAACGGGGGTTGAGGGCGCTGAAAACCTTGTTCACCAGGCTCGTGCTAATGCGAAGCTAAATGGCATAGAAAATGCTTTTTTTGAAGCGGCTGACCTGAGTCAGGCATTCAAGGGGTTTTCATGGGCAAAGACCCGTTATAATGTTGTCCTGCTGGACCCACCCAGAACAGGTGCTCAGACAATCTGTGAACAGATAAAGTCCCTGGGGGCTAAAAAGGTGCTTTATGTTTCCTGTAACCCGTCCACATTGGCGCGGGATAGTGGCATTCTGGCGGAGCAGGGTTTCAGGCTGATTAAGGCGGGCATTATGGATATGTTTCCTCAGACTGCTCATGTTGAATCTATGGCTCTTTTTGAACGTGGCAGTAAGAAAAAGAAAAAACAGGCGTAGCAAACAGGTTATTTAGCAGAATACCGATGGTCGACTGGACGTGCTTATCGGTCTGTTTACCTCAATATAATAAAAAGGGTGCAGCTGGGTGTATGCCAGAGTGAGTACCTGATAATAAGAAACCGAATTTACAGGCGAAGACATGGTAAAAGTACGCGAAGATCAACCGTTAAACCCTGATGGCACGGTTAACATCCCTAACTGGCTGCAGCGCCTGCAGGAAGATGTCACGCTCAACTCTCCGGAGCGGGTTCGGTTAGCCTGTGAAATGGCCCGTGATGCCCAACGCAATGCCCGTAAAGAAGACAACTACTGGATCGCAAAAGGTTCCCGTTGCTACCGTACCGGCCTTGAGATGGCTGACATTCTTGGTGAGCTACAGATGGATGAAGACTCTCTGATCGCTTCTATTCTCTATCGGGCGGTTCGTGAGGGGCATATTACAACTGTGCAGGTTGAAGACGCGTTTGGTGAAATGGTTGCCAAGTTGATCAACGGCGTTACAGAAATGGCGGCGATCAGCCATATTCAACTGCCGGCAGAAGGTATTGTCTTCGGTCAGGAGAATAAAAGTCAGCTGGAAAACCTGCGCAAGATGCTGGTTGCGATGATAGACGATGTCCGCGTAGCCTTAATTAAGCTTGCAGAGCGCACCTGTGCCATTCGTGATGTAAAAAACGCTCCTCGCGATAAGCGTTTGCGGGTTGCCCGGGAGGTTTTTGAAATTTATGCACCCTTGGCTCACCGTTTAGGTATTGGTTATATCAAGTGGGAGCTGGAAGACCTTTCTTTCCGTTATCTGGAAGAGGAACAGTACAAGAGCATCGCCCGCTTGTTATCTGAGAAACGCCTGGACCGTACGGACTATATTGAAAAGGTGATTGCGCACCTGAAAGAGAAGCTGGAAGGGGAAGGTATTCGTGGGGCAGAAGTAAATGGGCGAGCGAAGCACATTTACAGCATCTGGCGCAAAATGAAGCGTAAAAATATCGATTTCTCAGAGGTGTATGATGTTCGCGCCGTACGAATTCTGGTGCCGGATGTTAAAGATTGCTATACCGCTCTGGGAATTATTCATGGCCTGTGGCACCACATTCCCCATGAGTTTGATGACTATATCGCAACGCCTAAAGAAAATGGCTATCGCTCTTTGCACACTGCAGTGGTTGGACCTGAGGGGAAAGTGCTGGAAGTTCAGATTCGTACCCTCGATATGCATGAGGAAGCCGAGCTGGGAGTCTGTGCACATTGGCTTTATAAGGGTACCGATACCAAGAAAACCAGCGACAGCTATGAAGAGAAGATTGCCTGGTTGCGCCAGGTTCTTGAATGGCATGAAGAGGTCGGGGATGCCAATGGTTTGCGTGAAGAGCTGCGTAATGATGTTGCTCCGGATCGGATCTATATTTTTACCCCGGATGGCCATGTATTGGATCTGCCCCATGATGCAACGCCAGTAGACTTCGCTTACCGGGTACATACCGAAGTAGGCCATCGTTGTCGTGGTGCTAAGGTGAATGGCCGCATTGTACCTTTGACCTATCATTTGAAAACCGGTGATCAGGTTGAAATTCTGACCTCAGAGAATACCCGGCCCAGTCGGGATTGGCTGAATCCTGCTTTGGGCTATGCGTTAACATCCCGTACCCGGGCGAAGATTCAGAGCTGGTTTAAGCTTCAGGATCGTGATCAAAATATTGTTGAAGGACGTCAGCTGCTTGAGAAAGAGTTTAAGCAGTTGGGGCTCAGTGGTCTTGATCTGCCGAAGCTGGCGCAGGCGGTTAATTATCAGACTGAAGATGATATGTACGCAGCACTAGGAGCTGGTGACTTGCGTACCGGTCAGGTGTTAAGC
Source organism: Oceanospirillum sp. (assembly GCF_048265165.1). Lineage (GTDB taxonomy): Bacteria > Pseudomonadota > Gammaproteobacteria > Pseudomonadales > Halomonadaceae > Oceanospirillum. The sequence continues at coordinate 284,544 of NZ_JBLXCD010000003.1, read as the reverse complement.
GTGGCCCAGAACCTGTTCGGTGAAACGGATGATGAAGAGCAGTTAGAAAAATTCCTGTTGCACCGTCGTTATCACAGCGGCCAGAAATCCGGTAGCAATGCACCGGATGACATCACGATTCATGGTGTGGGTAACCTGATGACGCAGATTGCCAAATGCTGCCATCCGGTGCCTGGTGATGACATCGTGGGTTACATTACTGTCGGTCGTGGTGTTTCAATTCACCGCCAAGATTGTGCTAATGCGTTGCAGTTGAAAACTGAAGATCCGCACCGAATGATTAATGTTGAGTGGGGAGAGCGCACCCAGCACATGTACTCTGTTGATGTGCGTATTCGGGCCTGGGATCGTTCTGGTTTGTTGCGGGACATTATGTCAGTACTGGCCAACGATAAGGTGAATGTGCTGTCGGTGAATACACTGACAGACAAAAAAGAGAACCAGGCTAATATCCTAGTAACGCTGGAAGTCGATGGTATTCAGGTGCTGGGCCGTATTCTTAACCGAATTGAGCAGTTGCCGAATATTCTTGATGTCCAGCGTTTTCAGGAAAAGAAAAAGTCAGCCTGATCTGTAGCGCAGATCTATGCTGTTTGCTGAAAATGCCCGCTTTTGCGGGCATTTTACATTAGAGTCTTTCATCTGTTTATTTATCGACAAGAGCCATCTGTTATGAGCCAAAAGCCAGTCACCAATACACAGTCTGAGTCATCTGAAAATCCGGATCGATATAGCATAAAGGATCTGACCTATCTGATGGCGCGTCTGCGTGACCCTGAAAGCGGTTGCCCGTGGGATAAGGAGCAGACCTTTGCCACTATCGTTCCTCATACTCTCGAAGAAGCCTATGAGGTCGCCGATACCATTGAGCGTGAGGACTGGAGTCACCTGAAAGAAGAATTGGGTGATCTCCTGTTCCAAGTGATCTACTACAGCCAGATGGCTGATGAGAAAGGTTGGTTTAATCTGGATGATGTAGCGGATGAGCTGGTCACTAAAATGGTAAGACGCCACCCTCATGTTTTTGCCAGCGGGCACTTATATCCTGCGGATAATGAATCGGTGTCAGCGACTGATGTTGATGAAGCTGAGGTCAAGCAGCGCTGGGGTGAGATCAAGGCGGAAGAGAAGGCGAAAAAAGCTGCAACGGAAAACGGCGGGAGTCCACATCATAAGCCTTCTGTTCTGTCGGACATTCCCGTAGGACTACCGGCATTGACCCGAGCGGCCAAGATTCAGAAAAAAGCTTCCAAAGTGGGCTTTGACTGGCCGAATATTCAGGGAGTGCTGGAAAAAGTCCGTGAGGAGCTGGAAGAGGTAGAAGAGGCGGTAGCAGAGAACAATCTGCCGGAAGCGCAAAAGGAGTTTGGTGATCTTCTGTTTGCAGCAACCAATCTCAGTCGTTACCTGAAGAAGGATCCGGAAAGTGCATTAAGAGGAACGAATCGCAAATTTGAATTCCGCTTCGCCTATATTGAACAGCAGCTGCAGAATGCGGGGCTCAGTTTTGATGATGTGGATCTGAAACAGATGGATCACTGGTGGGATGAAGCCAAGCAGCTGGAGGCGCAAGCTCTGTCAGAATAGAAGACTTGGTCCGTCTGATATAAAAAATGACCGCCTGTTATCCTGACTCCAAAGACTCAGGGCAGGCGGCCTACATGGCAAGTCCCGCAGTGATTCTGCAGGAAAATACCGCCTAAGGGAGAAAGGCGGCGATAAAAAAGTTTACTATGCGTTTTCGGGTAATCGAACTGTTTACTCTGAAGCTAAACTAACCTGCAGCTTTAAGTTTCGTATGTTCTTTCAGGTAGTGACGGCTCAGTTCAAGAAATCGAGGGGTTAAACCTTCATCTTCATAGATGGGGTCACCTTCTTCATCGTGGGCCACAACTCTGGTGCCTTTTTCGTAAGGGAAACGTCCCTCCACCTCATCCAGCGCTACCTTAATCAGGTCAGCCAATAGTAGCTCTGGCGGTCGTCGTGGAAAAAGTTCTGCCAGAGCTTTTAAGCGAGCGGCATCTTCAACCGGTAAACGAATACTATAGAGCTCTTCAGTGACCGCCCCGGTGTCATTGCTTTTCCAGTTATGTACCAATTCATTAAATCTCATAAATTTGCTCCCGGTGACGACCTTGATATTAAAGCTGTCGAATAACGACACCTTAAAGATGGCTCAGATTGGGCAAAGTAACCAGTGACATTTGGTTTTTAAACGTAGTAAATGGTATGCAAACGTAGTAAAAAATATTTACGGGCTCGGTCATTACATCTTCCCGTGGTATGAATTTTCCGGACATCATGGAGGTAGCCCATGAATCAGTTACATGAGTCGTTGCGTGATAATGTGCGTGAGCTGGGCGACTACTTAGGGCAAACCATCAGCCATCATATGGGTGATGAATTTTTAGAAAAAATTGAAACCATCCGCCACCTGGCAAAAGCGGATCGCGTAGGTGATCACTCTGACAACAGCTTGCAGGATTACCTCAGTAATCTTTCTGATGATGAGTTATTACCGGTGGCGAGGGCTTTTAATCAGTTTCTGAATCTTGCGAATATTGCAGAACAGCATTACCGTGCCCGATACCGCAAAACAGAGAATTACGAAGCGCTTGAGCAGCACTCTATCGTGACGCTGTTTAACCATCTGGCGACCCAGGATATTTCGCCGGAGGAGATCTGGCAGACCATTACCGATATGCGTATCGATCTGGTGATGACCGCTCACCCCACTGAGGTGAACCGTCGTACATTGATCCAGAAATATGATGCTATCGCAGACAATCTTGATCAGCTGGAAAATGAAAGTCTCTATCTCGATCAGCGAGAGAAAATACAAAACCGTATTCGTCAGCTGGTGGAACAGGCTTGGCATACCGATGAGATCCGACATCAGCGGCCAACACCTGTGGATGAAGCCAAGTGGGGCTTTGTGGTTATTGAGAACTCGCTCTGGCAGGCGGTTCCTGAATTTTATCGTTACCTGAATCAGGGGCTGAAAGCAACAACAGGGCGCTCGTTGCCTCTGGACTGTTCGCCGATTCGCTTCGCTTCCTGGATGGGTGGCGACCGTGATGGCAACCCCAATGTAACCGCCAAGGTAACGCAGGAAGTCCTCTTGTTAGCCCGTTGGATGGCAGCGGACCTCTATTTGCGTGATATCGACCAGCTGCTGAACGAGCTCTCCATGTGGCAGTGTAACGATGATCTGCGCGCCGAAGTGGGTGAGGAAACCAAAGAGCCATACCGTGTACTGCTGCGCGGTCTGCGTCGCCGTTTGCAGGTGACCCAGGAATGGATTGAAGGTCAGCTGGATGGCCATAGCCGCGATGAGCGGCCGGATGCTGTACTGATTGACACCAAAGAGCTGAAAGCTCCTCTTAAGCTTTGTTATCAAAGTCTGATCGACAGTGGTATGTCACGTATTGCGAAAGGTGCACTGCTGGATACCTTGCGGCGTGCGAGCTGTTTTGGTCTTAATCTGCTTAAACTGGATATTCGTCAGGACTCAGGCCGTCATGCGGATGTTATGGCGGAAATTTGTCAGGCATTGGACTTGGGAAGTTATCATGACTGGAGCGAGCCGGAAAAACAGCACTTTTTGCTGACTGAACTGCGTTCCTGCCGTCCTTTGATCCCTCATAATTGGCAACCCTCTGCTGAAGTTCAGGAGGTGATTGATACCTGTCGGGTAGTGGCTCAGCAGTCCGAAGAAGCCCTTGGCAGCTATGTTATCTCCATGGCGCATCATGCTTCGGATGTTTTAGCGGTGCACCTGCTTCTGAAAGAGTGTGGTTGCCCTTTCCCGATGAAGGTTGTGCCCCTGTTTGAGACGCTGGATGATCTGGATCGTTCCTCGGAGGTTATCGGGAGCCTGATGCGCATTGAATGGTATCAGGACCGGATTCGCGGTGAGCAGGAGATTATGATCGGTTACTCGGACTCATCCAAAGATGCGGGGCAGCTTGCCGCAGCTTGGGGGCAGTATCGTGCCCAGGAAGAACTGGTGAAAGTTTGTAAACGCCACGGCGTCCATCTGACTCTTTTCCATGGTCGCGGTGGCACGGTTGGTCGTGGCGGTGGTCCAGCCCGTTCGGCAATTCTCGCTCAGCCGCCGGGCTCTGTCAGTGGCAGCCTTAGAGTGACAGAGCAAGGGGAGATGATACGTTTTAAGTTTGGCTTGCCGGATATTGCCCAGAGGAGCATGGAAATTTATGTTTCCGCTGTGCTGGAAGCCACACTACAGCCGCCACCATCCGTTAAAGCTTTATGGCGTGAAGAGATGAACTTACTGGCTGAGCGTGCTCTGCAGAGCTATCGCCATCAGGTGCGGGATGTACCGGATTTTGTCCCCTATTTTCGTGCGATTACACCTGAACAGGAGTTAGCAAAGCTACCACTGGGTAGTCGACCGGCTAAACGCCGGGCTGACGGCGGCGTGGAAAGTCTGCGGGCAATTCCGTGGATTTTTGCCTGGACTCAGATCCGTCTGATGTTGCCCGCCTGGTTGGGCAGTGATATAGCTCTGTCTGATGCGGTTCAGGAAGGTGAACTGCCTTTAATTCGGGAAATGATGGAGAAGTGGCCATTTTTTACCACCTACATGGATATGTTAGAAATGGTGTTGACGAAGTCTGACGTCAATGTTGCCCGCTATTATGAGAAAAAGCTGGTACCGGAAAAGTTGCATCCCCTGGGTGATGTACTTTGTGCGCGCCTGGATAACCTGAAGCAGACCGTTATGCAGATCCGTGACCGCAAATCACTGCAGGAGCATATGCCTTTGATTGCCGAAGCTGTGCGGGTACGTAATCCTTATATTGATCCTCTGCATGTTTTGCAGGCGGAGCTATTACAGCGAGATCGCTCTCAACCGGGTAATGGACAGGTCGAGCAGGCGTTGATGGTGACGATGGCTGGCATTGCTGCAGGTTTACGTAACACGGGCTAACGCTCCGTGGTTTATATTGATATATGAGCTTTCCCCGGTAGTCCATGCTGCTGGGGATCCGGAGGCAGAATGAAATTAACGAACTCATCGAAGTCCTCGGCCGATGTGCTGAACCATGTGGAGCAGAATACTGCTCCATCTGTGGGAGAGACGAGGCGCACGGATACGGAGCGTGATAGTGCTATGCAGTATCCCTTGGTGGAGCGAGCCCGTCAATTTGCTTCAGATGCTCACGGTCGGCATGAGCAGGTTCGTCGCTATACCAATGAGGATTATATTGTTCATCCACAGGCCGTTGCTGAGCGTGTGGCAGAGTTTCTACCGGAGCCAGAAGTTCTGGCTGCGGCATGGCTGCATGATGTAGTGGAAGACACGGATGTTGATCTGGATGAAATTCGCCACCTGTTTGGCGACGATGTCGCTCTTTTGGTGGAGCAGCTGACTTCGGGGCCGCACAGTGATGACCTCGCGCGTGCGGAGCGAAAGTTGCTTGATCGAATGCAACTTCAGCAAGCTGATAAACGGGCAAAAACGATTAAGCTGGCAGATATCATCGATAATACCAACACAATAGCTGAGCGTGACCCTGAGTTTGCAGCGCTTTACCTGCCGGAAAAATATGCGATGCTTCAGGTGCTAAAGCAAGGCCGTCCTGAGCTGTTTGCTTTAGCCCGTCAGATTATCGAAGAAGGTTTACAGCAACTGGATCAGTTGAGTCAGAAGCCGCCCTATGAAGACGGCTGATTAAAGCGTTGCTTTACTTCATGGAGGATTAACAGACTCTCCGGCACTTCAATATTCAGGCGTTCTGCCTGCTGTACCAGATAACCGTTAATATAGTCGATCTCGGTGATTTTACCCCGCAGGGTATCCTGCAGCATGGAGGATCGGTTTTTCGCTGTACCTTCAATCACGTCCGTTGCCAGCTGCAGCAGTCCCTGTTCTGGTAGTTGTAGCTTTAGTCCTTTCATCACAGCCTCAGTTTCCCGGCACAGAGAGGCTACCCGCTGGTAACGCTCCGGTTGCATCAGATCACCGTTCAGGCACTGGTCCAGCGCCGTCAGACCGTTAATGGCAATGTTGATCGCCAGTTTATTCCACAGTGCCTGGTTTATATCTTCGCAAGCTTCGATAATAAGATCTGTTTGCTCAAGATCTTCAACAACCTGTCGCCAGACCTTTTGGCCTGCTTTATTCAGTGCTCCGACACGGCTGACCCCCTGACCGGCATGGATAACATGCCCAGGGCCTGTTCGGTACGCGCCATCAGTAATGCACACTGCGATAATGGCAAACTCAGGGTATTGCTCTGCTACAGCCTGCTGAGATCCCATGCCGTTTTGCAGCAGGACAATACAGGCGTTATCGGTTAGTGCATGTTTAATACCTGCCACAGCATTCAGAGCATCATGGGCTTTTGTGGCGACAACCAGTCGGCTAATCGATTTTTCCGGGCAGGCTGATGCTGTTGTCAGTCTTGCTTCAAATGCTGTTGCCTGCTCAGCCTGAAAGCGTGTCAGATTCAGGGATTCAGGTGCTGCAACCCCCTCTCTGTGCAGTAGGGTTACCGGGAATCCGGCCTGATTCAGATAGCCCGCCCAAAGGCAGCCCAGCGAACCCGCACCCAATACCGTCCAGTGTGTTTGACTCATGCAATTTATCCAGTTGGCAGAAACAGGGGCGCAAGTATAATGCCTGCAGACAGAATTATTAAGGAGACAAACATGCCATCTTTTGATGTGGTGTCAGAATTGGATATGCACCAGGTGACCAACGCTGTGGATCAGTCTAATCGCGTGGTGAAAAACCGCTTCGACTTTAAGGGGGTCGATGCCAGGTTTTTGCGTAAAGAAAATGTGGTGGAAGTGGTATCTGAGTCTGAATTTCAGGTGCGTCAGATGGTCGATATGCTGCAGGCTGAACTGATCCGCCGTGAAGTGGATGTTAAATGTATGGAGGTCGGTGATATCATTGAAAGTGGCAAAACCGCTAAGGCGATTGTCACCCTTCAGGAAGGTATCGATACCGATACGGCACGTAAAATCGTTAAAATGATCAAGCAGGAAAAACTGAAAGTGCAGGCTGCTATTCAGGGCGATCAGGTACGGGTTACCGGTAAAAAGCGTGATGATCTACAGCAGGTGATCGCCTTTCTCCGGCAGTCTGAGCTGGATATTCCACTTCAGTATCAGAATTTCAGAGATTAGTATTTAGGTTTTTAATAGCATAATTTATATTTTAAATAATAGTAAATATAACGGGGTTCTGATTTGACAGGACCCCGTTTTTTTATGTTAGGGTAGTTACCAAGCTTCTTATCATATTTAGATCCTTGATAAGGTAAATTCTCAGTTAGCTAGTCACTTTTATATTTATATTTTTAATATATTTATATGAGAAGGTGACAAAGGAGTTAATTGAACATGAGTAAGAAAGAAGCCTATCAACAAAAGGTTGAAGCCCAGCTTGATGAATGGAAAGCTGATATTGATAAGCTCAAATCTAAAGCAGATCAGGCCAATGCCTCTGCCCAGGTTGAGTACTATGAGCAGATCGAACAGCTAAAAATCAAGCAGGAAGCAGTATCCAGCAAATTTGAAGAGCTTCGTAATTCCAGCGACGACGCCTGGAGCGATGTCAAATCAGGGCTGGATCTGGCTAAAGAATCCCTCTCTGAAGCCATGGACTCCGCATCAAAACGTTTCAGTTGATCTGTTAATTAATTTTTATAAGATCTGGTTTAATTGATGAATAGTGGAGTTTTTTATATGTTTTTTAAAAGTAATATTTTTAAATTTATTGCCTCTTTTTTATTGTTTTCTATGGCGTCATTTTCTATGGCTGGTAATAAGCAAGATACTGATGTTACTGCCCAGGATATCAAGCAGGAAACGGCAGATGTTGTTGAAACCCTGCAGGCTTATACCCAAGATCAGCAGCAGGAAGCTGTTCAAACAGCCAAACAAGTGATGCAAAGGGCTGATGAGCGTATCAATCGATTGGAAGCTCGGATTGAGAATCGTTGGGATCAGTTAAGCAAGCCCGCTCGTCAGGAAACCCAGGCCGCTCTTAGAGAATTGCGCCGGGAGCGAAATCAGCTGTCTGAATGGTATGGCAGTATGAAAGAAAGTAGCAAAGGTGCTTGGTCTGAGATGAGAAATGGCTTCAATAAAGCGTATCAGTCTATGTCGGATGCATGGCAGGATGCCCAGGAAGAGTATGATCGTGGACAACAGGATGCCTGATTAACACTGTTTTTAGGAAGGCTTGCTTTCCTGAGTCCTTCAAGCCGGGGTGATATCACTCCGGCTTTTTTATGTCCCTTTAACGCTGATTGAGACCTTTCTCTGGCTGAGGCTATCTTCCGATAGCTGGTTAAGTAAGCTCGATCCGCTGCCCTGCAGGCACTATGAGGCGATGGCTTCACTGGCAGCGGCTTCCCCTAAGCAGTTACGTGATCTTTGGATGCAGGGATTGGAATATTAGTCTGTGCTTGTTGGTCAGGCGTTCAGAACCAAGTATTGTGTGGTTCAGGTCTCTGCCTTTAAGTCGGGACAGGTTTTATTTTCAGCGCATAGCTAATGGGGGCTCATTGTGACCTCAGAGTTTGCCGGTGACGCAGGACATGGAGTGGGCCAATGAGTGATGTACTAAGCCTGAAATTTGATCAATATCCTGATCAGGTTAGGCAAAGGCTGCTGGAGCTCCGTGATCTGATCATAAAGACCGCTTTAGAGTTAGATGCCGGAGAGGTTGATCAGGCCCTTAAATGGGGGGAGCCCAGTTTCAGCGTGAAATCCGGTAGCCCTGTCCGAATGGACTGGAAGGAGAAAGCACCTGATCAGTATTACCTGTTTTTCAACTGCAAAACGCGTTTAGTCGAAACCTTTAAAGAGTTGTATCGCGACAGCTTGGCTTTTGAAGGTAATCGTGCAATTGTCTTGTCGTTATCTGAACCTCTGCCGGAGGTTGCTGTAAAACACTGTCTGCAACTGGCCCTGACATATCACTCGGTTAAGCATTTACCGCTGCTCGGTGCTTAGACTCCTGTCTGTTTTTAACCTAATTTATGGAAAAGAAGATGTCTGATATTGCTAGAACCCCGGAACCACCCTATTACGCGGTAATTTTTACCAACCAGAGAACCGAAAGTGATGACGGATATGGCGCGATGGCGGATCGCATGGTTGAACTGGCTGCCGACCAGCCGGGATTTCTGGGTGTGGAATCTGTTCGGGATGGTTTAGGTATCACGGTGTCTTACTGGAAAAGTCTGGAAGCGATTAAACACTGGAAGCAGAACGCAGAACACAAGCAAGCACAGCGGCTGGGACATGAAAAGTGGTACGCCGCCTTTAAGCTGAGAATAGCTAAAGTCGAGCGGGATTATGGCATCTGATCTTAACCTGCGAGGGTTTACTGAACCTGTCCACAGATAGAAAAAGGCCTCAATTGAGGCCTTTGTCCGTCAGTTTAAATCAAACCTTGGTGTCCTTTTGGCACTGATCGCACAGGCCATGCAGTTCCAGCTGCCGCCTTACTAGGGTAAAACCCGCCTCTTCAATGCCGCGATTCAGTTCATTCAGTGTGTCTGGGCTTAGGCTTAACTCTTTTACAGTATTGCACTGATCGCAGATCAGAAACTTAGGCGGCTGGTGAGGGTGGTCGCAGCGAATATGATGACAGGCCAGAAACTGATTGGTAGTTTCCAGTTTATGCACAAAACCGTTGTCGAGCAGAAAGGTAAGAATCCGGTAGGCACTCATGGCCGGTAGGTTTTCGGAGTAATCTACCCGAAACTGCTCAACCACGTCGTAAGCGGACAGGGGGTTATTAGCTTCCAGCAAAACACGCAGAACCTTTTCCCGTTTTGGAGTCAGGCGAACACCGGATTGTTGGCAATAGTTTAAAGCATGGCTAATAGTCTTCTCAACATCCTGCTTAATCATATCCCTGGCTCCTTCTTCCCGAATTTACGGCGTTTTTAACAGAGGAATTATTTTTTATAGCGTGTTTATTATCAGCCATTGGCTGGCCTGTATCAGAGGCTGAGTATTTGTTATCTGTTCCAGAATATTGCTGTTCCTGATCACTGTGGCTATGCCAGTCAGAGAAGTGGCGTAGTAGCCAAAGACCCGGTAGTGCGATCAGAGTGCAAAGGATAAAAAACTCTGTCCAGCCAACAGCTTCGGCAAGAAAACCACTGGGTGCCGAGATCAGCGTACGGGGAACTCCCATCAGGCTGGTGAGCAAGGCGTACTGAGTGGCGGTAAAGCGTTTGTCGGTCAGTGATGCCATAAAGGCCATATAGGCAGCGGTGCCCATTCCGGCGGTGAGATTCTCAAAACCGATCACCGCGGCCAGCATGTTCAGGTTGTAGCCCACCTCTGCCAGCAGAGCAAAACCTGCGGTACTGGCCATCTGCAGAATACCAAACAGCCAGAGTGCGCGATAAATGCCCAGTCTGATGATCAGGGCGCCACCGAGAAATGCACCAATCAGAGTTGCCCAGAAACCAAAAAATTTAACGGTATAACCGATCTCTTCTGAGCTAAACCCCAAATCGACATAGAAGGGGCTGGTCATGGCGCTGGCCAGTGTATCGCCTAATTTATAGAGCAAAATAAACAGTAGGATGGTCCAAGCACTGTCCCGGGTGAAATATTCTTTGAAAGGCTCAACAACAGCAGCTTTAAGGCTGGAAGGAGGTGGAGCAGTAACCTGAGGCTCCGGGGCCATCAGTGTAGTCACCATACCGATACCCATGCAAAGCCCCATCAGCATATAAACCGCTGCAAAGCCAATACTGTCAGCTAAGATCAGCCCGCCTCCGGAAGCGAGTAGCATACCGGTACGGTAACCGTAGACGTAGAGGCTGGAACCCATACCCAGTTCATTTTCATGCAGATGTTCCCGGCGATAGGCGTCAATGACAATATCCTGGCTGGCGCTGAAGAAGGTGACCAATAGGGCCAGGAAAGCGATCAGCCAGGGGGATGAGGCAGGGTCAGACAACCCAAGGCTTGCGATAGAGAATGCGAGCAGGAGTTGAATCAGAAGTAGCCATCCGCGGCGGCGTCCGAGAAACGGCAGAGTAAAGCGATCCAGAAAGGGGGCCCAGACAAATTTCAGGGTATAGGGTAAACCGACCAAAGCCATCATGCCGATGGTTGAAAGATCGACACCTTCCTGGCGCATCCAGACCTGAAGTACTGATATGGTGAGTAGCAGTGGCATGCCGCTTGAAAAGCCCATGACAAAGGTGACCAGCATCCTGCGATTGAAGCAGGCTGCCATAAGACCTTTAAAGTTGAGTCGTGGGTTTTGTTGTGAGGTCAAATTCGTATCCAGTTTCTGTCGGGCCAGCGTTTATTATTGAGGTGAGTCGTCCGGCCAATAACGTCAAAACCAACCATTGTACGCAAGAACCCTTGCTGTGCCGAGGGGCAAAGCTATTGTTATACTGCGGCACATTAAATGACTTTGTATTTCGGGGGCTTTTTCTATGAATTAGCTTTCTGATGAATTGACTTCCGCTGAAAGAGTCGCAGAACGGCGGCGGTGGATAAAAAAGGTAAAAATGATGTTGGCGGATTTTAAGGTAGCAGGCGTGCAGATGGTTTCCGGTGAGGATTTGGAGCAGAATCTGAAACGGGCAGAATACTGGGTGACTCAGGCGGCGGAGCAGGGGGCAAAACTGATTGCTTTGCCGGAATATTTTACTCTGTTGCACCATGATGAACGAGCCAAGTTTGAGATCGCTGAGGCTTATGGTGACGGACCGATTCAGCAGCGTTTGGCGAGCCTGGCCCGCAAGCTTAACATCTGGCTGGTGGCCGGATCCCTGCCGCTAAAAGGTAGGCAGAACGATCATGTTACCAATACAACCCTGGTCTTTGACTCTGAAGGTTTGTGCGTCGCCCGTTATGACAAGATCCATCTGTTCAGTTTTCAAAAAGGTGAGGAGTGTTATAACGAATCTGCCAGTATTGAAGCGGGCACTCAGCCAGTTTGCTTTGATACGCCCTGGGGGAGGGTTGGTCTCGGTATTTGTTACGACCTTCGCTTTCCTGAGCTTTTCCGTGGGCTGGATAATGTCGATCTTCTGATTGTGCCGTCTGCCTTTACGGTGCCAACCGGTCGCGCCCATTGGGAGGTGTTACTGAAAGCCCGTGCGGTGGAGAATCAATGTTTTCTGCTGGCTCCGGCTCAGGGTGGCCATCATGAAAGTGGCCGCAAAACCTGGGGACACACAATGACTCTTGACCCCTGGGGTGAGAAGCTGGCTGAGCTTGAAACCGGTGAAGGCATTATCGTAGCGGAACTCAGAGTCAGTCGCTTTGTTGAGGTGCGTCAGCAGTTGCCCAGTTGGTTGCATCGACGCCTGTAAACTGATGGCTGCAAGGTACTTGTCATCACTACCTATGATTCCTTTTGCACGCTTAGTTCTGTGGAATAAACGTAAAGTTTTATCTGCAGAGGCCTGATAACTGGCCCGAAGGGCTGTTGGTCTGGCAGCCCCTAGACTATAATTGTCAGCAATTATTTTTCCCATTCATCATCACAGGATAGAACGGAAAACCATGACTGTTCGCACCCGTATTGCTCCATCACCAACCGGTGATCCCCATGTTGGTACTGCTTATATTGCTTTGTTTAATCTGGCTTTTGCCAGAAAGCATGGTGGTAAATTTATTCTGCGTATTGAAGATACTGACCAGACCCGCAGCAGTGCAGATTCGGAACAGATGATCTTTGATTCCCTGCGTTGGCTGGGCCTCGATTGGGATGAGGGGCCGGATGTTGGTGGTGAATACGGCCCATATCGACAGTCTGAGCGTAAGCATATGTATGCAGACTATGCCTATCGCCTGGAAAAAGAAGGTAAGGCATTCCGCTGTTATCGTACCAGTGAAGAGCTGAATGAACTGCGCGAAGCCCGTAAAGCTGAAGGCAAACATACTGCGTTGAAGCAAAGTGATCTGGCATTGCCTGCTGAGGAAGTAGCTGCCCGTGAAGCTGCTGACGCACCTTACGTGATTCGCATGTGCGTACCGGAAGAAGGTGTTTGTCAGGTTGAGGATATGCTGCGCGGTACGATTGAGATTGACTGGGGGCAGATCGATTGTCAGATCCTGCTTAAGGCGGATGGCATGCCGACCTACCACCTTGCAAATGTGGTGGATGATCATCTGATGAAGATCACTCATGTACTCCGTGGCGAAGAGTGGATCAACTCGGCACCTAAGCATAAGTTGCTGTATGAATATTTCGGCTGGGATATGCCGGTTCTGTGTCATTTCCCATTACTGCGTAATGCGGATAAATCTAAGTTGTCCAAACGTAAGAACCCGACTTCAATCAACTTCTATCGTCGTATGGGCTTCTTGCCCCAGGCGGTTGTGAACTATCTCGGGCGTATGGGTTGGTCGATGCCGGATGAGCGTGAGCGCTTCTCGCTGGATGAGATGATTGAAAACTTTGATATACAGCGGGTTTCATTGGGTGGCCCGGTATTTGATGTTGAGAAACTGTCCTGGCTGAATGGTTTGTACATCCGTGAGACACTGGATGATCAGCAGTTTATGCAGGAAGTGATGAAATGGGCCTTTAATCCTGAGTATGTCAGTCAGATCATTCCTCAGATTAAAGGTCGAGTGGAAACCTTTAGTGATATCGCACCGTTAGCAGGCTTCTTCTTCTCCGGTATGTTGCCAATTAATGAAGAAAGCTTTGCCCATATCAAGACGGAAAAAGCCGATCTTGTGAAGCAGCTGCAGTTCACGTTATGGCAGATGGAAGCGCTCCGTGAGTGGAATAAAGATAATATCTTTGCTGACGTGAAGATGTTGTCAGATCACTTTGAAGTGAAAATAAAAGAGTTCCTTCAGCCTATTTTTGTTGCTATTGCAGGCTCTGCAACCTCCTCTTCTGTTTTGGACTCTATGGCGATTATCGGGCCTGATATGACCCGTGCCCGTCTTCGTCACGCGGTTGAGGTTTTGGGTGGTGTTTCCAAAAAGCAAACCAAGAAGCTGGAAAAAGAGTTTGCTGCGCTAAACCAGTAAGCTAATTCTTGTGCCGGATAAACCTTTCTGGCTAACCGGTTGATTTGTCAGTATAAGTTTTCTTAAAAAATGCCGTTTTTTTAGAAAAAAAGTATTGACCAGTGCGGGGCGGATCAGTATTATTCGTCCCGTACTTGAGACGGGGCCTTAGCTCAGCTGGGAGAGCGCAACACTGGCAGTGTTGAGGTCAGCGGTTCGATCCCGCTAGGCTCCACCAATCTCTCGTATGATTTTAAAATCATGCCCGTAAGAGTGTGGTTTTGAAGTGTTATGCGTCCCATTCGTCTAGTGGCCTAGGACACCGCCCTTTCACGGCGGTAACAGGGGTTCGAACCCCCTATGGGACGCCACTTTTCTTCTGAAGATTGAGTTGAAAAGAGATAACGATACCGCCTGATAGGCGGTTTTTTTATGCCTGAAATATAGCTTCTATACCTGAAATGGCGTGTTCCCCTACCTATACATCTCTTTTGCTTAAGCCTCTCTCTGCTTAGGTCTTTTAGTCCATCATTAGTAATCTGTTAATAAAGTATTTGGCGGGGTCTTCCGGACGGGCAATGGTGCCGACGCTGGCGGAGCTGATCGGATCGGTTAAATCAAAATCGTCCGGCGTAATAAGTTGTTTTTTATCAGCATCGTAAATAACGCGAACCATTGCGGGTTTAGAGGTTTCCTCATCCAGTGTCAGAACAAAGCCTAGCTTGTTGCTTGATAGGCGAACAAAAGAACCTACAGGCATAAGTCCAATGCACTTGATAAAGCGTTGTACCATTAGCCTATCAAACTGCTTATCGCTATTCATGAGTGTTTTAAAGGCCAGGGCAGGCAATACACCTTTTGCGTAGTTGCGGTCGGTAGTCATGGCATCGTAGGCATCAACAATACCAGCCATTCGGGCAAGGCCTGATATTTTGTCAGCCTTAAGCTGGCGCGGATAGCCTGAACCATCAAGCCTTTCTGTGTTACCCAATACAACGGCGATTACTTCTTTCGGGATATTGTCCGATGCCTCCGTGAGTGCCTTGTGAGTTGTGATGACATGCCGCTGCATGCTTTTCAGCTCCTGGGTATTCAGTCTATCAGGCTTGAATACAACCATGCTGGGTAAAGTAGCCTTGCCTATATCATGTAGAAGGCCTGCGTAGATAAGGTCGGCAAGCTTGCCCTGGTAGCCCATGCTTTTGGCAAAGTGAGCCAAATGAATGCCAAAGCTGACGCTGTGCTGAGGAATATAGTCCTGAGCATCGCGCAGTGTTGTTAGTGCTAATAAAACATGTGGATTTTGTTCTAGAGCGCTGGCCAGCTGTTCGGATATTTCGATTGCAGGCTGAAGTTTAAGAGTTGTTTTCTGTTTAACCTGGGCTAAGAGGCCTTTGACAGCGGCAATAGCGTTTGTGTGGTAAATGCGAAACTCTTTGAAAAGTTCCTGCAGTCTGGCTTTCTCTTTCTGCTGTTTAAGTTCGTTAATACCGCTCTGAAGAGAGTTGTCCTCAATCTGTTCTTTTACGGACTCGTCGGTAGTCTTATTGTTGCTATCGGTAGTTGCATCTGATGCTTTATTTTTTTTGCCTGTGGCTCCGGCATTGCTTTCATCTTCATTTTCTTCAATGGGCTTTGGCTCATAAAGAGGGGAGATGTAGCGTGCGCTGCCATCGCTGGAACGACGGGCAACTTCCCGTTGTATTTCGGCAACGGCGTAGGAGACTTTGCGCTCTTCCATTGGTGGTAGATCAACAAACAGGCAGCCGCAACTTGAGCGATCCTTTTTGTTATCATAGCCAACGTGGCGAACCTGAATTGCAGTGCTGACCGATAATTGATTAGGGAAGGTTATTGAGCAGGAGTCAAGAACGATTTGGTTGCCAAGAGTGTCCCTGTAATCGCCGTCTATCTCAATCTGGCAGCCCTGGGCAGAGATGTCTTTCAGTTCGCCAATGACGGGGTTTGCCAGACCCTTAGAGTCCAGTATTGCGTCAATAATAACGCCACGGCGAATCTGGGCCCGATAAAACTGTCGGCGCTGAAAATAATCGAGTTCGTCGGGAAAAGGAACCTTGTAGATGGCTTCTCCGTCCTGGATCCCTTTGCCTGCTGCCTTCAGGGTCGATGATGCTATTCTGCAACCATCGTAGTAGGCTTCGAACATAAACGCGCCACTTTTTGCCATCATTCTGTCACCCCAATTAGGAGTAACCTGGTCGATAATAAAGTGGCGATTTTTCAGGTCAACCTTCAGGATAATGGTGCTATACACACCTTCGACCGTATTAAAGTGTAATTTTAGCGGGATATGATGATCTTTCAGGCGGTTGAGAAGCCCGTAAATGCTTTCAGGTTTAGTCAATAGCTGGCCCTGTGGCTCAGATTGATTGTCCTGTTGTGCGATGGGGGTCTCCGTTGCCAAGGTATCAAATCCTCTTTGTCTGAATGGCTAATTTGTTTTCGCGGAAAGAAAACACCTTATAAAATCAAAAAGCTAAATTGTACACTTAAAATTGTATCTGGAAATTACATAAAAAAGTATTTAATCGGTCGCTTTCAGGCGTTTTAGCAAGCTGGACGTATCCCAGCGTCCGCCCCCCATTGCCTGTACTTCGCTGTAGAACTGGTCAACAAGTGCGGTAGCAGGTAGTTTAGCCTGAATCTTACGCCCCTGGCTTAGACAGATATCAAGGTCTTTGCGCATCCAGTCTACCGCAAAGCCGTGCTCATACTGATCGTTGATCATGGTCTGGTGTCGGTTGATCATCTGCCAGGAGCCTGCGGCACCTTTGGATATCACATCAATAACCTTATTCTGGTCGAGTCCGGCTTTTTCGGCGAAGTAGAGCCCTTCAGACAAGCCTTGTACCAGTCCGGCTATACAGATCTGGTTGACCATTTTAGTGAGCTGACCTGCGCCGACTGAGCCCATTAAGGTGACGGCCTGTGCATAGATTGACATGATCGTTTCTGTTTTCTCAAAAACGGTATTTTCACCGCCGCACATGATCGTTAGCTTGCCGTTCTCAGCTCCTTGTTGGCCGCCGGATACAGGAGCATCGATAAAGTGTAAGCCAGCTCCACGACATGCGGTGTCGAGTTCAACGGCAAGCTCTGCTGAGGCTGTTGTATGGTCGATCAGGATGCTGCCGGCTTTCATGTTTTCAATAACGCCGTTTTTAGCAACGGTGACACTGCGTACATCATCGTCATTACCAACGCAGCAAAATACAATATCGGCATCTCTGGCGGCTTCAGCGGGGGTTGCGCCAAAAGTGCCGCCGAAAGTTTCGGCCCATTGTTTTGCTTTGCTGGAGGTCCTGTTATACACGCAGACCTTGTGACCTGCGCTTGCCAAGTGGCCTGCCATTGGATAGCCCATAACGCCTAGGCCGATAAATGCGAGGTTAAGTGTCATTGTTGTTATTCCTCTTTCTTGCTGTGATGATAAGAATATTGTTTCTGATAATAAAAAAAGGGCTGCAAAGCAGCCCTTTTTTTGGAACCGATTTTTGCTTATTTAGCAGGATAATCGCGCATATCGGAACCTTTGTACAGCTGGCGAGGGCGGCCGATCTTGTTGTCGCCGCTTACCATTTCTTTCCAATGGGAGATCCAGCCAACAGTTCGAGACAGTGCAAAAATCACTGTGAACATATTGGTTGGGATACCCAGGGCTTTCAGGATGATACCGGAATAGAAGTCTACGTTCGGATAAAGTTTACGCTCGATAAAGTACTCATCTTCCAATGCAATCTCTTCTAAGCGCTTAGCGATATGTAGCTGAGGGTCGTTTTCCAGCCCAAGTTCTTTCAGAACTTCGTCGCAGGTTTCTTTCATTACTTTTGCCCGAGGGTCGAAGTTGCGATAAACGCGATGACCGAAGCCCATCAGGCGGAATGGGTCGTCTTTATCCTTTGCCTTGGCGATAAAGTGCTGAATGTTTTCTTCGGAGTCTTCACCAATCTCATCCAGCATGGTCAGGACAGCTTCGTTTGCTCCGCCATGGGAAGGGCCCCATAGGGCTGCAATACCTGCCGCGATACAAGCGAAAGGATTCGCACCGGTTGAGCCTGTAAGGCGTACAGTTGAAGTTGAGGCGTTCTGCTCATGATCCGCATGGAGCATAAAGATGCGATCCATCGCCTTGGCCAGAACAGGATTTGGTACGTATTCTTCACAAGGGGTGCTGAACATCATGTGCAGGAAATTTTCTGCATAGCTCAGATCGTTGCGTGGATAGACAAATGGTTGGCCTGTTGAGTATTTGTAGCACATTGCGGAAATCGTCGGCATTTTAGCGATTAAGCGGAATGCAGATACTTCGCGGTCCCGTGGATTTTTGATATCCAGGGAGTCATGGTAGAACGCAGATAGTGCGCCAACAACGCCGCATAAGATTGCCATGGGGTGAGCATCACGCCGGAAGCCTTTAAAAAATTGAGCCAGTTGCTCGTGCACCATGGTGTGATAGGTGATGGTGGACTCAAAGTTTTTCTTTTCTTCCGAGCTGGGTAGTTCGCCGTTAAGCAGAAGGTAGCACAGTTCTATGTAGTCAGACTGTTTTGCCAGTTGGTCGATCGGATAACCTCGGTGTAGTAGAACACCTTTGGCGCCATCAATATAGGTGATCGCTGATTCACAGGATGCTGTGGAAACGAAGCCGGGGTCGTAGGTGAACATTCCCTTGGAGGTCAAGCCGCGTACGTCGATAACGTCAGGGCCAACAGTGCCGTTATAAATTGGCAGTTCAATTGGATCATCAAGCCCTGGTACCGTCAGGATCGCTTTCTTGTCAGCCATTATGGCCTCCTTTCTAATTGTTAATTCATACTTGCCATGCCCAAAATCGCGGACTGCACAAATATAGAAGGATAAGCAGGATTGTCAATTACCCAAAAAGGTAGCAGTAAAGCAGGTAATGGTTGTTAAAATCAATGACCCATCGGACGTGTGGCGTTTTCGTGGAATTATGGCCCAGCTATGCCTTTGGTTTTATTGTAATCAGAATAGCGAGTCACTATAATTCCTGCCGCACGATTGGCGGTGGTGCGGCCTTATATAAATAAGTTAATGAAATGGGTTTTTTTGCCTTTTTTATGCTTCTATATATAAGGATGCAACCACCTGAAACCATAAGCCCTATGAAAGGGCATAGAGAGTGTGTAAGAGCCGTGAATAGCAAAAGACCTGTAAACTTAGATCTAGCAACTATTAAGCTCCCTCTCCCTGCATATACTTCGATTCTGCACCGTATCACGGGTGTCATTCTGTTTGTCGGACTGGCGTTCATGTTCTGGGCTTTTGATGCTTCTCTGGAATCAGAGCAAAGCTTCAATGCAGTTAAAGAAACTCTGCAGGAGGGTGCATTCGCCAAGTTTGTACTCTGGGGACTTCTTTCCGCACTGGCCTACCATGTGGTAGCAGGTATCAAACATCTATTTATGGATGTAGGTATCGGTGAAACACTGGAAGGGGGTCAGCTGGGTGCCAAGCTGACGCTGGTGATTTCTGTAATTCTGATTGTACTGGCAGGAGTGTGGGTATGGTAACCAACGTAACGAATTTCGGTCGTAGCGGCGTGTCGGATTGGTTGTTACAGCGTTTCAGTGCGGTTGTTCTTGCTCTGTACAGTGTTTTTATCGTTGGTTATTTTCTGACGACTTCTGATCTGGACTATGCCCAGTGGTCTGCGTTTTTCCAGCAAACCTGGGTTCGCATTTTTACGTTCCTGGCTATCCTGTCTATTGCTGCCCACGCCTGGATTGGTTTGTGGACTATTTCCACTGACTATCTAAAGGCAGCGGGGATCCGTTTTGTCTTCCAGGCAGTATGTAACCTAGCCCTCTTTACCTATGTGGTATGGGGTGTTCAAGTTCTTTGGGGAGCGTAAGGAATGACTGCAAATCTACGTACACTGAATTTTGATGCCATTATCGTTGGTGGTGGTGGTTCCGGCATGCGTGCTGCTCTGCAGCTTTCGCAGTCGGGCAAGAAAACTGCCCTGATTACAAAAGTGTTTCCAACCCGGTCCCATACCGTATCGGCTCAGGGTGGTATCACTTGTGCAATCGCAAGTGCAGATCCGAACGATGATTGGCGATGGCACATGTACGACACTGTAAAAGGGTCGGACTATATTGGCGACCAGGATGCAATTGAGTACATGTGTTCTGAAGGACCAAAAGCGGTTTTTGAACTGGAGCATATGGGGCTGCCTTTCTCCCGTTTCGATAATGGCCGTATCTATCAGCGTCCTTTCGGTGGTCAGTCTAAGAACTTCGGTGAAGGTGGTCAGGCTGCGCGTACCTGTGCTGCTGCAGACCGTACTGGTCATGCTCTGCTGCACACTCTGTATCAGGCTAACCTGAAAAATAACACGGTATTCCTGAATGAATGGTATGCCGTGGACTTGGTTCGAAATGAGTCCGGTGACATCTGTGGTGTGATCGCACTGTGTATCGAAACTGGCGAAACTGTATTTGTTAAAGCAGCGGCGACTGTGCTGGCAACCGGTGGTGCAGGCCGTATTTACGCGTCTACTACTAATGCGTTGATCAATACTGGTGACGGTGTAGGCATGGCTCTGCGTGCCGGTATTCCGGTTCAGGATATTGAAATGTGGCAGTTCCACCCGACAGGTATTGCTGGTGCGGGTGTACTGGTTACTGAAGGTTGTCGTGGTGAAGGTGGCTATCTTGTAAACAAAGATGGTGAGCGCTTCATGGAGCGTTATGCGCCTAACGCGAAGGACCTTGCCGGTCGTGATGTTGTGGCCCGCTCCATGGTTATGGAGATTCTGGAAGGTCGTGGTTGCGGTGAGAATGGTGACCATGTATTCCTGAAACTGGATCACCTGGGTGAAGAGGTTCTGAATAAGCGCCTGCCAGGTATCTGTGAGCTGTCTAAAACATTTGCCCATGCGGATCCGACTAAAGAACCTGTACCGGTTGTTCCTACCTGTCACTACATGATGGGCGGTGTACCGACTAATGTTCATGGTCAGGCGCTGACCCAGGACAAAGACGGTAACGATCACATCATTAATGGTCTGTACGCTGTAGGTGAAGTTGCATGTGTTTCCGTGCACGGTGCGAACCGTCTGGGTGGTAACTCTTTGCTTGATCTGGTTGTATTTGGTCGTGCTGCGGGTATCCATATCGAGAAAGCTTTGAGCGAAGGTCTGACTGACGCTGATGTTAACGAAGCTGATATCGAACGGGCTATGGCACGGATGAATCGCTGGAATGAGTCGAATGATGGCGAAAGCGTAGCGGCTCTGCGTGCTGAGCTGCAGCAAACCATGCAGAACTACTTCGGTGTATTCCGTACAGAAGAGTACATGCAGAAAGGTATTCAAGAACTGGCTTCCCTTCGCGAGCGTATAGCTAATGCGAAGCTGGACGATAAGTCTCAGGCGTTTAACACCGCGCGTATTGAAGCTCTTGAACTGGATAACTTGCTTGAAGTTGCGGAAGCAACGGCTATTACAGCTGAATACCGTAAAGAGAGCCGCGGTGCTCACGCACGTGATGATTATCGTGATCGTGATGATGAGAACTGGCTGAAGCACTCAATGTACTTCCCGGCTGATAAGCGTGTTGGTAAGCGTGATGTTAATTTCTCGCCGAAAACTGTACCGACGTTTGAACCGAAAGTACGTACTTACTAATTTACGGGAGTTAGCCTAATGCTGGTTGTTAGTGTATACCGCTATAATCCGGAAAAAGATTCTGCTCCGTACATGCAGGAGTTCAATATCGACACTAAAGGCGCTGACGTCATGGTGTTGGATGTTCTTAGCATGATTAAAGAGCAGGATAATACGTTTGCTTACCGTCGTTCTTGCCGTGAAGGTGTTTGCGGTTCCGATGGTATGAATATGAATGGTAAGAATGGCCTTGCCTGTATCACACCTCTTTCTGAGGTTGTGACTGCGGATAAACTGGTCATTCGTCCTCTGCCAGGTCTTCCGGTTATTCGGGACATGGTGGTTGATATGTCTCTGTTCTACAAGCAATATGAGCGCATCAAGCCTTATCTGCTGAATGATACTCCGGCTCCGGCTATTGAGCGTCTGCAAGCACCTGAAGATCGTGATAAACTTGATGGATTGTACGAGTGTATTCTCTGTGCATGTTGTTCAACGGCTTGTCCGTCGTTCTGGTGGAATCCTGATAAATTTGTAGGCCCATCCGGTCTGCTGCAGGCATACCGCTTCCTGATCGACAGCCGTGATACTCAGACTCGTGAACGACTGAGTGAACTGGACGATCCGTTCAGTGTATTCCGTTGTCGCGGTATTATGAACTGTGTAAGTGTGTGTCCAAAAGGCTTGAATCCAACAAAAGCCATTGGCCACATCCGTGACATGTTGTTGCGTGACGCAACCTAGTCATACCGCAGCTCATCAATACAATAATAAAGCTATTGTGTCAGCCAAAAGGCTGACACCTGTGGTCGCTAAAGCCGGTGCTCAAAAGGTACCGGCTTTAGCAAATGTAAAACGACTTGGGGAACAGGGCTTGACCCTAATCTGCAGAAGGTAAGGCACGCTACCTTTTTTTTGACCTGAAAAAGACTCAGGGGTCATTGTGGATTTCAAGTTCCTCGTGCAGGGTGACTAAGAATGCAAGAAGGCATAATGGAGTTGATGTGGAGCTCTTCCCACGTCTACGGAGGCAATGTGTCCTACGTTGAAGGGCTTTATGAGCAATATTTGCTTGATCCGAATGCAATTCCTGAAGAGTGGAGGAACTACTTCGACAAGCTCCCACGAACCGAAGGCGCCGGTTCCCGTGATATCCCCCTTACCCCCATCCGTGAACACTTCGATCTGCTTGCTAAAAACAAGCACAAAGCTGCTCCCGCCAGTGCAGGCTCAGTGAGTACTGAGCATGAGAAGAAACAGGTTCGTGTCCTTCAGCTGATCAATGCTTACCGCTTCCGTGGCCACCAGAAAGCGAATATTGATCCTTTGAATCTTCTTGAGCATGAGCCGGTAGCTGATCTGGATCTGGCTTATCATCAACTATCATCCGCTGATCTTGATACCGTTTTTCAAACGGGCTCACTGTTTATCGGTAAAGATGAAGCCCCATTGCGTGATATTATCGAAGCGCTGGAGAAGACCTACTGCTCCACCACCGGCGCAGAGTTCATGCATATTGTGAACACTGAAGAAAAGCGCTGGCTACAACAGCGTTTTGAAAGCGTGCGTTCAGCTCCTGCATTCGGAGTTGAGGCGAAAAAGCATATCCTTGAGCGTTTAACTGCTGCTGAGGGTATGGAAAATTATCTTGCATCCCGCTATCCAGGTACTAAGCGTTTTGGTCTGGAAGGTGGTGAATCTTTTATTCCTATGGTTGACGAGCTGATTCAGCGCTCTGGCTCATTTGGTGTAAAAGAAATTGTTATCGGCATGGCTCACCGTGGGCGTCTGAACCTTCTGGTTAACATTTTGGGTAAAAACCCTGCTGAACTATTTGAAGAGTTTGAAGGTAAAAAACTCAATCATGATGGTTCCGGTGATGTGAAATATCACCAAGGGTTTTCATCCAATGTTATGACGTCCGGCGGTGAAGTGCACCTTGCCCTTGCATTCAACCCATCCCATCTTGAGATCGTCTCTCCGGTTGTTGAAGGTTCTGTTCGCGCTCGCCAGGATCGTCGTAAAGACCAGTCTGGTGATGCGGTAATGCCGATTGTTGTTCATGGTGATTCAGCCTTTGCTGGTCAAGGTGTGGTGATGGAGACGTTCCAGATGTCTCAGACCCGTGCCTATAAGACAGGTGGTACGATTCATCTTGTCATCAATAACCAGGTTGGTTTCACCACCAGCAAACCAGAAGACACCCGCTCTACGGAATACTGCACCGATATTGCGAAGATGGTTCAGGCCCCGATCATTCATGTTAATGGCGATGACCCTGAGGCTGTGATTCATGCCGCTCAGGTTGCTTCAGACTATCGTCAGCAGTTCAAACGTGACGTTGTGATTGATCTGGTTTGTTATCGTCGTCGTGGTCATAACGAAGCAGATGAGCCTTCTGGTACACAGCCTATGATGTATCAGAAAATTGCCAAGCAGCCGAGCACACGTACTCTTTATGCTAAGAAGCTGATTGAGGAAGGTGTATTAAGTGAAGCTGAAGACAAAGACCGGATGGAAGACTATCGCTCTGCTCTGGTTGATGGTCGTCATGTAGCAAATAGCCTGGTTAAAGAGCCAAATAAAGAGCTGTTTGTTGATTGGACACCTTATCTTGGTCATGCGTGGACCTCTCAGGCAGATACTTCTGTTGAGTTGACTCATCTGCAGGCTTTGGCGAATAAGCTAGGTGAGATCCCTGATGGCGTTAAGATTCAGCGTCAGGTCAATAAAATTTATGAAGACCGTCGTAAGATGGCTGCAGGTGCTATGCCTGTAAACTGGGGTTTTGCCGAAGTGCTGGCCTATGCCACTATTTTGGATCAGAATCATCCGGTTCGTATTACCGGTCAGGATGTTGGTCGCGGCACCTTCTCGCACCGTCATGCTGTGATTCACAGTCAGGCCGATGGAGAGGTTTATGTTCCTTTGCAGAACCTGTCTGAGTCACAGCCTGCTATGACTATTCATGACTCTTATCTGTCTGAAGAAGCGGTTCTGGCTTTTGAATATGGATACGCAACAACAAAGCCTGATGCCCTTGTCATCTGGGAAGCTCAGTTCGGTGACTTTGCCAACGGAGCTCAGGTTGTAATTGATCAGTTCATCACCAGTGGTGAACACAAATGGGGGCGCTTGTGCGGCCTGACTATGCTATTGCCGCATGGTTATGAAGGTCAGGGCCCTGAGCACTCGTCTGCACGTTTAGAGCGTTACCTGCAGTCTTGCGCGGAGCAGAACATTCAGGTTGTTGTTCCGACTACGCCAGCTCAGGTTTTCCACATGCTGCGTCGTCAGGTGATTCGTCCGCTGCGTAAGCCGCTGATTGTTATGTCACCTAAGAGTTTGCTGCGCCATAAAGATGCAACGTCTACTCTTGAAGAGCTGGCTAACGGCAGCTTCCAAACCATCATCAATGAAGTGAATACCACCATTGATAAAAGCAAGGTAAAACGCCTGGTTCTGACGACAGGTAAGGTTTACTACGATTTGGCTAACTACCGTCGTGAGAATGAGCGTGAAGATACGGCTATTATCCGTATTGAACAGCTGTATCCGTTCCCGACCGAGAAGTTGGCAGAGATCGTCGCTGAATACCCTGCTTTGGAAGATGTTGTCTGGTGTCAGGATGAGCCGATGAATCAGGGCGCATGGTACAGCAGTCAGCACCACATGCGTGGTGTACTGAATGATTACCGTAAAGGCTTCGGTTATGAACTGAAGTTTGCGGGTCGTGCTGCATCTGCTGCTCCGGCTTGTGGTTATACCTCTGTGCATGCTGAACAGCAAACGCAACTGGTATCCGATGCTTTTAATGCTTAATTGATCAATTACGTGCCCTGTTACTAACTGGCAGGGCACCTCAGATTTTTTGTTTGTGCAAACAAAGAACAATCCAGAAAGGACCGAACATGGCTACTGAAATTAAAGCTCCCGTCTTCCCTGAATCTGTTGCAGACGGAACTATCGTAAACTGGGCAAAACAACCTGGCGAAGCTGTTTCACGTGACGAGCTGCTGGTTGAAATCGAAACTGATAAAGTTGTTCTGGAAGTTGTTGCTCCTGCTGACGGCGTTATCAAGGAGATCAGAAAGGATCTTGACGCTACAGTATTAAGCGATGAGGTTATCGCAATTTTTGAAGAAGGTGCTACGGGTACTACAGCTGCACCTGCATCTGAAGAAACTTCGGCTGCTGCGTCTTCCTCTGAAGAAGAAACCGTTCAGGTAGGTGACAAGATTCTGAGTCCAGCGGCCCGCAAAATGGCTGATGAGAATGGTCTGGACGTTGCCAAGCTAACTGGTACTGGTAAAGGCGGACGTGTCACTAAAGAAGACGTGCAGAAAGCTGTACAGTCTGGTGCCGCTAAAGCGACGCCTGCCGCTGCTCCAGCAGTTGAGATTAACGTTGCTGCCGGTGAACGCGTTGAGAAGCGTGTACCGATGAGCCGTATGCGTCAGACGATTGCTAAGCGTCTGGTTGAAGCTCAGCAAACCGCTGCTATGCTGACCACTTATAATGAAGTGGATATGAAGCCGGTCATGGAGCTACGCAAGAAATATAAAGACATGTTCGAGAAAAAGCACAATGGAACGCGTCTTGGTTTTATGTCTTTCTTCGTAAAAGCTGCGGCTGAAGCTCTGAAACGCTTCCCGGATGTAAATGCTTCTATCGATGGTGGTGATATTGTGTATCACGGTTACTACGATATCGGTGTTGCGGTATCTACCGAGCGTGGCTTGGTTGTGCCAATTCTGCGTGACACGGATACCATGAGCCTGGCCGATGTAGAGTCTACTATTGGTGAATATGCTAAGCGCGGCCGTGAAGGCAAGCTGGGTATCGCTGATATGACAGGTGGTACTTTTACTATTACTAACGGCGGTGTATTCGGTTCTCTGATGTCTACTCCAATCCTGAATGCTCCTCAGACTGCTATTCTGGGTATGCATAAGATTCAGGAACGACCTATGGCAGTTAATGGACAAGTTGAGATTCGTCCTATGATGTATCTTGCGCTGTCTTATGACCACCGTATGATCGATGGTAAAGATGCTGTACAGTTCCTTGTTACCATCAAGGAACTTCTTGAAGATCCAGCTCGTATCCTGCTGGAAGTTTAAGTACAGTTTGATCACTCATGACACGAAAGACAGGAAAAAGTAATGTCTGATAAATTTGATGTAGTTGTCATCGGTGCAGGTCCTGGCGGTTATGTTGCAGCGATCCGTGCAGCACAACTTGGCCTGAAAACAGCTTGCGTTGAAAAATGGCTGAATAAAGAAAGCAAACCTGTATATGGTGGTACCTGCCTAAATGTGGGCTGTATCCCATCAAAGGCGCTATTGGAAGCCTCCCACAAATATGCTGAAACACAGCATGATTTTGCGGATATGGGGATTGAAGTTTCTGACGTCAAAATGGACGTTAAGAAAATGATCGCCCGTAAGAACAAGATCGTTGGCAACCTGACACAGGGTATTGCTGGTCTGTTCAAGGCGAATGGCGTTACTGGTTTGCATGGCACAGGTAAAGTGCTGAGCGGCAAGAAAGTAGAAGTGACTGCCCATGATGGTTCTGTGCAGATTGTTGAAGCGGACAGCATTATTATTGCTTCCGGTTCGGTGCCTGTTGAAATTCCACCAACGCCCCTGACTGAAGGGCTGATCGTTGACTCTACCGGCGCACTGGACTTTGAAGAAGTTCCTGGTCGTTTGGGTGTTATCGGTGGCGGTGTTATCGGTCTTGAGTTGGGTTCTGTATGGCAGCGCTTGGGTTCTGAGGTTTCCGTGCTGGAAGCTCAGGATGCTTTCCTGGCATCTACTGACCAGCAGATTGCTAAAGAAGCTAAGAAAATTCTGTCCAAGCAAGGTATGGATATCAAAATTGGTGCTCGTGTCACCGGTTCTGAAATTAACGGCAACGAAGTTGTTGTGACCTATGCTGATGCTAAAGGTGAGCAGACTCAAACCTTTGACAAACTGATCGTTTGTGTGGGACGACGTCCGTACACTGAAGCGCTGCTGTCCAACGACTCCGGTGTTTCTCTGGATGAGCGTGGCTTTATCTATGTTGATGATCAGTGCCGTACTTCTGTACCAGGCGTTTTCGCGATTGGCGATGTGGTACGTGGGCCTATGCTGGCTCACAAAGCATCTGAAGAAGGCATTATGGTTGCTGATATCGTAGCAGGGCACAAAGCTCAGGTTAACTACGATGCTATCCCTGGTGTTATCTATACCTTCCCTGAAATCGCTTCTGTTGGTAAGACTGAAGAAGATGTGAAAGCAGAAGGTACTGAGTACGAAACAGGTGTCTTCCCGTTCACTGCTATTGGTCGTGCAATGACCAATGGTTGCACTGACGGTATGGTGAAAATTATTACTCAGAAGGATACTGATCGTATCCTGGGTATGCACATTATCGGTCAGAATGCTGGTGAGATGATTCATCAGGGTGTGATCGCGATGGAATTTGGTTCCAGTGCAGAAGATCTGGCACTGATGTGCTTTGCGCACCCGACGTTGTCTGAAGCTGTTCACGAAGCGGCTTTGGCGGTTGACGGGCACGCAATTCATATGCCGAACCGTAAGAAACGCAAGTAATATTGACGTTTAAGAAATAAAAAATTACGGGTAACCGTAGCAGGGGGCGGCACCATACCCCAAGGTGTCGCCAATAGTGTTAGTGCACAAAAAAAATGGCTTAGCAGTATGAATCTTCATGAATATCAGGGCAAACAGCTTTTTGCCGCATACGGACTGCCTGTCTCCAAGGGTTTTGCTGTAGATACCCCGGAAGAAGCCGCGCAAGCGTGTGAAAAAATCGGTGGTGACAAGTGGGTAGTTAAAGCACAGGTTCACGCAGGTGGCCGTGGTAAGGCCGGTGGCGTGAAACTGATCGAAACTCCGGCTCAGGCTGCAGAGTTCGCTCAGAACTGGCTGGGTAAAAATCTGGTGACTTACCAGACTGATGAAAATGGTCAACCTGTTTCTAAAATTTTAGTAGAAACCTGCACTGACATCGCTGACGAACTTTACCTGGGTGCGGTTGTTGACCGTGCTACCCGTCGTATCGTTTTCATGGCATCCACTGAAGGTGGTGTTGAGATCGAGAAAGTAGCTGAAGAAACTCCAGAAAAGATTCTGAAAGCTGTTATCGATCCTCTGGTTGGCGCACAGCCATACCAAGGCCGTGAGCTGGGCTTTAAACTGGGCCTGAACAAAGCACAGGTTGGTCAGTTTACTAAGATCTTTATGGGTCTGGCAAAACTGTTCCAGGAAAAAGACCTGGCGCTGATCGAAATTAACCCTCTGGTTGTTAAAGAAGATGGTGATCTGCACTGTCTGGACGCCAAGCTGGGTGTTGATGGTAACTCTGTATACCGTCACAAAGATCTGCAGGAGATGAACGACCCTTCTCAGGAAGATGCTCGTGAAGCTGAAGCTGCTGAATGGGATCTGAACTACGTAGCACTGGATGGCAACATCGGCTGCATGGTTAACGGTGCGGGTCTGGCGATGGGCACGATGGATATTGTTGCTCTGCATGGTGGCTTCCCTGCGAACTTCCTGGACGTTGGTGGCGGTGCGACTAAAGAGCGCGTTGCTCATGCGTTCAAACTGATTCTGTCCGACAGTAAAGTTAAAGCAGTTCTGGTGAATATTTTTGGTGGTATCGTGCGTTGCGATATGATTGCTGAAGGTATCATCGGCGCGGTGAAAGAAGTAGGTGTTAACGTACCTGTTGTTGTTCGTCTTGAGGGTACCAATGCCGACCTGGGTAAAAAGGTTCTGTCTGAATCTGGCCTGGATATCATCGCAGCTGAAAGCTTAACTGACGCTGCTCAACAAGCGGTAAAAGCGGCGGGGAACTAATCGAATGTCTATCTTAATCAACAAAGACACTAAAGTAATCTGCCAGGGTTTCACTGGTGGTCAGGGTACTTTCCATTCTGAGCAAGCTATTGAATATGGCACTCAGATGGTTGGTGGTGTAACTCCTGGTAAAGGTGGTACGACTCACCTGGGTCTGCCAGTATTCAACACAGTTGCTGAAGCTGTTGAAACTACTGGTGCTGACGCTTCTGTTATCTACGTTCCTGCCCCTTTCTGTAAGGATTCTATCCTGGAAGCGGCAAACGCAGGTATCAAGCTGATCGTTTGTATTACTGAGCACATCCCTGTTCTGGATATGCTGGACTGTAAAGTTAAGTGCGACGAGCTGGGTGTTCAGCTGGTTGGCCCTAACTGCCCTGGTGTTATCACTCCGGGCGAATGTAAGATTGGTATTATGCCAGGCCACATTCACCTGCCAGGTAAAGTAGGTATTGTATCGCGTTCAGGTACTCTAACTTATGAAGCCGTTAAGCAAACAACTGATGCAGGTTTTGGTCAGTCCACTTGTGTCGGTATCGGTGGTGACCCGATTCCTGGTTCTAACTTCATCGACATTCTGGAAAAATTCGAGAATGATCCGCAGACTGAAGCGATCGTTATGATCGGTGAGATCGGCGGTACTGCTGAAGAAGAAGCGGCTGCTTACATCAAAGCGAACGTAACCAAGCCTGTTGTATCCTACATTGCGGGTGTTACTGCACCTAAAGGCAAGCGTATGGGTCATGCTGGTGCGATCATCTCCGGTGGTAAAGGTACTGCAGATGACAAGTTTGCAGCCCTGGAAGATGCTGGTGTTAAGACTGTACGTTCTCTGGCAGGTATCGCAGACGGCCTGCGCGAAGTTACTGGCTGGAAATAAGCTTACTTTGAGTAAGTGGTAATTATTAGGCTAAGACTGATAATTACTGTGCGTAAGCACACCAAAAGGCGATCCTAGGGTCGCCTTTTTTATTGTCTGTTTTGTACTCAGCCAGTATTAGCTTCTGATCTCTGATAGCGAATTTTGGGCTCAAAAAAACCAGCCGAAGCTGGTTTCAAGCGCAAGTCTTTTCCCTCTTTAAGAGGGTAATTGCTTACTGGTATTGTGCTTTGAACTGAGCGATCAGTGCATCAGGGCGCTTTTTCTTGTTACTGTTATTCAGTACGTAAACAACTGTTTCGCCATTCGGGCCATCACCAATTTGGGTGAAGCGATAAGGAGCTTCTCCGGTAGCACGCACATTCTGCATATCTTCCAGAGTTGAGAATACATAGATACGGCCCTCAGCACGCATCTCACCGTAGAAGGTATCTGGGGTCAGCTTACCGTCATACATATCAACGCTTGCTACACCGGAACGTTTCTTTTTGTCTTTCCCATTAAGTCCAAAGACCAGAGTTTCACCATTAGGGCCGGATGCGATACGTTTAAAGGCGTAGGGCGTTTCACCGTGCTTCAGAAAATGAGCATAGGTGGGCTTGTCATAGAAAAAATAGATACGTCCATCATCATGATGTACTTCATACAAGGCGTTAGCCTGCTGCATCTGTTCCTGTGCACTGTTATGTGCCGTATCCATTTGGGCACAAGCAGACACACCTGCAATTGCACCAGTAATCAGAAGAGCTTTAGCTAATGCTTTGATTTTCATATCGATTTCCTTTTATATCAGGCAAGTAGGTATATTGAATCTGAATTGACTAACAGCCTATAAAAGGAGTATTTCGATAAGATTACTATTTTGTTGCCAAGATATGACAGCTATAGACAAAATCCTGGTTTTAATCTGATTAACCACTACTAAAGCTATGGGTTTAGACTGTTGTCTGGTAGTGCCTGTGGTAGAATCGCCAGCTTTCGATTTACGCTTGCAGTGCGCGTTTTCTCAAAGGGTGGATCTGGCCTGCAACCAGACACCGAAGAGGTTGATATGTTTAAGCCTGAGCTTCTTTCCCCGGCGGGTACCTTTAAAAATATGCGTTACGCTTTTGCCTACGGTGCAGATGCGGTCTATGCAGGGCAGCCCCGTTACAGTCTTCGTGTCCGAAATAACGATTTTAAACTGGATAATCTGGAGAAAGGTATTCAGTACGCTCATGATCGGGGTAAACAGTTTTATGTGGCGAGTAATATTGCTCCGCATAATACCAAAGTGCGGACCTACCTGAACGATATGGCGCCTATCATTGAGATGAAGCCGGATGCGTTAATTATGTCGGATCCGGGCTTAATAATGATGGTGCGTGAGCGCTGGCCTGATCAAGTTATTCATTTGTCAGTTCAGGCTAATGTGGTGAATTTTGCGGCGGCTAAGTTCTGGCATAAGCAAGGAGTCGAGCGCATTATTTTATCTCGCGAGCTTTCGTTGGAAGAGATCGAAGAGATCCGTAATGAATGCCCTGAGCTGGAGTTAGAAACTTTCGTTCACGGCGCGCTTTGTATCGCCTATTCTGGCCGTTGTCTGCTATCCGGTTACTTCAATCATCGTGATCCCAATCAGGGAACCTGCACCAATGCTTGCCGCTGGAACTACAATACGGTTCAGACACAAACGGATGCAACAGGTGACCTGATCCCTGTTTCTCAGGTGGAGCAATCTGCGGGCGTTTGGGATCCATCCATGGATTCTGGTTCGATGCCGTCACCGGGCGCTATGCACCATGATGAAAATAGTCAGGGACTGTCAGCGCTGATTGAAGAAGCATCCCGTCCGGGAGAGATGATGCCGGTGTTTGAAGATGAGCATGGCACCTACATCATGAACTCCAAAGACCTGCGTGCGGTACAGCATGTTGAACGGCTGACTAAAATGGGCATTCATTCACTGAAGATCGAAGGCCGTACCAAGTCTCATTATTACGTTGCACGTACTGCCCAAGTATACCGTAAAGCGATTGATGACGCGGTTGCCGGTCGTCCGTTCGATATGAGCCTGATGGATACCCTGGAGAATATGGCGCACCGGGGTTACACCGAAGGCTTTTACCGTCGTCATGTGCATGATGAGTATCAAAACTACGAAACCGGTAACTCTATTGGAGTGAATCAGCAGTTTGTTGGTGAGGTCATGAACTTTGATAGTCAGCGTAATGTGCTGGAGATCGATGTAAAAAACCGCTTTGAAACCGGTGATACGCTGGAGCTTATGTTGCCAAGTGGTAATCGTCGCTTCCAGTTACAACAGATGGAAAACCGCAAAGGTCAGGATATGCAGATTGCCCCTGGTAATGGGCATATTGTCAGATTCGAGTTGGACGGAACAGGACTTAACGAGGCGGATCTTGAATACGCTCTTTTGATGCGTGATCTAAAATAGTCACTGTTAACCCCTTGAATAAGCAACAAAAAACAACCGATCTCTGCTACTTTTATCGGTAAAATTTGCCTGATATAGGTTTTGATGACGTTTATAAGTAGCAGGATTTAAGGAAAAAGCATGACTGCGCAAACGCTTGGCAACAGGCACGCACTGGGTAGTAGACATAGCAACCCGGATAAATATCAGTTGCTGAAGGCTGCCCGCCCTTTTTCCCTGGTGGTTGCTGTACTGTCCTGCCTGCAGGGTATTGTCCTTGGCTGGCAGGATAGCAATGATCCTTTTCTATATGCGGCTCTGATTCTGGCTGGCGGAATTTTTCTTCAATTCGCCGTGAACCTGATTAACGATCATTCCGATATTGGTGAGTTGGATCAGCGTTTTCCTGATGCCACAGAGGATGAAAAGCAGCAGATTGCTTGGTCGATTACCCGGAATTTCCGGCTGGGCCTTTTCTGCTTCTTGGCAGCAATTCTGATCGGTTTATTCTTAATCAGTTTGCGAGGGCTGGATCTTTTTTGGATCTGCTTTATCGGGTTAGCAGGGGCTTACTTCTATACTCAGGAACCTGTCAACTATAAGAACCGTGGACTGGGTGTCCCTGTCGTCTTTTTTATGATGGGTATTCTGATGATTGCCGGATCTGCTTTTGTAATGGGAGGGCAGCTTCAGCTGACTTATCTGGTTCAGGCGATTCCTCTGAGTATTCTTACCTCTCTATTGTTGCTGAGTAACGAGCTGAGAGATTACGAAAGTGATAAAGCTGTTGGTCAGAACACCCTTACTGTTCGTATTGGTTACAAGCCTGCCGTATGCTTGTACCGTATGATGGTTGGGTTGGCTTATCTTTCTGCGATAGCCTTATGGCTACTCGAAGTTATGCCTTTCACTGGACTGGTTCTGGTTAGTGTTCTGGTGCTGAGAGCGCCCTGGAAGCTATTGAAGGCCTCTGCCCAGGATCGTTTAATGATTACTCCTCTCACCGGACGTTTCCACGCAGTTTTTGGTACGCTACTACTGCTTAGCTATCTTTTCTGACATCTTCAATACTGCCGCGGTTAAGGACAGACAATGACTATATCTCCAGCCGAACTGAAACAGCTTATACCTGAGATAGAAACCTTATCCCGTATTGCAGGTGAAGCCATTATGAAGGTTTACCAGGAGGAGGATCCTGGGGTGGAATACAAAGCAGACAACAGCCCGCTGACCCGTGCTGACCTGGCTGCTCACCACTGTATTGAGCAAGGGCTCAATCACCTGACACCAGATATTCCTGTGTTGTCTGAAGAGAGTGGTGAAGTCCCCTGGGTTGAACGCAAAAACTGGCAGTGCTACTGGCTGGTGGATCCGCTGGACGGTACCAAAGAGTTTGTTAAACGTAATGGTGAATTTACCGTTAATATCGCCTTAATCGAAAAGGGTAAGCCGGTACTCGGTGTGGTTTATGCGCCGGTCAAAGATTGGATGTATACCGGTGCTGAAGGCATCGGAGCTTATGCTCAATACGGTGATGACAAACCTGTTCAGTTGGCACTGGACTCGGACTATCAGTCGGAATGCTGGCGGATTGTCGGTAGTCGTTCCCATGGCGCAGAACGTCTGCAGTCGTTTTGCGAGGTATTGCCGGAGTATCGTAATGTGCCTATGGGTAGTTCGCTGAAGCTGTGTCTGGTTGCCGCAGGGGAGAGTGATCTCTATGTTCGCTTTGGCCCAACCAGTGAATGGGATACCGCAGCGGCTCAGGCAGTAGTAGAGCAGGCCGGAGGTTGTGTCCTGGATGGCAACCTTAAACCACTTCGCTACAATCAGGAGGCAAATCTTCTGAATCCTGAGTTTGTGGTTTGTCAGAAGGTGGACTCCCTATGGAGTGACCGTTTTAGTGAACTGGTAAAGCCTACACATTAAGTTTTTCTGCAGACAGTTTTAGTTATAAAAAGAAAGTGAAGGCCTGAGTTGATCAGGCCTTTCTTTGATGCGAGAAATATTCAAGGTGACTGGCTACTCTCTGGCAGCGTTTCCTTTTCCGGCAAAAGCCTGATTGGTATTTCGTGCTCCTGAGATATAGACAGTTTGATTTCTGCCGGAGCTTTTTGCCTGATAGAGAGCTTTGTCGGCTCGCTTTAATGTTTCTTCCAGCGTTTCTCCCCAGCGATGAAGTGTTGCACCGATAGAAGCGCTAAGCTTAAGGCCTGGCTCGATACTATCAAAGGGGTATTGCTCGAAGGCAAGCCGAATGCGCTCAGCAATTTGTACACCGCTTTCCTGATTTGTTTGCGGCAACAACAGGATAAACTCTTCACCCCCATACCGGCCAAACAGGTCACTGCCCCTCAGGCATTCCCGGGTTATTTGGCAGAAACGTTCTAACACAAGATCTCCTGCTTGGTGGCCGAAGCGATCATTCACTTTTTTGAAGTGATCCAGATCTATCATACACAGTGCAGAAGCCTGGTATTCATCCGTACCTGCAAGTCTGAGACGGCTTTCTTCAAAGAAGCGACGGCGGTTGAGCACCCCGGTCAATTCATCTGTTCCTGCTATTTCATCCAGCTGTTCCATCGCCTGCTCAAGCTCTTCGTTAGCGCGCTGCATTTTATAGTTACTCTGGCGAAGGACAGAGCGCTGCTTCTTCAGGCGCCCACTCAAGCGGCGAACGTAGCTGCCAAAAAGAGCGACCCATGTTTGTGCTGAGGCTAATATAAGCCACTGCACCAGACTGAGCTTCAGATTAATTTCATCTGGCCGGAAATGAAAATCTGAGGCGATCACACCACCAAAGCAGACCAAACTAAGTAGGCCAATAAAGGCAAACTCAAACATCGAGCTCTGAAAAATTCCAAATAGCATGACCATGATGTAAAGCAGTACCAGGCTACCACGTATTTCGGGTAACTGACTGATCAGAATACTGAACCATATAATAGCGATGGCCATCTGAATCAGTGTCAGGGAGGGGTCTTTAAACCTGAGGTTGATTCGGAAATGGTACAGCAACCAAAAAGCTCCTTGAGTCACCATAGCGCTAAATGTCAAAAGTACGAAGCCTAGCCAGCTGAAACCTGTTAATAGATCCAGGCTGAGGGTCAGTGCTAAGATCAGAAGTAGCATGCCGTGAGAGAGTGCGGATATACCCAAACGCTTCATGCGCAGATATTGCTCGTGATGCTCTCTGGTCGCTGGGCATTGTATTGTTTTCATTTATGGGGCCACAGATAAGGATAGTGAGATGGCGCTCGGCCGGAAGCTCTATGGGAGATCTTTTTTGAATAAAGGTTAAAGTTATATCTTTGATGAGTTTGGGTTAAGGACTCGAAGTCTTCTGTGGTCTATATGTTACTTTATGTAGCTTATTGTTAATAAAAAATGCTTGGTGCCTTTGTCTAAAGTTGAGCTGGCGGACAGCTCTTAGCCACAGAAAATCGTGTATAATCCCGCGACATAATAGGATCTGATGATAGCGTTGCGCCCTACTTTTTTATTTTTAGCTCTTTGTGACAGCCGGAGCGTGTTGTAATTAGGGCAGACGACCTAGTAACAGGCCTTCAATAACGAGACTCCGGTTTGCCGGAGCTAAGCACAATAGTGCACAGACCGTGATAGGAGATGCTCCGAAGATGACGACTGTAATCCGTCAAGACGATATGATCGATAGTGTTGCGGACGCGCTGCAATATATTTCCTACTACCACCCGGTAGACTTTATTCAGGCCGTTCACGAAGCGTACCTGAGGGAGGAAAACCCTGCGGCTAAAGATGCAATGGCTCAAATCCTGATCAACTCACGCATGTGTGCTGAGGGTAAGCGCCCTATCTGTCAGGATACCGGTATCGTTACTGTATTCGTTAAAGTAGGTATGCAGGTACAGTGGGAAGGCGATATGAGCCTTGAAGACATGATCAACGAAGGTGTTCGTCGTGCTTATACCCATCCTGACAACGTGCTGCGCGCATCCATTCTGGCGGACCCTGCTGGTAAGCGTCAGAACACCAAAGACAACACGCCAGCAGTTATCCACTACGAAATCGTACCGGGCAACACCGTTGACGTTCAGGTTGCAGCAAAAGGCGGTGGCTCTGAAAACAAATCCAAGATGGTGATGCTGAACCCATCGGATTCTATCGTTGAGTGGGTTAAGAAAACGGTACCGACCATGGGTGCTGGCTGGTGTCCGCCAGGCATGCTGGGCCTGGGCATCGGTGGTACCGCAGAAAAAGCTGCGGTTATGGCGAAAGAATCCCTGATGGACCCGATCGACATCCATGAATTGCGTGAGCGCGGCCCGCAAAACCGTGCCGAAGAGCTGCGTTTGGAAATTATGGATGCGGTTAACGAGCTGGGTATTGGCGCTCAGGGTTTGGGCGGCCTGACCACAGTGTTGGACGTTAAGATCATGGATTACCCAACCCATGCGGCTTCTCTGCCGGTATGTATGATTCCAAACTGCGCGGCCACGCGCCATGCACACTTTGAGCTGGATGGTTCCGGTGCGGCCTTGCAAACACCGCCGAATCTGGATGATTGGCCGGAAGTGACTTTCGAAGTCAGCGAAAGCACCCGCCGTGTGAATCTGGATGAGGTGACTCCCGAAGACGTACAAAGCTGGAAGCCGGGTGAAACCGTTCTGCTGAACGGCAAAATGCTGACCGGTCGTGATGCAGCTCACAAGCGCATGGTTGAGATGCTGAATAAGGGAGAAGAGCTGCCGGTTGATCTAAAAGGCCGCTTTATCTACTACGTTGGTCCGGTTGATCCGGTACGTGACGAAGTCGTTGGCCCTGCAGGACCGACCACTGCAACCCGTATGGATAAGTTCACCCGTCAGGTGATTGAAAGCACCGGCCTACTGGGCATGATCGGTAAATCTGAGCGAGGCCCTGTTGCGATCGAAGCGATCAAAGATAACAAAGCCGTTTATCTGATGGCTGTAGGTGGCGCCGCTTACCTGGTATCGAAAGCGATCACCAACTCTAAAGTATTGGCCTTCCCGGAAATGGGTATGGAAGCGATCTATGAATTTGAAGTAAAAGATATGCCGGTAACGGTGGCGGTTGATTCTAATGGTGAGTCAGTACACACCACAGGACCTGCTAAGTGGAAAGAAATTATCGCTGCGAAAAACGTAAATGCATAAGTGACGCTAACTCAGGTCATTAAAAGAACCGGCTACGGAAACGTAAGCCGGTTTTTTTGTATCTGATGTTATGAGGTTATTCGCCATACAAGCCTCATAGATGGATGTTTTTTAGTGACTAAAAAGTCAGCTTTGACTTGCTGGCAGTCCTGTGGAATTCTCAGCCGGTCTTTGGGGTTTCTGAATGCTATCCGATGGAAGCCATTCTGTCGGGATAAGAGTAAAGCTGTAGAGAGCTGACTGGCCAAAGACTGTCATCATAATAAAAATATAAAATTGGAGAGCTGTATGAGCGCTGTACTTTTTGAACGTATCGATAATATCGCTTGGATTACCCTGAACCGCCCTCACGCTTTTAATGCGATGGATGAAGATGCTATGCGGCGTCTGAGTGAGCTGGCGAATCAGTGTGCCTGTGATTCATCCCTTCGGGCTGTAGTGATCACCGGTAGTGGTGATAAAGCTTTTTCTGCCGGTGGTGATGTAGCAGCTTTTGCAGATGATCCTGATTCTGTTGATCGCTTACTTATGGATATGACAACGTATTTCCATAGCGCTATTGCCCGGCTTTCACGTTTACCGTTGCCTGTTATTGGAGCCATTAACGGAATGACCGCAGGTGCGGGTCTGGGCTTAATGGCTTGCTGTGATTTAGTGATTGCAGCCGATACCGCTCGTTTTACCAGCGCTTATACGCAAATTGGCTTCTCCCCTGATGGCAGTACATCCTATTATCTGACTCAGCAGATAGGGCCGCGCCGCGCGAAAGAATTTTTTATGACAAACCGTGTGCTCGATGCTGCAACCGCTCTGGATTGGGGCTTGGTCAATCGTGTTGTACCGGCTGATAGGTTGGAGGCAACGGTTCAGGAACTGGCTAAGATGCTTGCGACAGGGCCTACTCTGGCTTATGCCAAAGTAAAACAGCTGGTGGGTAGCGCCCATACAGCAACTTTAGAAAGCCAAATGGAGCTGGAGTCTCAGTCCATTGCGGCATTAAGCAAAACATTAGATGGGCGGGAAGGCGTTCAGTCCTTTATCGCCAAACGCCCGGCGCAGTTTTCAGGTCGCTAATACCGAACTGTAACCCTCAAACTCATTCACCCGCTTTTTAAGACAGGAATAGCCATGAGTAAACCCTTTTCACAGGCCTGCGAAAATAATAAGGCTCCGATTCTTCAGGTTTTAAAATATGCCTTTCGTGACGTTTCGCAGGTTCTGGAGGTGGGTAGTGGTACGGGTCAGCATGCGGTGTATATGGCGGAGCACCTGCCTCACCTGCAATGGCAGCCTTCTGATCAGGCGATGTACCTGCCAGGCGTGAGGCTTTGGTGCAACGAATATTCAGGTAACAATCTTCTTGCGCCGCTTGAGCTTGATGTGACGCAGGTCCAGTGGCCAGAGGTAAAAGCGGGTGGTATTTTTACTGCTAATACTCTGCACATTATGTCCTGGGCGATGGTTGAAGCTTTCTTTAACGGTGTTGGTTCTCTGTTACCCGAGGGTGGTAAGCTCTGTATTTACGGCCCGTTTAATTATCAGGGCGCTTATACCAGTGAGAGTAATCAGGCCTTCGATCATTTCCTGCGGGAACGAGACCCTTTAAGTGGAATCCGGGATTTTGAAGCGATAGAGAACCTGGCCGAATCCACGGGCTTTGTGTTGAAGAAAGATCATGCAATGCCCGCTAACAACCATTTGCTGGAATGGTGCAAATCTGGCTGAATGATCGAAATTAGCTTTAGCCGTTGCTTGCTTTTTTTCCAGCCTGCCCTAGCATGAGCACAAATATTAATTCATATCACTATTAGCCAATCTGTTGCTCTGGTCTATGAAACCAAGGGCCATCAGGTTCCTAGCTTTTAGTTTTCCACACCCTAGTAGCAAGGAAACTCTCTGTGACTCGAGTCATTATTATCGCGATCATTGTGATCATTGGGCTTTTTATCTTTAAACGTATGTCTGATGATCGCAAGTCTACGGCTGACACTATGCAGGAAGGGCAGGCTTTCCTGAATAGCAATGCGCAGGAAGAGGGTGTCGTAACAACAGATTCCGGACTGCAATATAAGGTGCTGGAGGCGGGGGCAGGTGAACAGCATCCTGCAGCTACGGATCGTGTGAAAGTCCATTATCACGGCACTTTGCTGAATGGTACGGTGTTTGATAGTTCTGTCGATCGTGGTCAGCCGATTGATTTTGGCTTGAATCAGGTGATTCCCGGCTGGACTGAAGGTGTGCAGCTGATGGTTGAAGGTGAAAAGACCCGCTTCTATATTCCAAGCCAGCTGGCTTACGGTAATCGCTCTGTGGGACGTATCCCAGCAGGTTCGGTTCTTATTTTTGATGTTGAGCTGATTGAAATAAACCCATAGCTTTAGGTGAAAATAATAAATAAGGGTTTTTTGATCGATTATTAATACTGGAGTTAACCCAATATTCAGGAACTGTTCCGGCTTTCCGGCTTCTAATGTTCTGCAATAAGTGTAGCAAGACACAGGTTTGTCAAAGCCTGTTTTTCATGAAGGTTCCTTATTAGTGCAACTGCCGCCTCCCATTTGGGATGGCGGTTTTTTTATACCTGTCCGAAGGGTGTGGCTGCGAGTTGTCAGCTTTAACACAGCGCTTTTTGTTATTTAATTTTCTTAGCAGGAAAAATTCACCAGTGCCGTATCCTGTAGGAATTGCGCTTGGGGATTAATAAATAGCCAATATAGACCAGGATATATATTCTGCTTGTCTTAGTACCGCTTGCGGTAATGATTATTTCGAGGCGTATAGAGTTTATGGAATCAAAAAAGACAGTGTCTTTAGTCTTGGGTAGTGGTGGTGCTAAAGGGCTTGCGCATATTGGTGTGATCCGCTGGCTTGAAGAGCATGGTTTTTCTATCGCTTCGGTGTCAGGTAGTTCGATAGGAGCTCTGGTGGGAGGTATTTATGCCGCAGGAAAGTTGGATGAGTTTGAGGCATGGGTTCGGGCTATAACGAAAGCAAATATGGTTATCTTGATGGATATTTCCTGGGGGCGTGGGGGGTTGATTAAAGGGGATAAAATTATCAGCACTCTAACGGATCTTGTGGGTGACCAGACGATTGAAGAGCTTCCGATATGTTATACCGCAGTGGCAACAGATATTCAGGCAGAGCGTGAGGTCTGGCTCAACTCGGGATCTCTTTTTCAGGCGATTCGAGCATCAATTTCTTTGCCGTTATTTTTTACACCAGTACAGTTGGATGGCCTGACACTTATTGATGGGGGGGTTCTGAATCCGGTGCCTATCGCTCCAACGTTTAGTGATAAAACTGATCTGACAATTGCGGTTAACCTGGGGGCGTCAGTCCAGGAGGAGTTTTCCATGCCGCGCCAATCAATTGCTATTGAGCAGAATGATAACCCGGATCTGCAAAATAAAATCTCTCGCTTCTTTAAGGGCTTTCAAAGGACAGAATCGGATAAACAGGAGCGGGATTGGTCAGCCTACGATGTTGCTAACCAGGCATTTGATGCGATGCAGAGTACACTCGCTCGTCAGAAGTTAGCGGTTTACCCGCCAGACCTGGTGGTGGATGTTGACAGAAATGCCTGTGGTACATTGGAGTTTAACCGGGCTACAGAGATGATTAATCTTGGCTACGAGCGAGCTGAAAAGTGTCTGAAGGCTTTAAAGTCTGGTGGCTGCAATCAAGAGCAGCACGTGGTTATTCCGCACGAGCATGAAGCCTGATAAGCTTTGCAGAAAGTGGGCGACCACCTTCTGCTGCGGCGAAATTTCCACGTAGAGCGTGCTAATTATTTTGACCAGACGCTTTCGATTTCTTGATCAGTCAGCTCTCTCCATTCTCCTTCACTCAGTTCCGGATCAAGGCAGATTGCACCAATCTGCTCCCGGTGTAGCTGTATCACTTTATTATCAACAGCGGCGAACATACGTTTAACCTGGTGATACTTCCCTTCGCTGATGCTCAGTAGCACCTCTGTATCGGTTATACGTTCCAGAATGGCCGGTTTGGTTAACTCAAGCTCATTATGCAGCTGGACACCTTTTGTAAACTGATGCTCTGCATCTGCGACCAGTGGCTCTGCAAGCCATGCACGATAGCGTTTCATGCATGCTTTTTTGGGTGATGTGATTTGATGAGACCACTGACCATCATCTGTTATAAGCACCAAGCCTGTAGTATCGACATCCAGTCGACCTGCAATGTGAAGCCCTTTAGTATGAGGGAGGTCCATGTCGCTAAGTACTGATGGATATTCCTCGTCAAGGGTGGAACACAGCGTATTTGCCATTTTGTTGAGCATAAAATAACGTGGCTTTACCGCGCCGAGAATCTGGCCGTTCAGTTCAATTTCCATATCGTTGCTGACTTTGAAACCAGGGTCTTTCACCACCTGCTCATCAAAAGTGACCATCCCTTGGCGCAAAACTCGTTTGGCTTCGGCGCGAGAGATGCCTGTGTGGTGGCAAATAAATTTATCAAGACGCATAGTTAAGTTAGCTACTCACTGAGTTTGGGTGAAGGTTTGGATCGATCTTGTGGTCTGATCGATAATATTCTGTCGGGCATGCTGGGAAATCCAAGCATTATGCGGAGTGATGATCAGGTTCAGGTTTTCCTGAAGAGCATCCAGAAGAGGATTGCCGTTGACCGGAGGTTCCTGAGTTAGAACATCTGTACCATAGCCGCCGATTTTACCCATTTTCAGAGCGGCCAACACGTCTTTTTCATTGACAATACCGCCTCTGGCGCAATTGATGATCATTAGCTCTGGTTTAGCCAAAGAGAGGCGCCTGGCATCAATCAGGTTTTCTGTTGAATCGGCCAAGGGGCAGTGCAGCGATAGAATATCTGCTTTTGGGAGTAACTGATCTAAGGGCTCTCTATCATCATTGGCTTCATTGCCGGGCCGTGCAGAGAAACTGACCTTCATCTCAAAAGCCTCTGCCAGCTGAGCGACTTTACGACCCAGTTCACCCGAGCCGACAATAACGAGATGTTGCCCTGCCAGCTCTGAAACGGGATGCTGCATCAAACAAAAAAATGGGCTTTTATTCCATGATCCATTAGCCACAGCGCTCTGATACAGAGGTTGACGGGTCGTAAGCATTAACATCAACATCAGAGTGTGCTGGGCGACACTGTGAGTGCCGTAGGCAACAGCATTGCTAACGGGGATGCCTGCCTGACTCGCAGCTTCGAGGTCGATGTTGTTAACGCCTGTTGCTAATACGCAGATCAGTTTCAGGTTATCTGCATTTGCAATGGCTGAGGCGCTGATTATAACTTTGTTTGTCAGTATGACATCGGCACCCTGAATACGCTCGGCAACCTGATTGGGTTCGGTTTTATCATATATCTTCAGTTGGCCGAGCGCTTCTTTTAACCTGTTCAGATCAATATCATGACCAAGACTGGCAGCGTCCAGTAAAACACCTTTCTTTAGCATGCGGTTTCTCTTTAACGTCACTTTGAAAATCATTTTAAGTGATTCACTGCATGCTGATAAGCAACTATTTCGATACAATTATGTACATCTTCCTCTTGCCTGATTTAAAGGTGCTTTAGTAGGATAGGTTGGCTTGTCAGAAAAAGGGATAGAGTTTAAGCTTTAGGCTCTTTGGTTACAGATCAGACACTGGATGGTAGTTGTGGATCGTAGAAGCATTTTAAAAGCATTGTCAGTCAGCGGTTTTGTTGCTTTAGGTAGCGGTTCCGTCATGCGTCAGCTGTTACAGAGCAAAGGCTCGGACCTGGCTGTGGTGCCTGTTGCTGAAGATAAGGCTGTTTCTGCACTGCCGGATGTCCCTCAACAGTTGGCTGACATCGTAGAAGAACACGCAGCGGCAGCGGACTTTCATGAGGTTTCTGCCCCAAGCAGAATGGAAAATAAAGTAGCGGATCTTCAGGCTGACCTGGAAGCGGTTAAAGCAGACCCCCAAGTCAAAGATTATATGAAGAAAATTCGCTACTTTGAGGGTGTTTTTGAAGACGATTATTTTATCTCTGCAGAAGAGTTTAAACTGGTCAAACAAACCCTGGCCAGAATGTCGCGTGTACAGCGTACGGTGGGGCACGGGAATTTTAATTTAATCAGCTTTGATCAGATGATTAAATATGGCAAAAACTTCTCCCAGGTTGGTGATTTCACCAAGGTCGAGCTTGAATATCTGGAAAAGTTATTTTTTGCTGATGCCCATGTTTATGGTTTCTACGGCGAAAAGGTGATGGCAGGCTTAACGCAACGTATTCCATCCAAAGATCTGCTTAAAGTGCCTAAA
The DNA here is from genome assembly GCF_048265165.1 of Oceanospirillum sp. GTDB lineage: Bacteria > Pseudomonadota > Gammaproteobacteria > Pseudomonadales > Halomonadaceae > Oceanospirillum. The sequence goes on along the minus strand of NZ_JBLXCD010000003.1, from coordinate 240,279 downwards.
ACAGGGCATTTCCTCTTCAGGGGTAAGTCGCTGGCGTTTTATGAAAAGCTTAGAAAGGGCGTGGGTGACGATATCGTTTTGACATCTGGTATCCGGGGAACGGTCAAACAGATGTACCTGTTTTTGTCTAAAGTTGCTCAGGCTGAAGGTAACATGTCTAAAGCGTCCCGTTCGCTGGCGCCACCAGGGTACTCTTACCATGCAGTGGGAGACTTTGATGTTGGTAAAGTAGGCTTTGGTTACCGAAATTTCACAGAAGATTTTGCGGAGACGGATGTATACAAGAAACTGCAGGATTTAGGATTCCTGACGTTGCGATATACGGATGACAACCAGTTTGGTGTACGTTACGAGCCTTGGCATATTCAGGTCGTTTAACGATACTGGTGGTGACACTTCTCTAAATTCTGTCTCTTAAAATGCACGGCATATGCTGTGCATTTTTTATTGCAAAGGTTAATCATGTCTTCAACTTCTGATCGTAAAGAGTTGCTTCCCTTCTTATCGCTTTCAGCTTTTCTGCTGTTGCTGATCCCTTTTTTATTAATGAGTGAGATGTTTTATGGCAAAGGCTCAGGAAAGCAAGGGGTGGCTGAGGCTCCCAAAATGCTTGATCGTACCCTTGCTGAGCTAAAAGATACTCAGGATATCCGGCAGAAAAAACGTGATTTTTTTACGCTGTTAAAACCTATGGTTCTACTGGAAAATAGTTATATCCTGGAGCAGCGGCGCTGGATTGAAACATTGGATCTGTCGCAACTGACCCCGGTTCAATCATCACAGCTGAACTCACTACTGATAGATTACAGGCTTATGGATGGCTCTGATTCTCTGCCATCAGATGTATCTGTTTTGAAGGCGCTGGTAAGCCGGTTACTGATAAGAGTACAGCCTGTTCCTGTTGAACTTGTTTTGGTTCAGGCTGCGAATGAATCGGCATGGGGGCGCTCCCGCTTTGCCCGGGAAGGTAATAACCTTTTTGGACAGTGGTGTTTTAGTAAAGGGTGTGGTCTTGTGCCTAGCCAACGGTCTGAAGGGGCATATCACGAGGTTGCTGTTTTTAAGTCCCCGCAGCTCAGTATCCGAGCCTATCTGAAGAACCTGAATAGTTTTTGGGCTTATGACGACTTTCGGCAGGCAAGGGCTGCAGAGCCTGAGCTTAAAGGAAGCGTGCTAGCGGTTTATCTTGCAGCGCATCTGAAGCGGTATTCCCAGCGTGGTCAGGCCTACGTGGATGAGCTAAAAGAGATGGTTCAGGTCAACGCTGATTTAATTGAACAGGCGCCAGATGAGTATCTCCGGTAAAATATGGAATATTTAGTGCCAGCCGGAAATAATAATAGTAAGAGTGATTATGACTAAGAGACAAGCCGTAACCGTACTCGGTGGAGGTAGCTTTGGTACCGCTATAGCGAGTATCGCAGCGGACAATCAGTATCCGGTAACTCAATGGTTGCGTGATGAGCTGCTTGCACAGGATATTAATGAAAAGCGTCGTAATACACGGTATCTGCCGGATTATGAGATTAATGCTAATGTCAGGGCGACGACCGACGTTGTTGAAGCGGTTTCCGGTGCAGATATTATTTTTGTAGCCATTCCCAGTAAAGCCTTTGCATCTGTTGTTGATCAGGTTTCTGACCGGTTGCGCCCGGATCAGATCATGATCAGTACCGCGAAAGGCATCCGGGAAGAAGGCTTTCTCCTGATGTCAGAGATCCTGAAGACGCATACACCAAGTCAGCATATTGGTGTTCTGAGTGGCCCCAACCTTGCCAGTGAGATTGCACAGAAACAGATGACGGCAACGGTGGTTGCCAGTGATGATCAGTTGACCCGTGAGAGTATTCAAAAGGTGCTGGGTTGCGATTATTTTCGTGTTTATGCCAGCAATGACTTATTTGGTGTTGAGTTGGGCGGAGCGCTTAAAAATATCTATGCGATTGCAGCAGGCATGGCTTCGGCTCTGGGAGTTGGTGAGAACACCAGAAGTATGCTGATTACCCGTAGTCTTGCTGAGATGAGTCGCTTTGCGGTTAGCATGGGGGCTAATCCAATGACCTTCTTAGGCTTGGCTGGCGTTGGGGATCTTATTGTCACCTGTATGTCACCCTTAAGCCGTAACTTCAGAGTGGGTTATGCTCTTGGACAAGGTAAGTCACTTGAGGACGCTGTGAATGAATTAGGGCAGGTGGCAGAAGGCGTTAATACTATTCGGCTGGTCAGAAATAAAGCGGTTGAGATGCAGGTATATATGCCTCTGGCTTGTGGTTTGTATGAAGTTCTTTTTAACGATATGCCGGTTGAGAAGGTGATTCGTGGTTTAATGTCCGGTGAACAAAGTACCGATGTTGAGTTTGTATTGCCGAGAACCTGATCTTCAGGGTTTGCCAGTGAAAGAAGGAGTAGAGCAATGAGTGAGAAAAAACAGGGTATCACAACGGAAGTTTTTTGGTTGCGCATCATCTTCATGCTGTTCTTTGTGGTTGCTTATCAGATTGCGGAGCTTTTACTGGGGCTAAGTATCCTATTACAGGTCGTTTTTATTGCCGTAACGGGCGATAAAAATCTGTTTTTACAGCAGACGGGTGCCAGTCTCTCCCGGTACGCTTATCAGGTTTATCGCTATCTGACGTATAATCGGGAAGAGAAACCTTTCCCCTTTACTGCCTGGCCGGAGGGTGAGTCACCCGATGCAGACCCTTATCAACCTGCGGATCAGGACTAAATCTGATGCGCCTGATTTTGTTTCGTCATGGTGAAGCCGGAATGGCGCCGCGGGATTTTGACCGCTGCCTGACTGATGCGGGAATTGCTGATGTGCGTAAGGTAGCCTGCCATATTGCTGATTATCTCAGTGGGGCAATTGCCTATGTCAGTCCTTATATCAGAGCCCGACAGACCTGTACTGAAATCCAAAAAAATGCAGAGTTGAAATCCTGCCATGAGCTTGGTCTGATTACTCCGGATGAGGATCCGGTACAGGTACTTCAGTGGTTGAGTGAAAATCAGGGAGCATCAACAGTTTTGCTGGTTACCCATCAGCCCCTGGTTAGTCGTCTGACCAGTCTGTTGCTTGATGGCGATGAGACTGGATTTTATCCTATGGCGACAGCATCGGTTACGGTTGTACAGGCAGACATCTGGGGGGCAGGTCTGGCCCGGTTAGAAACGGTGATCCATGCCGATGACCTGGAGTAACATGTGATTAGCTTTGAACCTTTCCGGCAGAGTTTTGACTTCTGGCATCGCCAGGGACTTAATCAATATTGTCGACTAATGCGGGACCAGTTAGAAGGCGCTATGTTAAAGCCCTGTCGGCCACATGGCTTGATTATCAGCGAGCAAGATACCAACGGAGTCAAATCTGAGTTGGTGTACTGGGATCATGATACTCCCCGTCGTTATGTGGTTTATCTGCATGGAGGTGGATATGTTCTTGGTTCCATTGATACTCATCGGGAATTGGCGGCGCAAATCGCTCATCGTGCTCATGCCCGTGTATTAATTGTTGAGTATCGTCTTGCGCCGGAAGGCCCCTATCCTGACGGTCTTGATGATGCTGACGCCGCTTATCAATGGTTACTTGATATTGGTGTTACCCCTTCCCAAATTGCATTTGCCGGTGATTCCGCCGGTGGTGGTCTGGCATTAGCCTTGATGCAGAGGTTAAAATCTGCAGGCAGACCTTTGCCTGCTGCGGCGGCTTTCCTCTCTCCCTGGGTGGACTTAACCTGCTCTACACCAAGCCTTGATACCAACACTGCGACAGATATGGTACTGAACAAAGCGCAGATGCAGAGTTTTGCTCATGTTTATGCGGGTGATCATTCGGTGTCAGAAGCAGGAGTGTCCCCTTTGTTTGGTGACCTTTCCAGCTTGCCGCCCTGCCTGATTCAGGTCAGTCGACAGGAGTTGCTGTTAGATGATGGTGTGCGTCTTGCCGAGCGGCTTGAAGCATCGGGCACATCGGTTCAAATCAGTAAGTGGAGTCAGATGCCCCACGTCTGGCAGCTATTGCATCGTTATTTACCGCAGGCTGATGAAGCCTTACGGGAGCTGGGAGGCTTTCTGAAGGCGAAGGTCAAAGGAGAGCCTTCCTGATTCTGCTTACCGGATTGAGTTTCTGTTAGAACGCACTGTTATTTAGCGTAGCAGTGCGTTTTTTATATTGAGTGCTGTCAAAAATGGCTTGTAAGCTGATGTATTTATACCAGCTGCAACCAGTGTAAAAAGAAAACACCAAGCGTGATGGTTAAAGTTGATCCCACCGTTGTCAGGGCAACAATATTGGCTGCCAAAGGACCATTGGCCCCCATCGCCTTAGCCATTACAAAACTGCCTGCAGCGGTTGGGCTGGCAAAATAGAGGAACAAAATCCCCAACGTCTGCCCCGTCCAACCTAGGTACCAAGCCCCCCAGGTCATCAGAACCGGAAGAATCGCAAGCTTCATTGCTGTTGCTCCCCAGGAAGCCAGAGATGACGCCCTTAGTGCTTTAAGGCTCAGAGAGGCCCCGATGCACAGTAGTGCCAGCGGCAGCGTCATACCAGAGAAGTAGGTGCCCGTTTTAAGTAGTAGTGGTGGCAGAGTCCACTGAAAATAAGAGAAAGGCAGAGCCAGTACTACTGAAAGGATCAAAGGGTTTTTGAGGATATCCATCAAGACCGGCTTCCAACCCATTCCAGCACGCTCCGGCTGAGAGGCACTTAGTGCAATCACTGACAGGATATTGTAGATAATAATCAGGCAGCCCAGTAGTAACGAAGCCATGGGCAAACCTGCTTCACCAAACTGGTTTGCTACCAGAGCCATACCGATAATACCTTGATTTCCCCGGAAGCTTCCCTGAATAAATACACCTCTGTCAGCGGGCACGGATACCAAAGCACGCGCCGCCCAGATCAGAAAAAAGAAACTAATCAGAGTAACTACTGAGGCATAGAGTAGAACGCTGGGGTCAAGACTTTCTTGCAGGTTTGTTTTGCTGATATTCAAAAAAACCAGTGTTGGCAAGGTGACACGAAAAACTAATGTGGAGGCGACCCTGACAAAGTGATCATCCAGCCAGCACCACTGCTTAAAAAGCACACCCAGAAAAACAATAATAAAAACTGGAGCGGTAATTTGAAGCGTCGCGCTAAGGGAGTGAAGTAGGGCGTCCATCAGCTTGACTGACTGATCTGCCAGATGGCAAATACTATCGCTGCTATCACGGTAATAAAGAAGCTTAGGTTACGCTTCTTTTTCACCTCAGGAGAGCGGCTGGGGCGCTTGGATTTATCCGGGTCAAGACTCATAACAGCTCCTTTTTTTAGGGGTTACTTAGCCCAGGGGCTGGTATTATGCAGCCGGAAGGGGGTTCCTTTTAAGGGGAGCACGACTTTACTGCGCTCTTTGCTTTCCTGCAAGTTGATTAATTATTTAACAGCCCAGAATAATCTCTGACTTGTGCATTATGACATAAGTGATAAAAATCAAACGTACGTTTGCTCTGGAGTCTGTCAGTTATTATGTCAATTCTGCATTTTGCCCACGCCAATGGCTTCCCTATGGGGAGCTATCGGGTTTTGTTTGAAGCTTTGGCTGGGAATTTTAACGTTCAGGGGGTATCCCATATTGGGCATGACCTCCGCTGGCCTGTCTCAGACAATTGGGATGCACTGGTGGATGAGCAGTTGTCTCTGATCAGTGCCGCAGAAGAACCCGTGTGGGGTGTGGGGCACTCCCTGGGAGGTGTACTGCTCTATCGGGCTGCTCTGAAAGCCCCCGCTTATTTTAAAGGACTGGTTTTACTGGACCCGCCTCTGTATATCTCCGGTCTCAGACCTTGGCTGCTGAAAATAGCTAAGCGTACGGGGCGAATCGACCGTATCACTCCGGCACGCCAGAGTCGTTACCGAAAGAAAAGTTGGCCAGATGAAGAGGCTGTTCTGGAGTATCTGCAATCACGGGCGTTGTTTCGGAATTTTGATAAACGCTGTCTTGCTGACTATGTTGCTTCGGGTACTAAACCAGAAGGCGATCTGCGTGTACTGAGCTTTTCACCTGAGGTAGAGTACAAAATTTTTTGCGGCATTGCTGACAACCTTTGGGGGTCAGGACGCAAAATAAAAGTACCGGTATCCGTATTAACCAGCGATCAGGCATCGGTCATTCCAGAGGACGGGATCCGAGGAATTCGTCGTTCAGGCTTTAACTGGAAACCGCTTGATGGTGGGCACCTGTTCCCACTTGAGTATCCGGAGTCGACAGCGGATGAGATTCAGGCCATGATTAAACTGATGCAGGATCAATAACCTGCGTTGAGATACTGACCGAAGCAAACCTGGTTGAAATTGCTTTTTTCATCGGACCGAGGCATTGGCCATGCAGGAACCTATACCGTTTCAGATCGATCTTGATTACATCTCCCTTTCCGGTTTACGTTGGGGAAAGGGTCACCATAAGCCGGTTCTTGCCATGCACGGTTGGTTAGATAATTGCCAAAGCTTCAATCGTGTAGCCCCCCTAATGGCTGAAGCCTGTGATCTGGATATTTGGGCAATCGATCTGGTTGGGCACGGTCATTCCGGTCATCGCCCGAAAGGTTCTTATTATCATATCTGGGATAATGTCATTGATATGGCGCTCCTCATGGATGCGCAGGGATGGGAGCAGGTAGACCTGCTGGGGCATTCTATGGGAGCGGGTGTTGCTACTCTGATGGCTGGTGCAATGCCGGACTGGGTTGGTCGGGTTGGACTGATCGAGGGTTTGGGACCGCTATCGACGCCGGCAGAAGAGTCGCCTCAACAGCTGACTCAGGCTATAGGCCGTTATAAGCTGCAAACCTATAAGACACCGCCTTGTTACACCTCTGTAGAGGAGGCTGCAGAAGCCCGGATGCGAGGGATTGGTGAAATCAGTTATCAGGCCGCTCTGCCTTTGGCTGAACGGGGAGCTCGACAGGATGAGGATGGCTGGCGCTGGCGCTCAGATGCACGACTGAGGATTCCTTCTCCGGTGCGTTTGACAGAAGCACAGATCTATAGCTTCTGTGATGCGATCAAAGCCCCTACGCAATTGATTATTGGTGACCATGGCTTTCTTGTGGACAGAGAAAATACCCGGTTACGTAAAGAACGGGTGGCGGATATAGAACAGGTTGTTCTGCCGGGTAACCACCACTTGCATCTGGAGCCGGATACTGTAACTGCCGTTGCTGAAAGCCTGATCGCATTCTGGGGAAGTGCCTGATCTGAATTTTATTTGAGTGGGATCAGAGAAAGATATCTCTTAACAGAATTATTTACCGAATCTGTAGTCTAGTCTTTAAGCGGTTTTCATTACCTTACTGGTCAGAGTTAGCTGCTAGGGACTTGTTGCACAACAGAGAGGATCATCGTGAACCTATCTAATTTACAGTGTTATACCGGTTATCAGCAGAGTGCTTACCGTTTCTATTTATGGCTATTGATCTCTGCATTGGCTTTTATTGTGGCGTCACCGGTTTTTGCAGCCGGAGGTCTTCAGCCATTTCCGCTGGCTGAAAAAGAGATGGAGAAAAGTCAGCAGCTGGATCAGCACCTGTTTGCGACAGGGCGAATTCAGAACAAAGGCGGAGAGTCTTTTCCTGAGAGTTGGCTGAGTTTATCATCTGGTCGACTGAATCAGACTTTGTACCGGATCCGCTCTACCCGGGATACCGATGAAATTTTGGAGCATTATCAGGTTGAATTGCAGCGCTCAGGTAGTGAGATTCTCTTTCAATGCAGTAGTCGTGAGTGCGGTAGTAGTAACGATTGGGCCAATCGTGTATTTAAGGTTTCGACCCTTTATGGAGAGGACCGGGAGCAGCATTATGTCGCTGCCAGGAGAGAGCTGAATGGGCAGGCTGACTATGTCTCTGTTTATATAACGGAGCGTGGAACTGGCCGTATCTACGTTTATGTCACTCACTACCAGGTTGAGGCGGCACCCGTTACCACTAAGGGGGTAAAACGTTCTCTCTATGAAGATTTGATTGAGACCGGATGGGTGCGTTTGCCCGTATCTGCTGATGGGTCATTTGAAGATAGTGTCTTTGGGCAGTTGCAGCAGCTGGCGGTTCAGTTAGAGCGTAGTGACAAGCGCTTCTGGCTTGTGGCTCACCATTATGGTAAGCAGAGTGATGAGATTTTACAGCAACGCTCCGAGCAGGCTGTAGCAAGACTGCAGCGCTCTTTTGAGCAGCTTGGCCTTTCAGCCGACAAGCTGGAGCTTAAAGGGTTGGGTGCTCTGGCTCCGACTAAAGATTCGGTGGCTTATGGTGGCCGTATTGAGCTGATTGTTAAGAAATAGTCTGCTTCAGGTTTGAAAAAATCAGATATGTTTTCAGGAAAAAAGGGCAGATCTTCGGATCTGCCCTTTTGCTTTTAAAGTATAGCGCCAGGGAAGATCAGGCACCCCATTCTTTGGTTTTCAGTAAGACATAAACCGCTCCGGTACCACCGTCGGCGGGGCGGCAGGAATGAAATGCGATCACTTCGGGCATTTGGCGCAGCCAGATATTAACGTAGGATTTCAATTCCGCCCGGCCACTGCCTTCTGTCCAGGATTTACCATGTACGACAATCACGCTCCGGAAGCGCCTTGCCCGGCAGTCCTGAATAAAGGCATAAAGCTCTGAGCGTGCCTCTTCAGTATTCTGACCGTGCAGATCTAGGCCCTCCTGCCAGCTAATCTCTCCTTTTTTCAGTTCCTGAAAGGTTCGAATTGGCAGATCGGGAACTTTGAAGCTCAGGATGTCACTGGGCTTCTGGTCAGGAATATTACCTTCGGAAAGATTGTCTATGATGAACTTTTCTTCTGCGGCGGTTGCTGCAGCGCGTTTGGTTTCTGTATTGATATCTTTCTTTTTCGGAGTTTTCAGGAGCACCTTGTCACTTTTGATCGGTTTTACACCTTTCATAGCTGAGTGGAAAAGATCCATATCATTAAGGTCGTCATCCGGAAGGTGATCATCAGGCTGAAAGGTTTTACTCATGGTTTTGGCTCGGTATTCGTGATCGGGCAACGATACCAGATGCTTGATTTGGCGCAAGGAGAGATCCGTTACGATTTTGGCGTCTATCGGCAAAATAAGCGAGTTTGGTTTATAGCAACCGGATGCTGAGTTAAACTTAAGCGTGATAACCCGTGGTTAAGACTGACTGGAGAGAATTTGTGCCACAGACGAAAGCGCTAACTGACGTTGCCCAGCAACTGTTTACCATCCGTGATTATATCCGCTGGTCTTTTTCTCAGTTTAATCACCATAACGTCTATTTTGGTCACGGGACAGATAATGCCTGGGATGAGGCTGTGCATCTGGTTCTGGGAAGTCTGCACCTGCCCTGGGATTTTGACCCTTCCATGCTGGATGCCCGGGTCACCCGCGATGAGGCGATTACTATTTTAAGTCACGTTGAGAAGCGCTGCCTGGACCGTGTCCCTTTGGCATACCTGTTAGGCGAGGCCTGGTTTGCTGGTCTGCCGTTTAATGTTGACCACCGAGTACTTGTACCCCGTTCTCCTATTGGTCAGCTGATTCAGAATCACTATGAGCCCTGGGTCAATGAAGAGCCAACCCGTGTGCTGGATCTTTGTTCTGGTAGTGGTTGTATCGGTATAGCAACAGCCTATGCCTTTCCCTATGCCCGTGTTGACCTGGCAGATATTTCTGAAGATGCTCTTTGCGTTGCCCGTAGTAATGTCGAGCGTCATGATCTTGCTGATCAGGTAACGGTTTACCAGTCCGACCTGTTTGATGATCTGCCCAAAGAGGCGGCTTATGATCTGATCGTCTCTAACCCTCCGTATGTGGATGAGGAGGATCTGGAGGCGATGGCAAGAGAGTATCACCATGAACCGGCACTGGGTCTTGGCTCGGGTCTTGACGGTTTGGATATTACCCGCCGTATTTTACGTGATGCACCGCGCTACCTGTCTGATAAAGGTGTGCTGATCTGTGAAGTTGGCAACAGCGAGTTCGCGTTGCAGGATGCCTTTCCGGAGGTGCCTTTCCTCTGGTTGGAATTTGAGATGGGTGGCCAGGGTGTTTTTATGTTGACCGCTGAGCAATTAAAAGAATATGCAGGTCACTTCGCCTGATCGATTTGTTTCCCTGAAAAAACAAGAGCTCTGTGGTTGATACCCTTTTCCACAGCGCTTAATGGCCCTGATTCTTTCGGGGCTGAATTTTACAGAATAAATGACGCCTGAAAGGGCAATGCAAGAGAGAGTTTCATGTCTGGTAATAGCTTTGGAAAACTGTTCACCCTGACCACGTTTGGTGAAAGCCATGGCCCTGCACTGGGGGCGATTATTGATGGTTGTCCGCCGGGTCTGGAAATCTCAGAAGACGATCTGCAGATTGATCTTGATCGTCGTAAGCCGGGAACATCCCGTCATGCGACCCAGCGTCGCGAGGATGACAGAGTCAGAATTTTATCCGGCGTTTTTGAAGGTAAAACCACGGGTACCGCTATTGGTCTGATGATTGAAAACACTGATCAGCGCTCCAAAGACTATTCCAATATTGCCCAGCAGTATCGCCCTGCTCATGCGGATTACACCTATAATCAGAAATACGGTTTCCGGGATTATCGAGGCGGAGGGCGCTCTTCGGCTCGTGAAACAGCGATGCGTGTCGCTGCAGGTGCTATCGCCAAGAAGTTTCTGAAAGAGCGTCTGGGTATCGAGGTACGGGGCTATATGTCTCAGTTGGGACCAATTAAAGTTGAGAAAGTCGACTGGGATCTGGTGAACACAAATCCTTTCTTCTGCCCGGATGCCGATAAGGTGCCTGAGCTGGAGCGATATATGGATGCTCTGCGTAAAGAGGGGGAGTCGGTTGGAGCCAAAGTAACTGTGGTAGCCAGCCATGTGCCACCAGGGTTAGGCGAGCCGATTTTCGATCGCCTGGATGCAGAACTTGCTCATGCTCTGATGAGCATCAATGCAGTGAAAGGTATTGAAATTGGGGCAGGATTTGATTCTGTGGCTCAGAAAGGCACTGAGCACCGTGATGAGATAACCCCGGAAGGTTTCCTGTCAAATAACGCAGGCGGTATTTTAGGTGGTATTTCGTCTGGGCAGGATATTGTGGCTCATATAGCCCTTAAGCCAACATCCAGCCTGCATTTACCGGGTAAAAGTATCAATATCAATGGCGAGTCTGTAGAGGTGGTAACTAAAGGACGCCATGACCCATGTGTGGGTATTCGTGCTACGCCCATAGCTGAGGCGATGATGGCCATTACTCTGATGGATCACTATTTGCGCCACCGTGGACAATGTGGTGATGTTGTTATGCCGACACCTGTTGTGCCTGCTCAGGCTTGATTCGAGAGTCCTATCCAATGATACCCCGGCTTGTACGGGGTATTTTTTTATCTTCCTGTTGGCTATTGATTCTTCTATGACGGTGGCTTCCTATGTACTTAAATCAAGTGATCCAGTGGCTCTGATATGACGGTCAATGTTTATTGGGTGTTATCTTCTGTCTATTTCTTTTACTTTGCAGTTCTTGGGGCTACAAACCCTTATTGGGGGTTGTATCTGCAGTCTCTGGGGTTTGATGCAAAGCAGATCGGCTCTCTGATGGCTATCTTTATTGCGACCAAGCTGATTGCTCCTAATTTGTGGAGCTATTGGGCAGACCAGAAGAGAGCCCATGTATCCGTTATGCGGCTGGGAGCTGTGCTAACACCTCTTTGTTTTCTGACGGTATATTTGCAGCAGGGGTTTTGGTCAATGGCTGTTGCGATGGTGCTGTATAGCTTCTTCTGGAATGCCATCCTGCCGCAATATGAGGTGATTACCTTAAACGCGATAAAAGGCCGTGAAGAACGTTATGGCCAGATACGCCTTTGGGGTTCTGTTGGATTTATTGCGGCAGTTGCAAGCCTTGGCTGGTTGTTGGATCTGGTCGCAGTAACCTGGTTACCCATCAGTATCTTATCTGTCATGGCCTTTATGGCATTATCGACACTGATGATTCCGGCTCGAAAGGTTTGGCCCGGTGTTGAGGAAAAAATAGCAGCGCCTGAACCGGATGACCCCTCCGTTAGCAGGAGAGACTCCTGTCAGGAGGGAGGTTTTTGGCTGCGTTTAAAGCACCCTCCCGTTTTTGTCTTTCTGTTGTCAGTGATTTTGATGCAGGTCTCACATGGACCTTATTACACTTTTTTTTCCATTTATATGGAAGGTGTTGGCTATAGCCGCAGCCTGATTGGATTGCTATGGTCATTAGGTGTAATGGCTGAAGTGGTTTTGTTTGCCATAATGCACTTGCTGTTAACACGCTTTAAGCCAGAAGTTTTACTGCTGTTGAGTTTGGTTTTAGCTGCTCTGCGCTGGCTGATGGTCGCTCTTTTTGCTGATGAGCTGATGTTGCTTTTAGCATCGCAGTTGTTGCATGCAGCCACTTTTGGCAGTTTTCATGCGGCTTCAATTGCTTTAGTACAACGTTTTTTTACGGGCCAAACAGCAGGCCAGGGGCAAGCGTTATACAGTAGTTTAGGGTATGGCGTTGGTGGAGCACTTGGAGCCTGGGGTAGTGGTTTGCTCTGGGTGAGTATTGGTGCCCAGGGAAGTTATCTACTGGCTTGTGCTGCTGCAGGTTTTGGTGCTGCGTTGGTGCTTTGGTCGCTGTGGAGACACCGCAGCTACTGGACGGAAGAAAAACAGTAAACTTAACTAAACTTGTGACTGGAATATTGCTCAAAGTCGCAGATATAAAGATTGTGCAGTTGCAACATAGCGACACTGCGCGTTACATTAGTCTTATAATTCCCCTGCACGGGGAAAGGAGATTACATGAAGGTAAACATCGAAGTCGATATGACGCCTGAAGAATTTCGCAAGGCGATGGGCCTTCCTGATGTGCAAAAATTTCAGGAAGATCTGATGGTCAAAATTCGCCAGCAGATGGAAGAAGGCGTTGAGGGTTACGAGCCCTTAGCTTTAATGAAGCCTTTTATAAGTCAGGGTTTTGATTCTGTTGAGACATATCAAAAAATGATGATGCAGATGCTTAATAGCTACACCCAGCAAAAATAAAAAAACAATTTACAGTAAAATGGAATGTTCTAATAGAGATAGGGAAGTGACAGGGAGAATGCCTGCTTTTAGTGCCGGATGCATTGGCAGGTAAAAATAAGCTGAGCTTATTAACGCCATACCCAACGAAAGTATTCGTTGTGTGCAATGCAATATGAGTGCCTCTCAGATGTAATCATATTGACACTTGGCAAACTATAGAATTTATCAAGTCGATAATCCAAAAAGGAAGATATCATGCAAGACAAAATCATGAACGCTTTTGCTGAACAGACAAAAAACATGTATGCACCAATGCGTAAAATGAATGCATTGATGGTTGAAAACATGGAAAAGATGACAGAGTTTCAGATCGAAGCTCTTAAGTCTTACAGTAAAATGGGCGTTAATCAGTTGAAAAATGCTACGGAAATCAAAGACGCTGATTCTGTACGTGACTTCTCTGCATCTCAGGCTGAACTCATGAGTACCCTGAGTAAGAAAGTTCTGGAAGATGCAAAAAGCATGGCTGATATGACCATGGAATTTAAGCAGGAAGTCGAGAAAATCGTTGAAGAATCTCGCACAACTGCGGCAGCTACTCCGGCTGCTGAATCCAAGCCAGCAGCCAAGGGCAATAGCCGCAGCTCAGCTTCGGCTTAATCTGCTGAATACCCAGAAGGCCGCAATTATGTGGCCTTCTTATTCTCCCTCCTCGTTTTTTTCTAATTGTGATGCTTGTCGAAAGACACCAGGGATGACCCGGTCTTTAATTTAGACCAAGTGAGGTATGCTCATGAGTGAACAGAGCACAGATTCAACGGATTACATCTACGATCCTGCTGAGTTAGCTGATTTTATTTCCAATGCTAACAGCCAATATCAAAAACTTATCGAACAGCTGATGTCCCGACAGGGTATGAGTGACCCATCTCTTTCCGTTTTATTCGACGTATCGGAATCCTTTCAGAAGATGTCTGAACAGCTAGCCATAAATCCAATGGTGATTTATGAAGAGCAGATGAATCTATGGAAGAGCCAGATTCAGCTTTGGCAAAATACGGCACGCCAGATGATGGGAGAGGCCGTTGACCCGATTGTTGAACCAGCTAAAGATGATCGCCGTTTTAATGATAGTGAATGGGCTGAAAATGCTCTGTTTGATTTTATTAAACAGTCATACCTGCTATTTGCCCGCAGCATTTTTAATACAGTACACAATATTGAAGGTTTGAGTCCCCATGCGAATCAAACCATAGACTTTCATACCCGGCAGTTTGTTAATGCAATGAGCCCGAGTAATTTTGTGGCAACTAACCCGGAAGTGATCCGTCGTACCTTTGAAACTAAGGGGCGTAATCTGATTCAGGGTATGGAGCAGCTCATTGAGGACCTTAAGTCCAGCCGTGATGGTCTGAATGTTGCTATGACTGACCGGAGTGCTTTTAAGCCTGGTGAAAATGTTGCCAGTACACCAGGTGAGGTGGTTTACCAGAATGACCTGATGCAGCTGATACAGTACAAGCCAACCACTGAAAAAGTATTTAAGACGCCGCTGCTGATCGTGCCACCCTGGATCAACAAGTATTACATTCTTGATCTTCGCTCCAGTAACTCGCTGGTTAAGTGGCTGGTTGATCAGGGTCATACTGTATTTATTATTTCCTGGGTGAATCCTGGGCCATCTTTGCGTGATAAAAGTTTTGAAAACTATATGCTGGAAGGCCCGTTGGAAGCGATAGATGCTATTGAACAGGCAACCGGTGAGAAAGAGGTCAATGTGATCTCTTACTGCATTGGCGGTACGCTAACAGCATCAACGCTGGCCTATATGGCAGCGAAAAATGATAAGCGTGTTAAATCTGCAACTTATATGGCAACGCTGCAGGACTTCACAGACCCTGGTGAAATCGGCGTTTTCATTAATGAGGCAACACTCGCTGGTATAGAGCGGCAGCTGGACCGTGATGGTTATCTTGATGGCCGGGCGATGGCTTTCAGTTTTAATTTATTACGTGAGAACGATCTGTTCTGGTCCTTCTTTATCAACAACTACCTGAAAGGCGAGCGTCCGGCTGCTTTCGATCTGCTGTATTGGAATACTGACAGTACGAATATGCCTGCAGCAATGCATAAGTTTTATCTGCGTAATATGTATCTGGAAAACAACCTGATTAAACCGGGTGGTATTACCCTGAATGAAACACCGATTGATCTGAGTAAGATCAAAACGCCGGTGTATTTCGTATCGACCATTCAGGACCATATTGCCAAATGGACGTCGACCTACAAGGGGGCTCAAGTGCATTCAGGGCCGGTTAAGTTTGTTCTGTCCGGTTCAGGGCATATTGCCGGTATTGTGAATCCACCTACCAAAGAGAAATACGGTTACTGGACTAATGACAAACTGGCAGATACACCGGATGCCTGGTTTGCGGGAGCTGAAAAGCATCCGGGTTCTTGGTGGCCAAACTGGCAGGAGTGGAGCACATCAAATAAATATGCTGACCCTAAAACGATGGTTGCAGCCCGTGAGCCAGGTACTGGTAAACTGAAGGTCATTGAAGCTGCTCCGGGAGCTTATGCCACAATGCGGATTGTTGATGTGTTAAAAGCAGACGTTGCTAGGAACGCTGATTAGCTTTGATAATCTGAGTTCAACGGCATTGTAAGCCGGTACCCCGACCTTGAGGGGGTGCCGGCTTTTTATTGTCGGTGTTGTGCTTTTATATCTGCAGATGGCTCTGCGGCATCGTCCAGTAAGGCTATCATTTTCTGCCCAGCGTTAGATAAGGTGCGTTCCTTGTGATAAAGGTAACCCAGAGGGCGTGTAATATCGACATCCGGCAAGGGTATAACAGACATGCTGTCATCAATCAGAGTATCTGGCAGAAGGCTCCAGCCCAGGCCGATTGAGACCATCATTTTTAGTGTTTCCATATAATTAGTGGATAGCGCCACATTTAGGATCAACTGCTCCCGGGCGAAAGCTGTTTCAACAATACCTCGGGTAAAGGTTTGAAAGCCTGGCAGTACCGCATCAAAATGGGTTAATTCATGGAGACTAACCTTGTCCGATCGATTAAGAGGGTGGTCCTTAGAAACCACCAGTTTCAGATGGTCTGTCCAGATCGGAACAACTTTCAGGCTGCTATTGGTTTGAGGTGAGAGTGTCACCACAGCCAACTCCAGCTTGCCCTGCAATATGCCTTCGTAAGCCTGCTCTGAATCCAGAAAGCGCATATCCAGTTTCACCTGAGGGTGCTGATGGGTAAACGCTTTTAATACAGGTGGTAGCCGGTGCAGCCCAATATGATGGCTGGTAGCCAGTACCAGCGAGCCGGAGACCTCACCGCTAAGGTTATTCAACAGTCGGCGCGTGTCCTCCAGTTCGATCAGAACGCTTTGTGCCCGTGGCATGAGTGCCAGGCCCGCTTCTGTGAGATGGGTCTGCCGACCAATACGGTCAAACAACCTGCACGCCAGTTGTCGCTCCAGGTTTGCAATACGTTTTGATATTGCCGGTTGAGTCAGGTGTAGCAGCTCTGCTGCTCGGGAAAAAGAGCCTGTTTCTGCAACTGTAATGAAGGCATGTAACGATTGAGTATCCATGGGGTCCGCTCTTAAATTCTCACTTGAAGGCTATTTGTTAACCAAATGAAATCAATTATAACTAAAAGGAATCCAATAGATAAAAAATATGAATTTGTTTTATCTTATTGCGGCTTATAAACTGGTCGAATAACCCGTAAATAAAAATGCAACCTGCTGTTTGAACCCCGCTTGTTGCAGAAAATATGAGAAATACGGGTCTGAAAACAGATGCATGAGGAGTTAGGCAGATGGCAGGCAAAACCCTGTACGATAAATTGTGGGATAACCATTTAGTTGAAGAGCGGGATGATGGCACTTCGTTGATTTATATCGACCGTCAGTTACTGCACGAAGTAACGTCACCTCAGGCGTTTGAAGGCTTGCGTATTGCGGGCCGTAAACCCTGGCGTTTGGATACGAACCTGGCAACGCCGGACCACAATGTGCCAACCACACTGAAAGAGCGTAAAGAGGGTAACGCGGGTATCGAAGACCCGGTTTCTAAAATTCAGGTTGTGACTCTGGATGAGAACTGTGACGATTTTGGTATCACAGAATTCAAAATTAACGACATACGCCAGGGTATTGTACACGTCGTTGGTCCTGAACAGGGAGCGACTCTGCCAGGTATGACATTGGTTTGCGGAGACTCCCATACCGCAACCCATGGCGCTTTTGGTGCTCTGGCACATGGTATTGGTACTTCAGAAGTAGAGCATGTGTTGGCGACCCAGTGCCTGATTCAGCGCAAAATGAAAAATATGCTGGTTAAGGTTAACGGAACGTTGGCCGCCGGTGTTACCGGTAAAGATATCGTTCTGGCGGTAATCGGTAAAATAGGTACCGCAGGCGGCAACGGCTGTGCCATCGAATTTGGTGGTGAAGCGATTCGTAACCTGTCGATGGAAGGCCGTATGACCATCTGTAACATGGCGATTGAAGCAGGTGCCCGTGTCGGCTTGGTAGCTGTAGATCAGACAACGATCGATTATGTTAAAGGTCGCCCGTTTGCGCCGACAGAGGCTCAATGGGAACAGGCCGTTGAGGTATGGAGTGACCTGCACTCTGACGCTGATGCTGTGTTTGATACTGTCGTTGAACTTGAAGCCGCTGATATTGAGCCTCAGGTCACTTGGGGGAACTCTCCTGAAATGGTCTTGCCGGTTTCAGGTATCGTACCAAACCCTGCAGAACAGGCAGAAGAAGATCAGCAAAAAGCCTATGCCCGTGCCTTAGAATATATGGGTTTGAAAGCCGGCCAGTCAATTACTGATATTAAGCTGGATAGTGTTTTTATCGGTTCCTGCACGAACTCCCGTATTGAGGATCTGCGTGAAGCAGCGGCTGTTGCCAAAGGAAAAAAAGTTGCAGCGAATGTTAAGCAGGCACTGGTTGTACCGGGCTCTGGTCTGGTAAAAGTCCAGGCAGAAAAAGAGGGGCTGGATAAAGTCTTTGTCGAAGCGGGTTTTGAATGGCGTGAGCCGGGTTGTTCCATGTGTCTGGCGATGAATGCCGATAAACTGGGCGCTGGTGAACACTGTGCCTCAACATCAAATCGCAACTTTGAAGGTCGTCAGGGCTTTGGTGGTCGGACGCATCTGGTCAGCCCGGGCATGGCTGCAGCCGCAGCGGTTGCTGGCCACTTTGTTGATGTTCGTGATGTTCTGCAAGCTAACTGATTACCGGAGGCACCCATGGAAAAGTTTACTCAATTAGATGGCTTGGTTGCTCCAATGGATCGCGCCAATGTCGACACCGACATGATTATCCCCAAGCAGTTTCTGAAATCGATCAAGCGATCTGGTTTTGGGCCAAACCTGTTTGATGAGCTGCGTTATCTGGATGAAGGTAAGCCTGATCAGGATTGCAGTCAGCGACCGAAAAATCCGGACTTTGTTCTGAATCAGCCGCGTTACGACGGCGCTTCCGTGCTGTTGGCGCGCCAGAACTTTGGTTGTGGTTCTTCCCGTGAACATGCGCCCTGGGCATTGTTAGATTACGGTTTCCGCTGTGTTATTGCGCCAAGTTTTGCGGATATTTTCTATAACAACTGCTTTAAGAACGGCATTCTGCCGATTGTTCTGGATGATGCTACTGTAGATAGCCTGTTTACAGAAGTTGCTGGTGAAGAAGGTTACCGTCTGACGGTGGATCTGGATGCCAAAGAGATTCGTACGCCATCTGGCCGCAGTATTACGTTTGATGTAGATGACTTCCGCCGTCACTGCCTGATCAACGGTCTGGATGATATCGGCCTGACACTGGAAAAATCAGATGCAATTAAAGCGTTTGAAGCGAAGCATCAGGCTTCGCAGCCATGGCTGTTCCGTCAGGTTTAATGTGCTTTTTAATGACTGACTGAGCTCTGTTTTAACAGACCGTGAAGCTAAATATTCTATGTACAGATAAAGGCAGGTAATTGACCTGCCTCGGGATAACAGAAAATGACAAAGCATGTATTGGTATTGCCCGGTGATGGCATCGGCCCTGAGATTGTAACCGAAGCAGTAAAAGTACTGGGCACGCTGAACCTGGATATTGAAATTGACTCCGCTCTGATTGGTGGGGCAGCTGTAGATACCACCGGCAATCCTCTTCCGGATGAAACTCTAGCAAAAGCTCGTAACGCCGATGCTATTTTATTGGGAGCTGTTGGTGGCCCTAAATGGGATGCTAACCCAATGGAGCAGCGTCCTGAGAAAGGCCTGCTGGGCATTCGTTCTCAGCTGGAGTTTTTTGCAAACCTGCGCCCTGCAATCCTGTACCCGCAGCTGGCGGAAGCCTCCACACTGAAGCCTGAAGTGGTTTCAGGTCTGGATATTCTTATCGTGCGTGAACTGACCGGCGGTATCTACTTTGGTCAGCCTCGGGGTATCCGTACTCTGGAAAATGGTGAGCGTGAAGGTTACAACACCTACGTTTATTCTGAATCAGAGATCCGTCGTATTGGTCGCCAGGCATTTGAGGCCGCCCAAAAACGTGGTAAGCGCTTGTGTTCCATCGATAAATCCAACGTGCTGGAAGTTACCGTGCTGTGGAAAGAGGTGATGGACGAGCTGGCCAAAGAATACCCGGATGTTGAGTTGTCTCATATGCTGGTGGACAACGCTGCGATGCAGTTGGTGCGTGCACCTAAGCAGTTTGATGTGATGGTAACCGGCAATATGTTCGGTGATATTCTATCGGATGCTGCAGCGATGCTGACCGGCTCTATCGGCATGCTGCCTTCTGCCTCTCTGGATGAAAACGGTAAAGGTATGTACGAGCCGTGCCACGGTTCTGCACCGGATATTGCAGGTCAGGGTAAAGCAAACCCGCTGGCAACGATTCTGTCCGTAGCTATGATGCTGCGTTACTCTCTGAATGAGATTGCCGCGGCAGATCGTATTGAGCAGGCGGTAGAAAAGGTGCTGGATCAGGGCTTGCGTACAGCCGATATTATGTCGGAAGGCTGTAAATTGGTTAGTACTGAAGAGATGGGCGCTGCTGTTGTCGCTGCACTTTAGTAAAACCGTTATGGTACAGCATTGAGGCTGCAGGCAAAGCAGCTTAGACAGATTACGGAAAGGTAGGTCATAGGCCTGCCCTAAATGGATTCTGTTGTTAATTACTTAACCGGCCTATTCCCTAAGACGAGGTGTAGGACGGCAAATACTCCATAGACCAATAGGTGACAATATGGCTCAAAAACGTGTAGGTCTTGTTGGCTGGCGCGGAATGGTAGGTTCTGTGCTGATGCAGCGCATGCAG
Source organism: Oceanospirillum sp. (assembly GCF_048265165.1). Lineage (GTDB taxonomy): Bacteria > Pseudomonadota > Gammaproteobacteria > Pseudomonadales > Halomonadaceae > Oceanospirillum. Next base: position 219,892 of record NZ_JBLXCD010000003.1, on the reverse strand, counting down.
GATGAGGGAGACTTCAACCAGATCGAACCTATTTTCTTCACAACCTCTCAGGCAGGCCAGGCTGCGCCAAATTTTGGCAAAGAAGCCCCTGCTCTGAAAGACGCTACCGATATCGAAGAGCTGAAGGCCATGGATATTATCATCACCTGTCAGGGTGGTGATTATACAAACGATGTTTACCCTAAGCTGCGTGCCAGTGGTTGGAACGGTTATTGGATCGATGCCGCATCGTCATTGCGTATGGATGATGAGGCGATCATTGTTCTGGATCCGGTCAATATGAACGTGATCAAAGATGGTTTGGCAAACGGTGTTAAAACCTTTGTCGGCGGCAACTGTACTGTATCTCTGATGCTGATGGGGCTGGGTGGCCTGTTCCAGAATGATGTTGTGGAGTGGATGACCTCCATGACCTATCAGGCTGCTTCCGGTGGTGGTGCCCGCCACATGAAAGAGCTGATTAGTCAGATGGGGATTATCCATGGCTCAGTTGCTGATGATATTGCATCTTCCGCCGCGATTCTGGATATCGACCGTAAAGTAGCGGAAACTATCCGTAGCGATCAGATGCCGCTGGACAACTTCGGCGCGCCACTGGCAGGTTCTTTGATCCCATGGATCGACAGCAAGCTGGATAACGGCCAGAGCCGGGAAGAGTGGAAAGCGGTGGCCGAAACCAATAAGATTCTGGGGCTGGATAAGAACCCGATCCCAATTGATGGTACTTGTGTACGTATCGGTGCTATGCGTTGTCATAGTCAGGCATTCACGATTAAGCTTAAGCGTGATGTGCCAATGGATGAGATCAATGCCATGATCGCAGAGGCTAATGACTGGGTGAAAGTGATTCCCAATGAGCGTGATATCACGGCTCAGGAGCTGACACCAGCGAAAGTGACTGGCACCCTTAGTGTACCAGTAGGTCGTCTGCGTAAGATGAATATTGGTAATGAATACCTGAATGCATTCAGTGTGGGTGACCAGCTGTTGTGGGGGGCTGCTGAGCCTCTACGTCGTATGTTGACAATCCTGATGGATAACTGATTTTTTTCAGTTATTACAATAGGAAAGCCTGCTTCGGCAGGCTTTTTCCGTTTCAGCGGCAATGCTTATCCCGTTCGCATCAGCAGGGGCAGGATGATATTCGACAATACCTGGCTGATATTCATAATACCCGGGGTTGTTGGCAGCGGATTAATATTTTACAGGCTTTCAAAGTATTTTATTCGGATCTTGCGCATGGATCTTTTTTGGCTTGTTTTTTGCTTTTATCAACGACAGGTTGTTAACTTATGGCACTGATCAGCCGTTTAGCCGGGGAAAAAGCGGATAAAAAATAACAACCTAAACAAATAAAAAGCCTGAATGGTTCTTTGGTGATGTGTACAAATTGTTGAAATATTGATAAAAGTTACACTAATCCAATATCAACTGGGACAGAAAGGCTAAGGTTTAGCAATCTCAGTCTGCCGTACTGCCGTTCAGGTCGGTGCAAAGTGTTAAGGAATCAGAAATATGGTGCGCAAGCTGGCGGGAACTCTTGCGACGGTGGGTATGTTAAGCAGTCCACTGGCGTTTGCTTTAGGACTCGGTGAAGCCGAGTTACTTTCATCACTGAATCAGCCGTTTAGGGCGACGATTCAATTGGCAGAAACAGACGATGTTGATGCTGAAGATATTCGCGTGCAACTTGCGGATGAACGCGCATTTGCTAAAGCGGGGCTGGATCGCCAGTTTTTTCTGGAGAACCTGACCTTTAGTGTTATTTCGGGTGGTAACGGTCCCTATATTGAACTTAAAAGTTCTAAACCGGTTAAAGAGCCATTTCTGAACTTTCTGCTGGCTGTAGAGTGGCCGCAGGGGCAGCTGATGCGGGAATATACTTTCCTGATCGACCCTCCAACTTATAACAATGCGTCAGCTGACAATACATCTGCACAGTCTTCTTCCGGTGTGCAGGCTGTCCCGGCATCTTCTGCGCGTACTGCCTCGCCTGTTGCAAGCTTGGTTGAAGAGGGCGCGCATCGAATTAAGGTTGGCCCAACGGATACACTTTGGAGCCTTGCGCGTAAGAACCGCCCAGATAGTGATATTACTATTAAGCAGGCTATGCTGGGTATTCAGGACGCTAATCCGGATGCTTTCCCGACCGGTAATATCAATAACATGGAAGCAGGCAGCACCATCCTGATTCCTAATCGCTCCGCTATGATGAGCCGTACCGGGCTTGAAGCTATTCGAGAGGTTGCCCGCCAGAATAAAGCTTGGGTCGCATTTAAAGCTCAGTCAGTACCTGGGGCTGCCAAATTAAAGCCTGCTAGTACCGCACCAGCTGACAGTAAGCCTCTGAAGCTGGTCGCAGATACAGAGCAACAGGCGACAGACTCAGAACGCGCAAAAGTCAGTGAAGAGCTGGCGCTCAGCAAAGAAAGTCTTGATCAGTCAAACCGTGAAAAAACTGAATTATCCGGTCGACTGGATGAGCTTCAGAAGCAGGTTAGTACTCTACAGAAACTGATTCGCTTAAAAGATGAACAGCTGGCCGCGATGGAAGCAATGCTTGATAAGCAGAATAAGCTTCTGTCGGGTGAGTCTGTTGCAGAATCCAATACCCAGTCTACCGAAAAAGACAGCATGGCGATCAGTACTGAACCTCCTGTTGCAACAACAGCATCAGCAGCGGTAACTGGCCAGGTTAGTGCCGGTGCTATTGGTTTGGATCTGGCTGCCAAAGCTAAAGAAACTTCGGAGCAGAGTGACGTTGTAACTGAACAGGATGCTCAGTCTGAGCCTGTTGAATCCTTCTCATTGGATACACAGGAAACAACGGAGCTGGATCCTGGGTCTTTCCTCGTTGATAGTCTTCGAAAAAATGCAACGATTATTGGTGGTGCTGCTGCCGCTATATTGGCTCTGATTCTGCTGCTTGTGGTGATGCGTCGTCGTAAGGCTGCCAGTAAAAAGTCGGCAAAACAGAAAAATAACCGTGATGATTCTGATTTGTCTGATCTGGCAACCGGTGCAGCAGCGGGTGCTGCTGGTGTCGCTGCTCTGGACGCTATATCAAATGATGACCTACCGGATGATTTGAGCCTTGATGATGACCTGAGCGGTGATCTCGATGAGAGTAGCCTGTCTGAGATTGAGATGGATCTTGATGACCTCGGTGAGCCTGATGTTCAGGCGGAAAGCAGCTCTGCAGATATCGAAGATCTTGGTGATTTCGACCTGGGTGGCTTGGGGGATGACCTTGAAGCCGACGGTGAGTCTTTGGAGCTGGATGGCGACCTTGATCTCGATGATCTCGATTTTTCTGAAGACTTTGATCTGGGCGACCCTGACGGAGATGATGAAAAGGGGGATTTTCAACTCCCTTTCGTGCAAGCTGAGTCGACAGTAAACACCGAATTAGCCGTTGAAGCTGATTCAGGTGAGTCGGTTCAGGATAATCTCATTGAGTCAGATGCCGGGCACTCAGATATTTCATTTGATGATGAGATATCTGAACCGGAAGTGCTTGACGATCTGGAGTTAGATACCATAGCAGAAACCAGTGAAGGTGATCCGGATATTCAGATTGATTTGGATGATGAGGAACTCATTGACCTGGAAGGTGATGACCTGAGTGATCTGGAACTTTCAGAGATAGATGATATCCCTGACTTGCCTCTTGATGGCGGTGCTATCGATACTCAGGAACAGAAGGATGATGAGCTGTTGGCCGCTCTGGCAGATGATGCGGCTGCTCGGGAAGCTGAGAAATTGGCCTTAGAGTCAGAACAGGATCTCTCTACAGACGCTGCCTCTGACGATTTTGCTGCAGAGCCTGCTTTTTCTGAATCTGGTGATGCTCCTGATATGCTGAGTGACTATGAAGAGATTGATAATACTGTCTCTGAGCTTAGTGCTTTAGATGAGGCTGAAAGCTACCGTGAACTCGGCCAGCCTGAGCGGGCTGCTGCAATCTTGCAGAGAAGCCTCGGTGAGAATCCGGAAGACAATGATGTACGTCTGAAGTTTATGGAAGTGCTGGTTGATCTGGGCGATGAGGCAACTTTCGACCACGAGCTACGCCAGTTGCAGAATGCAGCGGATGCTAAAGCATTGGGTGAGGCGCTGACGCTGCAGCAGGAACTTTACAACAAAACCGGTGCCAGCCATTATGTTGCTGAACCGTCTGCTGTAGATGAGGTTGATGATCTGGATGACATCATGCCTTTGGATGATAAGGCTGTTTCTTCTGAATCAGCAGATGCTGACTATGATGTTGACCTGAATAGTGAACTGGATGCGCTGGAACGCGATTTTGAACGCTATGCCGGTGAGGAATCTTCTGATGATAGCCTCGATCTGGATGATGTCGACTTTGAGTTGATGGACTTGGATTTGGGCGATGATATTGAAGACAATAAGCCCATGATCAACCTGGATCCACTGGAGCTTGGAGAGCCGGAACCTCTCGGTAAAGACGACTTTGAACTGACGGATCTAGCGGACTTAGAATCTGATGATCTGACTCCGTTCAGCGTTGATGAAAGTGATGCTGATTATCAGTTTAATGATAGCCAGCAAGCCCTTAGATCGGATGCTAAAGACTATATTGAGGATCTTGGCGACCTGTCTATGTCAGCGGTTAATGAGCCTGAAACTTCAGAAGTAAGAGGTATGGAAGAGCTTGTTAGTCAGGATCTTGCTTCTGATGATATTGCCGATCTTTCACCAAGTATCGATGATGATGACGATCTTGCGGATCTTGGAGAACTATCAGATATCTCTTTTGAAGAAGACAGTGTTGATGAGCAGCTGAATCTTGATGGGCTTTTGGATGAAAACGAGAACCCGGAAATCAAGCTGGATCTGGCACGGGCCTATGTTGATATGGGGAATACTACATCAGCCATTGAAGCTCTGGAAGATGTTCTTAAGCGTGGTAGCACTGAGCAAAAACGTGATGCCAGCGAACTAATAGCTAAACTGCAGGGCGATGCTTAGCATCTGATGCAGATACCGCAGTATCCATCGGGTCTGACTCAGGTCAGGCCCGATGCCGTTTTAAGGCTGGCCTGATTAGGCTCAGCAGATTTTGTATAACGCTTTTGTTTAACTGGAATACATCCTCTCAATATGACTCAGCTTTCTGTAATCCCCGATGACAATGGTCGTGCAGGCCGTTATGCGATGTGTGTTGAATATAATGGTTCGGGTTACCATGGTTGGCAGACGCAGCAACCAGGTGTAAGAAGTGTGCAGGAAACGCTGGAGAAGGCGTTGAGTAAAGTGGCAAATGAGCCTGTGACGGTCATGTGTTCGGGTCGGACAGACACGGGTGTACATGCTTCATCCCAGATTGTTCATTTTGACTCAAAAGCGGTGCGTTCCAGTAAAGCCTGGGTTTTTGGCTGTAATACCAATTTGCCGGATAGTATCGCGGTTCGTTGGGCGGTTCCTGTGGATTCTGAGTTTCATGCGCGCTATTCCGCAACTTCCCGGCGTTATCGCTATGTGATTTACAATCAGCGTGTGCGTCCTGCGCTGATGTGTGATCAGATGACCTGGTTTGACCGGCCGCTGGATGAGAATCGCATGCATAAAGCGGTTCAGCATCTGTTAGGAGAAAATGATTTCTCTTCATTTCGTGCTGCGGGTTGTCAGTCTAATACGCCGTGGCGTAATATCGAGAGAGCTAAAGTTTTTCGTATGGGCTCTCTGGTGATCCTGGAGATTCAGGCAAACGCTTTTCTTCATCATATGATCCGTAATATTGTTGGTGCGCTACTGCCGGTTGGAGCCGGGGATAAACCTGTTGAGTGGATAGCAGAACTTCTGGCTCTGCGGGATCGTACTCAGGCTGGTGTGACGGCACCTCCCAATGGTCTTTACTTTGTTGAAGCCCAGTATCCAGAGCATTTTTGTCTGCCAAAACTGGAGCTTGGTCCGCATTTTTTAACTCTGTTAGGTTCTGAGAATATCTAAGTCATGCGAACTCGTGTAAAGATCTGTGGTATCACCCGAATAGAAGATGCACTGGAGGCAATTGAGGCGGGTGCCGATGCTTTGGGTTTTGTGTTTTATAAACCCAGTCCTCGCTATGTGACGCCGGAAAAAGCCGGAGAGATCATCGGCCAGTTGCCACCTTTTGTTTCCACTGTTGCACTTTTTGTTAATGAACCATCCGATGATATTTATCGTATCCTAGAGATGAGTCATTGTGATCTGATTCAGTTTCACGGTGATGAATCTGCTGAGTTCTGCCAGTCGTTTAATCGACCCTGGATTAAAGCGCTTCGTGTTAAAGACGCGGAATCTTTGTCCCTGCAGATGCTAGAGTTTAAACAAGCAAGGGCATTGTTGTTGGATAGCTATCGTCCCGGAGTGCCAGGTGGAACCGGTGAGACGTTTAACTGGGAATTGATTCCGGAAGATCCACCAAGACCTATTATTCTTGCCGGGGGCTTAACCCCGGAAAATATCAGCTCTGCCGTACATCGGCTCCAACCCTATGGGGTTGATGTTTCAGGCGGTGTTGAAGCCCAGAAAGGGATTAAAGATCCCGCTAAAATTCATGCATTTATTAGAGGTGCAAATCCGTGACCAAGGCGAACACCTATGCTGAACTTCTGCAACTGCCGGATACCAAAGGCCATTTTGGCCCCTATGGCGGTCGCTTTGTTTCAGAAACGCTGAGCTACGCGTTAGAAGAACTGGAAGAGACTTATAATAAATTATCAAAAGATCCTGAGTTTCAGGCAGAGTTTGATAAAGATCTGGCTCATTATGTGGGTCGTCCTTCGCCGCTTTATCACGCAGAACGATGGTCACGGATACTGGGTGGTGCACAGATTTTTCTGAAGCGTGAGGACTTAAATCACACGGGTGCTCATAAAGTAAACAACACTATCGGTCAGGCATTACTGGCGAAATATACCGGTAAGCCACGTGTTATCGCTGAGACCGGTGCTGGTCAGCATGGTGTTGCCACGGCAACCGTTGCTGCTCGTTTGGGCCTTGAGTGTGAGATTTTCATGGGTGCTGATGATGTTAAACGTCAGTCCCTGAATGTCTATCGCATGAAGTTGCTGGGTGCCAAGGTGCATGCGGTTACTTCTGGTTCCCGTACCCTGAAAGACGCGATGAACGAAGCCCTGCGTGATTGGGTTACCAATGTTGATAATACGTTTTATATCATTGGCACTGTAGCCGGGCCGCACCCGTATCCTATGCTGGTTCGTGACTTTAACTCTGTTATTGGCCGCGAAGCCCGTGAGCAGAGTCTGAAGCAAAATGGCCGTCTGCCGGATGCGCTGGTTGCTTGTGTGGGCGGTGGTTCTAATGCGATGGGGCTGTTTTATCCCTTCTTGCAGGATGAGTCTGTGGCTATGTACGGTGTTGAAGCTGGTGGCGATGGCGTTGAAACTGGTCGTCATGCGGCTCCACTGTGTGCGGGTGAGCCAGGTGTTTTGCATGGTAACCGTACTTACCTGATGCAGAATCCTGATGGGCAGATTATTGAAACGCACTCGGTTTCTGCAGGTTTGGACTATCCGGGCGTAGGCCCTGAGCATGCTTATCTGAAAGATATCGGCCGTGTTAACTATGTGACTGCTAACGATGATGAAGTCTTGTCAGCCTTCCGTGAGCTGACCCGTGTTGAAGGTATTATGCCGGCACTGGAAAGTAGTCACGCCCTGGCCTATGGTCGCAAGCTGGCTCAAAGCATGAACCCTGATCAGCACATTATTATCAACCTGTCCGGCCGTGGTGATAAAGATATTCACACGGTTGCGGGTATCGATGGAATTACGGTGTGAGGTTGATGATGAATCGTTTAGAAGAAAAATTTGCAGCTCTGAATGCTGCAGGCAAAAAGGCACTGATTCCCTACATCACAGGTGGTGATCCTAAGCCGGAATACACTGAGAGCCTGATGCATGCATTGGTTGAGGCTGGCGCTGATATGATCGAGCTGGGTATGCCTTTCTCTGATCCTATGGCTGACGGCCCGGTGATTCAGAAAGCCTGTGAGCGTGCACTGGCTGCCGGTGCAAGCGTTCAGGGCATTCTGGATATTGTGGCGTCTTTCCGCGAGAAAGATAACACCACACCGGTTGTGCTGATGGGGTATCTGAATCCAATTGAACATATGGGCTATGAAGCCTTTGCTGCGAACGCCAAAGCATCGGGTATTGATGGTGTGCTGTTGGTAGATCTGCCACCGGAAGAGGCTGAAGATGTGGTTCCGGTCTTTAAAGAATCAGGCATTGATACTATCTTTCTGGTAGCTCCGACTACAACCCGTGAGCGTGCGGCTAAAATCGCAGCACACGGATCTGGCTATCTGTACTATGTTTCCGTGAAAGGTGTCACCGGCTCAGCAACCCTGGATGTTGCTGAAGTAGGTAGCAAGTTGGCGGATCTCCGTGAGTTGACAGATGTGCCTCTTGCTGTTGGCTTTGGCATTCGCGATGGTGCTTCTGCTGCTGCTGTCAGCCAGGTTGCTGATGGTGTGATTGTCGGTAGTGTGCTGGTGAACTGTATTGCAGAGCTGGCTGATACCCCGGAAAAAATTGCTCCTGCACTTCAGGAGCGTATTAAAGAGATGCGTTTGGCAATGGATGCCTAAAAACACGCTTCTTTACTTTATGTGATCCGTGTTGTTTTGGTATATTGCACCTAAGCTCAGAGAACGCCCCGTTAGGGGCGTTCTTTATCACAAAAAGATTCGCTGCTGGTCGCCCGCGGGCGGTCAAGCTGTTATACGGAATAGCAGAAGTAAATAACTTATGAGTTGGCTCGAAAAAATTGTACCTTCGATCGTTCGTTCCGATCGTAACCGTCGTAACAATATCCCGGAAGGCCTGTGGCGCAAGTGCCCTAAATGTGAAACTGTTCTCTACCGCCCTGAACTAGAGAAGAGCCACAATGTCTGCCCGAAGTGTGATCACCACATGCGTCTTACTGCTCGTAAGCGTCTGGGCATGTTCCTGGATGAAGAGGGTCGTACTGAGCTGTTCTCTGAAATTGAACCGGTTGATCGTCTGAAATTCAAAGACTCGAAAAAGTACAAAGACCGTCTGGCGGCTGCCCAGCGTGATACAGAAGAGAAAGATGCGCTGATCGTTATGCGCGGCTCTGTTCAAGGTGTTGAAGTGATCGCTTGCTCCTTCGAGTTTAGCTTCATGGGTGGTTCCATGGGTTCTGTGGTGGGGCAGCGTTTCGTAAAAGCCGCTGAGCTGGCTCTGGCAGAAGGTATTCCGTTTATCTGTTTCTCCGCCAGTGGCGGTGCCCGCATGCAGGAGGCTCTGTTCTCCCTGATGCAGATGGCCCGTACCAGTGCAGCACTTGAGAAACTAAAACAGGCAGGTATTCCGTATATTTCTGTTCTGACCGATCCTGTGTATGGCGGTGTTTCTGCCAGTTTGGCGATGCTAGGTGATTTGAACGTTGCCGAGCCTTTCGCACTGTGTGGCTTTGCAGGCCCTCGTGTTATTGAGCAGACCGTACGTGAAAAACTGCCTGAAGGCTTCCAGCGCAGTGAGTTCCTTCTGGAGCATGGTACAGTCGACATGATCATTCACCGCCACGAACTGCGTGAGCGTCTCTCCTCTATCCTGCGTAAGCTAACGGCTATGCCGGCTAACTGAGCATTTTCTGATTAATGAAGACTCAATCCGGTAATTTGACCTCCGGTAGACAAACCCCTGATTTTCAGGGGTTTGCTGCTGAAACGGCTTCACTTTCTGAATGGCTGGGCTACCTTGAAGCTCTGCACCCAACAGAGATTGATCTGGGGCTTGATCGTTTGCGCAAGGTCGCTGAGCGGCTTAGTGCAACAAGGTTACCCTGCAAAGTCGTGACGGTTGCCGGGACTAATGGTAAAGGCTCTACTGTCGCTTTACTTGAAAGTGTGCTGCGCGCAGGTGGATATCAAACCGGCTGCTACACGTCACCCCATTTTTTGTCCTATAACGAACGTATCACTCTGGATGGTCAGCCCGTGACCGATACGCTAATCTGTAAGGCTTTTGCGCAGATTGAGAAGGCTCGTGGTGATATATCCCTGACTTATTTTGAGTTTGGTACGTTGGCAGCTCTTTTGATCTTTGCGGAGCAGAAGCCGGATGTTGTGATACTTGAAGTAGGTTTGGGTGGACGTCTGGATGCGGTCAATCTTATCGATGCAGATATTTCTGTTGTGACCACAATCGCTCTGGATCATGAAAGTTGGTTAGGCTCCGATATCGAGCAGATCGGTCGTGAGAAAGCCGGCATTTTCCGGGCAGGCAAACCTGCCATTATCGGCTCGGAAAAAATGGTCCCTTCTGTTCGGGAAACCGCCGAAGCTCTTGGGTGTTCCTTCATTGATCAACTTGGGCAGCAGTATCGTTGGCAAAAAGCAGATAAAAGCTGGAACTGGCAGCAGTTAAACACTGCCGGAGCGGTGGAGCTGCAGTATCTGCAGTTGCCTGAGTTAAATTTGCCGATTGATAACGCCGCGACGGTTCTTCAGGTGGTTCAGCGCCTTGGTCTAAGCCTTCCCGCTCAAGCTATTTATCAAGGACTGGCTTCAGCTCAGCTTACAGGGCGAATGCAGCGTATTGGCCGCTTTATGTTAGATGTGGCCCATAACCCTCATGCGGCGAGCTATGTTGTCCAGCGCTTGCCTGAGGCTTCCGGTAAACGTGTTGCGCTGTTAGGGATGTTAAATGATAAGGATATTGAGTCAGTATTAGATGTTGTTGCTCCTTATTTTGATGCCTGGTATCTGGCTCAGCTGGACAGCCCGAGGGCGACAGATGTGAAACGTATTGAATCACACCTGTCCGCTAAGGGATGTGTTAATATACGCAGCTTCGGGAGTGTATCCTCTGCCCTGAGTAGCGTTTTGCAGGAAACACATGACCAGGATCTTGTCTTTGTTTTTGGTTCTTTCTATACAGTTGCCGGTGTTCTGGCAGAGAAAAAGCGGTTAACGGCCTGATATGTTTGTGCCCAGAGATACCTTTTTAAAAGCAAATATGAAGGGTTGCCCAAAGCCCGATATGAAAGGAACAGACCAGTGAAATATGGCTTAAAACACCGGGTTATCGGCGCCATTATTTTGCTCTCTCTCGCCGTTATTTTCCTACCTATTATACTGGATGGTGGCGAGCGTCCTCAGCTGTCGCAGACCACCACGCCTATTCCGAAAGCGCCACCAAAGCCTGAGATCAGAGTTCATGAACCTGTAGCTGAAGAGCCATCGGATATTGTAAAAAAAGCGCCTGAGCGCGGACAATGGCAGTCGGGTCTATCCGAGCGTCATACCCTTGCATCCTGGACGCTGCAGGCTGCAAGTTTTAAAGATAAAAATAATGCGATCAAACTCCGCGATCGAATTCGCGCCAAATCTATTCGCTCCTATGTTCGTGAGCGCTCGCCCTATTTTGTTGTTTATGCTGGCCCTTTTGCAGATCCTGGTAAAGCAGATCAGGTAAAAGCAGCGCTAAAAGATGGCTTTGGTATTAAAGCTTTGATGGTCAGCTATGATCCGATGTCAGATGTGCGTCAGTAACCGACGGAAGTAAGCCTGAAGTCGTTCAGAGTACCTGGTGGCCAGGTATTTTGAGGCAGTAAAGCCTGTTTAACGGTAAGCCCTGTGGAATATGGGTAAATGAATCGTTTGATGAAATAAAGTAAGGAGCCGTCATGGTCTGGATCGATTGGGCTATTATTGCAATTTTGGTACTTTCTGCCATTTTTGGCCTGATTCGGGGCATGATAAAAGAGCTGGTGGCTTTAGCCACCTGGATCGCAGCGATTATGATCGCCCGGCTTTTTGGTCCTCAGGTAAGCGATATGCTTATACCTTATATTGATAACACTACCATCAGAAATGGTCTTGGTTTTGCGCTGACCGCGATCATTATCGTTATGCTGGGCTCTATGATTTCCAGGGCTGCTCATAGCCTTGTGACAGCAAGTGGCCTGGGTGGCTTTGACCGTATTCTGGGTTTTATATTTGGTGGTATTCGTGGTGTTGCTATTCTTGTGATACTAACCGCGGTTGTCAGCCTAACACCATTGGCGGATTCAGGCTGGTGGAGTGAGTCGCAGTTTATCCCTATGCTGGAAAATTTGAGAGATCAGGCGGCAGGCCTGGTTGATCGACAGATCAGTTAACTTTTTTGTTTGATGTAGCCTAAACCCCTAAGAGGTGATATTAGATGTGCGGAATCGTCGGCATTGTTGCCAATAGCAGTGTAAATCAGGCCATTTATGATGCCTTAACTGTCCTACAACACCGTGGACAGGACGCTGCCGGTATGATGACTTGCCAGGATGGTCGGTTTTTTCTGCGTAAAAGTAATGGCCTGGTACGCGATGTATTTCGCACCCGTCATATGCAGCGCCTGCATGGCAATATTGGTATTGGTCATGTCCGCTACCCAACGGCAGGCTCATCCAGTGAAGCGGAATCTCAGCCTTTCTATGTAAACTCACCTTACGGTATTGCTCTGGCGCACAACGGTAATCTGACTAACTCTAAAGACCTGGCTGAGGAGTTATTCAATACGGATTTGCGTCATATCAATACCACCTCTGACTCTGAGGTGTTACTGAACGTATTTGCTCATGAGCTGGGTAAACAAGGGTTGCAGTTAACGCCGGACGATATCTTTGACGCAATACGTCGTGTACACCGTCGTTGTAATGGTGGCTATGCCGCAATTGCTATGATCAGTGGTTTGGGTCTTGTGGCTTTTCGTGATCCGATGGGTATTCGTCCTGCAGTATTTGGTAAGCGTGAAACTGACCAGGGCACAGAGTATATGGTTGCTTCTGAAAGTGTCGCGCTGGATGTTTTAGGTTTCGAACTGGTGCGGGATATTGCACCGGGAGAAGCGGTATATATCAGTAAGCAAGGTGAAATTTTTACCCAGCAATGTGCTGATAAGCCAAGTCCGCGTCCCTGTATTTTTGAACATGTTTATCTTGCCCGCCCTGACTCTATTATGGATGGTATCCACATTCATAAATCCCGCATGCGGATGGGGCAGAAACTGGCTGAAAAGATTCAGCGTGACCGCCCTGATCATGGCATCGATGTGGTTATCCCTATTCCGGATACCAGCCGTACTTCCGCACTGGAGCTGGCACACCACTTGGGTGTGACCTTCCGTGAAGGTTTTATCAAAAACCGTTATATCGGTCGTACCTTTATTATGCCGGGTCAGACTGAGCGCAAGAAATCGGTGCGCCAGAAACTAAACGCCATTGATCTTGAATTTGAAGGTCGTAATGTATTGCTGGTTGATGACTCGATTGTTCGTGGAACCACCTGTAAACAGATCATTCAGATGGCCCGTGATGCCGGCGCCAAGAACGTTTACTTTGCCTCTGCTGCTCCTGCGGTACGCTTCCCGAACGTTTACGGTATTGATATGCCATCTGCGGAAGAGCTGATTGCTCATGGCCGTACCGATGATGAGGTAGGCCAGAAGATTGGTGCTGACTGGCTGATCTATCAGGATCTGGACGACCTGATCGAGTGTGGTAAAGAGGGCAATCCTGAGATCGAAGGTTTTGACTGCTCAGTATTCAATGGTGAGTATGTGACCGGCGATATTGACCAGGCTTATCTGGATCGTATTGATGCGGAGCGTAATGATGATGCTAAGCAGGATTCAAACCCTAAGGTTGATGTTGTGATTGATATGCACAACGATAGCACGGACGATTAAAGCTGCGTGCTTCCAGACTAAACAGGGATAGGGCTTGCCTCTGACCTGTTTAGTCTGCCTGTCAGAGCTCTACCCATAAGAGCGACATACCCGATCAGACCATTAAAGAGCACCCTATGAACGATTTTGATATTAATGCCCATGAATGGGGACTGGAGACATTAGGCGTTCGTGCCGGCCAGACCCGATCTCAGGAAGGTGAGCATAGCGAAGCGATTTACCCTACCTCTAGTTTTGTTTTTGGCTCTGCGGCTGAGGCGGCGGCGCGTTTTTCCGGTGAGGAGCCGGGTAATGTTTATTCCCGCTTTACCAACCCAACGGTACGCATGTTTGAGCAGCGTATCGCGGCTTTGGAAGGTGGCGAAAAAGCGGTGGGTACTGCATCGGGTATGGCTGCGATTCTGAGTACCTGTATGGCACTGTTGGAATCAGGTGACCATATCGTGGCTTCCCGCAATATTTTTGGTTCAACGGTTAATCTTTTTGAAAAATATATGAAGAAGTTCGGCGTCAGCATTAGCTACGTGGATCTTCAGGATTATGCCGGTTGGGCTGACGTTGCTACAGAGCGCACAAAACTGTATTTCCTGGAAACACCATCTAACCCATCCTGTGAGCTGGCTGATATTGCAAGAGTTGCAGAGATTGCCCATGACAAAGGCGCCAAGCTGATTGTTGATAACTGCTTCTGCACACCGGCTCTGCAGCGACCGCTGTCTATGGGGGCTGATATTGTTATCCATTCGGCCACCAAGTATCTGGATGGTCAAGGACGCTGTATCGGTGGTGTGGTTGTTGGCAGCGAACAGGATATGGAGCAGGTTGTCGGTTTTGTCCGCACCTGTGGCCCAAGCCTGAGTCCCTTTAATGCCTGGGTCTTCCTGAAAGGTCTGGAGACACTTAACCTGCGCATGAAAGCACACAGCGAAAATGCCCTGGCACTGGCTGAATGGCTGGAGCAGCAACCTCAGGTTGTTAAAGTGAACTATTCAGGACTTGTATCGCACCCTGACCATGAGCTGGCTAAAAAGCAGCAGTCTGCTTTTGGTGCTGTGCTTTCGATCGAAGTGCGCGGTGGTAAAGAGGGTGCCTGGACCGTTATTGATAGCACGGAGATGATGTCGATTACGGCGAATCTGGGTGATGTGAAAACCACCATCACACATCCGGCCAGTACCACGCATGGACGTATCAGCCAGCAGGAACGTGATGAAGCGGGTATAACGGATGGTATGTTGCGTATCGCTGTAGGCCTGGAAACTCTGGAAGATCTGAAGATGGATCTGGCTCGGGGTCTGGCAAAGATTTGATCGGTAAAAAGTGAAGCAGGGCGAGTAGCTAAGCCCTCTGTGAAAAAAAATGGGCGCTTCAGGTGAAGCGCCCATCTTGTCTGTATCAGGTTGTTTTTTGTTAGTTCAGGTAAAAGACAATACGCACCTGACTGCGAAAGGCCACTTCGCCCGGCTGATAATCAGTTTTGGCTTGAGGGGCTGCATCGGCCATCATCATAACTTCTTTGCGGGCAACAGGCGCTGGACGGCTAAACCCTGCTTCTTCAATCATGTAAGCTTTACCCACTCTTTGCCCCAGCTGACGGGCCATCAGTTCTGCTTTCTCTTTCGCATTTTTTACAGCCTTGGCCAGAGAGCGCTGTTGTAATGTTTCCGCCTGACTGTGGGAAAATATCACTTGGGCCATAGAGTCCACTTTCGCAGAGAAAATCTCATCCAGCACATCCGGGTAGATACTCAGATCCCGAATGTGGAATTGCATGCTTCGACTGACCTTGGTACCGGTCTGGATACGTTTATTATTTTCCCATTGGTATTCAGGCTGAACCCGAACCTGCCCCGCTTCAATATCTTTATCATCCAACTGAAAACGACGGATACTCCGTAGTAGTTGTTCACTACGTCGCTCTACGTTGTCACGGGCTTTGGATAAGTGGGGGCTGACATTTTCCAATGTCAGGCTGAGTGTAACCTGATCTGGTAAGGTGTACTCAACACCTTCCGCCTGAACGATAATATGAGGCTGTTCCGGTGATTGTGCTTGGGCCTGAAATGCCAGTGTCATCCACATAATACCGGCGAATGCGATCAATTTATTTTTCACGGGTGTATCCTTTCGTTGTCTGAGGGCTGCTTTCAAATAGCGTCATTTGTGCGATGCAGCCGATACCTTCTGGACAGAGGGAAGCTGACAAAGTTCAGCTTAAGCCTCCAGCATAACTGATCACAATACGTGATGTGATTAGTTGATGCTTTATTTTGTATTTAAGTGAGAAAGATGTGATTAGTTTTATCCTTGGTGGTGCCCGTTCCGGTAAGAGTGGGCTGGCAGAAAAAATGGCCTCTGAGAGTGGTTTGCCGGTGCACTATCTGGCCACGGCTCAGGTGTGGGATGATGAGATGGCCGGTCGGGTTAAACATCATAAGAGTCGCCGCCCAACGGAATGGCCAACCACCGAAGAGCCTCTTGATATTATTCCGGTTATTAAAGCTCTGGTGTGCGATCAGAAAACCTGCGTCTTACTGGATTGCCTGACGCTCTGGATGACCAATCTATTGCTGCTCGATGATGATCAGGCTTTGGCAGAACGCCAGCAGGCTTTTCTCGACTTTCTTTGTCAGGGGGTTGATGGTCATCTGATTCTGGTCAGCAATGAGGTTGGACAGGGGATTGTTCCGACGAATAAGCTGGCTCGCCGTTTTGTGGATGAATCAGGTCGCTTGCACCAGAGAATTGCTGAAATTGCTGATGAGGTAATCTTTGTTACTGCGGGTATTTCTCAGGTGTTGAAAGTGAAGAATAACTGAGAGCCCAAGCAACAGAGATAAAAGCACTCCCAACGGTTTATGGCCGCTGAGGTGCTTGATAGTAGGCGAGCATGGTTATTTCCGGATTAATGCAACATCTCAACCTGAGCTTCTTTTTTCGGCCCTTTTCTGCCTGGAATCTGTGAGATCAACATACCTGCCAGCATCAGGCCACACCCGATAACTCCCTGACTATCCAAGCGCTCGCCCAGCAGAAAGTAACCGCCAATAACAGCAAACACAGCCTCAAGACTCAGAATAATTGCTGCGTGGGACGCAGGCGCTGTTTTTTGAGCAAATACCTGAAGGGTATAGGCAACCCCAACTGATAGAAGGCCAGCATAAGCAATTGGCTGCCAGGCCAGACCGATATTGGCAAAGGTTGGATTTTCGATGAAAAGTGCCACAGCCAAGCTCACAAGGCCACAGGTAAAAAACTGCACAATAGAAAGGCGCAGAGCGTCCATTTGCGGCGAAAGCCAACCGATTATCAACACATGCCCGGCCCAGAAAAGAGCGCCGATCAGCTGCAAAAGGTCGCCATAGGCTAAGGTGAAATCATCTGTGATACTCAGCAGATACAGACCCACTACGGCCAGTATTCCACCAACCCAGGTATTACGGCCGGTTCTCTGCCCCCAAAGCAATGCGATAACGGGAACCAGAATAATATAAAGGCCAGTGATAAAGCCGGCATTACCTGCGGTTGTATACTGAAGTCCGACCTGCTGTAAGGTGGCACCGGCAAAGAGAAAACTTCCCGCGATCAAGCCTCCTTGCCATATGTTCAGGCGGGCTTTGCCCGTTGTTGGCTTATTAATAGCTGCGGGCTTCAGAATCAGTAAGAGTGGCAGTAGAGAAAGCGCACCGAGAAAAAAACGGGCTGCAGTAAAGGTAAAGGGACCGACATAATCCATGCCTACCCGCTGTGCAACAAAGGCGGTGCCCCAGATAGCTGCGGTAATCAGCAGCATAAGATCAGAGCGTAGTGTTCGTGTTTGCATATTTTGGTTTCCGAAAAAAAAACTGATAATGATCGTTATCTGGCTAAATGGCTCCGGATTATATCAGGCCATAACGGGGTGTCTGCAAAAGTGGTCAAATGAAATTGACCTCAAAAAGGGATACCGGTGAGTTTAGATAAGTGTTTAAGATTCAGGCTGGCCTCCAGTGCATCTGCAAGACGTTCAATGGCATCTTCATGCAGGGTGCGAATATCGAAGTGCTCTGCATGATTAAGCCCGGCCCACTTCAGAATCTCCTGGCAGGCTTCCGGGTGATCAAACAGCCCGTGCAGATAGCTGCCGGCTACCTGTCCATCTGCTGATAAAGCTCCGTCATTTTTACCATGACTCAGCCGTACCAGCGGGCGAGATAAAGCTTCTCCGGTGGTGATTCCAGCGTGTATTTCATAGCCACACATTGGAGTTAACGGTTCGGAGCTTGATGGCTTGCATTGCTGGAGGTTCAGCACACCATCCACCTTTTTTAGTTGCTTTTCGGAAGCAAGGGTTGTTTCTGTCTCCAGAAATCCAAGCCCTGAAAGACTGCCCGGAGTGCCTTCAATACCTTTCGGATCATGCAGCCACTGGCCGAGCATTTGAAAGCCGCCACAGATACCTATAACTTTGCCACCATAACGCAGGTGTTTATTCAGGTAGGCTTCCCAGCCTTGTCTTCGTAGCCAGTTCAGATCTGCCTGTACACTTTTGCTGCCGGGAATAACAATCAAATCTGCTGGTGGCGGTACCTCATCTGGTGCCACAAAGTGGAAGTCGACCTGAGGGTGGTGACGCAGAGGGTCGAGGTCAGTGTGGTTACTGATCCGGGGCAGCACCGGGGCTATAACCCTAATTGAGCCTTCGTGGTCACTGTCTCCACCTGTCCCCCCTATGCCATCTTCCGCTTCGAGACAAAGCCCATGCAAAAAAGGAATCACGCCCAATACTGACTTTTGAGTACGTGCCTCCAGCCAGTCATTACCAGGCTCTAAAAGAGCGATATCTCCACGGAAGCGATTGATCAGAAAGCCGATGGTGCGCTGTTGTTCAGATTCTGACAACAGATCCAGAGTGCCAACTAGATGAGCAAAAACGCCCCCTTTGTCGATATCAGCGACAATCGCTACTGGGCAGTCTACCGCTTCAGCAAAGCCCATATTGGCAATATCACGATCTCTTAAATTGATCTCGGCAGGGCTGCCTGCGCCCTCTACCAGAATGACATCGTATTGCTGTTGCAGGCGCTGATAGCTATCCAATACAGCCTTCATCGCCTCCTGTTTGTAGTTATGATAAACACGAGCATCCATATTGGTGATCGCTTTGCCTTGGATAATGACCTGTGCCCCGGTATCTGAATTGGGCTTCAGAAGTATCGGGTTCATATCGGTATGAGGCTCGAGAAAGCAGGCCTGAGCCTGAGCTGCCTGTGCCCGGCCGATTTCACCGCCATCAATCGTTACGGCACTATTCAGCGCCATATTCTGAGGCTTAAAAGGTACGACCCTAACACCTTTGCGCGCGAGCAAGCGACAGAGCCCGGTCACCATAGCGCTTTTGCCGGCATCGGAGGTGGTACCCTGAATCATAAGCGTTTTGCAGGTGGCCATCGTATTGGTTCCGGTTCGTTTGTCGTGTTGATATTTAAAAATAAAAAGGAAGGTACTGAAAAGACGGTACTGAAAAAAGGCGATATGATAGCGCATTTTTTACTGTAGGTTGATGGCCACTTACGTCAGCCATTTGAGCACTCGGTCTTGGAGTTCCTATGGCGCTATACGCACCAGAGATTATTTTTTTCGCGCTTTGGTTAGGTTGGTGGTTGGACCGTCGTTTTGGCGAACTTCCTTTCTGGCACCCGCTGGTGGGTTATGGCAGCCTTGTAAACTGGGTGGAGCGGGGGTTAAACCCTGATAGTCAGCCGCAAGGTCATTCTGTTTCGGTGGTGAAGAAACGCTTTTTGGGTATTCTTGCCCTACTGTTGGCCCTGCTTCCCTTTATTACCCTGATGTTTTGTCTTATACCTGAGACGGAAAGTGGTTACCTGTTTTGGGTGCACATTGTGCTGCAGGGTGGCGTACTCTATTTTGCCCTCGGAGCTAAAAGCCTAAGCCAGCACCTGACCCAGATTGAGCGCCCTTTGTTGGCGGGGGATTTGGAGCAGGCCCGGTTTTATGTGGGCTGGATCGTTAGTCGGGATACCTCTGATATGGATGAGGTGCGTGTGACACGGGCAGCCATTGAGTCCGGCCTTGAGAACGGTAGTGACAGTGCCTTCGCTGCCGTGTTCTGGTTTTTACTCGCCGGAGCCCCTGGTGTTTTGCTGTACCGTATGGCGAATACACTGGATGCGATGTGGGGTTATAGGGCAGAGCGTTTTTTAAGTTTTGGCTGGGCCGCGGCTCGCTTTGATGATGCACTGAACCTGGTGCCCGCTCGTATTTCCGCGCTATTTTATGCTTTGAATAGCCCCTATGGTACTTCAGGTATTAAGTCTGGCCTACGTTGTTGGTGGAAACAGGGCCGCGGCTGGGAAAGTCCTAATGCCGGGCCTGTTATGGCTGCTGGGGCCGGTGCATTGAAGGTACGACTGGGCGGTGGTGATACTTACCATGGGCACTGGAAAGAGCGCCCCATATTAGGAGAGGGCTGCCCTCCGCAAGTAAAAGATCTCAGGGCGGCAGAGAAGCTGGTAGGACGAGTACTGCTTACCTGGCTTGTCGTTGGCAGTATATTTTTGCTCGCTGTA
This sequence comes from Oceanospirillum sp., assembly GCF_048265165.1. GTDB lineage: Bacteria > Pseudomonadota > Gammaproteobacteria > Pseudomonadales > Halomonadaceae > Oceanospirillum. Next base: position 199,602 of record NZ_JBLXCD010000003.1, on the reverse strand, counting down.
GGTTATCTGGTTTCTTAGATGTCGTTATTCTATCAGTCGCACTCATCGGAAAAAAAGCTGCTGTCAAAGCTGCCTGCTCTTGATGCCCCCCTGCATGGGGGAGACCTGAAAAGAGCCCAACAAGCTTATCCTGATATCAAACACTGGGTGGACCTCTCTGCCGGACTCAACCCCGACTCCTGGCCGCTCCCTGCTATCCCTGCCACCTGCTTTCAGAATTTACCGGATGATTATGATGCCCTACTACAGGCTGCGCGTGGTTATTATCAGCAGTTTGATTTATGGCCCGTGAATGGCTCCCAACAAGGAATAGAACTATTGCCTGCTTTGTGTCTGAGACTGACGCTTGAGACAGGGAGTATAGGCGCTGAGCCGGAGGCTAGGCGTTGTTCCTATACTAAAACTGTTGCGGTGCCTGAAGAGGGTTACCGTGAGCATGCTTGGTGCTGGCAGAAATCTGGCTTTGAAGTGCTTTGTTACCATGCGAGCAATGCCCACGAGTTAATTTCCTGTGCTGAGGCCTGCGATATTTTAGTGGTAATTAACCCGAATAACCCCACAGGGCAGCATTTTAGCCGGGAAACGCTCCTTGCCTGTCATCATATATTGGCGGAAAAGCAAGGCTGGCTGGTGGTGGATGAGGCTTTTATTGATGCCTACTCCTCTGCAGAACAGGAAAAGCTGAGTGTCGCCTGTGATGCCTGTGATTCACTGATTGTTTTACGTTCAATCGGAAAGTTTTTTGGATTGGCGGGGATACGCAGTGGTTTTGTATTGGCGGGAGCGACCCTGATAGCGCAGCTGAAAATAAATACGGGGCCTTGGCCGGTCAGTGGCGTTACCAGCTGGCTAACAACCCGAATGTTAAATGATGTTGCTTGGCAAAACAGGGCGAGGGAGCGATTAGCCGATAAAAGCAGGCGGCTGGTCACATATCTGGAGCACGCATTTCCGCTTAAGGTTGAGTTGGGAAAAACGCCGTTGTTTATTAGTATGGTGTTGCCCACTGATGCGGATGAGCATCATAAGACTGTGAAACTGATTCAGCAGAAACTTGCACAACAAGGTATCTGGGTTCGTGCCTTTGAGTCATGTCGTCGATTACGGTTTGGTTTGCCTTGTGGCGATACTGAATTCAGTCGGTTGGAAAGCGCGCTCAGATCAATTTCATTACCCCGGTCAAGACGTTAAAAGCTCTGCTCCTCTTCAAATCCTGGGTCTTTTTAGTGCGAAGTTAAGGGCAACCGGAAAGACTTATGATGGTATAAAGCGTGCCAATAGAGGATAAAAAGCCAGAGGATTGGTCACTCTGGCTGAATATTATCGCGAATAAGGCTAGTAGGGATTAAACAGTGCAACCAAAGCCATCAAAGTACCGACAACAAGCAGTGTGTCGATAACCCAGCGGCCTGGCGTTTTTTTCGCTTTTTTACGCACCTGAGTCCGCGCAGGCACCGCCTTACGGCGCTGATCCTGTGCACTACTACCTCGCCCTTTAGAGGGGCGTCGTTTATCCGAACGTGATGAGCGACCACCGCTCATTTTTCTCTGTTTTTTGAATTCGTCGTTGCGCTGCTTTTCTTCGAACTCTTGTTTTCGCCGAAGGGCATCTTCCTTCAGCTTTCTCATGTTTTGCATTGAAAACCTCAGACATCAATACAGGGCTTTCAACCACTGTATCCTGATCCTTATCTGTTATCCTTTTTTTTGCAACAAGCAGGATATTTATGCGTGCTATTTACCGTCCTTAGCAATCTCATAGCACGGATTATACTCTGTTCCCGGTAGTTTCATGCGTTGTTGTTGCACAAAAGATTGTAACAGTGCGTCAAGAGGAGCCATGATCTCTTCGTCACCATTGATCTGAAACGGGCCTAATCGCTCAATCGCAGTGATTCCCTGAGCTTTAACATTGCCTGCGACAATACCTGAGAAGGCACGTCGCAAGTTTGCGGCCAGTATATGTGTCGGCTGATCAAAGCGTATATTGAGTGATGCCATATTCTCATGATTTGGTTCAAAAGGCTGTTGAAACTCGGGGATTATCTTTAAACGCCAGTTGAAGTAGAAGGCATCGCTGCTGATACACCGGGATTTCTTAACCTCAGAGATACCATGAGATATCTCACGGGCTACCCGGGCCGGATCATCAATAATGATTTTATAGCGCTGCTGTGCCTGATAGCCCAGCGTCAGCCCAATGAACTGATTGATCTGTTGCCAGTAGTCACGACTGCTTTCCGGGCCTGTGAAGATAACCGGGAAAGGGATATCGTCGTTTTGAGGGTTGAGCAATACTCCCAGAAGATAAAGGATCTCCTCAGCGGTTCCTGCCCCCCCGGGAAATACAATAATGGCATGGCCAACACGAACAAAGGCTTCAAGGCGCTTTTCAATATCGGGCATGATAATCAATTCATTGACAATCGGGTTAGGTGACTCTGCCGCAATGATGCCCGGCTCAGAAATCCCCAGATAACGGCCATTCTGAATACGCTGTTTGGCATGGGCAAGATTAGCCCCTTTCATGGGCCCTTTCATAGCACCTGGCCCGCAACCCGTGCAGATATTGAGACCACGCAAACCAAGCTCATGACCAACATCTTTAGTGTAGCGGTACTCTTCGCGGCTGATCGAGTGACCACCCCAGCAAACAACCATATCTGGTGTATGGTTTGCTTTCAGAGTACCTGCATTGCGTAAAATATGGAAAATTGCATTAGTGATACCTTCAGAATCATTCAGGTCAAAGCGGCTATTGTGCTGAACTTCGCTACTGACATAAACAATATCTCTCAGAACAGAAGAAAGATGCTCTTTGATACCTCTGATCATCTGACCATCGACAAAAGCAGATGCCGGGGCTTGTGTCAGATGAATCCTGATCCCCCTGTCCTGCTGAAGTACTTCAATATCAAATGCTTTGTTCTGCTCCAGTACCGCCTTACTGTCGTCCGTATGACTGCCACAGTTAAGGACTGCCAGAGCACAACCTCTTAACAGGTTGTACTGGCCGTTTTCAGAAGTACATTTCAACCGGTTCACTTCAGTCTGAGACAGTACTTCAAGGCTACCTTCTGGCGAAATATGTGTATCAATGCCTTTTGGCTTTTTATGTGATGTCATACCGTTATCTCCTGTCCCTGCATCTATTGTCTTTTCGGGACTGCGCTTTGCTTATCTTTTTAATCTTGCCTGTTTACCGTGCTGAGATTTTCTGTTTCCGATTCTGCCCGGCTATATTTCAAGATACAGGGAGGGGTATAGGTTATTGAGCTTTAATTTGAGCTGCCTGCCAGATCTGTAAAATCTCCTGCTGATCTTCATTGTTCATGCCATCATCAGTGAATACCTGATGCAGCCAACGAGTAAAGCAGGTATCAAAGTCGTCTTCAGGCTCGACGTATTCAGCAACCAAGGTCAGCTGCGGAATGATGTAACCCAGAGCAAAGAGCTGTGATTCATCGGCCTGCATCTCCATTTGTTTCAGTACTTCAGCAAGTTGATCTGCACGCTGACTAAAGGTTTGCATAGGGGCCTCTTAGATTTTTCCCGGCGAATGATGAAAAAATATATTGCTAACATGCTGTTTCATAAGATGTTAATACCCATCTGTGACATAAGCATAACACCTGCAGGAAATGAAAGAACAGACCCGGTATCTCTGCGCCAGAGTGCCTATCTTTTAGTCGAATACCAGTTTCCGAAAGGATGGTATTAGTTTTGCAGTCAAACGGCTGACTGAATTTTATGTAGCCTATGCATGGCATGGCCTTCCGGTTGATAGGTTGGTATGTGACTTCTAAGTCATTGAAAATTATAGATGAAGTATGACCTTAAAGTCATCTCGTATTCTGACCAAGGTCTAATATGCTGCGGATGCGAAATAGAGGTAAAAAGCACCTGATCATGCCGGATGGCTCTGTATAACGATAATGACAAATCAGTTTCCTGATACCGGTATGGCTGAATAAACTAAAAATAAATTGATAATTAACAGGTGTTACTGTGCTATTAAAACGTAAACACGGAGAAGAGCATCCGTACTGGCCTGCGGGTCCGTTTAAAATTCGTCTGCCATTCATTCACTACCGCTGGGAACTGGCTGAGACGGTTCAGGGTATGGTGATGTTTGTCGTGGGTATGGCAATGATCCCGTTGCTGCAAAAGTACCTGGGACTACCTTATGATGTAGCTCTGGCCTATGTTGTTATTTGTGGTATTGGCTTTATGCTGCCTAATCTGCTCGGTGTACCGTTTGTGCCCGGATGGATTACTCCTGCTATCCCTGTTGTCCTTCTCTTTATCGGAGATTTTGAACCCGGTCCTGAAGCGATTAAAGCTTTAGTGGCTCTGCAGTTAGTGGTTACCGCAGTATTCCTCTTTATGGGGGTTACCCGGCTGGGTTCTAAGCTGGTGAACTCGATACCTGATTCTATTAAAGCGGGTATTCTGCTGGGTGCTGGTATTGCGGCAATCAGCGGTGAGATTGTTGATGGTGGTCGCTTAAACAGTACTCCGATATCTCTAGGTATTGGTGGTCTTATCACAGCTTATGTTTTGTTCTCACTATCTTTCCGTGGCTGGGTCGAGAAGCACCGTTGGGCAAAAACTATTGCCGGTTATGGCATGGTGCCAGGTATGCTGATCGCTATGGCAATTGGGTGGAGCGTTGGTGAATACCCGTTGCCTGAAATTGAGATGGGGGTTTCTACACCTAACTTTGCAGCGATTTGGGACTACCTGCCGTTCACCATAGGTATGCCGGGTATTGACCTATTCCTCGCTGCGATCCCAACGGCGATCATTGCGTATATCATCGCTTTTGGTGACATTATTGTGGGCCAGAGCTTGCTGAGTCGTGTTGACCATTTACGCCCTGATGAAAAGATCGAAGTTGATGTTGATCGTGTGCACCTAGTAACAGGTCTTCGTAATCTGATGCATTCTTTCTTTGCGCCGTACCCGGGTTTGGCAGGTCCTTTATTTACGGGTGTAATGGCGACGATTGCTGAGCGCTATCGTTATGGCCGTGGTGCTATGGATACTATTTATTCTGGTGCTGGTGTTTTCTGGATTGTTGGTTTTATCGCGCTGTTTATTTTGCCGCTGATTACGCTGTTTAAGCCTGTATTACCGATTGCGCTGTCGATCACGCTGATTATTACAGGTTATCTGTGTATTGCTGTTGCGGTGGAGCAGATTGAAAGCGCAACCTCTATGGGGGTTGCCGGTATCATGGGTGTTGTATTGTCTGTACATGGTGCAGCCTGGGGTCTGGGTGTAGGTCTGGTTCTTTACTTCCTTATTGAGCACAGAACTAAGAATGCCGCGAAAGATGAGGAAGCGATTCATGTAGAAGAGGATGCTACTTCGGTGGATTGATTCCGGCTATTTTCTCGTAATTTAAAATTAGAACCCTCTTCTTACGGAGAGGGTTTTTTCGTTTAAGCTCCATTTATTTTTGTTAATAAGGAGACTTTATTCCTATGATTAATAGGGCAGAGGTACCTGCCTGTATAAGGTAGGTTCAGGGAATAAAAAACGGATTTAAATAAAGTGCGGGGTTAGGCCATGATTAAATCGTATAGCAAACTGAGTTTAAGATGGCAGGTAGCACTGCCTATTATGGTGCTTTTGCTTCTCATCCTGGTCGAAGGGTATATGGGAACGCGCGGAATTTCACATGTCAGTGAACGTTCGGAGCGAATGGCAACGATGCTGACGCCGGCCTCAAGTGCAGTATTAAATGCAGATCGGGATCTTTATCAGGCTGCGGTTGCGCTAAGAGACTATGTGACTCTGAGCCGTCAGGGTTCTTCAGTTGATCGTGCCAGGGCTGATTTTGATGAGAATGTTCAGCAGGCTGAAGAGCGGATGGCTCTGGCCCGTAAGCTGGCTGGGGAAGCCGGGGTTGCCCTGCTGCCTGAAGATGAGTTTCATCTGGCGTTGCAGCATTGGCATCAGGAAGCGAGAAAAGTAATGTCAGCCGCCGATGCCAGAAACAGCCAGGTCGCTTTTATCCTGATGGCAGGTTCTGAAGGTGCTGCGTTTTCTGAATTGCGTGGGCAATATGACCGGATGGGTGAAGGCATTGATAATCGGGCAAAGATACTGGCAGAAGAGATAACTCAGGTCTCCAGCGATGCACGTTTGAACGCCGTGGCTATTCTTGCTCTGACCATTATTGTCACCCTGATTGCAACGATACTGATTCCTCGTTTAATAGCGCAGCCTTTAACTCACCTGGAAACACTGATGGCAGCACTTGCCGATGGTGGCGGTGACCTTACCCAGAGACTTCCGGCGGAGGGGCAAAATGAAATAGCCCGTTTGGCTAAGCAGGTAAATCGCCTTCTTGAGTTTTTACAAACCATGATTGCGGAAGCTCAGGATCATGTTCAGGAGATGGCTCAGGGGGTTAATGGTTTACTGGATAGCGCTGGGCAGACGGGTGAACGAGCCGCCCATCAGAGTCGCTCGGTTGAGCAGGTGCTGACAGCCATACATCAGATGCAGCAGGCGATTCAGGAAATCGCTGTTAATGCGCAGAATACTTCGGCTGAGTCTGATCAGGCAAACCAGGAAGTTCAGGCATCAGGTATTGCCATTCGTGATGCGTCCTCTCAGATCAATGTACTGTCCAAAGAGATGGAGCGTGCCGTTGTGTTGATTACTCAGCTGAAGTCAGAGAGTAATAATATTGCGTCTGTGCTTGATGTTATTGGAGGAATTGCAGAGCAAACCAATCTGCTAGCACTGAACGCCGCTATCGAGGCTGCTCGTGCCGGTGAAGCAGGTCGTGGATTTGCGGTTGTAGCCGATGAAGTACGGACATTAGCCTCCCGGACTCAGCAGTCGACCCAGGATATCCAGCAAATGATTGAACGGTTGCAGCAAGGGGTTGGCGACTCGGTTCAGGCGATGCAGGGGGCCAGCGATCAGGTCACCGCTACGGTCAGTAGTGTTCAGTCTGCCAACGATGCACTGGAAGGAATTGTTTCTGGTATTAATACGATTAATAGCATGTCAGCACAAATTGCCACTGCGACTGAAGAGCAGTCTGTAGTTGCTAATCATATTAACGATACAGTACATGAGATTAATGATCAGTCTGATCAGCTTTCTTCATTAGCAAACTCAACCCGGCAAGCCAGCGGTGAATTGGAGCGTTCTGTTCAGGCTGTATCAGGGCATATGAATCGTTTTAATGTTTAACCAAATATTTATCTTACTGATTTTTATAATTATTTTTTTCTGTATTATGGGTGCCGCGCTTTTATATTGGACAATAATAATTATTAATGTAATAAAGTGTAGGCTTGTATGTGACAAAATGTAATTTTGATCTGAATACGAGAATAACAAGGAGGCTTTCGCTTATTTAGAAAGGAATCACGACAAGCTCTGCTCTGCTAAAGACTATTTGGTCTTTGAGCTTTAATGAATTGACTAAGGTTTTCTTTCTATGCTGATTAAACACAAGCTTTCAATTAATGCGGCGATTGTCGTGATTGTCATGTTAGTTATGTTCGGGCTTTTTATTTGGGCGTTAACTACGGTTGAAAAGTTGGGGCGTGGGCAGCAACTTGCTCATAGCCTTGAGTCTGATATGTTGAGTATGCGGCGTTTTGAAAAAGACTTTATGGCCCGCAGTGATCTGAAATATGTTCCGGGCTTTGATGAGAAAATTCTCCATACCCGTACTGTGCTTGCGGAGCTGCAAGTTATTGCTGATACGTATGATCTACAGCTTCCGGAGCTAAAACAGCTTAAAACGACTTTCAGTCAGTATCAAAGCAGTTTTCATGATGTTGTAAAGGCCACTGAAGCGGTTGGTCTGGATCATGAATCAGGCCTCCAGGGAGAACTACGGCAAGCCGTGCACAATATTGAGCGCGAGTTGAAAGCGCTCTCCGCTGATGCTGTTATGGTGACAATGCTTCAGCTTCGCCGGGCGGAAAAAGATTTTATTTTGCGCGGCACTGCAAAGTATCCAGAGACATTCAGCAGATTAATCGTCGTGCTAAAACAACAGTTGAAGCAGCTGGGTGTTGATCAGAAAATTCTTGACTATGCGGGCAGCTATCAGCAGCAGTTTTCTGCTTATGTACAGGGCCGGGAGCATCTTGGGTTGAGTAGTAACAATGGGTTGCGACTTAAGATGCGCGAGCGTATTCAGAGTACGGAGGCTTTGCTGAGTTCGACGCTGCAAAAAGTAAGTGATCAGTTAGCTGCCAGCATTGCCTGGGCTTATACGTTGGCGATTTCTGTATTTGTTGTGGCTCTTCTTATCACTATGGTAACTATCTACCTGATTGGCCGCTCTATTTTTCAGCCAATTAACCGGATTCAGAGAGATATTCAAAGAATACATGAAACTCATGACCTGAAGCTTCGGGTTGATCAGAGCGGTAAAGATGAAATTACTATGATGGCTTCATCGCTGAATAATATGCTGGCCGGTTTTCAGACAGTAATCAGTAAGGTCAATGAAGCTGTCGGCGCGATGAACCATACTACGAACCAGCTTTCTGACAATGCCTCTCAAACGGCTTCTGATGTTGAGCGTCAGCGCCAGGAAACAGATCAGGTTGCCGCTGCGGTGACTGAGATGGTGAGTACGGTAGAAGAGATCGCGAATAACACTGAGCGTATGGCTGATAATGCCCGTAACACTTATCAGGATGCTGTAAGTGGCCAGCAACAGGTGAAGCAAGCGATAAGCCTGATCCGGGATCTTTCTGATCAGTTGGAAGGATCTGTTTCTACGGTTTCAGAACTGTCTGAACAGAGTCAGACCATTGGTCAGGTATTGGGGGTTATTCAGGGTATTGCTGAACAGACTAACCTGTTGGCACTCAATGCTGCTATTGAGGCTGCACGAGCCGGTGAGCAGGGGCGTGGTTTTGCTGTTGTGGCAGATGAAGTACGGGCGCTTGCCGGGCGTACTCAGGATGCTACTCAGGAGATCTCTGATATAACCCGTTCATTACAGGGTAAGACGGATGATATTGTTCAACTGATTCACAGTAGCCGGAATCAGGGAATGGATAGCCGGGATCAGGCGCTTCAGGTTGAAACGGTTCTGATGGCGATAACACAGGACGTGACCGATATTTCTGATCGTGCAACTCAGGTTGCAGCCGCCATCGAAGAGCAAAGCAGCGTGGCCAATGAAGTGGGTCAAAATATAGTGGTGATTCGTGATATCACCGAGGACACCGCTGAAGCTGTTCGCCGTAATTCAGAGTCCAGTAAAGAGGTCTCGCAGCAAGCCGACCAGCTACAACGGGTTGTAGCGGCATTCAGGGTTTAAATCTTTATTGCTTCCTGCTGAAACACTCCTGTTATATTCCTCTCTGAAGGAAGCTATAGCAGGAGTGTTTTCTGAGTGTGCCGCTAAGTGTTACCGCAATGGGATAGGCTCTTCTTCCGGGTTATAAGGCAACAGTTGAATCAGAATGCCGTATCGAGGGTTGTCTATGTAGTGGAGATCACGGCTGCGCATCCTGCGTGACTGCTTAAGAGGGATTACCGTATCTACTCGGTACTGACGGAAGCCCAGCAGGGCAAGGGATGGATTGGGTACAGCGGTGTTCTGTTGTAGTACCGACACAGAGCTATCATGGTGGCTTAGACGCCCATTAAAGTCTGCAGGATTAGCCTGATCTGTGTTGTGATTGGCTTCAAACTCTCTTAGATAGAGATTGGTATCCAAGTGCAGGTATCGGGCAACAGAAATCTCAATACTACCCTCAAGCTCAAACAGGTTATCGAACTGCTCTCCACCCTGTATCAGGATTGGTGTGCTGTTTTCCCGGTCGTAGACCGGCATGCTCCAGGCCTCATGGTACATAACCCGAAGGCCACTGCGCCGCTTCAGGCGATTATACTGAGCATTTAACTGCATCTTTTTTTTCGGCATATAAAAGAAATTTGGCAGTCGATTGTTTTTTATATCGGCCCTTTGCTGTGAACTAAGGGGGACAACCCCAACAGGGGTTTCGACCAGCTCAGTTTCACCCTGACTATTGGTCTTTACGCGCGTCTGTACTTCCTGCTGAGTGACCCTAAGGAGCTCAGACGTTATATCGGAAGGGCGGTAAAGCTGTAAATAAGATGCAGGTAGTTCGACCTGTATATTTTCCGGCCAATTCTCCGATAAACCTTCATCTTGCTCTTCATAGCTGAAGATAATCATTTCTACGGAGTAGTAGCGTGGGGCGGGTTTGCCTGCGGTGCTATCTGCAGCCAATACTGGTGAGCCAACCATCATCGCCAGTAATGCGGTGGACAGAATGCACAGGCCTGCTGCGCGCTCTGCTGTCTGGCGTCCCCATGTAAGAAAAGCTGTTCTGTTTTTTTGGCTTTGCATCATTGGATCAATAGTTCTCATTTTAGGCTGCCTTCTCAGGTGACAGTTTTGACAGCAGCGTTTCTATCACCGAGAACCGTCGTTCCGGTTGGTTCATAAGGTCGGTAAAGCGTAATTTACTTGCACCATCAAGACGATACCGGTTTGGCGCTGATTGTACCATTTTAACAATGGAGAGGGGTTCTACCTGAGTTTCAGCGGAGAATTCAAGGCTACCATTTTCAGCACCGCAGTCGATTCGGCTGATACCCAGGCTTTCCGCGCGAAGCTTAAGCCGGGTTTGATTGAATAGGTTTTTAACCGGTTCCGGCAATAAGCCGAAACGGTCGATCATCTCCACCTGTAACTCTTTTAACTCAGGATTGGATTTAGCGTTAGCAATTCGTTTGTACATCACCAGGCGGGTGTGTACATCAGGCAGGTAGTCATCAGGTATCAGTGCCGGAATACGCAGATTGATTTCAGCGCCCTGGTTCAGGGGCTTATCCAGATCGGGGGTTTTACCCTGTTTGATGGCGTTTACTGCTTTATCCAGCATCTCCATATAGAGACTGTAGCCTACCTGCTCCATCTGACCGCTTTGACCCTCACCTAATAGCTCACCTGCGCCGCGGATCTCCATATCATGAGTGGCCAGTGTGAAGCCTGCGCCCAGATCGTCTGCCAGGGCGATGGCATCCAGGCGCTTTTCGGCATCTTTGCTTAGTTTTTTGCCTTCCGGGGTTAGCAGGTAGGCGTATGCCTGATGGTGTGAGCGTCCGACGCGTCCCCGCAGCTGGTGTAGCTGAGCTAAACCAAACTTATCCGCTCGCTCAATAATGATGGTATTGGAGCTGGGGATATCGATCCCGGTTTCAATAATGGTAGAGCAGACCAGTACATTGAAACGTTTATGATAGAAATCGGACATCAGTTGTTCCAGTTGCCGCTCCGGCATCTGCCCATGTGCAACGCCGACTCTAGCTTCTGGCACCAGCTCCCGAATAGTTTCTGCCGCATTTTCGATAGTTTTCAGGTCGTTGTGCAGGAAGTAGAGCTGACCGCCCCGGAGAATCTCCCGCAGTATCGCTTCTTTAATGGTTGGCTTATCATATTTACGAACAAAAGTTTTCACGGAAAGTCGCTTGGCTGGTGGTGTGGCGATGATCGACAGATCCCGGATACCAGACATTGCCATATTTAAGGTGCGGGGGATGGGGGTCGCTGTCATGGTGAGAATATCGATTTCAGAACGCAGAGATTTGAGTTTTTCTTTCTGTTGAACGCCAAAGCGGTGCTCTTCATCAATAATTAACAGGCCAAGGTCATCGAAGCGGGTATCTTTCTGTAATAGCTTATGGGTGCCAATGACAATATCTGCTTTGCCGTTGCCCATACTTTCCAATACTGCTTTCTGTTCTTTGGCAGACTTGAAACGGGAGAGCACTTCCACCTGCACCGGCCAGTCGGCAAAGCGATCCCGGAAGTTTTCAAAGTGCTGTTGCGCCAGTAAGGTTGTGGGTACCAGAATTGCCACTTGCTTACCGCTTTGAACCGCCATAAACGTAGCCCGCATAGCAACTTCGGTTTTACCGAAGCCCACATCACCGCAAATAACACGATCCATTGGCTGGGGTGAGGTCATGTCCTGAATCACGGCGTTGATCGCCATCATCTGATCTGGGGTCTCTTCAAAAGGGAAGCCCGCTGAGAAGGCCTCATAGGAGTGATCCGGGTCATCATGCTTAAAGCCTTTTCGGGCAGCCCGGCGGGCGTAGATATCCAGCAGCTCGGCTGCGGTATCACGGATTTTTTCAGCGGTTTTACGTTTGGCCTTTTCCCACTGTTCTGTGCCCAGTTTATGCAAAGGGGCGTGATCATCGCCGGCACCGGAGTAGCGGGAGATCAGATGTAGTGAGCTGACCGGAACATAAAGCTTGGCCCCATCGGCATATTCCAGCGTCAGAAACTCGGCTTTTTGTTGGTCGATATCCAGTACCTGTAAACCCAGGTAGCGGCCAACCCCGTGATCGATATGCACAACGGGTGCGCCTTCCTGTAGTTCTGTCAGGCTGCGTATTGTGTACTCGCCAATATCGGTTGCTTTCTGACGGCGCCGGCTCTGGAAAACCCGTTGACCAAACAGCTGGCTTTCACTGATCAGCTCAATAGCGGGGTTTTCACAGGTGATGCCCTCCAGAAGCGGAGCAACTGCGATAGTCAGTTTGCTCTCGGCTTCTGGAGCGGAGGTAAACGCCTGCCAGTTATCAATACCGGTTGGTGTGCAATGAATGCGAGCGAGTAGTTCCAGAAGAGCTTCACGGCGACCGGCGGATTCGGCGCAGAAAAGTACCTTTTTATCTGTACCGGCCAGATGATCCTGCAGCTGTTTTAGCGGTGTATTGCTTTTAGCATCAATAGGAAGCTGAGCAGGTTCGCTGAACGGCAGATTAATCCGTCCGGCTTTTTCTTCAATTGAAGAGGTATGCAGCTGAATACGGGCAAAGCTTTTGAGCCGGCTGAAAAGCTGGTTTACCGGCAGAAACAGCTGCGGAGGAGGCAGAATCGGGCGTTGGATATCATAGCGGCGATCTTCGTAACGGCGCTCGACCTCTGCCCAGAAGTGCTCGGCGGCTTCTTCGGTATTGTTGTGGCTGACCAGCAGAGTGTTGTCCGGCAGGTAGCTGAAAAGATCGGCAGTTTGCTCAAAAAACAGCGGCAGATAGTATTCCAGTCCAGGTGAAGGGATGCCTTTGCTGACATCCTGATAAAGAGGGCACTGGCGGAAGTCGATATCAAACTGTTCCTGAAAAGCGATTTTAAACTGGGTTTTTCCGCTGTTGTCCAGGGGGTATTCTGTTGCGGGCAGAATGCGGATCTGATCGGTTTTTTCCTGAGAGCGCTGAGTTTCGGGATCAAATGTACGCAGAGTGTCGATCTCATCATCAAACAGATCGATGCGGATCGGTTGATCGCTGCCCATTGGAAAAATATCCATCAGGGCGCCACGGATTGCGTATTCGCCATGGCTGTAGACATTGTCAACGCAGTGGTAGCCCGCCTGTTCCAGCTGGCGGCTCATGGACTGGGCATTAAAGGACTGACCTGTTTCCAGGAGAAAGGTCGAACCACTGATATAACTTTCCGGTGCCAGCCGTTGCATTAATGTTGAGGCTGGCGCTACCAGTACGCCTTTTTTCAGTTGGGGTAGCTGAAACAGTACTTTCAGGCGCTCTGAGATAATGTCCTGATGGGGAGAAAATGCATCGTAGGGCAATGTTTCCCAGTCAGGCAGGCGAAGTACCGGTAGCTCATCCGGCAGAAAGAATTCAAGTAGCTCCGCCAGTTGCTCTGCATCGCTTTGGCTTTGAGTCACCACAAACAGCAGGCGGTCCTGCTGTCTTGCCAGCTCACTGATAATAAGTGCGCGGGCGTTCCCGGGTAAGTTTCCCCAGTGACGGGTATCGCCGGGCTTAACGGGAACTGTTTGAGGCTTGAGCTGCAGTTGCATCATGTCTGGTCCGTAGCTGTATAAAATGTCTTAGGGGACAGAAAAGACGATAAGTCTAAGGCGGTGTATATGAATGTAAAGCGTACATATTCAGGATTTAAACAGATAAGTTTAATATGGAATGCTTCAATCTGGCCGTGAAATAGACTTTGGCCGTAAAACCGGCGTTTAAATTTGCCCTTTGGGCATTCTGCTTTCATAATACGCCCGCATTTTCGGTTGAGATTTTTTTTGATTTAAAGTGAGGCCGCCCGTGAGTCAAGATATGTTAGATAGCTGTTTCCAGGATTGGCAGGAGCGTGAAGCTCTGGCTGAAGGTATGATCCCGCTGATCGGTCAGCTGTATCGTAAAAACAATGTAGTGACTTCACTGTATGGCCGCGCAATGGTCAACCAGTCGGTTATCCGCATCCTGAAAGACCACCGCTTTGTTCGCCAGGTTGAGGGTACTGAGCTGTCAGTTCGTGACACGCATCCTATTCTGGAAGCGATGGCAGGTATGGACATGGGCCCTGCTCACGTTGATATTGGTAAACTGGCTGTTAAGTTCAAGAACGAAGGCGGTAGCGACCTGGAAGCCTTCCTGCGCAAAGAGCTGGATACAGCCGTAGGTAAATATCAGGATAATGGCGAAGATGGCTATAAAGATGTTGTGCTTTATGGTTTTGGTCGTATTGGCCGCTTGCTGGCGCGTATCCTGGTTGAGAAAGCGGGTGGCGGTAATAAGTTGCGCCTGCGTGCAATTGTTGTTCGTGGTGGTAAGGACGGCGATCTGCAGAAGCGTGCAAGTTTACTGCGTCGTGATTCTGTGCATGGTTCTTTTCAGGGTACAATTTCTGTTGATGAGGAAGCAAAAGCGCTGATCATTAATGGTAATTACGTCCAGATGATCTATGCAAACTCGCCGGCTGAAGTTGATTATACGACTTACGGCATTAACGATGCGATTGTTGTTGATAACACAGGTATGTGGCGTGATGAAACGGGTCTAGGCCAGCACCTGAACTGTAAAGGTGCATCCCGTGTTCTGCTAACAGCGCCTGGTAAAGGTGATATCAAGAATATTGTACATGGTATTAACAGTGACGTGATCGAAGAAGGCGATAAGATTCTTTCGGCTGCATCCTGTACGACTAACGCCATCGTACCTGTTCTTAAGGCGATCGAAGATAAATATGGCATTGAGCATGGCCATGTTGAAACAGTTCACGCGTTTACTAACGACCAGAATCTGATCGACAACTTCCATAAAGCGAAGCGTCGTGGTCGTTCCGCGCCGTTGAACATGGTGATCACTGAAACCGGTGCGGCTTCTGCAGCAGCCAAAGCACTGCCTTCCCTGAAAGGTAAGCTGACCGGTAATGCGATCCGAGTTCCAACGCCGAACGTATCAATGGCGATCCTTAATCTGACCTTGGGTAAAGAGACGTCTGTGGAAGACGTTAACGATTACCTGCGTGATGCGTCACTGCACTCATCTATTCAGAAGCAGATCGACTTTGTTCAGTCTCCTGAAGTGGTTTCTTCCGACTTCGTTGGCAACCGTCATGCAGGGATTGTAGATGGTGAGGCAACCATCGTGAATGGCAAGCAGGCTGTTCTGTATGTTTGGTACGATAATGAATTTGGTTATAGCTGCCAGGTTGTACGTATTCTACAGCAGATCTCTAACGTACATTTCCAGCATTTCCCGGCACGTTGATCCGCTGATAAATGCTGATCCGGTCTTTTATCCGGATATAATTAAAGCCCACTCAATGAGTGGGCTTTTTTGCATCTAAGTAAAAGAAAATTAAACATTTTTCCTGTTATCTATCCGGTAATTGGCGGATATTTTCAGACGTTGCCCCCTAAATGACCGAAATTAACTTAAGGCTAATGCGTTTGTTGGGCTGAGGTTGTAGCAAAATGTCGCAGGTCGAGTGGTAAAGGGGCTGGCAGGTCTTTATAATGTGTTCGATTTTGGGCGTGATCCGGGTGGGCAGACCTGTGATTACGAAAACAGCCAAGCTGGCCATAAGAATTATCGACCTGATGCAGGGTGCTTCTCAGCATATCGGGGCATGTTGCCTCAGGTTATCTAAGCTTTACCTTTAAAAAATAACTAAGTGATTGGGCGAGACGTATGATAAAAATCAAACGTGGCCTTGATCTGCCTATAGCCGGCGTACCTAAGCAAAGCATCGAAGATGCTGCTCAGGCACGTACGGTCGCTGTGATTGGCACTGACTATGTGGGTATGAAGCCTACAATGATGGTGAAGGTCGGCGATCAGGTTAAGCTGGGTCAAGAGCTCTTCAGTGATAAAAAGACCCCGGGCGTGAAGTATACGGCTCCTGCTGCTGGTGAGGTTGTAGCAGTTAACCGCGGTGAGCGTCGTATTCTTCAGTCTGTGGTCATCAAAGTTGCCGAGCAGGAAGAAAGTGTTCAGTTTGCTCAATATAGTCAGAGTGAACTGTCATCGGTGGAGCGTACAAAGGTTCAGGAGCAGCTGGTTGAGTCCGGTCTGTGGACTGCGCTACGTACTCGTCCATTTAGCCGTGTTCCTGCTTTGGAAAGCACGCCAAACTCCATTTTCGTTACGGCAATGGATACTAACCCTCTGGCGGCTGATCCTGTGGCTGTTCTTAAAGGACAGGAAGCAGATTTCCAGGCTGGATTGGATGTTTTGGCGCGCCTTACTGATGGTAAGGTTTTTGTCTGTAAAGCGGCAGGTGCTTCTGTACCGGCTCAAAACAGCGGCCAGGTTGTGGTTGAAGAGTTTGCAGGCCCTCACCCTGCAGGTTTGGCTGGAACCCATATCCACCATTTAGATCCTGTAAGTTCTGGCAAAACAGTTTGGGCGATTGGTTATCAGGATGTCGTAGCCTTTGGTCAGCTGTTTCTGACAGGAACGCTGAATGTTTCCCGTGTCATCGCTCTGGGCGGCCCTGAAGTTAAAAACCCGCGTTTGGTTAAGACCCGTCTGGGTGCCTCTCTGGAAGATGTATGTGGTGCGGACATCGCAGACCGTGATTCAGTACGCCTGATCTCTGGCTCTGTGTTTGGCGGAACAACCGCTAAAGGCCCTTACTCTTTCCTTGGACGTTACCACACACAGGTCAGTGTACTGAAAGAAGGCACTGAGCGTGACTTTATGGGTTGGTTGTCGCCGGGCGCGAATAAGCACTCCATGCTGAATATTTATGTTTCCAAACTGTTTGGCCTGAAGAACTATGCGCCATCTACCAATACAAACGGTAGTGAACGTGCCATGGTTCCTGTAGGTTCTTACGAACGCGTTATGCCTCTGGATATCCTGCCGACTCAGCTGCTGCGTGCACTGATCGTTGGTGATATCGAAACTGCAATGCAGTTAGGTTGTCTTGAGCTGGACGAAGAAGATCTTGCCCTGTGCACCTATGTTTGCCCGGGTAAGTACGAGTACGGTCCTCTCCTGCGCAACAATCTGACCACGATTGAGAAGGAGGGGGCATAATGGGTCTGCGTAAAATCCTTGATAATATGGAACCTCACTTCCACAAAGGTGGTAAGTACGAGAACTGGTATGCGCTGTACGAAGCAGTTGATACCATTTTTTACTCTCCGGGTTCTACAACTAAGCACACAGCTCACGTACGTGACGGCGTTGACCTGAAACGTATGATGATCACCGTATGGATGTGCACCTTCCCTGCGATGTTCTTCGGTATGTGGAATGTGGGTTACCACGCGAATATGGCGATGGCTGAAACCGGCCTAATGGCGGCTGAAGGCTGGCGTGGTGGTCTAATCAGTCTTTTTGCTGGCTATGACCCTGCAAGCCTGTGGGACAATATGATCCACGGTGCGATGTACTTCCTGCCGGTTTATGCCGTGACCTTTATTGTCGGTGGTTTCTGGGAAGTGCTGTTCGCGATGAAGCGTGGCCATGAAGTGAACGAAGGTTTCTTCGTTACCTCTATCCTGTTTGCACTGACTCTGCCCGCAACCATTCCTCTGTGGCAGGTTGCACTGGGTATTACCTTCGGTGTGGTTGTTGCTAAAGAGATCTTTGGTGGTACTGGTAAGAACTTCCTTAACCCTGCTTTGGCAGGTCGTGCCTTTCTTTACTTTGCTTATCCGGCTCAAATCTCCGGGGACGCGGTATGGACTGCAGTAGATGGCTATACTGGAGCAACGGCTCTGGGTGTTGCTGCTGCTGATGGCATGGCCGGTCTGACAGAGACGCTGACTTGGTGGGATTCTTTCACCGGTGTTATGCCGGGCTCTATGGGTGAAACATCGACTTTGGCAATCATGATCGGTGGTGCCGTGCTGTTGGCAACCAAGATTGCATCCTGGCGTATTGTGCTGGGTGTGTTTGTCGGTATGTTTGCTCTGAGTTCTCTTCTGAATGCTATCGGTTCTGATACAAACCCTATGTTTGCACTGCCTTGGTATTGGCATCTGACGCTGGGTGGTCTGGCCTTTGGTATGTTCTTCATGGCGACTGACCCTGTGTCGGCCTCTATGACGAATACAGGCAAGTTCTGGTTCGGTATTCTGATCGGTGTTATGACCGTAATGATTCGGGTGATCAACCCAGCATTCCCTGAAGGGATCATGCTGGCGATTCTGTTTGCGAACCTGTTTGCACCGTTTATCGACCACTTTGTGGTTCAGGCCAATATCAAACGGAGAATGATGCGCAATGTCTAGTAGCAACGATTCCATCAAGAAAACGCTTACCGTAGCGTTACTGCTGTGTATCGTCTGCTCCGTGATTGTTTCCGGCGCAGCGGTTATTTTCAAAGCACAACAGCAGGAAAATAAAGACCTGGATCGTAAATCTAATATTCTGGCTGCAGCCGGTCTGTTAGAACCAGGTAAGTCAGTCGATGAGCTGTATGCTCAGATTACCCCTCGTGTGGTAAACCTGAATACAGGTGAGTATACGGACGAAGTTAACGCTGAAACTTACGATCAGCTGAGAGCGGCTAAAGATCCTGCTATGTCTAAAGCACTATCCAACAGTGAAGATATTGCCAGCATCAAGCGCCGTGAGCAGTTTGCTACGGTATACCTGGTTGAGAAAAACGGTCAGCTTGACCGTATTATTCTGCCGGTACGTGGTTACGGCCTGTGGTCAACCCTACATGGCTTTTTAGCTCTGGAGGCTGATGCTAACACGGTTGTCGGTCTTGGCTTCTACCAGCACGCGGAAACTCCGGGGCTGGGCGGTGAAGTTGATAATCCTAAATGGAAAGCGATCTGGCCAGGTAAAAAAGTGTTTGAAGGTAGTAGCATGACGCCAGTGATCGAAGTGATCAAAGGTTCCGTTGATGCAGGTACTCCAAACGCTGAGCATAAAGTTGACGGCCTGTCCGGTGCAACTCTGACCAGTCGTGGTGTAAGTAACCTGGTTAAATACTGGGTCGGCAGTGAGGGCTTTGGTCCTTACCTCAGCAAAATTCGTAAGGAAGGAGTATAAAGATGGCTGATACTCCAAAGGGTGTTCTGGTAAGCCCTATTTTCGCTAATAACCCAATTGCTCTACAGATTCTGGGTATTTGTTCCGCTCTGGCGGTAACGACCAACTTGGGTACTGCCCTGGTGATGGGTGCGGCTGTATCTCTGGTGACCGCGTTCTCGAGTATGTTTATCTCGATGATTCGTAATCAGATCCCAAACAGCATTCGTATTATTGTGCAGATGACGATTATTGCATCTTTAGTAATCGTCGTTGACCAGGTACTGAAGGCTTATGCTTATGAAACCAGTAAGCAGCTGTCAGTATTTGTGGGACTGATTATTACCAACTGTATCGTAATGGGCCGTGCTGAAGCATACGCGATGAAAAATGGTCCTGTGATGAGCTTCATCGACGGTATCGGTAACGGCCTGGGCTACACTGTGGTTCTGCTGTTCGTTGGTTTTGTTCGTGAACTGTTTGGTTCCGGTAGTCTGTTCGGTATCCAGATTCTTGAAAAGATTAACGATGGAGGTTGGTATCTGCCTAACGGCATGATGCTGCTGCCACCTTCTGCTTTCTTTATTATTGCGGGCTTTATCTGGCTGATCCGTACCTGGCAGCCTTCCCAGAATGAAGTGGCTGAGTTTAAGATCGCTCCCAATACTCAGGCTAAGGAGGCCGTATAATGTTTGAATACTACTTAAGCCTTTTGGTTAAGGCAGTGTTTGTAGAAAACATGGCCCTGGCATTCTTCCTGGGTATGTGTACCTTCCTGGCCGTTTCAAAGAAAGTAGAAGCGGCATTGGGTCTGGGGATCGCAGTTGTTGTGGTTTTGGTCATTACTGTACCGGTAAACAACCTGATCTATAACAACCTGCTGCGCGAAGGTGCGCTGACCTGGACTGGGATGGAAGGTGCGGAATCTATTGATCTGAGCTTCCTGGGGTATCTGAGTTACATCGGTGTTATTGCGGCGATGGTTCAGATTCTTGAGATGTTCCTCGATAAGTTTGTACCTGCACTTTATAACGCGCTGGGTGTCTTCCTGCCGTTGATTACTGTGAACTGTGCGATTTTGGGTGCGTCTTTGTTTATGGCAGAGCGTGACTACAACTTCGGAGAGTCCGTGGTATATGGTGCGGGTGCTGGTATCGGTTGGGCGCTGGCGATTGTTGCGCTGGCAGGTATCCGTGAAAAACTGAAGTACAGTGATGTGCCAAAAGGCCTTGAAGGCCTGGGTATTACTTTCGTGACTGTAGGTCTGATGTCTCTGGGCTTTATGTCCTTCTCAGGCGTACAGCTGTAATTACAGTTGGCGGAAACTTAGAACAAAAAGGTTCAGAACATGGTTGATTCACAACTTATTGTGCTGGGCGTGGTCATGTTCACGATCATCGTAGTATCTCTGGTACTGGTGATTCTGGCAGCACGCAGCAAGCTGGTTAGCAGTGGCGATGTCACGGTAACCATTAATGGTGAGCAGAAAATTACCACCCCTGCTGGCGGTAAACTGCTACAGACATTGGCCTCGAACGGTATCTTCCTGTCATCAGCTTGTGGTGGCGGTGGTTCCTGTGCACAGTGTAAATGTATTGTATCTTCCGGCGGCGGCTCTATCCTGCCTACGGAAGAGTCCCACTTTACAATGGGCGAGAAAAAAGAAGGTTGGCGCTTATCCTGCCAGGTTCCTGTCAAGCAGGACATGGAAGTAGAAGTGGAAGCCGATGTATTTGGCGTGAAAAAATGGGAATGTACTGTAGAGTCTAACCCGAACGTAGCCACCTTTATTAAAGAGCTGACCTTGCGTCTGCCGGAAGGTGAAAACGTAGATTTCCGTGCTGGCGGTTATGTTCAGCTGGAAGTGCCTCCCCATGAGGTTCACTACAAAGACTTTGATATTGAAGAAGAATATCGTCCGGACTGGGACAAGTTTAACATCTGGAAATATGTGTCTAAGGTTGATGAGCCTATCACCCGCGCATATTCCATGGCGAACTACCCGGAAGAGAAAGGCGTTGTTAAATTCAATATCCGTATCGCATCTCCACCTCCGGGTCGTGATGATGTACCACCGGGTCAGATGTCCTCTTATGTCTTTAGCCTGAAGCCGGGTGACAAGATTACCGTATCAGGTCCATTTGGTGAGTTCTTCGCTAAAGATACCGACAACGAGATGGTCTTTATCGGTGGTGGTGCGGGTATGGCGCCAATGCGTTCTCATATCTTTGACCAGCTGAAGCGCCTTCATTCCAAGCGTAAGATCTCTTTCTGGTATGGTGCGCGTTCCGTACGTGAAGCCTTCTACGTGGAAGAGTTCGACAAGCTGGCCGAAGAGAACGAGAACTTTAGTTGGCATCTGGCACTGTCTGATCCTTTGCCTGAGGACAACTGGACAGGTATGACTGGTTTTATCCACAACGTACTGTATGAAAACTACCTGAAGGATCACGAAGCGCCTGAAGATTGTGAGTACTACATGTGTGGACCTCCAATGATGAACTCAGCTGTGATCCAGATGCTTGAGAATCTGGGTGTGGAGCCAGAGAACATTCTGCTTGATGACTTCGGTGGTTAAGTAATGTGCAGTGATCTCAGGTTGTCGCCTACTGTTTATACCAGAGCAGGATGGCGGCAGATTGGAAAACTGATCACTGGCAGCCTGTCCCGTTCGGGGCAGGCTCTGAAAGTAGGGCTGGCCTTAATAGGGCTGGCCCTTCTTGCTGGTTGTGATAGTGATCCGGTTGTTATTAAATTTTCCGGCCCGATTATGGGCACGCAATATCATGTTTCTGTGGTCGAAAGTGAAGGCCTCAGCCTTGATGAAGCCGGGCGACAATCGCTGGCTCAGGGCATTAAAGATTCCCTTGTCGATGTTGATCTTAAAATGTCGACCTATAAACCGTCTTCTGAACTGTCCCGGTTTAATCAGATGGATACTGGAGAGTGGTTTCCTGTTTCGGGGGATACCGCTGCCGTTGTTAACGAAGCACTGCTGATTGCAGAAGAAAGCGGTGGGGCATTTGACCCTACTATAGGGCCTTTGGTTAACCTTTGGGGTTTTGGCCCGGACCTTAAACCTGATCAGGTGCCCAGTGAAGCTGAGCTGGCACTTGCTTTTGAACGGGTAGGCCATCACTCGGTTCAGGTGAAAGGTCTTGAAGGAAAGACTCCGGCTATTCGAAAAAATAAAGCGATCTACCTGGACCTTTCAGCCATTGCAAAAGGTTACGCTGTTGATCAGGTTGCCCGTTATTTACAGAAGCAGGGTTATCAAAATTACCTGGTTGAAGTGGGTGGCGAACTCCAGCTTAAAGGGCGTAAGCCGGATGGTTCTTCCTGGCGGATAGCAATCGAGAAGCCTAACACTCAGGGGCAGGTAGCACAGCAGGTTCTGGCTGTGACGGATGTCGCTGTGGCAACCTCTGGCGGATACCGGAATTATTTTGAAGCAGATGGTCAGCGTTATTCTCATACGATTAACCCTCTGACGGGCAGGCCTATTACGCACAAACTGGCTTCAGTAACTGTTTTACATGCTTCCTGTGCAACGGCGGATGCCCTTGCGACTACATTGATGGTTATGGGGCCTGAAAAAGGGCTTGAATTTGCCCGTCAGCACAAGCTTGCTGTTTATATGTTGGTCAAGGCTGAAGAAGAAGGCTTTGATGTGATCCGGACGGAACAATTTACCGCTTTGACGAATCAGAAGTACTGAGTCGTATTTTCCGTCTTTTTTATCGTTATAAATTTATCGTTACAACGAGTTTTAATGAATAATCTGAGGTACTCTTAAATGACTACAATGATTCTGGCGTTTGTTGTTATCGCGTTACTTATGACAGGTATGGCTGTAGGCGTTCTGTTTGGTCGCAAACCTATTACAGGCTCCTGTGGTGGTATGAGTGCTATCGGCATGGTTGCTGATTGTGATATCTGTGGTGGTAACAAAGATATCTGTGAAACTGAGCAAGAGAAAAAAGCAGGCAAGGCCTCTCAGCGCGCAGATCTTTCATATGATGCAACACAAAGTGCAGGTAAAAATAAATAACATTACAGTCGGCAATGACAGTTTCTGCAGATGATGGGCATTTTTCCTGATAAGAAAGCAGTGGCTATGCAATTGTTTGTACAGCGTTAAGGTTTAGCGTTAGGTGTGATGTTATAAATAATAATGACGTTTGTTTTTGCAGATACGAGGCGAAAGCATAATTGCTGGCTGTGACTCATGAGTCCACATTAGGGTGTTCGGGCCTGTTTAGGCTCAAAATCAGAAGGCTCAGGTGCAGCCAGATCTAACACGACGGTTAGGGAGTTATTCGGCGACAATGGCGGTATATAATTACGACGTAGTAGTGATAGGTACAGGCCCTGCAGGTGAAGGCGCAGCAATGAACGCAGCAAAACACGGTAAGCGTGTGGCTGTGGTTGAAATGCAAAGCTCTGTAGGTGGTAATTGCACTCACAAAGGAACTATTCCCTCCAAGGCGCTGCGTCATGCGGTGAAGCAGATTATCCAGTTTAATACCAACCGCATGTTTCGCGATATTGGTGAGCCTCGCTGGTTCTCTTTCCCAAAGGTTCTGGAGCGCTCTCAGCGTGTGATTGAGCGTCAGGTTCAGCTGCGGACAAACTTTTATGCCCGTAACCGGATTGATGTCTATTTCGGCAAGGCCCGTTTTCTGGATTCCCACACCGTAATGGTACGTGACCCGCATAATGGCACCGAAGAGCTACGCGCTCAGAAGATCGTTATCGCTACCGGTTCGCGCCCTTACCGTCCGGCAGATATTAATTTCCGCCATCCTCGTATCTATTGCAGTGATACGGTTCTGACGTTGGGGCACACACCGCGTCGTCTGATCATCTATGGAGCGGGTGTTATCGGCTGTGAATATGCGTCTATCTTTAGTGGTTTGGGCGTAAAAGTAGATCTTATCGACAACCGTGATCGTCTGCTTTCCTTCCTGGATGACGAGATCTCTGATGCTCTGAGTTACCATCTGCGTAACACAGGTGTTCTGATCCGCCACAACGAAGAGTATGAGAAAGTCACTGCCGATGAGCAGGGCGTCACGATGGAACTGAAGTCTGGTAAGAAACTACGGGCAGACGCCTTCCTATGGTGCAATGGCCGTTCCGGTAATACCGATGATATTGGTCTTGAGCTTGTGGGTCTTGAAGCGAATGGACGGGGTCAGTTAGAAGTTGATCAGCACTACCGTACCAGCGTTGAGCATGTTTACGCTGTGGGTGATGTGATCGGCTGGCCGAGTCTGGCAAGTGCCGCATATGACCAGGGGCGTTCGGCGGCGGCAGATATTCTGGATGATGACGAATTCCGCTTTGTGAATGAAGTTCCAACCGGAATTTATACGATTCCTGAGATCAGCTCTGTTGGCCAGAGTGAACGTGAACTGACCGAAGCTAAAATCCCCTATGAAGTGGGTCAGGCCTTCTTTAAGGATACGGCTCGCGCTCAGATTACCAGTGAAACTGCAGGTATGTTGAAGATACTCTTCCACCGGGAAACTCTGGAGTTGCTGGGTATCCACTGCTTCGGTGACCAGGCATCTGAGATTGTGCATATTGGTCAGGCGATCATGAACCAGGAAGGTGAAGGCAATACGATCAAATATTTTGTCAATAATACCTTCAACTACCCAACCATGGCGGAAGCCTACCGGGTAGCGGCACTGAATGGCCTAAACCGTCTGTTCTGATTGTTAGTTCTATATGCTGTAAGTAGCCTCTGAATTTCGGTTCAGGGGCTTTTTTATGAGTGGCGTTAATTCGCCAGTGATTGTGGCATTATAACTTTGTCATTATTGGAGAATCTCTTATGTCATTCGTTTTATCTGCAGTTCATCGGCTTTCCGGTTATTACCGAGCCCTGTTTCTGTTGCTGTCTACCGTTTTGTTCACGGGCTGTGCCCAGCTGGGGACAATGGCTGAAAATGCGATTAAAAGTCCGCAAGTTGTCTCCCAGAAGATTCAGGTGAGCAAAATGGACTTCAATTACATCTATTTTGATGCGGATATCGAACTGCTGAACCCCAACCCGGTTGCCCTGAACCTGGATGGCTTTAACTATACGCTGGATGTAGAGGGTCAACAGTTAGTAACAGGTGATAACAACGGCCTGAGCCTGAAACCGAGTGGGCAAGCCAATATCAGCCTGCCATTTAAAGTCCGCCTGGACAGTCTGGTTAAACTGGCACCGGAGCTACTGAAAAAAGATCAGCTGGAGTACACCTTTGGTACAGTGCTGACCCTGAACGGCCCTCTGGGGCTGAAATGGCAAAAACCGGTTACTGTAAGCAAAACCATAGCGACGCCGAAGTTACCGGAAATCAAAATGCCAAAAATCAGCCTGGGTGATGTCAGCTTAAGCGGCCTGCAGCTTAATGTGCAGCTACCGGTCAACAACCCGAATATGTTTGGTGTTAACCTGGAGCAACTGAGTGCCGCACTGGTGATTAACGGTATGAAACCGGTTCAGATCGGCAAAGACAGCGAAACTCGCCTGCCGGCAAAAAGTGAAACCATGTTGGATATCCCGCTCAATTTCTCCTGGGACAGTGCCAGCCGCTCCTTGCTGTCGATCCTGCGTGATGGCCAGCTGCCGGATATCAGGCTGGAAGGGAACTGGAAGCTTAACCCCGAACTGCCAGGCTTTCAGGTGCAACAGTTTGACTTTGGTTTCGAAGATGGCAGGATGATTTAATAGATTGGTTCAATCATTACTGTTGCCTGTGACCTTACTTATTGCGTGACGTCTTTATTATTACGCGGGAGGTGTCAGATCAGAAAATCATTCGTCTCCATAGGGATCCTTCTTCTGCTGGGTATAAGTTATCCCGCAGAGGCGGACACTTGTGTCAATATGAAGGTATCTGGCAGCGGATCTCGCGTGGCCGCAGGGTCTTTCGATAATGTGTATGGGCCGTTTAAAATCTCCTGTCTGGGCGCGGTTTCTTTTAAATTCAAAGATTTATCAGGCAATAGCCCAAACAGTGTTATAGAGCATATTATTGAACGAAACACCAAAGGTGTATGGGTGCCGGTTTCTAAGAGTACAAGCCGTGGTGTAAGGAGCTTTAGTCGCAACTTCTTCCCAAGGGTGGCAGGCCAATACCGCTACCGGATTAGAAATACCGGCTCCAGTATGATCCGTAACTGGAGTATGGAAGGGCGCATTCCCCTAAAAGGAATTTCAGGTGCTCGGTAGTGCGGTTTTTTGGCGAGTCGCCATACCTTGCTCTTTGGGCTAAAATTTGGAGTGTTAAAGAATAGGCAGGCATGCAATGTATAACCTTCGGGAAAAGCTTGAGCAAAGGCTCAAAACGTTGAATACAGCCCGTAAAACCGGTCAGGATCAGGTTAAAGGCTATGATCTGTCGAAAGAGTCCATCACCCGCTCACTACAGGAAGCAGGCATTCTCGATCAGAAAGGGGATGTGGTGCAGCGGTTGAAAGGAGGTTAGATGCACTTATCGCCAGGGATAGCCATATCTAAATTCCTCCAAAAAAGCAGTGGAAGCTGATGAAAATGGCCATACTTTTCTGGGTGATCTGGATTGTCAGGTCATTATGCGTCTGCATCAGATGAATAATCAGGCCATTATGGAAGATCTCAGCCTGTCGGATATGCATGGGCAAAACAAACGCAAGGTTCAGAATCATCCGTCGTTTCTGGATTCCGTTCGAGGCATGTTTCCTGAAGGTGATCCGCTCTATTCAAATGCCGGCTTTCAAAGCCGGAATCATATTCAGCTGTGTATTGTGAACCCAAGCGCGATTGTCGGGTATTTCGACCTGAGGCATCGGAATGCTTGGTATAAGACGGTTTGATTTCCATATCAATTTGAGGATCAAATTTGAATGTAGCAAAGCACGTAGGACATGGCTTCATCGAGGTTTCTATATTGTTTTTTTACTATGTAGTATGGCACTGAACTATTAATGAAAAAACATGCCTCTTCGTTGCTGATCTCGAGAAGCTGAGCTGTCGCATTTATAATGTCTACCTTCTGGTATTTTTCTGTTTGTTCCAAAAAGTTGCCTATAGAGTTGATGGGTTTCTCTATATTTTACAATATCGAAAAAAGTGATTACTCGTAATCAAGTAGGGGTGTATGAATAGTGCGAGGAGGGAGTCTCTGAGGAAAGCTCAAGAGCGCTTCAGGGCCAAGAAAAAAGAGGGCGGGAAGGTCAACGTCCAGCTTTATATCAGTAAGTCCACCTTAGACAAGGTAAAGAAAATTAGAGGTGATGAGCCAAGGTTGAAGTTAGCGAAAGATCAGTCTATCGGAGCTTATCTTGAAGACATTTTGGAAGAGTTCGCTCACCGAAAATCTGCATTGAATGATCTGCAAACTTTGCCTAGAAATACAACGCCCTTCCGTTCTTATTCAGAGCAGATAAAAGACATTAATGAAAGGTTAGATCAGGAAAAGAATGGTCTGATGATAGATGAGTTAAAAGATTTTAAGTTGCCAAATGAGTTGGCGTACACTCGAGAAGAAGTTCTACAAATCCTCTGTAGGATAGAGGCCGCCATTGGCGTAGAAAAATAAAGCCCCTTGGATCACTCCAAGGGGCGTTTTTGTTGGCGCGGCCTAAACCTTAGGGTTTAAGGTGTCAGATGCCGTTTGGTCAGGTCCCCGTAGGCATCAATCCGGCGGTCGCGGCAGATACAGAGTGGCCAGGTTGTCTGGCCGCTCTGATTAAGGTGTCAGATGCCGTTTGGTCAGATCCCCATAGGCATCAATCCGGCGGTCGCGGAAATACGGCCAGATGCGGCGGGTGTCTTCGGTGCGCTGTTTGTCGATTGTGGCGACCAGTACACAGGCATCTTCTCCGGCGTGTTGCAGTAGTTCACCCTGCGGGCCTGCGATAAAACTGCCGCCCCAGAACTGGATACCGTCACTCTGGCCGCTTGGGTCGGTTTCGTGACCCACTCGGTTCGCCGCCATTACCGGCAGGCCGTTGGCGACGGCGTGGGCGCGTTGGATCAGCGTCCAGGCGTCTTGTTGGCGCTTTTGTTCCGCGGCATCATCCCTTGGGTCCCAGCCGATAGCGGTGGGGTAGAGCAGAATCTCAGCACCGGCCATCGCCATCAGGCGGGCGGCTTCGGGATACCACTGATCCCAGCAGACCAGAACCCCCAGTTTACCCACGCTGGTTTCAATCGGGCTGAAACCTGAGCGGCCATCATTAAAGGTGGCATCCCCCGGTGTGAAATAGAATTTCTCATAGAAGCCGGGATCATCGGGAATATGCATCTTGCGATACGTGCCCGCCAGTGAACCATCTTTATCGAATACCACGGAGGTGTTGTGATAAAGCCCCGGAGCCCGCTTTTCGAAAATAGAGCCAACAATTACCATGTTGAGTTCATCGGCCAGTGCGGATAAGCGCTGGCTGGTTGGGCCGTCGATCGATTCCGCCAGATCAAATAGATCCGTATCTTCTGTCTGACAAAAATACTGGGTGGCGTGCAGCTCCTGTAATAGCGCTAGTTCGCAGCCTTCTGCAGCCAGTTCACGCAACCCTTGTTCACTAATCGACAGACTCTTGGCCTTATCGTTAAAAGCGTGCTGCTGCACCAGACCGACTTTTAAGGAGGTGCTGCGTTTTGATGTGTCTGTTGGGTTGGTCATTAGGCAAGAACTCCTTCCGGTAGCTGCATGGTCAGGCAGTGCAAACTGCCGTACTGCTCAACAATCGGACGGCAGTTGATGGCGATAATCTCATGGTTCGGGAAGGCGATCTGCATTTGGCTGAACGCTTGCTGATCCAATTGTTCATTACCGTAAATGGGGAGCAGTACCGCGCCATTAATAATCAGGAAATTAGCATAAGTGGCGGGCAGGCGGTGGCCCTCTTCGCTAAAGCAAGGCTCGGCCATCGGCAGAGGTACCAGCTTATAGGCTTGGCCTTGATAATCGGTAAAGGCTTTTAGTTGATTTTCCATCGCTTTCAATGCGGGATAGTGCTCGTCGCCTTCATCCGTACACTGAACATAGGTGATAGTGTGCGGGTCACAGAAGCGAGCTAGGGTATCCACATGGCTATCGGTGTCGTCGCCTGCCAGATAGCCATAATCGAGCCATAGGGTGCGCTTTAGGCCGAATTTCTCTGATAGCAGCGCTTCGATGGCCGCTTTATCCATAGAGGGGTTACGGGTTGACGCTAGTAAGCACTCGCTAGTGGTTAATAGGGTGCCGTGGCCGTCTGACTCAATACTGCCGCCTTCCAGTACCAGATCAACGGTTTCCATTGGACAGGCAAAGGCGTTTACTGCAGCAAGTTTACGGTTCAGGGCGGTATCCAGTCGGGCATCAAACTTATTGCCCCAGCCGTTGAATATAAAGTCCAGCAGCAGTGGCTTATCATTTTTGATGACGGTGATAGGGCCGTGATCCCGCGCCCAGGTGTCGTTGGTTTCCTGAACAAAAACACTCAGCTTCGTTTGCAGATTTAACTCAGCAAAGTGAGCGATTACTTCCTGCTTTTTAGTCTCACTGGATACGGTGATCAGTACTTTTTCACGACGGGCAATTGCTTCTGCAATCTGATAAAACACAGGTTCAACCTGCGTCAGAAAAGGCGCCCAGTCACCGTTGGCGTGTGGCCAGGTCAGCATAACACCGCTTTGCGGAGCCCATTCCGGTAACAACTGACAGCGTTCGGATAAAGTGGTCTGGTGACCTGGTGCTTGAGAGTCTGAAGCGGTGCTCATCAGTGGCAATACCTGCATATTTAGAGAAGAGATTAGGAATAAATCAGGGTTTGTCAGCCTGATTTTATTTTGCAGACCGAAACTTGTTATGAGCCTTTATGTCTCATAGATTCTGGTTCATTTTGGGGCTGGAATTTAGCAGAGAATAGCACTTTGTCCAGTGCTATTCAGCCGCTGAGCTTTAATGTATCTGTACGGATAACAAAACAGCAGCAATAGTGTCGGAAAAAAATGGCACAATTGGCAGAACACTTAGGGTTTAGCGTATGATAAGCCCACTAAAAACAGCCTGTTAGCGAGAGTATCCCTTGTACAGGATATTCATTTGAAATGGGCGTTGGCTCCACAAGCCTGCGTCATAGCCTGAGTCAAACATGATGTTAGACAAGATTCCCTTTTTTATCGGTTTACGCTACACACGCGCCAAGCGGCGTAATCATTTTATCTCTTTTATCTCTTTAACCTCTATGCTGGGCCTGACTTTGGGGGTGGCGGTACTGATTCTGGTGCTGTCGGTGATGAATGGCTTCGACCGTGAACTTCGTCAGCGCATTCTGGGCATGGTGCCCCACGCCACTATCAGCTCTCAAAGCGGTTTTCAGAATTGGCCTGAGGTTGCTGAAAAGCTGGAACAGAATGAGCATATTCAGGCGGCTGTGCCCTACGTAAAGGCACAGGGGATGTTTACCCACAGGGGCTATGTTCGTGGTGCTTTAGTGAACGGCATTATGCCGGAGCTTGAGGATAAGGTCTCCATCATGAAGGATCATATGGTGGCAGGCTCTTTGGGTGATCTGAAACCTGGTGAGTTCGGTATCATTATGGGTGATCTGTTGGCGCGCTTCATCGGTGTCGGTGTTGGCGACAAGGTGACGCTGATGATTCCGGAAGCCTCAATTACACCGGCGGGTGTTTTTCCCCGTATGAAACGTTTCACTGTTGTGGGGCTTTTCAGTGTCGGGGCGGAGCTGGACAGTAATCTGGCGGTGGCGCATATCGCGGATATGCAAACCCTGATGCGATTGGATAAAGATATCCATGGTCTGCGTCTGCAGCTGGATGATCTGTTTAAAGCCCGTGAAGTGGTCTGGAATCAGCTGCAGGAACTACCGCCTAATATGCGCGGTAGCGACTGGACGCGAACCCATGGCAACCTGTTTCAGGCGATTCAGATGGAAAAGCGTATGATCGGTCTGCTGCTGATGATTGTGATTGCGGTTGCCGCGTTCAATATTGTGTCTACTCTGGTGATGGTGGTGACCGATAAACAGGGGGATATCGCGATTCTCCGAACCTTAGGGGCAACCCCGGCCACCATCATGGGTATTTTTATGGTACAGGGTATTGTGATCGGGCTGACGGGAACGCTGATTGGCACTGGACTTGGTGTTCTGGCTGCGTTGAATGTGAGTGACTTTGTTGCCTGGGTGGAACAGATTATGGGGATTCAGTTTCTGGATAGTAATGTTTATTTCATCAGTTATTTACCGTCAGAACTACGTTGGGATGATGTGGGCGTTATTACCGGTTCTGCATTTGTGATGAGTTTCCTGTCGACCTTGTACCCTGCGTGGCGGGCGTCCCGAATTCAACCTGCGGAGGCTCTGCGTTATGAGTAATCAACCTGTGCTGGAGTGTACCGACCTGTCGATGGAGTATGTGAACGGGCCAGAGAAAGTTCAGGTGTTACAGCAGCTGAATTTTAGTGCTTTCCGTGGTGAGCGTATCGCTATTGTGGGCAGCTCTGGTTCCGGTAAAACCACTCTGCTGCACCTGTTGGGTGGGTTGGATAAACCAACGTCCGGTGATGTGACTATTGATGGTAAAGCACTGGCTAAGCTAACCGATGCAGAACTGGGTCTGTTCCGTAACCGAAGTCTCGGTTTTGTCTATCAGCTGCACCATCTGCTGCCGGAATTTACCGCGTTGGAAAATGTGCTGATGCCGATGCTGATCCGGGGTGACAAGCGTAAGGTGGTTTTGCCCCGTGCGATGGCTCTGCTGGAACGTGTGGGTCTTGGACATCGTGTTGATCATAAACCATCAGAGTTATCCGGTGGTGAGCGTCAGCGGGTAGCGATTGCCCGCGCCCTAGTAGGTGAACCAGCCTGTGTACTACTGGATGAGCCCACCGGTAATCTGGATCCGAATACTGCAGAGTCTGTGAATCAGCTGATGCTGGAGATCGGTAAAGAGCATCAGACCTGCTTTATCACGGTAACTCACGATATGGCACTGGCACAGCGGATGGATCGGGTGCTCAAGCTGGATCAGGGGCAGTTGGTTGAACAGACTCGACCTGTGGAGATCATCTGAGATGAACGTTACCGGAAGCCTCAGGGCTCTGATTGGCCTGTTGGGGCTTGCTGTTGCTGGTACCTCTTTTTCGGAAACCCGCTCTACTCAGGATGTTCAGCTTGTCCAGCCTGAGCAAGGCACTGGTCTGCCGTCAGATGAAAAATCTGTCCCGCTGACACCGGATGAGCAGGAACGCCTGTTAATGGCGGATAAGATGGAAAATACTGCTAAGGCATTGTTTAATCCGCCATCTGCTCTGCGGAAGCGGGCAGAACGTGAAATAAAACTGGCGGATGATCCTCTGGTTTTTCTGCCTTATAAGGCGAACTATTTTTTACCGGTCAGTTATTACAGTGGCTATCAGGAGTCTGCCGGATTTCGGGGGGCAGAATATGGGCCAGTAGAGGCGCAGTTCCAGATCAGTCTGAAATTCCCTATTGATACCGGGCTTTTTACAGAGAATGACGCGCTGATTGCAGCCTATACTCAGCAGTCTTATTGGCAGCTATACGAGCAGTCAGCTCCTTTCCGGGAGACTATGTACGAGCCTGAACTGATTTATGGCGTAAGCCTGAATCAGGCTCTATTGAAGGAGCTTAAACTGGAAGGTTTTACTCTGGGAATTAATCACCAGTCGAATGGTCAGGGCGGAGATTTCTCCCGCAGCTGGAACCGGTTATTTGCAGAGGTCTTTTTTGCCAGTGGTGATTGGGGGATTGCATTTAAGCGTTGGTTCCGCATTCCTGAACCTACTGCTGAGGATGATAATCCGGATATCAAGAACTATGTCGGAGTCAATGAGTTAGGTATGGCATATACAAAGGCCAGTCATGTATTGACCTTTCGTATGCGCAACCATATCGATAGTGACTTTTCCCGGGGGAATATGCAGTTCAGCTGGAGCTTCCCATTAGCCGGAGAGCGATATAAGGGGTACTTGCTAATGCGCACTGGCTATGGTGATACGCTGGCAGACTACGATCAGTATACTAATCGTATTGGGTTAGGAATTTCGATTAATGATATTCTGTAGCAAAATAAGCCCCTGATAAATGTATTGGAATCCCATTTGACCCATCTGGTTTTGCCCTGAGGTTTATTCTTCGTCTGTATCCTGCTTTTTCTTTGGTAGAACAAGCATGCGTCTCTTACGGCTTTTCCAGCTTTTACTGACATGCCAGCGCCAAAGCAGACGTATGCCGATATTACTGAGAATAGCCATCATAATACCGATGATAACGGAACCGAGGTAAAGCGGTATCCATGCATCGTTCAAAAGTTGGCCAAGCCACTCCAAGGTTAACTCATCAGGCATCGGCTTAGCTTCAACGCCCAGAATCCATGCGCCAACCAGATATGTACCATAAAACATCACCGGCATCGTAACCGGATTGGTGATCCATACAAGGCCTACGGAGATCGGGAGATTGCAGTGTAGTAGCATGGCTCCGGCGGCGGCGAGAACCATTTGAAAAGGAACCGGGATAAAAGCGCAAAAAATGCCTACCATAAAAGCAGTGGCAACGGAGCGTCGGGTCAGGTGCAAAAGGCCGGGATCTTCAAGAAGCTTGCCAAGAAAGCGTAGAGATTTCTGCTCCTGTAGCTTTTTGGGGTCGGGCATGTATTTCTTGATGATTCGTCTTGGCATGTCTTAGGTCACCTTCTGAGAGCGGATCATTATCCACATATTCGACCTTGTCACTAGGGATTAAGGTCAAAAAAAACATCATCCGGACAGGAGGTCAGGTCGATGTGGTTTATTGTTGTTATTTTAGGTGTGCTGGCAGGCATTGTAGATTTCGACTGGCCACCGGCTGAAGCCCTGTTGATGCTGGCCTTTATAGCGATGGTCTTAATCAGAAACCGTCCTGCTCTTATATCTGTTGCTACAGGGGTTGGGATTCTAGCTTATCTTTACACAAACGTGTATCTGGCTATTTTATTAAGTCAAACGCTGCCCCAAACGTTATCGGGTAAGAACCTGCTGGTTCAGGGGCAGGTTGAGCAGGTTGTGCGTGACTCAACGAATCAGCAACAGCTGAGCTTCAAGGTTGATCGGTGTCAGTTGGTGGATGAAACAGCTGAAATATGCACCTTTCAAGGCAATGTGGTGATTAATCGCTATCTGCATGGTTTGACGGCAGACAGGGTGTCATCATTTAAAGCCAAGGCTGGGGAGCGCTGGCAGTTTCTTGTGCGCTTATACCCTGTCAGAGGGTTCAGTAATCCAGGGCAAAGTCGTTACCGGATTCAGCAGCTAGGTAAAGGTGTTATGGCCCGGGGTTATATTCGCAGTGAGCAGAATAGCCAGCGACTTTCCGACCCTGATCTTTGGCCACAGTTATTGAGTCGGTGGCGATCTGCTTTTTCAGAGCGGGCGGATCATCAGGATTTGCCTCTGGTATCAACACTGCTGACTGGGGATAGTCGGCGTCTGACAGATCATCACTGGCAGTTGCTACGGGCTACCGGAACAATTCATCTTGTTGTCGTTTCAGGTTTGCATATAGGGGTTTTACTGGGCGCTGGCTGGTTTCTCCTTTCTTTGATAAGACGGGTGCTCCCCCTGGATCAGTATTGGCAGAGAATTATTCTACTGGCAGCTCCTGTTATTCTTTTATTTCCCATGTTGTTGATTTGGCCTCCTGGCGTCGCAGTAGCACGTGCGCTTTTAATGGCGTTGCTGGTAATTTTTATTAGAAGCCGTGGCTTTTTTTTGCCTCCCCTGCGGATTCTTCTTTTCGCTGTGACGCTGCTTCTGCTTTATGAGCCGCTCTATTTGCTCCGCCCTGGGTTCTATTACAGTGTCTGGGCTGTTTTTCTGTTACTGATTGTGATCAGTGGTGGCAGGCATCATGGCATGTTTATCCGGGTTCAGCTGGTTCTGATGGCTGGTTTATTACCGGTACAGAGCTTCTGGTTGAATACTCCGGACCTGGTATCCGGTTTGGTCAATCTGGCTGCTATTCCTCTGGTATCGATTTTGATACTTCCCTTGGCTCTATTGCAGACTATTCTGCCTGTGCTTCCCCTTGAACCTTTACTGGGTATGCTGGAGTTTCTGTTCTGGCAATGGTTGATGTTAGGGCTGGAGTTTAACTGGGGGACTCCTGTGCTGGGTCTAGGCCCTGGGTTATTACTGGCTTTATTGACGCTGATCTGGGCGTTTCCGGCGGTGCCGGGCAGGCAGGGAATAAGCCTGATTATACTCAGTGTTGGATTGTATTTTGTTGCAGATATTAAGCCCGAGAATGATCAGAGAGATGGCGTCAGGGTAGAGGTCTTTGATGTAGGGCAAGGATTAGCAGTTCGTATCCGGGTTGCAGGCAAACAGCTGATATATGACACCGGCCCATCTTTTCGTTCAGGCTTTCAACCTGTTTCACTCTTTTTACCTCCGCTACTGACATCGGAAGCCGCGCAGATTGATCTGCTTATGATCTCCCATGATGATAATGATCATGCCGGAGGTTTATCTGCGCTAACGCCTTTTGCTGAGGCGGTTTTGGCAGGGCAGCCGGAAAGGCTGGATAAGACAGTATTAGGCTCGGTTAAGCACGTTACCGGCTGTTACCAAGGGCAGCTTTGGCAGTGGGACGATATCGCGTTTGAGGTGCTATATCCGCCTGTTTCAGCTGAAGTGCTGTCTGGTATTGTGCGCAGTGATAATGATCGCTCCTGTGTGCTGAAGGTCTGGTCGCTCAGTGAGCCGGAAAAAAGCATTCTGCTGACAGGGGATATTGGTCATCAGGCAGAAAGCTGGTTGCTAGCTTCGGGGCAAAATCTGCAGGCTGAGTGGCTGGTTGCCAGTCATCACGGCAGTGCCGGAGGAAATAGCCTGGCATTTTTATCG
This sequence comes from Oceanospirillum sp., assembly GCF_048265165.1. Classification (GTDB taxonomy): domain Bacteria; phylum Pseudomonadota; class Gammaproteobacteria; order Pseudomonadales; family Halomonadaceae; genus Oceanospirillum. The sequence goes on along the minus strand of NZ_JBLXCD010000003.1, from coordinate 163,405 downwards.
GCGGTCAGGCCTAAGGGGATTATTTACTCGGCCGGATTTAATAATCGGTATGGCCATCCTGCTTCAGAGGTACAGCAGCGTATCGCCTATCTCAGGTCTCAGGAGTCTACTATGGGGGAGGGTGAAAAAATCTACCGGGAATACAATACAGCAGATCTGGGAGCTATCTTTCTGGATGATGATGACCTTTCCGGTCATTGGACGCTTGCGGCAAACAGGGAATTGAAGCCGCTACGTTGGTGCTGGCAGAAGCTCGATTGAGCAGGAATACTGCTGAAGATCTGGCGGTTGTGCTTATTTGTCAGATAAGCCCGGTATGGTGAGGGAGAAATGCTGTTGCTGTCGATTGTTTTGCGTTCAGACCAGCCTGACAATGGTGTACACTTGCAGCTTGAATAACAGACAATCACTTGTTCAGCAAAGGAAAAAACGTGGATCTCATTTTTTCTGCCGGTGGCTGGTTAATGTTGCCGATTCTGGCTTCATCTGTGGCTGCTGCGGCAATTATTCTGGAACGGTTTTGGGTATTACGCCGGGAGCGTATTGCACCTTCAGCTCTGCGTCAGCAAGTGGTTCGTCAGGCCCTGTCTGCACCAATGAGTTCGACCCAGCTTTATGAGCTGGAGCAGAGCTCACCCTTGGGTTTTCTGTTTGCGGCCGGACTGCGCAATCTTGAATTCAGTCGGGTTGTCATGAAGGAGTCTATAGAAGAGGCCGCGGCAGCCGTTGTGCACGATCTTGAACGCTTCTTAAGTTTACTGGGCTCCATTGCTGCGATTACTCCTTTACTGGGTTTACTGGGAACGGTTTTGGGCATGATTGATGTCTTTGCTGTCATTATGGAACAAGGTGCCGGTAAAGCGCCGGCATTGGCTGGTGGTATCTCTCAGGCACTGGTTACAACGGCTGCAGGTTTGTCTGTTGCAATCCCGGCTGTTCTTTTTCATCGTTTTTTTGAACGACGTGTACAGGATATGGTTATTAGTCTGGAGCAGGAGTCAATCAAGCTGGTTGACGAGCTATATGGCCAACGGGCAAAAGTGTCTTCGGGCCTGGATGAGCGATCCCGTATGCAACGTGATATGACTGAAAAGGTTATCCCGGCGTGAAATTTCAGCGTCGCCAGCCGGAGCCAATCAGCCTTAATCTGACACCCCTGATTGATGTGGTTTTTCTGCTGCTGATTTTTTTTATGGTCTCCACTACATTTGATCAGAGCAGCGAACTCGAGCTTCAGTTACCGGAAACAAGTCATGGTCAGGCTGCTGAAACACCTGCACCGCTTCGACTTGAGGTTCCTGAAACAGGCGCCATTTTGATGAATGGAAAACCCGTTGAAAAACTCTCATTGGCCCTGGCTGACTACCTTAAGCGGCAGGCGCCTTCAGGTCGGGTAGTTGTGATTGCTGATGAAAGGGCTCGCCATGGTCGGGTAACGGGGGTTTTGGATGACCTGGCGGGTGCGGGTCTGACTCAGGTCAGCTTTCAGACCCGGTTTGCTCAGTAAATGGTTAACATAACGCTTCCTGGCGAGACCTCAGCATTTTAAATTAAAAAAACAGCGTTTTAATAAGGTAGCTTCACTTGTCTGATCAAAAGATATCGCCTTTCGAAGACTCGCCAAAAAGCGCGGCGAGCTCTTATTTCCGCTTACTAAAATACGTGAAGGCATACAGCTGGGCGTTTGCCTTGAGCATTCTGGGCTATATTATTTATGCCGCGTCGAGTACAGCGTTTGCAGAACTGATGAAATACTTGGTTGATTCCATAGAAAAGCAAAACTCGGAGTTCCGGTGGTTATTTCCCACTCTGATGGTCAGTGCTTTTGCTGCCAGGGGCGTTGGTAGCTTTTTAGGGATCTACTTCATGGAAATAGTGGCTCGTGGCGTGGTGCACAAACTACGGTGCCAGCTATTTGATAAGTACCTTTCTCTCCCGGTTTCATATTTTGATAGTCAGTCATCCGGTCATCTTATCTCCCGCCTGACATTCAATATTGATCAGGTCACAAATGCCGCTTCTCAAGCCGTTACTGTGGTTATTCGTGAAGGTATTTTTGTGTTCGGACTGCTGCTCTATCTCTTCTATAATAATTGGCGGCTGACACTAATCTTTATTGCGATGACACCTCTGATTGGTCTGGTGGTCAGCGTGGCCAGCAAGCGTTTCAGAAAGGTCAGTCGCAGGATTCAGACCTCTATGGGGGATGTGACTCATGTGGCTTCTGAGGCTATTACCGGGTATAGAGTCGTACGTACCTTTGATGGCACTGAGTACGAACGTGAACGCTTCAATAAAGCCAGTGAACTTAACCGTAGACAGTTTATAAAGATGGCTGCGACCCGGGCTTTAAGCACTCCAATTGTTCAGCTGATAGTTGCTTTTGCCATGGGGACTCTGGTTTGGTTGGCTTTGGACCCGGAGATTATGCAGGGCATGACTCCTGGTGAGTTTATCGCTTTTATTACCGCCGCATCACTTATGGCGAAACCGATCCGTCAGCTGACAGAGGTTAATAATGCGATTCAGAGAGGAGTTGCTGCAGCGGAGGATCTTTTTGAGCAATATGATAAAGATGATGAGCCGGATTACGGTTCCGGGGTCATGTCTCAAATTAAAGGTGATGTTTCGTTCAGAGATGTGAACTTCCGTTACCCAGGTACTGAGAAGCAAGTGCTGAAAGGCGTTAACTTTGATGTTAATGCGGGTCAAGTTGTTGCGATTGTTGGGCGCTCCGGTAGTGGTAAATCAACACTGATCAATCTGATTCCCCGTTTCTATGAACCTGTAGATGGTGAGATCTGCTTTGATGGACAACCTCTGGGAAGTGTGACATTAGCTAGCCTGCGTCGGCAGATCTCTATGGTGACGCAGCAGGTCACACTGTTTAACGATACCGTGGCGAACAATATCGCTTACGGTCAGCCGGGCATAACCCGGGAGCAGATAGAGGCTGCGGCTAAGTCAGCCTATGCGATGTCCTTTATTGAGGAGCTTCCTGAGGGGCTGGATACATTGGTTGGGGATAATGGCATTCTGTTATCTGGTGGGCAACGTCAGCGCTTGGCTATAGCCCGGGCTATTCTGAAAGATGCCCCTATTCTTATTCTGGATGAAGCGACGTCAGCACTGGATACGGAATCTGAGCGTTATATCCAGAAAGCGCTCGATGAAGTTATGAAAAACCGCACGACGTTTGTGATTGCGCATCGCCTCTCCACTATTGAAAACGCCGATATTATTATGGTGATGGAGCAAGGTGAAATTATCGAATCCGGTAGCCATAAAGAGCTGCTGGCTAAAGGAGGGGCGTATGCCCAGCTGCATTCTATGCAGTTCAGCGATGAAGAGGCTTAACCATGAAAGCACTGGAAAAAGCTTGGTATTCAGGCGCCAAATGGCCTCTGTTATTGTGGCCGGTTGAGGTCGTTTACCGCTACTTAGCGCGTAAAGATCAAGCAAAGAAACGGGCTCAGCAAAGAGCTCTGCCGGTTCCGGTGATTGTGGTGGGCAATGTCAGCGTGGGTGGGACAGGTAAGTCTCCCATGGTGTCTATGCTGTGCCGGGTTTTACAGCATCACGGGTGGCATCCGGGGGTGATTAGCAGGGGATATGGTGGCAAGAAACTCTCTGGGCCGGTAGCCGTTACCGCTGAAAGTGATGCAACAGACGTTGGCGATGAGCCTGTTATGCTGGCGGCACAGACAGAGTGTCCGGTTGTTATCGATCCGGATCGGTATCGTGCAGCTTCAGCGCTACTGAATAAAGCTTTCTTCCAGAAAAACTTTCCTGGGCATACTGCCTGTAATCTTATTATCAGTGATGATGGCTTGCAGCACCTGAGCCTGCCCAGAGATATTGAGTGGGTGATTATTGATGCCACCCGAGGTTTAGGCAACGGTCACTGCCTTCCTGTTGGGCCTTTAAGAGAACCTGTCGATCGCTTAAAAGAAGTGACCCAGGTTTTTGCCAACGGCAGTGTACGGCCTGTTGATTTTTCTGGTGTTCAGGCTCAGCCGATGAAGCTGGCTCCTCGTTATTGGCGTAATCTGCGCACAGGGGAAACCTTTTCGGCAAGCCGCCCTCCTTTTAAAACGTCTCTACGCAGACCTGCATTTGCGATGGCGGGAATTGGTAATCCGGAGCGCTTCTTCCAGACCCTTGAGGATCTGGAGGTTCATATCGAAAGACATCCATTTCCTGATCACCATATTTTTAAAGACCATGAAGTACCGGACGGTCGGGTTGTGCTGATGACGGCAAAAGATGCGGTGAAGTGTCGAAGCTGGTCAGAAGAAACCTATTGGGCTTTGGATGTTGAAGCCAGAATTAAACCGGAACTGATCGAAAATTTACACCATCAACTTGTTAATGTTTTAAAGAGAAAACAACATGGATAAGCAGTTACTAGCACTCCTGGTTTGCCCTATTTGCCAGGGAAAACTGATCTACAAAAAAGAACAGAATGAATTGATCTGTAAGGCTGATGGCCTGGCTTTTCCGGTTCGGGATAATATTCCCGTTATGCTGGAGAGTGAAGCGCGTACACTGACTGCTGATGAGCGTCTGGAAAAGTAAGCGATTTTTCACTTAACTCTGCTTTTTTAAGGACCCGATCATGTCATTTACTGTTGTCATTCCCGCTCGCTTTGCGTCATCTCGTTTACCGGGTAAGCCCCTGCTGGATATAGCAGGCAAACCTATGTTGCAGTGGGTGTATGAGCAAGCTCAGAAAAGTGAAGCCAGTCGCATTATTATTGCCACTGATGATCAGAACATTGCAGATGTTGCTGAAGGTTTTGGTGCTGAAGTCTGTCTGACGTCAGACCAGCATCTTTCCGGTACTGATCGTTTGCAGGAAGTTGCTCAGAAGTTAGGTTTTTATGCGGATGATATTATCGTCAACGTTCAGGGTGATGAGCCTCTGATTCCACCGCGCCTGATCAATCAGGTAGCTCATAATCTTGCGGCAGATCCTTCCGCAGGAATTTCAACTCTGTGCGAGCAGATTGAAGATCTGGCTGCTGTTCACAACCCGAATGTCGTTAAGGTTGTGACAGATGCCCGTGGCTACGCACTCTATTTCTCCAGAGCAACCATCTCCTGGGCGCGCGATGCATTCTCTGCAGGTCTGAATCAGTTGCCGCCGTCACCGCTTTACCGGCATATTGGCCTTTATGGCTATCGGGTGAAAATGCTGAATGACTTTGTCAGTTGGCAACCGGCCCCTATTGAACAGGCGGAACAGCTGGAACAGTTACGGGCGCTTTGGAATGGTGTCCGTATTCATGTGGCGGTGGCCGATGAGCGACATCCTGCAGGTGTTGATACGGCTGAAGATCTGGAGCGTGTGCGAGCTCACCTCTGCCAGCAGACAGGAAAGGATCAGCACTGATGTCACGCATTAAGGTTTTGTTTGTTTGTTTAGGCAATATCTGTCGCTCTCCGACAGCTGATGGCGTATTTCGAAAGCTAGTTGCAGATGCTGGCCTTCAGGGGCTGATCGAGGTTGATTCTGCGGGTACTGCTGCCTGGCATATTGGTAAGTCGCCGGACCCACGCACGCAGGAGGCTGCTGTACGACGAGGTTACGATCTGAGTATGCTGAAAGCCCGTCAGGCCATTGCAGAAGATTTTTATGAATATGATCATATACTGGCAATGGATCTGAGTAACCTGGAAAACCTGCATCAGATTCGTCCTGAAGACGGTTCAGCTAGATTAGGGCTCTTTCTGGATTATGCGCCAGACTTAGGTCTGAAGGAGGTCCCTGATCCTTATTACGGGGGTGAATCAGGCTTTGAACAAGTATTAGACTTGGTCGAAGCGGCGGGTAAAAGCCTGCTGGTTGAGCTTGTTATACACCGCGATAGCTGACTCCTTCCGAGCCAAACCCATCCTAATTGTTAGTGAGCAATTTAGTGTCTCCATCAGAATTCCTGTTTGTACCTGAACCTGAAAACCATAAAGACCTTAGTGAGTTGAATACCCTAGGCTTTCTTGTTTATGCCGATTACTTCTGCCGACCTGAGTCTGCAAAAGCGTGCCAACAGGCTTTGGACTGGGCTCGAAAGCGTGACTTGCCGGTTTTTCCGTTAGGTAGCGGTAGTAATCTTATTCTTGCTGCGGACATTCCTGGTCTAGTAGTGCAGATGAGTAATCAGCAGCGCCATTACGACCCTCAGGCAGACGGCAGTGTGTTACTGACTGTGGGCGCAGGGGTTGTCTGGCATGATCTTGTTATGGAAGTTGCCGGGAAGGGGTTATACGGACTAGAAAATCTAGCGTTGATTCCAGGTCGTACAGGAGCTGCGCCCGTTCAGAATATCGGTGCCTATGGCTCAGAGCTGGCAGATGTACTGGTGTCGGTTTCGGCTATTCGTGTTCGCGATGGCAAGCCGGTTACCTTAAGTCGTGAGGCGTGTTCCTTTGGCTACCGTGACAGTATCTTTAAGTCTGCTGAGTATCAGCAAGGGTGCACCGGCCAGGTTATTATTACCAGCCTTCTGCTGCGCCTGCAGACTAAAGCAGAGCCAAAGTTGGGTTATGGTGATCTGGCCGCAGAACTTGAAGGCAAAGAGGCGACGCCATTGAGGATAGCCAAAGCTGTTTGCAGGATTCGTCAGAGTAAGCTCCCTGATCCTGCTGAGGTGGGTAATGCAGGTAGTTTTTTCAAAAACCCTGTTGTGTCTGTTGAGTTAGCTCAAAGCCTTAAAGAGCAGTATCCGGGGATGCCTGTATACCCTGCTGGTGAAGGACAAAATAAATTAGCGGCAGGTTGGCTTATTGAGCAGTGTGGTTTTAAGGGAATCCGGCGTGACTCTGTAGGGGTATATCCTAAGCAGGCACTTGTACTGGTTCATTATGGTGGGGGCAGCGCCGAAGGGCTTTTGGCTCTGGCTGATGACATTGTTTCTGAGGTAAAGCTCAGGTTTAAGGTTGAGTTGGAGAGGGAGCCTCAATTGATTCTTTGATCTGAACAGGTGCTGTTTTTTATTTTTAGGTACAGGTTATGTTCAGGTATAAAAAAACCCAGTCATTGACTGGGTTTTTTGTTTGCGGAATAAACGCTGTTATTCGCGGGTCAGACGAGGGTCATTAGAAACACGGCCAGAGCGTGGTTTACGCTCCCGCGTTTTTTTGACGCTTTCTTTCTTTTCAGTTGGCAGTGTAATAGCCTCATCATTAGGCTTAAGTGTCGGAATTTTCAGATCAATATCACCTGTCTCTTTGGCGACTTTGGCACGAACCTTACGACTAACCCGTTTCTTAGGCGTTGAATCTGCAGTCGGTGACTCAGCTGTCTGAGCTGCTTCAGTTTCCAGTGCAGGCTGTGCTTCAGCAGTTATTGCTTCTGCGGATTTGCTTGGCGCTGCACTAGCTTCCTCGGTAGCTGAAACTGCTTCTTGCTTCTCAACCTCTTCCACTACAGGTTCAGCGGGTTGCTCAACCGGCGCTTCTTCCTGCACCTCTTCAGGCTTGGTCTCCGCTTGTACAGCCTCGACAGCTACTTCTTTGCTGGCGGCCGCTTCCTGCTGCATAACGTTATCAGGCTTTACTTCAACATCAGCCGGCTTCTCGTCAGAGTTTGACTGAACACTAGGTACTTCCGTTGTCGCTGCTTCCTGAGATACATCCGTGCTTGTTTCAGCCTCTGCTACCCCTTCTTTTACACTGTCTGCAGAAGCTGTTTGTAGAGCTTCAGTCGATGCACTCTGAGTGCCGCCGGCAGGTGCTGCGGTTGCTTTAGCGGCTTTGACTGCATTTTCAGTGTCAGACTGAACAGAAGGCTCTTCAACTTGGGAAGCGATTGTTGCTTCTGCTTTAGCCCAGATCTCTTTAGCGGCATCCTTTGCAGGTGCTTCTTCTGTTTTGCCCTGTAAAGACTCTGTTTTAGCAGGGGCTGTCTCTGCCTTTTTAGCTACAGGCTTGGTTTCTTCTTTAACAGGTGTTTTCTCCGCTGGCTCATTGCCTGCAACAGCACTTTGGTTTTGTACTTCATTTTGCTCGCTACCTTCGCTGTTGCGGTTACGGCGACGACGGCGAGGGTTGTTACGGGTACGTTTGTTTTTCGGACGGTTATTTTCACGAGCTTCGGCTTTTGCTTTTTGCTCCTGATTGTCTTCTGTCGGTACTTCCGTAGTTTCTTTCGCTTTCTGATCACGATTATCGCGGCTCTGACGTTTTCGGTCATTGCTGCGCTCGTTATTCCGGTCTGAACGATCATTACGCTTATCAGACTTGCGGCTATCTGATTTACGTTCTGATTTATCTTCCGTTTGCTCATCACGGGTATTACGGTCATCACGGTTACGACTGCTGTCACGGCGGTTATCTCGACGTGGCTTGCGTTCGCTGCGGCGACGGTTACGGTTTGATTTTTCCTGACCGCCGCGATGATCTTTCTCATTCTCTTCCTGAGAAGGCTTTTTCTCAGGCGCTGATTTCTTGGTGTCATCGCCAGCAAACAGTTTGCTGATGCCTTTTACCAGTTTGTTGAAAAAGCTTTCTTCAGCCGGAGCACTTTTAACCTGTGGTGCTGGCGGAGGCGTTGTCGCTACAACGCTACGTACAGCGGCCTGAGCGCGTTCTGGCTGTTTAGGTGCTGCCGTTTCTTCTTCTTTATCGGTCGACTCCAGATTTATTTCAAAGCTGGACTCTTCACCGTTGCCTTCTAATTGATCATCCCGCAGGCGTGACACTTCATAATGAGGTGTTTCCATGTGAGGGTTGGGTACGATCATTAACGCAACACCCTGACGGGTTTCGATATCGTTAAGGGTTTTACGTTTTTCGTTCAGCAGGAAGGTAGCAACGCTGACCGGGAGGATAGCCCGGATTTGCGCAGTACGATCCTTCATGGCCTCTTCTTCAATCAGGCGCATGATAGACAGAGCCAGTGACTGTACATCACGGATTGTGCCTTGACCGTCACAGCGAGGACATACCACACCACTGGTTTCACCCAGAGAAGGGCGTAAACGCTGACGGGACATTTCCATCAGACCAAAGCGAGAGATACGACCTACTTGAACACGAGCGCGATCTACCTTGAGGGCGTCGCGCATACGGTTTTCTACTTCACGCTGATTTTTAACCGGCGTCATGTCAATAAAGTCAATAACGATCAGGCCACCAATATCGCGCAGGCGAAGCTGGCGGGCGATCTCATCTGCGGCTTCCAGATTGGTATTCAGTGCAGTTTCTTCAATATCACTGCCGCGAGTTGCCCGGGCCGAGTTGATATCGATCGATACCAGTGCCTCTGTGTGATCGATGACGATGGAGCCCCCGGACGGCAGCTTTACTTCGCGTTGGAACGCCGTTTCAATCTGGCTTTCGATCTGGAAGCGGCTGAACAGAGGTACAGGGTCTTCGTACTGCTTGATCTTGTTGCTAAAGCTTGGCATCACTTGCTGGATAAAGTTCATCGCCTCCTGAAAAACTTCAGGGCTATCGATAAGAACTTCACCAACATCTTGGCGCAGGTAGTCACGCATAGCACGGATGATGACGTTGCTTTCCTGGTAAACCAGGAAGGGAGCCGGGCGCTCAAGGGCGGCACTTTTAATGGCATCCCAAAGTTGCAGAAGATAATCCAGGTCAACCTGCAGCTCTTCTGCACTACGGCCAACGCCTGCAGTGCGGACGATAACCCCCATATCAGAAGGTGTTTTCAGCTGGCTCATCGCCTCACGCAGTTGCGTGCGATCATCACCTTCAATACGTCGGGAGATACCGCCAGCCCGGGCATTGTTTGGCATCAGTACCAGATAGCGTCCGGCAAGGCTAACGAAGGTCGTCAGGGCTGCGCCCTTGTTACCACGTTCTTCTTTATCAACCTGAACGATAACCTCGGTGCCTTCTTTAACAACATCTTTGATGTTGATGCGGCCCTGAATTTCAGACGGTTTCTTGCTGAAGTACTCTTTTGAGATCTCTTTTAACGGCAGAAAGCCGTGGCGCTCTGCACCAAAATCAACAAAGGCAGCCTCAAGGCTGGGCTCAATACGTGTGATACGTCCGCGGTAGATATTCGCTTTTTTCTGCTCACGGGATCCTGATTCGATATCCAGATCGTAAAGTCTCTGGCCATCTACAAGGGCAACACGCAACTCTTCAGGTTGGGTTGCGTTGATTAGCATTCTTTTCATCGAAGTCTTTTGGGTCCTTGGGACACCCAAATGTCAGTATACTGACCAACCTTTTAAGGCTCAGAATCAAAATTTTTATGCGTGCTTAATGCTCTTCAGCGGCGGCTGTCATACGTATCTGATCTGCTGACTGGCAGTTCCCGATCATAGAGCCGAACTCTGACTACTATCCCTTAGGGCAGCATGTTTCACGTTGGATAACATGCGCCGCTGCCGGAATGCAGCAAAAGGTGAAAAACATACTGGTGGCAAGGTACAGGACTGGATGACGACAAATGATGATACCGGGGTTGGCAATCGGCCAACACTAAACAAACCAGTCGTTCCGCAAGTCTCACCGGACACGAAACATAAGTTGATCCGTTCGCACTATTCAGGTTGTGAGGGTGTGCTGTTAACGGAAATTGCAAGCTGTTCATTCAGCTCACATTCAATGTGTAATCTGTTACCATCTCGCTGGTTGATGACCACCGGTAAAACTACAGGTGTTTTCAACATGCTAGCGGTGATATTTGCCTGAAATGCCGGGCTGTTTTTCCTGGCGGGGGAGTTTATACCCCATCAGCCAAGTGTGCAGGCGACAATAGATGTCAGTTTTTTTAGTCTTTTTTCAGGCGGTCTGTAATATAGCAGCTATCACGCAAACCATCAATTTGATTTACTTGAAGAACTGCCCCGGGAGGCCATGTGGCTGAAGCTGTTCACTCTGTTCGTTTTGTCACCATTGATAGCCATAATGAAGGGCAACGGGTTGATAACTTCCTGATTACCTTTCTTAAAGGTGTGCCAAAAAATCTTGTCTATCGGATTATCCGAAAAGGGGAGGTTCGGGTGAACAAAAAAAGAGTCAAGGCGGTATACCGTTTACAGGCGGGAGATATTGTTCGCGTTCCGCCGGTTCGGGTTGCAGAAAAAGCGGACGATATACCTGTCAGTAAAGAGTTTGCTTTGGCTTTAGAAGCTGCGGTGTTGCAGGAGTGCGATGATTGGCTGGTGATCAATAAGCCGCAAGGATTATCGGTTCATGCTGGCTCTGGGATTCAGGCCGGGCTGATTGAAAACTTGCGTCAGATTCGCCCGGAAGGTAGCTATTTGGAGCTGGTGCACCGATTGGATAAAGATACTTCCGGTTGCTTACTGGTTGCGAAAAACCGTAAGGCTCTGAATTACCTGCAGGAGCAACTAAAGGCTAAGGCGTTTCGGAAAAAATATCATGCACTTGCTGTGGGGTACTGGCCTGAGTCTGTGACTGAGGTGGATAAACCCCTAAAGAAACATGATGTGGGCGGGCGTGAGCGAGTGGTCAAAGTCGATCCGAAAGAAGGAAAGCCATCCGTCACCCGGTTTCAGATTCTTAAACGCCTCGATGCAAATGGCGTACTCTGTACCTTGCTTGAAGCGGAGCCGGTAACCGGTCGAACCCATCAGATTCGCGTGCACGCGCAGTCTGTTGGCCACAGTCTTGTAGGGGATGTGAAATATGGCGATGATAAGGTGCATCAGCACTTTAAAGGCCTGGGTTTTAAACGCTTGTTTTTGCATGCGGCATCTCTTGGTTTTCCCGATCCTAAGTCAGGAACTTTTGTCGATATCAGGGCGCCTTATGAAGATAGTCTCCGTCTGATCCTTGAGCGTCTGTCAGCGGGTTAGTTGTTTATTGAGTCTGTGCTGCCGCTTGGTGGTAATAGGTTGTTCAAACATTGTTTTGGGATAAGTTGTGAAATATCCATTTGTTATTTTTGATTGGGACGGCACTCTGGTGGACTCCGAGGCGCGTATTATTACCAGTATGCAAGCTGCTGCGAAGGATTATGGCTGGGAGCCAGCGCTGACGGATGAAGCGGTGCGTAATATTATAGGATTGGCACTGCCGGAAGCTATTCGTCATCTTTGTCAGGGGATTGATGATAATGGTGTTGAGGCGATTCGAAATGGTTATACGCATCAATTTCTTGAACGGTCAAATTTAGATATGCCTTTGTTCGATGGCGTTCAGGATGGACTGCAGCGCCTGAAAAAGGCTGGCTGTGTGTTGGCGGTTGCAACAGGTAAGAGTCGTCGTGGATTGGACAGTGTGATGCCGGAGGTTGGGCTTGGAGCTCTGTTTACACATACCCGTTGTGCCGATGAAACGCTTTCTAAGCCTGATCCTCTGATGCTGCGTGAGTTACTTGATGTGACAGGGTTTGATGTTCGTCAAGCCGTTATGGTTGGTGATACAGAGTATGATCTTGGAATGGCAAAAAATGCCGGTATGGATCGCTTGGCCGTTACTTACGGCGCGCACCACCCTGATCGGCTACAGGCCTATCAGCCGGTCTTTGTTGCGGATCGTTTTAAACAGCTGGTGGACTGGCTACTGAGTGATTAAGAACTGGGGTCTAAGTGTTGGCCGATTGCTAAACGGTCAATGACTGCTGTATATCTGGATAAGTGATGCATGGTCAGGCCAGTCATATATGGCCAGGTAATGCTGGATTTAAGGAATTGTAATGAGTGAATCAGACTGGAATGAACCGAAAGAGGGTGTGCGCCGAGTGGCTGGCGACTCTGTCTCTGATATTGAAGCACAAAAGACGGTTGAAGCTGTTGATCCGGTGAGGCAGCAAAATGAAATGATGCAAACCTGGTTGCTGGAAACATTGAAAGAACAGCGCCGGGCTCGGCGCTGGAAGCTATTTTTCCGGTTTTTTCGTGCAATAGTGGTAGTGGTTGCTCTTGTACTTTTTTGGCAATCTGCCAATAAAGTTGGAGGCGGTGATGCTGTATCCGGTGATCATGTTGCTATTGTCAATGTACTGGGTCAGATTGGAGAAGAGCAGGAGGCCAATGCGGACAGCCTGATTCGTGGAATTCGTGCTGCTTTTGACAATAACGGCACTCGTGCTTTGATTTTGAATATTAATAGCCCCGGTGGTAGCCCGGTTCATTCCGGGGAGGTTTATGATGAGCTTCTCCGGCAAAGGTCCTTACACCCGGATACACCTGTTTATGCGGTAATACGGGATATGGGAGCTTCCGGCGCTTACTATATTGCTGCGGGTGCGGATGAGATTTATGCCAATCGGGCAAGTTTGGTTGGGTCGATTGGTGTTGTGTCTGCAGGCTTTGGTCTGGGCGGGTTGATTGAAAAGCTGGGTGTTGAGCGTCGTGTCTTCACTTCCGGCGAAAACAAAGCATTTCTCGATCCCTTTACAGATATGAGTGACCAGCAGGCAGATTTCTGGCAATCGGTGCTAACCCAGACCCATCAGCAATTTATTAAGGCAGTGCAGGACGGTCGTGGTGATCGCCTGGCAGATAATCCAGAGATTTTTTCTGGTCTTGTCTGGAGTGGGGAGCAGGCAGTTGATCTTGGGCTGATTGATGGTCTGGCAAGTGTTCGTCAGGTAGCGGAAGAGCAGGTAGGTATTCGGCATCTGGTTGATTTTACGCCGGAGCCGTCACCTTGGAAGCAGATCAGTCGTGAGATGGGCGTGCAGTTAAAGGCCTTACTGAGAGAGCCGCAACTTTATTGAGCCTCCCGGGACGGGCGGCCTGATGAGAGTAGCGGGCAGTTTGCTGCCCGTCATTCTCCCGAATGTGAAGGTATAGGGCTAGTCCAGTGGTGATACCCCGAAAGCGTGTAAAAGGTCACAAAGCGCGATAAGGGGTAACCCTATCAGGGTGTTAGGGTCTCTGCCTTCCAGCTTTTCAAATAATGCAATTCCCATCCCTTCAGATTTAAAGCTACCGGCACAGTCCAATGGGTTTTCCTTTTCAATATAATGGGCGATATGCTGGTCATTAAGTTTTCGGAAGTAAACATGGAAAGGTTCGACCATGCTTTTGGTTTCACCTGTAGCGGTATTGTGCAGGGCCAGACCGGTATAAAAAGTAATTTTTTGCCCGCTGAAGTCTTTTAGTTGTTTTTGGGCGTTGTCTTTGGTGTGCGGTTTGCCGATAATGCGCCCGTCAAACGTAGCGACTTGGTCGCTACCGATGATCAGGCTGTTAGGGTGGTTCTCTGTCAGGGCAAGAGCTTTTTCTCTGGCAAGGCGTTCTACCAGTGTGCTGGCACTCTCCTGATCGAGGGGTGACTCATCGATGTTTGGGGCTGTCTGGATAAAAGGCAGGCCAAGTTTTTCGAGAAGTTGCTTGCGGTAAAATGATGTGGAAGCCAGAACCAGTGGGAGCATGTAAATAATATCCTGTGAATGTGGATGTTTGTCAGCTGCAGCTTCAGTGCCAAAGCAACAGGTTTGGCACTGGTGATAGATGTGGGGAATGGATAACCCCCTGAAAAGAGGATTGTATCCGATCTTTTCAGAGATTATTTACTGTTCTTGTCTTCAATCCTTTGACAGTTGCGGGTCATATCCCTATTATTGCGCGCTTATGTTTGGTGACCGACTTCCCATTACAATCGAGCCGTACAAGTTAGCTCGTGATGCTGGTGTTATTGAAGGGGATGTTTCCCTTGAAAAATGCCATCGCGTGCTTGATGCCCTGGTCAGTAGTGAAGGGCATTGCCATGTACGTCTTGAGTTCGATATTGACCCTCAGAAAATCCGTTTTGTGCGTGGTCAGCTGAAGGGCCTTTTTCAGGTTCCCTGTCAGCGCTGCATGCAGGCGATGTCTTTTGAGGTTGATAGCGAATTTTTGTTAGCGATCGCTGCTTCTGATGAGGCTGCGGCTAACTTGCCGAAACAGTATGAACCGCTGATCGTCGAAGACGAGAAGCTTGAGCTATTACCTGTGATAGAAGATGAAATTCTTCTGACGTTACCCATAGCGTCATATCACGATAAAGGTGATTGCTCGGTTACAAGTGAAATGCTGGTTTCAGGTGAGGAAGATGAAGCCCAACCTGAAACTAAACCGGAAAATCCTTTCAGTGTTCTAGAGCAACTGAAGGGAAAACGTTAACTGCAACCTCTAGTTGTATTTAGGAGTGAGTTGTCATGGCTGTTCAAAAGAACCGTAAAACCCGTTCTAAGCGCGGTATGCGTCGTTCTCACGATGCACTGAGTGCGTCTACGCTTTCAGAAGATAAAAGCACTGGTGAAGTTCACCTGCGTCACCATGTGACGGCAGATGGCTTCTACCGTGGCAACAAAGTGGTTGACAAAGGCGACGAATAAGGTCTGCTTGTGTTAATCGCTATTGATGCGATGGGCGGGGACTTCGGTCCCCGCGTTGCCGTTCCTGCAGCGCTCCGAGCGCTTAATAAAGATCCTTCTCTCTCCGTGCTCCTGGTTGGCGATCTTAATAAGATCCGACCTCTTCTTCCTGAAAAATCCCCGCTGCTTAACCGGATTCAGTTTCGTCATTCTGATATATCTGTAGCTATGGGAGATAGTGCCAAGCATGCACTGCGTCATCAGAAAGGCTCGTCGATTCATCTGGCTGTTCAGGCTGTTGCCGATCAGGAAGCAGATGCGTGTGTCAGTGCCGGTAATACCGGGGCGTTAGCCGTGATCAGTCGTTATTTGCTGAAAATGTACCCTGGGGTGAGTCGCCCGGCGATCTGCAGTCAGCTGCCTGTTAATGGTGGTGAGTGCCTGATGTTAGATTTGGGGGCAAACCTGGGGTGTGATGCTGATGATTTGTACCAGTTTGCTTTAATGGGTAGCGCTATGGCTGAGGTTATGCAGAGTAAGGTATCCCCGTCGGTTGGTTTGCTCAATGTCGGCGAAGAAGAACTCAAGGGCACAGAGTTGGTGCGTGATGCGGCAGATATTATGGCCACCTCTACGGCTATTCGTTATGAAGGCTTTATTGAAGGTAGTGATATTTTCTCTGGTCAGGTGGATGTAATTGTTTGTGATGGCGTCTCCGGTAATACGGCACTAAAAACCAGTGAGGGTGTGGTGCGCTTCCTGTTCCAGCAGATTCGGCAAGGATTCAAGAGTACTCTTTACGGAAGGGTGGTGAGTGTTCTTGTTAGGCCTGTGCTGAAAAGTATTAAGCGATCCCTTAACCCTGAGCGATACAATGGTGCCGTTTTGCTTGGTCTGCAAGGGGTTGTGGTGAAAAGCCATGGTGCCGCAGAAGTTGAAGGTTTTTATCGCTCTATTCTCCATGCCACTCATGCCGTGCGATCAGGGCTTTGTGAGCGGGTCGGCGATAAGGTAGCAAATAGTGGCGCTGGCACGAGTTTGTAAATTTGGCCTCGATTTTTTTTTTGCTGTGCTATAATCGCGCGCTATTCTGGCCTGAGTGGGCAGACTAAGGCTTTGCCCGGTGTTTCAAAGGGTAAAGCGCAAGGATCACAAAGGATCCAGCTTGCTGTTTAT
The DNA here is from genome assembly GCF_048265165.1 of Oceanospirillum sp. Lineage (GTDB taxonomy): Bacteria > Pseudomonadota > Gammaproteobacteria > Pseudomonadales > Halomonadaceae > Oceanospirillum. The sequence goes on along the minus strand of NZ_JBLXCD010000003.1, from coordinate 146,973 downwards.
TTGTAAGGCTGGGTTCTGATTAATAATAAACAGTGTAAAGGGTTTGCTATGACACAGTCCCTGGCTTTTGTTTTTCCTGGACAGGGTTCGCAGGCAGTAGGCATGCTGAGTGAACTGGCTGATCGTTATGCGGTAGTTCGCACGACATTTGAAGAAGCCTCACAAATTTTAGGTTATGACCTCTGGCAGTTAGTGCAGGAAGGTCCTGCAGAGTCATTAAACCAGACAGACAAAACACAACCGGCCATTCTGACCGCCAGTGTTGCGATCTGGCGTGTATGGCAAGAATTGGAAGGCCCTCGTCCAGCGATGGTTTCCGGTCATAGCTTGGGTGAATACAGTGCTTTGGTTTGTGCGGGAGCCATGAGTTTTGCTGACGCTGTCCGACTGGTTAAGCTGCGTGGTGAATTTATGCAGCAAGCTGTACCCGAGGGTACAGGTGCCATGGCTGCTATCCTGGGTTTGGCGGATGATAAAGTTGAAGAAGCTTGTCAGGCTGCAGCCGAAGGCGCTGTTGTGGCACCGGTTAACTATAACTGCCCTGGTCAGGTTGTGATTGCAGGCAGCACGGCAGCAGTTGAACGTGCCGGTGCTAAGTGTCAGGAGTTGGGTGCCAAGCGGGTTGTACCTCTGCCGGTGAGTGTTCCGTCCCACTGTGATCTGATGAAGCCTGCGGCAGATCTGCTGGCTGCAGAGCTGGATAAAATTACGATTGAAGAGCCGCGTATTCCGGTTGTTCACAATGTTGATGGCCAACCCCATAGCAATGTAGATACCATTCGCGAAAACCTGTTGGCTCAGCTTTATAGTCCGGTTCGTTGGGTCTCCTGTGTTGAACATATGATTGAGCAGGGTGCAGAGATCACCGTTGAGTGTGGTCCGGGTAAAGTGCTTGCAGGTCTTAATAAGAAAATTCAGCGTAGTCTGAAAGTTCTGGCGGTGAATGATCCAGAGTCATTAACGTCTACCCTTGAGTTGGTAAAGGGTGCCTAAATTTACTCCTACGGAGAATCAGATGAGTATTGAAGGAAAAGTGGCCCTGGTAACAGGTGCAAGTCGTGGTATCGGCCGTGCAACTGCTTACGCTCTGGGTAAAATGGGTGCCATCGTTGTGGGTACGGCCACTTCTGAATCTGGTGCACAAAGTATTTCCGAAGGGCTTGCGGAGCAAGGCTATCAAGGAAAGGGTTACGTTCTTAACGTTACCTCTCAGGAGTCTGTGGACTCTGTTATTAAAGCGATTACTGAAGAATTCAGCGCTCCTTTGATCGTCATCAATAATGCAGGTATCACACAAGATAATCTGCTGATGCGTATGAAGGAAGATGAGTGGGATTCTGTTATTGATACCAACCTTAAGTCTGTTTACCGTATCGCTAAAGCAACGATGCGTGGCATGACAAAAGCTCGTTGGGGTCGCATTGTAAATATCAGTTCTGTAGTGGCCACAATGGGCAATATGGGACAGAGCAACTATGCTGCAGCAAAGGCTGGCATGGAAGGCTTTACCCGGGCAATGGCCCGTGAAGTAGCTTCACGTAATATCACGGTGAATGCGGTTGCCCCCGGATTTATTGCTACGGATATGACCCATGCATTACCTGAAGAGCAGCATAAAGCGCTGCTGACACAGATTCCTCTGGCCCGTCTGGGCCAGCCAGAAGAGATTGCGAATGCTGTCGCTTTCCTGGCGAGTGAAGGTGCGAGTTACATCACTGGTGAAACTCTGCAAGTTAATGGCGGCATGAATATGCGCTAAAGCCGGTTGTTGGCTGGTAGCTATTGCGCCACTCAGTAACCCTCTATAAAATACCGATCAGCTTTTATTGCTGTTCGGATATTTGTACCCACAGGAGAAATTTTAAGTTATGAGCACTATCGAAGAGCGTGTAAAAAAGATCGTAAGTGAGCAGCTGGGTGTTAAAGAAGAAGAAATCACCAATGCATCTTCTTTCGTTGACGATCTGGGTGCAGACTCTCTGGACACCGTTGAGCTGGTAATGGCTCTGGAAGAAGAGTTTGAGACAGAGATTCCTGATGAAGAAGCTGAGAAGATTACGACCGTTCAGGAAGCAATCGACTACGTAGTTTCTCACCAGTAAGATCGAGTGAGTATTCAGTCCTAGACTGACTACAAAGAAGCCGCTTTCTGCCTAGCAGGGGCGGCTTTTCTTTTTTATTGCCGGGTATGATTTTTTTGTAAGTAAAATAGATGACATGCCCCGGTAGTTTTTTAGCGTATTTGGAGGAAGCATAATGCCTCGCAGAAGGGTCGTTGTTACTGGCCTGGGCTTGATCACGCCCCTCGGTAATAGTGTAAAAGAGAGCTGGGACGGTATTCTGGCTGGTAAAAGCGGTATCGCGCCAATTGAGCACTTTGATACAACGGGTTTCAGCACCCAGTTTGGTGGCTCAGTTAAGGGCTTCGATGTCTCCGAATACATGCCTGCAAAAGATGCCCGCAAAATGGATACTTTTATCCAGTATGGTATGGCAGCCGCGATTCAGGCGGTAGATGATGCTGGCTTGGAATGCACAGAAGAAAATGCGTCCCGTATCGGTGTTGCCATTGGTTCTGGTATTGGTGGTTTGCCAATGATTGAGGCGAACCATAATAACCTGCAGGCAAAGGGACCTCGTAAGATTTCACCGTTCTTTGTACCGGGCAGTATTATCAATATGATTTCTGGTAACTTAGCGATTCGGTTTGGCTTTCAGGGGCCTAATATTGCGATTACCACCGCATGTACAACAGGTACTCACAACATCGGCTACTCTGCGCGCACCATCGCTTACGGCGATGCGGATGTTATGGTTGCCGGTGGCGCTGAAATGGCAACTACGCCTCTTGGGTTGGGTGGTTTTGCAGCCGCACGAGCACTATCGACCCGCAATGACTCGCCTGAGACAGCCAGCCGTCCATGGGATGCTGACCGTGATGGCTTTGTATTGTCTGACGGTGCTGGCGTGCTCGTATTGGAAGAGTATGAACATGCAAAAGCCCGTGGCGCTACCATCTACGCTGAGCTGACCGGCTTCGGTATGAGCGATGATGCTTACCATATGACGTCTCCACCGGAAGATGGTCGTGGTGCTGCGGCATCCATGGCAAATGCTGTTAAAGATGCAGGTCTGAACCCTGAGCAGCTGGATTACATTAATGCCCATGGCACATCGACTCCTGCTGGTGATGTTGCGGAAAGTCGTGCTGTTGAGAAAGTGATGGGTGATGCTGCTAAGAGTGTTGCGGTCAGTTCCACTAAGTCTATGATCGGCCACCTTCTGGGAGCTGCCGGTGCGGTTGAAGCGGTGTTCTCCATTCTGGCGATTCGGGATCAGGTTGCTCCACCAACCATCAACCTGGAAAATCCGGCTGAAGGCTGTAATCTGGATTACGTGCCGCATACGGCTCGTGATATGAAGGTTGAGCATGCGCTGTCTAACTCCTTTGGCTTTGGCGGAACCAACGGTTCATTGCTATTTTCTAAGGTGTAGCAGGACTCTGGATCCTGTGCCGCTGTATATAAAAGGGCCCGATGGGCCCTTTTTTATCTCTGTCTTTTGCTATTGAGCCTTCCCTATGGCATTTCAAACTCTGGTAAATGGTGTTGCACAGACTTCATGGCCGGTCACCGATCGTGGCCTTGCTTATGGCGATGGTGTGTTTGAAACCTTCAGGGTTATTGGAGGGCGTGTCGGACTATTTAACCGACACTGGCAACGTTTGAAATATTCTCTGCAACGACTTGATATCCCTCTACCTCTGTCTGAAGAGCAGCTGATAAGAGCTATTGCCGGGGTTGTTGATGGAGGTGATGGGGTCGCCAAGCTTATGGTGACCCGGGGGAGTGGAGGCCGGGGTTACCGGTGCCCTGATAGCCCTGATAGCCAGTGGAGTCTTCAGGGCTTTCCTCTGCCAGAAACCGATTCTGAACATTATGCAGCAGGTGTCAGTGTACGAAGCTGTCATCTACAACTGGCAGAGCAGCCTGCGTTAGCAGGAATGAAGCATTTGAACCGGCTTGAGCAGGTGATGGCGCGCAAGGAATGGCGGGACGAATACTTTGAAGGTCTGATGTTCAGCCGTTCAGGCTATCTGGTTGAAGCGACAATGGCTAATATTTTTCTGGTACACGAAGACAGGCTTTTAACTCCGAAATTGAACCTTTGTGGGGTTAGAGGGGTGATGCGTGATGCTATTCTGGAGCAGGTATCTGCTAGTTCAGGTGCGTTGACCATACCCTGTGAAATGCCGGCGTTAAGTGCTTCGGATCTGTTGCAGGCTGAGTCAGCGTTTATTTGTAACAGTGTTCGTGGAATTATACCCTTGTCACACTGGTATGATGAACATGGTGGATTGATTCAGTCCTGGCATTCTGCTGAGCATTCTGTGATTAAGGCGTTGATCGGTGCCTTTCATCCTGCTATGAAATTACCGATTGTGTGAGCTGTTTTGCTTTGAAATTCTTCGGGTTAACCGACCTCTGTGCCAGGTGAGATATTTGTGATGCCGGAGCTCTGCCGGTAATTTGTTTAAGGAATAAATATGTTTTTTCTGAATCGTCGGGTTATTGCAGCGCTTGCGGGGTTTGCTGTTCTTATACCTCTGCTTTTTTTTGTATATTGGAAGCAGCTTTTACAACAGCCGTTACCGCTCTCTGAGCCTATGGTTTATGACGTAAAGTCTGGCTCTGGCGCTAACCATGTGATGGCGGAGTTCCATGCTGAGGGTATTTTACCGGAAACCTGGCCACTGAAAATCTGGCTGAAAATTAATCCCGAAAAAGGTCAACTAAAAGCAGGAGAGTACCGGATTCCTGCTGGTATCAGTGCCTATGAACTCATGGGCTTACTGACGTCTGGCAAAACGGTTCAATACCAAGTGACGCTGCCGGAAGGTTTAAACTTTTCGGAGGCTCTGCAGCTTTTGCAGCAACAGGAAAAACTAACGGTTAGAACCCGTGACATGAGTACCACAGACATTATGCAATGGGTTTCCGGCAAGCCCGCCAGTGATGTAGAGCACCATGAAGGACGTTTTTTTCCTGATACGTATCAATACCACAAAGGCATGACTGATCTGCAGATTCTTAAACTCGCTTATGAAAAAATGGGCCGGGTTTTGAATGAAGAGTGGCAGAAAGCTGACCATGCCGCGTTGCCCTACAATAATGCCTACGAAGCGCTGATTATGGCATCTATTGTTGAGAAAGAGACAGGGGTGCCAGAGGAGCGTTCTCGTATTGCCGGTGTTTTTGTTCAACGTCTGGAGAAGCGCATGCGGCTGCAAACCGACCCGACTGTTATTTACGGTCTGGGTGAGCGTTATCAGGGCAATATTACCCGGAGCCACTTGAAAGAGAAAACAGCTTATAATACATATCGAATCAATGGCTTACCGCCAACGCCTATCGCTCTTCCAGGGCGTGATGCGATTCATGCAGCCCTGAACCCTCTGAAAGAGGGAGACCTTTATTTTGTTGCCCGTGGTGATGGTAGTCACAAATTCAGCAAGACATTGCAGGAACATAATAAAGCGGTGCGTTACTACCAGATTTATAAACGTAAACAGAATTATCAGTCATCCCCTGAGACTCAGCAATAAATTTGAGCAAACCGGTTTGACTTGGTGGAATTGATCATGACCTTGATAACAAATAACCGAAAACAGGGCTGTTTTATTACTTTAGAGGGCTCAGAAGGTGTTGGTAAAAGCACTAATCTGACTTTTGTACAGCAATGGCTTGAAAAAAATGGCCTCCAGCCACTAATGACCCGTGAGCCAGGTGGCACGCCAATGGCTGAAGAGATACGTGAGCTACTACTGAATCAACGGGATGAGAAAGTCAGTGAAAAAGCTGAACTCCTATTGATGTTTGCCGCCCGGGCTCAGCATTTGGATGAAAAAATCCTGCCAGAGCTTGCCCGCGGCAGGTGTGTGGTATCAGACCGTTTTACCGATGCGACCTACGCCTATCAAGGGTATGCTCGAGGCCTGAATCTCGACTGGATAGCTCAACTGGAACAGCTAGTACAGGAAACGGTACGTCCAGACCTGACTATTTTACTGGACCTGTCGACAGAAGTTGCCCGCCAGAGGATGAATAAGCGTGGCACGACTGATCGGTTTGAGCAGGAGCAGGCTCAATTTTTTGATCGGGTGCGACAGGGTTATCTGACCCGAGCTAAGGCTGAGCCGGAACGCTTTGCTGTGATTGATGCAGGCCAAACTCTGGAGCGAGTTCAGCAGGATATTGCTGATGTGCTCCAGTGTTTCTTTCAGTCAGGTAGTTGATCGCTTCAAGTCTTCTAAGCTAACTTTCGATAACTGCCTATTTTGGAACATCCATGACAGAGCTTGTTAAAGACTCACCTCTCATCCCTTTTGTCTGGCAGCAGGATTACTGGAATCAGCTCACAGAGCAGCACCGTTCCGGCCGTTTGCCCCATGCGCTTCTGTTGGCAGGTGCTCAGGGTATTGGTAAGTATCATCTGGCTAGGGCGGTGGCTGCTTATCTTTTATGCCGTCAACCTGGGGCGACTGCTTGTGGTAACTGCGCGTCCTGCGCTCTGTTTTATGCCGATACTCATCCTGACTTGATGGAAGTGATGCCGGAGAGTGAAGGAAAGCAAATCAAAATTGAGCAGATTCGTAAACTACAGTCCTTTGCCAATAAAACGGCTCAACAGGGTGGTTTTCGGGTGGTTATTCTGCAGCCAGCTGATGCAATGAATATCAATGCGGCTAATGCGCTACTGAAAAACCTGGAAGAGCCTGGTGATAATGTGCTCTTTATTTTACTGAGTCACAGGCTGAACGCTGTGATGGCAACGGTCAAAAGCCGTTGTCAGCAGTTTTCGTTACCGGTTCCTGATAAAGGGTTAGCGTTAGACTGGCTGGGTAGTCATCTTTCCAGTCATGCTGCTTTGCATGCTGAAAAATTACTGAGAATGGCTCAGGGTAACCCTCTGCTTGCTCAGGAATTGGCGGATGAAGCGTTGCACAAACAGCGGGATAAGCTTTTCTTCGCCATGGAAAATCTGACTCGCGGCGGTGATCCTGTAGAGTTGGCCCCTGGTTTCACAGAAGGTAATCTGCAGTGGACGTTGCGTTGGATGCAGCAGTGGTTGAATGACTGGTGCCGCTGGATGGTGACTCAGGAAGAGTCTGATCTGTCATTTCCGGATATGCTCCCTCTCTACCGTCAGTGGCAGCATTCATCTGATCTGGAAAAGGCCCGCCTGTTATTTCAGGAGGTTGGACACCTACGTACCCAGTTGCTGTCCGGTGCAAACCCTAATATCCAATTAGCGATGGAAGCACTGCTTATTCGGTGGGTCGACAAGATGCTATTATAATATTTGGCAGAATTTACAGATACAGAGGGTAATAAGGCTGATGCTGTTTACCCCTGAGGTAAGCGGTGTGTGTGATAAAGGAGTATCAGACGATGAAGCAGGTAACAGGGAATAATAAAGTCCGGCCAAAAGCAGCTGTAGTAAATCTTGATAGGAAAGAAGAGCTTTATAAAGCATATATGCCTTTCTTGCACCATGGGGGTTTATTTCTGCCAACCCGGAGTAATTTCCGCCTTGGACAGACTTTATCACTGATGCTTAACCTGATGGATGAACCCGAGACAATTCCGGTTCAGGCTCATGTGGTTTGGATTACCCCTGAGAGGGCTCATGGTCAGCGTGTCGCTGGTATTGGTGTTCAGTTTACAGAGGAGCATGCTTTATTGAGGGATAAGATTGAGCACTATTTGTCTGATCAACTTGACTCTGAGCACCCAACTCATACGTTTTGAGTACTCACAACACCTGCTGTCATCCATGACATCTTAGTGTTGTTTTATTTATACCCATAGAATTTAAGCTGTTTAGGATATTTATGTACCTGATCGATTCACATTGTCATCTTGACCGCCTTGATCTGACCCCCTATGAAGGTGATCTTAATCAGGCTCTTAACGCGGCCCATGATCGGGGGGTTAGTCACTTTCTGGCGGTTAGCGTAACCCTTGATGATGTGGCTGGCCTGAAAGACCTAGCCCGTCAATATCCTTCTGTTTTCGCATCAGCTGGCGTTCATCCGTTACAGGATCTGCCACATGAGCCAACGGTTGAAGAGCTGGTAAAAGAGGCAGAAGATGAACTGATTGTAGCTGTGGGTGAGACGGGCCTGGATTATCACTATGCGCCTGACACGAAAGATTTACAGAAAGAGCGCTTTAAACGTCACCTTCTTGCTGCCCAGAAAGTGAATAAACCTGTAATTATTCATACCCGGGATGCAAAAGAAGATACATTGGATATGCTGGAGCAATATGGGCCGGACGCTGGTGGTGTACTACACTGCTTTACCGAAGACCTTGATATGGCGCGCCGTGGTATTGCCCTGGGTTACTATGTCTCTATTTCCGGCATTGTTACCTTCCGCAATGCTGATCAGGTACAGGAAGTGGCAGCAAAAATTCCCCTGGACTCTCTACTGGTGGAAACGGACTCACCTTATCTGGCACCGGTTCCGCATCGGGGCAAAAAATGTGAGCCACAGTATGTCCGTGATGTAGCAGAATTTATTGCGGAGCAGCGTGGTATTTCTTATGACGAGCTTGCGATGCAGACGACTGCTAATTTCTTTCGCTTGTTTAAGGGGGCTGTACCTAAAGCTGTTGCGGAGCAATGATATGACTGTCTTTAGCAACGGTGACTAATGACAGAGTGCTTTGTTTATAACTGAATGGCCAGATGCGATCTGGCCATTTTTTTATTTATCATGAGCGGAGCCTGATGCGGATAGGTGGCCATTGCTGCCCTCGTAAAAGTCAGTATCACTCTGAGGTGATGTCCAGGGGACAAAAGGTGTTTTTTTTGTTCTTTGCTTTTTCTTCATGCTATCTGGCAGGGGTTCATCACTGGTTTGACCTTCAGGGTAGACATACATGGACTGCTCCTGGCTATCCAGAACACCTTTACCGTGCCAGGGTAATAGTCTGTAATCGGCATGTTCCGAAAAGTCCATAAAAGGGTATTTGATGATCTCAAAGTAAGGTGAGTAGTCAAAATCTCTTGGGGTGCATAGCTTGGGGTTTCTCCTGAATAGCTGAAATCCTAAGTCACCACTCTTTTTGACCAGAGGGAGAATCGGGAACTGGATAAAGCCAAACGCTTCAGCAATCATGGTCGAGCAAACTGTTTTAGTAGCCTTCCCCGCATTGTGCTGAAAGAGTGATGAACGCCAGCGCCGAGGCATAATCCACCAGGGAAAAAGAAAGCGTGCCAGATCGAGGATCTGACGAACATCATACTCTTTACCCAGTTGACTAATGGCGTAATGAATCATCTGTTGGCTATCTTTGTGGCTTAACCCTCTGGGGCGGCAAATACGAATATGGTCTTCCTTGTAACTTGCTAAATCCCGAATGATCGTACCCATGCCCAACTCAGATTCAACAATCAGCTGGGTATCCGGTGAAAAGGGAAAGAGCTCGCTCAACGTATTTCTGAGTTCAGGGTCTTCAATATCGTGCAGGCGTCCGAGATACAGTGCAGCATGGGACCAAGGGCTTTGAGTGATCATTTTAATCACATCGCTAACCCTAGAGCGGCCTTCCACCAACAGTACATCACAGGAGCGAACCTCATATCGGATGCGCTCAAAATCCGACATAGGAAATTCAGGTGCGGGCCTGTGTTGTGTAAGCCAGTTAACAATTGGTCGTGTCATTTTTGTTATTTTCATCGCAGGATCCTCCGCGATTGCTATCTCATGTGATTGTTCATATTTGGAAATATTCCTTTTAATAAGAGTAGGCTATTTATGGGTCTCTGTCAGAGTAGCCAATTGCTGAGAGATGAAGCCGGAGGGGCAAAGACAAGATGCCCATAGTCCTGAATGATGACCAGGATCAAGTTCTGGACCTGAGGAGGGGGAGAATTCATTAAAGCGTCACATTGGCTGAGCCGGATAAGCATATACTGAATTTATGACGTGAAAATGACTATAAAAAAACACGGAGAAATCGACATGAAAACATACCAGGTCGAACAGTTTGAGCTTATTGCCCGCCGCGCATTCAATCGTGTCTTACTACCTAAAATCAGTCCGGAGCTTAATGTTACGGATGCCCGGGTTTTTTTTAATAATTGTGGCCAGCTGATGATTCGGGATCATCAGAGTGAACTTGTGTTCTCTGATATCAGCATGGATAGTCTACGCTGTGTTAAGGAGGCTGGCGGAGTTCATGTAATGAACCCCGCAGTAGATATTCATCCAAAGCTGATCTATATCCCGCTGGGAAGAGGCTCTGATTAGAGCTTGATATGTAGCATCCTGTTTTGGCTTATATTATAGATTTCGGATGCCCGTTTTTTTGATGATTAACCCTGTGGCCTCTACACGTTGCAGGGTTTTTTAGTTCTATACTGACAAATATCAGAATGTGACTGAAAAAAAGAATCTGGTCAAATTAAGTGTGAAATGGTATTGTGTGCGGCGCAACATAGGGGGTTGCGCCAGCAGGTGTCAGTATCTTCACTAAGCTTTGATATTGATAACTAAACAGGTTCATATTTGTTAGGCAGTAAATGTTATGACCTTATCCGCAGTGGAAAAACAAGCCCGTAAAGTGCAGGAATTTCGTCAGCGCGAAGCTAATATTCTCGATGCTGCTCTTGAGTTATTTATGGAGCATGGAGAAGATCGCGTTACCGTCGAAATGATTGCAGACCACGTTGGTATTGGCAAAGGTACGATCTACAAGCATTTCCGTAGTAAGTCTGAGATTTATCTGCGCTTGATGCTGGATTATGAGAAAGATCTGGCTGACCTGTTTCAGTCCCCCAAAATATCTGAAGACAAAGAGGCTTTGTCACGGGCCTATTTTGAATTCCGTATGCAAGACCCCGGTAAATATCTGTTGTTCTCCAGGTTGGAAGAGAAGCTAACTAAGTCTTCGGGCGATACTGACATGCTGGATGAGCTGCATAATTTCCGGGCCCGTAACCTTGAAAGTCTGACGGATTTGATTACCGCCCGCATTGATGAGAATAAACTGGAAGATGTGCCATCTTACTTCCATTACTGCGCCCATTGGGCGTTGGTACATGGCGCTGCAGCTTTGTACCAGTCGCGCTTTTTCAGGGAAGTGATTCAGGATAAAGATGAATTCTTTACCTTCCTGATGGAGATCGGTGTGCGCATGGGGAATCGCGGTCAACGAGGGCGCAATAGAGAGGAGTCATGACATTTAATGATTTTCCTGTGCAATATATTGACCCCGTGTACCGGCCTCCCAGTGAGGCCAAATCTTTTATCCTACCGGTAACCAATGGTTGCAGCTGGAATCATTGCAGTTTCTGTAGCATGTATACCGATGCTCAAAAGAAATTCTCGGTCCGGAAGGAACCTGATGTCCTGGCGGATATTCAACGGGCCGGTGAGCAGCTTGTAGGCGTCAGTCGTGTTTTTTTGGCAGATGGTGATGCAATGACGCTATCTTTTCGTCGCTTATTGACAGTTCTGAAAGCCCTTAACCATGCATTCCCTGAGCTACGGCGTATTAGTGCCTACTGCTTGCCACGAAATATAGCCCGAAAAAGTGTTGAAGAATTAACTGAGTTAAAAAATAACGGTTTATCAATACTCTATGTAGGCGTTGAGTCCGGTGATAATGAAGTATTAACTCGAATTAAAAAAGGTGAAACAGCAGAGACGACATATTCTGCGCTACAGAAGATAAAGCAGGCAGGGATTAAAACATCTGTAATGGTGCTTAATGGTTTGGGCGGGCAGATGTTATCAGAGCAGCATGCAGTAAACTCTGCAAAGTTGGTTAATAGGGTGCAGCCAGACTATCTGTCAATATTGGTTTTAACCTTCCATCGCGGAAGGCAGAGGTTTGTTGAAGCTTTTGGAGATAATTTCGCTGAACTGGACAGCCAAGGGTTGTTGCAAGAGATGCATCAATTTATCTCTGAACTAAACCTGACATCTACGGTCTTTCGTTCGGATCATATTTCTAACCAGTTAGTGCTGAAAGGCATTCTGGGGTGTGATAAATCCGTCTTATTATAGAAGGTTGAGAAAGCACTTGAGCTTGATGGTGGTTTTTCAGGTATTGCTGTAAAAAATATTTAACTACTCCCCCTTTTGGGTTTAATAATTTAATCAGGTAATCCTTGTTAAATTTTCTGGTATAACTTAAGAGTTTATATGTCTTGTAATTCCAAATATCTGATATTAGTATTACCGGCATTAAAGCTTCTTGTTTAGGAAATTTGAAAAGGTCTTCAAAAGATTTTTTACTCTAGCCTGATCTGAAAATATGATTGGCCTAGATGATCATAAAAATTTGCACACGTATCCATCTACAAACCATACCCATCTTTGATGGTGTTTTTACCTGAGAACGTAGTGCAGCAGACCTGCCTGAGCTAAGAACTTCTGTTTCCCCCCACAGCACCTTTATGTAACAAGAGAGTTATTATGTCTATTATTAATAAATACCGTGAGAAAGAGCGTCTGATGCGTCAGCTGCAGGAAGAACTGCAGGCGATGGAAGAAAAGCAGGAGCTGAAACAGGAACTGGCTTTTAAAACGGCTGTTGAAGAAGTACTGAAACAGTTTGATAAGTCTGAATCTGAATTGCTTGCTCTGTTTGGTGCAAGTGAAGATACTGCTGAGTCTGGCAAGTCACGTCGTAAGCGTACTCCAAGTGTTTATAAAAACCCCCAGACCGGTGAGGAGATCACTGTTCGGGGTGGTCGTCAGAAGGATTATCAGGAATGGATTCAGAAGTACGGTAAAGAAACTGTACAGAGCTGGAAGGTTTCCTGATTTAACACTTATATGAGGTGATTTCCTCGTATATGCATCGCTCAGTTTTTTTGCGATGAACAAAAAAGCAGCTTCGGCTGCTTTTTTTATGTCTGTGGGTTGTGTGTGTCCGCGTTAGATTATATTAAACCTTTCCTATGGTTTTAAACTAAGAGCCCCGTTAATCCGCTCATTTTTTATGGTTTTTTCTGCAGCTTCATTTAGGTCTATGGTTCCTCATTAGTCACAGCATTTTCTCTGTCGCTGGGTTAAAATAGTAATATGAAATTATGGGAGATAGGGTATGTTATCCGGCAGTTTTTCACCGGCACAATTGGCTCAGCACATCGATAAAAACAGTGGGGAAAAAGGCCTTCCTCCGATCGATAAATGGAACCCTGAATCTTGTGGTGATATCGACATGCGTATCGCTAAAGATGGACAGTGGTTTTATATGGGGTCGCCAATCGGTAGGGCTGCATTGGTACGTATGTTCTCGACTATCTTAAAGCGGGAGGATGACCGCTATTTTCTGGTGACGCCTGTTGAGAAGGTGGGGATTCAGGTAGATGATGTGCCTTTCATTATTAATCAGCAGCTTGAACCGTTTGAAAATAAACTCCGTTTTGTCACCAATGTGGGCGATGAGGTACTTTTAGACGAAGCACACCCTCTGACAGTCTCGGTTACTGAATCCGGAGAGCCGGAACCCTATCTGCATGTACGGGCAGGTCTTATGGGGCGGCTACACAGAAACCTCTTCTATCAGCTGATTGAAGAAGCGGAGCCATTCGAGGCTGATGGAAAGACTTATCTTGGCCTTAATAGTGATGGCCGCTATTGGTCATTAGGCGAGTTGCCGGAATAGTTTTCTGCAGTGTTTTTGCCCGATGATCCCTGCGAACAGTTGCAGGGTTTATCGGAATATCTGTTTTCTGACTCAGGCACTTCTCCTTTCAAGCCTGAGAGTTAAGTTTTGAGAGATCCTGTGTCCCAATCTGTACAGTCTGAACCGGTCAATATTTTTTCTGCACCTCTGCACCTGACAGCGCAACAGCAGCGTGTGGTGCACCACGGTAATCAGCATGCCCGTGTAATGGCTGTAGCAGGCTCTGGTAAAACCACAACCTTGGTGCACCGGGTTCTTTTTCTGCTTGCTCAGGGCTACGAACCCCGCAGGGTACTGGTTCTTATGTATAACCGCTCAGCCCGGGTCGATTTTGAAACTAAGCTGCAAAAGGAATATCAGCGTCAGCAGGTACATTACCCCAGACCCGATATCAGAACTTTTCACTCGATCGGCCATAAGCTTTGTGAAAGTCTTGTGCGCTGGGGCGTGCTGCAGCCCCGGCATCTCGTGCGAGAGGGTTGGCCCTACGAGAAATTGGTTCGACAGGGGATTACCCTGGCGTTACCCAGTGCGGACCAGGCTACTCGGCGTAAGGCTCTGGATAAGGATCATCTTGAAGCTTTTATGCAGTTTGTTGAGCGTGTAAAAGCTGATCTGGAAACACCAAAAGATCAGTTCCGGTTGCTCGGTTTGCCGGATGATCAGAAGTATTTCATCGAAGCGTTTGAGCAGTTGGAGCAGATTCTGGCCAGAGAGGGTGTCATGACTTTCTCTGACTTGCTCTACCGACCTGCTATGGCAGTTTTGGCTCGGCCGGAGCTGGAGACACGTATCAGTAACCATCTTGATCATGTCATTGTTGATGAGTATCAGGATATCAACAGCATTCAACAATTCCTGCTCAGTATTCTTGCGGGGGAGCGAGCCCGGGTGATGGTGGTCGGTGATGTTGATCAGTGCATCTACGAATGGCGCGGTGCCCGCCCGGAATTTATGCTGCGGGATTTTGCCCGGCAATTTCAGCAACCGGTAAGTTATCCGCTGTCTTACTCATTTCGTTATGGGGCGACGCTGGCGCTGGCCGCCAACCATCTGATTGGCCGTAACAAAAACCGGGATGCTGGCCTCTGCTTAGCTACCTCAGAGCATCAGGATACTCAGATTGAGGTTTTGCCAGAGCTCAATCAGTTGGTGAGTCATCTCCAGCCTGTACTGGAGCGATCCGGAGCGGTGAATGTTGCTGTTCTGGTCAGAAGCTGGGCATTAAGTATGCCGATTCAGTTGGTATTTTTGCAGCAGCAGATTCCGTTTCGCCTGCATCAGCAGGGGCACTTTGTTTTTAATCAGCCATTGATAAGCCAGTTTTTGTCCTATCTGCAATTAGCAGCAGGTGAAGCCAATGCGGCGATTGGTTCAGAAGCACTTGGGCAGATGCTTAGCTTTCCACCTTTGTTTCTCAGTCAAGGTGAGCAGCAGGCGGTTCAACAACAGGTAGAGCGTTATGGCTTAAGCCCTGATTCAATTGTTTCAGGCATGGATCTGAAACCCTATACCGCAAAACGTCTGAAAAAACGCCTGGAACTACTTCTGGAACTGCAGCGCCAGCCTGCTGATCAGCCCGTCGGCCCTTTGGCGATTCGTGTGCTCCAGGATACTGATGCTTATGATCTGATTGATAAGGCAGCGGCAACTAAGGACCAGGCGCAGGAGCGTAAACAAACCTTGCAGGCACTGGTGAACTATATCCGGCAGCAGAGAATGAATGTTTCTCAGTTGTTGAATCATATTGAGCTGCAGAAGCAATCTGGTGCCAGTCAGAGTCATCATGGTGATGCCGTCACGATTACTACTGTGCATGGTGCCAAAGGCCTGGAGTGGCTCCATGTGGTACTTGCAGGCCTGACAGAGGGGAGTTTTCCGTGCTATCAGAACGTTACAGATTTCGATGAAAAAGCCGAGGAAAGTGAGCGGCGTCTTTTCTACGTCGCAATGACCCGAGCCCGGGAGACGCTTTGGTTATTGACTGACCATGGGCTATCTGAAGAGCGTAAAAAACGTCCTAGTCGCTTTGTTACTGAGATGAATCTGGAAGACAGCCGTCTTGTTGCTGGCAGTCTTATACCTAATCTCCCTAATAATGCAGAACTTAGGGTAGAGAATGTCGGACTGGTTCAGCAATATCTGTCAGCCTGTGGTCTTGCAGGTGTCAAAGTGAGTGCCCGCCCCGTTCAGAAAAATGAATCTGTGCTGCCTCAGAGGCATTTGTCCTCTAGGGCGGAGCAGAGCACCTTCTACCGTATTGGTGATCAGATAGAGCATGACGTTTTTGGTCGCGGAGAGTTAACCCATATTGAGCCCGGAGCTCAAACCCGAATCACGGTACGATTTGGTCAGGGCACTAAAGTGTTGTTGGCGGATAAAGCGCCGATCAGACGCCTTGTCGGCTAGATAACGAGGGCTTATTGAGGTGAATTATCTGGCACACGCTTTTCTTGCCCGCGAGAAGGGAGAGGCCTTCCGCTTAGGTAATCTGATGGCGGATCATATCAAGGGCCCGGTAGATAGAGTGCTGGACTTTCTACCCCTGGGTCACTCGGATCTTCTTGCAGAAGAGTTGCTGGCTGGCATCCGTTACCACCGCTTTATTGACCATACGGTTGATCATTCACCCCTTGTCAGCGAGCTGCGGGAGCAGTTTTCTAAAGAGTATCGCCGCTATGCTGGTATCGTTCTGGATATGGCCTGGGACTATCATCTGGCCCGCTCATGGGTAGCCTATTCTGATCTACCTCTGTCGGTGTTTGCGTCTCACCAATATCAGCTTCTGACCCGATACCGTGATCTGCAGCCCGATTCTATGCAGCATATGGTGCGCTATATGGTAAAAAATGACTGGCTGGTTTCTTATGCAAAGGCTGATCACATACGCCGGTCATTGGCAGGTATGTCACAGCGGATGCGACGAGAAAACAAGTTGGCCGAAGCTTTTATTGAGATTCCAAGGCTTGAGGCAGAGTTGAGCAAGGCCTTTCCCTTGCTTATGGGTAATTTGTTACGCCAGAGTTTCGGCCAATAAAAAAGGGAAGCAGCGCTTCCCTTTTTTGTTATCCCGCAAGGTTATCATTGCGGAATAACACTCTCGTACAATTTGGCCCTGTTACATATTTGGATAGTTCGGACCACCGGCACCTTCCGGTGTTACCCAGGTGATGTTCTGGGAAGGGTCTTTAATATCACAGGTTTTACAGTGTACGCAGTTCTGTGAGTTGATCTGGAAACGGTCATCACCGGTTTCCTCATCTTTCACTACTTCGTAAACACCAGCAGGGCAGAAACGCTGTGCAGGCTCAGCCCACTTCGGCAGGTTAACCTGCAGAGGAATGGCGTCGTCTTTTAGCTTCAGGTGACATGGCTGATCTTCTTCATGGTTGGTGTTCGACAGGAACACAGAAGACAGTTTGTCGAAACTCAGCACACCATCCGGCTTCGGATAATCAATTGGCTGAAAGTCAGCTGCAGGCTTCAGCATGGCGTAATCTTCATGGGTGTCATGCAGGTTCACTGGAATGCCGAACAGATTCTGATCGATAAAGTTGAAGGCACCACCCAGCATAGGGCCGAATTTATGCATTGCCGGGCCGAAGTTACGGGTTGCGTATAACTCTTTAAACGCCCAAGACTGCTCCCAAGCAGCGGTGTAAGCTGTTAAGTCTTGACCGCCTTCATCACCACCTTTGATTGTTTCAAAAATGCTTTCTGCGGCAATCATGCCGGATTTCATAGCCGTATGGGTGCCCTTGATCTTAGAGAAGTTCAGGGTGCCTGCATCACAACCGATCAGAATACCGCCGGGGAAGGTCATTTTAGGCAGGCAGTTGTAACCACCTTTTGTGATGGCTCGGGCTCCGTAAGAGACGCGCTTACCACCTTCCAGATGTTGCTTCAGTTCCGGGTGGTGCTTCATTCGCTGAAATTCATCGAATGGGCTCAGGTATGGGTTGTCATAGTTCAGGTCAGTGATCAGGCCAACCACGACCTGATTGTCCTCCGCGTGGTAAAGGAAGAAACCACCGCTGGCGCCGTTTTCAGTCAGTGGCCAGCCGGAGCCATGTACAACAAGACCCGGTTGGTGCTTCGCCGGGTCGATATCCCAAAGCTCTTTGATACCGATGCCGTAGTGCTGGGCATCTTTACCTTCATCCAGTTTGAATTGACTGATTAGTTGCTTACCTAAATGGCCACGGCTACCTTCAGAGAAAATGGTATATTTAGCACGCAGTTCCATGCCGGGCATATACATGCCAGGTTTTTCACTGCCATCTTCCGCAACACCCATGTCACCGGTGATAACACCTTTAACGACACCATCTTCGATCAGGGGCTCTGCAGCAGCAAAGCCCGGAAAAATCTCAACGCCTAACGTCTCAGCCTGGGTTGCCAGCCAGCGGCAAACGTTACCCAGAGAGGCGATGTAATTACCATCATTGTGCATATTTTTAGGCACGATAGCATTCGGGAAAGTCTTAGCACTATTACTGTCCTTCAGCATAACGACCTGATCTTTAGTCACTGCTGTTAAGAGAGGTGCTTCTTTCTCTTTCCAGTCAGGAATCAGTTCGTTTAAAGCTGTAGGCTCGATAACAGCACCGGACAGAATATGGGCGCCCACTTCAGAGCCCTTTTCTACCACGCAAACTGTAAGCTCCTGACTGGCGTCGTTCGCCTGTTGCATCAGACGAATTGCCGCCGAAAGGCCTGCCGGGCCTGCGCCAACGATTACAACATCGAACTCCATCGCTTCTCTTTCCACGATACACTCCTCAAACAGCGTAGTGCGCCTGTGTAGCTGCGCGCCGGGGGGCGCAGTAAACTCGGTAAGGCGCATGTAATTATTTTATAGTCTCATTTAAAACGGACGTTTGCTTCTGGTCAACCCTTATTTTAATAGAAGGCAAGTCTCAGGCTGATTACAGGGTGTCCGGACAAGACAGAAAAAACAGTCAATAAATTAAACTGGGTGTTTAATGCGGTGCAGCAAGTATAGCGGCTAAATTGTGACCCGTCAGTTTAGAAAGGAATTTGACCTAAACCCAAAAAATAGTCATTATGGGATTGCGAGTGCAGCAAACGCTCGTTTGAAACGAATTCCGGGAGCACAGCTATTAATTGCAACCCTCCGTGTGCTGAGCTGTGTTGCCAAAAAAATGTGGCAGGATTTATAGCTTATTTCAGAGCCCCTGCCGGCTAAAGCTCGTCACGTTAAGTTATGTAAGAACAAAGAACGAGGAATTTATGAAGGTATTAGTTGCTGTCAAACGAGTCATTGACTACAACGTCAAAATTCGTGTTAAAGCGGACAACTCTGACGTTGATCTGACCAATGTTAAAATGGCGATGAATCCGTTCTGCGAGATTGCAGTGGAAGAAGCGGTTCGTCTGAAAGAGAAAGGTATCGCAACAGAGATCGTTGTTGTATCTGTTGGCCCTAAAACCGCTCAGGAGCAGTTGCGTACTGCGCTGGCATTGGGTGCAGATCGTGCAATCCAGGTTGAGACTGACGAAAAAGTAGACTCTCTGGGTGTCGCTAAAATTCTGGCTAAGCTGGTTGAAGAAGAGCAGCCGGGTCTGGTGGTTCTGGGTAAACAGTCTATCGATTCTGATAACAACCAGACCGGTCAGATGCTGGGCGCGCTGACAGGTATGCCTCAGGGTACGTTTGCTTCTGAAGTTGCTGTTGATGGCGAAAAAGTGAATGTAACCCGTGAGATTGATGGCGGTCTGCAAACGGTTGCACTGAACCTGCCTGCTATCGTGACCACAGACCTGCGTCTGAATGAGCCACGCTATGCGTCTCTGCCAAATATCATGAAAGCCAAGCGTAAGCCACTGGATGTTAAGACTCCGGCTGATCTGGGTGTTGATGTGGCGTCTAAAGTGAAGACCCTAAAAGTTGAGCCACCTGCAGAGCGCAGTGCGGGCGTTAAAGTGGGCAGCGTAGACGAGCTGGTAGAAAAACTGAAAAACGAAGCGAAGGTGATCTGATCATGAGTATCTTAGTCGTAGCTGATCACAACAATGCTGCTCTGATGGGTGCTACTGCAAATACGGTTGCAGCGGCTCAGCAGATCGGTGGTGATATCACTGTACTGGTTGCCGGTAGCAACTGTGGCGCAGCTGCTGAAGAGGCTGCAAAGCTGAACGGCGTAGCAAAAGTGGTTGTTGCGGATAACGCCGCTTATGAGCATCTGCTGGCTGAAAACGTATCTCTGCTGGTTGCTGAGCTTGGTAAAGACTTTACTCACGTTCTGGCACCGGCAACGTCTAACGGCAAGAACATCATGCCGCGTGTTGCTGCGCTACTGGATGTGGCTCAGATCTCTGACATTATTACGGTTGAGTCTGCCGATACCTTTAAGCGTCCTATCTACGCCGGTAACGCGATTGCGACTGTTCAGTCTGATGATGCGATCAAAGTAATCACGGTTCGTGGTACGGGCTTTGATGCAGTGACTGCAGATGGTTCTGCTACTGTTGAATCTCTGGATAACGCACAGGATGCCGGTAAATCTGCATTTGTTGGTGAAGAGCTGGCGAAATCTGATCGTCCTGAGCTGACCGCTGCTAAGGTAGTGATCTCCGGTGGTCGTGGTATGGGTAACGGTGAGAACTTCGAGCTGCTGAACAAGGTTGCTGACAAGCTGGGTGCAGCGGTTGGTGCATCTCGTGCTGCAGTTGATGCAGGCTTTGTACCGAACGATATGCAGGTTGGCCAGACTGGTAAGATTGTAGCGCCTGAGCTGTATATCGCTGTGGGCATCTCCGGTGCGATCCAGCACTTGGCTGGCATGAAAGACTCAAAAGTGATCGTTGCCATCAACAAAGATGAAGAAGCACCGATCTTCCAGGTAGCAGACTACGGTCTGGTGGGTGATCTGTTCGCCGCTCTGCCTGAGCTGGAGGGTAAGCTGTAAATACGGCTTACTTAATAGCTACCTGATAGTTATGTGTTCAATCGCAGGCTTCCCATCATCTGTATATAGGAAGTCGGAACACAGAAAGCCTCCGCAGGATATCCTGTGGAGGTTTTTTTTATGGCTCTGAGTATTAGGCTTCTGCCTGTCTTCAGAACTTGAACTCAGCCCAAACCGGGCAGTGATCTGATGGTTTTTCCATGGCCCGAATCTCATAGTCGATACCGGTATCTGTGCACTTTTGCATCAGGCTGTCCGTTAGCAGCAAGGTATCGATACGAAGTCCACGCTTGGGGTCATCGGCAAAGCCTTTGCTGCGATAATCAAACCAGCTGAACTTGCTGTTATCTTCCGGATGCTGTTCCCGGTAGCTGTCGACTAAACCCCAGCCCAGCAAGCGATCAAACCATTCACGCTCTTCCGGCTGGAAGCTGGTTTTTCCGGTGCGTAACCAGCGTTTGGCGTTCTGCTCACCAATACCGATATCCCAGTCTGTGGAGGAGATATTAAAGTCACCCATCACCACGACCTGTTGATCCTTGTTGTATTCGCTTTCCAGCAGGTTTTGCAGATCCGCATAGAACTTACGCTTGGCCGGATATTTTGTTTCGTGCTTGATGTTTTCACCCTGAGGGAAGTAGCCGTTCATCACGGTCACCACAGAGCCATCGGCAGCCTCATAATCTCCGATAATCATACGGCGTTGGGCATCTTCGTCATCTGTCGGGAAGCCCTTGCGTACTGCAACAGGCTTCTTTTTCGACATCAGTGCGACACCGTAATGGCTTTTCTGGCCGTAGAACTCAACGTGATAACCTGTGGCTTCAATATCTGCTAGTGGAAAGGCGTCATCGTGAACCTTAATCTCCTGCAGACCGATGACATCAGGTTGCAGCTGGTCAATAACCGCCTGAATCTGGTGTAGGCGGGCTCGGATTCCATTGATATTGAAGCTGATAATTTTCACAGTAAAAAATCCTGTTATTTAAAAGAAATTGATGACCTGCTTTTAACTATCGGCTTTTGTCACACCCATACGGGCCAGTTTTTTAGCAGCCTGCTCTTTGCGCTTTTTATCTTTCTTCTTATGGGCGGCAGATTTTGGGCCGACAATGCCTAAGGCGCTCTGTTCTTCACGCCATTTTTTAAAATCTTCTTTTTTTCCGGTGCGGATATTGGCCTTGCCTTTCAGCGAGCGGCTTTTCTTTGAACGGGACATATCAGGCTCACTTTTATCATTGGATAAATGGGTCATTGGCGCAATAAATCTTGCTGGGAAAGGTCTTTTCAGGACGTTTTACGAAAAAAGCGCCAGAGGGCGGGCATTTTAGGACAGAGGCCGTCTGGATACAACGGCCATCTCATTTATCCATGTTGCTTTAATTTGACAGCTTGTCAGTAATGTCGAAGAGAGTAGGCTAAAACCCACTCTCTTCTGCAATTGCCGCAGGCTGCATTCAGGTTAGGAGATCCAGGTGAGATGGTTATCCCAGTGAATGCCTGCAAAGCTCTGTTGCCAGATTTTTTTACCACTCCCGGCATCAAAGGCGGCAAGGTCACCATTGCCACTACTGACATAGTAGATCGGAAGCTCAGGGTGCGCACAGGTTCCGGCACAATCCGTAAGCTTTTGTGTCTTAATCAGCCTGCCGGTTGAGCGTTGCCAAAAGGTAACAGAGTTATCACGGGGTGCTGTGATACAGACCGTGTCACTGGTCCTGTGGCAACTCACGCTGGCAATATATCCCCTGAGCTGAGGCCAGAGGGTGTTTGCCGCTTCAACTGGCTTCAGGCTGGGATTCCCCATTCGATGGCTGAAAATCAGATTTTGGCTTTCAAAAACCTCCCCCTGATATTGCGCACCGACCCAAACCTGACCATCGACAGCCACATCCAAATGGCGTAATGACAGCTGATGATGTGGCGGCTCTATCTGCTCCAGCAGTTCACCATTGCCATTGATATAGCTAATGTTGGGCTGCATGGTCTCAGGGTTTAGCTTAATGCGTGGATAGTCCGGGTGTGTTTCTATGCCGCCATTTGCAATCACCATAATGGGGTGAGCTTTGCTTTCAGTGTTAGTCAGGGGCAAAAAGGCGATCTGATGAGGTCCAACGCCATGACTATCCCACTCCGCTACCTTTTTGAAGTTATTTTGTGGATCATATCGCCCGATAGCACCACGCACTGCGTCATAGTCATTCTCCGGGGCGTAGAACCAGCGCCCATCCGGAGTAAACAGGCCATGACCATAGAAGTGTCGCCCTTCATCAGCATTCACAAAATAGCTTTGTCCACTTTTGATATCTTCTATCAGTAATTGAGCGTCAGGCCTGCGGGCAACAGAAACCAGAAAACGACCATCGGGTGAAGCTACCGCCTGGTGACCACGCCAGCCGCTTTTCTGCATATTAGGCTGGCTCCCTTGCAGAGTCAGCAGTTGATGGCCTGCTGTATCTGTCTTAACGCTACTGGCCAGGTGCAGAGTTTGGGGGCTTTTTTCCGATGGAGTAGCGGCGAGGAGTGGCCTAGCGCTGCCAAGGAAAAAGCTACTGCCCAGCAACAAGCTGCTACTTGCGCTTTGCAGAAAATGCCTTCTGCTAACGGTGATAGTATCTTTGGAGATGTCATCGGGCATATCAGTCACCATCGGCGGAGTTAAAGCGCTGTGCCAACTGAAAATGAGGCAGTGGTTTTTTCAGTGCCCGTTCAAGCTTTTTAATCTGAAGGTTAAGCGCCGTGGCTGCAGTTTTGCCGTCCATAGTCTGATAGGCCTCTGTGCCCATTTTTGTCAATGCCTTCAGCTGACTTTGTGTTTGCCCGAAAGCATCTTTGATGGCATCAGCTTCATCGGCAAAACCTAAATGACGCAGTAACAGATCCGGGCCGTTCACCGGTTGTGTCTGGCCCTGCACCGTCAGACCGAGATAGTAGTCTTCGATCTGGTCCAGGTTGGTTTTCAGGCTAACCAGTCCCTGGCCACTGCGCCAGTTTTCTGCCAGGTAAGGATTTGGCTGCGCATCGGCATCATTTAGTCGAAAGGGCTTGTAGAGTTTGTACTTGGCCATCTGTTCAAGGATTTGAGCCAGACCATCCACAAGATAGCCTGTGGCTTGTTTGGTACTGGCGAAGGTGTCATTACCCAGTGCGGCATCATGCCAGTGACTCAGAAACTCACTTTGTTGCCAACGGGTTAACATTGCCGTAGCGTTTTCCTGACTTTTATATGTGATAGCCATTAACAGATGGCAGCTATCTGCAGGTGTTGAGTGTTTCAGGTGTTTGGGGTCAAACAGCAGATACTCACTGGCGGTCAGGCCCTGTAGCGCAATACCGCCATTTTTCAGTTCAGCCTGATCACCCTGTTTTAAAAGCGCACGGGCTTTACGTTCAACCAGGTTTTTCTTATCAGGCCAAAAGCTGATATTCAGGCGGGTAGTGACATCATTATTCGGCCCTAATGGGAAGACCTGTAGCTTTTGCCATTGCTGATAGCTATTGCGCCATTGCTCTTGCAGAGCCGGTAAGGATGACCAGTCCTGTAACGATGCATGGTTTTGCTGCCCAGGGGATGTACAGACTTTTTGTACCGTCTGATTGAGGCGGGTACTCAGGCCGATGAACTCCTGCATTTGTTGCAGTTGTGTCTGTTCAACGGAGTGTGTGTAAGCATCGTAATTAAATGCGGGTTTTTCTGCGGCCTGCATTGATGCACTGTACAGAAGGACAAGCGCAGAACCCAGGTTCTGCGAGAGTCGAAGTAGGTTGAATGGGTATAACATTAAAGAGACTCCAGAAACTGTAACAGTTGTTGGCGTTGGTCGTTATCAAGTGCCATATAATGATTACGGGGTATTTCGGCTTCGCCTCCGTGCCATAGAATCGCTTCTTCGAGGGTGCGGGCCCGCCCATCATGCAGGTAGTTTTCCTGGCCCGTGACGACTTTGTTTACGCCGACTCCCCACAGTGGTGCGGTACGCCATTCCCGGCCATTAGCCAGATATTCCGGGCGATTATCGGCTAATCCTTCTCCCATGTCATGCAGTAAGAGATCAGTAAATGGACGGATTTTCTGGTTTGATAACTCAGGTCTGTCAGAGGCTTTTCCAGTTGTCCAGTGCTCAACATGACATTGATTACAGCCTGCATCCTTAAAGTGCTGATAGCCCTGCTGTACCGCTTCAGATTCGCCTGCGCGCTGCATCGGAACAGCCAGGTGCTGGGTGTAGAAGGTTACATGGTTCAGTGTTTTATCCGGTACTTCCGGAGTACCACCGGATACGCTCTTTTCACAGGGTTGGCTGCTGGTGCAGTCTGTGTCCGGATGCAGTGAAGTGGTTAGCCCCATATCACCGGCAAAAGCACCGGAGTTTTGCTGTTTTAGGGTTGGCTCAGCGGCTTTCCAGCCAAAGCGACCCAGAGCGGTTGCTTGCTTCTGTCTATCCCAGACATAGTTTGCTTTACCGGAAATACCATCATTATTACTGTCATCAGGGTCGGCGTTAGCCAGAATATCCTGCTCGGAAACCAGCTCCAAAAGCCCAAGACCGACCATCAGTGGAGCAATCCGTGGAGACATATGCAAGCCTGGGGTAGGTTGACCGTAAGCCGGGTTGATCAGTTCGTAATGAGGCACCTGTAGCTCGGTCTGGTGGCCATCCGGATACGTCACTGTTTTGGTGGTATAGGTGAGTTTCATTTCACCTTCCGGTGTGATTCCCGGCGTTGCCATGTTTTGTAGCTGTCCGCCATAAACCGGATCCGGTAGTGGGCCATATTTGGCTTGCTGCTGTTTGTCGGCTTCCGTGAGTGCTGGGCGGCTCAGTCGGAGAAACAGGCTGACAGCTTGGCCGGTCATCGCATCACGGTCTGGGTTGTATGCAGGGACATGACCCCGGCCATCTTTCAGGTGACAGTTTTGACAGGCATTGGTATTGATTAAAGGACCAAGGCCATCCCTTGCTGTCGTACTGGCCGGTGCCATGACCCAAGGGGCTTTAAAAAAGCTGTTGCCAACTTTAAAGTCCAGCTGACGCAGTGGCGATAGATTCGCAGAGGGGCGCGAGAAGGCGTTACGGTCACTTTGGTTAACACTGGTCATACCGCCTAAGCGAGGGTTTTGCGGTTCTGCATGGGCCGCCGGACTAGAGGCTAATACCAGTAATAAGCTGCCTGCCAGAAATGTGGTTGAGGTTGTTGAATTATTTGCCAGTAGGCCTGTTTTAGCGGGATATTTGAATTTGCTGTACAGGTCTTGAATTTTGATCTGAATCATTTTTTTCGGTCTCTGAAAACGCACAAACGACCCGGAGGTCGTTTGTGGTAAATCCTGTAAATACAGCTTAGATTAGAATTCGTGATCAGCTGTGTCAGGGTTTAGAGCGTCAACGCCCAGTGTGCCAGCAATCTGCTCAATATAACGGGTTTGCTGTACTAAGGTATTGATAGTGCTGGTCAGCAATTGCTCACCTTGTTTGTTGCCCGGTGCGATCATCATATCAAATTTGATCTGTTGCGGGCCTTCTGCAAGATCAACAACATTCTGTAATGTACGCTGAGTTTGTGATAGTTGTTGGCGCAGAGCCGTATCCAGAGGGTGGTTCTGCTGTTGAACCAGATCACTCAGGCTGGTGCCGTTTACAACAGATCCGTCAACCCGGGTGTATTTACCCAGATAAACGTTCTGAACACCTTTTGCATTAAAGAAATGGGAGTAGTGAGTGTTATCAGAGAAACAATCGTGCTCATCTTCTGTGGAGTTCGCTTCCATCGCAACCTTGATGCGTTCACCTGCCAGCTCACCCAGAGATAGGCTACCCATGCCGTACAGCATTTTACGCAATCCCTGATCAGCCGGTTCGGACATCAGTGTTGCACGGTAGTTACCAGACTCGTCAGCATCCCACTGCTGGCGCATCCAATCCAGGTCGGCAACCAGCAGGTCAACGGCTGCTTTCAGATATGCACCCCGGCGGTCACAGTGACCACCTGTGCAGCCAGCACCTTGAACATAATCTGTGTAAGGGCGCTCACCTGCGCCGGTACGAGTGCCATTCAGATCCTGGCCCCAAAGCAGAAACTCGATTGCGTGATAACCTGTTGCTACGTTCGCTTCGGAACCGCCCAGCTCATTGATGTTCGCCAGTTTGTCAGGTGTGATGTCACCGAAGTTAATTGTATCGGAACCGATCTGAACCTGGCTGTTAGCAATGATGTTCAGTTCTGCACCGGGATTGCCAAGCTCGTGCTGGTAGTAGCTGTCGTCAACGTAGTCGATCAGACCTTCATCAAGAGGCCAGGCATTCAGCTGCCCTTCCCAGTCATCGACGATAGCGTTACCAAAGCGGAAGACTTCACTTTGTTGGTAAGGTTCCCGGGCGATTTTCCATTTGCCCTTCAGCTCTTCAAGGCCTGTTGCACTAGGCTCGGCCAGAAACATGTCAACAGACTTCTGCAGTTCAACTGCTGTCAGGTAGGCATCATCAAAAGTGGCATAGGCAACATCAGCATAAGTTTTAACAACCTGCTGCTCCTGAGTCAGGTTGTTCTCTGCAGATGGCATCAGGCTACAGCCAGAAATGCCAGCGGCCAGTGCAACGGCAAGAGCCAGTGTACGTTTTTGCATCGTATTCCCTTTGCATCGATAGTTAGTTTTAATTCGGATGGTGTTGTCTATTAAAATACAAATGAGAAGTCTTATCAATACATTATATAAATAAGAATTGATGTTGTTTGCTATTTGTGAAGAAACTTACCTTAGAGGATGCAATGCACAAATTACTGAATCAGGTATGATCAGCACTTCTGGAATATAAGGAGCGCTCATGGATCAGTTTGCTATATTAATCTTAGATGTGGTGGTGATCGGCCTTGGACTTTTACTGTTGGCGGGTATTGTGACTGTTGGGGTGATGTATTACGTCGACAAACACCAGACGCAGCACACCATTCGTCGGAATTTTCCGGTTTTGGGACGTTTTCGCTATTTCTTTGAATATATTGGGGAATTTTTCCGCCAGTACTTTTTTGCTATGGATCGGGAAGAGTTACCCTTCAATCGTGCACAGCGAAGTTGGGCTTACCGGGCGGCAAAAAATGTTGATAATACCGTCGCCTTTGGTTCCAGCCGGGATATCCATAAACCGGGTGCTGTCATTTTTCTGAATACGCCTTATCCAACACTGAAAGAAGATGCGGTGGAGTCACCGCCGCTCCAGGTGGGTATGTACTGCGAAAAACCTTTTTATGCTAAATCCATCGTTAATATTTCCGGCATGAGCTTTGGTGCGCTGTCTCGCCCTGCAGTTGAAGCGTTGTCAGCAGGTGCTCAGGTAGCAGGTTGCTGGATGAATACCGGTGAGGGCGGGTTATCTCCTTATCATCTTTCCGGAGGCTGCGATATTGTCTTTCAGATCGGTACGGCTAAATATGGGGTTCGTGATGAACATGGTCAGCTTAGCGATGTAAAGCTTAAGAAGATTGCTGGAATTGACCAGGTTCGTATGTTTGAAATCAAACTGAGCCAGGGTGCGAAGCCGGGTAAAGGCGGTATTCTTCCCGGAGAAAAGGTAACACCAGAAATTGCAGAGATCCGGGGGATTAAGGCTGGTGAGGATTCGATTAGCCCTAATCGCCATCCCGATATTAATAGCCCGTCTCATCTTTTAGATATGATAGACCGGGTACGGAGTGTGACGGGTAAGCCTGTGGGCATTAAATTTGTCTTAGGCAGCCACGCCTGGCTGGATGAACTTTTTGCCGAAATTAATCACAGAGGTGAGGAGAGTGCTCCGGATTTTATCACTCTGGATGGTGCTGAGGGGGGAACCGGTGCAGCCCCTATGCCATTAATGGATAGTGTTGGCCTTTCTCTGAAGGAGAGTCTGCCATTGGTGGTGGATATGCTGAAGGCCTTTGGCTTACGGGACCGGGTGAGGGTTATCGCATCCGGCAAGCTGATTAACCCAACAGATGTGGCCTGGGCTATTGCCGTTGGTGCGGACTTTACGGTGACAGCGCGAGGGTTTATGTTTGCGCTGGGCTGTATTCAGGCACTGCAGTGTAACAGGAATACCTGCCCATCGGGTGTGACAACCCATGACCCGGATCTGCAGGAGGGATTAAATCCTCAGGATAAATCTGTCCGTGTTGCCAGTTACCACCAGCACCTTATCAATGAAGTTGGTGTGATTGCTCACTCCTGTGGTGCCCGAGAACCTCGTGAGCTTCGCCGTCACCATAGCCAGATGGTAACGGCCTCGGGTCTATCTGAGAATCTGGCGGTGCTTTATCCGGGGAATTATGTACCACTGAGGGAAAAAGCAGATTAGAGTCTGCACTTTTAAATGGATAAAAATCCCTCAGGGTTCTAATAAATTTTTACTTATATGTTGCTCTGACAGCTGTTTTTTTGCAGAAAAAAATGTGTCGGAGCGTAAAAACTGAGACAATACGTCAAACGGCGAATAGATTAATGACAAAGCCCTGATGCGTTCAGGGTTTCAGGAGCAGAAAAACCCGTGTCAAACCCATCCGAAAATCAGAAAGTTTCCGAATCAAATAACGAACAACAGCGTAATGAATCCAGGGCTAAATCCGCCAATGCCAAGCGAAGCCATAAGCGCCGTCGCCGCCCGCCATTCAAAAAGAAAAAACCAACGAATAACTGGGATCTCTCTCAGTTTGTGGTACCGGAAGTAGAAGGCCAGCATCGTTTCCATGATTTTGACCTGCCATTGCCACTGATGCGCTCAATTCATGAAGCTGGCTTTGAGTATTGCACGCCAATTCAAGGGCAGTCGCTGGAACATACCCTGTTGGGCAAAGATATGATTGGTAAAGCTCAGACCGGTACCGGAAAAACGGCGGCTTTCCTAATCAGTATTCTGAGCTACTTCCTGGAAGAGGAAGGGCCAGGTCTGCAAAAAAATGGTGCACCTCGGGCTCTGATCATCGCGCCAACCCGTGAGCTGGTTATGCAGATTGCGAAAGATGCTCACCAGCTGAACACGCACTGTGGCTTTAACGTGGTCTCTATCGTGGGTGGTATGGATTACCAAAAACAGCGTGATCAGCTGAAAGGCCAGATCGACATTATGGTGGCAACACCGGGTCGTCTGCTGGACTTCCATCAGAAACGTGACCTGGATCTGCGTGAAGTGGAAGTGCTGGTTCTGGATGAAGCAGATCGCATGCTGAGTATGGGCTTTATCCCGGATGTGAAGCGTATCATTCGAGCTACACCGAAGAAGGAAGAGCGCCAGACCTTCCTGTTCAGTGCGACCTACCCGCAGGATGTGGAAAACCTTGCGGATATGTGGACCTATGAGCCGGTTCGTATTGAGATCGAGTCTGAAGAGCAAACCAACGTTAACGTAGAACAGCACGCTTACATTGTTGCGGATTCTGATAAAGAGAAGCTACTGATCAGCCTGATGCGGAAAGAGGGTTGGGATCGGGTGATTGTATTTGCTAACCGCCGTGACCGTGTGCGTGACCTGTGCGATCAGCTGAAAAAAGCCGGTGTTAGTGTCGCGATGCTATCCGGTGAAGTGGAGCAACGTAAGCGTATCTCTACACTGGAGAAATTCCGGGACGGTTCTATTCAGGTATTGGTCGCAACAGATGTGGCCGGTCGTGGTATCCATATTGATGACGTAAGCCACGTGGTGAACTTTACCTTGCCGGACGACCCGGAAGATTATGTACACCGTATCGGTCGTACAGGTCGTGCCGGATCCCTGGGAGTATCCATCAGCTTTATCGGTGAAGAGGATGCTTTTGTGCTGCCGGATATCGAAGAGTTTATCGGTAAGAAAATTGAGAGTCAGCAACCGGATATCAGCCTGATTGATAATGGTTGAGTAGAGGTCTCTCTCTGTTCAGATGAAAACCGGGGCTTAGTCTCCGGTTTTTTTATCTCAATTTTTTATCCTGCTGTTTTTATTCTGTTATTGAACTGAAACGGGTGACTCCGTGCTTATTTTTCCCTAACACTTACCCCTGGAAACTTGCTAGAGTTGGGGTGTAGGCCTGACGTATTAATACACGATTTAATTAAAGTAAGTGCGATAACTAAAGTAAGTGCGATAACAATAAATGAGGCAACCTCTATGCTGTTAAGTGAAGCGCAACATCAGGAAATTAATGTATTACTCCAGTTTAATCTCAGTTCTATGCAGGAGGGAATTAAGGTTCATTCCAACGCCGAACCGGATCTGATTGCAGCAACCTGCCGTTTGTTTGAAAAAGGTCTTATTACTCAGGAGGATGGTGGTTATCTGAC
Organism: Oceanospirillum sp.; assembly: GCF_048265165.1. Taxonomy (GTDB): domain Bacteria; phylum Pseudomonadota; class Gammaproteobacteria; order Pseudomonadales; family Halomonadaceae; genus Oceanospirillum. The sequence continues at coordinate 116,044 of NZ_JBLXCD010000003.1, read as the reverse complement.
CTCACTTGGGCATACGGCGACAGAGCATGCTCAGGCATTGAAAACGATACTTTCTGCAGCTGAAGCTGAGCTTCAGGGGTAATCGTCTCTGATAAACAAGGTGGCCGATTCACTGGCTGCCTTCAGCCTTTCTTTGAATAAGCTGTTACCGCAGAGTGCCATCGGGTAAAATTGTTGCCTTATCGAAAAGAGGCCAGCATGCTTACCGACGCCATCAAATCTGATATCCAGACTGCCTATTCTACTTTCCTGAAAAACCGTGAGTTGAGGGCCCGACAAGGGCAGCGTCTTATGGTGGCTCAAATCGCCCGCACATTGGGTAACATCCAGACTGCGTCAGATGGCATACGCACATCAGGCCCTCATATCTGCGCCATTGAGGCCGGTACAGGTACCGGTAAAACTCTGGCTTATCTGGTGTCATCACTACCGGTAGCGAAAGAGCGCGACAAGCGCATTGTCGTATCCACCGCAACCGTGGCATTACAGGAGCAGCTGATCTTTAAAGATTTGCCGGACCTGCAAACCTATGCTGAAATTCAGTTTAAATATGCTCTGGCAAAAGGTCGCAGCCGTTATCTGTGTCTAAGCAGGCTTGAGCAGGCCTTAGAAGATGCTAACGGCGTTGACCCTGCCCAGAGTACGCTTTCTCTGTTTGATGAGTTTCTCCAGACCAATACATCAAAAGAAGCGACTGCACTTTATCAGGAGATGGCCCAGCATTATTTGTCCGGCAAATGGGAAGGTGACAGAGATAGCTGGAAGGACTCCCTTGAAGAGCCAGTTTGGCGGCGCATTACCACGGACCATAACCAGTGCACTAATCGTCGCTGCAGCAACTTTAGTAGCTGTGCCTTCTTCAAAGCTCGTAACGAACTGGATGATGCAGATATTATCGTGGCGAATCACGATCTGGTGCTGGCGGATCTCTCCCTTGGCGGCGGTATTGTGCTGCCAGACCCTCAGGATACCATTTATATTTTTGACGAAGGCCACCACTTGCCGGATAAAGCAATTGATCATTTTGCCGGAAGCTTCCGTGTGAACGCTTCTCTGCAGTGGTTACGGTTGCTGAAAAAATCACTGCCGGACCTGAACAGTGAATTGGGACAGGACCCTCTGATTGTGAAACAGCTGAATCAGCTGCCGGAAATTCTGAATAATCTTGAGGTGGAGCTGGCCGAGTGTTATCGCCAGTTGCACGAAATCACTCAGTTCTCACCGGAGAACATGGATCGGGATATTCGCCCGGTTCATCGTTTTGAGAAAGGGGTTGTCCCGGAAGTACTCGTTCAGAGTGCTTTGAATCTGAAGATAAGCTTTGCCAGCTTGTGCCAGAAACTTGAGATTATGGTTAAGCAGCTTAAAGATGCCATGGACCCGGAAACCTCCGGCCCTTTAGGTCGGGAAGAGGGAGAGCAATGGCTGCCGCTGGCGACCATGCTGCATAGTCGGTCAGTGGCTGCCTGGGAGCTTTGGGGGATGTATGCCACGCCCCAGGCAGAGGACGTTATGCCGATTGCACGCTGGATTACGTTGCAGAATCAGCAGGTGGATATTGATCTGGAAGTTTCCTGCAGTCCGATCAGTGCTGCAGGCACGTTAGCTCGAAACCTCTGGCAGCCCTGCTTTGGGGCAGTACTTTCATCCGCTACTCTGACAGCTTTGGGAAGCTTTGAGCGCATCCGTACCCGTGCAGGACTACCAGAGGATGCGGATTGTCTTGTTGTACCTAGTCCGTTTGATTTTGCCTCCAACGGTATTTTGGAGCTGCCGGAAGAGGCTTGCGACCCAACTCAGGCCGATGTCCATACCGGTCAGATTGTCAGCTTTATCAAAAACAGAGTGTCTACTGATGAAGGTACTTTGGTACTTTTCTCTTCCCGTCGCCAGATGCGGGATGTGCTGGATAAGATGCCCGCCAGTTTAGTGAATACGATTCTGGTTCAGGGTGATCTGACTAAGCAGGTGCTGTTGGAGCGGCACCGTAGTCGTGTTGATAAAGATGAAGGCAGTATTATTTTTGGCCTTGCCAGTTTCGCTGAAGGTATCGATCTGCCCGGAAAATATCTTTCCCATGTCGTGATTACCCGTATTCCATTCTCAGTGCCGGATGATCCTGTGGAAAAGACTCTGTCTGAGTGGATCGAAGCGAAAGGTGGCAACCCCTTCCTGCAGATCACTGTTCCGGATGCCTCAATTCGGTTGGTGCAAGCAGTCGGGCGTTTGCTGAGAACGGAGACGGATACCGGCAAGATCTCGTTATTAGATCGCCGGGTGCAGACTAAGCGCTATGGCAAACAAATTTTAAATAGTTTGCCGCCTTTCAGACGGGCGTTTTAAATCCACTAAAATGCTCTAACTAGGGAATTCCCTTGGGTTTTTTAGGGTTTGAAATAGTATTTCCTTCGGTATTTTCGACCTATGATATGCCCCACATGGAGGTGATGTGGGGTATGGTCGGCATGGAAGCTGACTATCTGCTTGGCTAAACACATATCCTGAGTGAGTTGTATAGAAATAACTCCGGTTACATCTGAATAAAAGCGGAACCTGTCTGTTTACCACGTTTTATCCTGCCCAGCATTCTGAATGCATTTGATCTGACGCTCGTAGGTCAACCGTATTTATTTTTTAACCTTGAGCTTTTCCTTTTACTGTTTATACCCCGCTCCATTGGACGAGGGCTGATGCGTCCATTACTAATGGATGCGTTCATTGCTAATCGGAGAGTACCTTCAGGGTTAATGGGAGAGTACCTTCAGGCCGATTAGAACCATAGCGCCACCCAGTAAGCGGTCGATCCAGTGACTAACCTGTTTGAACCGCTGGTTAATGCTTGGTGTTGATAGCAGGAAAATGACCAGTGCAAACCAGCCAGCGTGAACAGCTGCAATACAGGCAGCATAGATCACCAAGTGCTGCACAGGCATATTCGGTGATAACACTAAAGTAAACAAAGTCACATAGTACACAGGGGCTTTTGGATTCAGAATATCGCAGATAAAACCCGCTTTGAAAATTTTTCGGTAAGCCCCCGATGACTCCGCACTAATATTGATATGACAGCCCTGCTCATCAGTTGCAGGCTTAGCCCGCAAGCCTTTTATACCCAAATAGATCAGATAACTGCCCCCAAGAACCTGAATAGCCAGCAGTGCTTTCGGCGAGCCCGCCAATATAGCAGCTAGGCCCATAGCGGAATAAAGAATATGAATACCCAGACCCGATAGCGTCCCGGCTAATGAAACAAAGCCTGCTTTACGCCCCTTGGTCAGGGTTTCTTTGGATATCAGCATAAACTCTGGTCCAGGTGAGACCGTGGCAATAAAGTGGACCACCAAAAGAGTTAATACACTGCTGAACAGTCCGGTATTAATTTGCGGAACATCGCTGATGATTTGGGGTAATGCCACTGTTTTTTTCCTATTGTTGATTGAGGTAATAAGAGGGTGATGTGTGTGTTGCCATCCTCCGGATGGGAAGGTAGCCATAGGAGAAAGTCTATCTGAATTGTCGGAAATGAATTTGCTATCTATACTCAAATTAATGCCTTAGTTAAAAGAAATCCCTAATGATGAGCAAAATAAGAAAAGATATTTCTCATGGTGAGTTGGATGCGACAGATTTGCAGCTTCTGCGCAAGCTACAGTCCAGCGCCCGTATTAGTAACAGTGCGCTCTCAGAGCAGGTTAATTTAAGTGAAACGCCGTGCTGGCGGCGTTGGAAAAGGCTGGAGGATCGCGGCTATATTGAGCAGTACCGTACGGTTTTGAATCGTAAGAAGCTGGGTTATGACATTGTCGTTTTTACCCAGGTGTCGTTTGCTAGTCACGATGTTGCACTGACAAATCGCTTTGAAGAGTTGATCGGCGGGTTTGACTGGGTTCAGATGTGCCACTGTATTACGGGCAGTGTGGATTACCTGTTGCAGTTGGTGGCACGGGATATGGATGAGTTCTCTGAACGTATCACATTGTTGCGCCGTATTCCGGGTGTAACCGCGGTGCAGTCTCACATATCGGTAAAAGAGGTTAAAAGAGATGCCGGTTTACCTGTAGAGCAAGATTAGGCGCAGTCATATTTCAGATGCTTTACCTGCTTATGGATATATAAGCTGGTTTTTGATTTGCGGACAGATGGTTTTTTCTGTTGTTGTTGTTTTTAAAGGTTTTTTAGTCTTTTTTATAGGTTCAAATAAGTGTCATTTTTTGATTGAAGTATAATAATCTATACGTATTCGCTGGTTAGTTGCTTTTGTTTAGGGAAATCATCTGTTCCTTAGAGGCTTGCCAGAAAAACAATAACTTCGTTTTAAACCTGTCTGGTGAGTGAAAGCCAGGACTCTTTGGAGTGGATACGTATGAATATTCTGATTTTAGGTAGCGGTGTTGTGGGAGTTACCACAGCTTACTATTTGGCAAAACAGGGCCATGAGGTAACCGTTGTTGACCGTCAGGATTCTCCTGCGATGGAAACGAGCCATGCCAATGCTGGCCAGGTTTCATTCGGTTATTCCACCCCTTGGGCGGCTCCAGGCATCCCCTTTAAAGCGATGAAATGGCTGACTCAGACTCACGCGCCGCTGAAAATGTCCGCCACGCTGGATCCATTTCAGTACGCCTGGATGACACAGATGCTGGCCAACTGTACTGAAAGCCGCTACGCCGTTAACAAATCCCGTATGGTGCGTGTTTCAGAGTATGCTCGTCTGTCTATCGATGCGCTTCGAGAAGAAACCGGCATCCGTTATGAGGATCGCCAGCAAGGTTTGACCCAGCTGTTCCGAACCGAGAAGCAGGTTGAGGCGGTTCAGAAGGATATTGCCGTACTACGCGACTTCGGAGTTGATTTCCAGGAGCTGGATATGGATGGTGTCCTGCAATATGAGCCTGCTTTGAGCCGTGTTAAAGAAAAGTTTGTTGGTGGTCTGCGCATGGTTGGTGATCAGACTGGCGATTGTTACGCTTTTACCAACAAGCTGGCTGATCTCTGTAAAGAGATGGGCGTGAAATTTATGTTTGATACTGAGATCCACGGTCTGCAGGATAAAGCCGGAGAAGTGACAGGGGTTAAGACATCCGCCGGTACGCTGACAGCGGATCACTATGTTGTTGCCATGGGCAGTTTCTCCCGTCAGCTGATGAAGCAGGTGGGTATTGACCTGCCGGTTTATCCGATTAAAGGGTACTCCCTGACGATGCCGATCACCGATTATGATGCGGCACCGGCTTCTACCGTTATGGATGAGACCTATAAGGTTGCGATTACCCGTTTTGATGACCGTATTCGTGTGGCAGGTACCGCTGAATTGTCTGGCTATAACCTGGAGATGCCACAGAAGCGCCTGGATACTATTTCCATGGTAGTTTCTGATGTGTTTCCGGATGGTGGCGATATTTCTCAGGCTGAATATTGGACAGGTCTGCGGCCAATGACGCCGGATGGTACACCTATTATTGGTAAAACTAAGTTCTCTAACTTATCCCTGAATACCGGACACGGAACTTTGGGTTGGACTATGTCCTGCGGTTCCTCACGTCTACTGGCAGACCTTATCTCCGGTAATGAAACCGGTATTGATCCGGCTGATCTGGATGTTGCCCGCTACAACTGATTTCCCCTAAGGCTTCAGCCTGTAATTTTTTTGCACTTGTTGTTCTGTTCTTACTCGCATCTTGTGCTTAGGTAGGTCTTCGGGCCTGCCTTTTTTATGACTTATCATACACTGCTCTAAAAGAGGCTTTTTTACCATGGCAGATAAAAAAATCATTCATTCTGACAATGCTCCTGCAGCAATTGGCCCATACTCACAGGCGGTACAGGTAGGCAATCTGGTCTTTATGTCCGGTCAGATTCCACTGAACCCCGAAACAATGGAAGTGGTCACTGAATCCTTTGAAGCACAGACTGTACAGGTGTTTGAAAATCTGAAGGCTGTTGCTGAAGCGGCAGGCGGTTCTCTGGAGAACGTTGTTAAGCTGAATATCTATATGCCAGACTTGGGTAACTTTGCCAAGGTTAACGAAGTGATGGAGCGTTACTTCTCTGCACCTTACCCGGCTCGCGCTGCACTGGGTGTTAAAGAACTGCCCAAAGGGGTTGATGTTGAAGTTGAAGGCATTTTGGCGCTTTAATTCAACCGTTTTTTGCTAATGCAGTGCCTGGTGTGCTGCGTGACAGAGCTGTTTGCGCCAGAGTAGACCGCTCTGTTTCTTTCCTGATTTTTTGTACTGCAAAACCCTGTATCTGACACTCAATATCATAACGAGATGGAGACCGGCTCATGGCTCGGGCGGCAAAAGCTGTAATTGATCTGACTGCATTAAAACATAACTATCTGTTGGCAAAAGAACTGGCTCCGGGCCGCAAGGCGGTGGCTATTATCAAAGCGAATGCATATGGCCATGGTGCGATAGAAGCAGCAGAATATCTGGCGGATGTGGCCGATGCATTTGGTGTCGCCTGCATTGAAGAGGCATTGCAGTTGGCAGAAAACGGTATTAAACAGCCCGTGGTTCTGTTGGAAGGTTTTTTTACCGCTGATGAGCTGGAGTTTGTTGATAAGTACCGGATGATGACTGCCGTGCATAGTGAGTGGCAGTTGGAGGCTCTGGAGCAACACACGTTTTCTCAGCCGTTACCGGTTTTGGTGAAATTTGATTCCGGTATGCACCGTCTGGGGTTTAATGCTGAAGGTTTTGCCAAAGCGGTTGAGCGTTTACAGAAGATGGAGCATGTTTCGGATGTGATTGCCATGACGCACTTTGCTTGTGCCGATGAACTGGAGTGTGAGTACACCCAAACCCAGATGGCAAATTTCCATGCTGCCTGTGACCGTTTTGGGCTGCAGCACTGTATGGCAAACTCCGCAGCAACCCTGCACTGGCCGGAAGCCCACGGTGATTGGGTGCGCCCGGGTATCATGCTGTATGGTGCCTCACCGCTGGATCAGAAAACTGAAAATGCAGCACGACTCAAACCTGTGATGACTCTTAGCTCTGAGATTATTGCTATCCGTGAACTTCCTGCAGGGGAGCCTGTGGGTTATGGTCGTCGCTTTACCTCTGAGCAACCAACCCGTGTGGGTGTTGTCGCCATGGGATATGCCGATGGTTATCCTCGTCACGCCATTGATGGCACGCCAGTGGCCGTGAATGGCAAAATGACCCGGCTTATTGGTAAGGTCTCTATGGATATGATGACCTTGGATCTGACGGATCAGCCGGAGGCTAAAATAGGTGATCCGGTTGAGTTATGGGGTGAACAGGTGGATGTGAATCAGGTTGCAGCTTGTTCGGATACCATATCCTATACCCTGTTTACCGGCATTACGCCTCGTGTTCCACGGGTTTATAAAAAGTAACTTGCCCGGATTACGTTGCTGAAAAAGGCTCCCATGCTTCTCGCAGAGGAGCCTTTTCTGGTTTTATAGTGAGTCTTTACTTTAAATCCCTTGCCTCATAGTCATCCCGGATGCGCATAAAGCGTGCGAAACGGGGTAACCCGGTGGACGTTTGACCGTTGTAACGATAGGTAATAACACTGCCAATTGATGGTGGTGTTCTGCGCTCAGCATGACTGAATCCACTGCCTATTTTTATCTCCCGGCCATCTGCCAGCCGAACCTTCAGAGCCCCCATCATGCCGGTAAACTGGCCTTTACCTTGGGTGTAGCCTAAAACAACGGCTTCTGCATCTTCGTAGAGTTTTACTTTCATCAGATCATCGGAGCGCCCAACCTGATGCAGAGCACTGCCTCTGTGCAGCATAAGACCTTCTGCTCCCTCTTCTGTGAGCTGCTCCAGATACTGGTTCAGGGCTTCGCGGTCAGGCAAGCGGAACTGCTGTACCGGTTTTAGCCAAGGGAGGTTCAGCTGCTGGCAAAGCTCTTCGATGGCTTTTACCCGCTGGTCAAAGGAGGTGAGCTGGTTTGGTAGATCAAAAATGCGGTACTGAATGTCAACCCAGTCGGCTGCTAAGGGTTCATGCTGACGTACCAGGCCAGAAGCTTCTGCAAAGCGGCCGCGGCCCAGCCAGAGTTCACCATCTAAAGGAGTCCTGGGCAGGGCGTTCAGCATTGATTGAGGGGCATGGATAGGATTACCTTGTCGGGTTTTGAGTTGTGAGCCATCCCAGAAAGCTCTTACACCATCGAGCTTCTCACTGACCCAGTAGTCCCGGATATTGTCCTGTTGTTGGTAATGCTTAGCCAGCATGAGTGGCAAAGGAGAGCTATCGGGTGGCGGGATAAGTGTATCGGCCCAAAGGCCAGAGGGGGCAAACAGGTAGAGGGAACCCAAACTGAGGATAGCCCGACAGCGTCGGTTCTGTTTAGCTTTTTCGGAATATCTTACAGGAGAGTCAGCCTTGAACAGGTTTCCACCATAGCGCATATCACTTCCTCCTTGAGTGATGTTAACAATGTCTTCTAAATTTAGATAACAACCTGTTTAAGTGCAAGTGTTGGCAGTATGAAAAAAGCCCAGACAACGAAGGGGCACATATTGCTGCAGGCCTGATCCGTTCTCGTTGGGCTATAACATGTCTTTAATGAATTAGATACTCGACTAACCCATACACAATGATAAGCCAGGCGATAATGGGGTTAAACGCCAGTCGCCAGATAGTAGCTTTGGGCTCAAAACCAACGCCATGGATAAATCCTGCGCTGATCGCCCACATAAACAGGGTGAACAGGCCGTGATCTACCTCATGGATAGATTCTGCAATCAGGCGGGGATAAGCCGTCAGTACAACACTGATAATGATGGCGCTGATAAGTGATAGCGCTTGTGTCCAGCGGGCTTTAGGGTAAGGAATTGTCATTGCAGCAGTTCCTAAGAAGGAAGCGTTTTTTGAATTTGAAAAAGCCAGCATCTGGCATTGTGATGCTGGCTAAAGAAACGGTGTCAGCCTTGTGGCTGATCGTTATCCAGGTCAAAATTTGGGTCTGACTCTAACCACATCGCATTGATAATGCCGAATGAGATCGCCAGTAATACACCCAAAATCCAGGCAAAATACCACATATCATTTCTCCTAAGAGAGCCGCTTATCTTTCAAAGTCGGCTCCTCTTGTTTTAGTTGTCCGTCAGGCTCTTTTATAAATACAGAGCTTAATAAGCCAGTGGGTTACCATCAATCTGCTTGCTGGTTACCCGGCCCCACATCACTTTGTAGGTCCATAGGGTATACAGCAGGATAATGGGGACAAAGATCATAGCGGCGATAAACATGACGTTCAGTGTCAAGTGACTGGAAGCTGCGTCCCATAGTGTCAGGCTACTATTCGGGTTTGATAGCGAAGGCAGCACAAATGGGAACAGTGAAAAAGCTGCGGTACAGATAATCGCAGTCATCGTAATGCTATGGGTTGCAAAGGCCAGCCCTGAGCGACGTGCTTTTATCAATAGTAGGCTTAACAAACCGGTTACAAAGGCAATCGCAGGCGCGGCAATCATCCAGCGATAGGTTGTGTAGTTTGCCAGCCAGCCATCTTCAACTACGCTGACCTGTTTGCTCAATGGATTGGGTAGTGCATCCTTGGCTGGCATCATATCAATGTGTAAGCCAGGCAACCCCTTCAGCAGTACTAAACCGCCTGCGGCAAAAGCTGCGAGCATAATCAACAGCATCAGAATACCGGCACGCCCAGCGCGTTCAGCAATTACTTCGTCTGCACGCATCTGAAGCCAGATTGCACCATGGGCAGCCAGCATCGTCAGGCTGACGACACCGCATATCAGGGCAAAAGGGTGGAAAAGATCAAAGAAACTACCGGTGTAATGTGGACGCAGGAAATCGTCCAGATAGAAATCAACGCCCAGCAGTAGGTTGCCGAAGGCGACACCAAATACCAGTGCCGGAACTGCGCCACTGATAAACAGTCCCCAGTCCCAGGTGCTGCGCCAGCGCGGATCGGCAATCTTACTGCGATAGTCAAAACCTACCGGGCGAAAGAAAAGAGCAAACAGTACCAGCATCATAGCAAAGTAGAAGCTGGAAAATGCGACAGCATACACGGCAGGCCAGGCAGCGAAGAGTGCGCCACCTGCGGTGATAAACCAGACCTGGTTACCATCCCAGTGAGGGCCTACTGTATTGATGATAATACGCCGCTCTGCATCATTCTTGCCCAGAAACGGCAGCAGTATGCCTGCACCCATATCGAAGCCGTCAGTAATCATAAAGCCGACCAGTAGGACGCCAACAAGCACCCACCAGACCAGTTTCAGGGTTTCATAATCCAGAATCATGCCGCACCTCCGGCGATTTCAGGTTTGTCTTCTTTATGGGATGTACCCTTTATTGCATCCTGCTCGAAATGGTAGCGACCTGTATGCAGCGCGCTAGGGCCAAGGCGGGCGTATTTGAACATCAGGAACATCTCAATGACCAACAGCAGGGTATAGAAGGCTACAATAGCGCCAATACTGGTATAAAGGCTGCCTGCATCCAGTGTAGACGTACTGAGATGAGTGGGCAGAATTTCACCAATCGACCAGGGTTGGCGACCGTATTCGGCAACAACCCAACCTGTTTCTGCGGCGACCCAGGGTAGTGGAAGTGACCAGAGAACAGCTTTCAGGAATCGGCGCTTGCTTTCAAGCTTACGGGTTGCGTTAAAGTAGAAGGCCAACGCAAAGATCAGCAACATGGTAAAGCCGGAAGCTACCATAATGCGGAAACTCCAGAACAGAGGCGCAACATTAGGAATCGTGTCGTGAGCTGCTGCCTGAATTTGCTCTTCAGTGGCATCAACTACGTTTTCTGTATAGCGTTTAAGCAATAGCCCATACCCCAGATCCTTCTTCACGTCCTCAAAAGCAGCGATGGTTTCCGGGTCAGTTTGACCTGCGCGTAGCTTAACCAATAGGCCGTAGGCGACCATGCCGTTACGGATACGTACTTCATGCTCCTGGATCAGGTCTTTGATACCTGTCACCTCTTCGTCCAGTGAACGAGTGGCGATCAGGCCCAGAGCATAGGGGATTTTAATGGCGTAGTCTGTGGTCTGGTTTTCCTGATCAGGGATACCAAACAGTGTGAAGGACGCCGGAGCCGGATGAGTATCCCATTCAGCCTCAATTGCAGCCAGCTTGGTTTTCTGGACATCACCCAGCTCGTAGCCAGATTCATCACCCAGAATAATCACCGATAAAATGGACGCCAGTCCAAAGGCCGATGCGATGGCAAAGGAGCGGCGGGCAAAAGGCAGGTCCTGCTTTTTCAGTAAGTAATAAGCACTGATACTCAGAACGAACATAGAACCTGTTACATAACCTGCTGCCACGGTGTGAACAAATTTCACCTGAGCGACTGGGTTAAACACCAGATCCGCAAAACTGGTCATCTCCATGCGCATGGTTTCATAGCTGAACTCGGCACCAACCGGGTTCTGCATCCAGCCGTTGGCGATTAGAATCCATAGTGCAGACAGGTTAGAACCCAGCGCCATCAGGAAAGTCACCATCAGGTGGCGACGGGGGGAGAGGCGATCCCAGCCAAAAAAGAAGAGGCCAATAAAAGTGGACTCCAGGAAGAAAGCCATCAGGCCCTCAATAGCGAGAGGAGCGCCAAAAATATCCCCTACATAATGAGAATAGTAGGCCCAATTCGTACCAAACTGGAACTCCATGGTGAGACCTGTTGTCACACCAAGAGCAAAGTTAATACCAAAGAGCTTACCCCAGAATTGTGTCATATCTTTGTAGACCTGCTTACGGGTCATCACATAGATAGACTCCATAATGACCAGGAGGAAAGCCAGGCCAAGTGTCAGGGGAACAAAGATAAAGTGATACAGTGCGGTAATCGCGAACTGTAGCCGGGACAGATCAACAACTTCTTCTGTAATCATGGTGTTTCCTGTTGTATAGAGGCCGCTGTTTCTGAGGTAGCGGCCTTTGTCAGGTTTTCTCCGAGCACCTTAAAGTGAATCGCAGATTCATCGATATTCTCTTGCGGTGTACTCGGAGCAGGTAGTTGAGAGTTAAGCAGGCGAGTGCTGACATCGCTGCCATCAACGACGGTAGCTGAAGGAACGATAAAGTTCACAATGCCATAGAGCAGAGTCAGCTTTATCAGAAGTACGATGCTGAGCTCTCGTACCAGTTTTTGTCGGGCAAACAAAGATGTTTTCCAGCGTTGACTGAAAACCCGCTTTGTTTGCTCAAACAGCATGTTCCGTTGCATAACCTTCTCACCTGCAGTTGCCATTAACGATAGTTCGCCTTTGGATAGGGTAAAATGTTGTTTCAATGATAGTACAAAGCTTGAGACAAGCTTGTGACTTATCACTAAGCAAGGTATATGCCCGTTTTTTATTTTTCTAACTTTTTGTTTTTAATGGGTTTTTTTGTTCTTTTGGGCGATTGTTTGTTTTTGTTGTTGTCAATTATGACAATTTTAGGCAAAAGCGTCATAATTGTCATTGACGAATAGGGTGCTGAAATAACGGGTTGAGCTGAATAAGCAGGCCTGTAGCGCAGGATTATCATAGTAATACCTGTTTTGCAGGTCAATTTTGCTTTTCAGGAGGCGTTATGAATAAAACAGAAAGCACTCAGGTTCCCGCCATGAAAATGTCTCGTACAGACCTCTCCAGTCAACCTCCGGCAGAGTTGGTTTCGATGCTGCAAAGCTACCCCGATCCCGCTGTTCTGCTGTCGGCGGACTATGAAATTCTTTCAGCGAATAGAGCATACCGTCAGAGCTATGGTGATGTCAGCGTGACAAAACGTCACTGTTATGAGGTTTCCCATCACTATGATCGGCCCTGTGACCAGATGGGGGAATCCTGTCCTATGCTCCAGTGTATACAGACGAGTAAGGCCCAGAGGGTCTTTCATCTGCACCATACCCCACATGGGGAAGAGCATGTGGATGTAGAGCTGTATCCGGTAGAAGCTGAAGATGGTAAGCCCCGATATTTTCTGGAAGTGATGCGCTATAGCAAACTAGCCAGTCCGAGGGCGGGTGATAGCGGTTTGATTGGGCGGTCTCCAGCCTTTATGACGTCGATGGCGTTAGTTGAGCGTGTCGCGCCCAGTGAGACGACGGTTCTCCTGCTGGGGGAGTCAGGCACAGGTAAGGAGTTGATGGCGCAGGCGGTGCACAGAGGCAGTATGCGCAATCATGAGGCCTTTGTGCCGGTGGAGTGCTCCGGTCTGACTGAAACCTTGTTTGAAAGTGAGCTTTTCGGTCATGAAAAGGGCTCTTTCACTGGGGCTCATAGCCGGAAAACAGGCTTGGTTGAGGCGGCTAAGGGTGGCACTCTGTTTCTTGATGAGGTGGGTGATATTCCTCTCTCTCTGCAGGTAAAGCTGTTACGGCTTCTGGAAACCGGAACTTATCGAAGAGTAGGTGGGGTTGAGCCATTAAAGGCCGATTTTCGTTTAGTCTGCGCCACGCATCGTAATTTAGAGCAGCAGGTGGCTGATGGTGATTTTCGTATGGATCTCTATTATCGAATCAATGCTTTTCCTATAGTTCTGCCATCATTGCGGGAAAGGATCACTGATATTCCTCTTTTGATAGAAAGCCTGTTGCCGAAGTTCTCCAAAGGGCGTGTGATTAAGGTTTCCAAGGAGGCGTTGTTACTGCTTCAGGCCTATGCTTTTCCCGGTAATATCCGTGAACTGAGAAATATTCTGGAGCGCGCCTGCCTCTTGGTCGATGATCATTGGATTGAGCCAGAACATCTGCCCCAGGCCTGTCGTCAGAAGATTTCAGCGAGTGTACCCGGAGCTCTACAGCGTGCTAAAACTGATGGCAGTGACTTTACGCAGCAGGAAATTATTGGTCTTGAGCAGTTGGAGAGCCTTTATCTGCACTGGGCTTTGCGGCAATTGGGTGATGACAAAGCTCTATTGGCGCATAAGATAGGAGTCAGTGAGCGGACGTTGTATCGCAAGCTAAAATCAGCCTGAGAGCTCTGGTGTTTGTAATGGCGTATATCTGCTCAGTTACCTCTGTCATGACCACCACTCAGATGTTGTCTATTAGCCGCATTGCCATCGCTGCTAGTAGGGTAAGTGAGACCACAATCAGAACCAGTTTCTGCATAAAAGGGGTATTGCCCATGCCTTTTCTCCATTAGTTACTGCTTAAATTCACAGAAGGTATTTCAGCGACAGGAATGGCTTAAGTGAGAACAGCCCCTTAGGGAGCTGTTCCTACCCGTCGCAGATGGCGACTGCAAAGCCTCAGCCACTGGCGATTTTTATTAGTGTACCGGCACAAAGAATCAGACCGATGATAACGAATAAGGTGTTGCGGCTGATTGTGGATTTTTCTTCAGACATGGTGCTCTCCTGACCCTAGGGTCTTTCGTCTTATTTTTGTTTTATCAAAGTATCAGTACGTAACGTTGTCAGTTGCTTTCAATGAACGTTAGCAAAGCCTTGCGCAGGCATCCAGTGATCTGAGACAAAAGTTCATTGCCCTAGCGTGATACATGGTGAGGTATGAACAAAAGGTTTACTTGTGAATAATTATTTGCAGGTGGCATCAGATAAGGCTTGTTAAAATAGGTGCTCCCTCGGTATTTATTCTGATTTTCTTCAGAAACCTGAACATTCAACAATTTAAACACGCATCGTGTTGTAACTAATAGGTTTTCTATGACGCCTCGATCTCAGGGTGAAGCTGAAACAACCCCTTTTAAACCTCCGTTTGCTGAATTTATTGCACTATTGGCTTTGTTAATGTCTATGGTCGCTCTGGCAATTGATGCGGTTCTGCCTGCAATGAGCGTGATCGGTCAGGATTTTTCAGTGGTACACGTTGAAGATCTGCAATGGATTGTAGGTATTTTGTTTGCTGGCCTGGCCTTTGGTCAGATTCTCTATGGCCCACTGTCTGATAGCTTTGGTCGCAAGCCTGCCATCTATCTGGGATTGATTATTTTCCTGATGGGGTCTCTTGTCTCTGCTTTTGCACACAGCTACGAGATGATGTTGGTGGGGCGTTTTATTCAGGGGATAGGTGCATCGGGCCCTAAAGTTGTGGCTGTTGCTCTGGTTCGCGATCGTTATGAGGGTCGAGCTATGGCTCGGGTAATGTCCTTTGTGATGGCTGTTTTTATTATTATGCCAGCTGTTGCTCCCAGTATTGGCGCTGGCGTTCTGATTTTGGCCGATTGGCGGGGGATCTATGAGTTTTTTGTCTTACTGTCTTTAGTCGCTCTGGTTTGGTTTGCTATCCGTCAGCCAGAGACTCTGGCGAAGGAACACCGAGTCAAACTCTCGTTTATTAATGTCTGGGGTAATATCAAAGAGACGATGACCCATAGGGTGACTTTGGGGTATATCATAGGTGCAGGGCTTATTTTCGGTGCCTTTGTTGCTTACCTGTCCACGGCGCAGCTGCTGTTTAAAGAGGTTTTTCAGATCGAAAAAACTTTTCCTCTCTATTTTGCGGTGCTGGCGCTTTCCGTTGGCGTGGCATCATTTCTCAATGGCCGCCTGGTCATGCGCTTTGGTATGAAGCTGCTGGCAAATAGAGCGCTGATCGTAATGTTTGTTTCTTCCGTTATTTTTCTGGTCTTGCTGACTTTGTTTGCCGGTAGTGTCTCTATCTGGCTGTTTATGCTGTTTGGGGCGGTGGTTTTTGGCTGTATCGGACTGTTGTTTGGTAATATGAATGCTCTGGCTATGGAGCCTTTAGGGCATATAGCGGGTGTGGCCTCATCGGTGATTGGCTCGGTAACTACACTTATATCTATGGTGGTGGGGATGGCTTTTGGCCAGACTTACAATGGTACTTTATACCCACTGTTTACTGCCTTTGCGCTACTGTCGCTGCTTTGTTGGCTGGTAACCCGAAATATCCAGCATGAAGTCCCTCTGAAGGCTGATACACGGGAATAACTCTGGTCTGAGCAGGGTTGATAAAATGAGTTGGCAGGGCGTGAAAAAGAAACAGTCGGTTTGATTGACCGGCTTTATATCCCTTAAGAGCTGATGGCTTTTCATATCTCTTAAGAGCTGATGGCTCTTCTGGTGACAGCAATATACTTGGCGTAGGACTGATCTGAGTGAGTATCAGTCCTGGTCTCTTTTTTTCTTTTTCAGGCTTTTCAGTATTTTGACGCCTTTCTTGCGCTGGTTATACGCTAGGGCGATCTCCTGTTTCAGTTGACGGCTTTTTTCAAAGTCTGTGCAGCTGTCGTATTCCTGCCTGAGCTTATCTTCATGCTTGCGCAGCTTCTTAATGACCTTCTTCAGTTGCTTTTTTTTCTCTTTGCGCTTTAGCTCATCAGACCGGACATAGGTTTCTGCTTTTTTGATCAGTTTGCTTATTTTCATTTAAAGTATGCTCCTTTCCTTGCCGTTATTGTGCTGGCTGTGCATGATTTCTGTCAGTTCTTCGTCATTCAATGACAGGCTTTGTTCAATACTTTTGGTTCTGAGGTCGCTTTGAGAGAAGAGAACCTCGCCCATTTGTACCAGTTTTCGGGTAACGTCTGAGGCATAACCGCTATCATTCATCAGAGATACAGACATAGGCCCACTGATCAGTTTTTGCCGGATCAGGCTACTGAGGTTATGGTTCAGGTTTTGATCGTACTCTTCCATGTCCAGTCTCAGACGATCGAGGGAAAGAATTGTGGCTGAGTCATTTTCACTCTTCTGGCGAACCTTATGTAGCTCCCTCAGTACTGACGCCAACCGCATTCTAAGCGTGTTATATTCGTGGTGAATATAAGGGTTGTCGGCAATAAAGTAGCGGGAGAGGTTTTTCTGCAGATGTTTGGTGTCTTTAATGGCTTCAACGATATCTCGGCCTGCTGCTCTTAGGCGAAACAACTCTTCAACCTGGTCTGCAGATAACTCCCCCTGATAAGAGCTGCTGAAATCTACGATATCTGCATACAGAGATTTTACCGACTCCTCATATTGCTGATCGATATTGGCCGGTATAACGGTGCGGGCATTAAATATCACGTCCTCAAGAGATTTATTACTGTGGATCGCGTTCAAGGGCAGACTAAGGCCTCCGGCGATGATGCTTGCAGCATTGTCGTATAGATGTTGTGTTTCCTGGCGTACAGCTGCGAGCATCGCTTCGGGCAAATCAGATGCGGCCTGATTCAGGTAGCGGGGAGCCGATCGCCTGGTGGTTCTCTTCGCTTTTAGGCTGCGTTCCAGAAAGCGCACCATCGAGGGAATCACAGGTAACATCAGAATAACGCCTATGCTGTTGAATATCGTATGAAAAACAGCCAGTTTTAGGGTGTAGTTATCCGCTTCAATGCCGACAAAGTAACTGATGCTGTCGACTGCCATTGTGAGCTGGTAGATAAAAAGAATGGCTATGAAGCCTGTCATTGTATTAAAAATCAGGTGGGCAACAGCAAGGCGCCGACCTTCAATATTGGCACTTAATGAGCCGATAATAGCGGTGATCGTTGTACCTATATTGGCACCAATGGCCAGTGCCAGAGCATTTTCATAGGTGATCTGCTGGGCTGAAAGTGCTGTGATAATTAAGACCAGGGTTGCATGACTGGATTGCATAACCACAGTCGCAAAGAGGCCGATCAGAGTAAACAGAAATACGCCGGGGTAGCCTCTTACAGCATAGGCAGTAAGATCAAGAGTGTCTTTGAATGCTTCAAAGCCCTCTTTCATGTAGTGAATGCCGAGAAAAAGAAAGCCAAGGCCAGCTAAAACATAACCGATACCTTTTAGCTCTTTGCTCTTTTGAAATATCAGCAAAATACCGAAAACAAGCATAGGCATTGCGTAGGCCGATATTTTTACCTTCAGCCCAAGTCCGGCAACAAGCCAGGCACCAGTTGTTGTGCCCAAGTTGGCTCCGAAGATAATCCCGACGCCAGCGGTTAGTGAAATAAGCCCGGCAGACAGAAAGGAGATGGTAATCACGGATACTAAAGAGCTGGATTGCATTAGAGTGGTACTGATGACGCCAAAGCTCAGGCTTTTCCAGAGCTTGTTGGTGGTTCTTTTCAGTAGTTTTTCCAGCAGGCCTCCGGTAAAGGCTTTAAAGCCTTCTTCGAGGGAGAGCATCCCAAACAGAAAGACCGCAACGCCGGCGGCAATCTCTTTAAAGTCCGGGCTGACCCAGAAACCGTAGCCGAGCACCAGAAAGATGGTTGGCAGAACCAGGTGTCGAAACATAAGTTATGCTGTCCTTGCATGTTATCCCCTGTAATAGGGCTTCAAAATGTAGGGTTTTGTTAGAAAATATAAAAAAGACCTTCAAAGTGTAAGGGTTACACAGAACTGTAACCTCTTGTTTATATATGGCAAGTTTTACTCAATATGCAGTTGTTTTTTTTCTTTTGTAACAGAAAAAGATGTAGGCGTTATATAGGTATTACATAAAAACTCTGGAAGGTATCAGGTGTAAATGATATCACTAGGGCCCACAGTCTAAACGGTCTGAAGTAAGGTCAACACAGGGCTGGATAGGCCTATTAGCAAGGCAAATATAATGCTGGGTCGTCATAATCTCCGGGATATAGTGCGTATGACAATGGGTAAAGGTATTTTATGAAGGATACAGAAGGTTTGCTGAAGGATACCCCATTGAGTGAAGCCTGTTCTGATAGTGCTCCGGTTACGGTTGAGCAACAGGAACAGATTCTGGCATTTCAGCAGTCTATTTTTAACGAGGTTATGAGTGGGCAGTCTGTTGTCAAAGTTCTGGATCATTTATGTTTATTAGCAGAGCAGCTTCTGCCTAACGCTGTTGCATCTTTTATGGTGCGGGATATCCCTTCGAATAGCCTCCAGATCTTATCGGCACCCAGTGTACCTGTTGAAGGGCGTACAGCTTTGTCCGGGCTTCAGATCGGCCCAGGTAGTGGCTCTTGTGGTAACGCGGTACTGTGTAATGAGGCCGTTTATGTGCAAGATACCTTCACGGATGACCGTTGGCGGGATTTGCGCCAGTTAGCTTATGATTTTAATCTTTGTGCCTGTTGGTCGTTACCGGTCAGAAATATCTCTGGTGAGGCAATAGGTAGTTTTGCACTGTCCTCTTTTGAGCACCGCTTGCCCTCTGTCTTTCATAAAAGAATACTTAAGATTGGGGCTGATATGGCAGGGCTCACTCTGGCGCGACAGCAACAGGATGAGCATATGGCGGAGCAGAACCGGCGTTTACAGCTGTTAGGCCATGCTCTAGAAAGCGCTTCTGAAGGTATTGTGATCACCGATGCGAACAATCGGATTTTGGACGCTAATCCTTATTTCGAGAAAATAACAGGCTATAGCTGTGATGAGGTTGTTGGTCTTGATCCTATTCTACTGTCATCTGATAAAGATAATGCGGATGTTTATGACGAAATGTGGCATGGCCTTCTTACCCACAATCATTGGAGCGGTGAAGTCGTTAACCGACGTAAAGATGGTTCGTTATCGCCCCAGTGGTTGAGTATCAGTGTCGTGCGTGATGGCGCTGGAAAGGTGCAGAACTATATCGGAATTTTTACGGATCTGAGTGACATCAGAAAAGAGTGTGATCGTGATCTGGTGGCTCTGACCACAGATGCTTTGACAGGTTTACCCAATAAGAGTCAGTTACAGGAAGCGCTGAATCACTGCCATGGGGATAGCGCTCTTTTGGTGCTTAATGTTAACAATTTCAGTCTGATCAACTCTGCGTATGGGCTGGACTTTGCGGATCGTCTTCTGGCTGCCATTACTCAAAGGCTGCAGCGTGTGTTGGCGGGTGCCCGGATCTACCGGCTAAATGCTGATGAATTTGCCGTCCATTATGAAAAAGATGTTTTTCTGAAAGCGATTTTTAATAAAATCCGGGAAAGTTTTTTTCTGCAGCAAATCCAGGTTGATAGTCTTAATTTCAATATCAGTTTTTCATATGGCGGTGCCGTAGGGCATGACGACCTTATTCGTAAGGCATTGATGGCACTGAAAAAGGCGAAGCAGGGTGGTCGTGGTCGCTTCTACCTTTACGCGGATCAACGGGATGAACTGGAACAGCACCAGAGACTGGAGTATATGCAGTGGAATGCGCTGCTGCATCGGGCTTTGAATGAAGATTGTCTGGTGCCTTATTTTCAGGGGATTCGTGACAATCAAACCGGTAATATCAGTTATTATGAATGCTTGATTCGGATGCAGATTAATGGCCAGGTCTATGGCCCTTATCAGTTTTTAGAGCCTGCTAAACTGTCAGGTTTGCTACCGGTCATTACGCGTATTGTCATTGATAAAAGCTGTCAGGCGATGACATCGAACCGTTGTGAATTTGCCATTAATATTACAGAGGATGATCTGAGCCATCAGTACCTGGAGGCTTATCTGGCACAAAAGTGTGCTCAGTATGATATTGCTCCTGAGCGTATTACGTTAGAGATTCTGGAGGGGGTCAGTGCCGATGGTAAGAAAAACCATATCAAGCAGCTTGCAACTCTGAAGGCTAAAGGCTTCCGTCTTGCAATTGACGACTTTGGCACAGAGTATTCTAATTTTGAGCGGATTCTTGAGCTGGATGTGGATATCATCAAAATCGATGCTAAATATATCAAGTCCATTGACAGCGATAAGACCAGTTACGAAATTACCCGTGCAATTGTCTTTTTTGCTCAAAATGCGGGTATTCCTGTAGTGGCTGAGTTTGTTCATTCGGAATCTGTTCAGCAGGTGGTTGATTCGCTGGGAATTCGCTTTTCTCAGGGGTATCTGTTTAGTGAGCCCGCTCCGAATCTATAACGAAAGGTTATTCCTGATCTCTTATATCCCAAGCTTTTTATGGGGATACTCCAATTCTAAGACTCGATCGGCAATACGCTCAGCGTCTTCATCCTGATGGGTGACCAGAATCAGAGTTTTCCCCTGAGCCCTTGCTGTTGTTGCTGTCCAGTGAGCAGCTTTGCGTCGGGTGTGCTGATCCAGCTCTGCAAAAGGCTCATCCAGCAGAATCAGAGGTTCTGGTCTGAGCAGTGTTCGGATCAGTCCGATACGCTGGCGCTGCCCGCCTGATAGTTCTGACGGTTGTTTATCCAGCTGATCGGCTACATCCAGTGCCGTAGCAGCTTCTTCCAGCTGTTGTCGTGATGGCGGTATCTTAAAGCCCAGTTTCAGATTATCGAGGACGCTCAGGTGTTCAAACAGGTTGTGATCCTGAAAAAGCATACTGACAGGCCGTTGTTGGGCCGAGAGACTCAGAAGGTCCTTACCCTGCCAGAGTACTCGTCCGCTTTTAGCGGTTTCGAAACCCGCTAAGGTATTCAGTAGTGTGCTTTTGCCAACCCCGCTGCGCCCCTGAATGGCCAGGCATTCACCGGCAGCCAGCTGAAGACTGTATTGCAGTCTATAGCCATCCAGTATAACCGCCAGCTGATCCACAAGTAGTCCCTGAGTCTCTGATGCAGCACTGTGCGTGGGGTTGGTATCTGTTCCGCTCAGATTGATCGTCTCAGTCATTTTTTTGGGTCCTGGTCATCTTGTCAGAGGCAGAAGTGGTTGTTTGTGTCTTCTGGTGACGCTCGAACATAAAAACCAGAAGTGCGCAGATTGCCAGTAAAAGCAAAGAGGCCAAGGCTGCCTCTGCCATACGGTAGCTACCCGCGTAACCATAAATCAGCCAGGGGAGTGTGGCGAAGGTGTTATCACCAAAAATAGAGAAAACCGCAACATCGCCAAGTGCCAGTAGCAGGGCCAGGGCAAAACTTCCTTTGGCCACTGAGCGAATGAAAGGCCAGATAACACTGAATTGATCTGAAATACTTAGTTTAAGATTGGCACTTAATCGCCCGTATTGCAGGTCGAACTGCAGCAGCCGGGGTTTAAGCTGGGCAATAACAAAGGGCAGCAGCAGCACGCTATTGATCAATATCAGCCAGCACATTCCCCAGTGATCTAAATCGATTCTTGGTAGCAGCAGAATATAGAGGCCGGTCGATAGCACCATGGCTGGGGCTACTAATGTATGTGTCGCCAGCCACTGAAGTACAACACGCTGATTCTCAAGACGATTCAGGCTGGCGCGTCTGATCGGTATAAGCAGCAGCCAGGCCAGAAGCATCGCCAGTATTGCAGCAGCAAAGCCCAGCAGTAATGAGAAAAAGGCCGCCTGAAGCAGTCCGTGCAGGTCAATATTGCTGAGTTTTGCTTCACTTACTGTTGGCAGCAGTGCCAGTAATGGCAGTAATAAAGCGCTCCAGCTGAGGTAGTAAAAAATACGGTGCAGATGTTGGCTCAGTTTCCCCAGCGCTGGTTGCCAGTGTTGGCTGCTGGTATCTGCGCTTAGCCAGTTGAGCTTTCCCATTCGGGCGATGAGCGCAAAGATCAGTCCGGCCAGTGTAAATTGCAGCCAGGCCAGAGTCAGAGCCTCGCTTAAGTTGAAGTCATATTTTAAAGCCTGATAGATGGCAACTTCTAACGTGGTCGAGCCGGGGCCGCCTCCCAGAGCTAATACGACGGCAAAGCTGTTAAAGCAGAGTACAAAAATAAACCCCAGCAGCATTAAAAGACTGGGTTTGATGGCGGGCCACTCAACATGGGTGAATTGCTGCCAGCGACTGAATCTGAGCTGACGGGCCAGTCGCCAACTGGTATCTGGGATATGCGCCATTTGCTGGCTCAGCACCCGTACTGCCAGTGGTGTATTGAGATAAATATGGGCGATAAGAATGCCATTCAGCCCATAGAGGTTCCAGTCATTCGGTAGAATAGGAGTGATAAGGCCTGTGCGCCCCATCAGAGAAACCAGACCGGTAATCAGTACCAGCGTTGGCATGACAAAGCTCAGCAGGCAAAGACTCAGAAAGGCTCTTTTGGCTACCAGTTGTGGCATAAAGTGCAGCGCTCTGGCCACAGGTAGCGCTAAGGCGACGGACAGTATGGCACTCAACCCTGCCTGCTTTAGTGAGAACCCCAGAATCTGCAGAATATAAGGGTCTGTCAGAAGTCCTGCTTGTAAGTGAGCGCCATCAAAGCCGATCAGACCATAAAAGGCCAGAGTGGTTATCAGTATGACCAGGCTGTAGGCGACAACAGCAGCCGACTTTAGCCATCGGCTGTCTGAGATATGTGTCATGTCGCTTTTCCGGTGGGCTACTGGCTGGCAGCCTGGCGCCATTCACGCAACCATTGATTACGGTTATTGGCCAGTTGCTCTGGTGTGAAGCCTATGGTCTTAGGCTGTATCAATTGGTCGAATGCTTCAGGCAATTCTGCATTCTCAATAACCGGTAGCATCCAGTTTGTGACTGGGATGATCTTCTGAGCTTCCGGTGAGATCAGAAAGTTCAGGAACTGATTAGCCAATTCGGGCTGATCGCTATAGCGGCTGATGGCGGCCACCTCGGTCTGGGCAATATGGCCCTCTTTAAATAGTGCTGCTTTATATTGGCTCTTTCCTTCCGCGATGAGGTGGTAAGCCGGAGAGGTGGTGTAACTGAGTACGTAGTCACTGCCACCTTCAAGAAACATGCTGTAGGCTTCCCACCAGCCTTTGGTTACGGTAACCGTATGACCTGCCAGCTTTTGCCATTGAACCGGTGCACTGTCGCCGTAAACGGCTTTCATCCAGGTC
This sequence comes from Oceanospirillum sp., assembly GCF_048265165.1. Classification (GTDB taxonomy): domain Bacteria; phylum Pseudomonadota; class Gammaproteobacteria; order Pseudomonadales; family Halomonadaceae; genus Oceanospirillum. Next base: position 92,506 of record NZ_JBLXCD010000003.1, on the reverse strand, counting down.
ATTAAGCCCTGCCCTGGTGTACTGGTACGAGGGTCCTGGTAGATCACCTGAGCATCTGACTGAATGAGTTCTTCCAGAGATGTGACGGGTTCTGGGATCTTGTCGCTGTCATAAATAAACGCGAAATAACCGTAATCGAAAGGCACGAAGTGCTTATCTGACCAGTTCAGGTGAGCGGATAATCCTGATACGTCAGTATTGTGTTGTTGGGTAAGGCCTAGCTGGCGAGTTGTTTCGATCAGGGCGTTATCAAGACCCAGAAGCACATCGGCTTTAGTTTTTTTGCCTTCAATTCGGGCACGGTTCAGAATACTGACACCATCTTCTACGGCGATAAACTTGAGGTTGCATTCACAGTTAGCCTCAAAGGCTTTTTGTAACTGTGGCCCCGGCCCCCACTCAGAAATAAAAGAATCATAGGTGTAAACAGTGAGTTCTGGCTTATCGGCAGCCTGTGCCTGCGAAAAGAACAGGAGAGCGGCTGTTGCAATCAGCATATTGCTGATGCGGATTTTGAATGTCTGGAGTGTAACTCGACCCATGACGTACTTTCCTTCTTGAGGGAACAAGACTAAAGAGGTTGTGAACCGGATTGACAGGAAGCAACAAACAGCAAGGCATAAACCTATTCGGTAAGCTTATGATCCGCGTTGTTTCTTATCCAATATGGTTATATTTGGGTATGCCGTCAGCCATTCTTTATTGCGTGCAGATCACTTGTTGCCCACACTAACCTGGTGACACATTCACACTGGTGCTGCAGGTATATTGAGACTGTGCTGTCAGTGCATGCATCTGAAATAATAAACAGGTGCGGAATACCGTACTGATCACCACCTGACCGGATCGGATTTAATGCCGTGAATCATATCGGAAACTTGTTGGACTCGCTATGCACAACGCTATTTTTGAACAGGTTAATCAGCAACTGAACTCTAAGGTGCACTGGATGCCTTTGAGTCAGCTTGGCACCAGCAACTGGTTGTATAAAGGCAGTAATGGTCGACAGGTTCTCGTTTTACGTATTAATGCTTCAGATGAGTTGGTTTTTGGTGTCTCCCGTGAACGCGAGGCTTGTGTGTTGCAGCAGTTGGCGGATTGCGATTGGGCGATGTCCGTTATCTGTAATCGCCCGGATTTGGGGTGGTGTGTTATGCGCCACCATGGATTGGGGCTTGGGCCAGAGGCGCTGCCTGATCCCTTGGCTCAGCATTTGCTTCGGGCGATTGAGTCTCTCCAACAGCTGCCTTTACCGGAGGCTGAGTTGCGTCAGGTTGCTCTTATCAGCTACCCCAGTTTGTTTCAGGCTTATCAACGATGCTTAAATCGTGAGACTGATCCGGTGAGCTGGCTTGAGTTGCTTAACCGATTGGTGCAGTTGTTTACTTCATTACCTGAAGTCCCTGAAAGCTATACTCATCATGATCTGCACCCCGGAAACTGTTGCTGGCAGGATGGCCGGCTGGTGCTGATTGATTGGGAGTATGCAGGAATTGGAAATCCCTGGTTTGATGCTGCGGGTTTATATCGCTACTGCGGCATTGATGTGCAATTAATTCATCGATTGCCCGCTTTCTGTCATCTGTCTCCTTCGATGTTTGAACTGGGGCTGCAGCAGGCACAGGATGCAATGCTGATTTTGGAGCGCCTTTGGTACAAAGTACGTGGCTGATCATTATTAGACAGACTTTATTAAGGCTAACTGACTGGTTGAACAGTATTTTTGGCTTTTCCGATCCCAGAAAAAATATCTTTGTGCTATAATGATTAGGTATGTAAGTAATTTCCTATCTCGGTTTTTCTGTGCTTTTCTTCTATCTTAATGACTTTGTAAGCATCACTATCCATGTCTCTACATGGCTGCTTCTGGGTACAGAGCTTTTAAGTAGCCGTCACAGTACAGAAGCCAAATACTTATTGAGAAGGCTAAATTCATGAGTGATAAAAACGATATTATGACTCCTGATGGTGAGGTTAATCCGATTAATACGGATTACCAGATCGGTCAGGATAATGTCGCGCTACAAATCGGGCCGTTTGGTCTCGATATCCACAACCGGGTCTTTATGATCTCCGGTCTTACCATTGTTGCTTTTGTACTGCTGACGTTAATGTTCCAGGCTCAGGTTGCCCCTGTATTTGGTTCAATACGCAGTTGGTTAACCACCAATCTGGACTGGTTTTTCATCAGTGCCGGAAACATTTTTGTTCTGATCTGCTTGTTTCTGATCTTCTCACCACTGGGCAAAGTACGATTAGGTGGAACAGAAGCGACACCGGATTACACTTATGCTGGTTGGTTTGCGATGCTGTTCGCTGCCGGCATGGGTATCGGCCTGATGTTTTATGGTGTGTCTGAGCCTATGTCTCACTTCGCATCATCGATGGGCGGTATCAGCATGGAGAATGGCGTGCGTACCGACTGGGCTCCTTTGGGGGGCGCGGCAGGTGATGCTGAGGCGGCGGCATCTTTGGGTATGGCTGCAACGATTTATCACTGGGGACTTCACCCGTGGGCAATCTATGCGATTCTTGCCTTAGGGTTGGCGCTGTTCTCCTTCAATAAAGGCTTGCCTTTGACGATGCGCTCCGTTTTTTACCCTCTTCTGGGTGAACGTGTTTGGGGCTGGCCAGGTCATATCATCGATATTCTGGCGGTATTTGCGACCCTGTTCGGTTTAGCAACGTCTTTAGGGCTTGGGGCATCTCAGGCTGGCGCGGGTCTGAACTATCTGTTTGATGTGCCGATGGGATCGACGACTAATGTGTTGTTGGTTATCGGTATTACCGGTCTGGCAATGATCTCAGTACTGGCAGGTCTGGACGCTGGTGTTAAACGCCTGTCTGAGATCAATATGGTTCTGGCTGCATTGTTGCTTCTTTTTGTCATTTTTGTTGGCCCAACCCTTGCGATTCTGACCGGTTTCTTCAGTAATCTGGTTTCTTATGTACAGCACTTGCCTGCACTGGCCAATCCTGTGGGCCGTGAAGATGCTAACTTTGCTTCTGGCTGGACTGCTTTCTACTGGGCATGGTGGATCTCCTGGTCTCCTTTTGTTGGTATGTTTATCGCCCGCGTTTCCCGTGGCCGTACTGTGCGTGAGTTTATGATCTCTGTACTGCTGATTCCTTCTCTGGCTTGCGTACTTTGGATGACTGCTTTTGGCGGTACTGCGATCAGTCAGCTGGTGAACGATGGTTATCAGGCGGTTAGTCAGGCAGATCTGCCGATCAAACTTTTCCTGATGCTGGATGTGTTGCCACTGTCAGAGATCACCTCTTTAATTGCTATTGTGCTGGTGATTGTGTTCTTTGTAACATCCTCTGATTCAGGTTCCCTGGTTATTGATGCTATTTCTGCCGGTGGTAAAGTGGATTCACCTAAGCCGCAGCGTATCTTCTGGTGTACCTTTGAAGGACTGGTCGCGATTGCTCTGATTCTGGGTGGTGGTTTGACTGCCCTGCAGGCGATGGCCGTATCCACTGGCTTGCCATTCACTTTTGTGCTTCTGGTTGCCTCTGTATCGGTTCTTAAAGGTTTGGCGTCAGAGCCAAAGAGCGTTTAAACTTCGTTAAGTTTCAGATCGCTTGATAAAAAGGGTAGGGCGCATTGCGTTCCTACCCTTTTTTCGTTTGTAATCGAATTATTGTATTCGCGACGACTTAAGCTCAGAAAATATCAGTATGCTGTACCCGGAGGTGAGAAATGGAAGTTGAACAGGTTGAGGTTTATGAGTTCCTGCGTCGCTTTGTGCCGTTTAAAAATCTGCCTGAGTCGACGTTGGCTGCCCTGAGCAGGCAGGTCGAGATCTCCTATTACAAGGCCGATACTCAAATTCTAGAGGTAGGGGATGCCGTATCGGATCTTTGTATTGTGCGCAGCGGTGCCGTTGAGATCTATCGACGGAACGGCGAGCTATACAACCGGATGAGCGAAGGAGGCCTGTTTGCCTATCAGAGTTTGCTTATGCAGCAGAAAGTCCGCTTTCCCGTTAAAGCGATTGAAGATTGTCTGATCTACTTTATTCCGGAAGCGGCGTTCCGTTCACTGTTCGATGAGCATGAAGAGTTTGCAGATTTTTTTGAAGTTGGTGACCAGTCAAGATTGCGACAGGCTGTATCCCGACGGGAAGATGCGAACGAACTCCTGACCTCACGTATTACAGCTCTGATAAGCCGGGAGCCGGTTTTGATTTCCAGTGCAGCGACGGTCCAGCAGGCTGCTGAGTTGATGACCGGTGAGGGGGTATCCTCGTTGCTGATCCTGCAGACTGAAGCCAGTGACCCGAATGAATCGGAGGAAAGCTTTGACCGTCGTCAGGCTCTGGTATCGGCTTCCGATGGTAGTGAGCACAAGGTTTGCGGCATCATAACGGACCGGGATCTGCGTACTCGGGTTGTCTCTCAAGGGTTGCCTTTTGATACACCAGTAGAAGAGATTATGTCTCAAGGGTTGGTGATGATTAACAGTGATGAGTACGTCTTTGAGGCGATGCTCACCATGTTAAGAACGAATGTGCACCACCTGCCTGTACTAAAAAAAGGTCGGCCTATTGGCGTTATTGCCCTGTCGGATCTGGTGCGTTACGAGTCCCGTAATAGTCTGTTTGTGGTCAGTAGTATTTTTCGGCAGCAAACAGTTGAGGAATTGGCATCACTATATGGCGATGTCCAGGCAAGTTTTGTACGTATGGTGAATGAAGATGCGAACTCCCGCATGGTTGGATCTGCCATGGCGGTTATTGGTCGTAGCTTTAAACAGCGGTTACTTGAACTAGGGGAGGAAAAATTTGGGCCTCCTCCAGTGCCTTATTGTTTTATGGCTCTTGGCTCCATGGCGCGGGATGAGCAGCTGATTGTTACCGATCAGGATAACGCTATGATTCTGGATGATAGCTTTGATCCTAAACTGCATGATGAGTATTTCAGAGAGTTGGCAACTTTCGTTAGCGATGGACTGGCTGCTTGTGGGTACAGTTACTGCACCGGTGATGTAATGGCAACAAACCGTCAATGGCGTCAGCCAAAATCGGTTTGGGAGCAATATTTTATCGACTGGATCGACAATCCGACACCTGAATCTCTGCTGAACAGTAATATCTTTTTTGACCTTGATGGTGTCTGGGGGCGAACGGAGTGGGCCGATCAGCTTCAGGCCCTGATCAGTCGCCGGGCTCGCCGTAGTCAGCGCTTTCTTGCCTGTATGGCACGCAATGCTCTGAATCGTACACCACCTCTGGGCTTTTTTAAGACCTTTGTGATGGAACAGGATGGTCAGCATAAAAACTCGATTAACCTGAAGCGCCGGGGAACAGCACCACTGGCGGATCTGATTCGGGTTCATGCTTTGGCCGTAGGCTCCAGAGCGCAGAATTCATTTGATCGTCTGGATGATGTCATTGAAGCTGAAATTCTTCCGCCTGGGCGTGGGCCGGATCTTAGAGATGCGATGGAGTTTATCTCCCGGGTACGTATTCGTCATCAGGCTCTGGATATTGAGGCTGAGCAAGAGCCGGATAATAATATTGAGCCTGAGAATATGTCCCACTTTGAGCGACGTAACCTGAAAGAGGCGTTCCAGATTCTCAGTGACGCTCAGAAGTTTTTGAAATTCCGTTATCAACCTAACCGGGCGAATTAACTGATGTTCCATCTGATACCCAAGGAGAAGGCAAAGGTTCAGCCGGAATGGCCGGAGCGATTTCGTCAGCTGGCAGAGCAGGCAAAGCACCCGTTACTGAAGAGTTTCTATGCGGCTGGCTGTATCTCCCCGGATACACCTCTGGCACAAGTGCCCTTCGTTGCGATGGATTTTGAAACCACGGGATTAAACCCACAAAAAAATGGCATTGTCAGTATAGGTCTCGTGCCTTTTACGCTGAAGCGAATTTACTGCAACCAGTCGCAGCACTGGATACTGGATCCCGGAAAGCCGCTGTATGAAGAGTCTGTCGTGATTCACGGTATTACCCATTCTGATATTGATGAAGCACCTGATCTTAGACGCATTCTTCCTCAGTTGCTGGAGGCTCTGAAGGGACGAGTGGCCGTTGTTCATCACCGCGGAATTGAACAGCCGTTTCTCAGTGCAGCCCTTAAGGCCCGGTTGGGGGAAGGCGTTATATTTCCGGTGGTTGATACGATGGAACTGGAAGCCCGGTTACACCGACATCACCCCTTGGGTTGGTTTGCACGCCTGCTGGGCAAAAGGCCGGTATCGATTCGTCTGGCAGATAGTCGTACCCGTTACAATCTGCCTTTTTATGCTCCGCATCATGCTCTGACCGATGCATTGGCCTCTGCTGAATTGCTTCAGGCACAGGTTGCAGACCGTTTTAGCCCTGATGATCCGATCAATCTTATCTGGCATTGATGCCTGAATTCAGGGTGTGCTCTGTAGCCCTTTAGTACAGGTAAACACGACGGGCCTGATATTCTTCTTTGACGGAGCAGAAGCACATGGCCCACCCAAAGAGGGGTATCTGCTCCTTTGCGTGTTCCCCGTATTATTTTGTCTACTCTATCTTCCGGCGGCGGCTTTTGGTTCTCTCATTGTCGGATATTTACTGATAAGAAGGCACTTACCCTATGCGTGATTTACAGTCCTGTATCAACATCGATGACCTTGCAAAGCTTGCGGCGAAGAAGGTGCCGACTCCGGTTTATGATTATGTTGAAGGTGGGGCTGATGATGAAGTGACTCTGAGTCGGAACTGTACTGGCTTTCAACGTTATCAGATTATCCCTCGTGCTTTGCAGGATGTAAGTCGTATTGATACCCACACCCGTATTATGGGGTGTGAGGCAAGTCAGCCTTTTTATATTTCGGCCACGGGTTTTTCCGGAATGATGTGCCCGAAGGATGCTGAGTTAGCCGGTGCAAGGGCAGCCAGTCGGTTTGGTGTACCTTATACAGCGTCAACGTTTTCAAACCGCTCTCTGGAGCAGATTTCAGCCAGCAGCGAAGGTGATAAATTTTTTCAGGTTTATGTGCTGGATGATGATCAACTGGCTTCAGATCTGAACCTTCGTGCTCAGGCTGCAGGTTTTAAAGCCATGGTACTGACGATCGATACTATTGTCGGCGGCAACCGTGAGCGGGATGCTCGAAGTGGTCTTAGTATTCCGCCAACTCTGACGCTTAAATCGACCTTACAGTTCATGATGCGCCCTAAGTGGTTGCTGCAGTATCTGAAAAGCGAAGGGGCGAATATGGGGAATTTTCCGAAAATGCCAAAAGTGTCCCTGGGAGACTCCCATGCCTTTGTTGAAGCGATGAGCAAACTGTTCAAAAAGGATCTTACCTGGGAGGATGCTCGCAGAATGAATGAACAATGGAATGGCCCTTTTGCCATTAAAGGTATTATGTCAGCGGCTGATGCGGTTAAAGCCAAAGAGATAGGTGCCAATGCTGTGATTTTGTCGAATCACGGCGGCCGGCAGCTGGATGGAACTCCGGCCCCCATTGAGCTCGTACAGGAGGTGCGTGAGGCAGTAGGCCCTGATATGGAAATTATCGTCGATGGTGGCATTCGTCGTGGCACTGATGTATTCAAGGCTCTGGCATTAGGGGCTAATGCCTGCAGTCTGGGACGAGCCTATGTCCGTGGCCTTTCCGCAGGTGGTGAAGAAGGGGTGACCCGCGCCCTGACACTGCTGAAATCTGAATTTGAACGTTGCATGATTCTGGCGGGCTGTTCTTCTATTGAACAGATCGGGCCGGAGCATATTCGCAAAGCCCTCTGATCTTCTGCTGCAGAGTTGAGTGGGTGTATTTTTTTGCAGGCGTTTTTTCGCTTTTTGATCCAATGTTATTCATCGCGGTTGACTGGACGGCAACCTCTGACTCAGGTAAGTTTGTAACCTGATGTTACAGGTGTCATAAGATATCTGTCCCGATTTGAGCGATGGATCTTCTATGGCACTGCTCCGCAAAAATATATGGACACTCTACACACTGCTGTTTGCCGGTAGTTTGCTATTTCTGATCTTCATCTCCTATTACCGCTGGCTCAACATCCAGGATGCTTATCTGACTAAGCAGGAGAACTTGGTGGAGCTGGTGAGTAATGCCAGTCATTCTCTATTTGTAAATCAGGAAGTTATCCTTGATGTACTCGGTTCAGAGTTAACAAAAGATCCGGCCTTTCTGCAAAGTGTTAAAAAACAGCCGGTACTGGACCAGGTGCTGGACCTGAATCCGGCGATTGTCGGCTTTGGTCTGGCAACACCTGACGGCAGACTGACATTTATTAGTTCTAACCTGAACCCCAGCCGCTTACCCAATTTACTGCAGCAGGAGTCCAGCCGGGATTCTTTTAAACTCGCTCTGACGTCAGACTCTATGGTGCTGGGACGCACCTACTTTATGACGGCGCTGAATGAGTGGGTCATTCCTATTCGAAAAGCGATCAGGGATGAGCGCGGTTATGTTATTGCGGTTATGACGGCGGGCTTACGCATTAAAGGCGCTTCCCGCTTTTTCAGTGGCGCTATTCATATGGATGAGTCGAACCGGGTCTCTCTGATTCGTGCCGTTGACCGCTATCCCCAATATCATTCCTCTGAAGGGCCTGGGATGAACCTGAGCTATGATGGTCCTATCCGAAGCGACCTGATACAGGAAGCGATCAATAGTCTGTTGCAACGATCCGGCAAGTCAATGGATTACCTGAAGGACTCAGAAAGTATGGGCTCTTTTCAGATAAACACCCGCCAATGGAAAAGTGTGGGTGTTGCCCGTTTTGATAAGACATATCAGCTTTGGACTGTGTCAGAGGTAAAGCTTCGTAAGTTATTGGATGACTTTATTGAGAGCTTTCTGATCTACGCTCTGCTGTTTCTGATCGGGCAGGTTGTGATTTATCAGCTGTTCAAACTGATTGCTAAAGCTGAGGATAAGCGTCGTCAGGACCTGATCCATCAGGCCAGTCACGACCCCCTGACACAGTTGCCTAATCGCAGTTATCTTCTGATGCATAAAGATGACTGGCTGGCGCAGGACAATCCCGGCTTTAGTGTACTTTTTGTCGATATGGACCACTTTAAGAGCGTGAACGACAGCTTTGGTCATGAATTTGGTGATGAGGTTCTGAAAGAGTTGGCGCAGCGTCTGCGTGAAACCACCCCTGAGCGCACCACCCTTATTCGCCAGGGAGGTGATGAGTTCCTTGTCTTTGTTCGGGAACATGAAGACGAATCCCTTCTGTCGATAGCCCGAGGTATTATCGCTTCACTTTCCCACCCTTATCAGGTTGAAGGTATTAATTTTACTTTGGGAGCCAGTATCGGCATTGCAAAATATCCGCTGCATGGCACTGATCTTGACAGCTTGCTGCGTGCGTCAGATATTGCCATGTACGAAGCCAAGAAACACAAGAACAGTGTACGTATTTTTGCTGATGAGATGCAAAGTGGCTATCTGCAAAAGCTGGTCGTTGAACAGCAGTTACGCAAAGGGCTGGATAATCATGAGCTCTTCATGGTCTATCAGCCCCAGGTTGATTATAGCGGTAAGCTATATGGTGTTGAGGCACTGGCCCGTTGGCAGAGTGAAGAGCTAGGTTTTGTGCCGCCGGATCAGTTTATCTCTATAGCGGAGGCATCAGGTCTTATGCCTCGCTTAGGGGAGTTTGTATTACGTCGGTCCTTAAGTGAAATAAAACACCTGCAGCAGGAAACCGGGCTTGAGTTCCATCTCTCGATCAATGTTTCTGTGCGCCAGTTTATGCAGGCAAACTTTATGGCTTTGCTACTGGATACCATTGATGATGCCGGGCTCAGTAAGGTTTTTGTTTGCCTGGAGATCACCGAGAGTCTGTTTATTGAAGATCTGGATTATATTCTTCCTCTGTTGAATCAAATTCATGATATAGGTATACAGATCTCTATGGATGATTTTGGTACCGGTTATTCCTCCCTGAGCATGTTGCGTGCTCTGCCGGTGGATGAGCTGAAAATTGATAAAAGCTTTGTCGATAATATTCTTAATGACGATGCAGCCCGGAAAATGGTGCAGAATATTATCGCTATTGGGAAGAACTATGAGATGGCAGTGCTTGCAGAGGGCGTAGAAACTCAGGAGCAGGCCGATATACTATCCCGTTTCGGTTGTGATCGCTTTCAGGGGTATTACTATTCCCGTCCTTTGAAGCCAGAGGATCTGAAAGTGTTTCTTGATCGCTATAGCACACGATTGCCTAGCAGGCCGGTCTCATAAGCGATGGCGATCGCCTGGGGTTTGTTTTCGGCCTTGAGCTTTTTCATTAAAGCCTTCAGGTAGGTTCGAACGGTCTCCGGTTGCAGGGCGAGAATAGCCGCCGTTTCTGCTGCGGATTTCCCCTTTGCAGCCCAATAAAGGCACTCCTTTTCCCGCCTGGAAAGCAATCCAGCGTGGCTCTCCCGGTTCCGTAGTTGTGAAAACTCTGGTTGCAGGCAGATATGCGCCAGACGGTGAGTGCTGTACAGCAGGTTTGCTTGAGTCTGCTCTGATAGTGGTGCTGGTTTTGGATGGCTGCGATGGGACAAGCAGGATAGCGCGACATATTCCCGGCCGGGAAAGTGTACCGGCGTGACGCAGAGCTCCTGAAAGCCATAGTCAAACAGGGCGCTCAGCCAACGCTGGTCAGCCAGTGTCAGGTTCTCACTCCATTTCTCCGGCTCTGCCAGATCAAAGCGTTGAGGCAGAGTATGCTGCAGGGTGTGCTTCCAGGTTGGTGACAGACGGTGGCTTAAGGGGTTGTCTTCACTATGTTCAGTGTGCTCCCGCCACTGCTTCAGCCAACGCAGGTTATCATTACCAACGGTTACCAATGGATACACCTGCCCTGGTGTCCGGTTAGGCAGTTCGCCTACGGGAGCGTAAATCAGGCTTGCCGTATCAAAACCGATGCCGATTACCAATTCCTGCAGGGCTTCACGGATTGCAATCAAACTATCCAGCTGCTGCCAGTCCGGCTGATCAGTATAGTACAGGTAGCGAGCATCATTGTTTTTCATATCCTGTGATGACATTAGCGACTTATCCCCTGTTCCTGAAGGCAGTTACGAACCACAGTGCGTAACCAGTGTATTCCAGGATCATCATCTTTCCGGTTCTCCCAGATCTGGCACACATAAAGCGGATCAAATTCGATTGGCATCTGATATGTTTTCAGGGACGATTTCGGACAGATCAGCTCTGCACCATATTCGGTTATCACGGTGATCATGTTGGTGCCGGTCAGAATTGCCGGAAGAGTCGCAATATAGGGGGTTTTAACCACAACCTTGCGCTGCATCCCCAGAGAGATTAGTTTTCTGTTGACCAGAATGGGTTCATCTTCCCTGTGAGAAAGGGCAACATGGGAAGGTGTCAGAAATTCATCAAGGCTCAGGGCTTCTTTTTTGCCATAGATGGTTTCATCTCCTACGCATACCAGATGATCTTCATAAAGCATTTCATAGCAGGTTCCCTGTGGCAGGTATTCAAATTGGGAGATTGCCAGATCCAGTTCCTGATCCTGCAGCAGTTTGTAGGCCATTTCCGGGCTGGATATTTTGGTGTAGAGAATATTAAAGCTGATACCAGGGGCCTGTTCATTTACCGCTCGGACCAGATAGGGGACGAGTTCGCTGATCATGAAGTCAGTGATACCTATACGAAACTCACGCACCTCTTTTTCAGGGTTGAAGCTGTGACTACTGATGATGGCTTCATCCAGCTGTAACAGGCCGGTTTCAATACGTTGGAACAGTCGGTTAGCCAATGGCGTTGGCTGCATCCCTTCAGATGTTTTAATAAAGAGCTCATCGCTAAACTGGCTACGGAGTTTCTTCAGTGCATGGCTCATAGCGGGCTGGCTGAGGCTTATGCGGTTTGCAGCACGAGTCAGGTGGCGCTCCTGATAAAGGGCATGAAAAGCCACTAGCAGATTAAGGTTAACCCGGCTCAGGCGTTGACTCAGGTTGTGGCTATCCTGCATCAGCTGAAACACTCCTGTTCTGGCCAGAAGATGTTGGAGGAGCAAGGTGATAACAGGTATTCGTACACTTCTTTCATGATTTTCTGTCTGGGTGGTATATCTGCATGGATATTGTATCTGTGCCAGGTATCTGTGGGCTTGCCTAATCCGAATATATGCACACGCCAGTGTGCGTGACTATCTTCGGGATTGAATGAGTTCCCTTAATTAGGGGTATTTTCAGTATAAAATAAATGAATGACTACCTTACCAGCTCTCTGTTTTTCCGACTATAAAAAGGCCGTTTTATCCTCTGGTATTGATATTTTATTGCCTTTAAGGCCATTTGGCGGCCACAATAAAAATAAAATAATGATATTTTGCGAAAATATTTTCATTTTATCATTCTTTTTTAGAATGACTCTATTCTAATAAATAATTTTTTTACCGTTAGGGCAAGTTCTATTATCACGCCTACCTATATTTAGGTCTTTGACCCTACAAATGAGCTTTACCCGATGATCTCCTCCTGACGTAATAAAAGGATAGACACGAGGTGAGGCCATAAACGCTATGTCTGAATGACAGCAATCAGGAGCTGCACTATGACCTCTCAGGAGATCAACACATCTGTACCTGGCCAAATGGCCTCCTCTTGTTACGCGGATGCATCGGCCCGCACCTCTGTGATCATGCAGCTGAAAGCATTATTGGGCGAACAGCTTATTACCGCTCAGGCGGTGCGTGACCAGCATGGTCAGGGAGAAGATAGCTACGGTTGTAAAGCCCCCGATGCTGTGGTTATGGTGCGGTCTACTGAGGAAGTTGCCCAGGTATTGGCGCTTTGTCATCAGTATGCCATGCCTGTGGTTCCTTATGGTGCGGGCAGCTCTGTTGAAGGTCACTTGATGGCCCTGGAAGGTGGAATTTCTCTGGATCTTTCCGAGATGAACCAGATTCTTGAAACCCATGCTCAAGACCTGGACTGCCGGGTTCAGGCCGGGGTAACCCGCGAAGAACTGAATCAAGCGCTGCGTTATGACGGTATCTTCTTCCCGATTGATCCCGGCGCCAATGCCAGTATTGGCGGTATGGTGTCAACCCGGGCATCAGGTACTAACGCCGTACGTTACGGTACGATGCGGGAAAATGTGATAGGGCTGACGGTGGTTACACCGGATGGTCGTATCATTAAAACCGGTGGTCGTGCCCGTAAAAGCTCTGCCGGTTATGACCTGACCCATCTTTATACCGGCTCTGAAGGCACCCTGGGCGTCATTACTGAGATTCAGCTACGTTTGCATCCTATCCCTGATACGATTAAAGCGGCAACCTGCCAGTTTGATGATCTGCAAAGTGCTGTGGATACCGTAATCTCTGTGATGCAGTGCGCGATTCCCATTGCCCGTATTGAACTGCTGAATGAACTGCAGATGAAGGCCTGCATCAGTTACTCCAAGCTGGAGGGGTTTGAGCCGAAAACCACGTTGTTTTTTGAATTTCACGGTACAGCTGCCTCCGTTGCTGAGCAGGTGGAGTTGGTGGAAGAACTTGCCGCATCCATGGGTGGCAGTGCCTTTAGCTGGGCGGAAAGCACCGAAGCCCGTAATGCACTCTGGAAGGCACGCCACCAGGCCTACTTTGCTGGTCTGTCTTTACAGCCCGGAGCTTCGGTATTGACCACTGATGTGTGTGTGCCGGTTTCTCGCCTGGCAGAAGCCGTGCTGTTTGCTGAACAGGAAGCGGTCGCTTCCGGCCTGACTTGTCCGATTGTTGGTCACGTTGGGGACGGCAACTTCCATGTGTTGATTCTGTTCGATGAAAACGATGCTGAGCAGCAAGTCAGAGGTAAAGCACTGTCCAAAGCGATTGTGGCCAAAGCGCTGGAGCTGGAAGGCACCTGTACCGGCGAGCATGGCATCGGTTACGGCAAAAAAGGCTATCTGCTGGAGGAGCACGGTGAAGCTGTGGATCTGATGCGCAACCTCAAACTGGCATTGGACCCGAAAGGCATTATGAACCCGGGCAAGATTTTCGATCTTTGATGAACCTTATGGCAGCACCCTCTGCCTGAACCGGGCCGGAGCGCAGATACTATTCCTGTTCAGCGCCCCGGCCAAATAAAAAAAATCCTATAAAAATATGCAAATCCTACGAATGCTGGAGCAATAATCATGAGTCTGGAAAGACCAAACCCTGCGAAGAAATCTGTTTCAATTAAACCCTGGGCCAGAATCCTTGGCCTGGCCACTGTCATAGCACCTGCTGTCCTGACGGTCACAATGGCTGAAGCAGGTGATCGCCTGCTGCTGAAAACGCCCACGGCCTTTCCATCAAAGCTACCGGCGGTGGGTACACCGATTGTTAAGCTGGCCGATATACTTAACACCGCTAGTGGCGGTGCCGTGCGTATGAAAATTTATGAGCCGGGCAAACTGATTGCACCTTCTGAGATCTTAGGTGCGGTATCGGCGGGCAAGGTCAACTCTGGCTTTGCAGCTTCGGCTAACTGGCAAGGTAAGATGCCGGCTGCTGCTTTCTTTACCTCGGTGCCTTTTGGCCCGGAAGCCAGCGAATTTATGGCTTGGATGTACTATGGCAATGGGCGGAAACTGCATCAGGAGATGTACGACACCTTCGGTTATAACGTGCATGCGATACCGTGTGGCATGATTCCGCCGGAAACTTCTGGCTGGTTTGCAAAACCGATCAATACGGTTGAAGACCTGAAAGGCTTAAATATGCGCTTCTACGGTCTGGGTGCCAATGTAATGGATAAAATGGGTGTGGGTACAGTGCAGATTCCGCCGGCTGAGATTTTCAGTGCATTGGAAAAAGGTGCGATTGATGCGGCTGAGTTCTCCTTGCCACAGGTTGATCAAATGCTGGGCTTCCAGAAGATCGTTAAGTACAACTATTTCCCCGGCTGGCATCAGCAAACCTCCATGCAGGAGCTGTTGATCAACAAGAAAGTCTGGAACACGATGAATGAGCAGCAGCAGTCTCTGGTTGAGACCGCCTGTAAAGCCGTGGTGGCTGACTCTCTGGCGGAAGGCGAGGCTAAGCAATTTGAAGTGTTAGCCAGTGCCAAAAAGAACGGTGTTGAGATCCGTTACTGGAGTGATGAAATTCTGAGTGCCTATAATAATGCCTGGAATGAAGTGGTTGAAGAGCAGAGTGCAAAAAACGAGTTCTTCAAAAAGGTGTGGACTGATCTGGATAGCTTCCGTAAGCAGTATGATCTGTGGGAAAAACACGCCTTCCTGCCCCGTGATACCTCAGGTGCAGATCTTTAACCGAACGGTTAGCTATATAGGTGGCAACCCTCACTGGTTTTGACTTAACGGCCGCATGAAAGCGTTGCGCTGATAAATCAGCTCCGTGAAATTGGCTGGTGTTTTCTGAACACCGGCTTTTTTTGTTCTGAGTTCTGTATTTTCTTTCGGCCTTGCCTTATGTTGTCTGCTGATGATTTGAGCTACCTGCTTTTACGGTAAGTCACTGTTTTTATAAGTACGGTTTTCAGGAGAGATTTATGTCTGCAATTCAGATTCGGCCCGCAACCCGCGAGGATGTCACCCGTATCTTCGAAATGATTGTTGAGTTGGCGGTATATGAAAAGGCCCCTGATGAGGTGAAAACCAATCCGGATCAGCTGGAACTGGCGCTGTTCGGAGACGACCCAAAGGCCTTCAGTCTGATCTGTGAAGTGGATGGCGAGATGGCGGGTTACGCGATCTACTTTTATAACTTCTCTACCTGGCTCGGCCAGTACGGCATTTTTCTGGAAGATCTTTATATCACACCTAAATTCCGTGGCTGTGGTGCTGGTAAAGCCCTGTTGAAACACCTGGCACAGAAGGCAGTGGCAGAAAACTGCGGTCGGTTTGAGTGGAATGTTCTGGACTGGAATAAACCTGCCATCGACTTTTACGAATCTTTCGAAGCTAAGCCGCAAAGTGAGTGGGTTGGGTATCGTTTAACAGGTGATGCACTGAAACTGTTTGCAACGGAATAAGGGTTCGAAGAGGTGCGGACAAGTCCGCACCCCGATACTAAGTATTTTGCTTAGCCTTCTACATCCAGCAGGAAGCCGGTTTCCTGCGATTCATTGCTGGTTAGCAGACTTTTTAATGCTTCAAAGTCGATACCATCTTCAGTGAATACCGCAGACGTGGCTTCTTCGCCATATTCCTCAAGCAATTTAGTCTCAAGTTCTTCCGTTGATGCCATACCTTGTGGTGGCGGTGGTGGCATACCACCCATTCCACCTTGTGGTTGGCCTCCTGGCCCCTGAGGCGCATTCTCTGCCAGTAGGTTTGTCAGAGCGTCCATGTCGAGAGAACCATCATCGGCAACAATCGATGATGCCTCTTCGCCAAAGCGTTCTGTCAGGTTTTCAACCAGACTATCCAGCTCAATATCGCCATCCTCAATGGATTGCGATATACGTCCTGCCAGTTCCTCCGGAGATGGTGGTTTGCGCATCTCCTGCATCTGGTTTTGTCCAACACTCTGAACACCATTAATACTCATAGGTCACTCCTTTTATTGAGTGTTTTGGGAATGGGTCATTGTTTCGTCAATTAACTGTATCCGCTCAGAGCTTGCCGCTTCTTTCGTCGCAGCAGCTACTGCCCGGCAATAACTAAAGAGCAAGGTTGATGCCTATTTCTATTGAAGAAACAAAGGTTTAGCTCTCTTATCACTACTTTTTTTTTCTTAACGTATCTTTACGGTGTAAAGATTAAATGCGCTTTCTTTACAAATCGGTGCTGATATTTTCGGCTACTGACTTACTATCAGGTATAAAAAAAGCGGCATTAAGTTGCCGCTTTTTCATATGATATTTCAGGGTTCAGGATTAAGAGGCTTCCATTGGTGCAGGACGCATCTTCTTGTGGTGCCGATGTTCACCCTTAGATCCTTTTGGCCCTTTATCCCCCATGAACTGGCGCATCTCTTCCATTAACTCTAGTTTGCTACGCTGCTCCTGGGATAGTAGAAGATAGATCTCCTGACGTAGCGTTGCACGGTCTTGTATCCGCTCTGCCATTTTCTTTTGGGCATTTTCAATCAGATCAGTCACTTTGTTTTCGTAGTTTTTATCGGTTGGATCAAGTTGGTGAAGTGCTCGCTGTAGAGTGCGGGGGGAACGGTTTTCGCCCCGTTCTTCCTTATGTTGCGCGAACAGAGATTTTATTTTGTCAGTTTGCGCATCGCTGAGTTTCAGAAAACGTTTCATCTTTTTAAGACGGTGTTCTGCGTGTTGCTCCTGACACTGCTCTTTATCGCATTTAACACGCTGATGATCACCCTGCTTTTTACCGGGGTGAGCGGCAACCGTGGCGCTTAAGGTTAACGCGACCAATGTGGAACCCAGCAGGGCGAAGGTTTTTTTGCTTTTCATATTCTTCAGAAGTGTCATAAAGGGTATCTCCATCTGATGTTTATTCTTCCGTTTTTGGAAGTCGTTTTCGATGAAGTGAGTATGATCTTTTACCACGCAAAGTTGTGACAATGAGGTGTAAAGTTAGGTAAAACTCCATCCAGAAAGGAATACAGCTCCTTACGTCAAAGGCCAAAGACAGTATCATTGCCCGTAAGATACTACTTAGAGATGCACCGCTGAGGTAACACGATGTCTAACGAACGATTATTACTGGTTGATGATGATAAAGAGTTATGTAGCCTGCTGATGGAGTACCTGAGCGCAGAGGGTTATCAGGTTGATGCTGCCTACGGTGCTGAGCAAGCGATTGATATGTTACAGGGTCAGCGCTATAGCCTGATGGTGCTTGATATTATGATGCCGGGTACTACAGGTCTTGAGTTGCTGCAACAGATTCGCCCCAGTCATAAGCTGCCTGTGATTATGCTGACAGGACGTGGTGATGAGATTGACCGTATTCTGGGGCTTGAGATGGGAGCGGATGATTATCTGGGTAAGCCCTGCAACCCCCGCGAGTTGCTGGCCCGTATTCGGGCGGTGTTACGGCGCAGTGCAGCTCCGGCTCCGGTGGAGGGGCGACTAACGGATGAAGCTGTCGTTATTGGGCCGATCAGTGTGAACCCATCAACCCGGGAGGCAAAGGTATCCGGTGAGTTGCTGGAATTGACCAGCGCAGAGTTCAATGTACTGACTTATCTGATGCAGCACGCCGGACAGGTTCTGAGTAAAGAGCAGTTAACCCGTTGGGTTCTGCACCGTGAGCTGACGGCCTATGACAGAGCTATTGATGTGCATGTCAGCCGGGTACGTCAGAAGTTAGTACCGCACTTTAGTGGCTCAGGCAGAGATAAAATAGATGGTAAAGAACTGATAAAAACAGTGCGTGGACAGGGATACATCTTTGTTTATACCGGCCAGCAAGGTCAGGATTAACAGATTATGAGATGGCTAAATACGCTGTTCTGGAAAATCTTTCTTACTATTTGGTTGGTCAGTGCTCTGGGGATGGCAGGAGTCTTTCTGATTGTTGCTAACAGTAACGATGAGGATCGTTGGCGACACCTGATTAAATCCCAGTTTAAGCACCAGGCGCTTGAGCTGATCGAACTCTATGAGGACTCGCAGAAAAACATCGAGGCTAAAAGTTATGGCAACCTCCTAGATAACCCCTTACAGGATTCACCGGCCTGGGTCTTGCCGCGTAATCGGTTTGAACGTCAGGATTTTGCGGTACTTGATCATCGGAGAGATAGGCGGCCACCGGTCTGGTTGTATGAAATGGATGTTGAGCATAAGCGTTTAGGGACACAGATAACAGGCCACCGAAGGCCACCGCCACGGGACTCTTTTACCATTAAATTAAAGTCTGAGAGCGGGAGGCAATATCGCCTGTTAACCGATATTCCATTACCCCTGAAACATAAAGAGCGTTTTACCGGTTACCTATTCTCTATTCAGATGGTACTGATATTGGCTGTTGCAGCTCTGTCAGCCTTAATTCTCAGCGTTGTACTGGTCAGGCCGATTCGGCAGCTCAGTGAATATGTTAAGCAGATCTATCGTCATGGTGATCTCAGTGCCCGGGCCTCGGCAAAGCTCAGTCAGCGCAAGGATGAGATTGGGGATCTGACCCGGGAATTTGACCAGATGGCAGATTATGTTGAAAGCACCCTGAAAAACCAGCAGCGCTTACTGCAGGATGTCTCCCATGAACTTCGTGCCCCCATGGCCCGTCTCCAGGTTAGTGCTGGTCTGGCTGAGCAGCAACTGGGGGAGGGAAGTTCTCTGGCACAGCGTATTAATCGAGAGTGCGAGCGCCTTGATGGTCTGATTGCCGAGATTCTTTCATACAGCCGTCTGGAAAGTGCCCATAAAGAAGGGGATCGTTTCTCGGTCAAAGGGTTGTTTGATGAGCTGGTTAGTGATCTCAGATTCAGTCAGCCGGATCGGCCTGTTCAGATTCAGATAGAACCGGAAACACTGCATCTGACATTAAACCGGGATCTGTTGGCCCGGGCTCTCAGAAATGGTATCGGCAACGCCCTCAAGTACACTCCGGAGGATAGTCTGCTGGAGCTTTCTGCCCATCAGGAAAGAGGCAGGTTGCTGATCCGGCTTCGGGACCATGGTGACGGCATCGGTGATGACTTGCTGAAGGAGCTTTTTACACCTTTTGTAAGAGGCTCTGGCGGTCACGGTGATGGTTATGGCCTCGGTATGAGTATCGCCCGTCGGGCTATTGAGCGGCTGGGTGGTAGGCTTGAAGCGGAAAATCATCCTGAAGGTGGTTTGCAGTTATCGATCCGGCTGCGGGGTTAGCACAAGCGAACCACAAAAAGGGGCGGATGCTTTTATAAGCATCCGCCCCTTTGTTTGTGGATCAGCTTGCTGGCCGGGTTACATAGACTAAGGAATTCTCAGTTCTTCAGCGCCAGATAGGCACCGGCGCTCATCATAATGCCTCCAGCGCTCTTGTTCAGGCGGTTTACTGATTGCTCCGAGCGCAGCATCTTACTGGCCCAGGCGGCAAAGGCCGCGATGAGCATTAGACCTGCTAACAAGGCGACAAAAGTCAGCACCGAGGCCAGCCCGATATCCTGAGCGGTCAGTACGGTCAGATCCATAAAGGTTGGTAAAAAGGCGATATAGAAGAGGATCACTTTAGGGTTGGAGGCTGAGATCAGAAAGCCCTGAATAAATCCTGCGACGATTCCCTGATTCGTTCCGGCATTGCCCTGCTGGCTCAGATCCGGCTTGCTGGTGAACATTTTGTATCCCAGATAGAGCAGGTAGGCGGCCCCCACATAACGGATAATTGTAAACAATCCACCCCAATGCTCTGCAACGGCGGCCAAACCCAGGCAGGCCAGGACCAGATAGACAATATCACTGGCAATCATGCCTACAGCTATCGGCAGGCAGCTACGTGCACCAAACATCATACCTCTGGCCAGAATAGCAAAGACCCCCGGTCCCGGAGTGATACCAAAGATAAAGAGTGCGATAAAAAATGTCAGAGCACTTTCAAATGACATGACCTGTTCCTTGAGGTAAAAAAGACTGAGTAACGAATAGCAGGATACGGCGCTGCCTGTGAGCTGCAGTCAATATTTATCTGTTTATTTTCGGGTGCAATACTGTGATTGTAAAGGATGTTTCTGGGTGATTGTAAAGGATGTCCCTGATCGGAGATCATTTTTTTGTGCGCTGCAGCCTTGTTCTCCGTCGGGCAAAAAAGACCCACAGGACGGAACAATTTGTCAGATGGGTGCTATCTATTAAATACAAGGGTGGATCGCTACGACTTTAGAGGTAATATTCGCCCAATTGATAAGTTATTTACTAATTTTAGCTCAAGACTTTTCAGTCAGAATCCGTATAATTCTGCGCCATCCACGGGGAATTGTAGACAAAATGTCTCATTAATTATCTGATCCTGTAGATGGTTCATGTGTACCCTCGACGATAACTAAAAAGGGATATCCAGAGACTCTGCCCGACTGTTTGACTAAGACGGGTCGGAGAAGCCAAAAGCTGATTTCTGGTGTCGGTTCAATCCCAACAATACGATAAATGGCAAAGCTCTATGACCGCAAAAACTGCAGATGTGTTGCTAGTAGGGGCCGGTGCGATGAGCACGACCCTGGGTATGCTGTTAAAGCAGCTGGATCCCAATATTAACCTCATTATGGTAGAGCGCCTTGACCATGTGGCGCACGAGAGTACCGATGGCTGGAACAATGCCGGTACTGGTCACGCTGCATACTGTGAGCTGAACTATACCCCTCAGCAAGCTGATGGCAGCGTCAATACTACCAAAGCTTTCGCAATCAACTCGGCCTTTGAGGTCAGCCTGCAATTCTGGTCCTATCTTGTGGAGCAGAAGGCACTTCCTTCCCCTGAAAAGTTTATTAATACGGCACCGCATTGCAGCTTTGTCTGGGGCGAGAAGAATGTTGAGTTTTTACGTGCCCGCTATCAGACTCTCAGCCAATTCCAGGCGTTTGTAGATATGGAGTACTCTGAGGATCACGATGTGATTCGTCAGTGGATGCCATTGGTTATGCAGAATCGTGACCCTTCCGAAAAAGTTGCTGCAAGCCGCGTTCGTTATGGTTCTGATGTTGATTTTGGTTCTGTTGCCCGCAACATGGTTGACCATTTGCAGAAGCAGGATGGTTTTGAACTCCTGCTGAGCCATAATGTTAAAGATATCGACAAAGCGAAAGATGGCCGCTGGAACGTTAAGTTAAAAGATAAACATGGCAGCAATGTGACAATTAATGCTGGCTTTGTCTTCCTGGGTGCTGGTGGTGGAGCTCTGCCTCTGCTGCAGAAGTCCTGTGTAGAAGAAGGTAAGGGCTACGGCGGTTTCCCAGTGAGCGGTATGTGGCTGGTTTGCAAGAAGCCTGAAATCGTTGAACAGCATATGGCTAAGGTTTACGGGATGGCACCAATCGGTGCCCCTCCAATGTCAGTGCCGCATCTGGATACCCGGATTATTAATGGTGAGAAAGCATTGTTGTTTGGTCCTTTTGCCGGCTTCACAACTAAGTTCCTGAAAAAGGGCTCCATGTTTGATCTGGTCAGCACCATCCGCCCGGATAACCTGATGCCAATGATGTCTGTGGGCATGAACAATATGGATCTGACCAAGTACCTGATCAGTGAAGTGCGTCAGTCCCACAGCGCCCGCTGTGACTCTCTGCGTAACTTTTTCCCTGATGCTCAGGATGATGACTGGGAACTGGCGATGGCAGGTCAACGGGTGCAGATCATCAAGAAAGATGAGCAAGGGAAAGGAAAGCTGGAGTTCGGTACAGAAGCGATCACCACTGCTGATGGCTCTCTGGCAGCCCTGCTGGGCGCGTCCCCCGGTGCATCGACTTCGGTTAATACCATGATTGGAATTATCGAAAAATGCTTTAAAGACCGTCTGGCCTCGGATGGTTGGCAGGAAAAGATCAAAGAGATGGTGCCTTCCTATGGCTTCACACTTTCTGATCAGCCGGAAATGCTGAAAGAGATTCGTCAGCGTACATTGACAACCCTGCAGCTGGATAAAGAAGCTAAGACAGAACAGCCTTAGTAAGACGGTGTTATCTTTAAAATGCAAAAAAACGGCAGCTTAGGCTGCCGTTTTTTTTGTCCGTATATATTGAGCGCTATCCAGCTTCTGATCTGAATGATTAGTTACGATCAACGGGCTTGGGTTCAGCCAGCGATAAGCGTTTTTCTAATGCCTGGTAGAAGGGGGCGTAGGGTGCACGTTTAACATATTGCCCATCTCCCTGTTCGGCCAAAAGTTTACCGTTATCGAAGGCTACTTTACCATTACAAATGGTGGTAACGGGGACACCTGATACGGTCATACCTTCAAAGATACTGTGTTCTATATTAGACCAGTGGCTTTTTGCTGAGAGGGTTTTGCTCTGCTCTGGGTCCCAGATCACTAAGTCCGCATCAGCACCCTCACGAATAGAGCCTTTTTGAGGGTAGAGATTAAAGATCTTCGCGGTATTGGTTGAGGTTAGTGCAACAAACTCATTGGCGGTAATCTTGCCGGAGTTGACGCCTTTATCCCACAATACCATTAAGCGCTCTTCCACACCGGCTGTCCCGTTTGGAATCTTAGTGAAATCCTCTTTACCCATGGCTTTCTGTTCCGTGCAGAAGGCACAGTGATCCGTTGCGGTAGTCTGTAACGTTCCCGCCTGAACCGCTTTCCAAAGGGCATCCTGATGATGCTTGGGACGGAATGGCGGGCTCATGACATGAGCTGCTGCAGTTTCCCAGTCAGTGTTCTGATAAACACTGTCATCCACGACTAAGTGCCCTGCCAGCACTTCACCAAAGACCGTTTGACCGTGATCTTTAGCGTAGCGAATAGCATCTGCCGCTTCTTCTGTAGAAACATGCACCAGATAAATCGGAGCCCCCAGGGTCTTGGCAATAGAGATCGCCCGGTTGGCAGCCTCTCCTTCAACCGATGAAGGACGTGACAACGGGTGTGCTTCAGGGCCGTTCATACCTTTTTGCAGCATTTTTTGCTGTAGATGGAAAACCAATTCGCCGTTTTCCGCATGGACGGTTGGCACAGCGCCGAGCTCTAAGCACTGGGTAAAACTGGCCACCAGAATATCATCCGTGGCCATAATGGCATTTTTATAGGCCATAAAGTGCTTGAAAGAGTTAACTCCATGCTCTTTTACCAAGGTGGTCATCTCTTTGGCAACGGAATCATCCCACCAGGTAATCGCCACATGGAAGGAGTAGTTGGCATGGGCTTTCTCAGACCAGTCACGCCACTGCTGATAGGCTTCCAGCAGGGATTGCTGTGGACTTGGAATAACAAAATCAATAATGGTCGTGGTGCCACCGGCCAGTGCAGCGGCAGTTCCAGAGGCAAAGTCATCCTTTGCCACGGTGCCCATAAAGGGCAGTTGCATATGGGTGTGTGGGTCGATACCGCCGGGCATAATCAACTTGCCGGTTGCATCGATCACCTCAGCATCGGGTGCTGATAAATCAGCCCCTATTTGAATGATTTTACCGTTATCGCACAGAAGGTCCGCTTTTCGGCTTTCTTCATGGGTAACAAGAGTGCCACCTTTAATCAGTAACATAATATAGGTCTCCCTTAATTAAGCGGCGCTGCTGCTAACGATTGGTTGTTTATTGGCTGCCGATTGTTTGCTTGCCACAAGAAAGTAAATCAGAGCACCAGTGAATGCACCGGTAAACCAGCCGTAATCATAGAACCAGCTAAGGGAATCAACACCAAAAGATGCAATGGTTACAGCAACAGGAACTGCAAATGCGATAAGGCCTGCAGGGTTGAATGCGGGGTAATCACCCTTAGAAGAGTAGAGCGCGATAAGGTCGAGGTTTTGTTTTTTGATCAGGAAATAATCCACGATCATAATACCGGCGATAGGCCCCAGAAGGCTTGAATAACCCAATAGCCAGTTGGTGTACATACTTTCGACACTAACATCGGATACGATCCAGCCTATTTTCTTCAGCAGTTCCCAGCCCATTAATACAATACCGACGGCACCTGTCATCAGTACGCCGCGGGTATGATTGATCAGTTTGGGGGCGATATTCTGAAAATCATTGGTAGGGGATACAATGTTGGCTGCGGTATTGGTGGAGATGGTGGCAATGATAATTAAAACCATCGCAATCGAAACCCAGAACGGACTGTCGATTTTACCGATTAAGGAGATAGGGTCAGAGATGGTTTCCCCTACCAGTGTTGTTGATGCTGCTGTCAGAACAACACCCAGTGCGGCAAAGAAGAACATGGTCAGAGGTAAGCCTAAAATCTGGCCGATTACCTGATCTTTTTGAGATTTAGCATAGCGGCTAAAGTCGGGGATATTCAGTGATAGTGTAGCCCAGAAGCCGATCATTGCGGTTAAGCCGCCAAAGAAATAACCCCAAAAACTGGCACCTTCAGGGCGTGTTGCCGGTGTTGCTAATACTTCAACAAAGGATACCTTGCCGCTGGCCCAAAACATCAGACCCAGGCTAACAACTAACAGCAGCGGTGCGGCCAGGGTTTCCAACCATTTAATGGATTCTGCGCCACGGATCACCACATACATCTGTAATGCCCAGAAAATAAAGAAGCCGATCACTTCACCGACACCACCTAATGAGGCCCAGCTATCAGAGAAGGCCGAGAACAATAAGTGAATCGCTAAGCCGCCAAACATGGTTTGAATACCAAACCAGCCACAGGCGACCAGCCCACGGATAAGGCAAGGGATATTAGAACCCACAATGCCAAATGATGAGCGTAAGACTACTGGGAAGGGGATACCAAACTTGGTTCCGGGGTAGGCGTTGAGCGTTAGAGGAACCAGCAGAATAATATTGGCGACCAGAATCGTTACCAGCGCCTCCGTTACCGACAAACCAAAGTAAGCGGTTAATACACCGCCTAAGGTGTAAGAGGGTACGCAGATCGCCATACCAACCCAAAGGGCTGCAATATTAAAAATACTCCAGGTTCGCTCCTTGATTTTTGTTGGGGCCAGGTCATCGCTGTAGGCGGGGCTGGATTTCAGATCATCTTTTGCATCCAGTTCGTAGAATTCACCTTGTTTTATCGCTTTACTCGTCATCTTTGCACCTTTCGATTTTTGATTTTGGTGTGCAAAAGCACGGTTCTTATGGGGAAAGTTTTCTTTCTAAACGGACCATTCTTTCTAAAGGGTGGAATAGCTTATGAAGCAGAAGCTAAGCGATGGCTTGCTTCAAGCATGGTATGCAGCAAGACATTGGCTCCGGCTTCACATTGCTCAGGAGAGCTGTATTCAACTTCGTTATGGCTGATACCACCTTCGCAGGGAGTAAAGATCATGCCTGCGGGCACAAGGTCTGCCATATAGCAGGCGTCATGGCCGGCACCGGCATAGATATCCATGTGGCTGTAGCCGAGCTTCTCTGTGGCGGCTTTTACATCATCGGAGGCGTTAAACTCCACCGGAGCGAAATACCAGAAAGGGTCCAGGTTGATCTCAAGGCCGCGTTTGTCTGCAACGCTTTGGCAAAAGGCGGTTAGCTCTTCATGCATGGCGAGCAGTACATCCGGCTTGGGGTTACGAAGGTCGGCACTGAATTTGATATTGCCGGGAATGGTGTTGCGGGAGTTGGGATAAACCTGCATAAAGCCAACAGTGCCTAAGCCGTTTTCATGGCGGTGGGCGATGTTTTCAATCTCGGAGATGATTTCAGCAGAAGCTACCATGGCATCTTTACGCAGATACATAGGGGTGGTTCCTGAATGGGACTCCCGACCTTGAATCTCAATGTTGTACCAGCGAATGCCCTGACCCAGGCGAACAATACCGATGGCTTTGTCGGCATCTTCTAAAATAGGACCTTGCTCAATATGGGTTTCAAAGAAAGCGCCAACATTACGACTGCCAGGCTCTGCATCCCCTAAATAACCGATACGTTTAAGCTCATCGCCTAAGCGAATACCGTCAACATCGGTTTTATTCAGTTCGGTTTCAAGGTCAAAGCGACCGGCATAAACACCAGAGCCTTGCATGGCAGGTTGAAAACGAGAACCTTCTTCATTGGTCCAGACAGAAAATTCCATGGCGGTTGGGGTTTCGATTTTGTTTTCATGCAGTGTGCGTAAAACTTCAACACCGGCCAGTACCCCAAAAACACCATCAAACTTGCCACCTGTCGGCTGAGTATCCAGATGACTGCCGGTGCCTACGGCGGGAAGATCATTATTCTTACCCGGGCGACGGGCAAAGATATTACCAATCTTATCGATAGTGATCTCACAGCCAGCGGTTTTACACCAAGATACGAATAGGTCACGGGCTTGCTTGTCTAAATCGGTTCCTGCCAGGCGATTACAGCCGCCCTTTTCGGTCGCCCCAAACTGTGCCATCTCCATCAGGCTATCCCAGAGGCGCTCTTTTTTGACTCGTAAAGTGTTGATCTGTAAATCCTGCATATATGGCTCCTAAAAATAGTGAAGTAGACTGTATGGCTGTTAATAAGAGAGTATTTGCTTATCTATTTTATTTACCATTTGGTAAAATTTAAGAGTTAAAAACTCCTCGATAAATGAACAACTTAAATTGCAGAGGAGTTGGATGATCAAAATATCACGCAAAGGGCTAATGCAAGCAGGAGGCCAACTTTATATATCAGGGTTTAATTCAACGATAGTCGTGTTGTTTCCGCTAAGCTTTAGAGACAGGATGAAATAGCATTGTTTTATCAAAAAAATATTTTAATTCAATATGTTAGAAGGTGGTTCTTTTTGTGGTAAAGACAGTCAGCAAGAAAACGAAACAGGCGATTAACAGGGAGATGCTGGAGTCGCGGATTTTACGTTCAGCGGAGGTTGTTTTTGCTGAGCGGGGTTTTAGTGGAGCCTCCATGGAGCGGATTGCTGAGCGAGCGAATATATCCAAGCAAAACCTGATTTATTACTTTTCAAACAAAGACTTACTATACAAAAGGGTTTTACAGGAAACCCTTAATATTTGGATTGATAAGCTACAACTTCTGGAGCTTTCAGAGGCGGACCCCGAGACCTCGATTCGCCATTATGTGAAGGCAAAAATGCAACTTTCCAGAGACTATCCCTACGGCTCTAAAGTCTTTGCCCATGAGATTATTGGTGGTGCGCCGGTGCTCAGACCTTATTTGGTTTCTGATTTAAAACCGCAATTTGAGCGTGATATAAATGTTGTTAACTCGTGGATTAATAAGGGTTTTATTAACAAAATAGACCCTCCTTATTTCTTTTTTATGGTTTGGGCAACGACTCAGTCATATGCTGATTTTTCCACTCAAATGGAAATTTTAATGGGGCAGTCTCAACTTCATGAAGAAGGTTACGCCCGGGCAGAGAAAGCTGTGACAGAACTTATTTTGCACGCTCTTGGTGCTGGTAAAAAATAATTCTTTCTTTTTACCATTTGTAAAAACAAAGCCTGAATTTAATGTTAATGAAATATGAAAAAATAGATAACCTTTAACATTATGTTTTTACAGGGATTTTAATAAATAGTTAATGATTTGGTTAACCTGTATTAAATAGACTGGGGTCAGTTTGGTGCGCCTTCTGCACTAAAAAAAACGTGTTTACCGATCAAATTTCTTTGTGATATTTATGTTTTATACCAAATGGTAAAACATTTAAATTCACGTAAATTTGGTGGTTCATCATGATCTCTGCTGCTGACGCTAATCGATACAAAAACGCTACAGGCCCAGACCTATACGCACTGTGCGAGCAGGCATCAGCTGTTCGTGATGCACAGTGGGGCCAACAGGTGACTTATTCGCCTAAAGTGTTCCTGCCTTTAACCAATATGTGCCGTGATACCTGCGGCTACTGCACCTTTGTTCAAAGCCCTGATAGCCCAAACGCTAACTATATGACACCGGAACAGGTGCTGGCAGTAGCAAAACAAGGTGAGGCCGCAGGCTGTACTGAAGCTCTGTTTAGCCTGGGTGAAAAGCCCGAGCAACGTCACCTTAAAGCCCGGGAGTGGCTTGAACATCTGGGTTACGCCAGCACTTTGGACTATCTGCAAAGTCAGTGCGAACAGGTGTTAGAGCGCACACGACTTCTGCCTCATATTAATGCTGGGGCGCTGACAAAAAGCGAACTGGCCAGTTTAAAACCCTATGCCGCCAGCATGGGCATGATGCTGGAAAACAGCTCAATCAACTTAATGAAGCCGGGACAGGCTCATTATGGTTGTCCCGATAAAACCCCAAAGCGCCGAACCGCAACCCTGGAAGCCGCAGGTGAATTGGGTATCGCCTTTACCACCGGTCTTTTGATCGGTATCGGTGAAAGCTGGGAGGACCGGGTCGAAAGCCTGGCGCTGATCCGCGATATCCATCAAGCCTACGGCCATATTCAGGAAGTGATTATTCAGAACTTCCGTGCTAAGCCGGGTACCGCAATGGCCGGATGTGCAGAGCCTGATCTTGATGAGATGAAGCGTACCCTGGCGATAGCACGCTTAATACTCCCGCCAGAGATTAGCCTGCAGGCCCCGCCGAATCTTGAACAAGAGTACGGGGCTTATCTTTCGGCGGGTATTAATGACTGGGGCGGTATCTCTCCTATCACCCGTGACTTTATTAACCCGGAACGTGCCTGGCCGCAAATTCAAAGTTTAGATGCCGCCTGTCGTGGCCGTGGCTATCAGCTCTTTGAACGCCTGACGATTTATCCTGAATTTCAATCCACAGAGCAACACTTTCTAGTGCCAGCCCTGCAACAACGTGTGCACGGGTTAAATCAAACGAATCTTCTATCAAGAGGGCTTGTCGCATGAATGCACCTGTCACCGTTTCTTCATCTATCTCTGTATTGGCACCAGTCGATACCTCTGTACCAGTGAATACATCTGCAATAGACAGCGCATCACCATCCCCGGCCATACGTAAGGACTATCAGGCGGTATTACAGAAGGCTCTGGCGGGAGATGAGTTATCTGTAGATGACGCTATTTTACTTTTTGATGGACAAGGGGCAGAAACCGACGCGCTGTGCCATACCGCTAATATTGTCCGTCAGAAAAGAAAAGGGCTGCAGGCTAGCTTCGTCATTACCCGAAATATCAACTTTACCAATGTCTGCTACATGGGGTGTCGTTTTTGCAACTTTGCCAAGCACAAAGGTGATGAAGGGGCGGAGTTTTTAAGTCTGGAGCAGGTTGCAGACAGAGCCGAAGAGGCTTGGCAGCGAGAGGCAACGGAGGTGTGTATTCAGGGCGGCCTACACCCTGATCTGGATGCGGACTACTACCGCGGCATTATTACCCATGTGAAAGCCCGTGTGCCGGAGATACATATTCATGCGTTTTCACCCTTTGAAATCTGGTACGGCAGTAAAAAAGCCCGTATGACACCCAAAGCTTTTTTGGCAGAGCTAAAAGAGCTGGGTCTGGGTTCTATGCCGGGTACCGCCGCTGAGATTCTGGATGTAGAGGTGCGCAAGCAACTCACCAAAAATAAGCTGACCACGGAAGAGTGGGTCAACATTATTAAAGCGGCCCACAGCGTGGGTTTGCCCACAACCGCCACGATCATGTACGGCCATGTGGATACACCAAAGCACTGGGCCGAGCATATGGCTCTGTTACGGACCATTCAGAAAGAAACCGGTGGTTTTACTGAGTTTGTCCCCCTTGGTTTTATCCACTACGAAACCGCACTGTACAACGATAACCCTGACCAGGTTCGTACCGGCCCGACAGATGATGAGCACCTGAAAATGCACGCTGTAGCAAGGCTGATGCTGCAGGGGCAGATCGATAATATCCAGTCTTCATGGGTGAAAATGGGGCCGGAGCTGGCGGCCTCATTATTGAAATCCGGTGTTAATGATCTGGGCGGTACGCTAATGAATGAAAGTATCTCCCGAGCCGCCGGTGGTAGCCACGGTCAGGAGGTCATGCCCAGTGATATGGTCGCCAATATTCAGGCGAATGGCTTAACACCGGTGCAGCGCGGCACCCTCTATCAAACGCTAAAAACCTTTCCATCACCGATTCTGACAGCGGTTGATACGTCTCCGGCATTGACTTCCTCTGATGCTTTACCGGTATCCGCAGGAGGTCAGGGATGACAGCGCCTGTGGTCACTCTGCTGGCCGGAGGTGTCGGTGGTGCAAAGGCGGCAGAAGGACTGCAAGCCTCCCGATATGCCGATCACGCCGCCGTTATTGGCAATATTGGCGATGATGATATTTTTCACGGTTTAACGGTTTGCCCTGATATAGACACGCTGATCTATTCCTTGTCCGGACAGATTGACCGAGAGAAAGGCTGGGGGTTACGGGATGAAAGCTATCAGGCCCTTGAGGGATTAAAAGCCTTTGGCCATGAGACCTGGATGACACTCGGGGATAAAGATTTTGCCACCCATATCTATCGAACCTGCGCTCTTAATTCCGGTGCGACTCTGACCGAGGTGACTCTGGGTATTGCCCAGCGCTTTGGTCTGAAACTGCCGATTATGCCACCCACCAATGACAAGGTGCCGACACAGATTCACTTTGATGGTCAGTGGCACAGTTTCCAGCGCTACTTTGTCCAGCATCAGTGCCAGCCTGAGATTGACGGGATTCGTTATCAAGGGGCAGAGCAGGCCACCGCAACCCCTGAGGTGCTTAAGCAGCTGAGCAATAGCGATATTATTTTGCTGGCGCCCAGTAATCCTTTGGTCAGTATCGGTGCGATTTTAGCTATTCCCCAGATCAGGCAAACCATTCAAAACAGCAACGCCTTTGTGCTGGCGATCTCCCCCTTTATTGGAGGACAAACCGTGAAAGGCCCTGCGGATCGTATGATGCGCGCTCTGGGTAAGGCCGCTAACAATATCGCCTTAGCGGAGCATTATGCCGGTTTGATTCAGGGCCTGGTGATTGATCATCAGGATAAAGAGGATCAGGCGGCGATAGAAGCTCTCGGCATCAAAACCTATTGCCTGCCCACCTTAATGCAATGTCTTGAGGATAAAGCGCAAGTGGTTAGCGCCAGTCTTGAATGGGCGATTAAGCAATCAACGACCAGTTCCGCAACGGAAGAGGCGCTCCTATGAAACCCCATGATTCTTTAGCCGATAGCCCCATCAGAACGTCCAGAGCGAACAGATCTTCTGAAGGCCCTGATAAAACAGCATCCCTTTGCATTGTGGTGCCGGTTAAGTCACCGGAACTTGCCAAGCAACGTCTGTCACCGGCGTTAAACCATCAGCAGCGGGAGGTTCTGGCAAAGCATCTGTATCAGTACACCCTTGGCTATCTTCAGCAGCACTTCTCTGATTATGACCTGTTGGTGGTGAGTGAAGATAGCAAGGTACTGGCCAAAGCGGAACGTCTGGGCTGCCTCACGCTGAGACAAACGGCAGGACGCGGACTTAATGCCGCCATGGAGCAGGCGGCCTCAGAGGTTTGTCGTTTGGGTTACAAAAGCCTGTTAATGCTGCCGATTGATCTGGCTTTTTTGACCGAACAAGAGCTATCCCAGGTGATCCGGCGCGGCCAGGATCAGGATGTGGTGGTTGCCATCGCTAATGATGGCGGCACCAATGCACTGTTGGTTCAGCCACCGAATGGGATTCGCTTTCGATTTGGTTTGGATTCCGCCCGAGCCCATCAGCGTGAAGCGATAAAAGCCAATCTGAAATTTAGCGCTCTGGCCTTGCCTTTAATGGCATTGGATATTGATCAGGAGATGGATCTCTATAGCGCCACCGCCGCCAACAGCCATGCGTTGACTGGGCTGACAGAAACGGATATGACGGGGATAGGAGGCAAACGCTATGCCTAATGCTACATCTTTATTGACATCTGCACCTGCATCTAAACCTGCATCTGAACCCACATCAGGTCAGAAAACACCTACCGGCCTTAATGTATTCCGACTGGAAGGTTTACCGCATTTTAAAACGGGGGATCGCCTGGCAGATCTGCTTATCGCCCACCTGGATCACCATGATATTGCTTTGGTTAACGGTGACATCCTCGTGATCGCCCATAAAGTGGTGTCTAAATGCGAAGGTGCCTTACGTCGTCTGTCTGAGGTGACACCGACGCAGTCTGCCCTTGATCTGGCGGAAAGCGTGCGCAAAGACCCCCGCAAAGTACAAATTATTATCGATCAGTCAAAACGGATTCTGCGAGCGGTACGCCGACCTGAACAGCAGGAAGGTGTGCTTATCGCTGAGCATAAGCGGGGCTATATCTGTGCCAATGCCGCGGTGGATGAATCCAACTCGGATGATCCCGATATTCTGATCACATTGCCAGATGACCCGGACGCCAGTGCCAAGGCGATTGCGGATCAGCTGGAAGCGCATTTTGGCATCACCCTAGGGGTGATTATCAGCGATACCTTTGGCCGACCCTGGCGTTTAGGCCAAACCAATGTCGCCATTGGCGTGGCGAATGTTCCTGCTTTAAACCTGATGGCCGGTGAAACCGATGCTTACGGTCGCCCCCTGACCGTTACCGCTCCGGCATTGGCGGACGAGCTGGCGGCGGCTTCTGGTCTGCTGATGGATAAAAGCGCACAAACCCCCGTGATTGTCTTTCGTGGTCTTGATTGGCAAGCAACCGACAGCTCAGGTCAGGATCTGATTCGAGCGCAACAAGAGGATTTATTCCGATGAAAGTAGCCATTATTGGTGGTACAGGCCCGCAGGGCAAAGGGCTTGCCAAGCGTTTAGCGCTGGCCGGTGTTGATGTAGTGATTGGTTCGCGGGATGGCGATAAAGCCGCCGCGTTGGCCGATGAACTCAATAGTACGTTCGATGGGCAACATTTAAGCGGCTGTGATATTGCCAGTGCCGTACAGGCCAGTGACGAGATTGTGGTGCTATCAGTGCCGTTCAGCGGCCATAACGCCACGTTAGAGCAGATTAAGCCCTTGCTCAACGGAAAAATACTGGTGGATATCGTGGTGCCTCTTGCTGAGGGCAACCCTAAAGCGGTCAGTATGCCGCCGGAAGGTTCCGCCACCGAGGCCGCTCAAGCGGTGCTTGGGGATGAGATTCCTGTGGTGGGTGCCCTGCACAACGTTTCAGCGGTAACGCTAAACAATCTGGATACCCCTATTAACTGCGATCTGCTGGTTTGCGGTAACGACCTGACCGCGAAGAAAAAAGTGATGGCGCTCTGTGAACGGTTGGGCACCACTGCTTATAACGCAGGGCTGGCAGAAAGCGCCCGCTGCATCGAAGCGATTACCCCTATTTTGATTCGGCTGAATATCTCAAAAGAGGTGCCCTTTTCCCATGCGGGGATTCGTATCTGTCCCCCAGAACACTAATTCAAGCCTGGAGCTTAATGCTTAAGCCTTAGCGAAGCAGTAGCAAAAAGAAATAACAGAAAAAAAGCAACAATAGAAAGAAACCAATAAATAACAGTCAAACAATAATACCCGAGGTAACTCTTATGGAATTTGGTATCACTTTTAAAGGCTTTGTCAGCCCAGATCGCGCCCGTCACCTTGTACGCCAAGCGGAAGCTGCAGGCTTTGATTACTGCTGGTTTTATGATTCTCATATTCTATGGCGCGAATCCTTCGTGGCAATGGCGATGTGTATGGAACACACTACCAAGCTGCGCTTTGGCCCCTGTGTCACCAACCCCAATATTCGTGATTGGTCACTGGCCGCCAGCCTGTATGCCAGTTTGGCCCACCAGAGTAATGGCCGCTTTGATATCGGCCTGGGGCGTGGAGATTCATCCATGCGGGTTATGGGGAAAAAACCAGCGCCTTTAGCCCGTGTGGCAGAATTTACCCAAAAAGTTAAAGCGATGGTGCGCGGTGAAGAGGTGGAATACGGCGAGTGCGAAGAGCCGGTGAAACTGCCTTGGGCAACCGGTTATGAACTACCGGTTTGGATTGGTGCCTACGGCCCTAAAGCGCTTAAAACGGCGGGTGAAGTCGGCGATGGCGTTATTCTGCAAATTGGCGACCCTAGCCTGGTTAAATGGTTTGCTGATCAGGCTAAAAGCGCAGGCGAAGCCGCAGGCCGTGATATGAGCAACTTTAAAGTACAAGCCGCAGCCCCTGCGTATTTTGGTGATATGGATTACTGCGTAGAGCACACAAAATGGTATCCCGCCATGGTAGGTAACCATGTTGCGGATATTGTGGAAAAATACGGTAGCGATTCAGGTCTGGTGCCACGAAGCCTGACCGACTATATCGAGAAACGTCGCGGTTATGACTACTCCAAACATGGCCAGAGCGATAACCCGTACCTGGATTTTATTACCGAAGATATTGTCAAAAGCTTCTGTGTACTGGGCCGTGTTGAGGATCATATTGCTAAGATTCGTGATCTGGAAGATGCGGGAACCACTCAGTTTAATATCTATCTGGATAATGGCGATGAAGAGAATATTATCGCCCAATATGGCAAACATATTATTCCTCAGTTTAAAGCCGGTGCTGATAGCGCCAAGTGAAACCTGTGATAGGGTTTAAAAAAACGGCAGCCTTGGCTGCCGTTTGTTTTTTTAGGACGTCTGAATCGCGCTGACCAGTTTATCCAGCTGATTGATAATCACCGTCGGCTCTGGCCCCCAAGGATCAAATATCACCTCGTTTGAGCGTTTTACCCAGGCAGTTTTCATGCCGTGGTTGAGTGCACCAAGGATATCAAAGGGGTTACCTGAGATCAGCCAGCCACTGTCTGCCGATACACCGGCAGTATCCAGCAATAGCTGATAAACACCTGGGTTAGGCTTAAAGGTTTGCAGCGCCTCAACACTGATGATGTCTTCGAAGTAATCCCGGATACCGGCATGATCTAACAGCCCTTCAACAGCAGCGGCACTGCCGTTGGAAAAGGCGTAGCAGAGCATCCCTGCGTCTTTGGCTGCTTTCAGTCCTGCCAGGGTATCGTCAAAGGCTGGCAGCGTTTTATAGACCGCCATTAAAGCCTGACGGGTATCTTCCTCAAGGGGTTGTTTTAGTGCCATACAGGCATAATCTAAAGCGTTTCGGGTGCATACCGAAAAATCGACATAATCCTGCATCAGGCCACGACGAAACGAATATTCCAGCTGTTTTTCCCGCCACAGTTTTGAGAACGCAGGGGCATTATCACCCATGATTTTTTGCAGAGCGTCTAATACGCCCTGAGTGTCTATCAGAGTGCCGTAAACATCAAAAGCTAACGCTGTTTTATCTGTCATCTTTGCCTCTTAGGCCGGACTGCTTATTTAACTTTTAGGCTCAGCAGCTTAGCATAGTGCTCTTATAATGTTCAGCCATGCCGGGTTGAAGTTTCTTATTATAGTAATCTTTATAATGGTCTGCTAAACCAGCCTGTACCTGCTTCATAATCTGATATGAGTGAGTTGCTATGTTGCCCGAGTTAAATTTTGATCAGGAACACCTGTTAAAGCTAGCCCGAATGAAAATGCCTTTTGGAAAATATAAGGGACGGGTTCTGGCTGATCTGCCTGAGCCCTACCTGCTGTGGTTCAGCAAGCAGGGGTTTCCAAAGGGAGAACTGGGTAAGCTATTGGCGCTGATGCTGGAGCTGCAGATTCATGGGCTTGAAATGCTACTGGAGCCCCTGAAAGAGAAGTGTTAATCACAGATTGTTTAATGTTCGTTTTCTGATCCTGTCAGTTTTACTCCCACCCTCTGGATATTGGGATTCTCTTTTCTTTTTAATATTTCCTGCCTCCTTTTTTCTGCAATATTTTCTGTATGGATCTGTATGTAATAGGGCTCTTATAAAGATAATTGCTTTAATTATACGTTTTTCTTGCCTGTTAGATTGTGCTCTTTATAAGAAACGATAGAATTAGAGTAAGTTGTATTAGCTCTCTTTTCTTGAGGTAGGTTGTATGTTCAGTCGTTTACGGATAAGAACGCGTCTGGTTCTGGGGTTTGGCCTTTTTATGTTACTGGTGTGTGGCATTGTCATTCCTCTACTTCTGACGGATATGAAGCTGATTATTGAGGAGGCCGAACGTCGTGAATTGGTCAGCCTTTTTGGTCAGCTGGAAGATAGAGTGAAGGGCGAGGAGCGTTTGGCCCTGGCATTGGCAACCTATACCGCCAACCAGAAAGAGATTAAAGAACATTTGATCAAGGGTGACCGTTCAGCCCTTGAACTGAGTACCTTACCGGCCTTTAAGCAGCTTGAGACAAACTTTGGCCTACGCCAGTTCCAGTTTCACCAGCCACCGGCGACTTCCTATTTCCGGGTTCATAAAACCGCCAAGTTTGGTGATGACCTGTCCGGTTTTCGTGAAACGGTTGTGATGACTAACCGTGATGTTAACCCTGTCAGTGGTATCGAAAAAGGCGTAGCCGGTTTAGGTATTCGTGGCGTTGCCCCGGTACTGATTGAGGGTCGTCACTGGGGGTCGGTGGAGTTTGGTTTCTCATTAGGCCAGTTTTTCTTTGATCAGGCGAAGTCAGAAACAGGGGCCGACTTTGTTGTATCTCGCCCTGTAGAGGGGTATCTGGAAGATTATGCGTCTACCTTAGGCGGTAATTCGTTATTATCGGCAGAGCTTTTGCAACAGGTTTTATCCGGTGAGCGGGAGAAGGTGTTTCGCCAACTGGATATCAATGGGCGTGACTTAGCTGTTTATGCCGGTGTCCTGACCGATTTCTCCGGCCAGCCTGCAGCGGTTGTTCAGGTTGCGATGAAGCGCGATCATTATCTGGAAATGCTGGATCGCTCCTTTCTGGATTCTGTGCTGATTGCTGCTGCCTTTATCATTTTTGGTTTGATACTGGCGGTTATTATTACCCGCAGCATTACGCGACCTTTGGACTCAATGCGATTGGCGGTGGAGAATATTTCCAATGGTGATGGTGATCTCACTCAAAAAATCCGTGTTGACGGTGATAATGAGATAGCCGAAATTGCGCAAACCGTTAACGGCTTTATCGACAATATAGAGAGCATTATTAAAAAGTTGATGAAGTCGGTAGCCAGTGTTTCCGGTTCCGGGTCTGAGCTCTTTGATATTACAGAGCACTCCATTGAGTTAACCCATAAACAGCGGGCGAATACCCATGAGGTTGCTACCGCGGTGAATGAGATGACTGCCACAGCACAGGAAGTTGCCCAGCATGCTTCCAGTACCTCAAGCTTTACCGAAGAAGCCAGCAAGCGCTCCAGTGTCAGCCATGCCACGGTAAAAGAGAGTATCCGAACTATTCATGAGATGGCCGAAAATGTTGGCTCTACGGTTGATATGATCAATCGTGTGAATGAGCAAACTACAGAAATTCATACCATTTTGGATGTGATTCACGGAATTGCCGAGCAAACGAATCTATTGGCACTGAATGCCGCCATTGAAGCTGCCCGTGCCGGGGAGCAGGGCCGTGGTTTTGCTGTGGTAGCCGATGAGGTGCGTCAGTTAGCCCAGCGCACCCAGGAAGCAACCGGCCAGATCAATGTAATGATTGCTGACCTGTTGAAGGTAACCAAGGACACTACCGATGTGATTAACCACAGTCAGGAGCACGTTCAGGAGCTGGTGGAAGTAGCCAATGCATCCGGTGATGCATTACAGGCGATTACCGATGGTATGCAGCAAATTAACGACACTGTTTACCAGATCGCCAGTGCCGCAGAAGAGCAGAGTCAGGTTTCTGATGATATCAATCTTAGGGTGGTGGATATTGCCGAAGGTGCACAGGAAAGTGCAGACGGCGCTGATAAGATTTTGCGTAGAACCTCAGCGATGGGTACAGAGCTGACGTCTTTGATGGGCGTTATCCGCCACTTTAAAGTAAGCAACGATCCGGCCATAGAACTGGCAGTGGCGCGAAGTGCGCATCAGGCATGGAAAATGCGTTTGCGTACCTTCCTGGATGGGACGGGGTCAATCTCTATGCAGCAGGCCGTTTCTGCTCATGATTGTGATTTCGGGCAGTGGTACTACGGAGAAGGTCATGAGTTCTGTCGTCATGAGACAGATCTGAAAGCGATCGAAAACCCACACATTGAGATGCATGAGCTGATTCAGCAGATCGTTAAAGCTAAAGAGTCCGGTGATCAGGCTAAGGCTGAGGCGCTGTATCACAAAGTCTGTGATCTTTCTGAGATGATTGTTGCCGGTATGGATACCGTGATCGATAGATACAAACATCAGAGCTAAGGGCAGTGCTTTTTGCCTGCTGATATAGCCTGAAGAGGGTTCACGGCCATAGAGTCGTGAACCCTTTTTTATTTCTCTGCGTAAAGCCTGTAAGTTCTGGAGATACTTATGCGCTATTACTCACTATTACCATTTTCTGCCATTATCGCCTTTAGCTTGCTGACGTTGCTGGTCAGTATCGGCTGGCTTCCTCCCGGTGAAGCGATTCTTGAGCAGCTGAAGTCGAATCTCGGCGATAGTCAGAGCTGGTTGCTGCTGCTGATTATTCTGGCTGAGTCGATTATCTATCTAGGTTTTTACTTTCCCGGTCAGTTTTTTGCTGTGGTGATTGTGGTGCTGTCTGAGCCTGATTTCAACGATATGCTTTGGCTGACCCTGATGATGGTGACGGCAGCAACGTTGGGCTCCTGCGTTAACTATGGTCTGGGGCGGGTATGGGGCGATCCCGATCACGCGCAGCAAAAAGGTTACTCCCTGCGAAACCTGTTGTTGGCGATGCTGCACACCAATGCACTGGCGTTCTATATGTTTGCGCAAGGCGCAAACCGCCATCCGTTTAAAGTGGTCTTGCTCTCTGGCCTGATCAACCTGCCCTATTACTTGCTGTTGATTGCCGGAACGGCGTTACTGAGTGACGAGGTGATGTATGTCGCTGAAACACCTGAAGTGTTGGCGGTTTTCCTGACCGTCTGGTTCCTGATTGCGCTATGGATGGATATTCGTAAGCGGGCGATACCTACTACGGATATTTGACATGTTGCTTATAGGGCGTATCGTACGCACCGCTGACGGTGCAGAGCTTTTGTTCGCTTAGCCGAATATAAGCAGCGATACGTCAGCTGAATATAAACAGCGATAAGGAGCACTCAGGTGTTACAGATATCCAATGCAGTGACCATTCCCGATGAGGAGTTAG
This sequence comes from Oceanospirillum sp., assembly GCF_048265165.1. Lineage (GTDB taxonomy): Bacteria > Pseudomonadota > Gammaproteobacteria > Pseudomonadales > Halomonadaceae > Oceanospirillum. The sequence goes on along the minus strand of NZ_JBLXCD010000003.1, from coordinate 53,030 downwards.
AGCTGCAGGCTATACGGGCCCAGGGCGCCGGTGGTCAGAATGTAAATAAGGTGTCATCAGCGATTCATCTGCGATTTGATATTGCCGCTTCCAGTCTGCCGGAGTTCTATAAAGAACGTTTGCTGGCACTGAAAGACAGCCGGATCAGTAAAGAAGGTGTGCTGGTGATTAAAGCGCAGCAGTTCCGTACTCAGGAGAAGAACCGAGAAGATGCGTTGCAGCGACTGAAGGCACTGATTCTGGATGCCACTAAAATTCAGAAAGCCCGAAGAGCAACCAAACCCAGCCGTAACTCACAGAAGAAACGGATGGATAAAAAGAACCAGCGGGGACAGATTAAGTCTCTACGTGGAAAGGTGGTGTGATGAGTATTTTTAATAGGATCGGCAGTCAGATAATGGTGTTGGGAATGAACAGTTTCAGGAGAAAACGGAATCGAAACTTCGGCCTCAGACGGCGGCTTGTTACTCAACCCCTTCTGATAAAAGAAAAAGGGCTGCCGAATACACTGCCAAACAGTTTATCCGCCAGCCCTTTTTTATAACCTGAAGCCCCTGATACTCGGTTAGCTGAACTCAGCAACCACGCGGTCCAGCTCTGCCAACAGCTCTTTTTTACGGGTTTCTTCCGCCCAGCTGCCTTCGATACTGTTACGGGTCAGGGTGATGATCTCATCCATGCTCAGGCCGACCGCCTGCTGCAGCTGCATCAGGTTCTCGTTCATATAACCGCCAAAATAAGCCGGATCATCGGAATTGATAGTAGCCTTCAGACCGGCTTGCAGCATGGTCGGAATCGGGTGGTTGGTCAGGTCTTTTACCACCTGCAGTTTCAGGTTCGACAGCGGACAAACCGTCAGTATCATCTGTGAATCCCGCAGGCGTTTAATCAGAGCGTCATCTTCCAGTGAGCGGTTGCCGTGATCAACCCGATCCACCTGCAGCAGATCCAGTGCCTGCCAGACATAGTCTGCCGGGCCCTCTTCACCGGCGTGGGCCGTGATCTTTAAACCCAGCTCCCGGCAGGCGGCAAATACGCCCTGAAACTTCTCCGGCGGATGCCCCATCTCGGAGGAATCCAGGCCCACGCCATAGATCTCATCCAGATAAGGTTTGGCCAGTTCCAGTGTTTCATAGGCGCTGTCTTCTGACAGATGGCGCAGAAAGGACATAATCAGGCGATAGCTGATGCCATGCTGACTCTGGGCTTCTTTCAGTGCCTGCACAATACCGCCAATCTGGGTGGCAAAGTCGATGCCGCGCTCAAGGTGACCCTGTGGGTCCCAGAAAATTTCTACATGGCGCACATTCTGGCTGTGAACTTTGTCCAGATATGCACGGGTCAGATCATAATAATCCTGACGGGTCTGCAGCACATTCATACCCTGATAGTAGAGGTCCAGAAACTCCTGCAAGTTATTGAACTGGTAGGCTTCTTTGAGGGCTTCCACTGAATCATAGCTAAGTGTAATACGGTTTCGTTTTGCGATAGCAAACATCAGCTCTGGCTCAAAAGAACCCTCAATATGCAGGTGCAACTCTGCTTTGGGCAGTGCCTGAATCAGGCGAGCGATTTCTGGTTGGGTTTTAGGGTTTAGCACTGTCATTTGAGGTCTCCAATTCTGATGGTGGCATTCTAACGGATTGGTGTGCCTGAGTCTGAAGTTGAGTATAGCGTTTGCCCGTATAAATACAGGTAGAACACAAAAGTCCCATTTTTAGCGAGAAAATGTCATGTTTAGCCATGGGGCTTGTGTCCATAATTCATTTATCAACAAGGGTATGAAGTTGAAGGGATCTTACTTCTCTACCCGTCGTAAACGCTGCTGAAGTGGTTTGCGTCCGATAAATACAATAACAATGTGTGGATACAGTCTTATGAAACCGAACAATCCAATGCTGGAGAAACTTCAGGAAATTCTGCCTGCGATCCGTGCTAACGCGACTAAGACGGAGGAGCTGCGTAAGATTCCCCAGGAAAATATCGACATGTTGCACGGCATCGGTCTGAACCGGGCCTTCCTGCCAAAAGCCTACGGTGGTCTGGAGATCTCCCTGCCGGAATTTACCGATTGTATCGCCGCTCTGGCCGGTGCCTGCTGCTCAACGGCATGGTCGTACAGCCTGCTGTGTACCCATAACCATCAGATGGCGATGTTCAGCAAAGAAGCCCAGGAGGAGTTCTGGGGTGAGAACCCGGATGCGGTGGCGTCTTCTTCCATTGCGCCCTTTGGCAAGTACGAAGAGGCGGAAGGCGGCATCATCTTTACCGGTGATATGAAGTGGAGTTCCGGTGTTGATCATGCGGACTGGATTATCGTCGGCCTGAACCGCATGGTAAATGATGAGAAAGTGTACAGCTTTGCGGTTATTCCCCGGAGCGAATTTACCATTATTGATGACTGGTACTCGGTGGCGATGCAGGGCTCCGGTACTAAGACCGCTCATATCGAAGGTGTATTTGTGCCTGAGCATCGTATTCAGGCAGCAAAAGATATGATGGAAGGCCGTCATAAAGGACGTGCACTCTACCCCGACAGTAAAATTTATCACACGCCTTATCGCCCTTATTTTGCCTGTGGTTTTGCCGCCATGAGCTTGGGTGTCGCGGAGCGTATGATCGAAGTCTACAAAGACCTGACCAAAAACCGTGTCCGAGCCTATACCGGTGCCAAGGTTGATGGTTCTGTACCGCCGATGCTACGTATTGCGGAGTCCTACCAGCAGGTGTGTGCGGCCCGTGCTTATCTGGAGAAAACCTGGAACGAGCATAAAGAGTATGGTGAGCGGCACGAATATCCTGATCGTTACACCCTGGCGCACTGGCGCACCAATCAGGCCTATGCCATCAAAATGTGTGTAGAAGCGGTGAACCGTCTGTGGGCTGTGATGGGTGCCTCTAACTGGTATGCCGACCGTGAGGGTCAACGCCTGTGGCGCGAGTCCAATATGACCGCAGCCCATGCTTACACCGATTATGATGTTTGCGCACAAATTATTGGCCGTGAGCTGCTGGGTCTGGAACCTGATCCATCTCTGCTGTAATGCGCCCTTCTGCCGGAGATGCTCCGGCAGATACCGCTCTTTTCTCTTTCTGTAACTCTTCTCAGAATAAAAGCAAGCACAGGACAACAACCATGAGTACTGAATTTGACCCACGGGATTTTCGTCGCGCACTGGGTAACTTTGCCACCGGTGTCACAGTTATTACCGCGTGTACAGCTGAAGGTGTCCAAACTGGTGTCACGGCCAACAGCTTTAACTCCGTTTCCCTGGAGCCGCCACTGGTACTGTGGAGCATCATGAAAAACTCCGGCAGTGTTGAGGTGTTCGACAACGCCAGCCATTTTGCCGTGAATATTCTGGCCGCAGACCAAATTCCGGTATCCAACCATTTTGCCCGCCCGTCTGATGATAAGTTTGCCGATATCGAGTATGAAAAAGGGCAGGGTAACGCCCCTTTGCTATCGGACTGTTCCGCCCGTTTTCAGTGTGAAAGCTACCAGAAACTGGATGGCGGTGATCACTGGATTCTGGTGGGTAAAGTGGTGGCTTATGATGATTATGGCCGCGCACCTCTGCTCTATCATGGCGGCGCATATTCCGCGGTGATTCCCCATGCCGGTGCCAAACCAAAAGATTCTGAAGCAACGGATGCGGGGCAGGAAAAGAATGACAAGCGTCTGGCAAGCAACCTGTATTATCAGATGCTGCAGGCGGTTAAGCGCTATCAGTCCAGTTATCAGCCGCTGCAGCTGGCCACCGGTCTGCGTACCATAGAGGCCCGTATGCTACTGACCCTGAATGATTTTGGCTCCCTGGCAACTCAGGATCTGGAAGAGCGTATCGGTATGCCGGATAACGATCTTCACGGCGCTGTTGATACGTTATGCCGTAAAGGCTGGCTGACCCAGCAAGATGATCAGTTAAGCCTGACCTCAGCCGGTGCCGAGCAGGCGGAAACCCTATGGAAGGTCGCCAGTGAACGTCAGGAGGAGGTCTTCGGACAGTTCTCTGAGGAAGAGTTAGCAACGTTCCGCAAGGTATTAGAGGCGGTCTGATCGGTTTTCAGGGTTGGTGTTGATACCATCAGCATCACCTGCATCGATGATCTTTATTGTGTCTGAGCCGAGCCTGACTGCTCTATCCTGTGATGCACTTGGGATCTATCTGCTCTGAGTTTGCCCGGTTTTGTAACCGGGCCTTTTTTTGCCTTTTTATCCTGCCGGAACCGTGTTTTGTCCGACTTTAGTCGATATTAGCGAAGTCAGATAAAACAGGGCTGGACAACGACCTGCTATTCATAAATGCTACCCGCCCTGTGAAGCAGCTTACTGCGTTATACCGCGCTGTTTCTTCGGTTGTCCGTTAACGCTTTGCTGTAAGCCTTTCTGGTGCCAGAGAAGCTGTTAACGGCAATTCCGTAAAAAAGATAATAAGTTCAGACATGTTTAGTGAAAACCAAGGCCCCTATTTATGACTACTGCATTTGACCCGAAAGCATTTCGCCGCGCTTTGGGCAACTTCGCTACCGGCGTCACCGTAATCACTGCCACTGCCAAAGATGGACAGCAGGCAGGTGTTACCGCCAACAGCTTTAACTCCGTTTCCCTTGATCCGCCACTGGTACTGTGGAGCATCATGAAAAACTCCGGCAGTGTTGAAATTTTTGATAACGCCAGCCATTTTGCCGTGAATGTACTGGCGGCGGACCAGATCGATATCTCCAACCACTTCGCCCGCCCGTCCGATGACAAGTTCTCCAGCATCGATTACGAGAAAGGTCTGGGTGATGCGCCGCTGCTGTCTGACTGTGCAGCCCGTTTTCAGTGCGCCAACTATGAAAAAGTTGATGGTGGTGACCACTGGATTCTGATCGGTAAAGTTGAAGCCTTTGACGATTACGGTCGTGCACCGCTGCTGTATCACGGTGGTACTTACTCTGCGGTTGTACCCCATATGGGAGCTGCCCAGAAGAAAGCAGACGTTGATGCAGCAGCGGCAGAACAAGCCGATGCTGATCGCGAAAAAATGCTGGATAACAATCTCTACTACCAGATGCTGAGTGCGGTAAAACGCTACCAGCGTGGTTATTGGCCGATGCAGCAGGCAAGTGGCTTGCGTGTCGCAGAGGCTCACCTGCTGATGGTGCTGAAAGACCTTGGCTCGGTTAGCTTCAGCGCCATGGTTGACTATCTGCTGATGCCGGATCAGGACCTGGCCCCATCGGTTGAAAAGCTAAAGCGTAAAGCCTGGATAAATGTGCAGGATGAGCAGCTGACCCTGACCGAAGAGGGGACTCATCAGGCAGAGGCCTACTGGCAGCTGTCAGAAGATTATCAGGAAAAAGTGTTCGGTGATCTTACCGACGAAGAACTGGCGGTATTCCGCAAGGTTCTGAAAAAGATCTGATAGATCAGACTTTGAACACAAAAAACCGGATCAACTGATCCGGTTTTTTGTCATCTGGAACAGATAAAACGGCTTGCTAATGATCGGTTGCTGCTGTTTCTGAGTTTTCATGCAGCAGGTAATTGGTGATATTGGATTGAGTAGGTATCAGACCCGTCTGAATACCAAAGGGTTTAAACACCTTGTTGATCACACTCTGGGTCTGGCTGCCTTTGTTCTGCTCAATATCGGTCAGGGTACGGCGGCTGACACCGACCAGTTCAGCGTAGCGTGTTTGGGTAAAGCCCAGAACCTGCTTTCGGAGTTGTTGCAGAACTTCTCCCTGGGTCAGTTTGCCTTGTAAGTGCTGTCGTAACAGTTCTATCAGTAACGCCTGACGTTGGTCTGTGTTTAAGCTCATAACAGCCCCCAGCGTTTTAGTTTGTCATCCAGGTAATCAAAGCCCATTTTGAGAATCTGCTCAGACACGCCACGTTTTTCCAGTCTTGTTTTGAGTCCGGTGAGCATCTGCGCAGTCTCTTTCAGAGTTGTCATCGTCTTCTCAGCAGGACATAAATCTGCAAGCTGTTCTGCAATATCCTGCCAGCGATATTCACCGCCTTCCTCATAAGGTGATCCCCATTTTGTGGTACGGGTAATCCCCTCCCGATCCGCTTTCATCGGCGCAAAATCATAGATCGGTGATAGCCAGATATCATCGGGTTTCTTCAGCAGAGCGCTATTGCGTCCATGATTGTCCGTGTTGGCAAAGGCGATATTCAGCAGATCACGACAAACCCAATCACAGACAAAGCGTTCAGTATCAAAAGTGGCAGAACGTTTTTGCATCAGAGAGCAGCTGTTTCATATCAGAAAACCATTTTGAGCAATATACTGCTCAAATATAGCGGATGATGGTTTCTTTGAGAAATATTTTGCTCAAAAACTGAGTTGGATCTTATTTTTGAGCAAAATATTGCTCATTGTGGCTTGTCAGTCTTTTCCTTGAGAATGGGTTTGCATTGAATCGGCAATCTGTTGCATCAGGTCTTGGCTTTGCAGAGCGTGTAGGGTTTCCTGCTCGCGCTCCCAATCTTCTGCGCTGATGACAACAAAGTCCTGACCTGTTGAGTCGGTGACTTTCATCGGCTCATACTGGTCTGCAACCTGTTCAACAACAGCTTCCAGTTTATCGCGGAATTGGTTAATGCTGATTGTGTTCATAGGAAACACCTTTTTTCATACGATTGTAGAGTTAGTGACGTGAGATGAACCGATAACCAGTATATTTCAGTTTTCCGGGAAAACTGTGCTCGTTTTGTCCGACTTAATGCTCGGTTTACCGGTGCGAAAAAATTGGATAAGCTGCAAATTCAATGAATTATAGGAACGGGCGCAGCAATAACAGGCGCACGGTTATGGGTATATATGCGCATGCGCGTTTAGCAGGGAAGCAGTCCGATCAGAAAATGGATTTTTTCTTTCTAATCAAAGTCTTTCCTCGATATCTGTCGGACTATTGAAATCGGCAAAATAAGCATGCCTATGATTAAAATGTTAGTTGCTCAAACCAAGCACGGAAGTGTCTGATGAATGAAATTGATATCCTAAAAAAACTAGCTTCAAATCTCACTGAGCGAAAAAGTGTTGCAGCACTAAGCAACTATGGAGTCCTATGTAACAATATTTCCTTCTCTCACGATTTGCTGGAGAAGGGCATAAGCTATCTCCGGCATATTGTCTCTGCGCTTAAATGTACATTAAATGACAATGAATCTCTACGTCTTGAGTATCAGATCGGTAACGATCTTAATCCTTTTACAGCTCTTGTACCTAGCTTACTTTCCAATGACTTGGAAGCCATCAATAAGTTATCTTTGCATACAGAACCTGATAATCGCGATGATATAAATGTAGATAATGTTGGGCGGCTGCATAGAGGCTTTGTTGAATATAATAATTTAGTTACAGCGACAAGGCAGTTGATCGATAGCCTAGTAACGGATGCCTATCAAATCCAACTTCTAGATCCAAAGGAATTTAATTATCATGCGCTTTTGTCGCTAAATAGCTTTGAAAAATACGCAACGAAATCTATTCGCCAAGGGCTATTTAATGATGACATTGAAGATGCGTTAACTGAGTTCAGGAATCTAAAATTTCGCGACTGGAATAATTCAGCCATAACGAAATGTCAGCATATTAGCTTTGCGAATAAAGTGGATTACTTGTTTTCTGAATTGAGCCTTAATACACCTGAAGATAATGCTTTTAGAGATGAAGTAAAAAACCTATTCAAGTTCTCATCTGAGTTTACACATATTGGATATATATCTACCTTCTTTACATCAAAATCAGGTTCGCAACCAGTTTTTGGTAGTGATAAAGGCCCATATCTACCAAGCACTGAAAATTTCAGCGAACTAAAATATCAAATAATTGAATCATGTATCAATTTTATGTTCAACGTGTACATTCCAAGCATAAAATTGTGTGTAAGTAAGATGGTTTTAGATGATATTTCGGAACCAATTATAGGTAATTTAGACAATCTTGTTTCTATGCTGGAATATGGCATTAATACAAGAAACAATAATTACTATTTCTTTGTTTGTTCATCCTTGATAGGGTCAGAAAATTCAATAGAACTGCCGTGCATCTGTGGCCATAATAATCTCTGGAATCCACCGCATGATAACAGTGACCTTTTTTGTATGGGCTGTGGAAGCTCATACAACATAATGGCAATGGATGGAGACCCCGGCTACATAATTACAAGCAATGGTCCGGTAAAGGTTATTGGGTCAACTGCCCCTGACTTCCAAGATTTACCTTTTGAAAAACAGCAGGAACTTCTGCAGAAAGTAGCCGAGTGTAAAGCAAGTGCTAACAGCAACTAACAATCCAAGGCAGGCGGACATATTTTTGCTTCGCTGCGCTCAAAACGCAAAAATACGCCTCTGCTTGGGGCGTTAAATTTACGAGGTAAAGTATGGAATCCTATCATGGTACATCAGATAAGTTTATCAAGGACTTAGTTGATGGGAAAATCGTTAGCGATAAGGGCAGTGGTGAACTGGGTAAAGGCTTCTACACAGGAGAGCGTTTGTACCTCGCGAAGCAATGGGCTTATAACAAACATGACCGTTCTACTTCTGTGCTGGTTTTAGAGACTAATGATATAAAAGTAGAACAGTTAGATATTTTGATCATGGATTACTCTGAAGCGACCGCTGCTCGGAGGGAAATTAAGAAAAACGAAACCACTCAATCACATGAATTCAAAGTGGATATGGTCTGGAGCCCTATTGTTGGTACGACTAAAAAAGTTGGCGAGCAATATAAATGGGAGTCAAAAACAAGTATGGACTTATTAAATGGCAAAGACACAATACGAACAAAGATATAGCAAATATGTCCATTATTTTTGTCATGTAGATTCTGGAAAGCTTGTATATCCCAAAGACACCGATGATAACTATAGTACTTATGGCAGTTTTTTTCTTATCGGAGGCTCTGTAAAAGCAGACTATATCATCCATGCATACGACAATGGTATATTCACAGAATTAACTCTTACACAAGATAAAAGAAATTCAAACTTCTTTGTCGCAACACATAAGAAGTATGGCAAATTTGTATTTCACGCAGAACAAGTTGAGCACTGGAATATCGAAGTTAATTATAACCAAAAATCATATAGCGTATTGAGGCGTTTGCGTCCTTGGAATGAGTCTAAATTTGAGTCTGTCTGTAAAATGAATGATTTCTATATAGTTGGGTTTGCCAACTTGGATGATGGCGAACAGTAAATTTAACAAAGCGTTTAAGACAGATTCCCAACGCATGGCATTTTTCATTCCATCGTTGGGTTTTGTGTTTACGGTGGTATGGTTAGGTTTCGTGGTGGCGTTGCTCACTACTTAACGCGGCGTTCAGGCTGTAGAAAAACCTAACAGGTTCTGGTTATTGAGAATTTATCGCGGCGCTACGTTGATTTAAGCGTATTCTCTGATGAAAACTGCTTCAGAATTCACGTGGCAGCGCCATTTTTAGTACAAAAAATGATCAATTTTTGAGGCTGAAGTTTTTCTACAGCCTCGTTATTTACCTAGGTGAATCATGGACGAAATTTCTAAATATCATGAGTTAGCAAAAGATGCTGGTAATCGCTTAAGAGCATATATCTTATCTGTTTCCTCGGGGGCAACGGGCGTATTCTTTTTAGCTTTAACTAAAACAGATAAAACTTCTCTATCATGTTCTGAAAAGTGGTTATTATCAATAGCATTAATATCCTTTGTATTAACTGTTTTACTTTGCTTGTATGAATTACGTATTGATGCCAAAAGATTCTTTTCATTAGCAAAGGAACTTGGTAAGCCACAAAGTGATCAAAATTGGGAGCAAAATAATAGCTATAAATCCAAACGATATTGGCTTATTCATTTATCCTATGTAACTCTAGGTATTGCTATTCTATCTACGAGTGTTTATCTCGTTTTAAATATAATCGGTACATAAAAAGTTGCTTAAACGGACACAAAACAGTTGGCTGTGCTCGTTCCTCGCAAATTTTAGCCAACGTTTTTTAGCCGCTTAGCAAAGCGTTCAGGCTGTAGAAAAACTTCCCGAACGATGGTCTGATCGGGTTTTGAAACGCAGGAGGCGGTGATGGCTCGATTTAAGCACTACGACTACAACCAAAAAGAAAACCGGGACACCCATAATTTAGCCTAACCAAAACGGACTTGTCCCATCTTATGGGATTGTTCCCTAGGCTATTTTCAGATAGGTCTGACGGAGTTTTTAACGTGTTAATAGAGCGGGATATAACTATGGGTGTCCCAAATTATTCCCCGCTGATTAACATAAATTGACTTGTGATTTTATAAATAAAACGGCGTTAGTCTCTGTTTATAAAAGGGTTACAAAATTCATATACTGTTCCAGTTCACCGACAACGTACTCTTCCATTAACTTTCCGGTTTCCATGGCATAAGGCTGTTTGAAATGTTTCTCCCAGACATCGGATTCTTTGCGCCAATGCTCATAGACCACCAAGGTTTCATCATCGCCTTCGACGGTGTAGAGGTCGAACAGTAAGCAGCCGTCTTCAGTACGGGTATGGGTAATGTGTTTTTCAAACTGTTGGATTAGCTTTTCGCGGCTGCCAGGCTTAATTTTAAAGATAAAGAAGATGTTAAAAAGAGGATCTTCTGGATTCGCGGCTTTTAATGCCACCGGCGCAGGCTGAGTGTCATTAACCGTAAAAACTTCGATTGGTTTATCCTGTGCTTTTTCCGCCAGTGCAAGCAGCTCTTTTGTATATGGCTGCTGCATATGGCTCGCTAAGGCGGCCTCATCCTGCCAGCGGTCGTAGGCAAAAAATAGATTAGGGTTAGCATTATCCCGATAGAGTCGCATTTCTAGGTTGCCGGGTTCTTGTGCAACGCCATTTTTATTGACGGATAGGGCGGCGGTAAATGCGTCGTTAAACTCGGGTTTAATTGAAAATTTGATGATTTGCGTAAAAGCCATGATGATGCTCCTGATGATATTAAATGTTTAGAAACCTTCGAGTACGATTTTTCCCCGGGCTTTGCCGGTTTCAAGCTGTGCGTGGACTTTTTTCAAGTTATCAGCATTGATGTTGCCGGCGACTTCAGTCAGTGTGGACCTTACCTTTCCCGCATCAATCAGTTCTGCGACCTTACTTAGTAACTGGTGTTGTACGTCGATATCCGGGGTGCCAAAAAATGAGCGGGTGAACATCAGCTCAAAATGAACCGAGACTGATTTCATGACAAAGGGCTGACTGGCAAAGGCTTCGACTTCATCGGTTAAGCTAAACCGGCCCTGTGGTGCGATCAGCTCCGCGATATCCGCTAGGTGATGTTGACTGTGGTTGGTTGAAAACACGAAACCGGGCGCGCCTAACCCTAATGCTTCAATTTGTGGCGCCATCGGTTTGCTGTGATCGATCACATAGTGAGCGCCTAGCTCTTCTACCCAAGCCTTTGTTTCGGGACGCGATACGGTGGTAATGACTGTAAGATCCGTCAAGGCTCGCAGTAATTGAATAGCAATGGACCCGACGCCGCCAGCGCCACCGATTATCAAGATCAGATTACCACCCTGAATGGTTGGGCGAGTGACATCTAAGCGATCAAATAGAGCTTCCCATGCGGTAATCGTGGTGAGTGGCATAGCAGCCGCTTCGGCGTGGCTGAGGCTGGTGGGTTTCTTGGCGACAATGCGTTCATCGACGAGCTGAAACTCACTGTTAGTGCCTGGGCGAACCATTGAACCCGCGTAGTAGACTTCATCACCAATCTTAAAGTTTTTGACATCCGCCCCTACAGCTTCAACAACCCCAGATGCATCAAAACCTAAGATATTCCAGCCACCGTCGGGTGCGGGCATGGCTTGGCGCATTTTGTAATCCACTGGGTTAACAGAGACCGCTTGGATTTTAACGAGTAGGTCTTGTCCCTCAGGTGATGGTTTATCTAAGGTGATATCGACTAAGGCTTCTTGGCGGTCGAGACTGCCGGGTACTTGATAACCAATGGCTTTCATTTTCATATCCTTCACTCTGTACTGAACGGTTATTTAGCAGGTGCTGCTTAATGTGGTAACTATCTTATTCTTCCCGTAATGAGTGATCATCTGACTAATTAAGGAATTATTTTCCTGTATTTTAGGATAATATAGGCATCAATATTGATCTAGTGTGTTTACTGGAGTCTGCCTTGGATCTGGATTTAAAAACCTTAGCGTTATTTGTACGTGTTACTTCACTTGGCGCGATCGGTCGTGCAGGTGAGGAATTTGGCCTATCGTCAACCAATGCCAGTCAGCGGATACAGACGTTGGAGGCGATATTAGGGGTTAAGTTGTTTCATCGAACCACGAGGGTCGTTACCCTAACCCATGATGGACAGGTGTTTTTAGAGCATGCCAAACGTATCTTGGATGATGTTGAGGAAACCTGGAATGTATTTAAAGGTGAGGACGATAAAGTACAGGGAAAAATTCGTTTAACGGTGTCGGCCTCCTACGGACGAATCTATCTAGTGCCGTTTATCCCTGCATTATTAGCCAAGTATCCCCATTTAGAAATTGAGATCGATTTCACCGATAAAACCATCGATATCGTGGAGCAGGGATACGATATCGCTTTTCGCATGCACGCGCTCGACTCGACCAGTTTACTAGCCCGGCGCATAGCCGATAATCCGATGATTTTAGTGGCCTCTCCGGGATATCTTCAGCAGGCGGGTTGCCCTCAAACACCGGATGAACTTGCCCAGCACTGTTGCATTCCGTTTGCGAAATCAAATCATTGGCGTTTTAAAGATCAGGCGGGTGAAACCCATGATGTGTCGGTTTCAGGGCCTATTAGTGTTAATTGGGGGGATGCGATTGCCGATTTAGTGGAAGCCGGTATGGGCATCGGGATGGCCTCGTTGTGGCATGTAGGGCCGGCGATTAAAGCGGGAAGAGTGGTGCAGGTGTTGCCCGACTATAAAATATGGCCCGAGACATGTATCTGGGCGGTGCGCCCACCGGGCCGGTTAACGCCGGTGCGCGTAAAAGTATTTTTAGATTTTATTGAAGAGGTTATTCGCGAGACAAATATTGAGCGCTATGGGGACTTACTATAGTGCTCGCTGCTTTACCGGGCCTCACTTTTGCTCTATCAGAGAACCTTTTCGGCACAAAAAACCGGGACACCCATAATTTAGCCCTAAAAAAAGACTGAACTGCTTTAGCCTGAGAAGTAAAACTAAAGTGCAAAGCCAATGGCAACTGTATTGCCTGGTACACAGTGTAGAAAAACTGGCAATCGACAATTAACAAAAAAAGAACGAGCTACTGGCGAGAAAAGCGGGTTAGAAACAGGTTTTCTACAGGCTCGTTATGTCTCTTGACCGCACCTGTTAACAGGTGCTATTAATAGCACCAAATCGTTGGCTAGGTAATCACTATGCAAGTGAAATTTTCCGAGGATGTCGTTCCTCTATCAGACCTGAAGGTCAATCCCGGAAAGGTGGTTGGTCGAGCGCAAGAGACGCACCGTCCCATCCTGCTCACCAGTCGTGGCCGTGGCATAGCTGTTGTTCAGGGGCTTGAGGATTATGAGAGAACCGCAGAGGAATTACGGTTTGTAAAGGCGGTGGCGCAGGGGCTTATGGATGTTCAAGAGGGCAATACCGTATCGTTGGAGGACGCCAGGAAAACGTTGGGTATCAAGTAAATGGAATTACGCATCGCACAGTCCGCTCTTGAGGACTTACAGGCTGTTCAGGAGTATTACAAAGAGCAGGATGCGTCACATATTTACAAAGAGCAGGATGCGTCACATATCGGTGATGATTTCGTGGCTGCTATCCTGGAGCACTGTGAAATGCTTCAAATCCACCCTGATGCTGGCCGAGTTGTTCCTGAATTCAACATGGATCATATTCACGAATTGATTCACGCGCCGTTTCGGGTTGTTTATCTCAGGCAAGCTAAAGAGGTTGTGCTGATACGAGTCTGGCGGAGTGAGAGGCAGCTCGAATTACCAGCAAACGAAACATAACCAAGCCATGCACCGAATGCCAAACCCTCTGCTTCGCTGCGGTTTTGTCACCTATCTATCCTGTGTGGGTTCGTTGCAGGAGGTCGCCAACCTTCCAAATTCGAAACAAATTTAAACACCAAAAAACCGGATCAGTTGATCCGGTTTTTTGCGTTTAACAAGACAGAAAACTTAAACCCGACTCTCACCATAAGTCAGTTCAGCCTGTTTAGAAGCCTGTGGCGCGGGCACTTTGCTGCCATCCTGCAGGGTTACCGGGAATACGCAGTTGATCTGGCCGGTGCCGGAGCTACCAAAGTAAGGGGTCAGCACTTCGGCGTTGCCGTCATACCCTGACCAGCCCAGTGCGCCCAATAGCATGGCGGTGTCGTGCATCATACCTTCGCCGTGACCTTTGATGGCGTATTCCGGCAGCATGGTGCAGAACTTATCCCACTCGGCGTTTTGCCACATTTTCACCACTTCGTGATCCAGTGTTTCCAGGAAGGGGCTCCAAACTTTATCGGAGAAATCCGGTGCCTGTCCGTTCTGGGCAAAGCGGTGGGACAGAGAGCCGGAGGCGAGAATAGCAACGGTGCCATCGTAGTGTTTTTCAATCGCTTCACGCATCGCCCAACCCAGGCGGGCGCTGTCGTTCAGGTAGTGAACGGTACACAGGGCCGATACCGAGATCACTTTAAAGTGGTTGTCCTGATTCATATAGCGCATGGGAACCAGCGTACCGTACTCCGGGGCCAAGGTGGTGCTGTCGTGTGCTAGTGTTTCTACACCCTGCTCGTTACACACTTTAGCCATCAGATTACCCAGCTCAGGGTTACCGTTCAGGTCATATTCCATATTGCTGATAAAGTGTGGCAGCTCGCCACTGGTGTAGTTACCTTCCCAGTGTTCAGCACAGTTGATGTGGTAGCCCGCATTGACCAACCAGTGGGTATCAAATACCACGATGGTATCTACGCCCAGCTCACGGCAGCGGCGGCCGATTTCGATATGACCATCAATCGCTTCCTGACGGCAGCCTTTGCGTGGGCCGTCCAGCTCCGAGAGATACATGGAGGGTACGTGTGTGATCTTGGCGGCTAGTGCAAGTTTTCCCATTGTTATTATCCTCTTGGGTTTTGCCGGGCATCGGTTGTAATACGGTGCCGTTAAAAAGTGACTATCAGGTTGTTGGATTTATCTGTTAGGGCGTGTCAGGCTCTTGGGTGGCACGCTAAGCATGTGTGGTTTTAGCGGATCTCCTGCGCCATGAGTAGCTATGGCAGATAATGGCGAGAACCGGTGCAGCCAAAATGCTGCCCATCAGCACCACTAACCCCTGCTGCATCAACCAGGGGGTGACCTGAGCCATCACGCCTCCTGTTAGCAACTGAATAAAGCCCATCAGGCCGGAGGCGGTTCCGGCTGAGCCTGTAGCACAAGCAATCGCGCCGGACTGGGCATTGGGCTGGCTAAAACCACGGCCAAAGGTGACCAGAGCCATGGGTAAGAACAGGGTGAGCAGAGTGAGCTTCGCCTCAAGGGCAAAGAGCAGCAGTAGCCCTGCTCCAAATAGTGACAGGCTATTGCCCAGCATCACCATGCGGTCGATATTCAGCCATTTGGCCATACGGGTGGAGAGAAAGCTGCCCGCCATAAAGGCAAGGGATACCGTCAGAAACCAGCTGCCAAACTGGGCGGAGTTGCCACCAAACAGATCCACCACAATATACGGGGAGCTACCCACAAACATATAAAAGGCGGTGGCGATAAAGGTGGTGGAGAAGGCGTAACCCAGATATTCCGATGAGGTCAGCACATTGCCGTATTGGCCCAGCACGCGACCTAATCGCAGGTTATCGCTTTTCTGTGTACAGGTTTCCGGTAGCCATTTGAAGGTGGCGATCATCACCACTGAGCCGATCACAATGGGCAGCAGGAGTGTCGCATTCCAGCCGTACCAGAGGTTAAGAAAGCCCCCGAGAGTTGGTGCTATGGACTGGGCGATGGCAATCGCCATCACCATATAGCCCATCTTTCCGGCGGCACCCTGTCGGCCATAGAGATCGACAATTACTGTGCGGGCCAGGGACATGGCGGTACTGCCGCCTAATGCCTGCAGCACACGACCGGCCACCAGAAAGGTAATATCCTGAGCAATCGCCGCCAGCGCACTGCCGATCACATGCAGAGCAAGCCCCCAGAGCAGTACCGGGCGACGACCAAAAAAATCAGCCAAAGGGCCGGAGATCAGCTGACCCACCGCCAGCATCAGCAGATAACTGGTGAAGGTCAGCTGGATGGTGTTGATATCAACACCCAGAGAGCGGGCAGCATCCGGCATCGCCGGCACAAACAGGTTCAGTGCCAGTGGACTGGTCAGCGCCATGGCTGACAGCAGCGTCATCAGTGAAGATGACGGATGAATGGATGCTGTTTTCATTAAAGCTCTCTTAGTCTCGTTATCGGGCTGGGCCGATCCGCTTAAGGGTTCGGATTACGCAGCACCATCAGGCGGATTTCGGTCATATCCTCAATGGCGTAGCGGATACCTTCACGGCCGATACCGGAATCTTTTACACCGCCATAGGGCATATGATCCACACGCCATGAAGGCACATCTCCAATCACGACACCGCCCACTTCCAGCTCATCCCAGGCTTTCTGCGCTTTGTAGATATCCTTGGTGAAAATACCCGCCTGCAATCCAAAGTCAGAGTTGTTCACCTCTTTCAGTGCCGCATCGTAGTCGCTGAATTTAGACAGAATCGCCACCGGGCCGAAGGCTTCCTGACAGCTGACATCCATCTCCGGAGAAACATCTTCCAGCAGGGTCGCTTCCAGCATGGCACCGTCACAGTTACCACCGGCCAGCACCTTAGCACCGCCTGCTTTTGCTGCTTCAACCCAGCCGTGCAGGCGGGCCGCTTCTTTCTCAGAGATCATCGGGCCGATAAAGGTGTTTTCATCCGCCGGATCGCCATGAACCAGCTCACCGACCGCCTTGATCAGGCGCGTACGGGCTTCATCGTACAGGCTTTCGTGCACCAGGATACGCTGAACCGAGATGCAGCTCTGACCGGACTGGTAGTAAGCGCCAAAAACGATACGGGCAACGGCATCTTCAAGGTCAGTGCCCTCATCGACGATACAGGCCGCGTTGCCGCCCAGTTCCAGCACTACAGGCTTCTTACCGGCTTTGGCCTTTAGGCTCCAGCCAACCTCTGGTGAACCGGTAAAGCTCAGCAGCTTCAGGCGGTCATCAGTGGTGAAGAGGTCAGCACCATCACGGTGACAGGGTAGAATAGAGAAAGCACCTTTCGGCAGATCGGTCTCCGCCAGTACTTCACCGATAATCAGGGCACCAATGGGCGTCAGGGACGCGGGCTTGAGTACAAAAGGGCAACCCGCTGCAATGGCCGGAGCGACCTTGTGGGCGGCCAGATTTAGCGGGAAGTTAAAGGGAGAAATAAAGGAGCACGGGCCGATGGGAACGCGCTTCCACTGGCCGCTGTAGCCGTTGGCACGGGGGCTGATATCCATCGGGATCACTTCGCCGTAGATCCGGGTGGCTTCTTCGGCGGCGATTTTAAAGGTGTCGATCAGGCGGGTCACTTCGCCACGGGCATCTTTGATCGGCTTACCGGCTTCGATACACAGGGCCTGAGCCAGTTCTTCAAAGCGCTCCTGAAAGCGTTTTACACAGTATTCCAGAATTTGCTGGCGCTTAAAGGCCGGTAACTTACGCATTGGCTCAGCCGCAGCATTAGCCGCAGCAATGGCCTGGTCGATGGCGTTGACATCGGCCATGGCAACATGGGTAGCCACTTCACCGGTGTATTTATTGGTAACAGACAGGTCCTGGTTCGGGGAAACCGGTTCGTTGGCCAGATAGTAGGGGTAGCTTTTCTGCAGCATTGCTGGGCTCCATAGTCGTCGTTTTTGTTTTACTGTTTTAATATTGTTTTGTTTTACAGTTTTTAATGTCGTTCTATTTAATATTAATAGCGATACGGATGTTCAGAGCCCCGTTGTTCAGAGCCCGTTGCTCAGATAGGCCGGATCATGGTCCGTATGAGTTGTTGATACCTAGCGCTGCAATGGCCGCTTCAGCGCACTCTATATCCTGAGTAACAGCACCACCGGAGACCCCGACAGCAGCCACGAGCAAGCTCGAAGAGGTCAGGGAACCTGTGCTGCCGGAGTCATAACGGGTGCCAGAGCCGGAATCTGATAAAAATTCTGCCGGAACATTAACCGGTAGGCCGCCACCGAGCAGGGTGAATCTGTCCCGCTGGCCAAGAGCCTGCTGAACCTTGGGCTGGTTGGCAAGGCGTTCGTCCCACTCATGGGTGGCACGATTAAAACTAACGGCGGTGTAGGCTTTGTCTTCTGCCAGAGATGCAGACAACAAAGGCGCGCCATTCATGCGAATACTGGCCAATGCGACGCCCTGGGGGCCAACCACAGAGATACAGACCCTGATACCCAGTTGTTCAGCTTTCTGTTGAGCAGCCTGGAGCATGACCAAAGCGGAATCAGTACTTAGCTCTTGCAGTGTTTGAAGCGATAGGGTCATCGTTATATTCCGGTTGTCACTTTGCCTGACACAGTTAGGCCTTAAGGGCTGTTATTGAATTAAAGTTAACATATTAAGTAAAAATATAGATAACATGTTAACTATTGTCAACGCAGAACCTGAGCTTTAAGACCATTTTCTATTGAGACAGGTCAGAGTTTTGTCAGGAGTGGAGCCTGGGCCGCCTGAATCAGAGCTGCCCAAATGGCTGGTCTCTGCGCTAATACTCAGGGTTCAAGGTGGATGATTTCACTGAGCAGTTCATTCAGCTGTTGGAGTTTTTCCTTTGAGATCTGATTGGTCAGATCACCATAGCGGCCTTCCAGGCGCGGGCTGAGTTCTTTGAACAGCTGTTTGGCCTGATCTGTCAGGCTGATCAGTACACGGCGCTGGTCCTCGGTGGATTTGCGGCGTTTCAGGTGCCCCTGGCTTTCCAGCCGGTTGATGATGCCGGTGAGACTGGGGCTAAGAATGCAGCACAGCTCCGCCAGTTGTTTCGATTCCAGCTCTTCATATTCATTCAGGGCACGGATCACGCGCCACTGTTGTTCTGTCAGCCCTGCTTCCTGAAGGATCGGGCGGAAGAAAGCCATCGTGGATTCACGGGCCTTCAGCAGTTTCAGCGGGATAGAGTCATTAAATTTACGCATCTGATCAAATTTCCGTTGCAGGCTTTTAGCCTGATCGGCCTGCTGCTCCAGAGTCTCGGATGCAGTGGCGGTGTCATATTTTTTTGCTTCAGCGAACACCCTTGGCCTCCATGATAAAGAGGATTCCGGTCGCAAAGAGCAGCATGATGGTGGAGTAGGACATATTGTCCCGAAGCATGGCTCGATTGGAAACCTTAAATTGATGATGAATGATGATATTGATCCCGTTGAACTGTGAGCCGAACATCGCCAGTAATACGCCCATCATGCTTGTTAAGGGTGATGGTTACCTTGGTCAAATTAAAATCTTATTAATATATTAAGTATTTGGTAAGTCTAACCGATTTTTTGCGGAATGTAAGCGGACAATCTAAGCAAATAGCTTATCCTTGAGGACAAATGCTGCAGGATGGAGACCGCTAAAATGAAGTACAGTATAGGATCGTCAGAAGGTGATTTAGAGTCTGAAGCAGTGGTTGTACTGAAGAATCGTCTTGGTATCAAAGATATTAATGAGATGAACTTGGTTGAGGAGGAGATGCTGCATAAGCTTTATGAGTCGATATTTTCCCCTGAGTTTCAGCTGTCATCTTTATCTGTTTCGGATATACGCAGATGGCACTACCGATGGCTTAATCCTATCTATGAATGGGGGGGAGAGCTGCGAACCGTGAATATGTCAAAAGGCGGCTTTTTGTTTGCCGGAGCTAAGTATATCTCTGTATTGCTCAATGATTTTGAAATGGACTTTCTTAGTCAATTCGAGAATTTAATGAAGTTAGATGAAAGCCAGCTGGTTTCTTTGTTGGCGAGAAGCCATGTTGAGTTCATTCTTCTGCATCCATTCAGAGAGGGTAATGGACGTATATCGAGATTGCTGATGGATGTTATGGCGGCTCAGGCGGGATTCAGTGCATTGGACTATTCAATTTGGGATCAAAATAAGGACTTTTATTTTAAGTCTATTCAGGCAGGCGTTGCTGGAGACTATCAATATATTGAGCGTCTGGTTAGGGATATACTAGACGTTGCCAAATCTTAACGAGCCAGCTGAAGATCACTAAAACGGCTTTTCTTATTTCGTAGTCTGTTTTCGATCTGAGTGATTGATTCATTCGTTTCAATAGCGCTGGAGCTGGCAACTGCTCTTAATATACGCTCTTTGCTGACAATTCTGGTCGGTGTTCTCTGTTTCATCATATATCTCCCATAGCTCAGTTAAGTATAGCAGTCTAATGGAACTTTGACTCGCTCTGTAATCTGAAGTCTTTCGGTGTCAAGCCGGTTTGCTTGCGGAAGAAGCGTGAAAAATAAGAGGGATCGGTAAAGCCCAGTTCAAAACCGATATCATTAATACTGAGGTTGGAGTAGCGCAGTAGGCGCTTGCTCTCCTGCAGTACGCGTTCATGGATCAGTTTTTTCGGGGGGCAGTTGGCGACCCGCTGACAGATATGATTCAGGCGGCTTTCGGATACACCGATGGTGGAGCAGTATCTGCTCAGCGGCCAGCGGTTACGAAACTCCTGTTCGAGCTGCTCCGAGAAGCGGCGAAACAGTCGCAGTTCCTCACTGGCAACGGTTTGGGTTTCAGTATTTTCTGGTGCAAGGCGCATCATCTGTAACAGCAGCAGGCGCACAATGCTTTCTAAGGCAAAATTCTTGTCGCTGTGTTCGCCCTGCCATTCATCCTGTAGAGCCTCAAAGCTGTGTTCCAGTCGATGCCAGAGCTTCAGCTGTTGTTCACTTAACAGGCGCTTTTCAATACAGATGGGGCGGATATATTCGCTGTCCAGCTGCTTGTTCTGGCTGTCACTGAGCAGATAGCCGATCATCGACTGATGTACGGTCAGCACATACCCGGTGATCCCTGGTTGGGTCATAAAAGAGTGAGGAATAGCCGGTGGGGTCAGAAAAACAGAGGCGCCTTCGCAGTTATAAACTGCTTCGTCGATATAGAAGTGGCTTTTGCCGCCATGGATAAAGTGGATCTGCAGAAACTGGGCGTGCAGATGCACCGGCATATCACGGCCAAAGAAGTCCGCCATACGCCCCAATACATCAAAATGGATAGAGGCATCGGCAAAATGCTGGTCATAATCCTGACCGATAACAATGTTAGGAATCCACTCATCGTTATGGTTTACCGGCATGGCGTATCTGCTCTGCTTAAGGGGTGCAGAAAAGAATCAGTAAACTGAGCCTTTTTCTGCTTTTGGTGCGGTGATATTGGCTTTGAACTTAGCCGCCAGGTCATTGGATGACTTCATCAGCAGGCCGGTATCGGTGCCGACACCCACGAACAGTGCACCCAGTTCAATATAGCGTTGTGCCAGTGTCTGATCCGCAATCAGAATACCCGGTGCTTTACCGGCGGCTACGATTTTAGCGATGCTCTCTTCGATCACTTTCTGTACTTCCGGGTGTCCGGGATTACCGATATAGCCCATGGAAGCGCTCAGGTCGGATGGGCCGATAAAGACGCCATCGACGCCATCAACGGCGAGAATATCATCCAGGTGTTCTACGCCCTTCGGGGTTTCGATCTGAATCAGAACACAGATCTCATCGTTAGCGGTCTGCAGATATTCTGGCATACGGTTGAAGCCGGAGGCACGGGCCAGGGCGCTGCCGACACCCCGAATACCCTGTGGTGGATAACGGGTGGCAGCAACCACTTCGGCTGCCTGCTCACCGGTCTCCACCATAGGCGCGAGAAGGGTCTGTGCCCCTAAGTCCAGAATCTGCTTGATACGCACCGCATCCGGCCAGGGCGGACGCACAATCGGGTGCGACGGGTAAGGTGCAATCGCCTGCAGCTGACCCAGAATGGTTTGCAGATCATTGGGCGCGTGTTCGGCATCGATCAGCAGCCAGTCGAAACCGGCACCGGCCAGCAGTTCCGCGGTGTAGCTATTGGCCAGACCCAGCCAAAGGCCGATCTGAGCGGTATCACCCTGTTTCAGGGCTTGCTTAAAGGTATTGGTTGGAGCGGGCATGTTGCTCTCCTGAAACCTGGTGGTTATTGAAAAAATCGGTAGGTTGGATAAGCGAAGCGCCATCCGACGCCTCTCTAACTACCTTTATTTGGTATTTCTCTAATGTTCTGTATTTTTCTAACTGCTTCTATTTAAAGAAGCAGCTGATGCTTCCCAGTGGGCCGTAATCCACCTGGAAGGTGTCACCTTTGCGTGCCGCCACCGGGCGGGTGAAAGAGCCACCCAGAATGATCTGTCCCGGTTCCAGTGTGATGCCGTAAGGGTGCAGGCGGTTGGCAAGCCAGGCAACGCCATTGGCCGGGTGGTTCAGAACACCGGCGGCGACACCGGTCTCTTCGATAACACCGTTGCGATACATCATGGCGGAGACCCAGCGCAGATCCATCTCAGAGGGCTTGATCGGACGTCCCCCCATAATAATACCGCCGTTGGCTGCATTATCGGCGATGGTGTCGAACACCTTACGGGGACGGCCGGATTCTGGGTCGATGGACTGAGAACGGGCGTCGATCAGTTCCAGTGCCGGAATCACGTAGTCGGTGGCGTTATACACATCAAAAATTGTGCAGTTCGGGCCGGACAGGGGCGCTTTCAGGATAAACGCCAGTTCCACTTCGATACGGGGCACGATAAAACGGTCAGTGGGGATATCACCGGCATCTGCAAACAACATGTCATCCAGCAGAGTCCCGTAATCCGGCTCGTCGATCTGGGAGGACATCTGCATGGCACGGGAGGTCAGGCCGATCTTGTGACCGATCACTTTACGACCTTCCGCCAGTTTCAGCTTCAGCCATTCGCTCTGAATTTTATAGGCATCGGGAATGGTGATCTCCGGGTGTTGCAGGGAGATCTGGCGGATCTGTTTGCGGTCTTTTTCCGCCTGATGCAGCTGGGCGGCGCAATCTTTAATAATCTCTTCGGAAAGCATCGTGATAATCCTTGTGCTGACCGCTGGCTGTCCCTGTTACAGGGGCAGTCAGCGGCTTTTATTCTTATTGTTAGTGTCAGTGTGGTTCTTTAACGGTGAGGCTCTTTTAGCCCAACGTTTTCAGGTAGTCGCTTTCGCTGATAATGTGATTGACCAGCCGACCAACACCTTCAACCTCGGTTACGATCTCGTCGCCTGGCTTCACATCCGCCAGACCTTCCGGTGTACCGGTGAAGATCATATCCCCTGGCTCCAGCGTCATAATGGCGCTCAGGTATTCCACCAGATAAGGAATATCGAAGACCAGATCCGAGGTGCTGCCTTCCTGTTTCAGTTCACCGTTGATATAGGTGCGCAGGGTCAGGTTGTGGGGATCAGCGACTTCGTCAGCATCAAGGATATAGGGACCTACCGGCGTGCAGGTATCCCGGCTTTTAACCCGCAGATTAGGACGGTAGTAGTTTTCCAGATAATCCCGGATGGCGTAGTCGTTACCCACGGTGTAGCCGCCGATATAGTCCATGGCGTTGTCACGGGAAACGTTTTTCGCCGTTTTGCCGATTACCGCCACCAGCTCACATTCGTAGTGCATATAGTCCACGTTGTCCGGGCGGTAAGTGTTCTTGTTGTGACCTAGCAGAGTATTGGGCGCTTTCAGGAAGACCAGTGGCTCTTCCGGTGCTTTAAAGGCCAGTTCCGCCGCGTGATCGGCATAGTTCAAACCCAGAACGAAGATCTTGCCATCGCAAGGCGGTTGCCAGTCAGCATCCGCCTGAGCAATAACAGTACCGTCAGTCAGAACAGCATCCAGATTGTCGTTAACGGTAACGTCGGTTAGTTCACCGTTTAATAGAATACGTGCGCGTTTCATGGTGGACTTCCCCTTAACCCTGTTCTGCTTTGCTGTTGTTAGATTCAAGAACAACTTTGTTTTCCAGGCGGCCGATAGAGTCGATCTCAATGGCAACGGTGTCACCGGCTTTCAGTGCCAGCTTGTCGGTACGTAGTGGCGTACCGGCAATAATCAGATCACCTTCCTGCAGTGTCATAAAGCTGCTCAGGTAGCTGACAATTTTCGCCAGGCCATGAACCAGCTGGTCGGTGCTGGTACTGTGAACCAGTTCGTCATTGATAAAGGTGTTGATGGCCAGTTTTTCAGGGCTGGAAATATCGCTTTTATTAACAATCCATGGCCCGATCGGGCAGAAGCCATCACGGCACTTGGCTTTTACCGCCGGACGATAGAAGGATTCTTCCGCCAGAGAGACTTCGTTAACGATGGTGTAACCGGCTATGTAATCCATAGCGCTCTCTTCAGAAACGCGGGTAGCCTGTTTGCCGATCACAATGCCGATGGAAGGGCCTGCATAAATAGTGGTGCCATCTGCGGGTGCCGGGATCGCCGCGCCATAACCGATATGGGTGTTGGCTGTCTTAATATGCAGCACCGGAGTTTTCGGCGGATTAACATGGGGCTTTTCGTTAAAAGCCTGCTCCATGCTGGCGTAAAGCTCTTTGTCGTTCAGCGCGATGGCAAATACGGTGCCTGTGGTTGCAGGCAGCCATTGCTGTGACGTCATCTCCTGCTTTTGATTGGGGTCGATAGCCAGCTCAGTTGCTACGCCATCCTTCAGGATTCGGCTGTGCCTCATGGCGAAATCTCCAGATTCTTTGGATTCTTGTTGGAATGTTCTGATAGGTATACGTGTCTAGGTTGATTACTTTCTATGTTAATTAGTTTTGCTATTAAGGGCGGAATTGTCAATAACTTAATATGTTAATTAAATTGCCGGGATTTTCAGAAGTCTTTTATCTCTTAGGTTTGGTAAGGCTTGCAGGCTGTTTTTGTTATTTTGTCCTGAGATTAGACTAAAGTTAGCAGACAGATTTTAGTTTCACAGGTAACTTCTCAGTTGACAATTGTTAATATGTTAAATAAATTGGTTAATATGTTAAGTTGTTGCTGCTCGGAGGTTGGGTCTGAACCTCGGAGAAAGACAGCAGGCTCAAATTTCAGTTAAAGCCCCACAGGGCTTTAGTGCATAGGTAGGACGGAACAGAACAATGATTAAGAACCTGATTAACGGCAAGTGGGTAGAAAGCCCGGAAACCTTTGAAACCGTAAACCCGGCAACCGGAGAAGTTCTGGCTGAAGTCGCTCACGCAACCCCTGAGCAGGTTGCCGCAGCAACTCAGGCGGCAAAAGATGCATTCCCTGCCTGGGCGAATATGCCGATTGCCAAGCGTTCTAAAATTATCGAAAAGCTGGGTGACCTGATCGGTGAAAATGTTGAAAAGATCGCTCAGCTGGAAACAGCAGATACGGGTCTGCCGATTTACCAGACTCAGAATGCTCTGATTCCACGTTCTTCCAATAACTTCTACTTTTTCGCTGAAAAATCCCGCCAGATGAACGGTCATACCTATCCAATGGATGACCAAATGCTGAACTACACCCTGTATCAGCCGACCGGTGTGTGTGCACTTATCTCTCCATGGAACGTGCCATTTATGACTGGCACCTGGAAAACGGCACCGGCACTGGCGCTGGGTAACACTGCGGTGATGAAACAGTCTGAGCTGTCTCCGTTGTCTACGGATTTTCTGGGTCATCTGGCGTTGGAAGCGGGTATTCCTGCGGGCGTATTTAACATCGTTCATGGCTTTGGTGGCACCACGGGTAACGCACTGATTACTGACCCTAACGTGAATGCGATCTCTTTCACCGGTGGTACATCAACCGGTAAGCATATCATCGCGAACGCAGGCCTGAAGAAATTCTCCATGGAGCTGGGGGGTAAGTCTCCGGTGATCATCTTTGATGATTGCGACTACGAGCGCGCCCTAGATGCTGCGGTATTCGGTATCTTCTCGATTAACGGTGAGCGTTGCACTGCCGGTTCCCGCCTGTTTGTGCAGGAAGGTATCTACGACAAGTTCTGCGAAGAGTTCGCCGCTCGCGCTAACAAGATCAAGGTGGGTGATCCGACTGAGATGGACACCAAGGTTGGCTCTCTGATCAGTCAGGCCCATTGGGATAAGGTAACCGGTTATATCAAAACCGGTATCGAAGAGGGTGCAACCCTGATCGCCGGTGGCCCTGATAAGCCGGTTGATGAACTGCCGGATCACCTGAAAGGCGGCCACTTTGTTCGCCCGACGGCGTTCCGTGATGTCACCAATGATATGCGTATCGCCCGTGAAGAGATCTTCGGCCCTGTGGCGGTGATTATTCCGTTCAAAGATGAAGAAGATGTGGTTCGTATGGCGAACGACAATGACTATGGTCTGGCGTCTTATCTGTGGACGCAGGATGTGGGTAAGGTGCATCGCATCGCAAATCGTATCGAAGCGGGCATGATGTTTGTGAACAGCCAGAACGTGCGAGACCTGCGAACTCCGTTTGGTGGTGTGAAAGGCTCAGGTACGGGCCGTGAAGGTGGTGATTACAGCTTCGAAGTTTTCTGTGAGCCAAAGAATGTCTGTATCAGTATGGGGTCACACCATATTCCTAAATGGGGTGTGTAATTTTTTATCCGGTAGGCAGGGCGCACCAGGTGTGCTCTCTGTCTGTAACGGGCGCTTCGGTTGAATCTGAAGCTGATATTGAGGTGATCTATGCCGCATTTTGTTGTGGAGTATTCTGACAATCTGCATGAGCAGTTGGATTTTCAGCCGCTGTTTAAAGCGCTGCATGAGTATGTGGTTTCAACCGGAGCCTTCCCGATTGGTGGAGTCCGCAGTCGTGCGATTCGTTGTTACGACTACCGGGTAGCGGATGGCCGGGAAGACTTTGCTTTTCTCAATCTTAGTCTGAAAATCGGTCATGGGCGGGACATGGCACTTAAACAGGAAGTTGCAGAAAGGGTATTTGAGATTCTCTGTAACTGGATGACCCCTGTTACTGATAATAGCTACTGTCAGATCTCCTTTGAGATGACAGAGTTGGACCCTGTTCTTAAGTTTAATAAGAACAATATCCATCCACTGTTTGCAGCTAAGTAGGTGTAGGTGGTGTTTAACAGCCCTCCGGCTTCAGGTATGAAATAGAGTTTATACTCGGTTGCGGAGGGTAAACAGATACATAAATTTTATTTAGGATTCTCTTTTGGTATCGTAAATAATGCTGTATCTTGGAAATCTGATCTGCGTCAGATTTTAAGTCTGGCAGCTTTGACCTGAGTTATTGATGGGTATAAATAGCGCTGCTATGGCTTTTTATCCTGCAGGTAAAAGTGCTGCAGGTATTGGATTTGATACAGAATCTTTTTTTCAGGGTTTTAAAGTGATTTAAAATCTGCCGGAACAGGCAAAGATCTGTAATGGCTGACTGAGAATAAAAAACACTAACAACGATAAAGCGTGTGAACTATAACCAGCTTGACCCTACTGCACGGCCGGTTATAGGGCAAAACCTAAGCAGGAGACAACAACAATGACAATAATGAAGAAAACGTTTAAACAAGCACTGGTGGGTCTGACCCTGAGTGCTTCCGTACTGGCTTCTAATTCGGCTTTTTCTGAAACCATTCTGCGTGTGGGTACCTGGCTACCACCAACGGCGGCTCAGAACTCAGTTGTTTGGCCTACCTGGGCTAAATGGGTTGAAGAAGCGACGGAAGGTCGTGTGAAAATTAAAGTTGAACAGGGTTTAGGCCATCCTAAAACGATGTTCAATCTGGTTGAGGATGGTGTTATCGATGCTTCCTTCAGCTATCACGGTTATGTTCCGGGTCGCTTTAAACTGCCACAAGCGGTCGAGCAGCCAGGTCTGGGTGTTGGCGCAGAAGCTGCGTCTGTTGCCCTTTGGAAAGTGTATGACAAGTACTTTAAGCAGGCCGATGAGTTTGAAGGTCTGGAAGTTCTGGGGATGTTTACCCACGGCCCGGGTCTGATCCACTCCAAAGAGCCAATCAACTCCCTTGCTGATCTTGAGGGCAAAAAGATTCGTGTTGGTGGTGGTGTTCAGAGTGAGCTGGCTGAGCGCATGCATGTGACACCGGTCGGTGCTCCTGCTCCTAAGGTTTACGAGATGCTGCAGCAGGGTGTTATTGATGGTGTGTTTATTCCCATGGGTGAGCAGAAGTCCCTGCGCCTGAGTGAAGTTACTGATTATGTGACTGTACTGCCGGGTGGTATGTATCTGGGCAGCTTCTCTATGTTTATTAATCCTGAGTTTATGGAAGATCTGTCTGAGAAGGATCGTCAGGCGATCCGCCGTGTGTCCGGTTTGCGCTTGTCTGCCCTGGCGGGTAGTGCATGGGATGGTGCCGATCTGGATGGTTACAAAGCCGCTCAGGAAGCCGGTGTAAATGTAAAGCGTATCTCTAAAGATGATGCGATGTACAAAGAGTTCGTAACCCTGACCAAGGGTATGGATCAGGTTTGGATCGACTCTGTTGAAGATCGTGACGTAGACGCGAAAGCGGCGCTGCAAGAGATGCGCAAAATTGCCCGTGATTACGAAGCTAATATGAAAAACGGTAACTAAGTGGAGTAGTGTATGTCTCTCGCAACGCTTCCTAAGTGGGTGGCAGAACACTACGAGGAAAAAGGGCCGGTTATCTGGCTGGCCTTTTTTCTTGAGGCCTGTGCGGCGGTGGTTCTGTTTGCTTTGATGGCTCTGACTTGCATGGATGTGATCGGCCGATATTTTTTCGATAATGCAGTGGATGGTGCCGTAGAGCTTACAGAGATCGGTTTGGCAGTGATTGTTTTTGCCCAAATGCCGATTGTGACCTGGCGCGGTGGCCATGTTGTTGTTGATATTCTGGACAGTTACATCAGTCATAAGCTGATGCGTGTGCTGGGTTTGCTCTCTGCATTGCTGATGTCCGGCGGGCTTTATTTCCTGGCAGAACGTATGTTCTACCTGGGCGAACGATCTATGCGTCGGGGGGTCGTTACGGAATATCTTGAGATCCCTGTGGGGTATATCGTGCAGTATATTGCGGTTATGAGTTATGCCACCGCAGCGCTGATGATTACCTATGGCGTGTATCGGATCATTATCGAAACCCGCGACTAAATCGAAACCCGTGCTCAGCTTTGAGTTAACGCTCCATCGTCTGTTACAGAAAAAGGCTTAGCCTGAACCTGTAGCGGGTTAGGCTGAGTTTGTCATCTGCGTTATTTCCGGATCAAGTTTATGACTGTAGCACTTATCGGCTTTGCTATTCTGCTGGCACTGATCGTGATCGTGCGAATTCCTATCGCGTTCGCGATGGGCTTCGTAGGGTTCTTCGGCTTTGCCTACCTGCAGGGGCTGGGCTTTGACAATTTATTTGATTTCCGCTGGACCGGTGCCTTATCGATGGCCGCGAACCGTGTCATTGATACGGCTCAGGAATACGGTCTGTCGGTTATTCCTCTGTTTATCTTAATGGGCAACTTGGTCACTAAATCAGGACTGTCTCAGGAGCTGTATCAGGCTTCCTACGCTTTTCTCGGGCACCGTAAAGGCGGCCTGTCCATGGCGACTGTTGTGGCTTGCGGTGGTTTTTCTGCGATCTGTGGCTCGTCTCTGGCAACCTCTGCCACCATGGCGAAGGTCGCGATGCCGCCTATGCGTAAATTTGGCTATTCGGATTCTCTGGCCACGGCATCCATTGCGGCCGGTGGCACCTTGGGTATTCTGATTCCGCCGAGTGTTATTCTGGTGATTTATGGCCTGCTGACAGAGTCCAGTATCCGTGAGCTGTTTGCTGCGGGTTTTATTCCGGGACTTTTGGGGATTCTTCTGTATCTGGGGGCTGTGCGTTACACCGTATGGCGTAACCCTGAGGCGGGCCCTCCGGGCGAGAAGATGAGCTGGAGTGAGCGTTTTTCTGCCCTGAAAGGTGTTTGGGGCGTGCTGGTACTTTTTACCATCGTAATGGGCGGTATCTACCTGGGTGTCTTCACGCCAACGGAGGCTGCAGGTATCGGCGCAGGTGGTGCGTTTGTTATCGCGCTGGCCCGCCGTTCTCTGACCCTGGGCTCTTTGTTCCATGCGATGACAGATACCGGCCGAACCACAGCGATGCTGTTCGGTGTTCTGATCGGTGCGCTGATTTTCTCTGACTTTATTAATCGCGCGGGCTTGCCGGATGCTCTGCTGGACTTTGTGACGTCGCTGGATGTCAGCCCGATGGGCGTTATTCTGGTGATTCTGGCGATCTATATTGTGCTGGGTATGGTGTTTGAAAGCCTTTCTATGATGCTGCTGACCGTGCCGATTTTCTATCCGCTGGTTCAGAGCCTGGGCTTTGATCTGGTCTGGTTCGGTATCGTGGTGGTGGTGGTGACGGAGATCAGCCTGATTACGCCGCCGGTGGGGATGAATGTCTTCGTGTTAAGTGCTGTGCTCCGGGATGTGAAACCGGGCACTATCTTTAAAGGGGTAACACCTTTCTGGATGGCGGACATTGTTCGCCTGATGCTGATCACGTTTATTGCACAGATCGCCCTGTTTCTGCCGGAACTTTTATACCGATAACAATCCCGAATATAGAAAAGAATAACAATGAATGAAAATTGCTCAGAACGGCTTTGTTCTGAGCAATTTCGGATAATAAGGAGGGTTTGCTATGCTGCCCGGAGTTACCCGTATTTTATATGCCTCGGATATTCGGCCCGGTTCCCGTCCGGCTTTTCGTGCGGCGATGAGCCTCTGTGGTCATTACAAATCCCATATCACCTTTCTCCATGTGGTTGAGCCGGTAAGTGGTCACGCGGAGCGTCTTGTGCGTTCTATGATGAGTGATGACCCTAGTCTGAAGGCGCTGCATGATGAGAGTCTGCAGCATGTCCAGCAGCAGGTTGTTGAACGCGTCGAGCGTTTCTGCCGTGAAGAGCTGGATGCCTCAGAAATGTTGGCGGATGGTCAGCTGGAAGCTCGTGTCGAAGAGGGTGCGCCCTGGAAGAAAATTCTGGAAGTAGCCGAGGAGATGGATGCTACTGTGATCGTCATGGGGGTTCGGCACCAAAACAGTTTATTAGGCGATACACCGACAAAAGTGATGCATCACTGCCGTCGGCCAATTTTGACTGTCCCGCTTTAAGCCCACAGAATCGGTGGGTTATTATGCTGTGTTTTATCAGCGGCGCCTGTAAGTTTTCATGGTAGTGCTCTTCATGCCGGTACTGCCAGTTGTCGCTGTTTTACAGAGCAGAGGTTCTCTCTGCTCTGCTTTTTCTTATCGGTGATTTGCTCAGGGGCTCCCCTGACGACCAGGATTGATTCCATGCCTGACAGGTATTTTGATTCGGGTAGTGAATGCCAGAGCGCTTAAGCATATCTAAGAATCAGAAACGATGCAGGCAGGAAAAGGATACAGAAAGATAATCGCTGGGTAGCTGGGGACAGAAGGTGCCTTAAGCAAAGCACCTGCTGTTTAGCATTTAGATGATGTTGAGTTTGTAAACGGTGGTGGTGCCAGACACTTCGTTACCGACCGCGATAAAGTGCTCACCTTGTCGGGTGAAGTACTCGATGGACTCAGGGCCGAGGTCTTTCACTTTGGGGTTGTAGGTACCGTTGGCACATTCACCGTCTTTATCCACTTCTGTACAGACATCAGCGGTAAAATTGCGGTTGTTGACGTAATCCAGAAATACCGGTGCCTTCGGATTAGACACATTATAAACGGCAATGCCGCCCTGGCGTTCCAGCCCAATAAAGGCCAGTGTATTGCCATTAATCTTGGCAACTTCCACCGCTTCTGGCTCTACACCTTTGTCGTCGCTACGGTCATCACTTTCATTGGTGTCATTACTTGCATTGAAATGCTGTGCCGTATTTGCCAGCTTTGACAGTTGATCGCCACTATCAAAGACCTGTTCGCCATTCAGTGTCCAGATTGAGAATGAGCGTGCGCCAAAGGTTTTAATGGTTTGGTCTGCAGCAACCTTATAAGCCTCAGCGTTATCAACAACAACTTTAATACGACCGATCGCCTTGCCGTTAGCGATGGTATTGTCGCCGTAAACCGCTCTGTTCATCAGAGGGTGCTGTTCCGCTACTTTAAGTTTTTTACCCCGGGTTTCATCGGTATAAGAGATGCAGTCGCCGGAGGTTGTGGTGTAGCTTGCGCTATTACTACTGTCATCGCTATCCCATTTATGACCTTTGCCTTCGCATTTACTTTGAGTGGTCTCGTAAATGTATTCCCGGCCATCACCTTCGTTTGCAGTAATGACATACTGCTGACCATAGACGCTAAATCCTGCGATGGTATCCGGCATGTAGTAGCCCGCTAGCTGAGGGTAGCTTGCAAGGCTGAATTTGCCATCTTTATTGGTCAGGTCGAGTTGATAACCATAACCGCCGGTTTCTTTGTCCGCCCAACTCTTCAGGCCCAGGCCGTTAATTGTTTCGATCTTTGCCGATGCAATATCGATAACTGCCAGAGCGTTGTTTTCCTGTAATGCAATAACAGCCTTACCATCATCTGTTAATGCGATATATTCTGGTTCCAGATCCTGGGAGACGGTTGCACCGTGTGGGCGGGGAAGCCGCACACTCTTCAGTTCTGAGTAGCGTGGATTGCCTTGATTGAAATCGTGAAAGTTGATCTGCTTAACGACGGCTTTTGAGTTGTTGGTGCCGGAGCTGATGTCGATAAGTGTTACGCTGCCTTCTGGGTCAACGGAGTAATCCTTGCTGGGCTCGCCTTCATTGGCTGCCAGAATGTGATTGCCATCTTCGGTCAGGATGACCATGTCCGGCAGCGCACCTGCTGGGTAGGTGTTGATCAGAGAAAGGTCATCGCTGCGGTAGAGCGCGATAATCCCATCTTTTTGTTTATTGCTATTTTCAATAGCGACAGCCACTAAGCCTTTTTTTGCCGACACACTGTTTGCGGCACCGATAGCGATATTTGCAGCTTCGGCTGCTGACTTCAGATTGATGCTACCGGCTTTAACCGGTTGATCGTTATTGTTGAAGCCTAGCACATCAATGCTTTTGTTTTCTGCGTTGACCACATACAGACGGTCAGTGGTTTTGTCGTACGAAACGATCTCAGCACTTGAGGTGTCAAACTCGCTACCCGATACATAGCTGCCAACTACGTCCAGTGAGAGGCTCTTGATTGGTGTTTGCTGAGGCAGCATGTTGTTTTGGCTTGCGCAGCCAGCCAAGGTTGCACCAATAACCAAAGCCAATAACTGTTTTTTCATTTCGTATTCCATTTGCCAGTGAGTGATTCGTGCCGGTATATAATTAACACCGGAGTACACTACCAGGCTTCTGTTACAGTCTGATGTTATTGGGTTTTTCGGTCATAGATGGTGTCGTAGACAAACTGACGAAACCATTGATGTAGCGGATCATGATGCATTCTGGCGTGCCAGAACATGGAGATCTCCATCGGTGGGATCTCAAACGGAGGCGGCAGTACTGAGTATTTATCTTCAGAGACATAACGGCGCACAAATTTAGCCGGCAGCAGAATGATCATATCGGTGGTGGCAATAATCTCCAGTGCGGCAAAAAAATGGGGTACCCGAACACTGATATTGCGTTTATGGCGGTTTAATGCCAGCAGGTCATCAATACCACTGTTACCCGTTCCTGTGGGGCTGATCATAACGTGCTTGAGCTGAAGGTACTGATCCAGAGTGATTTTTTCTGCATATGGGTGGCTTTTGCGGACAACGGCTACAAAATGGTCATGGGCCACAATGCGCTGGAAAATGTCTGAAGGCGGGATAGTAGCCCCTCCGATAATCAGATCAACCCGGTTCTCCTCCAGCTCGGTCAACAGGTTGGAGCGCCAGTCTACGGCGGTCAGGCTGACACCGGGAGCAACCTCATTTAATGCAGGTACCAGCCTCGGCAGTAAACTATGGGTGCCGTAGTCGGTTGTTGCCAGGCGAATACTGCCTTTGTGAGTTGCAGGGTTGAATTTTTCCGGCAGCAGTAGCGCACTGGCGTTTTCCAGTAGTGCGTTAAGCTGAGGCTGAAGTTTCTCCGCCCGGTTTGTCAGGGCCAGGTGCTTCCCGGACTTGACCAGTAGTGGATCGTCAAACATCTCTCTGAGCTTGGCCAATGTCCGGCTGACAGCCGACTGTGTCAGATTCAGCTGATGGGCTGTCTGAGTCACATGCTTCTCATCCAGCAGTACTTTTAGGGTTACCAGTGCATTAAGGTCGATCTTTTTCAGGGTGCGTATATCCATGGCGCAGGCTCTTGCTCTTTCTTATTTTTTACACGTTTATGTATCGTGTAGCGTTAAACTATTTTTGATGATTTAAAATCATGCTAAGAATTTGAATTATGAATTTAACTTATACCAAAGATCGGGTCACAATGCTGCAGCTGCGATTAAAGTTAATAAGGTATCGGGGGAGGGGAGATAAAGATGTCAGATGAAAATGTATTGTTTCGAAAGCAGATTGAAGTGCGCTGGAGTGACTGTGATGCCAACCAGCATATGCGCCACAGTGCTTATGCAGATTTCTGTGCTCATACCCGTGTCGGGTACATGATTAAAATTGGTATGACTCAGGAGTGGTTAAAGCAGCAGGGTTTGGGGCCGGTGCTATTTAAAGAGGAAACGGAGTATTTTCGTGAGCTCTTTATGGGAGAGGTGGTCGAGGTCACTATTGAGATCGGAGAGCCCACCGGTTCCGCGAAATCGGTTCAGCTGGTCAATAGTATCTACCGACAGAATGGTGATCTGGCGGCACGCCATAAAGCTGTTTTTGGTTGGTTCTCGGTGGCGGAACGTAAGGTCGTTGAACTGCCGGATATTGTAAAACAGTACATGCTGGAGCAAAAGACAGCGGGTGTCTGAGTGGTAGGCCTGTTTAGTGGTAGGCCCGTTCAGTGGTAGATATAGCCAGTTAGAAGCAGAAGAAGTTAAAGCATCTGTATAGCTTAATAGCGCAGTTTTAGGTCTTAAGTGTCGATAGCCTTTAAACGCAAACAGCCCGACAAATGATTGTCGGGCTGTTTGTATTGCTTGAGTGCCAGGCTATTTGAGCCAGCTGGACAGTGTGGCAGGAGAGCGCTCCAGCCAGGCTGCCATCTCTTTCAGGCTGCCAGCGGCTTTAGCTTCAGCTGCTAGCTGGTTGCGGGCCTGGGTTAGCAGGTCGTTACGTTTCCGGCTCTGAAGATCTTCACGGCTGACACCAAGTTGCTCACAGGTGTTGTCGATGATCTTATCGATACCTTCAGCTCCGGCAGGTTGAGCGACAGCTTTTTTAGCTTTTGCATCCGCCTGTTTAGGCGTAGCTGCTTTCTTAGCTGAACTCTTTTCAGACGGTGCTTTTTTACTCGTTTTGTTTGCCGGTTTTTCTGTTGCTGCCACTGTTGATCCGGCGGCTGACAGAGCGCCATTGATGGCAGGCAATAGTGCCAGGCTTTTTATATGGCAATCCAGCAGGTGGGCAACTTCCGGGCTGAGTTGTGAGCGCACATCATCGGAAAGAGGCTCCTGCAAAACCAGATAAGTTTCCTGGGGCAAGGTGACGTTTTGTGCCACGGTGATTGGGGTCAGCAGATTGAAGCGAACCAGCTCCATCATGCGTTGGCCGGTGGCCGAGAAAAAGCTTTGCGCTTTATCCAACCCTTTGATCACGTCATTCAGCTTACGGGTTGGCTTACCCTTAGAGGTTAGCAGCTTCTGGCCTTTGCCCTGAAAGTGCGGTGCCTGGGAGTAGTAGGCCAGCTTAATATCGCGCTGTTTCAATATCCAAGTGAAAGGATAGTGCCGGAGCAGTTCCGGTTGCTGCTTCAGGCTCCACTGACCATTCCTGATCAAATGTTCGCCATCACAGGTTAATAGCGCAATAATCTCGATCGTACCGGTAAGATTACGACGGAAAACCACAGGCAGGCTCTGAGACAGCTCTACGGCTTCTTTAATATGAACAGGTACTGAGGCCCATTGGCTGGCAAAACTCAGGTCGGGTTCTTCATGAAAGCGCAGATCATAATCATGATCCGGGGAAAACAAATCTACCGTTTGATTATTCATACTCATCATTTTTTTATTGTTTCAGCTCTTATCCTAAGAGTGAAAAGCCTTTATCTGTGGGATGGGCCACCTTTTGCTTCTGATTGCAGTTTGCTTAATACTTTAACTGCGGTCAAAAGGTTCGGCGTATCTTACCAGCCTTGAAAGGTGCTAACCAGTGGTCGGCCGCGTCGGTAAGTAATTGAATGTAAAATGCAATTGACGCCTTTATGCAGACTTCGTCGCCTAACTACCTTTTATAGCGGGCAATGTCTGTAATGTTTTGCTTCAGGTCTTACCTGGATATGTTGCTCAGAGCTTATTTTTTCTGGGTTATAGAGCTTCGTTCGGTTAAATTAACCTTATCTGGGGAGGGTACTATTTTTGCTGATGGGTGTTCCCTCCCGGTTGAGGTTGTATTACTGTTTGATACACGATGTAACATATTGAGAGGTAAAGGGAATGTTAAAACCGTTATTGCGGGTAAGCCCACAATTCTCAATAAAGAGTGCTCTGTTTTTCTTTTTTTTAGCTCTGATGATGCTCTTTATAACCCCTGCCAGATCTGAGGCATCGGCACAGTTAGCGGCTAAAGAGCAGGCTTATCTTGATACTAAGCCCTACTTGTCGGTTCTGGCGCTGGATAGCTTTCCTCCGTTCAGTTACTCGGAAGACGGCGTTGTAAAGGGGTATACCGCTGACTATATGCGGGAGATGGGGCGACTGCTTAATAAAGAAGTGCGTTTTGTTAGCGGTGTTCATTGGTTTGAAGCGTTAAGAATGCTCCGTGCCGGAGAGTTGGATATTATTCCTACTATCGTAGAAACCTCAGAACGAAGAGCTTACATCGATTTCACTTCTTTTAAACATATTGAGTATATCAGCGCTGCAGTTTTTCACCGCGATCAGGCAGGGGTTCCCCTGGAAAAACAGATCATTGCGGTGGCGAAAAATACTTTTCTGCATGACCATCTGCAAGAGCACTATCCTAATATTTTTCTTTTAGTCACAGCATCAACTGATGAAGCGGTTCTTGCGGTGGCAAGTGGTCGTGCAGATATCGCTGTCAGCAGCTATCCGTCGCTGGATTTTTATATTCAGAAGCATTGGTTAAGCAATCTGATGACCGGTCAGGTTCCGGGCCTTGAGCTGCCTGGTCAAACATCGTTATCGATGGGGGTCCAGAAGGGTAATACCTTGCTGAACAGTATCCTGTCCAAAGGAGAGGCCGCAATGCCTCAAAGCTTTGTTTCCGGATTAAAAGAGCGCTGGATGAGCAGCAGGCATCGTACGGACGATGCCGCAGGTCTGACGACTGAAGAGGTGCGTTTTTTACGTGCACATCCTGATCTGAAGCTCTGTGTTGATCCTGACTGGATGCCATTAGAAGGACTGGAAGATGGTCAGCATACTGGCATCGCCTCCGAGCTGATGGCGTTAGTGGCTGAGCAGCTTAATACACGGTTTACCCCTGTAGAGAGTGGTTCTTGGTCTGAAACCCTCCGGCAGGCACAGACGGGGAAGTGTGATATTTTTCCCCTGATCATGAAAACCCCTGATCGGGAATCATTTCTGAGTTTTACCCGACCCTTTGTCGAGTCCCCTCTGGTATTGGTTACGGGGATTAACGAAGCCTATCTGCCCAGTTTAAAAGAATTGCAGAACAAGCGTATTGGTACGGTTAAAGGTTATGCTTTTAACCCTATGTTAAGTGAACAGTACCCTGACCTTACGTTTGTGGAAGTGGATAATATTGAGCAGGGCTTGGCCAAGGTTCGTAGTGGCGAGCTTTTTGGCTATATCGACTCTCTGATCGCATCAGGCTATTGGGTGCAGAAACACTACCTGGGTCAGCTTAAGGTCAGTAGTGAGATCGATAGATTTTGGCAGCTTTCAATGGGGGTGCGTAATGAACTGCAACCGCTGGATTCAATTCTGAATAAGGTGATTAGCCAGATTCCTCTGTCCAGCCGACAGGAGGTTATCAATCGTTGGGTTTCTATTCGCTATGCAGCGCAGCATGACTGGTTGATAACCCTTGCGGGCATTTTTGCGACTGTCTTTATTCTGGGTGGTGTGATCATCTGGTATGTACGATTGAACCTTATGTTGAAAAAAGAGGTTCGGTTGAAGGAAGAAGCTCAGGAAGCTGCTCTTAATTTGGCGCGAACGGATCAGTTAACCGGGCTGATGAATCGCCATGGCTCGGAACCCCTTATTGAGCAGGAAATGGCGCGCTGCCGCCGTTATAAAATCCCGGTCTGCATGATGATTCTTGATATTGACTACTTTAAGAGAATCAACGACTCACTGGGCCATAAAGTCGGGGATGATGTTTTGTGTTGGTTCGGTGCGGTTATGGCCGGGGTCACGCGGGAAGCTGACTACTTGGTGCGCTGGGGGGGAGAAGAGTTTCTGGTATTGCTGCCGGATACAGAGCTGAGTGCCGCCAGAGAGCTGGCAGAGCGGTACCGTCGGCAGATTGAAGAAGGAGCTGCCAAAGCGGCCGTAGCTTTTACCGTGAGTATCGGCGTATCTCAGCTTGACCCGGAAGATAGCTTTTCTCACTGGTATCAGCGAACCGATCTGGCGCTTTATCAGGCGAAGAACTCCGGGCGCAACAGAGTTCATGTTTTTGATAAGAATTCCGAGAGACAGGTAACGGAATGAGAAACAGGTAATGGACGTTGCGTCTAACTCCCCGAAGGAAGATGCCCCACCTTAACCAGAATCAGAGTATCTTCATAGACGAAGGGGTTATGCTGGCTCAGGTGTGGACTACGCAGCCAGCTGCCTGCCGGATATCTGGCATATTCATCTTGAAAGGTGCCGGATATCACCAGAATTTCCTCACCACCAAAATGTCGGTGGGGCTGGAAGCGTTCAGCGGCAGGCCATTTCACCAGGGCGGTATGCTGACCTTCAAAGTCATGCAATGGCATCACCTGTAAACCACCGATACCTTGTCGCCAGGGCTGTTCTACCGTCTGGATACGTACCTGCTCCAGATCTTTCGGATCGAACTGATTCAGCTTCACAAAAATCCTGCAGCCCTCTTTGCTGAAAGGGGCATGCCGACTGCCCGGCGGGTTACGGAGATAACTGCCCGCAGGATAATCGCCATTTTCATCGGAAAAGATGCCTTCCAGAACAAAAATCTCTTCACCCAGCGGGTGCCGGTGCTCACTGAAGCTGGTGCCCGGCGCGTACTCAACAATACTGGTGGTGTGTCCGGCTTCACGCTGTGCCCGCTCTAATGGTTTGCGGCGCACACCTTTAGCCGGGCTGGGTAGCCAAGCCATCTCAGCGGTGTTAATGGTAAGGCGCTGGCTGAAATCCATATTCAGGTTTTCCGGTAGCACTGAGGTTTCTGCTGTTTTTTCAATATTTTCAGGGGGCATACCAAACCTATATCATTAAAGCCATAGTGAATGGATTATACGTGATTTTTTACAGGAGAGATTGCAGAGCTGAAGGTTTATACCTAGGCGATCGTCAAGAAGCAAAAAACCTGCGCTGGCACCAAAAGTTAAACCACCTCTCCGGCGACCCACCCCGAGCTCCATGCCCACTGGAAGTTAAAGCCACCCAGGTGGCCGGAGACATCCACCACTTCACCAATAAAGTAGAGGCCGGGGGCTTTTTTCGCTTCCATGGTTTTGGAAGAAAGTTCGTCGGTATCGATGCCGCCCAGGGTCACCTCTGCCGTGCGGTAGCCTTCGGTGCCGGATATTTTCGGCTGCCAGCGATGCACCTTGTTGGCGATCTCTTCGATTTTGGCGTTGCTCAGTTCACTTATGGTGGTGTTATCAAACCAGTGTTCACACAGAGCTTTTGCCAGGCGTGCAGGTAAATGTTCACCAAGGATTGTCTTCAGCTCTGCTTTAGGGCGGCTCTGACGCAGCTCTTTCAGGTGTTCGTTTAGATCAAGCCCCGGAATCAGATCGACCTCAAGGGTATCGCCGGACTGCCAGTAGGAGGAGATCTGCAGCACGGCGGGGCCACTCAGCCCCCGATGCGTAAAGAGCAGGCTGCCGTTAAAGCTCATACCTTCCCGGGGTTTGCCCTTATCATTTCTGCTGCCTTTGGCGGGTTCACAGTTCAGCATCGCAGGCGTGCTGAGACCGGACAGGGGCTCAGTCAGCTCTTTTTCTTCCGGTTGCAGAGTAAAAGGCACCAGAGCTGCGCAGCGGGGCAGTACTGTCAGACCAAACTGTTCAGCGACCTGATAACCAAAGCCTGAAGCTCCCATGGTGGGCATAGAAAGGCCACCGGAAGCGATAACCAGTGACTGGCAGTGCAGCGTTTCTTTCAGCCCGTTCTGCTCCACGGTCAGTTGATAACGGTAAGGCGCTGTGGTATCCGGCAGAGGGGTGATCTGCTGAACGTCTGTTTTCAGACGAAGTCGGGCACCGGCATCTGAGACTTCCTGTAGCATCATATCCAGAATCGCCTTGGATTTATTATCTGAGAAAAGCTGGCCCTCTTCCTTTTCGTGATAGGGCAGGCCATGCTTATCCACCAGAGCGATAAAGTCCCATTGGGTATAGCGGCTCAGGGCTGATTTGCAGAAATGAGGGTTGCGGGACAGGTAGCGGTTTGGTTCAACATAATAATTTGTGAAGTTACAGCGACCTCCACCGGATACCATAATCTTGTTGCCGGCTTTACGGGCATGGTCGAGTATCAGTACATCACGTTGGCGCTGTCCGGCGCTGATGGCACACATCAGACCGGCCGCACCGGCTCCAATAATAATCACATCGTGCTGTTGATATTTTGGCTGTTGTTGCATTGCTCGCTACCCCATTTTGCAGAGGGCGAACTCTATTGAAATGCCGGTGCGCTGTAAAGCGGGAGAAGGGTATTTTACCGTCACTCCTGATTCGGTAACGGGTAATGCTGGCGATAGCTTTCCGCTAGTTCATTGAGGCGGAACAGATCGGTCAGATTGTTCACTTCAGTGACGGCCATCAGACAGCGAACGCCTTCCAGCAGATCATTACTATGCCATTGCTGCAGTGCTTTGAATTCTTCTTCTGTCATGTGGGCTTCCTGCTCAGAATGTTATGTGAGTAACTATTCCATATAAATATGATGGTTAAACCGGACTTTACGCCGGGCTATAGCGGGATGCAACAGAAACAAAGTATGGCCATTAATTGGCCATAGATACGGGGTGTTTCTATATCGAGGTGTTTCTATATCGGTGCATCATGGATCGCAGTTGTCTTTATGCCATGTGATGCTTTCCGTTGCTGTTTCAGGTGGGTAGCGGCAAGGGCGTAGCCACCATCAGCACCATCGACAAAATGGAAATGGTCTGTACCATGCTGAAATACCAGACAGGTTAACAGTGCTGCCTCTGATGTGCTGATACCGTAGTGGAGCACCCCCGCGCTTTGCTGTGCCTTTAGCCAGTTTTCCAGTTGTTCTCGTTGTTGTGGCGTGCCTGCCATTACCATGCGCAGCATATTATCGAATTTACGGTGATCTGAGTGGCGGATCATATCTTCTTTATAACCACCCCAGTTATAGCCCTTAATAACGATATTACTGGCCATCATGATACGGGCCATGATAGCAATAAATCGGATTTTTAAGGCGTAACCCAGTTTGTAGAGTCGGCTTTTTCCAGCACTATAGAGTAGCGTTTCCGTGCGTAGCTTCTCATTGGAGAAGGTTATCTGCATCCGGTTGGCCTGTAACGGGTGATGCTGATCACGGTCGCCATATATTTCAATGATTTTACTCAGTGTATCCTGATACAGCCGACTTTGCTGATCCAGAGTTTCACATTGGCTTTCCACCAGCAGAGAAACTGTCTCCTCCCGGGGGCTGGGAATGCGATCCCATCGACATTGCAGGCCGGAGAAATCAGCTTCAGCAGGAGTGGATTCCGGGATGGCATATTTCTCGGGATCTTTTTTCAGCCAAATTTCTGCTTCGGTCATGCCGCTACCGGCAAATGCGGCCTGAAAGGCATGCTGGCTGACCTGCATCTTACTGATCAGCAATTCATGACCAGCGGCTCGCAGGTCGGATACGGCGACAAAGCCCGTGCGCAGCTCAAGGTTGTAAGCTTCAGTAGAGACTTTCTGAGTCCCCTTGAGGGCAGCCAGAGCGGCATTCAAATAACAGGGAGGGATGCAAAAGGAGGCCCCGTCACCGCCAAAGACATAGGGAATATGCTCACGGCTTTGAGCTGCCGGAACCGATGTTGCCGTATCTCCAATAGATTCCACTGACCCCGGCACTTCACAGGTAGCCGATATCACCTGTTCGCAGGCATTCAATACCGCAATAATACAACTGGCACCCAGAGTGTTCACATCCTGGTAGCGGTTATTCAGAATGGCACCGGTAGAGTTCACCACATCGGCTACCAGCACATACCAGTTATCAGGTACTGGCTGATAGGCATCAAGGTTCAGCAGCAGAGAAAAGTCGGTAACAGCTGGCAAGTCCCGGTAAAACGTGGTGTTTGGGTTTTCAGCGGTACTTTTGGTGTCGTGTTCCGGCATTATTCCCTTCTCTCTTGAGTTCGCTCAGTATGACACTGACTATACGCTACACTCGGCATAATGGTTTCGTTTAAATGCTTCTTTTACCCGCTTGTTATTTAAATTACTGCAGAGCAGAAGAGTCAGTTTACTGAAGGCGGTTTCACAGGTCATATCATAACCACTGATAATACCGGCGTCGCTCAGAGCCGATCCTGCGGCATAGCTCATGCTAACGGAGCCTTCAGGGCATTGACTGCGATTGACAATAATAACGCCGCGGTCGGTGGCCGTTTTAAATGCATCCAGTAATGGCTGATTCAGATCCGGTGCATTACCGCTGCCGTAACTTTCCAGAATAACGCCTTTAACGGGTTCTGCCAGCAGGCTTTCGATCTGCTCTGCCTGAATGCCAGGCCAAAGTTTCAGTATGACCACCTGGGGAATATCATTTATCGCGTCAGTGCTGATCTGCGGGAAGTTGGTGTCCGGTGTGGGTTTCAGCTCTGCAGTCATTTGAGCAGAAGCCGACCAGTTCAGTTTGCCTTCTGAGCAAGTACCTAAAGCAGGCAGGTTGATGCAGTCAAACCCCTGTGGTGAGTAGGTGCTGATCTTACTGGTGCGGTTTCCCTGTAAAATTTTGCCGCCAAACACGATGACTCCAGCATTGTGCGCCATCGGCTGATTGATCAGACTGCTCGCCACCAGCAGAGAGGCTTCCACATTGCTCAGGGCATCGCTGGCTTCTTTCTCCAGTGGGTATTGAGACCCTGTGACAATACAGGGAAGATTCTGTGGTAGCAGAAAGCTCAGGGCAGAGGAGGTATAAGCCAGTGTATCCGTGCCGTGCAAAATGATAAACGCCTGATAGCGCTTGGAATGGTGACGGATCAAACGGTTCAGGTCTAACCAATCCCTAGGCGTTGCGTTTGAGCTGTCGATCAGCTGGGGTAGCGTCAGAAGATCAAAGGCGGGCAGTGTCCGACGCCGTTTTTCCGGTAGAGTTTGCAATTGATTAAGCAGCCGCTCAGCCATATTGCCACCGGGTATCAGGCCCTTGTCGCTGTCCACCATTCCGATGGTGCCACCGGTATAAATCAGGGCGATGGTATTGTGAGTGCCTTCAGTGGAGGCCGCTGAGGTGATGGATACAGGGTCAACCGCTGTGACTGTCGCTGTGACGGGAGGAGTCGGTTCCGTTGTCGGCATTGGAGGGTCACCTCAAAAGGTTTAAGTCCGAAAATAAAGGTTGAGAGATCTCCCTGGCTTCAGATGAATACTTCCTGTAGCAGGGCCCGGATCGACCCAGGGTTCAGGTCATAAATCCGACAGGGTATAATCTAACTGTGTTAAGGTGAAAAGTGTAATAAAAACAGCGCTTTTAATGGGTTACAGGCATAGATCAGGGTGTGATGCCCTATAAGGCTGATACCCTATGTGTACAGGGAGACAATGACGTGTCTTTATATACCGTAAAAGCGATTCCTCAGGCACTGAAAGCGCGTTAAGTAATCTTTATGATAATGGATGACAGGGCCGCCTTTCTGATTCGGCTCTGCAGCTATTTGGATGACCAGAACCACGAGAAACAACCGGAACTGATAACCCCATGGTGCGTATTGAAACAGCCTCTACTGATAGTCTGATACTCTATTTTGCCGCGCGGCCCAGTGCTCAGCTTAGTGCCCGCATCGCCCAGGCCTGCGAAAAGATTCGGGGACTGACCGGTATAACCGATTTGATTCCGGCTTATACGACGGTTCTGCTCACCTTTGATCTGCTGCAGACGGATGCGGCAAAGCTCAGATTCGAGCTTGATGCGCTGCTGGAGCCCCTGACGGAACATTGGGCGAATAACCCCTCGGAAGCCATCAGAGCAGGCCAGCAGATTTCGATTCCCGTTTACTATCACCCAGAGGTGGCACCGGACCTGGAAGCACTGGCACAGAGCAAAGGCTTAACACCCGACGAGGTCATTCAGCGACATAGCCGTAAAGCTTATCGGGTCGCCGCCATCGGATTTGCTCCCGGATTTGCCTATCTGGGGGATGTCGATGAGTCCATTCAGGCTCCCCGTCATGCCACTCCACGCCTTAGTGTTGCCAAAGGCTCCGTTGCGATTGCCGGTACGCAAACGGCGGTATATCCGCTGGAATCCCCAGGCGGTTGGAATATTATTGGCCGAACACCCCAGGCGATGATCGACCGT
This sequence comes from Oceanospirillum sp., assembly GCF_048265165.1. Classification (GTDB taxonomy): domain Bacteria; phylum Pseudomonadota; class Gammaproteobacteria; order Pseudomonadales; family Halomonadaceae; genus Oceanospirillum. The sequence continues at coordinate 8,259 of NZ_JBLXCD010000003.1, read as the reverse complement.
TCCCTGCCGGATCTGACACCCTTGGCTCAGGGGGATTCGGTACGCTTTGAACCCATCAGCCGGGAGCAGTTTCTGGCACTGGGTGGTGTCCTTGATGAAGATCCTGATGCTGTGCCTGATCAAAAAATGCAGCCAGATGCGGCTCAGGCCAAAAGCCGTGATAAAAGCGCTGATCTTAGCTCAGGCCTGAAAGCGGGCTTTACCGTGATTCATCCAGGGTTGATGTCCCAGTTACAGGATGCCGGGCGTATCGGTTTTCAGTATGTTGGTCTGACCACCGGCGGGCCTCTGGATGAACATGCTTTTCTCTGGGGTAACCACCTGCTGAAAAACCCCTGGAATGCTCCGGCCGTGGAGGTCAGCTTTGGTGGTCTCAAACTGCAGGCCCAGGTGGATACTCTGATCGCGGTCACCGGAGCAGATCTCGCACCGACTTTGAATGGTCAGTCCGTGGCGAACTGGCAGGTGATTCCTGTGCGAGCAGGTGATCGGCTGGAATTTGGCTACCCCCGTTCCGGCACGCGGGCTTATCTGGCGGTGAAGGGCGGCTTTCAGGTTAAGCCGTGTTTTGGCAGTGTCGCTACGGTTCAGCGAGAGCAGATGGGAGGGCTGACCGGAGAGGGCAAACTGCTGAGCTTTGGTGATTGTCTGCCTTGTACTGAGCAGGAGCATCGCAAAGATCCTCAGCTGCAAAAACTGATCGGTAAGCGGGTCAGTAACAACTACCTGCCGGATTATTCCGAAACTCTGGTGCTGCGGGTGATTGCCGGTTATCAGTATAACCTGTTCCCGGCGGAGCAGTTGGAGCGCTTCTTCAGTGAGACCTATCAGATTTCACCGGACAGTGACCGTATGGGAGTGCGCCTGCAGGGGGCTCCTATTAAAGCGCTGCAGCCAGATATCATCTCTGAAGGTATTGCACTTGGGGCGATTCAGGTGCCACCGGATGGTCAGCCCATCGTGTTGATGCGTGACCGTCAGACCATTGGTGGCTACCCCAAGCTAGGCTGCGTTTATCCACCGGATACCGGCCAGTTGGCCCAGCGCCATCCTAATACCAAGGTGCGCTTTGAACCCATGTCATGCCATGGGGCGCAGCAGGATCTGATGCGCTTTTATCGATACTTCCGTAAGGCTTAAAAGATGATGGCAGAACCTGCTGCTGGCCCGCTTACAGATCCAGCGCTGGCTGGGCTAATTCATGGCCATAGGCCTGATTCAGCAGGTGCTCCATCGCTTTCAGGTCTAGTTCTACCTGGTACTCTTTGCCATTAACCAGCTCAAGAGAGCAGGAAAGCTCATCTTCGGCAGTGATCTGCAGAATATGGTCCGCATGAATCAGGTGGTGGATCACATCATTGCCAAGAGTGATCGGCAGGCGTAAAAAAGGGTTTCGGCTGGAGCGACGCATAAGAGCACCTGTTTGACGATACTGAGTTTCATGGGTGACCCGGCAGACATTTAAAATGTTATATTGTAACACTTTGGGATTACACCATTTATCGGCAGCCCGGCTGTCTTGCAGGAGTTCCTCTTGAGCCTAACACAGACACCATCCTCTAACGCTACGGGTGATAAAAAATTCAGAAAAATGATTCCTACTCACCTGATTACCGGCTTTTTAGGGGTAGGTAAAACCACTGCTATTCGTAACCTGCTGGCGCAGAAGCCGGAACATGAACAGTGGGTGGTTATCGTGAATGAGTTTGGCCAGATTGGCATCGATCAAGCGGCCTATCCGGAAACCAGCTCAGGGACAGAAAGCAGTAATGGTGGCCTTAAGGTTCAGGAGTTACCTGGCGGTTGTATCTGCTGCAGTCTGGGCGTTGTGCTCTCGGCAACGCTGGTGAAGCTGATTCGGTTGTACAAGCCGGATCGTCTGATTATCGAACCGACCGGTATTGGTCATCCGGCTGGCATTATTGACACCTTAACCAGTGAGACCTTTGCCCCGGTACTGGACCTTCGGGCCGTGATCTGTTTGGTTGACCCACGGGCGATTGAAGATCGCCGGGTGCAGGAAAATGAGATCTTTCAGGATCAGCTCAGTCTGTCGGATATTCTGGTACTGAATAAAACCGATCTGGCGACGGAAGAGCAAACCGCCCGTTTTGAACAGGCTGCTCTGGGTATGTTTCCACCGAAACAGCTTGTGGTGCGGGCCCAACAAGGGCAAATCGACCTTGACCTGTTAGCCCTCAGTCGTGACGGCGTGTTTTATCAGCAGGAATTGACCGGCCATCATAACCACGACCACGACCACGACCACGACCACGACCACGACCATCATCATGGGCACCACCATCATCACCAACCGACCGGAACGACACCGGATACCTTTGCTGCCGACGCCCTGCAAAAAGTCCAACCGGGGCAACCGGTTCAGTTATCGGGTGAAGGTGCAGGGGTTTATACCATCGGTTGGCTGTTCCACCCACAGGATAAGTTTGATGAAGCCAAACTGGTCAGCTGGATGGACGCCATCCCCAACCTGCTGCGCCTGAAAGCCGTGTACCGGGTGCGTGATCAGTGGCAGTTCTATAACCGGGTTGGCAGCGAATCCGACCGCTTCCCCATCGCCTACCGACGGGATTCACGTTTTGAACTGATCAGCCCGCAACCGTTTGAAGAAGTCGACGCGTTAGAAGCGGGGTTAAAGGCGTGTCTTAAAGGCGGGGATTAAGCGGTATTGGTGCGCTGGCGTGTCTCTGATCTGACACCGTCCCAAAATGGACTTTTAGCCATAAACCGCCCTTCATGTGATATTTGTCCTTGCATGGTTAAATATACAGTATATTTTTGATTTTGCAGAAAAACGTGCTCGGTTTGTCCGACTTAATGCGCGGTTTACCGGTGCGAAGAAATTGGATAATCTGTAAATTCAATGAATTATAGGAACGGGCGCGGCAATAACAGGCGCACGGTTATTGGCGTATATGCGCATGCGCGTTTAGCAGGGAAGCGCTTGGATCATAAGATGGATTTTTCCTTTCTAATCAGAGTCTTTCCTCAATTTTTGGCGGTATATTGAAATCGGCAAAACGCGCATGCCTATGATTAAAATGTTATACGAATATTCGCGGCACCCAGCTGCAAGGAAAATGATGAATAGAACTATTCCGATTGAAAGAAATATTTTAGTGGTAGTTCCTGAGGCCTACACTAATACTAAGAAGGGGGCCTTCTTTGAGAAATTGTGTGCCGATATATTAAAGAAGCAGTCATATGAAATTTTAAATGTAGAAATACGAAAGACAGGGATGGAAATTGACATTCAGGCAAAACATACACCATCTGGAAAAACGGTATATGTTGAATGCAAGTTCTATAACTCTAAAAATATCGATGCGGGTATTGTTGATTTGTGTTTTGCCCAAGCTACTAGGGCAAAAATAGATAGAATAGCGTTGTTTTCTACTGCAAATTTGGGGAAAGATGCTCAAGGAGCTTATGAAACATATCGTGAAATGGATGGTTGCGATTATTCATTTTATGGAAAGCAAGAGATATTGGATGCATTAAAGGTTTCAGGAAAAGTAAATGACTATGAGTCTCTGGACCTGGACGCGAATATAACTCACGCTACTCTTCTTGTTCATCCAGAGCTGTCTTTTACTTGGCTATTCCAAGAAATGAATGAAGGTATTACTAGTAGAGTTCTTGCCTTCAATGGCAATAATATTGTTAATTGCAAAGAAATTCGTACGATTCTTGACACTCAAAATATTTTTGAAAACATTCCTATTTTTCCATTTTCCACGAATGTAGAAAAAGATAAAAAACCTGTTGTCCAAGTTCAAAGAGAGGTGGTGAGCGGCATCATCGTCGCCGATGATATTATGGACCCAAAACCATGTAAGCCATCAGATTTTGTAGGACGTGATGCTATTCAAAAAGACATTTGGGACTTTCTTGACTCGGTCAATAATCAGAAAACTGACACAAGGTTAATGTCTATAATTGGGGCGTCTGGTAACGGAAAATCATCTCTAGTTGCATGCTTATCTGAACGATTTAGAAATATAAAGTGGAAAAATAAATACTATCTATATCCTGTTGATGTTCGATCAGCAAGAGGAGCAAGATTTGTTGCAGAGACAATAGTTAAAGCTTTTGAAAGTGCAATTTCAGATGATTTCATCGAATTTAGTGGTGATTTTAAAGTAGAGAATATTGAAGATATAACATCTGGCGTAAGTTTTTCTCAATGTACGAACTACCTGAAAGACAATGGAAAGGTTCTGGTTCTTTTCTTTGATCAATTTGAAGAAGTTTTCATGAAGGAAGAGCTTTTTGGTCTTTTTAGAGCATTTGAAAGATTCGCTATTGATGTTTCATCAGAAAAAATGAATTTTGTTGTAGGGTTTTCCTGGCGAAGTGGGATTACGCTTGGCGAGGAAAATCCAGCATACTCAATGTGGAGTAAATTGAAGGATAGGAGGGTCGATAAAAAGCTAGACATATTTACAATCAAAGACTCTTCAAAATTGATAGCTAGTTATGAAAAAAGCATCGGTATTAAATTAAATAAATCGCTTCGAACTAGGGTAATGCAGCAGTCACAAGGTTTTCCTTGGCTTCTAAAAAAACTATGTATGCATATCTTTAATAAAATTAACAACAAAGTATCGCAAGAGGAGTTGTTAATTACACAGTTACAGATTAAATCCCTGTTTGATGAGGACTTGGAAAGGCCAGATAGGGAAGTAGACTGCTTGAGATTTGTTGCCAATAATTCACCAATTGACCATTATCAAGTAACAAAGGAATTTGGCCAGCAAACGGTTTACAACTTAATTACGGATAGGCTTGTAATCAAAACGGGAGAGAAGATATCTGTATATTGGGATGTTTTCAGAGACTATTTGATTACCGATGAAGCGCCGGTTATCCCATGGTCGTATATGCCCGCAGCTAGCGTGAAAATGGCAGTTACGATATACAGGATTATTGTTGATAAAAGGAAGTTGAATTTTGAACAGCTTCTAAAAATCACTAATTATAAAAAGGGAACTCTTACTAATATTGTCATGGATTTACAATCTTTTTCATTAATAAAGAAGGAAAGTGACGGAAATTTTTCACCTATTAATAGCAATGAAAAACCTGAGGACATTATAAGGGCTCATCTGAGCGGTCATATAATATATTTGAATTTACATTCCAGTGCAGGTGGTAAAGGAAAAATAATTGTTACAAGTGAGGAGTATGCTCAAGCTTTGAATGTTGTGTATTCAAATGAAAGAGGTGATACGCCAAAGGGCTATTCTTCAAAGTTTTTAAATTGGCTTCTTTTTTCTGGTCTATTAAGTAAAAGCACTAATGGAATGGCAGTTTACCCAATTTCAGAATTCTCACCAGATTATGGTGTACTAGGAACGAAAAGCTACTTATTCTTAGCTGCTACGTCGCCTTCTAAAAGTTTAGAGCTGATTGCATTATTAATTGATAATGGTTCAGTGAGCCTTATAAAACAAAATGAAAAAAAGATGAGGAACTCTGTGATGGACCTTGTTTCCTTGGGAATCTGTAAAAGACAAGAAGACTCAAGCGTGATTTTTACTAAGAACATTGATTTATCCTTAGGCGCAAATGAAATTTTAGCGCAAGCACTTTTAAACTCCGACACAGTTAACTTGGCTCGTGAAATAAGTGAAACAAAGCCAGATGATAGGGGCGGGATGGCACTTAGGTTAAAGGACGCTTTGGGTAAAACTTGGAAGGATACATCCAGCAAAAGGTATTTGAATGGCTTGCTAAAGTATCTTGAGTTTTTAGACTCGTATAACAAAGCATTGCAGCGGACAAGCCGCTGAATGCGGCGTTATGTTTCATAAGGAGTCAGAGTGAGACGATTATCTGCAATATTAATATTATTATGTATCGCATATTTTATTGGCGGCTGGATAGCTGTCCATTTTGGTATTTTTGATAAGGAAGTTTATTTCTCATATGCAGGCATTGTAGGTGGTTTGGCGTCAGTAGTAGGGTTGTTTGCTTTTACAAAGCCTGCTTTAACCAAGACTGATCTTCAAGAAATAGAAATGGATTCACTTAGGTCTATTGCTAAGACAACCGAGGAACTAAGTAATTTAGAAGAGACTAGAGAAAAAACTAAAGAAGAGCTAGGTGATTTAGCCGTTCAAAAGAAAGAAATGGAACTATTAGTTAAGAAGGCTAGCTTAGCTCTATTTCTTAAAGAGCAATATTCTCATCACGAAAAAAAGATAATGGAAGAAATATCCACTAACGCTCAATTAAGTGAAAATATTGAAAAACTAAAGGAAGTGTCTCAAAAACTAGAAGCTCTTAATGAAGAAATAGACTCCGATCCAAATGTAAGCCAACTTAAAGAAATACTAAATACAGCAAGCCGTAAAGAACCAACACTAGACGATGCAATTGAAGAGATGCCTCCTTTCACAAAAATTCTTTTTATTGCAATTCGAGAGTTGGGTTTAGCAATGGCAAATCTAACCCGTGCAATCAAATGAAAAATAACAAGCTAATAAACAAGGACAAAAAACAGTTGGCTTTTGCTCCTTCGTCGCTGATTTTAGCCAACTATTTTATTGCCTGTTATTAGGGCGTTACATTTTTAAGGGAGTATCGAGTGAACTTCGATTACATATATAAGTTTCATACAGTTACTGATAATTCCAAAAACGCCTTACTCAACAGAAAAATATGGCTTTCTACGCAGGACTCATTGAATGATCCATTTGAAGGTGTAACAAAAACCATCTACCCAAGTGATCGAGAAGCACTCATCACAAAATGTGTAAATTACATGATAGAAATGTTATGTGATGAGAAAAATCTAGAAAAGAGCCATGTTAAGGATATTGTTCTTCAGAGATACCTTGAAAATCCCGAGGCCTTCCTTGAAACAGTCGTTGAGCAAGCTCAGAAAGAGCATAAATCAGCAATAGAGCACACAAGAAATTTGGGCATATATTCAACGTCTGCTGATATTCCAAATGATGAACGTTCTCATATAGCTAATATGATTATGTGGTCTCTATATGCGGATGGTTTCAAAGGATTCTGTATAAAATATAATGCCAAAGAGCTTTATAGATCACTCAGAGAGTTAAACGCTGCAGATACATTCTCATATACAAAAGTTAATTATGTAACAAGGCCTCATGAAATCGATCTGTTTTCGCTAGTACACAAAGGTAACTTTGAGTACCTAAAAGCATTACAGTGCAAGCATGATCAATGGGGGCATGAATGTGAATGCAGAATATTATGCACAACTACAGGCTTAAAAGAAATCTCGCAAAAATCCATAGAAGCCATATATTTTGGCGATAAAATACCTGATCAAAATGAAATCGATCTCATTGAAATAATGCAGCAGTCTTTTCCAAGCACTCCAATTTTTCGGGTAAAGTTGGATGACCAAAGCTATGGGATTAGAGTCGGAAAGAAAATGTAACAAGTCAATCAAGAGGGACGCCTACGGCGCCCCTTATTGAGGCGTTCAGGCTGTAGAAAAACCTCCCGAACTATGATCTGATCGGGTTTTGAAACGCAGGAGGCGGTGATGGCTCGATTCAAGCACTACGACTACAACCAAACGTCGATGGTGGTGATCAATTACCTGGATCAGTTGCAGCCCGGTACTTTTAGCATGCCCTGCATTACCTCGTTTCTGAAAAGCTGGATCTGTCCGCGTTTCACCAGCCTTATAAGAATGATAGCGAAGGCCGCCCAGCCTACGATCCAGCCATTTTGCTGAAAATCATCTTGTTTGCTTATTCTAAAGGCATCACCTCCAGCCGTGAGATCCAGTGGTGTTGCGAAACCAACATCATCTTTAAAGCCCTATCTTGCGATACTGTCCCGCACTTTAGCACCCTTGCTCATTTTGTTAGCAGCCGGCCCCAAGCCATTGAAGATCTGTTTGAACAGGTGCTGTTGATCTGTGATCAGCAGGGACTTTTAGGCCATGAACTCTTTGCCATTGATGGCTGTAAAATGCGCTCCAATGCGGCCAAAGAATGGTCAGGCACCTTTAAAGAGCTGGAACAGAAGCGCCAGAAACTCAAACGCCTGATCCGCCATCACCTGAGTGAACATCAGGACAAAGACCGCTGGGAAAGTGAAGAAGAACTGGATCGGGATATCCGCAAAGCCAAAACAATACTCACGTTAGATAAAGCAGCCAAGAAGGTGGATCACTTCTTACAGAAAAGCCAACCTAGGATAGGGCAGGGTAAGAGTCGCAAGGAAGTAAAGAGTAACATTACC
>NZ_JBLXCD010000002.1:0-759475 GCF_048265165.1 Oceanospirillum sp. | reverse complement strand
TAACCGTTGCCTGAAGACTTGCTCCGTGACAACGAGGGCGAATTATACGCACAAAACGGAGCAGCACAACCCCTAAAGACAATTAATTTTCAGTTTTTAGTCAAATAACTACACAGCTGAAATATCAGCCCCATATTCTCTACTTCAACCCACCCCATGCTATGCCTGCACATGCATCCCACCAATAAAAGTGCTGACCTATATATAGTGGCTGGAGGGGTATAGGGGAATAATGGATAGCGGCATAGGAAATAAAGGGTAGGGATACAGGTCATAGAGAAACACAACTACCAGCCTGACTATCGCTTGTTCTGACAGACTCATTATTACTCTACGAAAAAGGCCTGCAGGCTGAGTCTGATACTCATCCTACAGGCCTTCTTTATATATCAACTAAAGCACGTACTGCTCAAGCCAGCCAAAGTAGATACGACCAGCCTTAAGCCAGTGTCACTTTTGCAAACTGCTTTTTACCTGCCTGGCAGACATAAGTTTTTCCTTTGTGCAGTTTCAGGCCAGCCTCGGCTATTTCACCATCAACCTTAACACTACCTGCAGCCAGCATATCCCTTGCTGCCTTTGAATTCTTGGTCAGCCCTGCCTTATTGATCACCGCAGAAACAGGCACTTCACCTTGGCCTTCAAAATCGACCGTGACCTCCGGCAGATCTTCCGGCAGCTCACCATCCTTCAGACGGTTGCCGGCACCTTTATGCGCATTGGCAGCCGCGTCTTCACCATGGAACCGAGCCACCAGCTCGCGAGCCAGTTCCATTTTAATATCCCTTGGGTTTGCACCCTCTTCATCTACAGAGCGACGCATCTCATCGATCTCGCTCATCGGGCGGAAACTCAGCAACTCAAAGTAACGCCACATCAGGGAATCAGGCATGGATACGATTTTGCCAAACATTTCGCCCGGCGCATCATTAATACCAACATAGTTACCCAGTGACTTAGACATTTTCTGCACACCGTCTAACCCCTCTAGGATCGGCACAGTGATGCAGATCTGCGGTTCCTGACCAGCCCCTTTCTGTAACTCACGCCCCATCAGCAGATTGAACTTCTGGTCAGTACCACCCAGTTCAACGTCTGCCTTCATGGCAACGGAGTCATAACCCTGAACCAGCGGGTACAGGAACTCATGAATTGAAATCGACTGATTACCTTTATATCGCTTGCTGAAATCATCACGCTCGAGCATACGGGCAACCGTTTGCTGCGCGGCCAATTCAATCATCTCTGAGGCGGTCATCTTACCCATCCAGTCAGAGTTAAAGCAGACTTCAGTTTTTTCCGGATCAAGGATCTTGAACACCTGCTCGGTGTAAGTCTTAGCATTTTTCGCCACATCTTCTTCAGTCAGCGGCTTACGGGTAACATTCTTACCGGTCGGGTCACCGATTCGACCGGTAAAGTCACCAATCAGAAACATAACGTGATGACCCAGCTCCTGGAAATGCCGCAGCTTATTAATTAGTACAGTATGGCCCAGATGCAGGTCCGGAGCCGTGGGATCAAAGCCAGCCTTAATACGCAGAACTCGACTACTTTCCAGTTTCCTGACCAGTTCATCTTCAACCAATATTTCTTCTGTACCACGCTTAATAAGCGCTAAAGCATCTGCAACGGAGCTCATCTATCTATCCTATGTCAATTTCAGCAACATATGTCGAATGTTTTTCACCAATTGTAACTTGGAAAAAATAGCGTACATTATAGCATTCAGGTACGGTTACCCAACGATTTCACCTACAGTTTCTGGTTTTATTTCTTATGCTTAGACGTGCACAACAATTAAAGCACCATATAATCCTGGGCTTAGCCATCCTTTTGGCTGTTCTGGTCACTCTTATATCAAGCCAGGATGTTTCCGCAAAACGCGTCGATATCCCGCTCAACCTAACGATTGAAGAACGCATTCAAACGTGGCCCCGGCTTACTGATGACTGGCAATCTTACAAAGTTCAAAAGGGCGAGACTTTATCAGAACTTTTCTCACGCGCAGGTATTCCGACATCAGAGCTATACAAAATACTACATAGCGAACAGGTCACCACAGACTTGTCTATGTTGATGCCAGGACAGAGCATTCATTTCAAGCATGATAAAAATGACAACCTCGTTTCTGTTCGTCTTGATACTTCTCCTCTTTCTCTTTCTTTATTCAAGCGTAGCGACCAAGGTGATTACATAGAGGAAACACTAACGCGTGAACCCGAGCGGGTTTTACGTTTTTCTGAAGGAACTATTAACGGTGCCTTTTTTACAGCCGGTGAAAATGCAGCACTAAGCCAACAAACAATTATGAGCCTAGCTAATATTTTTGGTTGGGATATCGATTTTTCACTCGATATTCGGCCCGGCGATCATTTCAAGGTTCTTTACTATCAAGAGTACCTTGATGGGGTTCGTTTTCGGGATGGTAATATTCTCGCTGCCGAATTTACAACCCAGGGGAAAACCCATCGCACAGTTCGCTATACAGACCAGGAAGGCAAAGCGGATTATTACTCTCCTGATGGGCGCAGCATGCGCAAACAGTTTTTACGTTCACCGGTAGACTTTACCCGCATCAGCTCTCATTTTACTAAGCGCCGTTTTCACCCTGTCTTAAATCGCTTCCGTTCTCATCGCGGCACCGACTATGCCGCCAAAACAGGTACGCCAATCAAAGCAACAGGCGATGGAAAAATCATAAAGTCCCGCTACAGCCGAAGCTATGGCAACCACGTCGTACTGAAACATGGCAGCAGATACACTACTCTCTATGCACACATGAGCAAGTTTGGTCGAGGAATCAAGGAAGGCAAAACAGTTAAACAGGGCCAGATTATTGGTTATGTGGGTAGTACGGGCTTAGCCACAGGCCCTCACCTTCACTATGAGTTCCGCATTAATGGGATTCATAAGAACCCTGTTGCTATCAAATTCCCTGATGTCGAGCCTATCGCCGATAAAGAACGCGAAAGGTTTGACCAATATGCATCGAACCTTCTTAGCAACCTTGAAACTTACCCTATGGTACAGCTGGCTAAACTTGAGCAGTGAGAGACATCTATATAGGGCTAATGTCCGGAACAAGTGCTGATGGCGTTGATGCAGTACTGATTGAGTTTATCCGAGAAGACGGCAAACATTCGGGATTTCATATCCTGCATGCCCTTGATATGCCTTATCAGGCCAGCTTTCGCAAAGAATTGCTCAAGCTGGCTCTGGCCCCATCCTGCGACAAAGCCATTCTGGCAACAATCAGCGGTCAACTGGCAGACTTATTTGCGGAAGCGGTCGCACGCTTATTGCAGGAGAGTAAATTTAGCGCTGACCAAGTTATCGCTATTGGTAGCCATGGGCATACGATCGATCACGCACCGAACAACCCTTTGGCCTACACACTACAGATTACCGACCATGCCCGACTGGTGGAAAAAACAGGAATCAGTGTTGTTTGTGATTTTCGCAGCCGCGATATTGCTGCGGGCGGCCAAGGAGCACCCTTAGTACCCGCTTTTCACCAATGGCTTTTTACCCACCAGGCTCGACCAGACACTAATAGTGAGCAGGCTATTATCAATATTGGTGGCATCAGCAACCTGACACTTGTTAACGCTGGGCTGGGGTTTGACTGCGGGCCCGGCAATTGCCTTATCGACTACTGGCACCAGCTTAATACAGGTGATAACTTTGACCATGCAGGCAAATCTGCACGCAAGGGTCAACTGATCCCCGAATTACTGAGCGCAATGCTTGAAGACCCTTATTTTTCTCAGCAAGCCCCGAAAAGCACAGGCCGTGAATACTTTAATCAGGAGTGGCTCAATCCAAAACTGGAGCTTTCAAATAACCGCTGGCAGGATATAGCTTTTACCCTGACAGTGCTGACAGCCAGAATTATCGCCGACCAGATTAACTTTTATAGCTGCGAAGAAGTATTTCTTTGCGGCGGCGGCAGCCACAACACTTTGCTCATCGAGCAGATAGAGCAACTCGCCCCAGGGGCATCCCTTAAAACAACAGCCGATCTCGGCGTTGCACCGGATTGGGTTGAAGCGGCTGCATTTGCATGGCTGGCTCGTCAGACGCTGAACAACCTACCCGGAAACCTACCCAGTGCAACCGGCGCAAAAGGTGAACGTATTCTTGGCGCTATCTATCCGGCATAGCCTCGAACAATCTGGCTGGCAAAAATATAATAAAAAAGGCAGCCCTTAGCTGCCTTTTAAACTCACCGCTCAACTCTCATCGCTAAACAGTAAACGAAGACCCACAGCCACAGGTGGTGGTTGCATTGGGATTCTGTACAACAAATTGCGAACCCTGTAAGCCTTCCTGATAGTCTACAACAGAGCCCACTAAGTAAGGATAACTCATCGGGTCAACGACCATTTTAACACCATTATTTTCGATAACTGTGTCGTCTTCCTGATTACTTTCATCGAAATCGAAACCATACTGAAAACCCGAACAGCCTCCACCGGTTACATAAACCCGCAGCTTCAGTTCCGGGTTCTGCTCAGCATCAATCAATTCACGAACCTTATTAGCCGCTGAATCGCTAAATGTCATAGCCTGGGGAATATATATGTCCGCCGTCATTGTTCGCTCCGAAAAAGTCATCAAAGTGAATTATCTGCTTAACCTACCAAAACAGTCAACTACTATAGTTATCGAATGGCTAATCAAAAGCACAAATGAAAAAGCCCGCACATCTTCTGAGAGAGTGCGGGCTCAGCACAATAGCAATCTGAAGCTGCCTTCAGCTGTTATTCCGCTTTTTTGTCTTTTACTGCACCCGCTGCAACAGGAGTTGCACCCGTAGTTTTAGGCGCTACGGCAGGCTTTGCATCTGCAACAGCTTTAACTGATTTAGAGTCGGCCTCAACACCTTCGTTAAACACAGGTTTTTCATGAGTTACACTCTTAGGCATTGCCGGGCGATTTTCTGGCTTGCCCCGGTAACGGTGCATCAGGTTACCACTCACCTGAGAACCCATTACCATTTCGATCATATTATAGAAGATGTTGCCATTAACGGTGGCCCTGGAAGCTAATTCGATATGCTCACAGGAGTGAATATCACCGGACACCTGACCGTTCACGATAACGTGCGGGGCCGATATCTCACCTACGACAACACCTTTCTCACTGATGCGTATCACCGCTTTTGAGTCATCTTCGGCAATAATATTACCAAACACCTTTCCATCGATGTGCAAGCCACCGCTGAAATGAAGGTCACCAACGATCTCTGCCTTACCTGACACCAAGGTATCAAAATGATGTGTACTTGGTTTGCTGTTTTTTCCAAACATGCCTAAACGGCCTCCTGAACTGACCATTCATAATTCTTTTCAACCCGCATCGCCTTACGGCCAGTAGACTGCAGAATCACTTCGATTTTCTCTGGCTTAAAGCCTTTTGGCAGAACCATCTCACCACTTACATTCTGAAAGAAGCGAAAACGGAACCTGACACCCAGGTCTTTAACATCCGATGATAAGTCTCGCAGAGGTAGAGCACGTCGGGTTGTTCCTTGAAGCCCAACAATACTCACCAGTGCGCGACCTTCTATATAATTATTATTGTCTGCAACCTGAGTAAGGACCAGCTTAAAACTAAAACGTGACGGATTCAGTGTTTTTGCCACCGTCCAGCTTTCAACCCTAAGGCCTTTGTCTTCACTGCTGGGAGCCATCACACGCTTGTAGAAAGTTACTTCATTTTCAAGCTGTGCAATGCGAGCATTGAGATCTGTAATCGTATTACGGACCTCTGCGTAGGTTTTCTGATCAATCTGGTTACCGCGAGACAGTACGGCAACTTTTTGACGCATTGTTTCATTTTCTTTTTCTAACTCTGTCAGAGTTTCGCGTAATTCATCACGCTCGATTACGGCTGAACGGCGCTCTTCCCACCCCTGGTATTGGCCGTAACCAAACCCGGCAAGTACAATCACGACTAGAAACAATAAAAAAACCGAACGGCGTAAAAAACGCTCCATTGGGCTATAAGAAACAATTTCCAACTGATCCTGTTTGCTTCCTTTGACCATTGTCATACCTGGCAACTCATTATTGTTATGGTCACGGCATCAATCCTACCTGGTTGAGCCCTGCATTTTCCTCAAGACCGAACATAATATTCATATTCTGAATAGCCTGCCCGGATGCACCTTTAACTAAATTGTCGATCACAGATAGTACCACAACCTTGTTGCCATTCTGCGGCCTGTGCAACGAAATTCTACACATATTTACACCCCTTACACTCCGTGTTGCAGGGTGAGAACCCGCTGGCATCACATCAACAAAGGGCTCATCTTTATAGCAGTTTTCGTACAGAGTCTGAAGGTCAATGTTTTGCCCTTCCAAAAGATCAGCGTAGACGGTGGCATGAATGCCACGAATCATCGGCATCAGATGAGGTACAAAAGTCAGTGCAACATCTTTACCTGCCCCACGGTTCAGCTCCTGAGAAATCTCCGGAAGATGCCGGTGCCCGGAAGCGCCATAGGCCATGATAGATTCGCTGGTTTCACACAACAAAGAACCCACTTTCGCACCCCGGCCTGCACCGCTTACACCAGACTTGCAGTCAGCCACAATTTCAGGCTTGATCAGGCCAGCTTCGAGCAGCGGCAGGGCTGCCAATTGAACGGCCGTTGGGTAGCAACCCGGTACAGCAATCAACCGGGCTGACTTAATCTGTTCACGTTGTGTTTCAGGCAAGCCATACACCGCCTCGTTCAGTAGCGCAGGGGCACCATGGGGTTGACCATACCACTCGGCCCAAAGTTCTGGGTCACGAATACGGAAATCCGCAGAAAGATCAATAACCCGACTGCCACTGGCTAGAATCTCACCTGCCAGACTATGAGCCACGCCGTGAGGCGTTGCAAAAAACACGACATCGCAAGCAGCAAGAGTATCTGTATCAGGCACTGTAAACTCAAGATCATAGTGACCACGTAAGTTCGGGTACATGTCAGCTACGGCAACACCAGCCTCGGATCGCGATGTAATCACCTCAACCTGAGCATCAGGGTGCTGTGCCAACAAACGTAACAACTCAACTCCGGTGTAACCGGTGCCGCCAACAATACCGACTTTAATCACTGTCGCTCTCCACTGTTCAGTCCTAGATCGAACTCTTGAATCGAATCTCGGTATAATACACAAAACTATGGACTTATGTATGCAACACCTATTGATCATTGGATGTCACTTTGACTAAAAACCTGTTTCGGAATTTTTTTTTCCAGCGGCTATCTTTACAACATTTTCGTGACCGTTTAGCCCACCTTGATGCACTGCCTCAACTGGCTTTACTTGGATTAATCTCCGGCATTGCAACCGGGGGGGTGATGGTTATATTTATTATCAGCCTGAATCTGGCCACAGAGTCACTGTTGGGGATTGAGCCTGAAAACCATGAAGCGCTATCACTTACCATACGAATACTGGCTCCAATTATTGGCTGTCTGCTGCTGGCCTTTATTTTCCGGCTGTCGAAACAAAGCTGGCGTTCAAACGGTGTGCCACATGTGATCGAGCGCTTCACGTTCAACCAGGGCCATATGCCCTGGCCCAATGCGGTGGGCCAGTTTGTCAATGCGATAATAAGCCTTACCAGTGGCCTATCAGCTGGGCGCGAAGGCCCTGCAGTCCATATGGGTGCGAGCATCAGCAGTCTGATTGGCGTTCATCTGAAGCTTCCTAATAACAGTATTCGCTTGCTGGTTGGCTGCGGTTCTGCCGCAGCCATAGGGGCATCATTTAATACGCCTATTGCAGGGGTTATCTTCGCGATGGAAGTCATTGTCGCAGAATATACTCTTGTGGGGTTCACTCCTATCATTCTGGCCTCGGTTACCGGTACAGCTCTGAGTCAATCACTTCTGGGAGGAGGGAGTCTTTTCAACACAGCTCCCCAGGCTCTCTATACCCTGGCAGAGCTGCCTTGGGTATCTGCCAGCGGCATTATTATTGGTATTTTTGCCGCACTGTTTATCAGCTACTCAGGCCTTCTTTTCCGAACTCATCACTGGCCTGTTGAGATTCGTTTCTTATTAGCAGGGTTACTGACAGCCCTTTTTGCAGCTCTTTTACCCTCCCTTATGGGCAGTGGCTTTGACCTGGTAAATCTTTCATTCACCGGCGACCTAAGCCTGGGGTTATTACTTCTTCTGGCCATCTGCAAACTGCTGCTGACAGCCACTACTTTTGGCTTGGGCGTACCCATTGGTATCATCGGACCGATTATGGTTGTAGGGGGATTATTCGGTGCTGCAACAGGTCATATCGGTTCTTTTCTGGCCGGGACTCAGGTATCGGATATCAATATCTATGCGATGATAGGTATGGCGAGCATGATGGCCGCCTGCCTACAGGCACCTCTTGCGGCGCTAATGGCTTTAATGGAGCTGACAGGCAACCCTCACATCATCATGCCCGGTATGCTGGCTGTGGTTTGCGCAACACTGACCAGTCGCTACCTGCTTCCGGACCACCCTTCAGTGTTCCAGTATGCTCTCGAATTAAAAGGTCTTAAACTTCACGACCCAGCACTGTCTCAGATACTCAGCCGCACTGGTGTCTGCGCTGTAATGAGCAAAGACTTTAAACGATGTACGGATAAGCTGAGTATCGGAATGGCTAAAACAATTCTGAACGCCAAACCTCGCTGGCTATTGATCCATGAAGACGATAATGATCACTTTGTTCTTATGCCAACGTCAGATTTAGCCAACTACGTTTACTTGGATGTACAGGAAAACGGACAAAGCCTGAAAGAAATCGTCCTTAGCGAGGTACCCTCTGAGGATAGGCTCAGCGCCAGCCCGCTGCCTCAAACAGCTACTCTGGCTGAGGCCCAGGCACAGATCTCAGATATGCGTACCGACACACTGTATATAACAGGCTTAAAGGGAGAGGTTATCGGCATTGTCACCCGGGATATGATTGAAGGTTTCTATCGATAATGAATTTTTACATACTGCATAAAAAGAGCAGCACTGAGGAGTCATAATGGATTTTTTTTGGGTTAAAGCATTTCACATTATCGCTGTGGTCACTTGGTTCAGCGGGCTGTTTTATCTGCCTAGACTTTACGTATACCATGCGGAAACAACGGATGAGGCAGGAAACGAACGCTTCAAAATCATGGAGCGTAAGCTTTATCGCGGCATCACAACACCCTCAATGATTGTGGTTGTAGCACTTGGGCTTTGGCTCATCAGCATGAACGCCAGCTATTATCTGTCACAGCCCTGGATGCACGCTAAACTAACGCTTGTAACACTGCTGATCGGCTACCACTTTGCCTGCGGCCACTACCGTAAGCTATTTGCCGAAGACAGAAACACCCGCGGCCATAAGTTTTATCGGGTCTTTAACGAACTGCCGGTATTTGCACTGATTGGGATTATTATTCTGGTTGTGGTCAAGCCTTTTTCAGGCTAACGCAGAAAGCGATAGAGAGCGTGACGATGAGTTCAATCCCCAATCTCGCGGTAACTCTGGTACTGGCTGGGCATGACCCTTCCGGTGGTGCCGGTATTCAGGCTGACATCGAAACCATACGAGCCCTGGGTGGCTATGCCGCAACGGTAATTACGGCTACCACAACCCAGAATACACATAATGTTCAGGGCATACACCCGGTTAACGCTAACGATCTAATCACTCAGGCACGTATGATTCTTGATGATCTGCCCATTAGCGCAATCAAAATCGGGCTCTTGGGCAGCATTGAGAATATTGAAGCGATTCACACTCTTTTACAGGACTACCCTCATCTACCCGTAATCTTTGATCCAATTTTAATAGCTGGTGGCGGCAAAAGCCTGACCACGCAGGAGATGGTAGCCGCTGTCTCAGATCTGCTTCTCCCACACACATTGCTGCTAACACCGAACACTCAGGAATTGAAAAAACTCAGCCCCAATGCTGACTCCGTTGCCGCACAGGCGCACCACCTGATTAGCCAAGGCTGTCAGCATGTTGCGGTTACCGGAACCCACGCAGAGACCGCTGATGTAGTGAACAAGCTCTTTGGCAGCCACGGTGAGATGCAGCAGAAAAGCTGGCCCCGCCTGCCTGGCGAATACCACGGCAGTGGCTGTACTTTCGCAGCGGCCTGCGCCGCATTGATCGCCCAAGGTGCCGATATCTGCAACGCGGTTGAGATGGCACAAAATTTCACATGGAAGAGCCTTGAGCAGGCCCACAAGCTCAGTGATGGCCAGTATCTGCCCAACCGTTTTTTCTGGAGCGACAGGTCCTGACCCGAGCTCCGAAATGTTATCTACAGGATACCCGACAGGTATGAGCCCGATTCAAAAAACATCTTCCCAACAGCGTTTCCTGAAATCCCTTGAACGCTCCCCGGTTTACGCCATCACCGACAGCATACTGATGCCCGGTGAACAGCTTTTTATAAAGGCCGAAGCGGCCTTAAAAGCCGGAATTGGCTGCCTGCAATATCGGGAAAAAACCGCAACCGCTGAGGATAAAGAAGCACGCGCTATTCGCCTGCTTAACCTGTGTCAGCAATACGATACGCCTCTCATTATTAATGACGACCTGGAGCTGGCTCTGAAGATCGATGCCAACGGCGTCCATTTGGGACAAAGTGACGGCTCACTGACGGATGCACGCCGTAAACTGGGTGAAGATAAGATACTGGGCGCAACCTGCCATGCATCACTGAAGCTGGCACAACAAGCTCAGGATGCCGGAGCAGATTATCTGGCCTTTGGGCGTTTCTTCCCGTCTGCGACCAAACCGGATGCACCGGCGGCACCATTAGCATTAATTGCGCAGGCAAAGGCTCGCTTTCAGCGTCCCATTGTCGTAATTGGTGGTATTGATCCAGACAATTCCGGTCAGGTGTTTGATCAGGGTGCCGATATGATTGCTGTGGTTAACAGCCTGTTCGGTACTCATGATCCTTCAGAGGCACTCAACAGGTTCTGCTTACCCAGAGCCCCGTTGCAGGTCAACGTTTAGCTACAATCAATCTTTAATAAGGTGCAGCAGCGCTGTATCACATCATCATGCCTAGGTATGATGGGCGCATTACTTTCGGGAGGCTGCGGCCTCCTCAAACCGTTTTTAGCAATTTTTAAGAAACAACAGTTATAGGGAACCCTATGTCTACGTCAGAACAGCTATTTGCCAATGCCCAAACCGTTATTCCTGGCGGCGTTAACTCTCCGGTACGTGCATTCAAAGGTGTTGGCGGTACGCCGGTATTTATCAAGCGCGCGAAAGGCGCATACCTGTTTGATGCAGATGACAAACAGTACATTGACTATGTAGGTTCATGGGGCCCAATGATCACAGGTCACGCCAACGACACCGTGCTGCAGGCAGTAAAAGATCGTCTAGATGACGGTATGAGCTTTGGTGCCCCCACTGAAATCGAAACCACCATGGCACAGCGTATCTGCGAGATCATGCCGAATATCGAGATGGTACGCATGGTGAACTCGGGGACGGAAGCCACCATGAGTGCGATCCGCCTGGCCCGCGGCTATACCGGTCGTGACAAGATCGTAAAATTTGAGGGCTGCTATCACGGCCACTCCGATTCCCTGCTGGTTAAAGCGGGTTCCGGTGCCCTGACCTTTGGTGAACCAAACTCTCCAGGCGTACCCAAAGCGCTGGCGGAGCACACTATCACCCTGACGTATAACGACATTGAAAATGTGCGGGAATGTTTCAAACAGATTGGCGATCAGATCGCCTGCATTATTGTGGAGCCGGTTGCCGGCAACATGAACTGCATTCCGCCGCAGCCGGGCTTTCTGGAATGTCTGCGTGAAGTGTGTGATGAACACGACACCGTGCTGATCTTTGATGAAGTGATGACAGGTTTCCGTGTTGCTCTGGGCGGTGCACAAGAGCGTTTCAACATTAAGCCGGATCTGACCACACTAGGTAAGATTATCGGTGGTGGGATGCCGGTAGGCGCATTCGGTGGTAAGAAAGAGATCATGTCTCATATCTCACCTCTGGGGCCCGTCTATCAGGCTGGCACCCTTTCCGGTAACCCGCTGGCCATGGCTGCGGGTATCGCCCTGCTGGACAGCATCAGCAAACCGGGCTTCCACGATGCCCTGTTCGCCAAAGTAGATAAACTGTGTGCAGGCCTTGAAGCCTCAGCAAAAGAAGCCGGCGTTCCCTTCATCACCCAGAAAGCGGGCGGCATGTTCGGTGTGTTCTTCACCGACAAATCTGCTGTAACCGGTTTTGCCGATGTGATGGAATGCAATAATGACCACTTCAATAAGTTCTTCCACACCATGCTGGAAGAGGGTGTTTATCTGGCTCCGGCATCCTACGAAGCAGGTTTTGTATCTTCTGCCCATACAGATGACGATATTGAGAAAACGCTTGCCGCAGCCCGTAAGGCGTTTGCTGCGCTGAGTTAGCAGGTAATTTTGCCGATCATAACGGGTCTGGGGTAAACACCTCAGACCTTAAGCTGATTGCTCCGGCCACCTGAAGCACGCACTATGGGTCAAAAAGGCTGACCGATACGCCGGTGTAACAGAACGGACAACGAGCCCCGAATACTGAATTTTAAGGAGACCGCCTGTGAGCCAACAGCTGATTGAGGCACTTCAGAACCCAGCCCTGTATCCACACAACACAGGGGAATTTAAACTGTACCAAACCCATATATCCTGGGTACTGTTGACAGGTGATTACGCCTACAAAATCAAAAAACCGATGGATTTCGGCTTTTTGAACTTCACCACTCTGGAGAAACGCAAATTCTTCTGCGAGCAGGAAGTAGCCCTGAATAAACGCCTGGCTCCGGATCTGTATCTGGATGTTCTACCGATCTCCGGTAGTGAAGATGCTCCTCGTTTAGGTGATGATTCTGCCCCATTTGAATACGCCATCCGAATGAAGCAATTCGATGGCGACCGCCTGCTGAGCAACCTGCAGGCCGAAGGCATGGTGACAACCGCTCACATAGATTCACTGGCACACCAGATTGCGAGTTTCCACGCTGAAATTCGCCAGGCTGATGACAGTATGAAGCTCGGCAGCCCAGCAGAAGTACTGGCACCCGCACAACAGAACTTCGATCAGATCCGCGAGATGCTAAGTGAAAAGTCACAACTGGATCAGCTCACCCAGCTGGAAGGTTGGATGCAGGATACGTTTACTCGCCTGGAGCCACTGTTTGCCCGACGCAAAGCCAACGGCATGATTCGCGAGTGCCATGGAGATATCCACTTAGGTAATGTGGCCCTGATTCAGGAAACGGGTAAAGACAAGGTTGCTCTGTTTGACTGCATCGAGTTTAACGATGAGTTCCGCTGGATCGATGTGATCTCAGATGCCGGTTTTTTGGTGATGGACCTGGAAGCCCGCGGTGAAAAAGAGCTGGCCCGCCACTTTATCAACCTCTACCTGGAGCTGACCGGTGACTACGAAGGCATTCAACTATTGCCGTTCTACAAAGCTTACCGTGCCATGGTTCGTGCCAAGGTAACGCGCTTTATGCTACTGGACCCGTCCATTGATGAAGCGGGGCGCGCCAAACTCGAAGCGGACTACCAGAGCTATATCGACCTGGCGGAATCCTACACCGTATTTGAACAGCCCTTTATGCTGATCACCCATGGCGTATCCGGTTCAGGTAAAAGCTCTATAAGCCGGGCGGTCATCAAGGAGCTGGGCGTTATACGTATCCGCTCCGATGTTGAGCGTAAACGCCTGTTTGGTCTGAGCGCACACCAGGACAGTCACTCTGAGCTGGATGCCGGTATCTATACTCCGGAAGCCACAGAGCGCACCTATGACAAACTGGCAGAACTGGCAGATTGCGTCATTTATTCAGCAACACCTGTGATTATTGATGCCACCAACCTGAAACGTTGGCAGCGTGATGCTCTGCGTGATAAAGCGGAACAGCTTGGAGTTCCCGCTCTGACACTTTCATTCACAGCAAGCGAGCAAACACTCGAGCGCCGGATCAAAAAACGCCTGACATCAAACAATGATGCATCTGAAGCGGATCTTTCTGTTCTGAATAAGCAGCTGGCAGAGCAGGATAGTATCGCCGCAGATGAAACGGACTATACTATCGTCATCAATACTGACGAAGATAATGCAAGCACCAAGCTACTAATGAGTATTCGCCGCCAGTTTGGGCTGTAACATATCTTTCAAATATACTGCGAGTAGCCATTGGCCAAAAGGAGTCGGTTATGAGTCAAAAACCCCACCTGCTTGATAACAAGCTGTATAAGCTACTAAGAGAAGAAGATATCGGGGCTTTTAATCAAGCCCGCTCCTGCGATGAGACGACAGATCTACGCAGCGGTGACTTCAGAGGACTGGATCTGCGCGAGATGAATGCCCACAAACTGGATATGAGCAATGCTTATTTTCGGGGTGCTGATCTGCGTGGTATAGACTTCAGCCAGACAAATCTTGAAGGTGCCAGCATCGCTCAGGCCAATATATCCGGCTGCTTTTTTCCGAAAGAGATCTCAGCCGATGAGCTGGTGATGTCCCTGAACCATGGCACCCGGTTGCGTTACGACCGGTGCTGCTGAGCCTCAGTGGTTAATAATCTCTGTCATTCCAGCTGTCATATTAAAGTCATAACGGTTTTCTATGATGGCGCAGTCTAATAGAGGTTATCCAACTTCGGAATCAGACAACGCACCACCTTCTCAGCCGTTTGCTCTGCAAACGGCTTTTTTATGCCCGGTTAGAGAAAAACCATGTACGTACTTTGTAATCTGGATGATATCGGCAACAAAACCAGTAAAGGTTTTCAGACCCCCATAGGCCCTCTCTTTGCGGTAAAGAAAAAACATAAGCTTTATCTGTATGCCAATGAGTGTCCGCATCTTGGCGTCAACCTTGAATGGCAACAGGATCAGTTTCTGGACAGCAGCAAACAGTTGATTCAGTGTGCGATGCACGGGGCACAATTTCTGATCGACTCCGGCGAATGCATTCACGGCCCATGTACAGGACAAAAGCTACGCCAGATTCCTTATGAGATCAGTGAGACCGGAGAGGTAATGCTGATGACCGCTGAGAGTATTGATCGCACTAGGGCAGAAGATCAGAAATAAGCCTGCTCAGATAAGACAACAGGTACAGATTGCCAAAGTTGAATTGTTTCAGTATCTATCAACGATTTATAGGCCAGAACCTCAACCCCTGCCTGTAGTGCTTCCCGCAGCACCCGGCCGTAGGCCGGATCAATATGGTCCGCCACACTAATCTGGTCGATCCCTGTGTGATTCACACAGAACAACAGAATGGCACGGTGACCCTCAGCCACCATCTGCTGCAACTCACGCAGATGCTTACGCCCCCGTTCAGTAACCGCATCCGGAAAAAAGCCCTGCCCCTTGCCAAAAGACTCATCCAACAAGGTAGCGCTCTTCACCTCGACATAGCAGTTCGGCAGCCCCTCTGCGGTCAACAGGAAATCGATCCGACTATTTTCAGCGCCATATTTTACTTCAGGCTTAATGGAGTCGTAAGCCGCAAGCTCAGCCAAAACCTTACTCTGTAGCGCTTCCTTGACGATTCGGTTTGCCTGCGCCGTGTTCACACAGATCAGGTTGCCGTCGGGGGTTTCTGACAGCTCCCAGGTACAGGGATATTTACGCTTAGGGTTCCCGGAATCGGAGTACCAGACCCGCCAGCTCTCACCCATACAGTTTTTCATCGAGCCGGTATTGGGGCAGTGCAGGGTGAGCTGCTCCGCACCACCCTCCCGTTGTCCAGAGAGATCTCTCGGCACCACATCTGCCATAAAACGTTTGTAGCGCTTTAACAAAGTGGCCGACTGAAGTGGTGATGACCAACGCATATTCGGTTTCCCTGATCTGTTTTCTGTTTAGGCCCGTTTCTGAATAAAGCGTCCGATACGTTCAACAGCCTCTTCCAGCTTATCGATGCTGGCAGCATAGGCAAAACGCACTGTGGTACGCGCACCGGCAATACCAAAGTCCAGCCCCGGCGTTGTAGCAACCCCCTCTTCTTCCAGCAGATCCTGACACCAGTTGAAGCTATCATCCGTCAGGTGATCGATACCAGCATAGATATAAAACGCACCTTCCGGCGTCACCGGAATCGACATACCCAGCTCACGTAGCGCCGGTAACAGGTAATCCCGTCGCCGCGCAAACTCTGCCCGACGTTCCTCAAGCAGAGCAATCGTATCCGGCTGAAAAGCCGCCAGGGCAGCATATTGAGATGGCGTCGTCGCCGACAAAAATACATTCTGCGCCAGCTTTTCCAGTTCCGGCATAGCGCACTCAGGAGCCACCAACCAGCCCAGCCGCCAACCGGTCATACCGAAATATTTAGAAAAACTGTTGATAACAAAAGCGTCATCATTCACCGCCAGTGCCGTTTGCGCCTCAACACCATAGGTTAGCCCCTGATAGATCTCATCACAGATCAGGGCCCCTTTTTTCGCGCTCACCGCCTGGGAAATTTCCGTCAACTGATCCAGGTTCACCAAGGTACCCGTTGGGTTGGATGGCGTTGCCAGCATGGCGGCACGGGTTTTGGCATTCCAGTGTTGTTCAATATGATCCGCATTAAGCTGAAAGTGACTATCTGCGCCTACCGGAACCAGCTGTGACCGACCTTCAAACAAACGCATAAAATTACGGTTACAAGGGTAAGTCGGGTCGGCCATCATCACCTGATCACCGGGGTTAACCAGCAGGGCCGCCAGTAGCAAGAGAGCCCCGGAAGCTCCGGGAGTTACCAAAATACGGGAAGGATCGACTTTAACGCCATAGGCTTTCTGGTAATGATCTGCAATTGCCTCACGCAACTCAGGAATACCCATCGCAGGAGTGTAGCCTGTATGACCGTCGGCCAGCGCCTGCCGACCAGCTTCAATCACCTGTGGAGGCGATGAAAAGTCTGGTTCACCAATCTCCATATGAATAATGTCCCGGCCCTCCGCCTGAAGCTCACGGGCACGGCCCAACAGCGCCATGACATGGAAAGGCGCAATATCCGCAACACGGCTTGCCCATTGGAAATCCGACAGTGACATACACTACTCCTGAATATTAAAACAGAGGGTTTCAACTATGAAGCCACGCTCAACAGAGCTGAACATCATAGTGAAAAGCAAACAAGTATGCAGCTTTACCAGCACTTTGCCGGTATTCTGAAATGTAAAAAACTGTATAAATTCGCCTCAGAATTTGCTTTTTTCTTACTTTTCAGCTAAATAAGCATGGCTTTCAAAAACGTGACAGGATTTTGTCCGTTGCTGAGGGTGCCAATGATGGACTATTTATCGGCGGGCATCCCCCAGACCACCAACAACATAATATGATGGGGCAGTCGTATGCCAGAGAATGCAACCAACAACCCAGAGCTAAAATCATTCGTTCCGTATGATATTAAAGACGGCGAAGAATACATGAATGATGGACAGCTGGAGCATTTCCGCCAGATTCTGCTGAAGTGGAAACAAGAGTTGATGGAAGAGGTTGACCGTACAGTTCAGCACCTTCAGGAAGATGCGAACAATTTTGCCGACCCGGCTGATCGTGCCACTCAGGAAGAAGAGTTCAGTCTGGAGCTTCGCACCCGTGACCGTGAACGCAAGCTGATCAAAAAAATCAATGAAGCCCTTAACGATATCGACGAAGGTGACTACGGTTACTGCGAGTCCTGCGGTATTGAAATTGGTATTCGCCGTCTTGAGGCACGTCCAACGGCAACCCTGTGCGTGGACTGCAAAACCCTGGCGGAAATAAAAGAGCGTCAGATTGGCGGTTAATCCGTCAGCATGTACAGCAACAAAAACCAGCTCCGGCTGGTTTTTTTATGTCTGTCAGTTTCAACAGCTCTTTAACCTTCGTGTAACCAGTAGAAACAAAGATTCCAATGCTTTCTGATGCGCCCCATAACCAACAAAACAGCACCATTAATCCTGCTTTCACTCCGGGGAAAGGCACTTATGTCGGCCGTTTCGCTCCAACGCCATCCGGCCCACTGCATTTTGGTTCGCTGGTGGCAGCACTGGCCAGCTATCTGGATGCGAAGGCTCACGACGGCTTATGGCTGATGCGTATTGAAGATATCGATCCTCCCCGTGAACAGCCCGGCGCCAGCGATGCAATCCTGCAGGCTCTAGAAGCCTTTGAGCTTTTCTGGGATGGCAAGGTGATGTATCAGAGTCAGCAGAATGAGCGCTATCAGGATCAGGTAAATCAACTGCTTGATCAGGGCCAGGCTTACCGATGTCAGTGCAGTCGAAAGCAGCTTAAAGGATATACTGTATATCCAAACAGTTGCCGTAAAAACCCGCCACCTACTGACGCCGAATGCGCAGTTCGCCTTAAAACTGGTTGTAGTTTCAGTATCGAAGACAGAATCCAGGGGCCCTGCCAATGGCCGATGGATCAGGTGGGTGACTTTATTATTCAACGCCGAGACAAACTCTTTGCCTATCAGCTGGCGGTGGTGCTGGATGACAAGGAACAAGGGGTCAATCAGGTTGTTCGAGGCTATGATATTCTGGAAAGTACCCCGCGCCAGCTGCAACTGCTGAAACACCTGAATATCAGCCCGCCAACCTATGCCCATATTCCCGTGATCGTTCAGGCCAATGGTCAGAAGCTGAGCAAACAGAACCTGGCACCGGCAATCAATAGCAAAGAGAAGCATCAACTCCTGCTAAGAGCGCTTGCCGCACTGCAGGTTTTTCCGGAGCAGGAGATACAGGCCTGCGCTTACTCTGATATTCTTCACTGGGCTGCCGACCAATGGGACCCATCCCGATTATCTATGAAGCAGGAGATTCCTGAAGCGAGCCTGCCGTAATCAACCTAAAGCTTATGGCTGTTAAATACGCTCTTAACATCACCAAACAACACTTAATAAGAACAAAATAGTGAAACGACTATGTATATGTACCGTTTAATTCTCTTTCTGGTGTTTGCCGGCTACCTCTTTTCCCCGATTCTGATGGACTGGTGGGGCGACAGTAACGGCAGCTGGTACCGCCCTTATCTGGTTTGGGGTGCCCTGATCGGTATTTCCATCTGGCTTGAACAGAAGAGAAAATTGGATGAGCTTTAGTTTTAGCCTGGGCCAGGTATCCGCCATCGGCGTCGGCTACCTCTTGCTATTATTTACAGCCGCCTATGCAACCGAGCGACGCTGGTTACCCCGAAAAATAACGCGTCACCCCTTGGTTTATGTACTGTCTCTGGGAGTCTATGCCAGCGCATGGGCCGTCTATGGCTCTGTTGGGTTGGCGAACCAGTACGGCTACGGGTTCCTCTCTTACTATCTCGGCGTTGCCGGTGCTTTTGTGCTTGCGCCTGTACTTTTAGTGCCGATACTACGAATCACAAGAACCTATCAGCTCTCATCCCTGGCCGATCTTTTTGCGTTTCGCTTCCGTAGCCGGTGGATTGGCAGTTTGGTAACAGTACTTATGCTAATGGGAGCTCTACCCCTGCTAGCACTTCAGATTCAGGCTGTTGCAGACTCCATCTATATTCTCACCAATGAAGCCTCACCTCACACCCTGGCGCTCGGCTTCTGCATGGTAATGACTCTATTTGCTATTTTGTTCGGCGCTCGTCATACCTCTCTACGGGAAAAACACGAGAGCCTTGTGGTTGCTATTGCCTTTGAGTCTGTTATCAAGCTGGTACTCATGCTGGCCATCGGCGCCTATATCCTGTTTGAGGTCTTTGGTGGTTTTCAGGGCTTAGATATCTGGCTAACAGCTCATTCGGATCAATTACAGGCATTACAGAAACCGCTTGAGGCCGGTCAGTGGCGTACCATGCTTCTATTATTCTTTGCCGCAGCAGTGGCTATGCCACATATGTTCCATATTATTTTTACCGAAAATCAATCTACGGATGTACTGTTTCGTTCCAGCTGGGCTGTTCCTCTCTATCTGCTACTTTTGAGCCTTCCGGTACCTCTTATTCTTTGGGCTGGCATGGCTGAAGGCATCCCTCTGAAAGCAGAATATACCGTACTGGGTGTCGGAGCCGGTGGTGCAGAAAACTGGATTGGCATCTTTGCTTTTATCGCAGGACTTTCCGCCGCAAGCGGCACCATTATTCTGGTCACTCTGGCTTTAGCCGCCATGACCCTAAACCATCTGGTTCTGCCCGTTTATCAGCCCGGTGCCAAGTTTGATATCTACAACTGGCTGCTCTGGTTTCGCCGCCTGCTGATAGGCCTGATTATTCTGGCCGCTTATCTGTTCTACCGGACATTAGGGGTAAAACATGATTTGGCGAGCCTGGGACTGACCTCCTTCATCGGTATTTTGCAGTTTCTGCCCGGAATACTGGCAGTACTCTACTGGCCAACCGCTAACCGCATTGGCCTGGTTGCAGGTCTTTGTGCGGGTATCGGCATCTGGGTTTTCGGCCAGGTTGTTCCTCTGCTTTATAACTTAGAGCAAGTCACTCTACCCGCTACTAATCTGGTTTTTCACTCTGGAGGCGACGGCTGGTATGACGTCGCCCTCGCATCCATCATCATCAATATTGTTGTTTTCATTTTTACTTCTTTGTTCCTGCAGCCAAGCGATGAAGAGAAGGCCGGGGCAAGCTCTTGCTCGGTGGATGCTCTTTCCCGACCTCATCGCCTGCAACTGGCTGCCAGAACCTGTGAGGACTTTATTGGCTTTTTAGCGATTCCACTGGGGAAAATGACGGCAGAGCGGGAAGTCAGAAATGCGCTGAAGGATTTGGAGCTGATGCCAACAGACGGACGCCCGTATGCCCTGCGCCGTCTTAGAGACCGAATCCAAGCCAATTTGTCCGGTCTGATGGGCCCTGCTATCGCCCAGGAAATTGTTGACCAACACCTGCCCTATCAGGCCAGCGCCAACAGCCATAACTCTGAAGATATTCACTTTGTTGAAACCCGGCTGGAGAATTACCGTTATCAACTGACCGGCCTGGCTAAAGAGCTGGACTCACTGCGCCGCTACCACCGGCAGACGCTGCAGTATCTGCCCATCGGTGTCTGTTCCCTGGGTAACGATTATGAAATCCTGATGTGGAACAACACCATGTCTGAACTAACCGGCATCCCCGTAGACCAGGTTGTGGGCTCCCGCTTTGACAGCTTACCGGAACCCTGGAAAGACCTGTTGGGTGAATTTGTCAGTAGCCATACACCTCACCTGTTTCAGAAAGTACAGCAGGACAACGGAAAATCCCGCTGGTTCTCTCTGCACAAAGCCCATATTGAAGAACCACTGTCACACATGGGCGGCTCGGTGATTCTTTTGGAGGATCATACCGAAACTCAGGAGCTGGAAGAGGAACTCGTACACAGCGAACGACTGGCCAGTATCGGGCGGCTTGCAGCAGGTGTTGCCCATGAAATTGGCAATCCCATTACCGGTATCTCCTCCCTTGTTCAGAACCTGAAATATGAGACAGATAACCCGGAGGTGATAGCTGAAACCGCTGAACAGATTCTACAGCTGACTAAACGGGTAACACGTATCGTGCATTCACTGGTTAGTTTCGCCCATGCAGGCCAACACACCAACCAGGCAGCGCAGGAGCCTCTTCTTATCGGGCACGCTGTTGATGAAGCTATTAACCTTATCTCCTTGAGTTCAAAGGGAAAAGATATTGAATTCAGCAATTTATGCCCGGATGACCTTTACGTCATCGGTGATATTCAGAAACTGATTCAGGTATTTGTTAACCTATTGGGTAACGCAAGAGATGCCTCAGACGCAGGTGATAGTGTTACTATAACTGCTACCATTCAGGACAATACAGCCAGGGTAAGCGTTACGGATTGTGGCTGCGGTATTCCTGAAGAACAGTTAGAGCATATATTTGAGCCCTTCTTCACTACCAAAGATCCCGGAGAAGGAACCGGTCTCGGCTTAGCACTGGTCTACAGCATCATAGAAGAACACTATGGTCATATTCAGATCAGCAGCCCCGCAGATCGGATGCAAGGTCGTGGAACAGAGGTCACCATCACCCTGCCTCTCTACCATGCTGAAGCCAAAAGCGAATCCGCGTGGAAGTACTAATGAGCAAGATTCTGATAGTAGAAGATGAAGATATTATTCGCTCAGCTCTTAAAAGACTGCTGGAGCGCCATAGCTTTGAAGTCAGCGAAGCGGCATCGGTAGATGATGCTCTGAGCCACTTAAAGAGTAATCACTATAATTTAGTCATTTCGGATCTGCGCCTGCCAAAAGCACCCGGTACGGATCTGATTAAACTGGCAGAAGATACTCCTGTCCTGATTATGACCAGCTACGCCAGCATGCGCTCCGCCGTTGATGCCATGAAGCAAGGGGCTGTGGACTACATCGCCAAACCATTTGATCACGATGAGATGCTGGAGACGGTTAACCGCATTTTGGCTCAACATCAGCCAGAACAGCCCGCAGCCAGTGTTATTGAAGAAGCAGAAGCAGCATCAACCGATGCTGGCACCATGGGCATGATCGGCCATAGCCCGCTCATGCAGGTGGTTTACCAGCGCATCAGGAAAGTCGCACCAACAGAAGCTACAGTACTGGTTCAGGGCGAATCAGGTACTGGTAAAGAGCTGGTTGCTAAGGCGATTCATAATTATAGCCGCCGCAAAGGAGAGCCGATGATCTCCGTGAACTGCGCGGCTATCCCTGAAACACTGATTGAGTCCGAACTTTTTGGCTATGAGAAAGGTGCTTTTACCGGTGCAAATACTAACCGCAGTGGTTTAGTAGAGGCCGCCGATGGTGGAACCTTGTTTCTTGATGAGATCGGTGAACTGCCTCTGGAGGCGCAAGCACGTCTGCTACGCGTACTGCAGGAAGGTGAGATCAGGCGTATCGGCTCTGTGCAATCAAAAAAAGTAAATGTTCGTTTAGTCGCTGCCACACACCGGAACCTAAAAAAACTTTCCAGCGAAGGTGAGTTTCGTCTCGATCTTTACTATCGCCTTAACGTCATGGAGATCGCTCTACCCGCACTCCGAGACCGAGGAGAGGATATCCTGGAGATTGCAGAGTTTCTATTAGGGGAAGCCTGTAAGCGCATGGATCGCCCAAACCTGCGCTTCAGTAAGCACGCCTCCGATGCCATCATGCAACATGACTGGCCGGGTAACGTACGGGAGCTGGAAAATGCTATCGAACGCGGCGTCATTCTCGCAGAGGGCAATCTCATTCATAGTGATGATATGGGCGTTGTCCCAGAAATAACGCATTTAACCCGTATGCCGCCCCAGGTTCAATCCGCGCTTCCCTCTGTTGGCATGACGCCACAATCCCAGCGTTCTGCTGCACGTAATGACGGCACCAAGGCTCCGGAGGATCTCTCTCTTGAAGATTACTTCCAGCACTTTGTACTGGAACATCAGGACCAGATGAGCGAAACAGAGCTCGCCCAACGACTAGGTATCAGCAGAAAATGTCTCTGGGAAAGACGTCAACGCCTTGGGATTCCAAGAAAAAAAGCAGCATCGAAGAAGAGCGGATAACATCCGCTCTTTTTTTATTGACCCTCGTCAAAAGAATTCTGACCAGCCCCCAAGAGAGATCTTCACAGAGTGTTACCGTAACACACAGGCAACCCTGAAAATAATGGTTTCACAGGTAACAATCTTTTGTTCGGCCACAAGCAAACTTTACATCGAAACAGATAACCAACTGTTTTAAATAGCTTTTTTAAAACATGGCACAGCAAGTGCAATCTATACGAGTAAGAACAACAAGAACACGGTTAACTAACAGCCAACTCAATAAAAATAATAACTGGCAGATTTTGTAACGCTCAAACAATAAAAACAAAAATCAGAGCGGAAAAGATCAGGCAGAATCGGAAACAACAAAAATAAATATCCGAACAAAATGCCAAACCTGAAACAACAACAATAAATCAGGTCGAGGTTAACCACAGCAAACTCATGCATCTCAGGCTTGCAACAACAATAAAAAAGCAATGCTTTAAGATGCCAGCCCGGATTATAAAAATAAAAACCGGACTGAGAAAAAATACTTGGAATAATTGTTTTGAATACGAGGCGGTCCAAACCAGAAGTAGTGATACTTCGCATTGGAAAACAAAAATAATAAGGCTTAAGCCACCAAGGTTTGTCACCGATAGACTGTCATTGCGTATTCAGGGCGATTTACCGAAGTCTGACATACCGTTCGTAAGGATGCGGACAGTTGCGGCGGGGCCAACTTGGCCCCGCTTTTATTTTTAAGGTACACTCTCCTCTCCTATTCAGAGATTCAAGACCCAGCGATGCTAAAAGGAATTCCTTCTTTTCTAAAGCGTCCCGGCGATTCAATTCGGCAGCTGCTTAAATCAGAGCGCCAACAGCAATCCGAAAAACACGAATTGCGCATCGTTTCCCGTGACGAACACCCCATCAGCCGTTCCGGCATTTCAGAAAGCGCTTTGAAAGTACTCTATCGCCTGAAGAAAGCTAATTACGACGCTTTCCTTGTCGGCGGCTGTGTTCGCGATGCGCTTTTAGGGCTACACCCAAAAGACTTTGATGTAGCCACTAATGCGACACCAGAGCAGGTTGACCGTCTCTTTCACAATGCCCGTATTATTGGCCGCCGCTTTCGCATTGTTCATGTGCGCTATGGCCGTGAAATCATCGAAGTGACGACCTTCCGTGCCCCCCATGATACTGGCACAGCCAAATCTCACGCCTCTCAAACAGATCAGGGGCTTCTGGTGCGGGATAATGTCTTTGGCAGCATAGAAGAAGACGCTATACGCCGTGACTTCACCATCAATGCGCTCTATTACAATATTCGTGATTTCTCAATTCACGACTATGCCGGCGGCATTAATGATATTGAACAACGGCTGATTCGCATGATTGGCGATCCGGAAACCCGCTATCGTGAGGACCCGGTGCGAATGCTGAGGGCGATTCGTTTTGCGGCTAAGCTTGATTTCAATATCGAGGCTAAAACAGAAGCCCCTATCCGGGCTTCCGCGACGCTTTTGCGACAGATACCTGCCGCCCGCTTGTTTGAAGAGGTACTCAAACTCTTCCTATCCGGACAAGCTGTTGAAACCTTCAGATTGCTACGCGAATACAACCTGTTCGAGCAGCTGTTCCCCTATACAGAAGATGCACTTCAGGAAACACCGGACAAAGAGAGCTTTATTATTAAAGCTCTGCACAATACTGACAAGCGTATTCAGCAGAACAAACCTGTGACGCCTGCATTTTTGTTTGCTGCACTTCTTTGGCCAGTTGCTCAACGAGCCTTTGGCGACTTGATTCGCTCAGGCATGCCTCCGGTACCTGCAATGCAACAAGCAGGACAACAGACGACGGCCGCCCAGGTGGATTTCACTTCAATCCCTAAGCGTTTCAGCCAGCCAATGCGCGAAATTTGGGAGTTCCAGCTACGCCTTGAGCGACGTCAGGGTAAGCGGGCTTACCAAACTGCTGAGCATCCACGTTTCCGTGCCGCTTATGATTTCCTGGTATTACGCAGTGAAACCGGGGAAAACGTACATGAATTGGCCCAGTGGTGGACTGACTTCCAGGAAAGTGACTCCCATTCCCGCCGCAATCTAGTGCAGCATAACGAGCTTCACGACAAGCAGGCACCCAAAAAACGTCGTCGGCGCCGGCGCAGTAACAGCAAAGACAGCCACCCAAAAAGCGGTAACCGGAACAACCCGGAATGATAGAGCGTACTAAGCTGAACAACACGGCTTATATTGGACTTGGCAGTAACCTTGAGGACCCGGTTCAACAGCTTAAAACCGCATTGAACGAGCTGAATTTACTGCCGGATACCCGATTGGTTGCAGCCTCTTCTTTATATAGTAGCAAACCGGTTGGGCCTCAGGATCAGCCGGACTTTGTTAATGCTGTTGCTCAACTGGAAACCAATCTTGAGCCGTTGGCGTTACTTGACCAACTTCAGGCACTGGAACAAGCCCACAGACGTGTACGTGAGCGCCACTGGGGCCCACGTACTCTGGACCTGGATTTGTTACTGTTTAGCGAACAGGTTATCTGTCACCCTCGCCTTACTGTACCCCATGCTCACATGCATGAACGGGGCTTTGTACTGTTACCTTTGGCTGAAATCAGCCCCAAACTGACCCTGCCTGGTAAAGGTTCTATTACAGACATTCTGTCTAATATCGCTACAGATGACTTGCAGATACTGACAAAGTCAGAGTAAAGTTACCGCAGCTTGTTACCTTTAGATGCAGGTAACGTCAAAGTAACACATTCCGAAACGCCCGCCGCCAAAAGCAGTGGGCGTTATTGTAATGGCGGAACATAATAATGAAGACAGTGACAATCAGTACACTGAATAAGCTAAAACAGGCAGGTGATAAATTCAGCTGCCTGACTGCGTATGATGCAACCTTTTCAGGGCAAGCCAGCCAAGCAGGGATTGAAGTTCTTCTGATTGGCGACTCTCTCGGAATGGTTTTGCAGGGACATGATACAACCCTACCTGTTAGCGTTGATGATATCGTTTACCACACTCAGTGTGTCGCCCGCGGAAATCAGGGTGCCCTGATTATGGCGGATATGCCATTTATGAGTAACGCCTCCACAGAACAGATGCTGATCAATGCAGGTAAGCTGATGCAGGCTGGTGCTCACATGGTCAAAATCGAAGGTGAAGCCTGGCTGGCAGAAGGCATTACCGAACTGACGCGACGCGGTGTACCTGTTTGCGCTCACCTGGGATTGACCCCTCAGATGGTCAATCAGTTTGGCGGCTACAAGGTACAGGGTAAAACTGAAGCCGCTGCACAGGCCATCATCTCTGCCAGCCAAAAGCTGGTAGGTGCAGGCGCCAGTATTATTCTATTGGAATGTGTACCGACAGAAGTCGGGCGTTTGGTGACAGAAGCCGTTGCTGTACCTGTTATCGGCATCGGTGCCGGGCCTAATACCGATGGCCAGATTCTGGTATTACAGGATATGCTGGGCATCACTCTGGGGCACACCGCGAAATTCGTAAAAAACTTTATGACGGATGCTTCCAGTATTCAACAAGCTCTGAGTAACTATCATCAGGAAGTGAAAGCAAACACCTTCCCTGCTGAGGAGCACTGTTTCTCATGATTTTATGTCACTCCATTGCTGAGCTTCGGTCTGCAATTGCGCAGCGTCGACGGAATGAGGGCGGCAAGGTCGCTTTCGTTCCCACTATGGGCAATCTGCATTCAGGCCATATTCACCTGATCCACGAAGCTCATAAAGAAGGCGATACGGTGGTATGCAGCATATTTGTAAACCCAATGCAGTTTGGCCCGAATGAAGATCTTGATTCCTATCCGCGCACACTGGAAGCGGATAGCGAGAAACTATCTGAAGCAGGCTGCCATATTCTGTTTGCACCTAATGCCAGCGAGATCTATCCCACAGGTCTGGAAAGCCAGACTCAGGTCAATGTGCCTGAACTGGGTGAAGAGCTTTGTGGCGCAACTCGCCCCGGTCACTTTACCGGCGTTACCACAGTAGTCAGCAAGTTGTTTAATATTGTTCAACCTGATGTAGCACTGTTTGGTCAGAAGGATTTCCAGCAACTGGCGATCATCCGTAAGATGGCCCAGGATCTCTGTATGCCGCTTGAGATAAAAGGCGTACCAACCGTTCGAATGGAGTCAGGGCTTGCTTTAAGCTCGCGGAATGGCTACCTAACACAGGAAGAGTTGGTAGTCGCTCCTACCCTGTATCAGACATTAGTCAAAATTCGTCAATCGATAGAAGCGGGCCAGTCAGATTTTGATACACTTTGCGACCGGGCAAAGTCAGAATTGAGGGCGAAGGGTTTCAGACCTGATTATCTGAGCATTCGCCGTCAGGCCGATTTAAAAATTGCAGACAACACGAGTTCACACTTAGTGATTCTGGCCGCCGCCCAGCTGGGTAAAGCACGACTGATTGATAACATCGCATTTGCGTTGAATCAGAAATAACATTGAGGCATACTGCGCGACTTAGCTGCTATTTGCAGCAAACCTGCGTACTTCTACAGCATTTCAAGAATGCTCTTATTAAGCGTCTCAAAAAGAAATAAAGGTTAATCATCATGCAATCCATCATGCTTAAAGCAAAACTGCATCAGGCTCGTGTCACTCACGCGGTACTGGAGTATGAGGGTTCTTGCGCTATTGACGGCAACTTGCTGGATATGGCCGGCATCCGTGAATACGAGCAGATTCAGATCTACAACATTGAAGGCGGCCAACGCTTCACCACTTATGCAATCCGTGGCGAAGAAGGCTCAGGTATCATTTCTGTCAACGGTGCGGCGGCTCATCAGGCTAAAGTAGGTGACCGTGTGATCATTTGTGCCTACGCTAACTATACAGAAGCAGAACTGGCAAACTTCAAACCAGCCCTGATCTATATAACAGAAGGCAATGACGTCAGTCACACCAGTAATGCAATTCCGGTTCAGGTTGCCTAACAGGAAACTATAACGAACGGATGATGAAAAGCTGGCCTAAGGTCAGCTTTTTTTTTGTCATCATTTAGGCGTACTCTACCTCTGAAGCAATAAAAAAATGCTATGCTGCGAAGCACAATAGAGATTTTTTATCTGATAAAAAAGGAAATACCTATGCAAGACGTTGTTATCGTCGCCGCCGGTCGTACAGCAATCGGCAGCTTTAACGGTGGTCTGAGCTCTGTTTCTGCCAGTGACCTGGGTGCCGTAGTGATTAAGAGCTTGCTGGAAAAAACCGGCATTGATCCTAAACAGGTAGACGAAGTATTGCTGGGTCAGGTGCTGACCGCAGGTGCAGGCCAAAACCCTGCACGACAAGCTGCCATTAAAGGTGGACTGATGGAGTCCACTCCTGCCATGACGATCAACAAGGTCTGCGGTTCAGGCCTTAAAGCCTTGCATTTGGCAACCCAGGCGATTCGCTGTGGCGATGCTGATCTGATTATCGCCGGCGGCCAGGAAAATATGTCCCAATCAGCACATATTCTGCCGAACTCCCGTAATGGACAGCGTATGGGCAACTGGGCACTGCAGGACACCATGATTGTTGATGGCCTGTGGGATGCTTTTAACGATATTCACATGGGAATCACCGCCGAGAACCTGGCCGAGAAATACGCCATTAGCCGTGAAGAGCAGGATGCGTTCGCTGCCCAGTCACAGCAAAAGGCAGAAGAAGCCATTAAAGGTGGTCGCTTCGCGGATGAGATCATTCCGTTAACCATTCCACAGCGCAAAGGTGATCCGGTTGTTATAGATACGGACGAAAATGCCCGCTTCGGCACAACAGCAGAAAAACTATCCGGCATGCGTCCGGCCTTCAAGAAAGACGGTACAGTAACTGCGGGTAACGCCTCCACTCTAAATGATGGTGCTGCGGCCGTTATATTGTGTAGCGCACAGAAAGCTGAGGAGCTGGGTCTGCCGGTTCTGGCTAAAATTTCTGCGTACTCCAACGCGGGCGTTGACCCTAAAATTATGGGTATCGGTCCCGTTCCTGCAACAAAACGCTGCCTGGAAAAAGCAGGCTGGGATATTAACGATCTGGAGCTGATTGAAGCCAATGAAGCGTTTGCAGCTCAGGCATTGAGTGTGAATAAAGAGCTGGGCTGGGATACGTCTAAGGTCAATGTAAACGGTGGAGCCATCGCTTTAGGCCATCCGATTGGTGCTTCCGGCTGTCGTGTATTAGTGAGCCTTGTTCACGAAATGATTAAGCAGGATGCTAAGAAAGGTCTGGCGACGCTGTGTATCGGTGGTGGTCAGGGCGTTGCACTGGCAGTTGAGCGCTAAGGCTATCAGCTGTTGAGCATTAAATTCTGGTTTTAGTGCTTTCCCGATATCTATCGTGACAAATCCACAGGTATCGGGACAAAAAAAACCTCGCAGATTCGCTTTTATATAAAAGCACTGCGAGGTTTTTTGTATCCGATGATATCTTCCTCAGAAGACACACCGGATCAGAAGGTCACAGATTACTCAGCGGCTTCTTCAGCCAGAGTTGCTGCTTTCTCTTCTTCGGTTACTTCTTTAATGCTCAGTTTAACGCGGCCACGGTTGTCCACGTCCAGCACTTTAACGGCAACCATATCACCTTCTTTCAAGTAATCGCTAACCGCATTAACACGCTCTTGTGCAATCTGAGAGATATGCACCAGACCATCCTGACCTGGCAGGAAGTTAACAAATGCACCAAAGTCAGCCAGACGTACAACCTTACCTTTGTACACTGTACCGATTTCAGCTTCTGCAGTGATGCCGGCAACTTCGTTGATCGCCATTTGCGCAGCCGCTTTGTTTTCTGCGTAGATCTTAACCAGACCATTGTCGTCGATATCGATAGAAGCACCAGTACGCTCACACAGCGAACGGATGGTTGCACCACCTTTACCGATAACATCACGGATCTTCTCAGGATCGATCTTGATAGTGGTCATCGCAGGTGCGTTCTCAGACAGATCTTCACGACCTTCACTGATCACTTTATTCATCTCACCCAAGATGTGCAGACGGGCTTTGTTAGCGCGCTGCAGAGCCACTTCCATGATCTCTTCGTTGATACCTTCAATCTTGATATCCATCTGCAGAGCAGTAATACCTTCAGAAGTACCAGCCACTTTAAAGTCCATATCACCCAGATGATCTTCGTCACCCAGAATGTCGGTCAGAACGGCGAAGCCTTCGCCTTCCTTAACCAGACCCATAGCGATACCCGCTACTGGCGCTTTCAGAGGTACACCAGCATCCATAAGAGCCAGAGACGCACCACAAACGGAAGCCATGGAGCTTGAACCATTGGATTCAGTAATC
Organism: Oceanospirillum sp.; assembly: GCF_048265165.1. Lineage (GTDB taxonomy): Bacteria > Pseudomonadota > Gammaproteobacteria > Pseudomonadales > Halomonadaceae > Oceanospirillum. The sequence continues at coordinate 728,665 of NZ_JBLXCD010000002.1, read as the reverse complement.
TCAGATACTACACGGATGGAGTACGGGAATTCTTCTTCAGTCGGCAGAACCGCCTGAACACCACGACGGGCAAGACGACCGTGACCGATTTCACGACGTTTAGGACCACCCATAAAGCCTGCTTCACCTACAGAGTATGGAGGGAAGTTATAGTGCAGCATGAACGGGTCGCGAACTTCACCTGCCAGAGACTCGCTGATCTGAGCATCACGGGCAGTACCCAGAGTTGCTGTAACGATCGCCTGAGTTTCACCACGGGTAAACAGTGCAGAACCATGAGTCTTCTGCAGCATGCCAACTTCAACATTGATACCACGAACAGTATCCTGCTCACGACCATCAATACGAGGCTCGCCATTTACAACAGACTGACGGACAATCTGCTTTTCAAGGCTGGCGAATGCAGACTTAATCGCGTCAGCAGTTAGGCCTTCATCGTTAGCCAGCTTCTCAACCGCTTCAGATTTCAGTTCGCCCAGTTGTGCGTAACGATCCTGCTTAACAGTAATCTTGTACGCATCTTTAATTTTATCAGCGTAAGCCAGAGAAACCAGTTGCTTAGTTTCTGTATCTTCTGCTGCTGGCTGCCAATCCCATGCTGGAGTAGCAACTTCAGCTGCAAACTCTTTAATTGCTGTGTTAACAGCCTGCATCTCTTTATGAGCAAACAGAACAGCACCCAGCATCTCGTCTTCAGTCAGCTCTTCTGCTTCAGACTCAACCATCAGTACAGCGTTTTCAGTACCTGCTACAACCATATCCAGAAGAGACTCTTCCAGCTTCTCGTTGGTTGGGTTCAGAATATAGCCGTCTTCGTCAGTAAAACCGACACGAGCTGCACCTACTGGGCCACTAAATGGAACACCTGAAACAGCCAGAGCTGCAGAGGTGCCAATCAGAGCTGCAATATCCGGGTTGTTGTCCTTGTCCGCAGACATAACGGTACAAACAACCTGAACTTCGTTCATAAAACCATTCGGAAACAGCGGACGGATCGGACGATCGATCAGGCGCGAAGTCAGGGTTTCAGTCTCAGTCGGACGGCCTTCACGTTTGAAGTAGCCTCCAGGGATCTTACCTACAGCGTAGGTTTTTTCCTGATAGTGAACAGACAATGGAAAAAATGCCGCGTCCGGGGCTGCATCTTTCTTAGCAACAACAGCACACAGTACAGAAGTACTGCCCATAGTGACCATAACTGAACCAGTAGCCTGGCGTGCGATACGACCCGTTTCGAGTGTTACGACCTGATCGCCGTAATTAAATGTCTTAGTAACCGGATTCACGGTAATTTCCTTCCAATATCTATTGCTTTCATGTGTGTTCTATTTTCACACAAAGAAGCCCGCTATCAAAGCGATAGCGGGCTTCAGAGGGCAATCAATTATCAATATGCAAAACTTGCGTACTGATAATAAGCCAGTGTCCTTTGGACGACGTCAGCAATTAGCGACGCAGACCCAGACTCTTGATCAGATCACTGTAGCGACCCAGATCTTTTTTCTTCAGGTAATCCAACAGCTTACGACGCTGGTTAACCATGCGAATCAGACCACGACGAGAGTGGTGATCCTGCTTGTTCGCTTTGAAGTGTTCTTGCAGACCGTTGATGTTAAAAGTCAGCAGGGCTACCTGAACTTCTGGAGAACCAGTGTCACCTTCGCCACGTGCGTATTCTTTAACGATTTCTGCTTTCTTTTCTGCAGTTAAAGCCATGATGCTTCTCCTGATAAAATATGCGAATCATATATTCAGGCTAACCGCGCATATTTACAGTTAGCCTAACTTTGCTCCGGATTAGAGCAGTCCAAGCAGAAAATCATCTGCTGAACAAAATCGTATCTGCAGCTCAAAGAGCAGGATCACTACTCTTCGAACACGACCAACCGGCGAGGCTTAAGTCTGCCGGTTTCCGCTGATTCTGCAAGACCGATAAATCGTTCCTGCTCGTCATACAGTCGGACCTTATCAGGATACACCTGGTCGCAGGTAATATCCTGGCCGTGGAGGATACGCGCAGTTTCCTCCGCAGACAAATTTTTCTTAGGAAAATGTGCCACCAGAATATCAGTATCCAACAGATAACTGTCGAGAGACTGATCCAGATCTCTTTCAGACTGCAGACGGTCAAATTCCAGCATCTCGGTAGCATCGAAACCACCGGTATGGGTTCTGTGCAGCATCACCAGATGCGCACCACAACCCAGGGTCTCTCCAATATCCTCTGCCAAAGTACGTACGTAAGTACCTTTGGAGCAGCGAACAGAGAACGTCAGGTCAGGGGCACTCCACTCTACAAGCTCTAATTCAAAGATGGTCACGGCTCGAGCCTTACGCTCAACCGTTTTACCTTCGCGGGCCAGCTTGTACAGCGGCTGACCATTTTGCTTGAGGGCGGAATACATAGGAGGTACCTGCTCGATATCACCGAGGAATGCTTCCATTGCCTCACGAATCTGAGCATCACTCAGTTCCGGGACAGGACGTTCCTGGATAATCGTGCCTTCTGCGTCACCCGTATCGGACATCTGCCCCAAGCGGGCAGTGGCGATATAGGCTTTATCAGCATCAAGCAGATAACTGGAGAATTTAGTCGCTTCGCCAAAACATAACGGCAAAAGACCGGTCGCCATCGGATCAAGGTTGCCCGTGTGACCGGCTTTGCTGGCATTAAACATCGCACGTACACGTTGCAGTGCACGATTGCTGGAGATGCCTTTTGGTTTGTTCAGCAGAAGGACGCCGGAGATATTCCGGCCTTTACCACGACGAGCCACCGGAGCTTAATCCTCCGCCGAATCGTTTTTTGGACCTTCAGGGTCGGTTGAATCGGTACGTGATTTATCAGCCGCAACAGCTTCTTCAATCAGACTGGACAACTTACGCCCATGTACCAGGCTGGAGTCATAGTCAAACTTGAGCTGCGGCACAATGCGCAACTTGATCGATTTTCCGATCTCGCGACGCAGAAAACCTGCAGCACGGTTCAACACACCAAGATCTTCCTTGGCTTCTTCAGCACTATCTTTACCCAGAACGGTGATGTAAACGTTAGCAAAGCTCAGATCACGACTGATCTTCACATCATTAACGGTCACCATCCCCAAGCGCGGGTCTTTAATTGAAAACTGAATTATCCGAGCCAGCTCCTTCTGGAGCTGTTCGGAAATTCGGTCAGTTCGTTTGAACTCACGGGACATTCAGACTGATCCTTGGCGCACTTAGATTACGCAGGGTAATTAAAGGGTGCGCTCAACTTTAACTTTGTCAAAGACTTCGATCTTATCGCCTTCTTTAACATCGTTGTAGTTCTTAACACCGACACCACACTCAACGCCGTTACGAACTTCGTTAACGTCATCTTTGAAGCGACGCAGGGATTCCAGCTCACCTTCATAGATAACAACGTTGTCACGCAGAACACGGATTTTCTTGTTGCGGAATACGGTACCTTCAACAACCATACAACCAGCAATAGCACCCAGCTTCGGAGAGCGGAAGACATCGCGTACTTCAGCGATACCCACAATCTCTTCTTTATACTCTGGAGCCAGCATACCGGTCATGGCCAGTTTAACGTGGTCGATCAGTTCATAGATCACGCTGTAGTAACGCAGATCGATCTCTTCACGCTCAACAATGGTACGCGCTGTTGCATCGGCACGAACGTTGAAACCAACCAGAATCGCGTTGGACGCCAGAGACAGGTTAGCATCACTCTCGGCAATACCACCCACGCCGGAGGAGATGATGTTCACCTTCACTTCGTCGGTAGACAGATCCAGCAGAGCCGCGGTGATCGCTTCCAGAGAGCCTCGTACGTCGGTTTTCAGTACGATGTTCAGGTTCGCCACTTCGCCTTTGCCCATGTTCTCGAACATGTTCTCAAGTTTAGCCGCTTGCTGACGAGCGAGTTTCACATCACGGAATTTACCCTGACGGAACAGCGCTACTTCACGGGCTTTACGCTCATCCTGTACCACAGTGAACTCGTCACCGGCATCAGGTGTGCCATCAAGACCCAGAATCTCTACAGGAATAGCAGGACCGGCTTCATCAATCGGCTTGCCATTCTCATCGATCAGTGCACGTACACGACCGTAGTTCAGGCCGGCCAGAACCATATCACCCTTACGCAGGGTACCGTTCTGAACCAGAACTGTTGATACAGGGCCACGACCTTTATCCAAACGCGCTTCTACAACCACACCTTTACCCGGTGCTTCAGGAACGGCTTTCAGTTCCAGAATTTCAGATTGCAGCAGTACCGCATCTAATAGCTCGTCGATACCTTCACCGGATTTCGCAGAAACCGGCATAAAGGGAACATCGCCGCCCCACTCTTCAGGGATAACATCTTTAGCAGCCAGTTCGGTCTTAACACGATCCGGGTCAGCCTGCTCTTTATCAATCTTGTTCACCGCTACAACGATAGGAACGCCAGCCGCTTTCGCGTGATGGATCGCTTCTTCCGTCTGAGGCATCACGCCATCATCTGCCGCTACAACCAGGATAACAACGTCAGTTGCCTTAGCACCACGAGCACGCATTGCGGTAAATGCCGCGTGCCCAGGGGTATCTAGGAACGTGATCATGCCATGACCCGTTTCTACATGATACGCACCAATGTGCTGGGTAATACCGCCGGACTCACCGGAAGCAACTTTGGCACGACGGATGTAATCCAGCAGGGATGTTTTACCGTGGTCAACGTGACCCATTACGGTAACAACAGGAGCCCGGGTGACCTCTTGGCCATCGTAGCTGATGTTATCCAGAACGTCGTCTTCCAGCGCATTATCATTCAGAAGCTTGAACTTATGTCCCATCTCCTCAACAACAATCTGAGCTGTCTCCTGATCGATCACCTGGTTAATGGTCACCATAGCGCCCATTTTAAACATCACCTTGATCACTTCAGCTGCTTTAACAGCCATTTTATCCGCCAGATCGGCGACAGTGATCGCTTCAGGGATTGCTACTTCCCGTACAATAGGTGCTGCTGGTTTTTCAAAAGCATGTTCGCGTTTAGGGCCGTTATCACGGTTACCGCCACGACGGGAGCTTTTCTTAGCGCTTCGCATCTCTTTTTTACCACGACGAGGTGCGTTCTCTTTTTCTTTCTTACGCTCGCCATACTCTGGTTTAGCGGAAGTTTTCTTACCTTTACCCGCTGGCTTATTAGCACCACCTGGGTTGTTTTCATCACGGAATTTCTTTGCAGGGGCTTCTTTAGGCGCCGCTGCGGGTGCTGGAGCTGCTGCCGGAGCGTCAGTCGCAACCGGAGCTTTTGCTTTAGGCGCGTCAGCTTTACGCTTGGCATCAGCCTGGCGTTTAGCTTCTTTTTCAGCCTGAAGCTTAGCTTCCTCTTCCGCTTTTTTCTTCTCTTCTTCCGCCTGATCTACTTCAGCAGCCTTCACGTATGTACGTTTTTTGCGTACTTCGATATTAACTGTTTTTTTGTTGCCTGCGCCCGTTTTCAGCTTGCTTGTCTCACGACGCTTCAGAGTGATCTTGCCCGGCTCGGCTGCTTTTCCGCCGTGACTCGCTTTCAGGTGGTTCAGTAGTGACTGTTTGTCTTGCTCTGAAACCGGCTGGTCTGCCTTTTTATGTGGCAAGCCTGCTTCGTTCATCTGCTCCAGCAAACGTTCCACAGGTCGGCCAACACTTTCAGCGAACTCTTTTACAGTTGATTCTGCCATTCATTCTTCTCCTGTGACTTTGCTGCGCTACTCGCCGCCTTCAAACCAAGGTGCACGGGCCGTCATAATTAACTGGCCGGCTTTTTCCTCAGACATACCATCAATATCAAGCAAGTCGTCAATGGACTGTTCAGCAAGATCTTCCATGGTACAGATACCTTTACTTGCCAGTACATATGCAAGGTGTTTGTCGATACCTTCCATATTCAACAGATCTTCAGCTGGTTCAGAATCTTCCAGTTGCTCTTCATCAGCAATCGCCAGATTCAGTAGCTCATCTTTTGCACGGCTGCGCAGTTCTTTAACTAAATCTTCATCAAAGCCTTCAATGGCTAACATTTCATCAATTGGCACATAGGCCACTTCTTCCAGACTGGCGAAGCCTTCTTCAACCAGTACTCGTGCCAGCTCTTCATCAACATCCAGATGGTTAATAAAGACCTGAACAACGCTGTCGAACTCTTCACCCTGCTTGGCTTCGGCTTCTTCTTCGGTCATCACATTGATCTTCCAGCCCGTCAGCTCACTCGCTAAACGAACATTCTGACCATTGCGGCCGATAGCTTGCGCCAGATTCTCTGCATCAACAGCCACGTCCATCTCGTTTTTATCTTCATCAACGATAATAGATGCGACATCAGCAGGAGCCATAGCGTTAATAACCAGCTGTGCAGGGTTATCGTCCCACATAACGATATCAACACGCTCGTTACCCAGTTCAGAGGAAACCGCCTGAACACGGGAACCGCGCATACCAACACAGGCACCAACAGGGTCGATACGCTTGTCGTTGGTCTTAACTGCTATCTTGGCACGCAGGCCCGGATCACGGGCTGCACCACGAATTTCAATCAGCTGTTCAGCAATCTCAGGTACCTCGATGCGGAACAACTCAATCAGGAACTGCGATCGTGCGCGACTTAATAGAAGCTGACCGGAACGTGCATCTGGGCGAACTTCTGCCAACAGAGCACGGACACGATCATTCATGCGATATTTTTCGCCGGCGATCATCTCATCACGGGGCAAATAAGCTTCAGCATTGTTGCCTAGGTCGACAATAACGCCATCCCGTGTTGTTTTCTTGACCGTACCGTTAACAATTTCGCCTTCACGTTCCGAGTACTGACGCACAATCTCAGCACGTTCAGCCTCGCGCACTTTTTGTACAATAACCTGCTTAGCGGTTTGAGCCGCAATACGACCAAAAGCAACCGATTCGATCTGCTCTTCAATCACATCGCCAAGGTCCAACGATGAGTCTTTCTTTTGAGCATTCGTCAATGAGATTTCATAATCCACATCGTCAAGCTCAATATCTTCAACAATTGTCCAGCGACGAAAAGTGTCATAGTCGCCGGTCTTACGGTCAATTGCGACGCGGATGTCCGCCTCTTCGCCTTCGAAACGCTTTTTGGAGGCACTAGCCAGAGCTAATTCGATTGCCTCAAAAATCACTTCTTTGGAAACGCCTTTCTCGTTTGAAACGGCATCTACTACCAGAAGAATCTCTTTACTCATGCCATTGCCTCAACAAAAAGTCCTTAATTATCAAACTGCGGCACTATTCGGGCCTGTTCAATATTTTCGATTGGAAAACAGTATTCTTCCTGATCAACGACCACCAACACTTCGTCTTCTTCGGTGCCATTAAGAATGCCGGAAAATTTACGTCTTCCTTCATACGCAAGGTTCAGTTTCAGGGCCACTTTATAGCCTTTGTAATGAGCAAACTGATCCAGGGTAAACAGAGGACGATCCATACCCGGAGAGGATACCTCCAGCGTATATTCACTACTGATCGGGTCTTCTACATCCAGAACACCGCTGAGCTGGCGACTGACTTCTGCACAGTGATCCACTGTGACGCCATCCGGCCCATCGATAAATACCCGCAACATAGAATGATTGCCTTGGGGCTTATATTCTAAACCCCAAAACTCAAGTCCAAGCGCCTCGACAACTGGCTTGGCCAGATCGATCAGCAAAGTCTCTTTCTTTGCCATCTAATCACCCTGAAAAAATAAGAAATCTGAACTTTTTTGCAGCTAACAAAAAGCCCCTATAAAAGGGGCTTTTTGTTATAGAAAATTGGTAGCGGGGGCCGGATTTGAACCGACGACCTTCGGGTTATGAGCCCGACGAGCTACCAGGCTGCTCCACCCCGCATCAATGAAGGTGCACATTCTATGACCAATACATCCAATAGTCAACCGACTATTTGAAAACAAGTCATAAATACAGTCTGGGCAGACTGCTGCGCTAAACTGGTGCCGAAAGCGGGACTTGAACCCGCACGACCATAAGGTCACCACCCCCTCAAGATGGCGTGTCTACCAATTCCACCACTTCGGCATATAAAACAAGCAAAGTAAAAAACACTCTGCAATGGTATCGCCATTGACTGCAACACCAAAACCCTACAAATTAATTAGCGTTCAGCAGGAACATCGCTATCTGCAGGTATCGCTGAATCATCTTCCAGAGCAGGAAGACCACCAACCGCTTCTTTCTGAGCCTGCTCGGTTACAATACCGGTATCAGCAGATTGGCTTGAGCTCTTCGCTTGCTGACTTGCATAAAAGGCAAGCGCCAAGCTTGTCACGAAAAACAGGGTCGCAATTATAGCGGTAACCTGACCTAAAAAGCTAGTGCTTCCGGTACTTCCAAATACGGTTTGTGAAGCACCACCTCCGAAAGAGGCTCCTGCTTCAGCACCCTTGCCCTGCTGGATCATAACCAGACCAACCAAAGCAATTGCTAAAACTACATGTACTGCCAGAATTACGGTTTCCATTATATCAACCTATGCTTAATTTGCCGCACGGCAAATTGAAATAAATTCGTCTGCGCTCAATGATGCGCCACCAACGAGGCCACCATCAATATCAGGGCAGGTAAAAAGCTCCTCTGCATTAGCAGCCTTAACACTACCACCGTACAGGATTCGCATGGCGTCCGCATAATCCTGACCGTAACCAGCCAGAGCGTTACGTATCGCCTTATGCACGTCCTGAGCCTGATCCGCTGTTGCCGTTTTGCCCGTACCAATTGCCCATACAGGCTCATAGGCAATCACCAGACGAGACCAGTCAGCAAGACCCAGCTGGCTCACAACAGCGTTGACCTGACCAAGTACAACGTCCAATGTACGGCCACTCTCACGCTCATCCAGTGTTTCACCTACGCAAAGAACCGCAACTAAGCCTGAGGCAATCGCGGCCTGAGTCTTTGCTGCAATCAATTGATCTGTCTCGCCATAAATTGCCCGGCGCTCTGAATGACCGACCAGAACATGGCTTAACTGCATCTCCGCCAGCATTCCAGCGGAAATCTCGCCAGTAAAAGCCCCGGACTGGGCTTCATGACAATTCTGAGCCCCAACCAAAAGATAATCACCAGCCCTCCGCTGCACATCACCTAAATAAAGTGCTGGCGGACAAACCAGAATCTCAGCCTGCGACTGTTTGGCCTCTTCAGCCAGAGCAGGAACCAGAGTGCTTAACAGCTCCATGGAGCCATTCATCTTCCAGTTACCGGCGACAATTTTCTTACGCATATCAATTCCTGTATTTCAGGGCGCAAAATATTACTTCATGCCAACCCGACTGACAAGGCGAAGCCGCTTTATATGGCGACTTCTTGCTCAATAATTGCAGCCAGACCCTCAGCAAGAGCTGTTACTTCAACCCTGTCCTCACCCTCTGTCATCACTCGAATCAGCGGTTCGGTACCGGATGGGCGCAGCAAAAGCCGACCTCTTCCGTCCAGGGCCTGTGTTACCTCAGCAATTTTAGCTTTAACTGCTGCCGATTTCTGCACATTCTCAGCAGAAGCCTGACCAAGACGAACATTAATCAGTACCTGAGGCAACTTGTTTAACGGCCGAAGCAGTTCAGAGAGCGATTTTCCGCTACGGGCAACAGCAGCCATTACCTGCAGGGCCGACACAATACCGTCTCCGGTGGTCTGCACATGCTGGCAAACAATATGGCCTGAGTTTTCACCCCCAACCCGCCAGTCGTTTGCTTTTAACTCAGCCATCACATATCGATCGCCGACTTTGGCCCGTCTAAAAGGAATATTCAGCTCCGCAAAAGCTTTTTCAAGGCCATAATTACTCATCAAGGTGCCGACCACACCTCCGCAGAGCATATCTTCCCGCTGCATATCCGTCGCAATAATATATAGCAGATCATCGCCATCCAGAATATGGCCCTGCTGATCGACCATGGCAACCCGATCACCATCACCATCAAACGCAATACCAAGATCTGCCTGATGCTCAAGCACAGCGGCCTGCAGGGCTGCCGGTGAAGTTGAGCCAACGTCTTTGTTAATATTCAACCCGTCAGGCTGAGCACCAATGGCAACAACCTCCGCACCCAATTCTGTAAATACAGAAGGCGCAATGTGGTACGTCGCACCATGCGCACAATCCAGCACTATCTTCAGACCATTAAGGTCATAGTCATTCGGGAATGTGCTCTTACAAAATTCAATATACCGACCTGCGGCATCAGCAATCCGCTTCGCTTTTCCTAGCTTATCGGGGCTCACAGTCACCATAGCTTCATCAAGCTGCGCCTCAATGGCAGCCTCAACATCATCGGGCAACTTAGTACCCTGAGCTGAAAAGAACTTAATACCGTTATCTTCAAACGGATTATGGGATGCGCTAATCACAATACCTGCCTGAGCATGAAATGTTCGGGTCAGATAGGCAATACCCGGCGTAGGCATCGGCCCTAACAAGTAAACATCAACCCCTGCAGCAGAAAGGCCAGCTTCAAGGGCAGACTCAAACATATAGCCAGATATGCGGGTATCTTTACCGATCAGAATTTTATTATAACCCTTCTGGTTAAAGACCTTACCCGCTGCCCAGCCCAGCTTCAGCATAAACTCAGCCGTCACAGCGCCTTCACCTACACGCCCCCGAATGCCATCCGTGCCAAAATATTTTCGACTCATTATTATTCTGCTCCCTGCACTGCCTGATAAACTTTCAGTGCATCAATTGTTTCTTCCACGTCATGCACCCGCAAAATCCATGCACCCTGCTGGGCACAGATCAGGGCACTCGCGACACTTGCTGTAATGCGCTCTGCAGGTATCTCTCTACCTGTAATAGCACCCAACATACTTTTTCTCGATGTCCCGGTCAGAAGCGGATAGCCTAACGCCTGAATATCTTTTAAGTGCTTAATCAGGCTGCAATTATGCTCAACACTTTTACCAAAGCCATAACCGGGATCAAGAATAATCCGATCTCGGGAAATGCCCGCCTCAAGGCAGGCATTGGCCCGCTTCTGCAGATAGCCAGTTACTTCCTGCAGCAGATCGGCATAGGAGGGTGCAACCTGCATGGTCTGCGGCTGCCCCTGCATATGCATCAGACAAACCGGTAACCCACTGGCTGCGGCTGCCTCCAGAGCACCCTCTTTTTCCAATGCCCGTACATCGTTAATCAGACTGGCACCGGCCTTTGCGGATTCGCGAATAACAGAGGCAGTACTGGTATCGACGGAAACCAGCGCTCCAAGCTCCCCAGCCAATGCTTCGACAACAGGTAGCACACGATCCAGCTCCTCCTGTTCAGAAACAGCCACCGCCCCAGGCCGCGTAGACTCACCACCAACATCTATAAGGGTTGCCCCTGCCTTGATCATGGTTTCAGCGTGACGGAGCGCAGCATCACGTCCGTTATACTGGCCGCCGTCAGAGAATGAATCCGGTGTAACATTGAGGATGCCCATCACCTGAACCTGGTTCAGATCCAGCGCATGACGGCCAAATAAAAAAGGGCGTGATTCAAGGTTCGACATCAAGCTTTCCCGCTTTAAAATCAAACACTTTAAATCACGCCCTTCTGCTTAGGCAAGCAATTAGAAACTCAGATATTACTCCTGATCTTTAGGCTTCTCACTATCAGAATCTGATTCAGGTTCCGCCTTTGCAGCAGGATCCTCAGCTGGCTTCTCAGCCTCTGCCTCAGGTCTTATCGGGGCAACATTTGATGCCTCTGCTGCATCTGGTTTTGACTCAGCAGCAGCGTGACCTTTTTCTGTCCAGCCTTCAGGAGCATCCGGTTCACGACCTTCCATAATCGCATCGATCTGTTTGGCATCAATGGTTTCATACTTCATTAAAGCATTTGCCATCATATCCAACTTATCCCGGTTGTCCGTCAGGATTTGCATCGCCCGCTCATAGCACTGATCGATTACACTGCGTACTTCTTTATCCAGCTTGCTGGAGATCTCGGCCGAGGAGAACTTACCCGCTCCGCCGCCACCGCCGCCGCCCAGAAACTGGTGAGACTCATCTTCGTCATACATCAGCGGGCCCAGTTCACGGGAAAGCCCCCACTTTGTCACCATACTATGGGCAATTTCTGTAGCACGCTTAATGTCATTGGCAGCGCCGGTTGTAACGCCATCAAAGCCCAGCGTCATCTCTTCAGCAATACGACCGCCATAGAGACTACAGATCTGGCTCAGAAGACCGGTACGGCTCTGACTGTAACGATCCTCTTCCGGCAGGAACATGGTGACACCCAAGGCCCGGCCGCGAGGAATAATGCTCACTTTGTACACAGGGTCATGCTCTGGCACCACCCGGCCAACGATGGCGTGCCCGGCTTCGTGATAAGCCGTGTTCAGCTTCTCTTTTTCGGACATCACCATAGTCTTACGTTCAGTACCCATGATGATTTTGTCTTTAGCCAGGTCAAACTCAGCCATGCGCACCAGACGGCTATCACTCCGTGCAGCAAACAGCGCCGCTTCGTTCACCAGGTTTGCCAAATCAGCACCGGAGAAACCGGGCGTACCACGGGCGATAATCGCCGGATCAACATCATCCGCAATCGGCACTTTACGCATATGTACTTTTAGAATCTGCTCACGACCGCGAATATCCGGCAAACCAACGGTTACCTGACGGTCAAAACGACCGGGGCGTAGCAGCGCCGAATCCAAAACGTCGGGACGGTTAGTTGCAGCGATAACAATAATGCCTTCGTTACCCTCAAAACCATCCATCTCAACCAGCAACTGGTTCAGTGTTTGCTCACGCTCATCATGGCCGCCACCCATGCCGGAACCACGCTGACGACCTACCGCATCAATCTCATCGATAAAGATGATGCAAGGTGCCTGCTTCTTAGCCTGTTCAAACATATCACGGACACGGGATGCACCCACACCCACAAACATTTCAACAAAGTCTGAACCGGAAATGGTAAAGAACGGCACTTTGGCTTCGCCGGCAATCGCTTTTGCCAGCATCGTCTTACCGGTACCCGGCTGCCCAACCATAAGCACACCACGAGGAATCTTACCGCCCAGGCGCTGAAATTTGCCAGGATCACGCAGGAAGTCCACTAGCTCTTTAACTTCTTCTTTCGCTTCATCAACACCAGCGACATCAGCAAACGTCGTTTTGATCTGATCCTGTGGCAGCAGGCGTGCTTTAGACTTGCCAAAGCTCATGGGGCCTTTGCCACCACCGCCACCGCCCTGCATCTGGCGCATAAAGAAGAAAAAGATCGCAAGAATAATCAGGATAGGGAAACTGGCCACCAGCAAACGGGACCAGACACTTTGCTGTTCGGGTTGACGACCTTCAACCGTCACCTGATGCTGAATCAGGTCATCCATTAATTTAGGATCCTGAACCGCCGGACGAATCGTCTCAAAACGACTACCGTCAATGCGCTCACCGGAGATCACATAACCGTCCACCACAATTTTGCGCACTTGATCACGCTGAACTTCTTCAATGAAGTCGGTGTAGTTCATGCGCAGCGGTGATGAATCAACACTGAAATTATTAAAAACTGTTAATAACACTGCAGCGATAATCAACCACAGAATTAAATTTTTTGCCATATCGTTCAAGGGCTCACCCTCTGTTTGATCGCTTTGATTGCCTGCATTTCAGGATCCTTAATAGACAATACTATACTCCAATCGGTTCAACCATCCGACCAGGGTTTAGCCTTTAAATCCTTTCGCAAGAAGATAAACTTCTCTGGACCTTGCCCTTGAGGCATCCGGCTTTCTTGTAATCACTGTTTTAAACTGGCTTTTCAGTTCTTTCAGGTAAGCATCGAAGCCTTCCCCCTGAAAAACCTTGGCCAGAAATGTACCTTCTTTTTTGAGTGTGCGGGAAGCTAAGTCCAGCGCCAACTCTACCAGATACATCGCCCGAGGCTGATCCATTGCCGACATGCCACTCAAATTGGGTGCCATATCAGAAATAACCATATCCACCGGTCGATTTCCGATAGCCGCCATAATCTCGTCGTAAACCTTATCTTCAGTAAAGTCTCCCTGAATAAAGGTCACATCAGCGATGGGCTCCATCTCAAGAATATCTGAGGCGATAACCACACCCGACTCACCCACTTTTTCAATGGCAATCTGAGACCAGCCACCAGGGGCTGCTCCAAGATCCACAACCGTCATGCCGGATCGGAAAAGCCGGTCTTTCTCATCCAGTTCCAACAACTTATAGCTGGCTCTGGAGCGATAACCATCATCCCGGGATTTTTGCACATAACGGTCATCAAAGTGTTCTTTCAGCCAACCGGCGCTGGTTTTTGATCTAGCCACAAAAATTTCCTGTAAACAAACCTCTGTCAGAGATTACCATCCGCTCCGCACTTAGCTACAATGTGGGTTTTACACAAGCCAAATTCAAGGCAAGCACCTCTGGAAGTTTTATGTCCCTGACATCTGCAGTTAAAAAACAGTACCGCTCTATTGCCCACCACCTCAATCCAGTGGTGATTGTTTCTGAAAACGGACTGAGCGAGGCATTATTGGCCGAAGTTGATCGCGCACTGACCGACCATGAACTCATCAAAGTACGGATCAGCGTTGCAGACCGTGAAAGTAAAGTGCTTCTGATCGAAGAGATCCGTAAAGAAACCGGCGCAGAACTCGTTCAAACCATAGGTAAAATGGCCATACTCTTCCGTAAAGCGAAAGAGCAGAATGCTAAGCTATCCAATCTGGTACGTTACCAGCATTACCTGAACCGCTAACACCGGACCTGTCACCGTTTAGCTTAACAGGATACGAACGCAATCCGTACTCCCTGTAACCTCTCAGACACTCTACGGTGAAAATAGAATAAGGGGGCAAATTGCCCCCCTTATTTTTAGATGTGGTGCACTTCTGAAATTTCGTACTCCACTTCACCACCCGGCGTGACGACGACAACGACATCACCTTCTTCCTTGCCAATAAGAGCTCGTGCAATGGGGGAATTCACCGAAATTTTACCGGCTTTAATATCCGCCTCATCATCACCAACAATCTGGTAGCGCACTTCTTCTTCAGTATCCAGATTATAGAGATCTGTCGTAGTGCCAAAAATTACCTTACCGCTTTTAGGTATTGTCGAAATATCAATAACCTGAGCGGTAGACAGCTTGCCTTCCAGTTCCTGGATACGACCTTCAATAAAGCCTTGCTGCTCGCGTGCGGCATGATACTCAGCATTCTCTTTCAGGTCGCCATGTTCACGGGCTTCGGCAATGGCTTCAATAACCTTTGGGCGTTGAACAGATTTCAGATCGTCCAGTTCTGCCCGAAGACGTTTCTCGCCATCGACCGTCATTGGATATCGCTTCATGCGTTTACTCCTGAGTGGATGTCCTGCAGGCGGCGTACATTGATCTCGTCACCATACTCCAGTGCCATGCATACTGCTTTAGCGGCCGCCAGCGTTGTCGTATAAGCAACTTTATGCTGCAGCGCTGTACGACGTATAGTAGACGAGTCAGCAATCGCTTTACGGCCTTCGGTCGTATTCAGCACATAGGAAATTTCATCATTTTTCAGCATATCCACCAGGTGAGGACGGCCTTCGTTCACCTTGTTGACAACCTGAACCGGAATATTTGCATCTTCCAGAACTTTTGCAGTACCACGGGTTGCCAGCAGTTCAAAACCCAGCTTCTGCAGAGATTTAGCAACGTCCAGAACCGCTGCCTTGTCGGCTTCACGAACACTAAGAATGGCACGACCACCATCCCGTGGCATCTGTTCACCGGCACCTTGTTGAGCTTTCAGGAAAGCCTCAGCAAAGGTATCACCAGTTCCCATCACCTCACCGGTAGACTTCATCTCAGGGCTCAGAATCGGATCAACGCCCTGGAACTTGTTGAACGGGAATACAGCTTCTTTTACGTTAAACAATGTTGGAATGATCTCTTTGGTAAAGCCTTGCTCTTCCAGAGATATTCCTGTCATACAACGCGCCGCAATTTTCGCCAGCGATGTGCCGATGCACTTGGAAACAAATGGCACAGTACGGGATGCACGAGGGTTCACTTCGATCACATAGATCTCACCATCCTGCCACGCCAGCTGAACGTTCATCAGACCGACAACACCCAGCTCCAAAGCCATCCGTTTAATCATATCGCGCATCTGATCCTGA
This sequence comes from Oceanospirillum sp., assembly GCF_048265165.1. Lineage (GTDB taxonomy): Bacteria > Pseudomonadota > Gammaproteobacteria > Pseudomonadales > Halomonadaceae > Oceanospirillum. The sequence continues at coordinate 712,505 of NZ_JBLXCD010000002.1, read as the reverse complement.
ACATCAGATGGCAGGCTGTAAGGAGGCAGAGAACAAGCTGAGTCACCGGAGTGAACACCGGCCTGCTCAATGTGCTGCATAATACTGCCGATAACCACCTGCTTACCGTCTGAAACCGCATCAACATCAATTTCAATCGCAGCATTCAGGAAGTGATCCAGCAGAACCGGGCTGTCATTAGACACCTTAACTGCAGTATTCATGTAGCGATTCAGCTCTTCATCGCTGTATACGATCTCCATCGCACGGCCACCCAGAACATAGGACGGGCGAACAACCAGTGGATAACCGATTTTCTGAGCCAGCAACAGTGCTTCGTCTAGGCTACGGGCTGTCGCATTAGGCGGCTGCTTAAGCTCCAGGCGCTCAATCATTTTCTGGAAGCGCTCACGGTCTTCTGCCCGGTCAATTGCATCAGGCGTAGTACCAATAATAGGTACACCAGCCGCTTCCAGTTCTCGGGCAAGTTTCAGTGGCGTCTGGCCACCAAACTGCACGATCACGCCTTTTGGTTGCTCTTTATCAACAATTTCCAACACATCTTCTAAAGTGATCGGCTCGAAAAACAGGCGATCAGAAGTATCGTAGTCTGTGGAAACCGTTTCTGGGTTACAGTTCACCATGATGGTTTCGTAACCGTCTTCACGGGCGGCCAGAGCTGCATGTACACAGCAGTAGTCGAACTCGATACCCTGACCAATACGGTTAGGGCCACCACCAATTACCATGATCTTCTCACGATCACTTGGGTCTGCCTCACACTCTTCTTCATAAGTGGAGTACATATAAGCGGTATCGGAAGCGAATTCTGCAGCACAGGTATCAACGCGCTTGTAAACCGGACGAACACCTAGCTTCTGACGCAGTTTACGGAACTCTTTTTCAGAAACATCCAGTAAGTCAGCAAGACGAGCATCTGAGAAGCCTTTACGCTTCAGGCGGAAGATCACATCTTCAGACAGGTCTGCCATGCCCATCTTAGCTACACGCTGTTCATCTTTAATAATGTCTTCGATCTGAACCAGGAACCATGGATCAACACCGGTTACCGCATAAAGTTCTTCAACGGTCATACCCAGGCGGAAAGCGTCACCGATATACCAGATACGATCGGCACCTGGGTTCTGCAGTTCACCTTTCAACTTGTCCAGATGATCTTCTTCAGAAGTATCCAGAATCGGATCAAAGCCGTTAGAGCCTACTTCCAAACCACGCAGCGCTTTCTGCATCGACTCCTGAAGTGTACGACCAATGGCCATCACTTCACCCACAGATTTCATCTGAGTAGTCAGGCGGTCGTTAGCCTGAGGGAATTTCTCGAAGGTGAAACGAGGGATTTTAGTCACAACATAATCAATAGACGGCTCGAATGATGCAGGCGTACGACCACCCGTAATATCATTCTGCAGCTCATCCAGGGTATAACCCACTGCTAGTTTTGCGGCAATTTTAGCAATAGGGAAGCCTGTTGCTTTTGATGCCAGCGCCGACGAGCGGGAAACACGCGGATTCATCTCAATTACGACCATACGACCGGTTTTGGGATCCATACCGAACTGAACGTTAGAACCACCAGTCTCTACACCGATTTCACGCAGTACCGCCAGGGAGGCGTCACGCATGATCTGGTATTCTTTATCGGTCAGGGTCTGTGCCGGGGCAACAGTGATGGAATCACCGGTATGTACACCCATAGCATCAAAGTTCTCGATGGCACATACGATGATGCAGTTGTCGTTTTTATCACGTACAACCTCCATCTCGTATTCTTTCCAACCGATCAGAGATTCGTCGATCAATAACTCACTGGTGGGTGACAGATCAAGGCCACGGGTACAGATCTCTTCAAATTCTTCTTTGTTATACGCGATACCGCCGCCGGTACCACCCATAGTGAAAGAAGGACGGATAATGCACGGAAAGCCCAGTGTGGACTGTACATCCCAGGCTTCCTCCATGGTATGCGCAATATCTGCACGCGGGCACTCCAGACCGATGTTTTTCATCGCCTGGTCAAAACGCTCACGATTTTCTGCTTTATCGATGGTATCGGCATTCGCGCCAATCATCTCAACGCCAAACTCTTCTAGAACACCGTGCTTTTCAAGATCCAACGCACAGTTCAGAGCAGTCTGGCCACCCATGGTCGGCAAAACAGCATCCGGGCGCTCTTTTTCGATGATCTTCGCAACGGTTTGCCAGGTAATTGGCTCGATGTAGGTTGCATCCGCCATCGTCGGATCGGTCATAATCGTTGCCGGATTAGAGTTCACCAGAATGACACGGTAACCCTCTTCACGCAGGGCTTTACAAGCCTGTGCGCCGGAATAGTCAAACTCACAGGCCTGACCAATGATGATTGGGCCTGCGCCCAGAATCAGAATACTTTCTATGTCGGTACGTTTTGGCATGGTCGCTCACACACTAAAAATTCGGTTGGTATCAGTTCAGCATCATGAACCCGGCTAACCGGGTCGCATCAAATACTGTTAACCGCGCTTTTCCACATAGTCCTTGATGTTATCGATAAAACGATCGAACAGAGGTGCTACATCGCGTGGGCCGGGGCTTGCTTCAGGGTGCCCCTGGAAGCTGAACGCTTTCTTATCGGTACGCTCAATACCTTGCAGAGAACCATCAAAAAGCGATTTGTGCGTCGTACGCAGATTGCCTGGCAAGCTGCTTTCGTCAACCGCAAAACCGTGGTTCTGACTGGTGATCATGACCGTTTTGTCGTCCAGACTCTGCACCGGATGGTTGGCACCGTGGTGACCGAACTTCATTTTTTCAGTTTTCGCACCACTGGCCAGCGCCAGCAGCTGGTGGCCCAGACAGATGCCAAATACAGGAATATCGGTTTCCAGAAGCTCTTTAATCGCTGTGATGGCGTAATCACATGGCTCCGGATCACCGGGGCCGTTGGACAGGAAAACACCATCCGGATTAAGTGCCAAAACCTCACTCGCAGGAGTTTGTGCCGGAACAACGGTCAGTTGGCAGCCGCGCTCAACCAACATACGCAAAATGTTGTATTTCACACCGTAGTCATAGGCCACCACATGCATAGGTAGATCGCTGTCATCGCGATGAGCATAACCCTTGCCCAGTTCCCAGCTTGACTGGTTCCAGCGGTATGACTGACGGGTAGTCACTTCTTTGGCCAGATCCATGCCCTTCAGACCAGGAAACGCCTTAGCCGCTTCCAGAGCCTGTGCTTCAGAAACATCACTTCCGGCAACGATAGCACCACGCAGTGAGCCTTTTTCACGAAGAATCCGGGTCAGGCGGCGGGTATCAATATCAGCTATCGCAACAATGCCGTTCTCTTTCAGGTAGTCATCCAGTGATTTCTGGTTGCGGAAGCTGCTGGCCAGCAGAGGCAGATCACGAATAATAAGGCCAGAAGCACAAACACTATCAGACTCAACATCTTCGCTGTTCGTGCCCGTGTTGCCAATGTGAGGATACGTGAGGGTAACAATCTGTTTGGTATAGGATGGATCCGTCAGGATTTCCTGATATCCGGTCATTGAGGTGTTAAATACCACCTCACCACTGGTGATGCCATCATTACCAATGGCCACACCCTGAAATACACTTCCGTCTTCAAGGGCCAATATGGCTGGTCTGTTCAAGTCAACCTCCTCCCGTCGCGCGATTCTGATCTGATAAGCTCTGCACTGTAAAGGTTATTACTGCAAAACCTCGACCTACAGCTGCAAAAAAGCGAGATGAAACATAGTTCCATCCCGCTTTTTTATAATTTGGTGTGATTTGGCCCTGAGTCTGGCCAGTAATCCGCCATATTTTAGGCAATTTCGCCCGCCGCGTCCATGACTTCCTTTGCCTTATTTTTCAGGAAGCCTGAAAACATAGGGGCTGCAGCCAGTTCACACTGAACCAAACTTTACTTCAGGCTCAGCACATCCTGCATATCAAACAGGCCCTTTTCTTTATTGGCCAGCCAGTTACAGGCACGAACAGCACCCTTAGCAAACGTCATACGACTGGAGGCTTTATGAGTAATCTCTACTCGCTCACCTTCAGTAGCAAACAGAACCGTGTGATCTCCAACCACATCACCGGCACGAATCGTTTCAAAACCGATCTCTTTTTGCGTACGCGGGCCAATCTGGCCTTCACGACCATACACGGCGCACTCTTTCAGGTCACGACCCAAGGCATCAGCTACGGCCTCACCCATACAAAGTGCCGTGCCGGATGGCGAGTCTACCTTATGACGATGGTGGGCCTCGATAATCTCCACATCATAATCATCACCCAACACACTGGCCGCCATTTCCAACAATTTCAAAGTGACATTCACGCCCACACTCATGTTAGGTGCAAACATGATCGCTACTTTATCAGCAAAGGATTCCAGCTCAGCCTTCTCCTGCTCGTTCAGCCCTGTCGTACCAATAACAATCTTTTTGTCATGCTCAGCACAGAAGGCCAGGTTAGCCAGGGTAACCTGGGGTGCGGTAAAATCGATCAGGACATCGAAGTCATCCTTCGCGGCCTCAAGAGAACCAACAACCGATACCCCAAGCTTACCAACACCCGCCATTTCACCGGCATCAACACCGATCAGACTGCTATCCGACTCGACAATAGCGGCACCCAGCGTAACGCCTTCAGCTTGTGTGATCGCTTCAATATTGGTTTTACCCATACGACCTGCGGCACCGATTACGGCTACTTTAATCATCTTGATATCCTTTTATACTTCTCTTGATAAAACGCTTAATAAAGCAGCTTACGTGGCTATTCGGAATTAGAGATTTGCTGATTCATATCCAGCGCAGGTTTCTCGCAGCCTGAGCTGCCCACAATTTTCGCCGGCACGCCCACAACCGTTGTGTGCGGCGGTACATCTTCCAGCACCACAGAGCCGCCACCGACTTTGGCACCGGCACCGATCTCAATATTACCGAAGATCTTGGCTCCTGCCGCAATCAGGACGCCTTCACGAATTTTAGGATGACGATCACCACAATCTTTACCGGTTCCACCCAAGGTGACATTCTGCAAAATAGAAACATCATCTTCGATCACACAGGTTTCACCGATCACGATACCGGTTGCATGATCAAACATTACGCCGCGTCCGATTTTAGCCGCCGGATGAATATCAACCTGAAATACCTGACTGATGCGACTCTGCAGATAAAGCGCCATAGAGCGACGGCCATGGCACCACATACAGTGCGCTACGCGATAAGCCTGCAACGCATGAAAGCCCTTCAGATAGAGCAATACAGTAGAAAGCTTAGTAATTGCCGGATCGCGTTCACGAACCGCCACAATATCCTGACAGGTTGAACGAATAATCTGGCACTCACTTTCGAAGGCCTCTTCGATCAGCTCACGAACACTGACAGCGGACAGGACATCATCGCCAAGCTTCATCGCCAACAGATAGGATAACGCGCCGGCAAGATCATTATGCCCAATGATGGTACTGTGAAAATAACTTGCCAGGAACGGCTCCCGCTCAGCTTCCAGGCGGGCTTCCTCTTGGATCTCACGCCATAAGGCCTGTGAATCCAGTTGAACAGGTGCCATAACTCACCTCAAGTCAGATACCCCTTAACCGGGGGGAGAAAACAAATACCAAAAGATAATACAGAAATAAAAACAGGAAGCTGTCCACAATGATACAAAACTATCACTACGAACAATGCTTCCTGCTTAGCCTGATTTTAACGCTTAGTTCTTAAAGTCTTCAAAGAACTTTTTCACCGAATCAAACCAGCTGTTGGTTTTTGGTGAATGACGGCCCTGGGTATCTTCCATGCTTTCCTTGAACTCACGCAGCAGCTCTTTCTGGCGGTCCGTAAGATCCACCGGCGTTTCCACCAGAACCTTACATAACAGATCACCCTGCGCACCACCACGAACAGGCTTAACGCCTTTACCCCGTAACCGGAACAGCTTACCTGTCTGAGTTTCCGCCGGAATCTTCAGCTTAACGCGACCATCCAGAGTCGGCACCTCAAGCTCACCACCAAGAGCAGCATCCACAAAGGAAACCGGCACTTCACAGTACAGGTCTCGGCCATCACGCTCAAAAATCTCATGCTGACGCACACTAACCTGAACATAAAGATCACCGGCAGGCCCACCATTGGCACCCGCTTCACCCTCACCGGAAAGGCGAATGCGATCACCGGTATCAACACCTGGCGGAATCTTAACGGACAGGGTCTTCTGCTCTTGGATGCGACCATCACCATGACACTTGCGGCAAGGGTTCTTAATTTCAGTACCCCGACCATGACAGCTCGGACAAGTCTGCTGCACAGAGAAGAAACCCTGCTGCATACGCACCTGACCATGACCACCACAGGTGGAACAGGTCACAGGAGCAGAACCGTCTGCAGAGCCGGAACCATGACAGCTATCGCACTCGACCAGTGTCGGCACTTTAATGCTGACCGTTGTGCCATGTACAGCTTCTTCCAGATTCAGGTCCAGGCGATACCTCAGGTCAGATCCACGCTGAGGTGCACTCGGATCATGACGGCCACCGCCACCACCAAAAATATCACCGAATACGTCACCGAAAATATCACCAAAACCACCGGCACCGCCGCCACCGAAACCACCTCCGCCGTAGCCTGCCTGACCATCAACACCGGCATGGCCATACTGGTCATAAGCTGAACGTTTTTCCGGGGTCGTCAGAACATCGTAAGCCTCAGTCGCTTCACGAAATTTCTCCGCCGCTTCTTCGTCATCCGGGTTACGGTCCGGATGATATTTCATCGCCAAGCGACGATAAGCCTTTTTAATGGCTTTTTCGTCGTCATCCTTGGAAACACCCAGAATCTCGTAGTAATCACGTTTTGACATTGCTAGCTAACCATAGGTTATGAAAGAGGAAAGGGAGCTGAAAAAGGTTCGGATACAAGAACGCGGGAGAGTCTCCCGCGTTCTTACATTCCTTAGCTTAAAACGACTTATTTTTTGTCGTCTTTAACTTCTTCGAACTCAGCGTCAACCACATCATCTGCTTTAGCAGAACCCTGGTCAGCAGCCTGCTCGCCACCTTCACCCTGCTGGGCTTCAGCAGCCTGCTCAGCGTAGAGCTTTTGAGCCAGCTCACCGGAAGCTTCCGTCAGAGCATTAGTCTTAGCTTTGATATCGTCCGCATCATCACCTTTCAGTGCTTCTTCCAGATCTTTAATCGCCGCTTCGATCTTCTCTTTCTCTTCAGCTGTCGCCTTGTCGCCAGCTTCCTCTAAGGTTTTCTTAGTAGCATGCAGCATGGTGTCACCCTGATTACGGGTTTGCACCAGTTCTTCAAACTTCTTATCTGCTTCAGCGTTTGCTTCCGCATCCTGAACCATTTGATCTACTTCGTCATCCGACAGACCAGAAGAAGCCTTAATCACAATGGACTGCTCTTTACCGGTCGCCTTGTCTTTCGCGCTAACATTCAGAATACCGTTCGCGTCGATGTCGAAAGTAACTTCAACCTGAGGCACACCACGTGGAGCCGGTGGAATATCCGCCAGATCGAAACGGCCCAGAGATTTGTTCTGAGTCGCCTGCTTACGTTCACCCTGCACCACGTGAATAGTTACAGCGGTCTGATTGTCGTCTGCAGTCGAGAACACCTGAGATTTCTTAGTCGGAATCGTGGTGTTTTTATCGATAACAGGGGTCGCAACGCCACCCATGGTTTCGATACCCAGCGTTAGAGGTGTTACGTCCAGCAGCAGCACGTCTTTCACGTCACCGGCCAGTACACCACCCTGAATTGAAGCACCGATTGCTACCGCTTCGTCAGGGTTAACATCTTTACGTGGCTCTTTGCCGAAGAACTCAGCAACTTTCGCCTGCACCTGAGGCATACGGGTCTGACCGCCTACCAGGATCACATCATCAATTTCAGACGTGGACAGGCCCGCATCTTTCAGAGCGATTTCACACGGTGCCAGAGAGCGCTGAACCAGATCTTCTACCAAAGACTCCAGTTTCGCACGGGTCAGTTTAACGTTTAAGTGTTTAGGACCTGTTGCATCAGCCGTAATATACGGTAGGTTCACATCACTTTGCTGACTGGTAGAAAGTTCGATCTTCGCTTTCTCGCCTGCTTCTTTCAAACGCTGCAGAGCCAGAGGATCATTATGCAGATCGATACCGGACTCTTTCTTGAATTCGTCTGCCAGGTAGTTGATCACCGCCAGATCGAAATCCTCACCACCCAGGAAGGTGTCACCGTTAGTCGCCAGCACTTCAAACTGGTGCTCGCCGTCGACTTCTGCGATCTCAATGATAGAGATATCAAACGTACCACCACCCAGATCGTATACCGCTACAGTACGGTCGCCACGGGCTTTGTCCATACCGTATGCCAGAGCAGCAGCGGTTGGCTCATTGATGATCCGCTTAACTTCCAGACCGGCAATCTTACCGGCATCTTTAGTAGCCTGACGCTGGGAGTCGTTGAAGTATGCAGGAACCGTAATAACAGCTTCAGTTACTTCTTCACCCAGATAGTCTTCTGCAGTTTTCTTCATTTTCTTCAGAACTTCTGCAGAGATTTGAGGCGGTGCTTTCTTGTCGCCTTTTACCTCAACCCAGGCATCGCCATTGTCAGCTTTAGAGATGGTATAAGGCACCATTTTGATGTCTTTCTGTACAACATCATCTTCAAACCGACGGCCAATCAGGCGCTTAACCGCAAACAGAGTATTATTCGGGTTTGTCACTGCCTGACGTTTGGCAGACTGGCCTACCAGTGTTTCGTTGTCTTCAGTGAAAGCGATAATTGATGGGGTGGTGCGATCGCCTTCAGCGTTCTCAATCACCTTGGCTTTTTCGCCATCCATTACAGCAACACAAGAGTTGGTTGTACCTAAGTCGATACCGATAATGCGGCCCATAATATTCTCCGGTCTTTCAATCTAATTCTGTAGACTTAGCGGCTTTAGCTGCGCTTTTCGCCACTTTTCTTTGCATTTAACTGCTATATGCGGCCTTTGCGATTTCTTTCAAGGCCTGCAGATTAATTTTCTTACATTTATTCCGACACTACGCCGCCTTGGAAACCATCACCATCGCAGGGCGAACCAAGCGGCCATTCAGCAGGTAGCCTTTCTGCATAACCGCAATTACAGTATTTGGCTCCACCTCAGGGTTAGGCACCATCGACATCGCTTCATGGAACTGAGGGTCAAAGGGTTCACCTTGTGGATTAACGGGCTCCACATTGAACTTGTCCAGAGTGCTGACAAACATACTCAGCGTCATCTCTACACCTTCCCGAAGTGCCGCAGGGGCATCGTTCTGGTCGAAAGCCTCAATGGCACGCTCCAGACTGTCGATAACGGGTAGCAATTCTTTAGTAAACTTTTCCAGTGCGAACTTATGTGCTTTTTCCACATCCTGTTCAGCACGACGACGGGCGTTCTGAGCATCAGCATGAGCACGCAGTACCTGATCTTTAGCCTGCGCAAGCTGTTCCTCAAGGGCTGCAACCTCGTTGGTATCAGCTTCTGCGGTAGCATCTACCACATCACCTTCAATAAGATTTTCCGGGGTAGCCTGCGCATCTTCGGCAGTCTGCTGAGCCTGATCCAGCTCGTCCTGTGCGGTCTTTTTCTGCTCTTCAGTTGTCATTGCGTCAGTTTCTCTCACTTCAGATCTGTTATCACCAATTGCTGAGCTATATTGGGTTGGCCCATTTTTTTTCAACCCTTATACCGGGCTAATTCCCCAGAAATGCAGCATTTGATTAAAAAATGCTTTCTGGGGCAGACTCTCAGAGACAGAGGAGAAATAAGCTGCCACCCTCCTGATGTCAATGTTTGCCCCTTACAGTAAAAATACTGTATAAATAGCCATGATCAATCCTTTAAGCGATGATCACGGACTGAACACCCCAACTAATGCGGCTTTATCTATGAATCCGGCGTAAGCAGCCGGCACGAGGATGCACTGATGCTGACCTATTTGGCGATCAATAATCTGGCTATAGTAGAACACTTGGAGCTCGATCTGCCCTCAGGCATGACCGTAATCACAGGTGAAACCGGTGCTGGTAAATCGATCCTGCTGGATGCCCTGGGCTTGGCATTAGGTGACCGAGCAGACGCTGACAGCGTGCGGCACAGCGCATCAAAAGCTGAAATTCACGCCCACTTTGATATTACAGCTCTGCCGCAAGCTCAACACTGGCTACAGGAACAGGAGCTCACCGATGAAGAGCACGCGTGTGAATGCGTACTTCGCCGCATTATTCATTCGAACGGCCGCTCCAAAGCCTGGATTAACGGTCAGCCATGTTCAGCTCAACTACTGAAACAACTCGGCAGTCATCTGATCGATATTCATGGCCAGCATGAGCACCAGTCACTATTGCGCAAGGAGACTCATCTGGTCCTACTGGATGAGTTCGGGCATCTGGAAAAAAACGTCACCCGGCAGCGCTCTCTGTATAAAGACTGGCAACAGGTACGCAAACAGCTTGAACAACTGAAAGCCCAGGACAGCGAGCAACAGGCTCGCCTTGAGCTGTTGCGCTATCAGGTTGAAGAACTGGAGCAACTGGGGCTTGAGGAAGGCGAACTTCAGGGGCTTGAAAATGAGCAACAGGCACTGGCCAATGCTGAAACACTGATCTCTGAGGGTCAGGCGACCCTTGATCTCTGTGATGGCGATGATGGTGGCGCCCGTCAGGCATTAAATCATGCCTGTCAACGTCTGGGACAGATCCCCTCACAGGACCCGCAGCTGACTAATGTTGCCCAAATGCTCAATGATGCCCTAATTCAGGTTGAGGAAGCATCCAGGGAGCTCAGCTACTTTATTGAACGCTGCGAGTTGGACCCGGAGCGCCTGCAGTTTGTGGAAGAGCGCCTCTCCTCCATTTATCAACTGGCTCGCAAGCACCACATTACCCCAGAAGAATTATACAGCCACAGCCTGACCCTGAGAGCAGAACTGGACAATATCGAGAGCGGCCCCCAAAACATCGATCAACTTGCAGAACAACTGGATCAGCTCACCCATCAATACCGAGAGCATGCTGCAAAACTCAACCAGAAGCGTCAACAATTTGCCCGGAAGCTGAATAAGAACATCAACGAACAACTGGCTCAGCTGGGCATGAGCAATGCTCACTTTGAAGTTTCGATCAAAAACAGTGAGCAGTTCCAACCCACCGGCACAGATGATGTGGAATTTATGATCAGCACCAATCCGGGCCAACCTGCAAAGCCCATGGTCAAGATCGCTTCCGGCGGCGAGCTGTCCCGTATCAGCCTGGCAATACAGGTGGTCACCGCCCAAACGTCAACCATTCCAACACTGGTGTTCGATGAAGTGGATGTGGGCATCAGCGGTGGTACAGCGGAAATTGTCGGCAAACTCCTGCACAACCTGGCAAAAAAGGGTCAAATTCTGTCGGTAACCCACCTGCCACAGGTCGCTGCCCAGGGTGATCAGCACCTGCATATCAGCAAGCACAGCACAAAAGACACCACGAAGTCTCAGATGAACTGGCTGACCGATCAGGACAGAGTAACAGAGCTGGCCCGTATGCTGGGAGGTGTAGATCTTACCGAACAAACTCTGGCTCACGCCGCCGAGATGCTGTCCACCAGCAAAGAGAAGACACAGGTCTGACCCGCCGGGCAGCTTTTATAAAAGTAATAAAAATAAGTCAGGGCTGTCTCTTATCTGCCCGATATATTTTATCCGGATTAGGTTTTGCGCCCCAAGGCAGGCCTGAGTTTTGCCAGCCATTTTTAATCCGCATACCCTTGTGCTCACCGGCTTTCAGCGAACCACCCTGAAAACCATTAATCACATAGCGGGCATTTTTAAACCCCTGATCTCTTAGATATTGCGCACTTGGCAAACCTCGTTCACTACCGGAACGGCACATCGTGATAATTGTCGCTGTTTTATCCAGCCCCCTCGCCTTAAGCGCCTGTTCAATCTGCTCTACAAAATCAGGATTACGGTAAAGGCGAAAACGGTTTTTCTTCTCATCCCACTCTTGGCGATCCACCATCAGAAAGGGAATATTCAGATCCACCTCATCGGTAAAGCCAACAAACATAATCTCTACCGGATCACGTACATCAACCAGCAACACCGGTGCCTGCCCATCTTTGTTCATCTCATACGCCTGCACGGGCGTTACTCCCAGCTCAGATGCCCACAGTGCTCCGCAAAACATCAGAGACGATGAGATCAGAGCCAAAACCATCATTCGTTTTTTCACCTGAAAACCTCTTTGCTTTTCTGAGTCGCCCCTGTCTATCTGACGGGTGCGACAAAATGACTAGGCGGAAAACTTGAGATTTCACATCAAGCATCCATAATCTAAGCTTATTAAAACTAATTCTAATAAAGATATAACTAAATAAAATATGAACGTCAACGGAGGAGCTCAAATGCCCCCATTGAAACACCCCAGCTACAATCCCGGACGTCGGCAATTTATCAAATGGGGAATAGGCGGGGCTGCAGCTTCGGTTCTGCCCTTTGGTATCGCTTTTGCCCGACAGAAAACCCAGGCCCGCATTCTGATTTTAGGAGCGGGGGCCGCCGGGACTGCTATGGCCAACCGCCTGAATAACGCCCTGTCCGGTGCCAGCATCACCATCGTCGGTAAACGCCCGCAACACTACTACCAGCCAGGCTATACCCTGATCGCCTCCGGCCTTTGGCAAACAGAGCAAGTCGCCACGCCAACCCGTAACTGGCTGCCTTCTGAGATAAGCTGGATCCCATCAGATGTGGCAGAGCTCTTTCCGGCTAAACGTGCCGTCAGACTTGAAGATGGTCAGACTCTGGAGTATGACCTGCTGGTGATCGCTACCGGCTGTCAGCTGAACTACTCTGAGATTGAAGGGATGAGCCCGGATCTGGTTGGGCAAAAGGGTATTGGCAGCGTCTACGCCAGCGCCGAAGGTGCTACAGCCACTAACCGGCAGATTGAATCCCTGATCAGTGCAGGAGAAGGCCGGGCGCTCTTCACCCTGAGCGACACCCCGATCAAATGTGCCGGTGCACCGCTGAAAATGATCTTCACCACGCTGTCCCGTCTTGAGGATACCGGCAAACGGGATGCTTTTCAGGTCGACTTCTTTACACCGTTCCAAAACAAGGTTTTCTCTGTCCCTGTGTACAACGATTTTGTTCTGAATCGCTGGCAGGAACAAAATGTGAATCTATATGACCAGCGTGTGCTCACCGCCATTGACGTGGAGAAACAAGAAGCCACCTTCACCACGGCAAACGGTCAACGCCAGCAGGAAGCCTATGACTTTATTCACATCGTCCCACCCATGAGCGCACCGGATGCGATCCGATACAGTGTGCTTGCCTGGCAGGAAGGGCCTATGGCGCACCAGTGGCTGGAGATTGATCAATACAGCCTGCAGCACCGCCGCTACCCGGAAATCTTCGGGGTTGGCGACGTAATCGGCACACCTTTCGGCAAAACCGCAGCCAGCGTCAAAAAACAGGCTCCGGTTGCTGAAGCCAATATTCTGTCTTACCTGGCAGATCGCCCTTTAGCCGCTAAATACGATGGCTACACCTCATGCCCGCTAATTACGTCCATCGGCAAAGCGATACTGGCTGAATTTGGTTATGGCGGTGAACTGATGCCCTCCTTCTCCTTTATCGATCCGACAGAAGAATCATGGGCGGTATGGGTGATGAAAGAGAAGATGCTGCAACCCGCGTATTACGCCATGCTTAACGGTCAGGTATAGGAGGCTAAACCATGACATTTTCAGGCATCATCACCATTGTAATGTACAGCCTTAAACCCTACTGGCCGCTATTATTACTGCTGGTCATGTTATTGCTGATCACCCAATGGGTGGGACGAAACAAAAAGGGCTCAGTACCTGGCTATGTTTATTGGCTAAGCGCGGGCATCGGTATCATCGCGGCGCTGCTTGCACCAGCGCTAACACTGTCAAAGCTCAGCTATGTCCAAACAACAACAGATGTTTTGGCATTAGTTGCCGTAGCACTGGGTGCCAGTCTCTATGCAGTATTACTGCTTTCGCCGCTAACAAAGCACCGGGTCTGATACCGACTCATTTCCCCCAACGACTACGATAGCCAAAAAAAAGCCCGCCCCCTTGCAGGGGACGGGCTTTCAGGTGCCGCATGAAAAATTAACTGTCTTTCTTGCGGACATATAAAACCAATGAGTGATCCACTAATTCGTAACCGTGCTCAGCGACAATTTCATGCTGACGACGTTCGATCTCAGGATCAAAGAATTCAATCACCTCACCACTGTCGACACAAACAATATGGTCATGATGTTCGTCTTTTGCCAACTCAAAGACCGCATGGCCGCCATCAAAATTATGACGTACAACCAAGCCTGCAGACTCAAACTGAGTCAATACACGGTATACAGTAGCAAGACCTACATCTTCCCCCGCTTCCAGTAACGCCTTGTACACATCCTCTGCACTCATATGATGCGCAGCCGCATTCTCCAGAAGCTGAAGAATTTTAATGCGTGGCAGGGTTACTTTCAGACCTGCTTTTTTCAATTCCTGATTTTCATCTGCCATGTTTTTCCCGTCTCGCTTCGCAGTTGGTGCTTATTTCCGGTATTATCCCAAACTTGCACAACAAGGTGAAAGATATTCTCATATGCAAAGACTGATCATTTTAGTCATCTTTTCGTCGTTAGTCACACTTTCCGGCTGTATTTTCCCTGGCGTTTACAAACGGGAGCTGCAGCAAGGTCAGGTTATGACCGATGAGATGATCAATCAACTCCAGCCGGGGCTTACCCGGGAGCAAGTGGTTTATGTGATGGGGAATCCCCTGACACCCTCCACTATCAATCCAAATCGCTGGGACTATATCTATTGGTCTAAAGATCCCAGAGATAATGTCACCCAACAAAAAGTAAGCCTGGTGTTTGATAACAACCGGTTGGTTGAAATCAATAAAACACCCTGAGCGATAAGCCAGTAAACTGGGCTACTTATAAGCTCCCCGGGCCGGCGAACAAAGCCAGCCCCGGGACTTTACAGGATTCCAGTAAGCACATCTTTAACCGATCAGGTTTTCTTCTGTTTAGCGGCGCGGTTGGCCCGTACTTTCTTGGGATCAGCAATAAGTGGACGGTAAATCTCAACCCGGTCATTTTCCCTTAAAACCTGCTCCTTCGGCGCTTTAACCAGTTTACTGAAAATCCCCAGCGAAACAGTGGCTAAATCAATCTCAGGGTAATGCTGGCTCAGGCCAGAGCGTTCTGCTGCCTGCAGTACAGTTGTGCCTTCAGGAACGTAAAGCTCTATAATCTTCTGCTCATTCGGTAGTGCATATACAACTTCTACCCGAATCTGCTTAGCATCCATATTATCGACCATAAACCTCGTCCGCCCGCTTACAAAATGCTTCAACCATCGTGTTTGCCGCCTGATTAAAGATCCCACCAAGAGCCATACTTAACAGCTTTCCGGCAAACTCAAACTCCATGGTCAGAGTGACCTTACAAGCCTCATCTGACAGCGCCTCAAATCGCCAGTCCCCTTCCAGTTTTTTGAAAGGGCCATCCACCAGTTGCAGATGAATATGATGCGGTGCCTCCAGCGTATTACGGGTGGTAAAGCTGTGCTTAATGCCCGCCTTGGAGATCTCCAGCCTACCGACCATATGGCTCTCGGATGACTCAATCAACGTAGCACCGCCACACCAGGGAAGAAATTTCGGGTAGGACTCACAATCATTTACCAGGTCATACATCTCACGGGCGGAATGCATAACCAGCGCGCTTCGGGTCACCGTTGTCATTTATGACGCTCTCGCTCTCTTCATCTTGACCCTGCCGGGGAAAAGCCGACAGCAAACAGGTCAAATCGGTAGCAAAATCGGGCAGCAACAGAAGCTACTGTCCACTTAAAGGCAGAATTGTAGCATGATTTTGATTTTTAACGGTTTCGCCTGATAGCCCTTTGCCTTTCTTAGCCTTATAATAAGATCTATGGCTAAGAAACAGAAAGCAAAAGCAACCAGCTCAACCATCGCTCTGAATAAGCGTGCACGCCACGAATTTCATATCAATGAAAAGTTCGAGGCGGGCTTGTCTCTGGGTGGATGGGAAGTAAAAAGTCTCCGTGCAGGCAAGGTCCAGATTACCGAGGGCTACGTCATTATGCACAAAGGGGAAGTGTGGCTGATGGGCGCGCACATTACCCCATTAATCAGCGCTTCATCCCATGTTCTTGCGGAACCAACCCGCAACCGGAAGCTCTTACTTCATAAGAAAGAGATCGCTAAAATCTTTGCAGCAATTCAGCAGAAAGGTCACACCTGTGTGCCAACCGCTCTGTACTGGAAAAATAACAAAGTAAAATGCGAGATCGCACTGGTAACCGGTAAAAAACTGCACGACAAACGCGCGACTGAGAAAGACCGTGACTGGGGTCGCCAGAAACAACGTATTGTGCGGGAACACGCAGGATAAGATAGCCTTATAATTAGGCAATCAAAGGGGAATTCTGTTAGAATGCCCCACTTCTTTGGGGGTGACATGGCTTCGACGCCGGTTTCAAACCCTGAGGTGCATGTCGAGAGGGTAACGTATCTCGTAAATACCGCGTTACAATTTTATAGTCGCAAACGACGAAAACTACGCTCTAGCAGCTTAATTGCTGCTCCCTCAGACGGAAGATGCCTGTATCTTCTAGACGAGGTATGAGCCCGCGAAACAGGCTCGAAGCAACGTCCGTCTCAGGCCGCGCTTCTAAAACTTTTCGAGACTCGCGCTAGGCAATCCTGTTCGTTGGAGTGCCAAGCGTTAAACTAAAAAACGAAACTAAGCATGTAGAGCCGATGGCAGAGGACTGGCGGACGGGGGTTCGACTCCCCCCACCTCCACCAAACATCGAAGGTCCAGCTGGAAACAGCTGGGCCTTTTTTGTTTTTGTACCTTTATATCAACCTTTCCTGTGATAGCCTTAGCCGTATAAATATTCGATCTTAAATTTGCTGCAAGCGGATCAACTCAAAACTGGGTAATTGCCGCAAAAATGCTATTTCGCTGGTTCCTGCGTATCGGCTAAGGGATCAGGAAGGTTAGATTAAAGTTTTGTAGGAAAAAGCTGATTTATCAGGGGGTTAGATTTGAGCATCTGGGAAGCATTAAGCCCTTATGAGCTGACAGCCTTAATTTTGATAGGGGTAGTGCTGAGTGCGCCGATTCATGTGGCCGGTGTAATCAGGGCTTCTTTAAAAAGAGTCGCCCACTTTCTAGTTTGGTTTTCTGCCAAAATTAAGCCGAAATTGCTCCTATATGCCCCTATTTTTATTGGTATCACATTAGTTATAGGGGTAATAAGCCTATATTACTGGAACAACTCTTTTAGTACCGATGCTAATGATTTAGCTAACTTTGGCAGCTACTTTGGTGGAATTCTAACGGGTATAGGTGTGATATTCGCCGGTTTATCTTATCTACACCAAAAGGGTGAAAGCCGCCATAGCAGAGAAAGGACAGAAGATTTGGAAGAGGTTCTTATCGCAAGTCTGTCAGCTGATGAACAACTATCCAAGCTTAAAAAATTCTCTCAGTTAACTAATGAGGTATATAATAAATCATTGGAACTCTATGATTTATTTACAAAAAAAACAGATAAGCTAACGCAAAAGGTATCTGAAATATTATTTTTATCAACATGTTATACACGCGCAGTAAATGGTTACATACGTGAAATAGAATTTACAAAAAAAGAATTTAACCGACCTGAAAGGCAAGAATTAAGAAAAACACTTATAGAGATTACAGGTCAACTAAAGTCAATAAGAAGAGACATCAAAGGAAGCATTTTCAACATCGAAATTTTAAAAACAACGAATAAGTTTTATTCAGATGATGCTCATGAAAATGAGCTGAGCAGTGCAAAAGGTCAACTTGAAACCCTCATTAAAAAAATAGCCGACTTGCAGGCCGCATATGAGATCAGCTAATAATTCTAACCGAGCCAGCCCTAACAGCCTCTTTAAACTTAGCAGCGGCCTTCTGAAACTGTACGGCTTTTAGACGCTTTAGCTCTGCTTTACGATTCTGATTCATACTGCCCCCGTGAGTATCGGTAAAACCTCACCCTAGGATATACAGGCGAAAAAGAACCACCCCGCAAGGTGGTTTATTCTGTTGCCAAGTATGTAGGGCTGGGCAGGTAGAATTTCCCGCTGCTTTGGCTGTACTGGAAGATATCAACCAAGATAATGTGTTCGTTGCTTTCCCACTTAAAGTGGAGCAGTCAGTCAGACGTCATGTAATCACCGTATTGCGACGGCTCATAAATCGGCAACCCTACGTGATAATGCCAGAGGTTATGTTCTCTGGCGTAGGCTTCATCTTCAGGAGTCGCATTACGCCAACTTGCGGCAATCTTTCCTTGAAACCTACTGAAGTCACCAAGGCCATGTTCCTGATAAGTCTGTACAAACTCATAGACAGCTTTCTTTTGGTCTAGCGGGTAGTTCACAAACTCCTTTTGAAACTGCACCCCAAAGGATGCACGATAATTCGTACCCATACAGACCTATTCAGGATTACTTAGCGTTCTTAACTAAGCCGCAGAACTCTTCAAAAGAGAGTCCTTTTGGAATTTCGGTAATTTTACCGTTGAGGGACTTTTCAACCCGATCACGGTCAAACATTTTGACAGGTTTGCGTACCTGTTTTGGGCTGTTTCTCAGCTCAGCAACATGCGCGCTCATGCGATGCTCCTTTGTCTGCTGGTATTTACCTAGCAGCACTTAGTTTACTTCTGGGCCACTAATGACCCCTTGGTTACTATTTTATCGACTATAAGCGACAATAGCCAACTGTGAAGTTGACCATTTATGGTAGTTTTGTGGTCTTTTGCTGACATTTAAGACTTTTTATCACGTTAAACAAGAAGTTACCGTGGCTATAAAAAAGTCTGATTCAGGATGGAAAATGGACTTCCGCATTGATGGCCGGAACGGTAAGCGGATGTGAGCGCAGGCGGTCAAAGCTGCGCCTGATATGTGATGAAATGCAAAACCCCCTTGCCCGCCCTGTGGCTGCAAAGCGTGAAGTTAGCGCCGGCTATAAACCTGCAGTACGGTCTCGGCAATTTCGAGCATTGGGGTGGCGACTCCAACCTCTTTGCCCCGGACAACCATATCACCGACAAGGTGGTCACCTTCGATGGGCAAGCCATTACGCATGTCACGATACATGGAGGAGTTAAAGCTGGATTTGGGGTTGGTGAGGATACGCTGAAAGCCCTGTACTGACTCTTCCGTCAGTCGGTGACCAGAGGCAGTAGCAACCTGACTGCATTCATCAAAGATCTGCAGGGCGATTTCGCCGCCGCGATCACTCTGCATATATTCACCCACGTTCCCCTGTAGCAGACAGTTCACCGCCCCTAAGCCTGCCATACGACAGAATTTATCCCACATCTGCCCCATAATGTCGTCGGTCTGTTCAACGGTAAGACCGGACTGCTGGAACAGCTGAATGATCTCCGTTACCGCAGCTTGCTGAGAAGGCTGGCGGGCCGCAACAGTGATGCTGTTATAGCCAGTGGCAACTCGAACCTGCCACGGAGTTTTAAGCGTAGCGACAGTTTTAGCGATACCACCCAATACTCTCTCTGCACCAAAAGCTTTGTCTAACAGGTCAAGATGGCGAAGGCCGTTGAGCAGGGGAAGGATTAAGGTGTTGTCACCCACTGCAGGAGCAACATCCGTTATCACTTGAGGCAATCCGTAGGCTTTGTTGGTGAGAATAATCAGATCAAAGGCAGCAGCGGCTGCCAGTTCCGGTTGGGTAAGGCATGCAGGTGATAGCTGAAATTCCGCCTCTGGCAAACAAACTTCAAAGGGCTTTTCCGCGAGTTCAGCTGCGCGCTTGGGGCGTACCAGATGTGAGATATCCACACCCTGTTGCCGCAACTGACTACCAAATAAAATACCCACAGCACCTGCGCCGACCACCAGAATTCTCATGCTTGCTCCGCCTTGGCTTTAAACTGAGCTTGACAGTTTAGTCCGGCGAAAGCAGGTTTCAATGCTTTAGCGGTCTACAGTTCCCATTTCGCTGTTACCGAGTGATACTTCCAGACAGTTATCACCAGCACGTAAAGGCTGCCCCACCATCTCATCGTAGGCACTCTGTTGGCGAAGCACCATCCGCTTCACCGGTAGTCCGGTAAATAGCGTTTGCAGGCTCATCTTGTTATGGCTGCGCAGAAGTTTTCCCTGCTCGTCAGCAAGGTATAGCTCCTGCCCGTGAATAATCACCGAAACCTGGTACAGGGCACAGTCCAGTGAGTGAATAATAACTTTCTCGATTTCTACCTGCTTTTGAAGGTTTTTCAGACTGATTGTCATAAGGCCATCCTCAGTTCAGTTTCCAGACCTATACGTCATGGACACTGAATCGGAGCGACATAAGATCAGCAGGTATCGTCTGACTCTTCCGGCGGTGCGTCCTGCCGTGGCAAAACAACCCGGAAATGACTGCCTTTCCCAAGAGTAGAGTTCACCAGTTCAACCTCACCCCCCATAACATGGCAAAGCTCACGTACAATGCTGAGGCCGAGCCCGGTTCCGCCATGACTGCGGCTTACAAACTCTGTTGCCTGACGGAAAGCTTCAAAAACCCACTCCTGTGCCTCCGGTGGAATACCTTCTCCACTGTCTTTAACATCAAAAATCACACTACTTTCTGTTTCGGATACAGACAGTTCAACCTTGCCCTGCTGAGTAAACTTGATGGCATTCTCCACAAGATTATTCAACACCTGCCGCATACGGGTATCATCAATATACAGGGTAAAATCCGATGGCAGGGATGTGATATCCAACGCTAAGTGAAGTCCCTTGCGCTCTGCGCCGCCACGGTGCACAGCTATAAAGCGGGTTAACCAGTTTTGCAATCTGACTTCATGGGGGGTTAACGTCAGCTGACCTGCGTCCATCTTGGCAAGATCCAAAATATCATCAACCAGCTTCAGCAAATGGTTGCCACTTTGATGAATAATATCGGCATACTCACGGGTTTCAGCGTTCTCATCATCCAGTTTTAATATCTCTGCAAACCCCATAATGCCATTGAGCGGAGTACGTAACTCATGGGACATACGGGCAAGAAAATCACTTTTCATCTGACTGGCCTGCTCCGCATCTTTGCGGGCCTGGTCTGAAACTTCAAAGGATGCCTCTACGCTGTCTGCCATGCCATTAAGGGCATGACTTAACTGTCCGAGTTCATCATTACGCTGGGCTTCAAAACGGAATCCATAATCCCCATCCTCAATTTTATTCAGCCCTGAAGTAAAGTAGCGCACCAGGCCGGTAATCATGGATGCCATCCAAACCGCGATAACCACCACAATAATCACCATGATGGCGGTGGAAACGGTCAACTCCATTGCCACATCGGCCACGATCTTATTAATCAAGCCGCTAAGCTCTTTCTGACGCTCATTAAGGAGGGCCGTAAACTCCTCCAGCTTACTTTCCATAAGGGCAACAGTATCTTTTGCAGGCTGCTGGAAATCATCGATATTGGCACCTATGGTGACAAAACCGAAACCTCGGGGCGTATCGCCATAGTGCCCGGTAAAGTAAGGAATCGTTGCGGCAGTCGTCAGCTTCCAAACACCTGTCCAATGAATCAGAAAAGAACCTGAGCCTCCCTGACGTGTAAGATCGTTCCAGCCTTTACACTGGGGTGCAAAATTCAGATAGCGACACTCAAGGCCCAACTGCCCTTGCCTGATGAGCTCCAGAGCTGGCTTTTTACTGCGGGTTTGCTGGTCAAAAGCCGGTATATCGGCCAGATACTCCCTTAGCGGCCGTCCGCTTTTTTGCCAACCTTCATAAATAGAAGCTTCCAGCCAGGGAACCGCTCGCTGACCTGTCTTTGGGTCAAAACCAACGATAGAGTGATGTCGCGGATGGGCGATATTCCGATCTTTGTAATCCCACATAAAGGCATAATTACCACTACTGGCATCTGCAATTTGCGCGTAGCGCTTCTCAGTGGGTTTCAGATTGTCGGTGAAAGCCAGAATATGATCGTGATTCAATGCCAGCGTGATATAGCCAATCTTTTTACCGTTACGGCTCACCGGTGTTGCCCAACGAATAATGCCGCGAAACTTCTTACCGGCAGGGTTTTCACGGCCAGCGTAGGCTTCCTGCTCCGGCTGAAAAGGAATCTGACGCTTATCGGCGGCTTTCGGTGTTGCAGGGCCCAGAATCCGGGAGGGTACATAAGGACCGATGACATCGGAGACATAAATCTCACCGGCCTTCAGATCCTTTAACTCTGCGAAGTAGTCTTCCGCTTTGGCATAGGTATTTTCTGGCTTGGAAACATCCTGCAGGCCTTCTCGTAACAGGTCTGAGGTTTGCACTTTGACGCGCTCGCGGCCATCAAGACCAATGAAGGTTATTTCGTGATACAGAGGAATCTGCAGGGTGGGTTGTACGCTTTCCGGGGGCCGGTAATGAAAATCCTGCTGGTTTTCAGCGTTGCTGGATTTAGCATCAGAGGCATCAGGCGGCGGTGGATTCGCCGGCACCCAGCCACTGCCATCTTCTGACAGCTGCCACGCCCCTGCATCCATGATCCGGCTGCTGCGATGTTCGACAAAACGGCGAAAGCTATCTTCTTCAATGGGCAGAGCGGCAGCGAGATTAAGGTCTGCATCCCGCTGATACAAAAAGCGGGCAACGTCACGGGCGGTGTCTGTGGTCAGGCGCTCCAGCTCTTCACGGGCACGATCATTCAGAGCTCGCTCTGCTTTCTGACTGAAGGTATCCGCCATATCCTCTACAGTGAGACGCACCTCACTGCTCAGTTGACGCGTTTCGTCATTCAGACGCTCACCAAGGTAAACCACACCCTGCCAGGCTAACAATGCCAAAATCACCAGAGGGATCACTTTGATCAACAGAAATAAGACGACCAATTTCGCCCGAATACCAAGCTTTACAGTGGCCTCAGCCATCCCCTGCTCCTAAAAGTGATATTTACTTGTACCTTATCTCAGATAGCGCAGGTCTCCTGCTTTCCGAGTTGCTTCTTTTATCATGAATAATCCTAGCATGGCAGCATGCCTGCCAAACAGCGAGAAAAAGATCCATTCCACACGGGGCATCCTGTAAACAACAGATAAAAAAATAGCCCCGATTCAGCGGAGCTATTTTGATAACGGAGCCAGAATAAAACCAACACTACATCCTGGCAAACATTGTGTATATCTAGTTCAACAACACCCAGATCTGAGTCAATACCGGAAAAATACCAAGTACAAGACCTGCAGCAGCCATCAATAGTGTTGCACCAACACCAATCGTTTCATAATCGTGGGATTCAGCATGTGCCATCGTGGTCACTCCTGTTATATCCAGTAGAAGTCAGCGTTTGACGCTTTACATTCCAGATATTGCAACACGAGTGCCAACAAACTGAAGCCTCATCCTTATTTTATTAGGTATTGATTTTAAAGGGAATTATATAAAACACTGCCAAAGTTAATCTTCCTGCAGCGAGCTAAAAGACACAGCCGTCAGACAAATATGACCTCAGCGCCACTTATGGCACGCCAGAATCAACATTAAAACCGGGATCACAAAAAAAACAGCCATCGTCTCTTCAGACGATGGCTGTTTTTTTAGCTTGTGCTGCTTCTCTGGAGAAGAGATAAATCTGTCATTTTATCTGCCTTATCAGGCAGCACAAATTGCTTCTCCGTGATTGTGAATCTCAATCAGGCTGCTGTGCAAACTCTGAACAGCCAGATCATAGTCATCATTCGATACAATAAACTGAATATCAACCTGACGCATAGACTGTTGCAGCGCGAGCACACTAATTTTAGCCGAGGCCAGTGCATTAACGGTTTGCGCCAGAATACCCGGCACCTGCATATCACTTCCGATCGCAGAAACCATTGCTACTTTCTTCAGGCTCATTTCACAACCTGGATATTGTTCCTGAATCGCCTTCTGAAGCCGTTTTATGGTTTTCAGATTCGATGCCATATAGTGTGTTAACGTATTGGCATTATTATCTTTGCTGATCAGTGGAACTTTAAACCGTTCGATAATGCCCAGTAATTCGCGGCCATAACGGCTCATGCTCCCCATCATATCCTGATCAAAAAACTCCAGCGCATAGACATTTTGTCGGCCAGCAATGATCTCGACACAAGGCTTTTCACTGACATACTCAGCGGTGATCAGCGTGCCGGCATGATCCGGTTCAAAGGTATTCATCACACGTAGCGGCAGGCACTGCTGACGCAGACCTTTCCCCGCTTTAGGGTGGATCGCCTCCATACCCAGGTTCGCCAGCTGATCTGCCACATCATAATTTGTACGGCCAATTGGCACAGCGTTATCCACGCCCACCAGGCGCGGGTCAGCACTACTCAGGTGGTACTCTTTATGGATAATCGCTTCGCGGGCCTCTGTCAGCACCGCAATACGGCTGAAGACCATCTCACTATAACCCCGGTCAAAGGTCTGCATCAGTCCTTCTGTACAGTGAGCGTAGCCGGTGGCAATCGGTAAGCAATTCGCCAGATCGACATCCTTAAAGGCCGCTTCAATTCGCTCATCAAGGGATAGATGCTTTTCTGCATTCCAGCCGGTCAGGTCGACATAAACTGCATTAATCCCATCACGCTTAAGCAACTGAGCCATATTCCAGGCACTGTGTGCTTCACCAAGACTGGCCATCATTTCACGAACCGTCATCAGGTGGTCACTGAGGTCAAAGTGGCCATGCTGACACACACTTTCAAGATCGTTCAGAGTCTGCTCCGCCTCATCCAAGCGGTCACCGATAAAGCTATCCGCTAACTGGCATAAAGGCGTCTGACCAAACAGCTCATAGTTAATCGACATTAACTTGGCTCGTAGGCGAGTCATTTTATCACGCCAAACACTGCTATCTTCTGCTCCGGCGAATGAAGCAAACACCCCGGCTTTATCGGATTTTTTATGCTCAAGCAACAGGTCGGTCACACCACCGTACGCAGATACCACAAAAATTCGCTGATACCCTTCTTCTTTCCGGGATTGTTTGTGAAAAATGATGTTATCTCGTACCGCGGCGTAATCACTCATCGACGTGCCGCCGATCTTCTCTACCGTATGGGTTTTCATTGTTTAGGTTCAGCTTTCTGATCCCGCAAAGGACCGTAACAAAAGCAGCTGCCTCCTTCATGTTTTTCAGTTATGCAGGGGTAAACCTGCCCGAATCGAAAAAGATTATATCTCTAAACATATCATTTGTTAAACAAGACCATTGGGGAGTACATGGGAAAGCCCATTTCCGGCGCAATATCGTAAAGTAAAGCAACATAACGACACATCCCAGGGGTTTAACTTTTCTTAAAGATCATTAGATTATATAGTTCTCTAACTATATTTTGTTTTATATCGCATTTCAGAGAGGCGTGAATCAATGGATAATCAATGGGTCAGCTTTTCTTTAGCCGGCGAAAAATATGCCCATCCCGTGGGCAGTATCAAGGAAGTACTTCGCTACCAGGAGCCATCTCCGATCCCGGGAGCCCCATATGATGTTGACGGTATTCTGAATATTCGTGGAGAGGTGCTCACCGTAATCTCAGCACGTAAGCTGATGGACCTGCCTGAAGACCCAAGATCTGAAGATTCCCGCATTATATCAATCGAAACCGATGACGGTCTCTGCGGTATTGTCGTGGATAAAGTTGAAGCCATTGTGGGGTTTGATGGCAAGAGCATAGAGCCGCCACCCAGTCAGGATGCGGGTGGAATTATTCAAGGCACTATTCATCGTGAGGGTGAACTTTATATCGTCGCAAATTTCCTCCCTCATTGCGAAGGCGTAGCTCAGCAGATGTAGCTCCCTTTGGCAGACTGCTGCCTCACTAACGGCATCCCGCCATCAGGCGGTGCGCCTGAATACCCGTAAGAAATGCAGAGCCATAAACAGGGAGCGCAGCAGCATAAACCCGGCGAAAGCAGACCATAACCCCTGGTTCCCCTGGTCAGACAGTAACCATGCCAAAAATACAAACGCAGAAAAAGCCACCAACATCCCGTTACGCATCACATCACTGCGCATCATTCCAATATAGACACCATCCAGCAGATAGCCCGACGCCGCCAGCACGGGAATAACGGCAGCCCATATCAGGTAATCACCCGCCAATTGGCGTACCGAGTCAAGATCCGTCAACAGAGCAATCAACTCATCACCCCAGAATATATAGCCACTACTGATCACAAAGACGGTCAGAATGCTCATCACGCCACCGGCCCAAACAATCTGGTTGCGCTTTTGATAATCCTTTGCGCCCTGCGCCTGACCGACCAGAGCCTCAGCTCCATGGGCATATCCATCCAAAGCGTAAGATGCCATCATGATCAATTGCATCAGAATTGCGTTAGCCGCCAGCGTTTCACTACCGAAAGCAGCTCCACGGGAAGTAAAGTACGCCATACTGCCTAGCAGCAACCAGGTACGCACCATCAGCTGATGATTAACCCTAAACAACACCTTAAACTCACTGGCGATCCAGGCCTGCCATTGCCACTTCGACTGCAACTGAGCAAGACGTTTTAGCGCCAGCCAAACACCGGCAGCCATCACACTGTAATCTGCAATCAACGAGGCAAATGCCACGCCCTGTACCTGCCAGCCCAATAGCATAACGAAGATCAGATCGAGCAAAATATTGATCCCGTTCCCCAGCAGCAGCATCTGCAACGCAAAACGACTGTTTTTCTGCGCCAGAAACCAGCCCATCAAGACATAATTCACCAGAACAGCTGGTGCAGACCAGATACGTACCCCTGCGTATAACGCAGCCTGATCACGAGCACTTCCCTCCTCTGCCAGAAGGGAAAGGCCACCGGGTAGCAACCAAAACTGGAAAAGCAGCAGCAAGCATGCAATCCCTAACGCCATCAGCACGCCCTGCTGCAGGAGACGTGTCACTGCCGACCAGTCAGCAGCACCCGCAGCCTGGGAAACAGCACCGGTTGTCCCCATCCGCAAAAAACCAAAACCCCAAAATAAAAAACTAAACAGGGTGGCCCCTAGCGTCACCCCCGCAAGATAAGATGCATCACTCAAATGCCCGACCACAGCCGTATCCACCAGTCCCAGCAGTGGCACACTGATATTAGAGATAATGATCGGCAGAGAAAGTAAAAAAATCTGTCTGTAGGGCGAAGGCGATAACACAGTAGCTCCGGCGCTATGGGTAATTTGTGACGGGTGAGAACAAAGAATTCATAATGGCCGAGTCCAGATTACAGGTAAAAAAAATGCAGCACCCAAGTGCTGCATTTGTTCTGAACGAAAAACAGAATTAACCCAGAGAAGCCTGGATAATTTTGTATTTATCCATCAGCTCATCTTTCGACTCAACATGCTCAGGGTTCTCCGGAATACACTCTACCGGGCAAACCAGCACACATTGAGGTTCATCATAGTGACCAACACATTCGGTACACAGATTTGGGTCAATCTCATAGATCTCGTCACCCTGAGAGATTGCACCATTAGGGCATTCAGGTTCACATACATCACAGTTGATGCATTCGTCGGTAATCATCAAAGCCATAACGCTTACCTCATCAAAAAGCTAACTTGCTTAGTCGTTTTTAAAGTGTTCTTTAAGAGCCTGATCGACGGTTGGATGCACAAATTTGCTTACATCGCCGTTCAGGCAGGCAATCTCTCTCACCAGCGTAGATGAGATGTAAGAATTACGCTCTTCCGGGGTCAGGAAAATGCTCTCCACATCGGGAGACATCGCCCGGTTCAGGTTGGCAAGCTGTAACTCATACTCAAAATCGGATACTGCACGCAGGCCACGGATAATAACGCGCGCCTGTTGTTGTTCCAGAAATTCGGTCAACAGGCAGTCAAAACCGCAAACTTCTACGTTGCTATACTGAGACAAAATTGACTCAGCAAGGGCAACGCGCTGCTCCAGAGGCAACAAAGGTTTTTTGCGCGGGCTGGCAGCAATAGCCAGAACCACTTTGTCAAAAATCCTACTGGCACGCTCTACCAAATCGGTATGACCGTTGGTAATAGGGTCAAACGTTCCGGGATAAACTACCGTCGTCATCGCATTTTCCTGATTATGCGCGGATTTTGGAGAGGCAGAATGGTAAACAAATTGCCTCACCGGTACAAACTTCTCTCGCTATAAGGTTATAGCTAATTCAACGCAGCCAAAGGCACCCGGCTGTAATAGCATCTACGGAGCAGAAAATTAAATGCTCTGTTCACTGGCTAATGCTGGATTATGACAGTAATAGCACAAGGATTCCCGGTCATTTGCAAAACGGATTTTCCATTCCAGTAGTGTTATATTTTAAATGACTGTTAAAACAGCACTGTTAGCACATTCCATGGCAAAATTTGCTGATACACAGTAACGGATGAATATACAGTAACGGATAATAAGTCAGCAGCCCCACACCCCGAGAATTGACCGTGAAAACAAAAGATAGAATTGTTCAGGCTTCTTTAGAGTTGTTCAATCTCCACGGAGAGCGCTCCGTAACAACCAATCATATTGCTGCCCATATAAAAATATCCCCGGGTAATCTCTATTACCACTATCGAAATAAATCCGACATCATTGCACGCATTTTTGATCAGTATGAAGCGGCCGTAGATGAACTCTTTACCCTACCGGATAACCGGGCAATCACCCTGGATGATCGTGCCCTAATCACAGAAAGGCTACTCGACCTTATCTGGAAATACCGTTTTATGCACCGGGACCTTGTGGGCATGCTGGCGAATGACGCCGAACTAAAAGCCCGCTATCAGGCTTTTGCCACTCAGGGAATTGCCAGTACTGAACAAGTGTATGTCAGAATGTGTGAGTCTGGTTTTATGGATATACCTGAAGACCAACTGAAGCCTCTGGCATTGAATATCTGGATTCTGGTCACCAGCTGGACAACCTATCTACGTACTGCCCTGGGTGCAATGGAAGACCGGCAAAGCCGGGAACAACTCAACCAGGTTATCTATCAGATGTTTTACCTTGAGATGCCTTATCTGACGCCGCATACAAAAGAAGAGACCCGGGCGAAAATGCAGGCCTTCCAGCCCAATACCGACTGACGTTCGCCTCTATCTATCCACTTCGACGATAGAGCCGGCAGATGACTTGACCCGATTTTTTCTCCTTTTCCAACAACCAGCAGGCTGGGATTTCAGTAAAATCGAAATCTTTCTCCGCTTCCAAATAAATCAATGCGCCATCTGCCAGACGCTGTAGCTGTTCCAGTTGCTGGCAAACCGGCGCTAGCAAGCCCTTGCCAAAAGGCGGATCAAGAAAAATAAGATCAAATTTGTCTTTATCTCCACCTAGCCAGTTGAGTGCCTCGCCCTGAAAAACCTCTGCATGTTCGCATTTAAGTGTTTCCAGATTCTCCCTCATCTGACGTACCACCCCTGGATGGTTATCCAGAAAAACAGCGCTTTTAGCGCCTCGGGATAACGCCTCCAAACCCAGTGCACCACTCCCGGCAAACAGATCCAGAACCCTGCGACCATACAGATCAAAACTCAACCAGTTAAACAGTGTCTCCCGCATACGGTCACCCGTTGGCCGCAAACCCTCGCCATCAGGGAAAGGCAATTTACGCCCGCGCCACTCACCGGAAATAATCCGCAGCTGATTCTTACCCCCTGAGGCGCCACTGGCAGATTTAAGATGACCGGATTTTTTTTGATTGGCAGAGGATAAGCGGGGGGCGGAGCGACGAGGTCTGGACATAGCAGTTTCCGGATACGGGAGTCATTTTAATAAAACATAAGGGGGCAAAGCGCCGTGGATTGTACCCCCCGTGAGCGACAAGTGGTAGGATAGAGCGCCATAAGAGGCAGGGGCTCACCTGCTATTTTCCGTTCTAAAGAGACAGAATTTATCCCATGTTTGGATTCTTCAAGCGTAACAAGAAACAACCGGAAGCGCCTCTGGAACAATCTCCGGAGACCAATGCCACAGAAACTGAGGCCCATGAGACCCCTGCGTTAGAGGAGCTCTCTACCCAGACAGGCAACACTCAGGAAAAAGAAGTATCTGCTGAACAGCCAATAGCAGTGGCAGACAGCGTAGTAGACCAGGACACCCCCGTTACAGCGTTGTCTGATGAAAAGTCTTCAACTCCGAGCCTGGAGCATCCGGCAGAGGAAGAAGCCACTCAGGAAACGCCTGCACCTTCAGACCCGATTATCCCTGATGCGAACATGTCACCTGAGCCGGTAATAGAGACTCCGAAGGCCGACGCTGCCCCCAGGAAAGAAAAGGTCGGTTTCTTCGGTCGCATTAAACAAGGGTTAGGCCGGACTCGTGCCAACCTGAGTGAAGGTCTTGCCAGTTTATTTCTGGGTAAAAAACAGATCGATGATGACCTGCTGGAAGATATTGAAACCCAACTCCTGATTGCCGACATCGGCGTTGAAGCGACCTCAGAAATTATTGATCGCCTGACTGAACGTGTTTCACGTAAACAACTGACCGATGCTCAGGCGCTATACGAAGCACTGCAGGAAGAACTGCGCACCATGCTGGAGCCCTCCAATAAGCCTCTGGTGATCGGTGAACAAACCACCCCATACGTTATTTTAATGGTTGGCGTTAACGGCGTGGGCAAAACCACGACGATTGGTAAGCTGGCAAAGAAATTTCAGAGTGAAGGCAAGAGCGTTATGCTGGCCGCCGGTGATACCTTCCGTGCTGCTGCTGTTGAGCAACTTCAGGTTTGGGGGGAGCGCAACAACGTACCTGTCATCGCACAGCATACTGGTGCCGACAGTGCGTCCGTGATTTTTGATGCCATCCAGGCGGCTCAGGCCCGTAACGTAGATGTGTTAATTGCTGATACCGCCGGTCGCCTGCAAAATAAAAGCAACCTGATGGAAGAGTTGAAAAAAGTCACCCGGGTTATGAAAAAACTGGATGATTCTGCCCCACACGAAACCATGCTGGTGGTTGACGCCGGAACGGGACAAAACGCCCTCTCTCAGGCCAGCCTGTTTGATGAGGCTGTAGGTTTAACCGGCATCACACTCACTAAGCTGGACGGAACCGCCAAAGGCGGTATCGTATTTGCCCTGGCACAACAAATGCAGATTCCGATCCGCTTTATCGGTGTCGGAGAGCAGGTGGACGATCTGCGACCGTTTGATGCCGACCAGTTTACCAAGGCCCTGTTCGATAAGAACGAAGGCTGACATGGGCGGGTTAGCTGTGGCCCGGCCGGGCTGCGGACAACCCTTTTGATCTAATCCGGAGACATCTCAGGCTGAGCATATAGGCCGGAGTTTCTCCCCAAACATTCAACGCAGGATGCCATGATCCGCTTCGATAACGTCAGTAAACGCTACGAGAACGGGCATGAAGCCCTCAGGCAACTCAATCTCACCGTCGCAGAAGGCGAAATGTGCTTTCTCACCGGACATTCAGGGGCCGGTAAAAGCACCTTGCTGAAACTGATTATGCGGATGGAAAAAGCCTCTCAGGGTCAGGTGTTTATTAACGGTCAGAACCTCTCACGCATGGGGCGCAGCCAAGTACCCTATCTTCGCCGCAACATTGGCGTTGTTTTTCAGAACCACCAGTTACTGTTCGACCGCTCCGTTTTTGACAACGTGGCATTACCCCTGATGATTGAAGGTACGGACCCGTCAGATATTGGCCGTCGTGTTCGCGCAGCACTGGATAAAGTTGGCTTACTCAAGAAAGAGAAACTGAACCCTATTATGCTTTCCGGGGGTGAACAGCAGCGTGTCGGCATCGCCAGGGCGGTGGTTAACAAACCCCCCATTCTGCTGGCAGATGAGCCTACAGGTAACCTTGACCCCCAGCTGTCCTCTGAAATTATGAACCTGTTTGAACAGTTCAACGAAGTGGGCGTCACCGTTCTTATCGCCAGCCACGACCTGAGTCTCATCGCCCGCATGGGTCACCGGGTACTGACGTTGAGTGAAGGACAGCTTGTAACCGATGGAGGCATGCTATGAGCCAGGTAGGTAAACCCCATAATCGTGGCACATCTCCAAGAGGGGCAACCGGCGCAACACCTCTTCGCAGCCCACGTCGCGGGGTAGCCAAAGGGCCTGTACCGCCAACACTCCGTAAAGCCCCTCCCAAACGGCAAAACTCAGAGGGCGCCAGCGAGCATAAAGTCCAAAGTAATCATAAAGTGAGCAGCTGGCTACGCCACCACCGCCTCATGGCTATCGATAGCCTGTGGCGGGTCATCAGGGCACCCTTTGCCAGCCTGATGACCTGGGCCGTGCTGGCTATTGCTCTGGCATTACCTGCCAGTCTTTATATCTTCCTTAACAATGCTCAGCTGGTCACCAGCAACTGGGACGGGGCGGCTCAGATGTCACTCTTTCTTAAGATTGATGTTTCCGAACCGCGGGCAGAGTCTTTGGCTGAAAACCTGCGTCAAAGAAGTGATATTGCATCAGTTCAATATATATCCCGTGAACAGGCCCTGGGGGAATTTAAAGAATTCTCAGGCTTTGGCGAAGCACTAGACTACTTGGATGGCAACCCGTTACCCAGTGTTCTGGTGGTTCGGCCTGCGGCAGGACGGATTCACGAACAGGAACAACTATTGAACGAGTTGCAAAGTTTACAGGAGGTAGACGAAGCTCAACTCGATCTCGCCTGGGTGAAACGCCTTTACTACATTATGGAGCTTGCACAACGTGCGGTGAGTGCACTGGCTGTTTTGCTCGGAATTGCCGTTTTACTCGTAGTAGGTAACACCATTCGCCTAGCCATTGAAAACCGGCGTGATGAAATTGTAATTGTAAAGCTGGTCGGTGGTACGAATGCCTTTGTGCGCCGCCCTTTCCTCTACACTGGCATCTGGTATGGGCTGGGCGGAGGCGTGATGGCCTGGATGATTATCAATCTGAGCCTGATCTGGCTGGCAGGCCCTGTTCGTGCCTTAGCCAGCGTCTACTCCAGCAGCTTTGAGCTGGTAGGCCTGGGCATGGCTAACTCTCTGCTACTGGTTCTCTCTGGAACCGTTCTCGGCTGGCTGGGAGCCTGGGTTGCGGTGGGTCGCCATCTGGGAGATGTAGAACCCCGCTAAACCAAGGGTGGATAATCTTCTGTAGCCAGACAAGATAATCACAGCAACATTGGTGATCAATTAAATCAATGTTGCCAGAGCCCCAGGACGCATTGGGTGCTTGCAAAATATACAGGAGATTTTATATTAATCTCCTGATTGAACTTTTGGCTTAACCGTAAATCATAAAGATCAGTTCTATTGATCAAGTCGGTACTCTTGTTCCAATTGGTAAGAATATAACTGCTTCTTCGAGGTAATATGAATACTAGCCTGCAAACGATCGACTACCTGTCTCCCGGACAGGACCTTAACGCTTATATTCAGATTGCTAACAGCATCCCTGTTTTGTCTGTTGAGCGCGAGCAATTACTTGCCCGTCAACTGCATGACGAGGGTAATCTTGATGCCGCTCGCCAGCTGGTTATGTCACATCTACGCTTTGTAGTACATATCGCAAAAAGCTACTCCGGGTATGGCCTGCCACAAGCAGACCTGATTCAGGAAGGTAATGTAGGCCTGATGAAGGCCGTTAAACGCTTTGATCCGAACGTTGGTGTTCGTCTGGTTTCTTTTGCTGTTCATTGGATCAAAGCCGAAATTCATGAATACGTCCTGCGTAACTGGCGCATTGTGAAAGTCGCCACCACAAAAGCTCAGCGTAAGCTGTTCTTTAATCTGCGTAGCGCCAAAAAAGGGCTCGGCTGGCTTAACAATGCCGAAGTTGACGCCATCGCGAAGGATTTGGATGTAAAACCCCAGACCGTTCGCCAGATGGAAAGCCGACTCAGCGCCCATGATGCTGCCTTTGACGGCTACACCGATGATGACGATGACTCATCGTATCAGGCTCCGGCATACTACCTGGAAGATCATCGTTTCAACCCGGCAACCGAGCTGGAAGACGCCAACTGGGCTGAAGACTCATCTTCCCGTCTACAGCTTGCCATGTCGCAACTTGACGAGCGTAGCCAGGCCATTCTGCAACAGCGCTGGCTAACCGACAGCAAAGCGACTCTGCATGAGCTGGCTGATGTTTATGGTGTTTCTGCTGAGCGTATTCGTCAGCTGGAGAAAAACGCTATGAATAAGGTGCGTAAGCTAATGGAAGAGTCTGTCGAAGCATAAGCGTTTTCTCTGTGGCTTCGTTTTTCCAAAGTAAGGCTGCCTCTTTCGGCGGCCTTATTATTTAAAGTCCAGTCAAAATAAGCCCTGCCTTTTGGGCCCGTAACATCACCTGATTAACCCGATACCTGCAAGTCTGCCCATATTCGTTACACTCAGAACAAGCCATTCTGGCTTGTCACACCTCCCTGAAATATGATGACCTATTATCCACTATAGGTTTAACTGGTGGGAAAATCTGTTTCATATTTGCCTATATAATTAGGTTAAGCTAATATGCAAAAAATCCAATTCAGGCCCGATTCAACGGGTTTAGCCGGAGAACAACTCATGTTAAGCAAACACCTGAAAACCTGGCTGTCGGTCGCCTGTCTGTTCGGAGGACTTTCTCTGCCGGCACACGCGCTGGAAACACTGACGCTGGAACCAACCGCCGTCAGCCAGGCCATAAAGCTGGATGGCATCGTTGAAGCCGTCCGTCAAAGCACTGTTGCCGCTCAGACAGCGGGCACAGTAACAGCGATCTATTACGATGTAGACGATAACGTCAAGCCCGGCTCTGTCATTCTGGAGATCAGTGATACCGAGCAGCAAGCTCGCCTTGAGCAGGCCCAGGCTGCAGCACGGGCTGCGCTTGCTAATAAGCGGGATGCGGAACAAGCATTTGAACGTATTGATGAGATCTATCGAAATGAGCTGGCATCAAAAGCCCAATATGATCAGGCAAAAAACCAGCTGGATGCTGCCAGTGCGACATATCGCCGTGCCCAAGGCGCGTTGAAAGAAGCCCAGAAGCAGATGTCTTACACGAAAGTGATCGCACCTTATGGAGGAGTTGTCACACAACGCTTTGTCGAGATCGGGGAAGTGGTCGCTCCAGGCTCACCTCTGATGTCCGGTATTGACCTGAACCTTATGCGCGTCAATATCGACCTGCCACAGAGCTATGCTGCGACAGTCCGTCAGCATCAACTGGCGGAAGTTATCCTGCCTAATAGTGAGGTAGTGCCTGCTAAAGATCTGACAATATTTCCTTATGCTGACGCCAAAACCCACAACTTCAGAGCTCGTGTGCACTTGCCTGAGAAACAAGCAGGTCTCTACCCTGGCATGATGGTTAAAGTCTCCCTGCCAATCGAAACCGGTCAAGCGCTGAAAATCCCCTCGTCTGCACTAATTACCCGTAGTGAGTTACGCGCTGTTTATATACTGGATAACCAAGATATACCACGCCTGCGTCAGGTGCGCACCGGCTACGAAAAAAATGGTGAGATCGAAATTCTTTCAGGCCTTCAAGCTGGTGACAAAATCGTTCTGGCCCCCAATGATGCACTGAAACAGATCAAGGCTGCGAGGGCTGAACAAGATGCATGATAACCGGGAACCTGATCAGAATCCTCTGGGCATCTCAGGGCGAACAGCGAAAGCATTCCAAAGCACCGAGATAACCCCTTTACTGGCCATTGTTGGTATGTTGCTGGGCTTGCTGGCAATCCTGATTACGCCCAAAGAGGAAGAGCCGCAGATTGACGTAACCTTCGCCAACGTCTTTATTCCTTTTCCCGGTGCGCCACCTGTTGAAGTTGAACAACTGGTTTCTACCCCAGCCGAGCAAGTACTCAGCGAAATTGAAGGCGTAGAGCACACCATGTCCGTATCCTGTGCGGGAATGTCGGTGCTAACCGTTCAGTTTGAAGTAGGCGTCACCCGCCAAGAAGCCATTGTTCGCCTGTACAACCAGGTATTCTCCAATGGTGATTGGCTGCCACCGAATTTAGGTGTCGGTCAGCCGCTGATCAAACCTATGGGCATTGATGATGTTCCCATCATGTCCCTGACCCTTTGGTCAGACGATGACAGCGTGGGCAGCCATGATCTGAAAAAGATCGCCCACAACCTGGAAGTCGAACTGAAACGTGTTAAAGGCACCCGCGATATCTACACCCTAGGTGGCCCCGACACCACGGTTCAGGTTGCTTTAGACCCTGCCCGTCTATCTGGTTTTAATATCAGCATTGATGACCTGCGTAATGCACTGCAATCAGGCAACTCCACCGGATCAGAAACTCGAATTATCCGCGACAACACGGTTATTCCGGTTCAAGCAGGTGATTTTCTTTCCACGGTTGATGACGTTAAACGCCTGATTGTCGGCCTAAACGCTGGCTCACCGGTTTATCTGGAAGATGTTGCCGATATTACCTTGGGCGCAGATGTTCCTGAACAGAGCGTCTTTATGGGTACCGGCCCCGCTTTTGCCGATCAATCAAAAGCAGGTCTCTATCCAGCGGTCACGCTTGCGATTGCTAAGCAACCGGGTCAAAACGCCATCGATATTACCGAAGGCGTCACCAATCGAATCGACCAGCTGAAAAACATAGCGATTCCTGAAAACGTTCAGGTAACGGTCACCCGTGACTATGGCGAAACCGCCAATAATAAATCCAACACCCTGATCTCCAAGCTGATCTTTGCCACCGGCGCGGTTGTGCTTTTGGTTTTAGCTGCTCTCGGTTTCCGTCAGGCGCTGATTGTTGGTTTGGCTATTGTCATCACCCTGATGATCACGCTATTTGCTTCCTGGGCCTATGGCTTCACCCTGAACCGGGTATCCCTATTCGCGTTGATTTTCTCTATCGGGATTCTGGTGGATGATGCCATCGTGGTGGTGGAAAATATTCACCGACACCTCAGCATGGGTGGCAAGTCGATGCGGGAAGCGATTCCCATCGCAGTCGATGAAGTGGGCGGCCCCACGATTCTGGCAACCTTTACCGTTATTGCGGCCTTGATGCCGATGGCGTTTGTAAGCGGACTTATGGGCCCCTATATGAGCCCTATCCCGATCAATGCCAGCATGGGTATGCTGATCTCTTTGGTGATCGCTTTTGTTGTCACCCCATGGTTAGCTTTCAAGCTGCTCAAGCATGACGACGCCGCACCGGGTGATCATGCGGGCCACGAAACCGCTAATACCAAGATGCTGACGTTCTTCCGCAATCTGGTTGGCCCTTTCCTGCAGGGCAGGAAGGGCCGCAAAAAGCGTGTAGCTCTTGGTGCCGGTATTGCTGTCCTGATGATGGCCTCTGTTGCACTGCCTGCGACGCTAGCGGTTGTGCTTAAAATGCTGCCCTTTGATAACAAGTCAGAAGTCCAGATCATTGTGGATATGCCGGAAGGTACGCCGGTTGAGCAAACCCAGCGCGTCCTGTTGGATCTCAGCGAATATCTTCAAACCGTGCCAGAAGTAACCCACTATCAGACCTATGCGGGAACTGCTGCGCCGATCAACTTTAACGGCTTGGTTCGTCAGTACTATCTCAGGGCTGATCCTCACTCCGGCGATATTCAGGTGAACTTTGCAGACAAGTCTGAACGCGATCGCAAGAGTCATGATATTGCGCTGAGCATGCGAGAGCCTTTGCAAGCCATCGGTGAGCGTTACAACGCCAATGTGAAAATTGTTGAAGTACCACCCGGACCACCGGTGACCGCCCCAATTGTGGCTGAAATTTACGGCCCGGATCAGAATGCTATGACCGATACCGCTAAAGCACTTCGCGCCCGCCTGGCGCAAACTGATGGTATTGTTGATGTGGACGATATGATTGAGGCTCAGGCCACAAAGTATCTTTTGCAGGTTGATCGCCAAAAGGCTTCTTTACTGGGTGTACCTCAGGCACGCATTGTTTCTGCCATTACCGCCGCATTGGGCGGTGAAGATATCAGCTATCTGCATGAGAGCCATCAGAAGTATGCGCTGCCGATACGCCTTGAGTTGAACGAAGCGGATAAGAGTAATCTGTTGCAGTTTATGACGCTCAAAGTACGCAGCATAAACGGTGATCTGGTCGCCCTGTCTGAAGTAGTCAACCTGGTGGATACCCAGTGGGAAAAAACCATCTACCACAAAGACCTGTTACCAGTAACTTTTGTCACTGCGGATATGGCCGGTGACCTGGATAGCCCGCTATACGGCATGTTCGACCTGATTGGCCAACTTGATGATGAGCCTTTGTTTAAAGATACGCCTCTGGAGCAATTCTTTATTCAACAGCCTGAATGGCCTCTGGTACCATCGGTTAAATGGGATGGTGAATGGCAGATTACATATGAGACATTTCGGGATATGGGCATCGCCTACGGCGTGGGTATGATTCTGATTTATATGCTGGTGGTTGCTCAGTTCCGCTCCTACCGAGTCCCTCTGATCATTATGACGCCAATTCCACTGACTGTGATCGGTGTTATGCCGGGGCACGCGTTGCTGGGAGCTCAATTTACAGCAACCTCTATGATCGGCATGATCGCTCTGGCTGGCATCATCGTGCGGAACTCAATACTGCTGGTAGACTTTATCAATCAGCAGTTAGCAGAGGGCATATCATTTGAGGACGCGGTCATTCAATCCGGTGCGGTGCGTGCCAAACCTATTATCCTAACAGCGTTAGCCGCCATGATAGGTGCACTCTTTATTCTGGACGATCCTATCTTCAACGGCTTGGCGATTACGCTTATTTTTGGTCTGACCGTATCAACACTACTGACGCTCATTGTGATCCCGGTTATGTACTACGCATTTGCGCCTCAACGCATCAAAGACCTCGACCAGACGCTGAGCAAAGGCTAAAAAGTCCAAGCGGGCAGTCTTTAGCCAAAAACAAAAAAACGCTGCACTCAATTGCGTAGTGCAGCGTTTTTTTTGATTGCCCGCTAAGGTACTTATCGGGTTAGCACGATTACTCAGACTGATAAACAACGATTTTATTTCTGCCATCCTCTTTCGCTGTGTAAAGTGCCTGGTCTGCCTGCGCCATCAGATCTTCCAGCGTCTCATCTTTGCGCATACAGATCCCCATGCTCAAAGTCACTTTCAGGCTTTTCCCGGGTATAGCAATTTCAGTACCTGAGATCAGAGTACGCAGTTTATCCATGCGCGCCAAAAGATCCGAGTCGCTAACTCCCCGGGTCAAAAGGCAAAACTCTTCGCCCCCAAGCCTTGCCATAAGCGCATTACTCTGACTTTCAGTGCGAATGCAGTTCGCAACGACTTTCAGCACCTCGTCCCCGATACTATGGCCGTACAGATCATTTACCTGCTTAAAAAAGTCGATATCCATCATCACAAACCCCAGCTCGCCTGTTTCAGTGCCAAGTTGTGCGATCAAAGCATCCGCGGCGGGATAGAAGTACTGGCGATTGGGCATTCCGGTCAGGAAGTCTTTATAGGCCGCATCTTTCAATTCACGCACACTCAACAAAAGATCCATCATGTTATTGATGCGACTATAGAACTCTTCCACAGTGAAGCCTTTATACATAAAGTCATTGGCTCCGCATTTTAGAATCTGTGCAGGAATCTGCTGATCGGTTTGGCCAGAAATACCGATAATCGGCAGCTCTGTAGAACTATACTGTTTTCGAATAATACGAATCACATCATAGCCACTCATACCGGGTAGCTGATAATCCATCATCACCATCGAAATATCACTGCGCCGACCTAGTATATCAACGGCCTGTCTCCGGTATGCGCTACAACAACCTGATACTGCTGGCGCTCCAGAAGCGCAGAAAGGTAGGCACAGTAAGTTGGTGCATCGTCCACCACAAGCACCTTATGCTTGCGGTTAGAGATCAGTCTTCTGATCAGTGAAATGATACCTTCAAGGCCGTCCTGGTCCTTAAAGAAATAGTCGATAACATCTCTGTCCATTACCAGCTGGCGGGTCTCCCGGTCCAGGGAGCTGGTCAGTGCAATAGCAGGAATTTTATATTCAGCAGCCAGATCAAGCATGGCACCAGCAGCGGCATCTTCCAGCACCAGCCCGCTGATCACAGCCATATATTCGCCCTGGTTTTGAGCCAGCAGTTGCTTGCCTCCGGCGCAGTTTTTGACAGAATCAACCTGCAGTCCCTGAACCTGACTCATCAGAGTCTGCGCCAGAGCATCCCGGAAGAAAATAGAATTGTCAGCAATCAGCAAACGATGCCTGGTCAACATGCTTTAAACCTTCACTGCACCAGGATCAGGCGCCAATCGCAATGGGAATCATCAGCTCATGGGCCAGATAAGCCCATTGTTCCGGCCAGTTTTCCACCGGTGAGCGCCCCGTGCGGGCATACTGCTGAATACGCCCCTCTACGATTGAGAGAAGCAGCTGAGACGTTACAGGAACAGGCATACGGGTTTTCATTTTGTCGCGAATTTCAGCTTCCCGCAGAACCTGCTTAAGCTGAGTTTCCAGGCGCTCGTAAAACTGGGATACCCGACTCCGCAGACGCTCATTTTCACCGACCAGAGCCTCCCCGGTCAGAATACGGCACAGACCCGGATTCCGGTCAGCAAAGGCTAACACCAGCGTCAGAAGGTGCTCACAGCGATAAATAGCCTGCGGCTCATCCTGCAGAATACGGTTCACCCGGCTGAAAACCGTATCTTCGATGAACTCTATCAAGCCTTCAAACATCTTGGCTTTACTGGCAAAGTGGCGATACAGCGCAGCTTCAGATAAGCCAACCTCTTTTGCCAGATTAGACGTTGTGATTCTGGCACCAGGGTTATTCTCAAGCATCTGAACGAGTGCCTGCAGAATCTGTTCCCGGCGAGATGATTTAGTGTGCTTCTGCTTACTATCCTGCGTCATGGCCTTTCCAGTTTTCCCAGCGTTTTTATCAATACCTTTACGACCATCAGTCCTGATTGGTAATAAGAGTTCCTACCCCGGCATCGGTGAAGATCTCAAGCAGGGTCGCATGAGGAACCCGGCCATCAATAATATGAGAGCTTACCACGCCATTTTTCACGGCGCTCAGAGCACAACCAATTTTTGGTAACATGCCGCCGTAAATGGTGCCATCCTCAATCAATTCATCAACCTGTGTTGTGCTCAACCCAGTCAGAATATCACCATTTTTATCCAGCAGACCGGCGATATTTGTGAGTAACATCAGCTTTTCGGCACCCAGAGCTTCAGCCACCTTGCCTGCGACCAAATCTGCGTTGATGTTATAAGAGCGACCATCTCCGTCCACACCAATCGGAGCAATCACAGGTATAAAGTCCCGCTGTACCAGCATATCCACTACATCAGTCTGAACGTTGGCTACCTCACCAACATGGCCAATATCTATGATTTCCGGGGCGGTCATATCCGGGGTTTTATGGGTAACTTTCAGCTTTCTCGCTTCAATTAAGCCGCCATCTTTACCGGTCAGGCCCACAGCTTTACCGCCCGCCTGATTGATCAGACTGACAATCTCTTTATTAACCAAACCGCCAAGCACCATCTCAACCACATCCATGGTTTCTTCGTCGGT
Organism: Oceanospirillum sp.; assembly: GCF_048265165.1. Lineage (GTDB taxonomy): Bacteria > Pseudomonadota > Gammaproteobacteria > Pseudomonadales > Halomonadaceae > Oceanospirillum. The sequence goes on along the minus strand of NZ_JBLXCD010000002.1, from coordinate 670,922 downwards.
AACACGCATACCGTTAACGAAGCGGGATTCAATCTTAAGCTTCTCCAGCAGCTCACCAATCTGAGGTCCTCCGCCATGCACAACCACCGGATTGATACCGACCTCTTTCATCAGCACCATATCACGGGCAAACGAAGCCTTTAGCCCCTCGTCTGTCATGGCATTACCACCATACTTAATCACAATGGTTTTGCCGGAAAAGCGCTGGATATAAGGTAAGGCTTCGCTAAGAACCTTAACAACTTCAATGGCATGTTCAGTCTTGGTGCTGGCGTTGTCACTCATGGAAGTACCTGTAAAACCTCTTAGTTATATTCTGAATCCCCTTCTTTGGCTTAAAAAAAAGGGGTTACCGGAAAGGCGCTGCTTTTATGGAGAAACAGATCGGTTATTGGCGGCCGGAATGACCAAAGCCACCGGCGCCCCGATCAGAGGCGTCAAAATCATCAACGATATTCAGTTCGGCCTGAACCACCGGCACAAGTACATATTGAGCCAACCGCTCACCGGGCTCGAGAGTAAAGGCCGACTGTCCACGATTCCAGCAGGAGATCATCAGCTCACCCTGATAATCAGAGTCAATCAAGCCCACCAGATTACCCAAAACGATACCGTGCTTATGCCCAAGGCCGGAGCGTGGCAAAATTACACCCGCAAGCCCCGGATCACCGATATGGATAGCAAGACCCGTACCGATCAGCTGAGTTTCACCGGGCTGGAGCGTCAATGGCTCATCGATGCACGCACGCAGATCCATACCCGCAGAGCCTTCAGTTGCGTAGTGCGGCAGCGGAAGCTCATGTCCAATTTTAGGGTTCAGGATTTTGACGTCGAGTGTACTCATCGATAGTTCTGCTCTTTTTTAGAAAATAAGAATTTTTCCGGTCAGGCCGGCTGGAACCCGTTCTGCGCAATTAACCTCCGTACAATTGTACACTTAACCTCAGTACAACTAACCTCAGGCTAGGAAGAACGCTAACAGCAGAAACGGCAAAAGCGCATCAAAAGAGGGCATTCAGGCTCCCGAAGGACCTACCCGATGCAGACTTGGTATTATAACGATTTCAGCGCCAACTGCTTGTTAAACTTACGCCTCACCAGTGTTGCCCTGGTGAAAGTGATGGGCAATACAGAGGATCAGATCCTGTGCTAAATCTTGTTTAGCGGCCTGTTCAGGGCTATGAGACTGAAGGGTACTCTTTTCCTGCCAAAGCAGCGTGACGGCATTCTGGTCGCTATTAAAGCCTATGTCAGTACGGGAGACATCATTGGCAATAATCATATCCAGGTTCTTGCGCACCAGCTTATCTGCTGCATAAGACTCCACATCCTGAGTTTCCGCAGCAAAACCGACGGTGAAAGGACGCTGAGCATGCTTGGCAACCGTGGCAACAATGTCCGGGTTCTGCACCAGATGCAGCACCAGATTATCCTGCCCGGGCTGTTTTTTCATTTTTTGGTCTGCCACATCAGAGGGCCGATAATCGGCGACAGCAGCCGCTGCGATAAAAATATCGGTTTCTCCAATAACGGAAAGACTGGCATCCAGCATCTGCTGTGCGCTCTGTACAGAGATCAGATTCACACCTTCAGGAGCCGAGATCTGAACCGGCCCGGCGATCAGATTCACCTTAGCACCGGCATTAAGCGAGGCCTGCGCCAGTGCAAAGCCCATTTTGCCCGAGCTGTGATTACTGATATATCGCACCGGGTCAACCGCTTCCCGTGTCGGGCCTGCAGTAATTGTAACGGTTTTCCCTGCCAGCAAACCCATGAAATCATGCCGCACAGCACCAGACAGGGGTCCAGACTGCAGCTCAACAGCAGCCTTGCTAATCAGAGCCACCAGGGCTTCCGGCTCCAACATACGGCCGGGGCCAACATCACCGCAGGCTTGCTCACCCTGCCCTGGGCCGAGAAACTGATAACCATAACCAGCCAGTCGTTTCGCATTTCCCTGGGTCGCAGGATGACGCCACATCGCTTGGTTCATCGCCGGGGCCAGTAAGACCTTAGCCTCAGTTGCCAAACACAGCGTTGTCAGCAGATCATCCGCCATACCGGCTGCCAGACGCGCCATCACATCAGCACTGGCCGGAGCAATCACAATCAGGTCAGCCCATTTTGCCAGCTCGATATGCCCCATACCGGCCTCAGCCTCCGGATCAAGCAGGTGAGTATGCACTGGATTGCCCGACAGCGCCTGAAAGGTCAGAGGTGCTATAAAAGCCTGTGCGCCCTCGGTCATGACAACGCGAACATCTGCACCGGCCTTGATCAGCAAGCGGGTCAGCTCAGCGGATTTATAAGCAGCAATACCACCGCTGATACCCAACAGAATACGAACCTTAGCCAACATAATAACCACACTCTCTGTTTATAAATTCCTGGCCCAGACTATAAATCCCAGACCCAAGCTACCTGTCCAGACCTGAGTCCAATGATCAGCCAAACCAAACTGACCCAAAGCGCAACAAGATAGCATGTGCACTGTTAAGCCGTCAGCTACTCCTCTGATCTGAACTTGCCTTAACCGGAATTTCGGTCAAAACTAACAGGCAATGGAGTGAGTTCCGGTAACCAGGAACAGAAAAAGTCATCAGGGAGGTGACGATGAGCCTTAAGGACTGGCCTGAACAGGAACGGCCAAGAGAGAAGCTTTTGAAGCAGGGAGCTGGCGCACTCAGTGATGCCGAGCTGTTAGCTATATTTCTCCGCACCGGTATTCCCGGCAAAAATGCGGTGGAACTGGCCAGAGAACTCCTCATCGGTTTTGATGGCCTACGGGCTCTTCTGGAAGCAGACCTGAAAAGCTTCTGCAGTCATAACGGCCTTGGCCCGGCAAAGTACGTCCAGCTGCAAGCTGTTCTGGAAATGAGTAAGCGCCATCTGATGGCTCGTCTCGAAAGCGGTGAAGCCCTCACCAGCCCAGAACTTGCTGAGCACTATCTGATTACCCAGCTTCGCCATGAGCCCCATGAAGTGTTCGCCTGTCTTTTTATGGACAACCAGCACCAGGTGCTCTCCTTTGAGCCGCTTTTCCGCGGTACCATCGACAGCGCCAGCGTTTATCCCAGAGAGGTTGTTAAACGTGCTCTCGCCCATAATGCCGCGGCGGTCATCTTTGCTCACAACCATCCTTCTGGTATCGCAGAGCCCAGTCAGTCAGACGAAAGAATCACCCACAAACTGACAAAAGCACTCGATTTAATTGATGTCAGAGTGCTCGATCACTTTATTATTGGTAACGGAGATACGGTTTCGCTTGCTCAACGCGGCCTGATGTAGATAATGACGCACTTCTGGTTGGTATTTCTGTGGAGAACAGAGCGAATCTGTACAAAACAGAGAAAAACAGCCGCAAAATCACATATAACTTGTCAGCTAGTGGGCTTTCTGATATAACAGTGCGCCTTTAAATTGATGGGTTGAAGCAGGGCGCCGTTTTTCCGGCTGATTCGCTGATTCCCCCAGGTTTCTTGAATAGTTAAGACGCCTAGCTAGCGGCTGGAGGCTAGAAAATGTCCAAAGTTTGCCAGGTTACCGGGAAGCGTCCTGTAACCGGAAATAATGTATCACACGCACAAAATAAAACGCGTCGTCGTTTTACTCCTAACCTTCACACGCACCGTTTTTGGGTTGAAGCCGAGAAACGTTTTGTGAAACTGCGCGTATCTGCTAAAGGCATGCGTATCATCGACAAGCAAGGTATCGAGAAGGTACTGGCTGACATTCGTGCACGCGGCGCTAAGCTGTAAGCACGGAACAAAGGAGTCTAAATCATGCGTGATAAAATCAGAATGGTATCGTCTGCCGGTACAGGTCACTTCTATACCACAGACAAAAACAAGCGTACTACGCCAGACAAACTGGAAATGAAGAAATTCGATCCTGTTGTTCGTAAGCACGTTATGTACAAAGAAGCTAAAATCAAATAAGATTTTTTCTTCTGAAAAAAGCCCGGCTTGCCCGGGTTTTTTTATGCCCGCATAATAGCCAACTTTGCAACTGGGTTATTATCCTCCCTAACAGGAGCGCGCCGTAAAGAGCCAGCCATGCCTGAATTACCAGAAGTAGAAACCACCCGAAAAGGCGTCAGCCCCTACTGCCTGAAGCAAAGAGTAAAACAGCTTATTGTTCGGCAGCCTTCCTTACGCTGGCCTATTCCCGATGACCTTAGTCCACAGATCTGCAACAAACAGATAAACAAGGTTGAGCGCCGAGGCAAGTATCTGTTATTTCACTTTGATCATGGCACCCTGATCATGCATCTAGGTATGTCCGGTAGTCTCAGGGTTTTGCTGGCCAATACATCTGGCGAACCGGTCAACAAGCATGATCATGTCGACATCATCATGGAAAGTGGCGACATTCTTCGCTATCACGACCCCAGACGCTTTGGCGCCATACTTTGGACCGATCAACCGGTTGAAGAGCATAAACTGATCGCTCATTTGGGGCCTGAGCCCCTGTCAGATTTGTTTAATGCTGACTACCTGGCACAACGTTGCGCCAAGCGTAAAACCGCTATCAAAAGCCTGATTATGGACAGTAAAGTGGTCGTGGGTGTCGGAAATATCTACGCCAATGAGGCACTGTTTCTCTCCGGTATTCACCCTCAGCAGGCGGCCGGCAGTCTAAAACCGGGTCAACTGGCACAGCTAACCGATAACATCAAAAAGGTACTGCAACGCTCAATCGAGCAGGGCGGCACCACTCTGAAAGATTTTGTTGGTGGCGATGGCAAACCCGGCTATTTTGCTCAGCAGCTGAACGTCTATGGGCGCGCAGGGTCAGATTGCCTGCACTGTAAAACCGAACTTAAAGAGATTCGTCAGAATAACCGGAGCAGTGTCTTCTGCCCCCAGTGTCAGCCCTTATAGAGCGCCAAGCACTTCAGGCCTGACATTCCAGCACCTACCTAACAACCATTGAGAAAGGATTAACCATGTACGCTGCGTTTAAACATATTCACCTGTTAACCGTTGCCCTGAGCCTGGGATTGTTTGCACTTCGCAGTGTCTGGATGCTGCTGGACTCTGATCAGCTGAAAAAGCGCTGGGTGAAGATTCTCCCGCACGTAGTCGACACTCTGCTACTGATCAGCGCCATCGGTCTGATGTTTCAGATTCAGCAATACCCAATTACACACGGTTGGTTAACCGCCAAAGTACTGGGTCTGATAGCGTATATTGTACTGGGTACTCTTGCTTTAAAACGGGGAAAAACCAAAGGGGTCCGCGTGATCGCCCTGGTCGCAGCATTAACCGTCATCGCCTATATTGTAGGCGTAGCCATTCGCCATAATGCACTTTCCTGGCTGGCCTGATTTCAGGTCACCGGATTACGTTGATGATATAAAGCAAAAGGAATTCCGAACATGCGTATTGCTGTTTTCAGTGCTCAACCCTACGACAAACAGTTTCTGGAACAGGAAAATAGCCAGCATGGCTATGAGCTGAGCTACTTTGAGCAGCAACTAAACGAGGCTAATGCCGAGCTGTGCAAAGGGTTTGATGCGGTTTGCGCCTTCGTTAATGATGACCTGAGCGCCCCGGTACTGAACCGGCTAAAGGCCCACAGGGTTCAATTTATCGCCATGCGCTGTGCCGGTTTTAACAATGTTGATCTGGTTGCAGCCAAGTCTCTGGAACTGCCCGTGGTACGGGTTCCCGCCTATTCACCGGAGGCGGTAGCTGAGCACACACTGGCGCTGATTCTGACTCTGAACCGAAAGACCCACCGTGCCTACAACCGGGTTCGGGAGAGTAACTTTACCCTGAACGGCCTACTAGGCTTTAATCTGCACGGCAAAACGGTTGGTCTGATCGGCACCGGCCAGATCGGCCTGGCAACGGCTAAAATTCTCAACGGCTTTGGCTGTAAGCTGATCGCCTACGACCCCTACCCTAACCCGGAGTATGTCAGCCTGGGAGGCCACTACGTTGAGCTGGAACAGCTTTACAGTCGCTCAGACATTATCACGCTACACTGCCCGTTAAATGAAGGCAGTTATCACTTGGTTGATGAAGCATCCATCGGTCGTATGAAAGAGGGTGTCATGATTATAAACACCAGTCGGGGCGGACTAGTGGATACTAAGGCCCTGATCGCCGGACTGAAAAGCCGTAAGATTCAGGCTCTGGGGTTGGATGTTTACGAGCAGGAAAGCCAGCTCTTCTTCCATGATCACTCCGGTAAAATCATCGACGATGAGCTATTTGAGCGCCTGCAGGGCTTCCCCAATGTCCTGATCACAGGCCATCAGGGATTCTTCACTGAAGAAGCATTAACTCAAATCGCGGCCATAACACTTAACAACCTGACCTGTCTGGCCGGAGATCAGTCCTGTGAAAACGAATTGACCCACGCCATCAGCTAATACCTATAGGTCAGACAGCGCGCGCCTTGCTATGACAAATATGCCCGGCTACGCAAACAGCGGGGCCAAGCTACCGGGTAATAACTGAAGCACAATAGGTAAGGTTACCATTGCCAGTAGTGTCTGCGCAGTGGTGATTGCAGCCATCAAAGGGGCGTGCCCTCCCAGCTGACGCGCCAGAATATAAGATGATGTTGCCGTTGGCATAGCCGCAAACAGCAACAACACCCCAATCTCCAGCTCACTTAGCCCCACCAGGTAACCAATAACCGTCGCCATCAAAGGCATGATAAAAAGCTTAATCAGGCTTGATGAGATCAGCGGCCAGGAGGCTTCTCTGATAGACCTGAGGTTCAGGGCAAAGCCTACGGCCAAAAGCCCCAAAGGCAAGGCAGCATTACTGACAATGTTAAAGGCAGCAGCACTCCAGCCCGGTAAACCAATACCTGTAATATTAAGCCCGACACCGACCACGCAGCCTACAATCAACGGATTCTTTGCAATCGCTTTCAGCGTTGCACCCAGACCACTGCCACTTTGCCCGACATAAAGCGTAAAGATAAACACGCAGAAAACATTGATCAGGGGAATCATAATAGCCATGGCCACGGCCGCGATTGTAAGACCTGCCTCACCATAAAGTGCTTCGGCAGCAGCCAGCACGACGTAGGTGTTAAAGCGCAGCCCCCCCTGATAGATGGAGGTAAAAACAGGCCCCGACTGGGTTAACAGGGGTTTTAACACCACCACTAAAGCTGTCATCGCAAATAGCAGTAATATAATCGCCAGCGCAACCTTATCCACCGCAACCTGATCAATACGGGCATTCGCCATATTGCTGATCAACATCACCGGGAAAAGGAAAAAATAGGTAAAGCGTTCAACAAGTGGCCAGAAATCACCACCGGGAAAACGAAAAATATTCAGCAATGTTCCGGCCATAATCACCATAAATACCGGAACCAGCGCATCAATAATTAACATAACATCCTCTTCTCGGGAACAGGAAAAAGTACCAACACTCTATGATAGAGAACAGCACCAACACTGTTGTATTGGCGCAGTCTACCTAAGGCCAACAGCAAGGCCAAGCAGACAGTACTTACTCTAAGGCCAGTCTGCACCAAACATAAAACCGGTATTTTTTTGACACGGCACAACGCTCGGACACTTTTCCTCTGGAGGAAAAAATATGCGGCAATTGGTCACACGGTTTTTAGATCGGTTTTGGTTAGACTTCACTCTCTTGAATGGCGTATACCGTGAAGGCATACGCCCTGCTGAAACAGGCAAAAACTAATTTATGTCGACCAAACAACTCAAGCTTCTCTGGACACTGACCATAGCCGCTTTGCTGGTAATGTTGCTCTATCTGGCCAATCACCTGAATGCCTTGATGGATATTGATGAAAGCCAGATGCCAGGCTGCACAATGGAGCAGGGACACTGTACTGTAACTCTGAGTAGTGGTGACTCCGTTCGCCTGTCAGTCTCTCCCTGGCCGGTATTAGCATTGAAGCCTGTCGAGTTCAGTATCATGGCTGACAATGTACGCCTGACTTCCGCAAAACTGGCACTGACGGGCCGGACGATGTATATGGGCATTCATCAATACACATTACGCCCATTCTCCGATAGCAATGCACTCGCTGTAAATGGCACCATCAGCGTTTGCACCGAGAAGGTGATGCCCTGGAGAGGAAGGGTGGAACTGGAAACTGATCGGGGTACAGAAAATATTTGGTTCGACTTTGATGTACTGCAGATGTGAATTATCTGACAGATATCGGATCTGTCTGGAGCAACTTTTCGCTGCTACCGGACTCTTTATAAAAAGCGATCTGTAAAACAAATCACTATTAAGAGCCAGAGATCCTTTTCATGTAGGATACCCGACAAATCAGGCCCTATCTCTTAGCGATGGAACAAACGTATGCTCAACAGTTTTAAGAAACACTTTTTCAAGGCTTTTCTGATGTTACTGCCTGTGGTGGCTTTAATTGCCGGGATGGAAACGTATCAGAAGTACCAGATGAAAACCTCAGCCAAAGTCATGCAGATTGGTAGTGATTTTACGCTACAGTCTGCTGATGGCCCATTCACGTTAAGTGATTATCCTGACAAGCTGAATATTATTTACTTTGGTTATACCCAGTGCCCAGACATCTGCCCAACGTCTCTGTCTGTTATGGCCCACGCCTTCAAGCAGCTCCCCCAGGAACAGTTAACCCAACTCCAGGGCATTCTGATCAGCGTTGACCCTGAGCGCGACTCCCTGCAGCACCTGAAAAGCTACACCCAGTTTTTTCACTCCCAAATTATCGGTTTGACGGACAATCCTGAGAAAATTCTGGCCCTGTCAAAGAAATATGGCGCCTTCTATCAGAAAGCTCAGATCGACAACAGCGCTATGGGCTACACCGTTGATCACACGTCTATGTTTTACCTGACCAATGACAAAGGCGAAGTGCTCGAAACTGTAAACCATTCAGCCTCGCCGGACGCACTGCTCGATGCTATAAAACGTCAATTGCCCTGATCCGACTGAAAGACTTCTGAAATCGTTGTGAATAAAAAGGAAAAATTATGAAAAAATGGCTTACCGCTCTGGTATTCGCACTGATCACACCCATGGCAATGGCTGCCAGTACGGTTGATGTAAAAAACCCCTACGCACGCGCGGTTCCTCCCGGGCAGTCTAACTCTGCTATTTTTATGATGCTGGAGAATAAATCTGCAAAAGAGGTTCGCCTGATCCGTGCTCAAAGCAGCGTTGCCGACGCAGTAGAGCTACATACCCATACGATGGATCAGGGTGTGATGAAAATGCGTCAGGTTTCTGAAATTGCTATTCCCGGTAACGGAATGGCCCACCTTAAACCCGGTGGTCACCACATCATGCTGATCGGCCTGAAACAAAATCTGTTTGAAGGTCAGAAAATATCGGTAAAACTCTACTTCAGCAATGGCAGTATGTCTGTAGTGAGCATGCCAGTTAAGAAAGTTATGGTAGGCATGAACAAGCACGTCCACTGATCGCCCGCCCGACTCTACTCAACAAATAAAAAAGCGGCTCAGGGTGTTAGCCCTGAGCCGCTTTTTTATGCTCAGCAGTTCACGAAAAAACTAAACTGCGTCTGTACCGCTCTCACCGGTACGGATACGAATCACCTGCTCCAGTGCAGAAACAAAGATCTTACCATCACCGATCTTACCGGTATTAGCCACTTTCGTAATCGCCTCAATCACCTGATCAACCACATCATCACCAACAGCGATCTCAACTTTTACTTTTGGCAGAAAATCCACAACATACTCTGCACCACGGTACAGCTCGGTATGACCTTTCTGTCGGCCAAAGCCTTTTACTTCCGTCACGGTAATACCCTGAACACCGATCTCTGAAAGAGACTCGCGCACGTCGTCCAGCTTGAACGGCTTAATAATCGCAGTAACCAGTTTCATTGTTGTACTCCTGTGAAAACGGTCCCGGCCTCGTGAGCCGGTAAGAATTAGTGAACAGGTCTGGTATGCATCCCCTGTTTAAACTGCCAATAGCATACTGCTATTGTCGACATTAAAAAAGGGTGCCCGTAGGCACCCTGAAGGTTTTTTGAGGTTAAAACCTCTTTATATTTTTCTTAATCTTTTATCGTTTTCTATATCAATCTCTTATTTTTGTTCACTTGGTGCCCGGTTATTTAACCTTTGAATCATTGAGCACCTGACCTTTAAGTACCCTTAGCCTTTAGTGAATTCAGGGTAAGCTTCCAGGCCACACTCAGCGATATCGACACCCTCGTATTCTTCTTCTTCAGAGACACGAATACCGATAACTGCTTTCAGGATGCTCCATACGATCAGGCTTGCTACGAATACCCAGCCAAAGATAGAGATAATACCCAGCAGCTGTGCAGAGAAGGTTGCATCAACATTGCTCAGAGGTACAGCCAGCAGACCCCAGATACCCACAACACCGTGTACAGAGATAGCACCTACAGGATCATCAATACGCAGCTTATCAAGCATGATGATAGAGAAGACAACCAGTACACCACCTACCGCGCCAATCAGAGTAGACGCTAAAGCTGTTGGAGCCAGAGGCTCTGCAGTAATTGCAACCAGACCTGCTAGTGCACCATTCAGTACCATGGTCAGATCCGCCTTGCGGAACCACAGGCGAGCCAGAATCAGAGCGGCAATCGCACCACCTGCTGCTGCTGCGTTAGTGTTAACAAATACCTGTGCAACAGCATTTGCTTCACCCACATCAGACAGTTTCAGCTCAGAGCCGCCGTTGAAGCCGAACCAGCCCATCCACAGGATGAAAGTACCCAAAGTCGCCAGAGGCATGTTGCTGCCAGGAATAGCGTTGATCTGACCGTTTGCACCGTATTTACCTTTACGGGCACCCAGTAACAGAACGCCTGCCAGTGCAGCTGCAGCACCCGCCATGTGAACAATACCGGAACCAGCAAAGTCTGAGAAACCTGCTTCGCTCAGGAAGCCACCACCCCAGGTCCAGTAACCGGACGTTGGGTAGATAAAGCCTGTCATAACAACTGCAAAAGCCAGGAAAGCCCACAGTTTCATACGCTCAGCAACCGCACCAGAGACAATAGACATAGCTGTCGCTACGAAAACCACCTGGAAGAAGAAATCAGAACGTGCAGAGTAATAGGTATCACCACCGCTTGCTAAAACCGCTTCCGTTGCATTCTCTTCACCAATCAGGAAACCCAGATTTGGCAAAATACCGCCCGCATCACCACTATACATAATGAAGTAGCCGCAAAGCAGATACATGGTACAGGCGATCGCATACAGAGCGATGTTCTTAGTTAGAATTTCAGTGGTATTTTTGGCACGAACCAGACCGGCTTCCAGCATGGCAAAACCTGCCGCCATCCACATAACCAGTGCACCACAGATCAGAAAATAAAAAGTATCAATTGCATACTTTACTTGTACTAAATCTTCCATTGGGAAGGCCCTCCGAAGGCTAAATTCAGTTTTAAGCGAATGTGTCGCTTAGATTGCGTCAGTACCGCGTTCTCCGGTACGGATACGCACAATTTCTTCCAGAGCAGTGATAAAGATTTTGCCATCACCGATCTTGCCTGTATTTGCAGCGTTAGTAACCGCTTCGACCACCTGATCAACCTGATCTCCCGAAACCGCAACTTCCAGTTTCACTTTCGGCAGGAAGTCCACTACGTACTCCGCACCCCGATAAAGCTCAGTGTGGCCTTTCTGACGGCCAAATCCTTTAACCTCAGTGACCGTTATCCCTTGAATACCGATATCGGATAAGGCTTCGCGTACATCATCCAGTTTGAACGGCTTAATGACTGCAGTGACCAGTTTCATTGGTTTACCCCTACGGCACGTTTCACGTGCTTATCAGATTGAATTACTGTTCCAGTAATTTAGTTTAAAGCGTGGCTTCTCTCGGTGCACCGCTTGCTCAATGCACTATCGCCAACATACCCGGGATTCTGCACAGGATGTGCCAAAAAGAAAAAAGCTATGTTTTTCATGCATCTAGAAGCAAAAAGAACCTGTAAGCACGAGCTTGATGCACCAAAACAGAAAAAACATTGCACCGACAAAATTCCAAACAAAGGCTAAGCGCACCATTTTCGTGCACTTGCAGTGCACCACAAGGCAACATAACAAGGCAAAACCGAAACCCAGTAAAAGTGCGTAAAGTGGTACACTCTTCAACCGGTTTTCTGACGAATCATTTACTGAAAAACCAATGGAATAACACAACGATTGGGCACTTAAGATGTTAAAACCTGAAGTAATTGCTGAGTTCACCCGCCAGATGGGTGAAAAACTCTCCGGAGCAGGCCTGCCCGGCGACACTGAACTAAAGCGCCAAATGCAATCGGTAGCCGAGAGTGTTTTTGCTAAACTGAACCTGGTAACCCGTGAAGAATTCGATATTCAGAGTGAGATTTTGCTACGCACCCGTGCTAAAGCAGACGCACTCGAGGCACAGGTTACTCAACTGGAAGCTGTTGTAGCGGAACTGGCAGCAAAAGATCAGCAGAAGTAAACACTGCTGCTCAGCCGATCGGAACGGCAGCTTCTTTTAATGGACGATAAAGAAGCAGGGCTCGTCATTGCCCTCTCAACGCATAAGGAATCGCGCCATGACACTTGCGGTCATCTACAGCCGTGCTTCTGTGGGTATCGACGCCCCGGAAGTGCGCATCGAAGTACACCTCACCAACGGGTTGCCCGGGCTGGCTATTGTGGGCATGCCTGAAACCGCCGTCAGAGAGAGCAAGGATCGCGTCCGCAGTGCTCTGATCAATGCAGGTTTTGAATATCCCCAGCGACGTATCACCGTTAACCTGGCCCCCGCGGATCTCCCCAAAGAGGGTGGTCGATACGACCTTGCGATCGCTTTGGGTGTATTAGCGGCGTCCAGTCAGATCCCTGCAGACCGTTTAAGCAACTTTGAGTGCTATGGCGAACTCTCTCTATCCGCTGAATTACGCCCAGTATCCGGTATTCTTCCTGCGGCCTTAGCATGCGCCCAGGCCGGACGCACCATGTTGGTTCCCTCAGGGAATGGTGATGAAGCATCACTACCAGAAGCAAACAAAGTGATGACAGCCGCCCACTTACTAACAGTAACCGCCATGCTCCATGGGCAAGAGGAGCTCCCGCTACACCAACTTGAAAACCAAAAGCGCTACACGCAGCTAAGAGACCAACCTGACTTGGCCGATGTAAAAGGACAGTTTCAGGCTCGTCGGGCTCTTGAGATCGCCGCAGCGGGTAATCACCACCTTCTGTTAGTCGGGCCTCCAGGAACAGGTAAAACACTCCTTGCCAGCCGCCTTGGGGGTATCCTGCCTAAAATGAGTGAACAGGATGCACTGGAAGTCATGGCACTGGCTTCCGTATCCGGCCGCTTCTCCATGGATGACTGGGGGCAAAGGCCGTTCCGCAGCCCGCACCACACAGCTTCCGGCGTTGCACTCGTTGGCGGTGGCTCACGCCCCAAACCCGGAGAGATCAGTCTAGCGCACAATGGGATTCTCTTTCTCGATGAACTACCGGAATATGATCGGCGGGTGCTTGAAGTATTACGGGAACCACTAGAATCCGGTGAAATCCATATTTCACGGGCCACCCAGCAGGTACGCTACCCTTCCCGCTTTCAGTTAGTTGCTGCAATGAATCCCTGCCCCTGCGGTTACTTTGGTGACAACCTGCGCGCTTGTCGCTGCACAGCCAAGCAAGTCAGAAACTATCAAAGTCGACTGTCCGGCCCACTATTAGACCGTATCGACCTGCAGGTGGCGGTCACCAGCCTGCCCCCGGAACAGCTCGCCAATGTTAGCCCAGGTGAAAGCAGTCAGCAGGTTCAGGCAAGGGTAACGGAAGCTCATCAGCGCCAGCTGGATCGTTCAGGTAAAAGCAACGCACAACTTACCGGCCGTGAACTGGATAACCAGATAAGCCTGCAGGATGATGCCAGCCAACTTCTGCAGCAAGCGATGGAGCAATTAGGTTTATCTCCTCGCAGCTATCACAGGATTCTGAAAGTGGCCCGCACCATCGCCGACCTGGCCGGTGAAGAGACCGTCGGCGTACCTGCCGTTTCTGAAGCTCTGGGACTCAGACAACTGGACCGGTATCTGCAGCAGCTCACTCACTAGCCATCAAGCCCCTGGAGAAAAAATCTCAGTCTTCTTTATATCGTTTTTTGCATAAGCAGTATGATCTTCACAAAGTTCACACTGCTTTTTTAACAGCCACTGGTACAATCCCTGTCTCGAAGATTTAAGCCCGTTTTTATCTCAGTTGGACCGGAACCCAATATGCTCTCTCGCCTGAATGATCGCCAACGTGAAGCCGTGGAATATGTCGGTGGCCCTCTTTTGGTGCTGGCTGGTGCCGGCAGTGGTAAAACCAGTGTCATTACCACCAAAATCGCCTATCTGATCAAAGAGAAAGGCATCAAAGCTAATAAGATAGCAGCCGTTACCTTTACCAATAAGGCATCCCGGGAGATGAAAGAGCGGGTGGGTAAGCTAGTGCAAGGTAAAGAAGCTCGCGGGTTGACGGTTTCCACCTTCCATAATCTGGGTCTGACCATTATCCGCCGCGAACATAAAACCCTGGGCTATAAAGCCGGGTTCTCTCTGTTTGATGATCAGGATACCAAGTCGCTGATTAAGGATCTGATGCACAAAGATTTCCAGACCGATGCTGAAATTATCGGGCTGGTACAGCATATGATCTCCAACTGGAAGAATGACCTGATCGAGCCGGAACAGGCGATGGGACTGGCCAACGACGACCGGGAAACATTAGCTGCAGCGGTATACAGAGAATATGATCGCCACCTGCAGGCCTACAACGCCGTAGATTTTGATGACCTGATCCGCCTACCGGTTCGTCTGTTCCGTGATCATCCTGACGTACTGGATCGCTGGCAGAACAGAATGCACTATATGCTGGTGGATGAGTATCAGGATACCAACGTTAGTCAGTATCTATTGGTAAAACTACTAATCGGCTATCGCGGCGCATTAACCGTGGTAGGTGACGATGACCAGTCGATCTACGCCTGGCGAGGTGCCCGGCCGGAAAACCTGATTAAGCTGGGGGACGATTTCAAAAATCTGAAAATCGTCAAACTGGAACAGAATTACCGGTCAACCTCACTGATTCTGCGCTGCGCGAATACTTTGATCGCCAACAACCCACACGTTTATGAGAAGACCTTGTGGAGTAATATGGGCTCCGGCTCGCCCATACGGGTGATCAGCTGCCGTAACGAAGACGCGGAAGCTGAGCGTGTTGTAACCGAAATTCTGACCCATCGCATCAAAAACGATGGCCACTATAAAGATTTTGCCATTCTCTACCGTGGCAACCATCAGGCACGCCTGCTGGAGATCAAGCTGCAGGCGTATCAGGTACCCTACAAAATCAGCGGCGGCACCTCATTTTTCTCCCGCCATGAGATCAAAGATATCATGGGTTACCTGCGCTTACTGGTAAACCCAGAGGACGATAACGCCTTTCTTCGGGTGATCAATATGCCTCGTCGGGAGATCGGCCCCTCTACGCTTGAGCGCCTGGGAACCTACGCCAACAGCCGACATATCAGCCTGTTTAACGCCTGCGACGAACTGGGGCTGGAGCAGTATCTCTCCGGCAAAGCTCTGGAGAAGCTGGGCCGATTTAATCACTGGCTGCAGCAGACCATCAAACGCTGCGCCCAGGATGACCCCATCGCCGCCATCCGCCAGATGATTCAGGATATCGACTACGAAGCCTGGCTGCACCAGAACTCCAGTTCACCGCAGGTTGCAGAACGGCGCATGGCCAATGTCTGGATTCTGGTGGACTCCCTGCGTGACACCTTGGCTAGAATGCAGGAAGAGGACGATGAAGCCACCATCGAAGATGCAATATCTCGCCTTGTACTGCGAGATATGCTGGAACAGCAGGAAAAAGAAGATGACTCCGATCGGGTTCAACTTATGACCCTGCACTCCGCCAAAGGGCTGGAGTACCCCCATGTTTATATTATCGGCATGGAAGAAGATCTGCTGCCACACCGCAACAGTATTGATGAAGGTAATATCGAAGAAGAGCGTCGCCTGGCCTACGTGGGAATCACCCGGGCCCGGGAAACTCTGACCCTGAGCTTTGCCAGTCAGCGCAAACAGTTTGGCGAAATGCTCAACTGCACTCCCAGCCGCTTCCTGGAAGAGCTGCCGGAAGGTGATCTCGCTTGGGAAGGCAAAGAGAATGCACCCGACGAAGCTAAACGAGCCAGAGGGCATGCCGCGCTGGATGCCCTTAAGAAACGCCTAGGGGGTTAGCATTGCGGTTTCCACTCAATAATCACACCAGCCTCTGAAGATGCAGGTCAGGCATAAGGGTATAAAAAAACGGCGCTGCTTTCAGGTTAAGCAGCGCCGTTTTTTAGTAGCTAACAGACAGTAAGGAAAAGGCTTACTTACTGCTTTCTACAATGTAATCAACGATAGCTTTCACTTCGTCGTCGCTCAAAGTCGGGTTACCGCCTTTAGCAGGCATCGCATTAAAGCCATTCAGAGCATGACTATACAAAGTATCCATGCCCTTACTGATACGAGGAGCCCATGCACCTGTATCACCTTTCTTCGGAGCACCTGCTGCGCCAGTGTTGTGACACGCTGAACAAACCGTGCCATACAGATCTTCAGGTGATTTACCACCGCCTGCTGCCGGAGCAGGGGCTGCACCACCACAATCCTGTCCCTGCAGACAAACGTCACCTACCGGTGCCAGACGCTCTGCAATCGCTTCTTTAGACATTTCTGCCGCTTGTACTGATGTGCTCAGAACCGCGCCAGCCAGCACGCCCATAACACCCGCGATAATTCCGCTGCGTTTCACTCTCACCACCTCTAATCACTGGTCCGTCAAAAAACAAGATTTGCTTTTTTTTCGGTGTGTATTCTATTAACCCTAAAAAACGGAAGTATAGCGGCAATTAGTCTTAGCGGAAATAGCCAACAAGGCGTATAGCCCGCTAAGCATCAGCTAATCCAGAGGAAAACCCGCCCCTGCAAAGCACCATCTCCTAAGCCAGCCCCAACCGTTACCCGTTTAGATCTTGATTTTAAAGCGCTTTCAGTAAAACTGTTTTGATCTCACAGGGGGTTCGCGGTAGACATCAGGCCAATAACTCCATAAAATACACCGCACTGCCCGCTCGTAGCTCAGCTGGATAGAGTACCGCCCTCCGAAGGCGGTGGTCGCGCGTTCGAATCGCGCCGAGCGGGCCATTTAAATCAATGACTTACGTGATTTCCTCTCCTGAAAAATCTCTGTTGTGACCAAATTGTGTCCATTTTGTGCCCAACTTTATTAATCCGTTTCATACATAAATTATCTACTGATGTAATATTGAGTCTCACTAGCGCAATAGTCATCGGATGAAAAATGCAAGCACCTGAACAAGGCCAAATCGTCAAACTGCGCCACAAAATTTGGGCAGTAACCGCAGTAAACAAAACCAGAACACACTCAAAACAGGCAATACACAGAGTCTCCTTAGAGTGCCTAAGCGATGACGCGCTTGGCGAGAATATCCAGGTCATTTGGGAGCGCGAAATTGCCCCCGCCTTTGTTGAGTCGACCTCACTGCCCAGTATTACAGCTCCCGACGCTCCCGATCTCTTCGATGCCTTTATCCGCTCCCTTCAGTGGGGCGCAAGTTCGCTAGCTGTTGGCGATATGTTGCAAGCACCTTTCCGTGGTGGCGTGCAGATGGAGGAGTACCAGCTAGCCCCTGTTATCCGCGCGACCAATATGCCCAGAGTTCGCCTCTTGCTGGCAGACGATGTTGGCTTAGGTAAAACCATCGAAGCAGGCTTGGTCACACAGGAGCTTATTCATAGTCACCGAGCAAGTCGTGTTCTGATCGTTTGTCCTGCGCATCTGAAAATAAAATGGATTGATGAGATGGCTGAAAAGTTCGGCCTCGAATTCAAGATCATCGACCGAGATGCGGTGCTTAAAATGCGGAAGGAGTACGGTCCAAGTATTAATCCTTGGGCCAGCTTCCCTCGTCTTGTGACTTCGATTGATTATCTAAAAACCGAACACCCTCGTCGCTTGTTTGATGAGTTCACTCAGAGAAGACTAGAAGAAAGCCCAAACAGCAGGCCCTGGGATTTACTGATTCTAGACGAGGCCCACAACGCAGCGCCATCAGGCAAAAAGCAATATGTGCGTGACTCAGAGCGTACCTCGTTGTTGCGTTCGATATCCGAACAGTTCGAACACAAGATGTTTCTTACCGCTACGCCCCATAACGGCTATCGTGAGAGCTTTACAGGCCTGCTGGAAATTCTGGACAACCTGCGTTTTTCTCGTGGCACAGACCTTGATAAGACCCAGCTCTCTGCCGTTACCATTCGACGCCTGAAGCAAGAAATATCCAACCCCGATGGTTCGCCACGTTTTCCGAAACGTGTGATCCTGCCTCGCGATGGAAAAACAGATCCGCAGCTGTATGTCACGCTGCCTAAGGAAGAGCAAAACCTTTTTAATCTACTGAACGCTTACACTGAAAGTCGATTGGCCTATGTCGACAAGCGTTCTGAACGTCCTCTCCAGTTCATCCTTACGCTGCTGAAAAAGCGTGCCTTATCCTCACCATTGGCTCTACGCGAGAGCCTTATCGTACATACAGAAAATGCTGGCATTAAAGGTGAGCTTGGTATTGGCGAATCGCTGTTTAACAGCTTCGAGCAAAAGGAATCGGAAGACTGGAGCGATGATGAAGATAAAGAGGACAACCTAGAGGCTGCGACAAGCGCTGCCTCCAAACTGATTTCTGAGCTGTCAGCAGATGAGAAGGATATGCTGCAGCGTATGTTTGAAATTGTTGATAAGCAGGTATCGCACTTTTCAATTCAGGAAGACAGCAAAGCAGCGGCGCTAATTGGGTGGATCAATAGGAATCTGCGCGATGGCGATCAATGGAATGGTGAGCGCGTTATCATCTTCACAGAATACAAACACACCCTAAATTATCTGGAACGGATTCTGGAAAAGCATGGCTTCCTGGAAGCAACCAGAACCATCGTTGGCGGCATGAAAGACTCCGATCGACAAAAGATCAACGATGAATTTCAGTCGCCAAGCAACGAAACCAATGTCCGCATTTTGCTCGCTACGGATGCGGCCTCTGAAGGTGCGGACTTCCAGAAGCACTGTCGGAATCTGATTCATTACGAAATCCCTTGGAACCCGATCCGCCTCGAGCAGCGCAACGGCCGGGTAGACCGCCACGGACAAAAAGCAGACGAAGTGCGCATTCATCACTTTGTGTTTAAAAATCAGGAAGACTCCGAGTTTCTTAAGCACATCGTCGACAAAGTCGAAACCATCCGAAATGACTTGGGCAGCGTAGGCGCCCTGATCGCTGATAACGTAAGAAAGAAGGCGCTGGGACAAGCTGTTAACCTTGCAGCCATCGATGACGACGCTCGTAGACGGCTTGCGCGTGAAGAAATAGCACTGGAAGCTCGGGAGAATGAAAGCGTCGCACAGATGGTCGAAGCGTTGAACCGAGCTCGCAGTGCGCTCGACATTTCTGAAAGTAATCAGCTTGACCTGCTACGCCAAGCGTTGAGTTTAGAAGGTTGTACTGAAGCAATCTCGGACCTGGGTGATGACGAGTTTTCATTAACGCGCGTGCCAACGGCTTGGACCGAATGCAAATCCTACGTCAGTACAGACTACCTGAAAAAGCGTCTCTCATTTAATCGCAACAAAGCGCGTGAAGATGATGCCGTAGGAATTGTTCACCTCGATCACCCACTTATGCGACGGGCGATTTCCACCTTCCGCGTTCAGATGTGGGGAGCGCAATCTACCAAAAGCCAGTTAAATCGAGTGACCATCACAGAATCTTCCGAGATTACTACACCGGCCATCATCGCCTCGGGGCGCTTGGTACTGCTGGGACCAGAACATAATCGACTCCACGAAGGATTGGTTCGCTGCCCGCTTTCGGTTCAGGGTAATGCTCTTGTTCCACAAGATATTGTTCGTCCAAATGATGCGGCAAATTTTGCTGGTAGCACCGAGGGTGTGAAAGCGCTGGTTGCACCGCTCATTGAAACCATTACAGAACAGCTTTCGAGCGCCGCCGAAGAAGAGGCCAATGCACTGATTGCCACGCTAAATGAGCGTGGCGAGCTGGCTCGCAAACATGCTCAGAGCCTGGCTACTGAGCGCATCACGGCAATCCGCAATGCCATAAAAGATTGGCAGAAGCGATCTGCAGACATGCAGATGCAATTTTCATTTGATGAAGAAGAACAAGATCAACGAGAGCAGGATCTGCTTGCTCTTCAGCGCAGGCTCGAGCAACTTCAACAGGATCGTGAGACTGAACCAAAACGCCAGCGAGATTTATACAAAGTGACTGACCAAAGAATGTATCCGGTTGCTCTGGAGGTAATTTTGCCTAAGGGGAGCAACTAATGGCCACTAATAAACGTGTAGCAAACCGCCAGCATCGCTGGCTATCCAGTGTAGAAATTACCGGTGTCGTGTTAAGCGAGCCGGTATTAGCAGATGCGGGAAACTTCCGCTCGCTCGACAAGGCAGAAATTGCGGCATTCAGAAAGCAGCGGGAAATCTGGAATCTGCCCAAGGGCATGGTGGAAGGTAACGGGCAGCCTGCCTGGATTAACTTTATCCTCGAAGATTTTCTCGGCCTTAAAGACAAAGACTACTGGCAAGTGGGTGCCGCAATTCCAGCCGACAGAGTGGTCAACCTGCACGAGCAGCAGGAAGTCCTTCGCCCCACACGCGTGTTACTCGATGAGGGCAATGCCGTGATGCTGGTGATGGAGGTGCCACGCGAGCAATCACTGGATAAGTCTTGGCTGCAAGACAAAGGCCGCTGGAAAGCATCGCCCACCACAAAATTCGAGCGTTTATTGCGTGAAACAGGTGTTGAGCTTGGCTTGCTCACCAATGGCGAAGCTTGGCGCTTGATTGTGGCATCTCCCTCAGAAACCACCTCTTGGATGACCTGGACAGTTCAAACTTGGAACGATGACCCAATTACACTGGCCGCGTTTAAAGATTTGTTGGGGGAATCACGTTTCTTCGCAGGTCCGCGTGATCAAGTCATTCTTGAGCTGATTAAACAGAGCCGTCAGCGCCAGCTAGATGTTGCAGACCAACTGGGCAATCAGGTACGTGAAGCGCTGCAAATTCTGGTGCATGAGCTGGATAGAACTGATGCCGAGTTGGGTGGCCACTATCTAAACGGTTACAGCGAAGCAGAAGTATTTGAGTCCAGCGTCGCCTTTATCATGCGCTTGCTGTTTACCCTCTATGCCGAGGAAAACGGGTTACTGCCTCATGGCAACGTCACTTACGACCGGGCCTATGGCGTATTGCACTTGCTCACTGAGCTTGAGGAAAACTGCCGCCTAGCGCCGGAAAAACTGAAACATTCCTATGCCGCGTATGCACGCCTGTTAGCAAGCGCGCGACTATTACACGATGGTAGCGTAGACCCGGATATCCGCATTGCCGCTCACGGCGGCCAACTGTTTGATCCAGACCGCTACCCACTATTGGACGGCCGAGCCAAGAATGGTGAATGGCCAACAGAAGTACCTGAGTCGCCCAAAGTCAGAGATGCGGTCATCCGCGATATTCTGCGCAGCCTGAAATATGCAAAAGCCGATGGCGTGCGCCAGCTGGTCAGCTATCGCACGCTCGCAGTCGAGCAAATTGGCCATATGTATGAGAGCTTGCTTGATCGCCGTGTTGCGAGAGGGCCAGAAAACAAAACGCTGCTCCTATTTCAGGGGTGGAAAGTTGGACAACAGGCTCATGAGCCGCCTCCAGCAGAATCAGCCCAATTTGAAAACCTCTCGCCTGAGGAGGTGATTAAGGCGGTAATTAAAGGTAAGTACACCAACAAGAAGGCTCCTGCTTTACGCAAGATTATGGAGCGCAACGAAGAGCGACAAACCTTAGTTAACCTAGGCACCGATGATGCCGAGTTGCTGGAGCAGGCAAAGCCGGTTGAACGCTTTCTGCAGCCCTTGGGCATCGTGCGCCCCGGAGGCCTATACGTTACTCACGGTCAGGATCGCCGTTCCAGTGGAGCTCACTACACACCGCCAACACTGACCGAGCCAGTAGTACGCCGCACGCTGGAACATCAGGTATATGTGAATGTTGAAGGCAAGCCCGGTTTGCTGGTTGAGCCAAGATTAATCAAAACTCCACAGGAGATTCTGGCCCTTAAGGTGTGCGACCCAGCCATGGGCTCCGGTGCATTTCTGGTACAGGCCACGCGATACCTAGCCGAGCGTCTGGTGGATGCTTGGGAGCGCATGGCAACCGAGCAGCCAGACAGCATTTTAACCATGCCCTTTGGTACACCCTCGCAGGGTGAGGCCAGCGAAAACCTGATGCCGGAATCCCGAGAGGAGCGGATTGTATTTGCCCGCCGTTATGTAGCCGAACGCTGCATTTATGGTGTGGATATGAACCGCTTGGCGGTGGAGATGGCCAAGCTCTCCCTATGGCTGACCACGCTTTCGACCGATCGCCCCTTTACGTTTGTCGACCATGCGCTTAAGCATGGTAACTCGCTGGTGGGATTAACGCCGGAACAGATTCTCAATTTTACCTGGAAGCCACTCAGCAACGACTTCGGCCCGCTGTTTGCGAGCCAGCCAGATCAGGAAGTAGAAGAAGCAGAGAAACATCGCGAAGCCATCCACAATATCGCTGATCACGATTTTGTCAGCAAAGAAAAAGAAAACCGCATCGCCGAAGAAGCACTTGCCAGCATCCGCACGAAGGCGACCTTAGCGATTGCTGCGTTTTTTGATGGCGCCAATACCAAGCAGCGGGAAGCCAAACTGATTGAATATCGGTACTGGTTGGAGCGTTTGAGGAAAGATGAGAATGCCCCTACCGAAATAGATAAAATAATTCTCGGACTAACTACCGGCGATAAGCCCATTATTCCATTTTGCTGGGAAGTAGAATTCCCAGAGGTCTTTCATCGCGAAAATGGCGGGTTTGATGCCTTTGTTGGCAACCCCCCTTTTGCCGGAAAAAATACAACGATTGAAGGCAATCGTGATTATTTTTTGGATTGGTTAAAACTGATCCATGAAGAGACCCATGGTAACTCTGATTTAGTTGCTCACTTTTTCCGTCGCACATTTAATTTACTTCGCAAGCAGGGTGCTTTTGGCTTAATCGCCACTAAAACAATTCGACAGGGAGATACGCGCAGTACGGGTTTGCGCTGGATATTAAATAACGAAGGCGATATTTATTCTGCTCAACGCAGAGTTCCTTGGCCTGGAAAGGCTGCTGTAATTGTAAGTCTTATATTCTCTATCAAGGGAAAATGGCATTCAGACTATGAGCTGGACTTTAAGAGTGTCAAAAAGATAACTGCATTTTTATTTGACAAGGGTGACTCTAAGAACCCTCATGTACTAACAAGAAACAAAGGTATCAGTTTCAAGGGGTCTACACCATTAGGGATGGGCTTTACCTTTGATGATAATGATAAAAAAGGAATAGCATCTCCCCTCAAGACCATGAATGAACTAGTCACCAATAACCCGGAGTACCAAAAATTTATAAAACCATACATAGGTGCTGCTGCATTGAACGACGATCCAGAGCATAAGACGGATCGATATATTATTGATTTTGGAAACATGACAGAAGATGAAGTAAAGAGATTTCCAGACCTATATAACATTGTCAAAGAACGAGTTTATCCTGAGCGCCAGAAGCAAAAAGGTAAAATTGCAGCTCAAAAGTGGTGGATATATGAGCGAAGTAGACCCAAGCTTTACGCATCAATAAAAGGGTTGAAAAAAGTTTTGGTTTGCGGCCAGACAAGTAAGTATAGGTCTTATACTTTTTTAGACAATGGCATGGTTTATGACCAAAAATTGGTAGTATTCTCCACCAGTTCTCTGATTATGTTCTGTGTGATGCATTCGAGGTTTCACGAAGAGTGGGCCTTATTCTTTGGCTCTACAATGAAGGATGACCCTGTTTACACCCCTACAGACTGTTTTGAAACATACCCATTCCCAAACCTTGAAAAACATAAAAATAGATTACAATCTGCTGCTGATAAATATTTCAGTTTCCGAAAAAGATTGATGAGTGCCTACGGAGAAGGCCTAACAAAAATATACAACAGATTTCACAGTCCCCAAGAGATTTCCGATGAAATTGGGACACTACGTCACTTGCATCAAAAGATTGATGAAGCTGTACTTAAGGCATACGAATGGGATGATCTTGAACTTAAATATGTTTTTGAACCAGATTACGAAGTGGAGGAAGGAAAAACCATTCCCTGGCGATACCGCTGGCCTGATGATCTTCGCGATGAAGTGCTTGCCCGACTGTTAGCTCTCAACGAAGAGTACTTCATTCAAGAAAGAAACTAAAAAAAATACGAAACAAGCACTCTCTTGTGCCTTAACAAGTCAAAGTGCTCAGCAATCCGTTTACTGGGTTGCCCCTGCGCCCGAACGCCCATTTCCATATTGCGATCCAACGCATACATGGTGAGGTTGGCAGAGGTGACCAAAGCATCGTGCCGATCGGCGACCAGCACCTTGGCGTGTAGTTTAAGGTGCTTATCGTCAGCAGGGATTTTCCAGGTGAGCAGTTTGGGAAGGGCAACCCCTTTGGGCCACAGGGCAATCAGGGTATCGCGGTTGTTTTTACCGTAGCCTTTTTCGCCTTCGTCCAGCACCATGGTAACTTTGACTCCACGGGCAACAGCATGGGCCATCAGCTCGATGATGTCGTTAATAATGCCTTCGTAATCCTCTTTCCCGGCCAGCCAATAGCCCACTACCAAAAGTTCTGACTGAGCAGCGGAGATAATGTCCTGTACCACTTGGCGGGTGGCGCGCAGGTAGGAACCTTCCACTTTTGGCCCGGTCCAGACCACTTCGGTTTGCGTAGCTTCGCCTTCGGTTAACAGCACAGCTTCTTTCAGCGCGGCCAGCTGCAGCGCAAAGGCAGAGTTCGTGAGTGCGGAAAAATCACTGGCCCAAATAGCGATCACATTTGAAAGAGCGCTTTGCACTGCTCCGCGCCCAGCGGCAAGTTTGGCAATACTGGCGGAGCCCGACTGTGCAGTTAGCACTCCGCTCTCTACCCCAGCGAGAACCTCAGCAAAAGCACCAGCATTCATCAGCTGGCGCACCGCCTGAGCCAAAGCATAGGCAGATTTATCCCTGTTAGCAGACATGGCTACTCCTCATTATTTGAAGTAAGCCATATCGCTGTATGCCATGGTAGGCACCAGGAAGTTTCGATCCAAAAAGCGGTTAAACGCTTCACAGGAGGTCTCTGGCGCCAGCACACAGGCGTGGCAAGCAGCACCGTTAATGGTTGCATGCACATCGGGTTGATGGTCTGCACACAGCGGGTCGGACGAGCAGCGTTTAGCGTTTTCCAAGGCATTGTGTATCAGATTCGGGAAGCGCTCTTTGGTGCCAAGATCTACCAAACCACCCAAGCTGCCTTCGGAATCCGCGCTGGCGGTGTACAACAGTATGCCGGCCATTTTGCGCTCGGGATCGGTACTGCTGTAGATACGCTCGCGTACCGACGATTCGGAATAACCGCAATCCAATGCCAATTGGCGTATCAGCACATGAGCCAGGCTGTGCAGCAACACATAACGCGCACCGGGGAAGTCATCCGCATCCACACCGCGCTCAGCGGCCCATTCTTTGTATTTTTGCTCGATAGCGGCAGCGCGCTTTTGTACAGCGGGCTCTGCCTCCCAAGCATTTATAGCCTCTTCTTTTAGCTCCAGGAAGATACCTTCTCCGCGTACCTCGACGGCTGGCAACCAATCCTGGCGCTCTTTATAGATGGGCGCGCGCGAGGCCCCCATGCCGTCGTCATCCATGCCGGAAGCGTAATCGATGCGGGTAAAGCTGGTGAGTGCGCGCACTTCCAGAAGCTTGCGGGCTAGCACAATGCGCTCGACTTTATCAGCGAGGAAGTCAGGTACTTCCCCGGCCTCAAGAAAGAAGTCGGACTGATCACCTTGATTGCTGCCTACAATATCGCGGAAGGCGTTCCACTCCGGCAAACGCAGGTCAATCTCATCGGTTTCTATTTCACCGCGCTCTTTTAACAGGGTCTGCCAAATATCTTCGGCTTTAAACTCTGCCAGTGCCGGGAACATTTCCAATTCCAGCAGTATTTGCAGTTTTTCTGGCGAGTCGATCTTTTCCACCTGGTGGTGGGGGCACTTCTTAAGCGCCTGGCCAATCGGGCTGGCGGCCTCTTTAATCGATAATGCACTGCGTACCAAGGGGAACCAGCCATTTGTAGCTCCGCGCTGAATCGCTCGTAGCTGACCGGCGTGTTTACACTCGTGAGGATCTTTATTTTTTATCCCCAGCCATGGGCGCTTGCGAGTGCATTCGCCCAAGGCAAGGCTGCGGTTTTCACCAAAGGCATCACTTACGCTGCGTTTAGCATCACAGGCGCAATAAATCCAAATATCGGACACCGATCCTGTCGTACCCGAGTAAACCAAGCGCATGCGTTTTTGGCAGTTGGTGTCGGCATCACGATGTACATAGGCGCGCCATGGAAAGTCATCAATATGCCCACTCGGGCAGGCCACTACGAAAGGTGCTGGAATGGTGGGGGCGCGGAACTTGCCCCGACCTTTGCAGTTGGGTGCCTTGCACTCCATTTCCTGCGTTTTTTCGTTGTACTCAACCAGCTCTTCGCCTGGTTCAGAAAGCGTTGCACATTCGGGGTGCGTACAGACTTGATAGCGCGGGAACAGAAAAGTTGGAACAGTGCCCCGCTTAGTAAAATAGTTACCACTAGCCGGCTCTGCAGAAAAGAAACGCTTTACCTTTAACGCACGCTGCAGGCGAGGCTCGTGAATAACCAGATCTTCATCCAAGTGCCAACCGTCAATACCGGCGACAATAACTGAGAGGGTTTGTAGATCGACAATCGCACCGGGACCAAAGGTGGTGATTACCTGACTGGGACGAACATCGCCAATTGCTCTTTTACTCGACATCCGTGTTACTCCTCATCACTCAGATAAAATGCTGCTGTTGGTTCAACTTCCCGCAGAGAGCCTGGGGTTGACCATTGGCCTTCGTTATCAGTACCGGACGTTTTCAACAAAACCCGGGCATTGTTTGGCGGGCGCTCACCGCTTTTTAGCCAGGAATAGCGCAGCAGATCGTCTGCATAGTGTGCCCAATCATCACGGCTGGACATCAGGCGATTGTTAACCAGTTTGGCGTTTTTCTTGCCAACCAAATCTGCCGCGCGCAGCGTGATATCGGTGATCATTAGATCCGTGCCGGGTAATGCAGGGTCAAAGTTCTGCGCCTGCACTTCTCTCGCCATGTTCTGGCCGCCCAGACGCTGCATAGCCGCAAAGGCGCCGCGCAATCCGCGATCTAACGCGCGTGATGAAAACGGCGTCACACTGATGGCTTCCACATAGCGATAAAGCGCTGCATGGTAGCCTCGGAAGTGTTCGTAATGTGAAAGATCACGCGCACTCAGCCAGTTGTACATAGTGATGACCAAACCTGGGTGTTTACGACCTACTCGGCTGGTTGCCTGAATGTATTCTGCGGTGCTCTTAGGCTGGCCAGTTACGACCATGAGACCTAAGCGATCAATGTCCACTCCCACCGAAATCATATTGGTGGCTAGCAGTACATCGACCGGATATTGCTTGCCTTGCTCTCGCGGAAACTTGTTATCCAGGCGTTTTAATAAGCCTGGGATACGCCAAGAATCCAGTCGGCTGGTCAGCTCATCTGGATCATTGATGTAGCGTTGTGGAAACCCACGCTGCTGGGACAGATAGCGCAGACGCTTCTTGATGTCGTCTTCCACCAGACGACGAGCTCCGCCCAGTGCGCGCAAACTATTAAAGTAACCTACAACGGTTGCATAAGGGTCTGCGGCTTCATGGTCACGCGTAATTTCGGCCTCACCTGCTGCCAACAGTGCCGCATAGACACGCACCAATAAGGTTTTAGTACTGGAGCCTGGAGCATTCAATCCGACATAGAGGCGACCCGCTGTTTTGTCGTCATCCTCTTTGATTTCCTGTTCTTTAGCAAAAAAGGAATCTTTAGATGACAAACCGCTAGGAGGAAAGATCGCCAAATCACGGTTGTAGAGCTGACGAATTTGCTCACGAGCTCGGCGAATAGTTGCTGTGGACGCAATAATCTTGGCTGGTATCGAAACACCTGTTTCGACTTCAACTCGGGTAAGAAAATCTACTGCCGTCTCGTATAGTCCAACCATAGTACCCAGCGGGCCAGAGATTAGGTGCAATTCGTCTTGAATAATCAATTCTGGTGGCACTAAACGAAGTGCAGGCTGATCATCTTTGACGACGCGTTGATTAGGCTTTTCACCATGCCCTGGCGTTAGATGGCCATAGGTTGGACTGTATCTATCTCGCAAACCGAAGAGTGCCTGAGTCTCACCTTTAAAGGGCATACGGGCAAATTTGTCCACGGTAGCAATAACCAGAGATGGACACTCACGATAGATTTCGTCATCGACAACAACAACTGGCAAGCCTTGATCATTTGACTTACGTGCACAGAATTCGCACTTTGGATTGGGGCAACGAACAAGCGTTCTTAGCCGCGCATTATCAAAGTCGTAAGTTTGATTTTCCGGTTTTCCTTGCGGCGTAACCAGCGAGGTGCCGCAGCGAGGGCAAGACACTAGCTGAACCGGGCTGCCATCACGTGGTTTTTTACCCTCTTCTAACTTTTCAAGCGCCTTCCCAGATGCTTTGGCATCGTTTGGTGTTGTAGCTTTACCCACCCAAAGGCCAATTTTAAAGGGCTCCTGCCCCCACTTTTCAGGGTTGCTCTTGCGCACCAATTCGCAGGCGCAGATTAGTGCCGTAGCTCGTTGAAACTGCTGAACCGTGAGCAGGCGCAAGGTGTAGCGCATGATGATGGCAACGCCAGCGCTGGAATCAAGGCCATTTACATCGCCGCGCAGGCGCCGATAGGCGAGCGTAAATGCCGCGAGCCCAAGATAGGCTTCGGTCTTACCGCCACCCGTCGGGAACCAGAGCAGGTCTACGAGTTTTCGGTCTGCTGCAACTTTCTCACCGACTTTGGGCTTATTCACCATGCTGGCGATGTTGAGCAAGATAAAGCCCATCTGGAATGGACGCCAGGTGCGGTTGTTAGACTTGTCGAAGTCTGCCGGCGTGCCTACGATTTCTCCCTTATCACGGTTTCTACCTGCCCAAATAGCATGAATACGCTGATCCCACATAACGTGGTTGGCAAACAAAAATGAATCAAAGGCATTTTTCTCATCTCGAATGAGTTCCAAGCCTTCGCGCATTCTTCGAGCGGCGTCCTCGCAGGACTCAATAAGCACCTTAGAGGTATCAATATTTTCTGGCGTTGAGTTAAAGGGGGCATTCTTCGCTTCTGCTTTTCTATCGGCTACCCATTGCTCGTAAGCTAACAACAGCGGCTCGATAGCCTGGAATAAATCGTTGGGCGTTGCACATTTGCTTAGCTCCAGCATATCCAAGTTAAGACCGGGAATCGCGCCACTTTGGGCTATCAGACTGGGAACTTCGAAGTTTGGAATGAAATCGGTAAATAATAAGCTCGCGCGGTCACGAGTGACGTTAAGACCATCCCATCCTGCAGCGACCCCATGCCCAGTAGCGAATTCTTTGGCATCTCTATAAAGCAGATTGGCCGTCGCAATTTCAGGGTCTTTGGATATGTCTTTATCGAAATCTTTGGCGATGAAGATCGGCCCTTTGTCAGCCCCAAACACCTGAAGTTTTGGTTGCATTAACCATTGTTGATCTTTTGCTTTGTCGGAATCGTCACCTTTAGGTCGGCGGTTTACCAGAAACAGACTGACCGCCTTGGCGCCATCAATATGGTGAACAACACCTTCCAGAAATACTTGGCCATCTCCGTCACCATCTTCTCCTGGTCGCCTAAAGCCGTCTGGAGTAATAGTAACTGACTTGGACGCATTGGATTTTGATAAGGGAATCGGACTCAGCTTGCCAATTTTATCAACCGGTATGCCCTCTACTAAAACGGCCCGCTGATAGCGTTGCCAATACGTTCCGCCTTCAGATTCGTCTTTTTCACGACGATAGTCGCCCCACGCAGCATTGGCATTGATGGTTTTGGTTTCCTGCGAAACCAGAAAAGACAACCCCATAGACGAAGGGCTAAAACCCACAATGAGCGGTGGTTGTGGTTCGTATTCACCACCCTCATCATCGTCATTACCCGCAGCCAGTTCGTCTTTTTCGTAATCGGGAATTTCAGACTTGAGGGGCGCCAAACGACCTACGATATATCGGGTAGTCGGAAATTCATTAATTGATTCGTCAGCGGTAGTAGGCCCCATTAACTCCCGTTCAAGAGCTTCTAGAATTCGTGAGCGCGATTCACGTTTACTGCTATCAGGCATTATTATTCCTTTTGTTCGCGTTTTTGTGCTCTAGGTCCTTTCCCTGTTCCCGGGTGGGCATTATGAGCACCCCTTAATGACAAATACTTTTCAGGTACAGGTGCCGGCTCTTCTGGCAGAGGGCAATCATTTCTTTTTGCTGGTATTAGGCGTAGCTTTCTGCGAACACGTTCTCCGAAGAACTGACGCCGAATTTCCAACCCAAATAACTCACCAAGGGCAGGTGGAACTGCGTTTCCTATCTGCATATGAGCTGCACGTCTATCGCCAACAAATTGGTAATTATCTGGAAAGGTTTGCAGTCTTGCTAATTCACGAGTTGAAAGAAGCCTTCCTTTCCAGTGAAATGGCCCCGTTGCAGGCCCTGGTTGAGCCTGAATAGTCCAACTTGGCTTACACTTCGCGAGCTTAAGCAAAAATGACCAAAATCGAGTTCTCCATCCAAATAATGGGACCCCTCCCATGTTATCTGTATGCCATAGATAGTTCTGACCTTCAGGGATTGTTGGTAAAAGATCTGCCCACTTCCCCGAAGGCTTAACATCGCCAGGCCAAAGGTCCGAATCTAGATCGCCAATTGCATCCCAAGCTGTTAAATACGGCTTGCCTTTACCCTTAACTTCCTCTGGAGCAAAATGCGTTGGAGCAGGTAGATCAAATTTCTTTCCTTCTCTGTTCGCGATTATAAATACCCGCTCCCTTGACTGAGGAACCCCATAATCAACTGCATTCAGAGCAATTACATTTGGCTGATAGTTGGTTTGTTTGGTTCGATTGATCTTATTCAGTTCATTAACCAACAGCTGTAACCCCTCATCCTTATCTGAATAAGCGATTCCTTTGACATTTTCCAGCAAAACCACTTCTGGGAGTGCTTCGCAGACAATATCTAAGTAAGCCTTAAGTGTTTTGGCTCTCGGGTCGGTCAGGCGACTAGTATCGCCAGTAGCCCAATACCCAGACTTTGAAAAAGGCTGACAGGGCGGGCCTCCTGCAAGCAAGGTTAACTCCATAGGCTTAAGGCCTGATTGCCTGAGAAGTTCTTTAGGTGTTAATGCGTGAATATCACCCGGCAAGGCGATTTTCCACTTCGGATGATTTAAAGCCAAAGTTTGCTGAGCTGTGGGGTCTATTTCTACACACAGTTTATTGATGAAACCTGCTGCGGCAAGCCCGAGGTCCAAGCCACCAGCCCCACTAAAAAGAGAAATCATTTTCTTTGCAGGTCGTCTCACAACTGTAAAGCCTCTTTGTTCAATGTCACTTATCTTACCCGCTCCAATAGATCTCCTACCTCACAATCAAACAGATCACAAAGTTTATCAATCGCATCTAAATCGATCCGCTGAGCCGTCTCTTTATACAGCAGAGTCACCGTGTTTCGATTCAACCCTGTCTCACGGGAAACATCCGCAATCTTCATTTTGTGCTCGCCCATTAGTCGAGCCAGGTGACACTTGATCACTTAAAACCTCATTAAAAGAAAAAATATCATCCTGGATGGCAAAAAAACATTGCAAAATACATTTTGCAGCATAAAATGCCATCCAGGATAGCATTTTGTTATCTGGAAAACCCTTTATCAATTTAGGATAACACTACTCCAGAGGTAATTCGACTATGTCTACTTATCTTACAACTCAAGAACTTGCAGACCGTATCAAGTACGACACACGAACTATTCGCAACCAACTGAAAGACTCTGTTCTTTTTGAAGGTATTCATTACATCCGCCCATTCGGTGGCCGGAAGATTTTGTATATCTGGGAAAAGATCGAAGCCGATATGCACCAGCCACCTGCAATCACGACCCTGATTAACGGTATCCAATAAGGAGTTAAAGCATGGGAAACATTTACTCACGGGGGCAAAAGCTCTATCTGGATTTTCGGTATAAAGGAGTTCGCTGCAGGGAAGCTACCTCGTTAACCGACACGCCAGCGAACAAAAAGCGTCTAAAAACCGTATTACAGCGGCTTGAAGCAGAAATCACACTGGGGGTGTTTGACTACAGCACCTTCTTTCCAAAAAGTAAAAAGGCAAAGCAGTTTGAACATCAGAACAGAGGGTTGAGTAACCCGAGTGGGATACCGCTTTTCAAAGATTTTGCCCAGACCTGGCTGTCAGAAAAAGATGTGGAATGGCGTAAAAGCTACGTGAATACCGTGGTGCTCAACGTGAACACCTACCTGATTCCAGTCTTTGGGAAGAAGGTGATCAGCGACATCACCAAATCAGATATTTTGCAGTTTCGTTCTACTCTCGCCAAAGAACCAAAACGAATCCGCAAGCCACTGAAACCGGCCACGATCAATAAGATCATGACGCCGCTCAGGATGATTTTGAATGAGGCCGCTGACCGCTACGAGTTTACATCCCCTTGGAAGGGAATCAAATCTCTTAAGGTTCCCCGGACAGACGTTGAGCCATTTACGCTGGAGGAAGTTAAGCAAATCCTGCAAAAGGTCCGCCCAGATTTTCAAAATTACTACGCTGTTCGTTTCTTTACCGGTATGCGTACTGGGGAAATCGACGGTCTCAAATGGGAGTACGTGGACTTTGACCGGAAAATTATTCAGATCCGTGAAACCTTTGTGAAGGGTGAAATGACCTATACCAAAACGGATGGCTCCCAGCGGGACATCCTGATGTCCCAGCCCGTACTGGATGCACTCAAGCGCCAGCATGAGGTTTCAGGGCACTGCACTTGGGTATTTTGCAACCAAAGCGGCCAACCATTGAATCATAAAAATATCAGCAACCGGGTTTGGTACCCCATTCTCGACCACCTGGGACTGAAGCGACGCCGCCCCTATCAGACCCGCCATACGGCAGCCACACTTTGGTTGGCAGCCGGTGAAAATCCAGAGTGGATTGCACGACAGATGGGCCATACAACCACTGAAATGCTCTTTCGTGTCTATTCAAGGTACGTACCCAACTTAACGCGTCGGGATGGCAGTGCATTTAATCAGTGGCTGCAGGCTTCAGAAACCTCTTTAGGTGAAACTCACATCGATACCGCTCAAAGCGAATAGGAGAACATCATGTCTCAATATTCTCAAAACGCCTCTTGGGTCTCACCGCAGGCTCTGTTTATTACCCAAGCTCTGATTCTGGGCCTGCATATTCAGGAAGGCTTTGGCTTAGCAACCTACCTGGGAATCAACCCTACTCTCAGTAACCACTCGGCACTTGAGCTATGGGTACAAAAGCGGCTTTTGCTTCAGACCAATACTGAGTTGGAACCGGAAGATCTAACCCACTTTAAACAGCAGCTCATCGGACAAATCCCCGCCGGGCTTCAGGGAAACTGTGTTGGCATGATGGAATAATTCCCCGGGGTAAAGTTGGCCGATCCAGCCAACTTTACCTCTCAAGTCGCTACTCCGTCAGAATATGAGCCATAGCCATCACAAAACGGAACGCTTCAGATGCTCTGTTCCTTTCTTTGTTTTGGATATTCACAGCCAACAGACCATGATCTCCCATATTCTTCATTCGAGCGAATTTATAGGTCTTCATACCTCGCTTCCAACCTGACTTCAAAGCCTGCTTCCAGTATCTGCGATTCGCTGCTTCTTCCCGGGTCGTAACCAGCTCTCCCATCAACAGCGTACACACGATGTCATCTCGGGTGAGCCCCAATTCATCCATCAAGGAATAAAGCTGCTTTAGCTCTTCAGCATTGTTAAAAACGAAGTGATACCGCTTACCCCATCCGTAGCACTGATAGATATCCAGAACTTCCAGCCGATAATCCCGATCCAAGCGCATCAGATTCTTAACCCAGTCCGAGGCCAGCGCCATTTCTGAACTCTCTGTTGGCTTTGCCGGAGCCCACAAGAGCTTATCTGTCTGCTCTGGGTGTTTCGAAAACCGGAATCGTCCCACCTCTTGTTGATTGCATAGCTTTTGAGCCGCTGCAACCCACTGCGCTGCAAGTTCAGGCTGTATCTCATAGGTCTGAGCCATCTGTTTCGGATCAAGGTTGAAGCGGCTGATAACATACAAGTAGCGCCAACAAAGCTCTAATCTCTCCGTAACTTCATCAAAAACTTCAAGAGTGTCACCGTTGGTTTCGGGAAGACTCGGTACTTCCAGATTAAGAAGCTTCAGCTTTCTCAGCTGATAATTGAGCAGGCAATCAACATCACCGTCTCCATTCCGATATGCACTGGCCTGAGGCAGCCCCGTTGCTTTTACAACCAATTGAAAATCAGAAGCAGTAATAGCCCGAACTCGTTGTGCTGAAATCCAATCTAAGCAATGCACATAATGCTCAAGTGAAATGGTTGGATAGGAATGTCCGAGCAAGCGAGCCAGTAAGAACAGTTTTTTCCTCGTATGTTGTTCCGTCAACAGCACCAGAACATCCCGCTGACTCCTCTCAATCCAGCATTGCGTTTCACGTCTCTGCACGAACAGTTTATCCAACGGTGCTTTTGAGTAATCCAAATTAAGAAGTCGTAGCAAGGTCCAGGTGGCAAAGCTGTGCCTGAAATGGTGAAATCTGATCGACTCGTCACCGGTCACCCGCCGCATCACTTGATGAATGTATGGCATGATCAAGTCTTGAGACACAACGTGTTGATTGACCTCCGGGATGCTAAACATATAGCCATCCAGAGGTTTTGATGAGCGACTACTCGCCCAGTCGCTATTATCTGTTTCTTCACCTTGTTCTAAACGGCCAACCTCTCCTTTATCAGACAGGCGTTTTCGGTACCATGCTGTCAGCTCAGCAATTTCATCCTCGCTCAATAAAGCATGAAGCGGTATCCTTCGTTGGGCATTCGGTGTCTTGAGTCGACGCCCCGGGTGCGCCCTCACCAATAGCTCAGGTTCAGATCCATACAACTGAAAATCAGCCAGCCGAGCCCGTAAAACTTCATTCCTACGCAGGCCACATTTGAAGGCAACAATGACCAGCAGCCTCGCCACTTTGACCAATCCTGGATAGATCTTTTCTAAACCTGAAGACTCCAACCCTTTCAAGATTTTCTGGTACTCATCAAAATAGATCAGGTCAGCATCAACAGGAACCGGTGCATCATGCGCCCCCAACACTTCCCTATAATCTATATCTGGCAGGCCATATTTATTCACCAGAAACCGATGAAAGCGCATCAGCATTTTGGCAACCTTACGCTGCATACCATCGCTGTTCAGCTGGTACAGCGCTTCTAGGTAAAGCTCTTCAAAATCTAACGCCGACAGCTCAGCCAAGGACTGCCCCTGAATCGCAGGAAACAGGTTACGACTCAGTGTATTAAAGTAATAGCGGGCAGAGTTTGCTGACAGTGCTGCTTTGCCGTGCAGCTCGCTATCAATCCATTCAGCCAACAACCGATACAAGTGTGCTTCTTGGTCACCACATGCCTCCTTGATTTGAGACAAGGTGTATTTCAGGTAGTCATGTTTTTGAGGCTTGCTCCATTCAGTTTGGAATCCAGGGATGACATAGCCTTCCTCCGAGGACTGCTGTTCAACAGCGGGCAAATCCTCTGACTCTTCAAGGCTATCCACACCAATATTGGTTCGATCTAAGCACTGCAAGGTATGAATTTTGGCGGGAGAGTCCTGACTAAGACGAACCAGGGCCGATGGCTTCAACGAATGATTCAGATACTTATGTTTTAGAAAGTCTGCAACGAATGGCTCAAGCTGTAGGTCATAAATCAGAGAGGTAGCATTAAGCAGTTCACTGATATTTCTTGGCCCGTTACTTTTCTCAAGGCCAGCTTGTTTAAAAAATTTAGTAATCAGCCTGAAGACATACGAGGTATGCTTTCTCTTGTTATCTGGTGGGGAAAACCACTCCCCCGAAGCGATGGTCTTCGCAACCAAAGCTTGCGTCACAGGAGAAGGAAACCACATCCGGCTCTCTGCACCCTCGTGACCAGACCAGACCGGTCTAAGATGAAGATACACCTGACTATTCAAACTCATTAACTCTGCAGGGTGTCGGATGAAAGCATTCAAGAGTGACGTTGCCAGTAGCCCTCCGTCACAAATAGCGCTGTAAAGCAGTAGTCCCAACCGGCCATCAGAATCCAGCTGACCTTGGGACTCAAGCATTCTGAAGAATACTTCTCGCCAGCCTTTTTCTCTCTGCCTCGTACTTACATCAAATCGCTGAGGTGTAAATCGCCCTTTCACCTCAGGAATTATCATTGGCACTGCAGGCTCAGGAATGCTCCAAAGAGACTGCTTGTTTCCTTCCCTGATAATCAGTTTCAGAAGTTTGATGACCTTAACCCGCTCCTCTTTCGAGCCTGCCAGTTCTTTAAACAACTCAGAAACCAGCATCTCGACGTCATCATTATTAACCTTAGCGGACTGATCAGCTTCTTCTCCCCCACCCCTTTCAGGCTGTTCGCCATATAAAAGAACACCTGCAACTTGGCTTGTTTCAGCTGAAAGAAACTTTAATAACACCTGCCTTCTTTCATGCCTCTTTGCACTTTTCTCTGGTTCTTTCCATATAGGAAGAAGCAATTGTTTAACAGCCTGATCTGTAGACTCCATTGTCATGCCTTAATCTCGACCAGTGATAAGCCAATCGACTCAGCTAAACAATCAAGTTTTGGAGCAATAGCTTTTGCTAACTCGATCGAACTTACCGTTGAAAACTCACCCCACGGCTCCTGGCCTCGGGACCAGTGCCCCAGGAAGGCATCGATGACTTCCTGATCACAGCCCATTCTATTTAGCTCTGTACGAAGAAACTTTCGGTTGGAGTTAGCCGGCAATGGAAGGTAAGGCCTTAGATATCTCTCAATAACCTTTGGTCTTAGAGTTTCTGGATTACCATTTTGATCCAGAAAAAATGGTGATGGCTTAGGCTGAGAGAAATACCCAGAAAAGACGGAATTATTCTTAGCTAGTCGTTTCACTTTCTTGCGATGGTATTTCTCAAAAACAGCCATCTGATTTTTCAGCCGCTCAGTTATTGGAACAATACGACTGTTAAAGTAATTTTCATTGTCCTTGTCGGACAACATGACTACATCAAGGCTGCCATCAATCTCAACGATATTTTCAAGCCACAAAAAAGGATTTAAAACTGCACGAATACCTACCTGATACGACTGAAATAGAAAATTATAAAGTGTGAAAAGATTATGGCGTTCTCGACTGCTTTCTTGGCTTGCCATCAGATCTTTTCGGATTCTATCTAGGGCTATTCTGACGCTTGCTGACTTTGGACTGGATGGAGAGCCTGCAAATGATTTATCAAGATTCACTGGAGCAAAGAGCTGACTATCCTTCAGAACACCTTCCAAGTTCTTCATGCCCGCCTTTTTCAGCTTGGCTAGACATGCCTTCACTGTGCGAAGATAAATATCAGTCAGCCTCGCCTCACTGGTCGCCGTATAGTGAAGGAGAGTATGCACCGGAGTACGAAATTGGCTCGTCAGCAATGTCGCATCAACCAGATCCGCATTACTTTCAAAAACCAGATTTCTATGCAGATAATGATGTAAGCGTGGCAGAGATACCCTAGCAGAGATATCTAAACTTCCAATAAACGCTCGAATGCCGTCTTTATAAGTCGACACCCGTCGGGTAAAAATCAGAGCTGAATCTTTCTCCTTCATCTTAGCTGGCTTGCAGAATGCCTCAATAATTGACCCCAAGTGCAGAATGTCAGGTAGTTTTATGAACTCAGCTTGAGGATACACATGCTGCTTTTTCTTAGCCGATAGGTGTTTTTTTAACGACGGTTTCACTGGTGAGAAAACAAAGTGGCTGACCTTGCCCTCACAATCATCTTGAATATAGATTTTATTCTTATCTGGACGAGCATTCAGTCCGAGCCAACACAGAGTCTTTAGCTCATCAATTGAACGACCTAGCCAGATGGAAAGAAGCAACATCACCAAAACCTCTTGCTGATGAGCCTTTAACTTTCCTGAACTCAAGTCAGCCATAATCGCATTCATGACTTGAGCCATTTCAGTATGCGTTAATCGCCCCCAATCGACTTTCAAGCACTGATTGGACATACTAATATGCCTTGCCATGGACCGTGGATTACTCGGCGCATTTTTAGAATCAATATCATCAATGCAAACAACATTTGGGTCAGAAGAGAGCTCTTCTGGAGGTACATCCCAATCTCGCCAACGTGTCAGGCCATCTCGTGGCTTTTTATCTCCAAGTAGCTTTATCTTAAGGTTTGGTAGTCCAATGAATTCGCCTGAGATGTCCTCTTCCGTGTATGCCGCTGGATAGAGCACAAAACCATCAGAGAACTGATTACTCTGCTTCTTCCGATGCTTCGTTTTTCTGTCTTTGCTACTGGTTTTTTTGTCTTTCTTGGCAGCCGCTTTTTGGTATGGAAAAAGAACATCATAGGCATGGCAGAACAAGCTATTTAGCATGGTGTGGGCTACAGGTCGGTCTTCACCACTAACATGACCTCTCTCCTCGACCACTTCGATAAAACTCTCTGATCGGACATCTTCGAACTGATCAAAGTGATCTTGATCACTACTCGCTCGGACAAATCGGCAGGCACTGATCACGTAGCTTTTTGCAGGTTTTTTGTTCTGTGCGTAACTTTTCCAGGAGGACCATATATCTGTCAAATTGACCGCAGAAGTATTCATGATGAGAACAGTTATCAGAGTATTAGCCTGCAGATATCGATAATCTGTTTTATGATCTTCATCATCGGTATCAGCTGAATTAAAAAGGAAGGAGTAGACAGGATAAAACTGAAACCCACCCCAAAATGGATGCTTATCGGTATTAGATGCTTTAATCAAAGATGGATGCCAACGATTGAGGTCAGAACTCACGTTTAAGATAATTGCTTCCTCATGCTCTTGAAGCACATGCAAAACATCCAACGCTAACTCGAAATCGAGTGCTGATTTACAGTGCTCAGCACCGTCAACTTCAGACGCAATTTCTAGCAGTTCAATGAGCGTTTCAAGGACAAAAAAGAAGTAGATAAGGTCTCTCGGAAACCTGAGAAAAAGGCACATCCTGACGAAGTGCTCTATCGCTATTTCAGGCAGATCTGTATTACTCTTTAGCCACTCTACAAGTACCGATACGTTGTCATCCCCAGTTTTCAAACCAACCTCTCATCCGTGCTAATCTCAATCTAAATAGTTGGACAAAATGTATGGTTTTTAGTTCTCATTTGTGACCAGAAAACTGACTTCATGTGACATTAAACTACACAACCAGCCATCTGATAATAACGCTAACCTATTGATTAAAATGCATTAATGTTAATTAGCACTATTTGAAATCCATTTCCCGACTGCCCTCCGAATGGTGGTCGCGCGTTCGAATCGCGCCGAGCGGGCCATTTAAAATCAATAAGCTACGTGATTTTAAACCTCTGTTTATATCTCATTCTAAGCAACACTCCCCTGAATTTTTCTCCCGAACAAAATATTACAGCCGCTCCCAAGTAAATCAGCCCCTTTATACCAAGCTCTAACTGCATTTCAGATTTTAAGGCCGCCGTTGCTATCTGGATGTTTAAGACCAACTTGGGGTTTGCGTTAAACCCAGCAAGGTTTTACATTAGCTGTAAGACGCCAGACGCTAACAGGGCATAAGAATGACATCATCCATTGATATTTTTGCAGGCAAACTTCTCATTGTTGATGATGAGCCGGTCAACGTGAAACTGCTTGAAAGAACTCTGGCTAAAGCAGGGTACAGTGATATTGCATCCACCATGGACCCTCGTGAAGTCTGTGACCTGGTTGATACCCATGATTTCGATCTGATTCTGCTTGACCTTAATATGCCTCATATGGACGGTTTTGCTGTTCTGGAAGCCCTTAAAGCGCGCTTTGAAACCCCGCCGCCGGTTCTGGTTTTAACTGCTCAGTCTGCTCAGGAGTTTCGTACTCAGGCTCTGGAGGTCGGTGCTCAGGATTACGTTACTAAGCCCTTTGAACGAAATGAGCTGCTTCACCGGGTAAAAAACCTTTTAAGCACTAAGCTATACCGCCAGGGTTTGGAGCGTCTGAATGAGTCGCTGGAAGAGAAGGTTACTGAGCGTACTCAGCAGTTAAATGAAACCCGCCTGCAGGTGGTGCGCCGTCTGGGCCGTGCGGCAGAGTACCGCGATAATGAAACAGGTTTACATATTGTCCGTATGAGTAAAATATCTCATCTTCTGGGTGAAGCGATGGGAATGGATCCATACCAGTGTGACCTGCTGCTTAATGCCAGTCCTATGCATGATATCGGTAAGATCGGTATTCCTGATCATATCCTGCTCAAACCCGGCAAGTTTGAGCCTGAAGAGTGGGAAATTATGCAGCAACATGCTCAGATGGGTGCTGATATTCTGGAAGGTGAAGACTCTGACCTACTGACGATGGCACGCGATATAGCCCTGACTCATCATGAAAAATGGGATGGTACTGGCTACCCGAACGGCCTGAAAGGTGAAGAGATACCTCTGGTCGGCCGCATCTGCGCCATCGCAGATGTGTTTGATGCATTAACATCTGAACGTCCCTACAAAAAAGCCTGGTCTGTTGAAGATGCCCTGACTCTCATCCGGGA
This sequence comes from Oceanospirillum sp., assembly GCF_048265165.1. GTDB lineage: Bacteria > Pseudomonadota > Gammaproteobacteria > Pseudomonadales > Halomonadaceae > Oceanospirillum. The sequence goes on along the minus strand of NZ_JBLXCD010000002.1, from coordinate 629,914 downwards.
AAACAGAGGCACTCACTTCGAGCCCAGTTTAGTGGATGCTTTTATGAGCAACCTGGATGCAATTCTGGCCATCCGAGATAACCACCAGGAGCCCGGTTAGAAACATATATCACTCAGCCTGTGGATAACTCTGTGGTTAAGGGGGGTATTCCAGTGGATAAAAGCTGTCGATATACTGTTTATGCCTTTGTATTCTTTCTCGAACCACAAATAACGTAACCTTCAACTCTTTAGTACCCACCGGATAAACAAGGCGATATAGGCAAAAGGCGCAATAGGAATCCTCTCAGGGATTCGCTATGGTAGCGACAAATTTCCCTATGCAGGTTTAGCCCTATGGCTTGGCACAACTCCTCACGTTTCATTCACTTGCTCAGCCTTCTGGCTTGCGGCCTGATTCTTAGCGCCTGTACGTCAAACCAATCTGATGATAATTATAGCCGACTTCCTTATCTGGCAAGCCTTAACCATGCATCAATCACAGTATCGGGTTTTTCTTCCGGTGGTTATATGGCCAATCAGTTACATCTGGCACATCCGGAAAAAATCGAAGGGGCTGCCATTTTCTCTGCTGGCCCCTGGGGGTGCGCGATTAAAGGCTTAAGCCATGCCATGATGTCCTGTATGAAAACTACCCTGCCCATGATTAGCCAGCAGGAGCGTATGACCATGCTACAGAAAGCCAGTCGCAGCGGTACTATTGGTGATCTGGCTCTGCTGGTGGATGACCCTGTTTATATCTTTATGGGTCAGAGTGATGCTGTCGTAGCGCCAGCGGTTACTGAAAGCCTGATAACGTTTTACCAAACATTGGTGGCCAGCTATAACTTGAGGATCACGGCGCTTCCGGAAGCCGGGCATGGGTTTCCAACACTGCAGACCGATGCGGAATGTGGCTCACCATCAGGCCATCATCTGCAAAACTGTCACTTTGATGGTGCAGGTGAAGCCTTCTCTACTCTGTATGGTCAGCTAAAGCCTGCAGCGGAGACAAACCAGAAAAGCGATATAGTGGAGTTTGGGCAACTGGAGTTTTTTGAGGGTAAAGGCATGCTGGACAGGGGTTATCTCTATATTCCTGAAGCCTGCCGTGATGATAACAACAGATGCAAGCTGCATATCGCGTTGCACGGTTGTGATCAGAGTGCAGAGGTTGCCGAAGACCATTTTATCCGGAACAGTGGTTTTAACCGCTGGGCAGAAACCAATAATATCGTGGTGCTTTATCCACAGACAAAAAAAAGCCTGCCTAATCCAAAAGGCTGCTGGGATTGGTGGGGCTACGAATCAGAGCCTTTCTTCTCCCGTAAAAACCAACAAGTCTCTGCAATTATTCGTATGGCAGATCACTTAACCGGTCAGGCCGAATAATTTCTGAGCGCCATCAGGCCAGTCAGAAGAATCCTGACTAGCCTGACAAATATTAGGTGTTATCCCAGAACCTTCTTCATAAAAGGAGGCAAAGTCAGGGCGCCATGATGCATGTCCACGGTGTAATAGTCGGTCTCAAAACCTTTGGCCGCAGAATCAGTTTCTCGGAAAGATTTAACATCCGTGCCTTTACCTGCAAGTGTGCAACTCCACCAGCCTGACGGATACACCGGCTGAGGAAACGGCAGGGTTGCGGTAGTGCTGAAACCTGCTGCCTGCATATCAACATGCAGATTTTTGATAATGCTGTCGGTGTGGTACAACGGCGACTCAGACTGCTGCACCATAACGCCCCCTTGTTTAAGGATGCGGAAACAGCGCTTAAAGAAATCCACTTTGAACAAGCCTTCCGCCGGGCCAACCGGATCAGTAGAGTCGACAATGATCAGGTCAATGCTTTCTTCCGGGCACTCATCAACCCACTTCACACCATCTTCAAACAACAGCTCGGCCCGAGGGTCATCATTGCTGTCACACAGTGCCGGGAAGTATTTTTCGGAAAGGTCGGTTACCAGCTTGTCGATATCGATCTGGGTCACTTTCTCAACACCAGGGTGCTTCAGTACTTCACGCAGGGTTCCACAGTCACCACCACCGATAATCACCACACGCTTAGGATCTGCATGGCTGAACAGTGCCGGATGAGACATCATCTCATGATAGAGAAAGTTGTCACGATCCGTCAGCATCACGCAGCCATCAATCACCATCAGGTTGCCATAAGTTTCCGTATCGTAGATTTCCAGCTTCTGATACGGGCTCTGTTCCTCGTGCAGTTTCGCTTTTACTTTCAAAGAAAAGCCGGAACCACAGGAAGTGAAAACCTCAGTAAACCAGTTGTTGTCCAGTTGTTCGCTCATAGCTACCTCAACAATTGCATCTCAGAAACGTCTGCATCCCGGGCATTCATTTCTGAAACCTGAGATGTGGTTGCACCTGATGGGAAGATGGCCTGCAGCCTAAACTCTTCTGTTTGAAAGAGCCCTTCAAGCCGTTTAAATAAGGGGCGCAACAATAACGGATTGCCCCTGTAGAAACAAAGATATTTTTAACCCAAAATCCGATAAAAGTCAGTCGGTGAGAAGCACAGTATTTTTGTTTGATTTTTCCCGGATTGAATGGATAATGCGCGCGCCTGAAAGGCACCCGGAAAGCGAGTCAATCACGACAAAGTACACAGGAAAAACTGCTTTCGTCATTAAAATGATCTACCCTCAGAACCGTTCAGACAATCCCGACCTGCACCTGTTCTGCAGTGTCACCACAGACCCTAAAGGTGAGTAACGAAGAGATGACCGATTGGAGCCTTGAAGATGCGTTCCGCACTTACAACATAGACCACTGGGGCAGTGATTACTTTGCTGTTAATCCTAAGGGTCGGGTCGTTGTAAAACCCAGCCCGACGCAGCCGAATGCTTCAGTGGACCTGACTCAACTTTGTCAGACGCTTCAGGCTCAGGGGCTTTCGTTACCTGTTCTGGTTCGCTTTACCGATATTCTGCACCACCGTGTAAACCGCCTGTGTGCGGCATTTGATAAGGCGATGCAGGAACAGGAATACACTGGCGGCTACACAGCGGTTTACCCGATCAAGGTAAACCAACAGCGCCGTGTGGTGGAAGAAATTCTGAATACCTCTGCCCGTTCAGCCAACCGTGTAGGCCTGGAGGCCGGTAGTAAACCGGAGCTGCTGGCAGTATTGGCACAAACGGGACAACAAAACTCCGTTATTGTCTGCAACGGTTATAAAGACAGGGAATACGTACGGCTGGCGCTGCTGGGCGAAAAACTCGGCCATAAAGTCTTTATCGTCATCGAGAAGATGAACGAGCTGAGCCTTGTACTGGAAGAAAGTAAAAAGATGGGCGTAAAGCCGCGCATGGGAATCCGTGCCCGTCTGGCGTCCATCGGCAAAGGTAACTGGCAAAACACCGGTGGTGAGAAGTCCAAGTTTGGTCTCTCGGCCAGCCAGATTCTGCAGGTAGTTGAGCAACTGAAAAGAGCCGATGCTCTGGATACACTACAACTGCTGCACTTCCATTTGGGGTCTCAGATCGCCAACATCCGTGATATTCAGCGCGGCCTGAAGGAGTGCGGCCGTTTCTATAACGAGCTGTGCAATCTGGGTGCGAACGTACGCTTTGTCGATGTCGGTGGCGGCCTGGGTGTGGATTATGAAGGCACTCGCTCCCGTAGTATCTGTTCCATCAACTACAGTATGGAAGAGTATGCCAACAATGTAGTGCATGCGATCAACGAGGTATGCCGTAATAATAATCTACCGTACCCACACCTGATTACCGAATCAGGTCGGGCGATTACCGCGCACCACGCAGTATTGATTACCGATGTAATTGATATTGAGTCACCGGATACTAATGCACCGGACAGCATCAGTGATGACGAACCTGCGGTAATCCAGGAGCTATGGCGCGCCTTTCAGCTGGTGACGCAGGGCGCTGACGAACGTTCTCTGGTGGAAAGCTATCACGATGTGGTGCAGGCGGTTTCTGAAGCGCAGGATATGTACACCCTGGGCATTCTGAGTCTGCCCCAGCGCTCTCTGGCAGAACGTATCTACACCGCGACTTGTGACCAGTTACGTGGTCAGCTTAACACCCGTAACCGTGCTCACCGTACCATTCTGGATGAGCTGAATGAGAAACTGGCCGACAAACTGTTCGCTAACTTCTCCCTCTTCCAGTCGCTGCCGGATGTTTGGGGTATCGAGCAGATCTTCCCGATTCTCCCTCTGTCTCAACTGCATCAGCCCCCACTACGTCGTGGTGTTATTCAGGATATTACCTGTGATTCCGATGGCCGAATCGATCTTTATGTGGACGGTCAGGGACTGGAAACCACTCTGCCGTTACCGGCCTGGCCGGAAGGTGAGCAACGCCTGTTAGGCGTATTCCTGGTGGGGGCTTATCAGGAAATTCTGGGGGATATGCACAATCTGTTCGGTGATACGGACTCGGTGGATGTTACCGTCAATGTCGGGGGTGAGGTGCAGATCAATCAGGTGATCAAGGGTGATACTGTGGCCAAGGTTCTGGAGTACGTGAACTTTGATCCAAACAAACTGATGGACAGCTACCGCGCCAAGATGGACGCCAGTGACCTGACCGATGCAGAGCAGGCGCTCTTTATCAGAGAGCTGGAAGAGGGGCTGGCGGGCTATACCTATCTGGAATAACGGTCTACCCTGGAGCAACACTTCTTTTCTGTAGGTCGTCCTTTAGGGCGACAAGTCTGTCGGGCTAAAGCCGCGACCTACATTCCCTACATCTACCCTTTCTATACCAGAGTAACAGTACCTATCTGAAATAACGCTCTGCCCTGGAGCAACACTTCTTTCGTGTAGGTCGTCCTTTAGGGCGACAACTCTGTCGGGCTAAAGCCGCGACCTACACTCCCCATAAAGAATACTCAGATCATGGTACCTTCAGCTTCGGGGACTTCGTCCATCTCCTGCTCACGGCTGAACTCATCCAGCTTCTCGTTGGCTGCCTCAGCGGCGCGCTTCCCCCCTTCAAGCAACGAACTACCAATATCTTTCAGAGTTTCCCCAACAGCTTCACGGTCAGTTTCCGTCAGCTTTTTTTTAGCCGCATCTGCCGCTTCTTTACTGGTGTCCCAGGCTTTACTCCCCCAATCCTTCAGTTGACTCCCAACCTCGGAGGCTACCTCAGCAGTTTCATCTGCAAACTCCGCTGCTTTCTCTTTTAACGCTTCGGTATCTGCAGCCTGTACCGGTAAAGTAACCGTTGCCAGTAATGCCAGTGACAATATAAATGGCTTCATATTTCAGGTCGTATCCTAGTGAACAGTTTAGTTATCCATCAGACAGGGAGGTGGTCAACGGGTTCCCCAGCGGACATCAGGACGGTCTAATCCAGTGTTGCTTTAACATTTCAAATGCTGAATCCGGCGACACAGGTCGGCTTAAAAGATACCCCTGTGCATAAGTGCAACCTTTATCTTTCAGCATCTGTAGCTGAAACTCAGTTTCAACACCTTCCGCTACGGTTTCAAGGTGGAGACTGCTTCCCAGGTTGATGATAGCCGTCGGAATAATCTGATCATTACGCCGCTCGGTCAGTTGCTGAGTAAAAGCACGGTCAATTTTAAGTTTGTTAGCAGTAAAACGCATCAGGTAGCTCAGGGAAGAATAACCGGCACCAAAGTCATCAATGGAGATCTTAACCCCTAACGCTGATATCTCCCTGAGCAGGTTCTCTGTTTGATCCGGCTGCTTCATCACAGTCGTTTCAGTAATCTCTACATGCAGTAACTCAGGGTTAAGCCCCGTTCGGTTGAGTATGTCTGCGATATAAGCAGGAAGTTCAGGGTTTTCAAACTGAACAGCGGATAGGTTAACCGCCATCGCTACCGGATGCTTCAGTTGTTTATTCCAGATCGCCGCCTGCTCACAGGCTGCTTCCAGTACCCAGTCACCTATAGCATGAATGAGTCCGGTCTCTTCCGCATGCTCAATAAAGTCTCCCGGATAGATAATCCTGCCATCTTCCGGCTGCCAGCGAATCAGTGCTTCAACAGCAGAAATAGAAGAATCAGCAATAGAGACGATTGGCTGATAATGCAGAATAAACTCTTTTTGACTGATCGCCTGCTTCAGTTGACCGGTCAGCGCCATACGATCAAGGTCGACCGCCGTCATATCGGCATTGAAAACCTGATAACGCCCCCGGCCAGACTCCTTGGCCTTATACATTGCCAGATCTGCATATTTCTTAAGCAGCTCACTATCAGAGGCATGCTCAGGGTACAGACTGATACCGATACTGGCACCGACAAAAATCTCCCGCTCTGCAATCTGTACCGGCAACTCAATCTGTTCAATGATCTTGGCTGCGACAACTTCCATGTCATCAGATCCACGGACACTACGCACGATAACAGTGAACTCATCACCACTCATGCGGGCTACGGTATCCGGTTCCCGAATGCAGCTTTTGATACGCTGCCCCACTTCAACCAGTAACTCATCACCCACGGAATGGCCCAGGGTATCATTAACATACTTGAAACGATCCAGATCAATATAAAGCAATCCAAAACAACCATGGTCAGACGTGCAGGTTCTGATTTCCTGTTCAAGGCGATCATCAAACAGAACTCGGTTGGGCAGGCCGGTCAGGGGATCATAGTAAGCCAGCCGCTCAAGCTCTTGCTCGGCCTGTTTAATCCGGCTGATATCCATAAAGACACCGACGTAGTATGTATGGTCGGAAGTGCCATCATTTACCGCATTAATACTGAGCCACTTCGGAAATACATCACCACTTTTACGGCGATCCCAGATCTCACCACTCCACTCACCACACTGACGGAGTTGTTCCCACATCTGTCGATAAAACTCAGAATCATGTCGATCAGAGCGAGTAATATTAGGGTTCTTACCCAGCACTTCCTGCCGTTTATAGCCCGTAATCTGACAGTACGCAGGGTTTACTTCCAGAATACAGGCGTCTGAGTCGGTAATAATTACGGCTTCACTGGTATTATGAACAGCCATCTTAAACAGCTGTAACTGCTTTTCAGCTTCCCGCCGGAAATCCACTTCCTGTTGAAGGCTATCATTGATCTCAGCCAACTCCTGTGTACGCTCTGAGACTCGATTTTCCAGCTCATCATTCGCCAGCTGCAGTGCATCCAGAGCATTATTCAGCTCAGACTCAGCATTTTCTTTAAAGGTAATCTCCTGGCGTAACTGTTTATTAGTCTCTTCAACCTTATTCTGTGTGATATCAAGTGCCACCAGACTACGCTGAAAACAGTCAATCGCTTCCGACATCTGCTGTAACTCTTTGGTTTCAAAGTGCCGGTCACGCAGACCGATACGCCGCTCTCCAGAGGCTAGTGTATTCAATGCCTTAATCATGCGATGCAAACTACTGGAAAACTCGCCCGTCTGGCGGAAACTGAATACCAACAGCATGAAGAGCACCAGGCTCATCAACATAGTAAAAACAATAACTTCTTCTTCCAGCGCCTGCAGCTCTGCTGTGGTGTCATCGTTAATACTCTGGCCCATCAACTCCAAAAAGGTGATGAACTGGCGATGCGTATTGGCAAAACTGCGATTCAGCAGCAGCAACATCTGTGGCGTTGCCGGATGATGATCAGCGGCATGTTCAAGGGTTGCCTCAGCACTGACAGCATACCCCTCAAGGTCGTCAATCAGAGCCTTCAGGGCTTCACTCAGCCGGGGAATCTCTGTACTTCGCTGTAACTGAGACTCCAACTGCAGATTATCCCGTATCTGGTAGATCACATGGATACGACTCAGACCAATGTTACTCAGACTGAAGTTATCTATCTGTTGCTGATAACGGGCCAGCAGCTCCTGAAAAGAGACATGGTTTCGGGAAAGGTCAGATAAAAGAGAGGTATTTCGGGCGATACTGCTCAGGTCTTCTGTCACAATCTGGCGCATGGCCTCTTCCTGACGGTTGACCAGCCCCAGCATCGCAAAGATAAAAATGACAACGATAAAGCATCCGATAACAGGAACTGCAATCAGCTTTTGCCGCAGCGACAGCCGGTTAAACATAGTCGTGCCTGTTTAATTTAAAGCTGCAGCAGATCACATAAAGAGAAACAAACTTGTATTTATTATTATTCATGGGGTACTCAAAGCACTAAAAAAACAGATATCTGCAGCGGATGCTTCAGATCATTTTTTTAAAGGTAACATCATACATCGCCCAGTTAAAAACCTTATAAAGGTCAGGGTATATGTAAAAAACAGGGCGATACCGCTACCACCCTGCCTACAGCCTCAACTGGCAATCAAAATAATAGCTCAGCTGAAGAGAGCTTCGGGCTAATTTTTACTCTGTTTTATTGCATCAGGTAACGATCAGCCCTTTTATCAGTGCGCCTGGTCCCAGTTTTCACCGCTATCGGCTTCAACCAGCAAGGGCACATCCAGCTCAACTGCATGCTCCATCAAGGGTAGCAAGCCCGCTTTAAATGCCTCCAGCTGATCTTTGGGCACCTCAAAGACCAATTCATCATGCACCTGCATAATCATTTTCACATGCTGAACAGCAGGGTCTGTTTCGTCCGCCAGCCAGTTATGTACATTAATCATCGCTTTTTTGATGATATCGGCCGCAGTGCCCTGCATCGGCGCATTAATGGCGGTACGCTCGGCAGCTTTACGCATAGCGCCGTTTTGGGCATTGATCTCCGGCAGATAAAGACGACGCCCCAGTAAGGTTTCCACATAGCCTTTTTCTTTCGCACTTTCACGAATACTGTCCATATAGCGTGCAACGCCAGGGTAGCGGTCAAAGTAACGCTCGATATAGACCTGTGCCTGACCACGTTCGATATGCAGCTGTCTGGCTAAGCCAAAGGCTGACATGCCATAGATCAGGCCGAAGTTAATCGCTTTCGCGCTACGGCGCTGATCGGTCGTGACCTGATCCGGTGTGCAGCCGAAAACCTCGGCAGCGGTCGCCTTATGCACATCCTGATTATTTTTAAACGCTTCCAACAAACCTTTATCACCGGAAAGATGCGCCATAATGCGTAGCTCAATCTGAGAATAATCCGCCGCAACGATCACATTACCCGCTTCCGGCACAAAGGCCTGACGGATACGGCGCCCCTCTTCGGTACGGATCGGGATATTCTGCAGATTCGGATCACTGGATGATAAGCGCCCCGTAGCCGTCACCGCCTGATGATAGGAGGTATGCAGACGCCCGGTACGGTCGCTGACCATCTGAGGCAGCTTATCGGTGTAGGTGGACATCAGCTTGTTCAGACCCCGGTGCTCCATAATCAGTTTAGGCAGCGGATAGTCTAAAGCCAGCTCCTGCAGAGCTTCTTCAGAGGTAGAAGGTTTACCGGACGGTGTTTTTTTCTTCACCGGCAGCTGCATCTCTTCATAGAGGATCTCGCCCAACTGTTTAGGCGAACCGAGATTAAACTCACGGCCAGCCAGCTCATAGGCTTCGCTTTCCAGCTCCCGCAGACGTGCTGTAATCTGCTGGCTTTGCTTCTTCAGCTTATCAGAGTCGATTTTGGTGCCGTTACGCTCAATTCGGGACAGCACAGGCACCAGTGGCAGCTCAACCTCGGTCAGCAGGTCGGCCAGTCGGCCTTCGGCCTGTACCATCGGCAACAATTTGTTATGCAGGCGCAGAGTAATATCCGCATCTTCTGCCGCGTAAGGCGCTGCTTTTTCCAGCTTGATCTTGTTAAATGGCAGCAGGGCTTTGCCCAAGCCAGCCTGATCCTTAGTGTTTTTTTCCAGTGTTTTGTAATCAAACACCAGTCTGGCAAGTTCATGATCCCGGGACAGACGTTTCAGAGCATTCAGAGAGGTAGAGCCGCCGGACTTAGTCTTATCCTTCACGGGGATGGCATGCTTTACATACAGAATATCTGCCAACTCTTTTTGCGAACCGATATCAAACTTCTCTCCAGCCAATGCGTAAATTTTCTCTTCTAACACCAGCAACTCACTGCTTGACTGTGAGTCACTGTCCCCCAGCAGATCAAACTGTTCCGCTGCCGCTTCGCCGTCATTCGCAGCAACCTCTTTGAAACTGATGGTGGTGTGGCCCAGATACTTACTGGACAGACTGTCCATATCGTGACGGGTAGCGGTAGAGTTAAGCACATAGGAGGCCAGCATGGTGTCACTGGCGACACCCTGCAGTTCGATGCCGTAGTTGGCCAGTACATTGATATCGTATTTCAAGTGCTGACCGATCTTGCCTTTGTTCGGGTCTTCCAGCAGGGGTTTCAGCTGATTGAGCACCCAGTCACGACCCAGCTGCTTCGGCGCACCCATATAGTCGTGGGCCACCGGTACATAGGCCGCCTTGCCCGCTTCTACCGCAAAGGAAACACCGACAATCTGTGCCTGCATATAATCAAGGCTGGTAGTTTCCGTATCAAAGGCAAACTGTTCAGCGGCTTTCAGTTGTTCCAACCAGTTATTAAAGGCTTCTTCGGTGAGCACCGTTTCATACTCACCGGCAATAGCAGGTTCTTCCTCTTCTGCCGCCTGCTCCACTTCCGCAGCAGTGGCCTCATCATTGGCAACTTTGGGAGATACGCTCTCCGCACGATTGAGGGCATTAAGCCAGGTTTTAAATTCCAGTTCGGCGTAAAGCTCTTTTAAGGTGTCGGTATCTTGTGGAGCCATCACCAGATCGGCAATGGTGACATCTAACTCAACATCACATTTGATCGTCGCCAGCTCATAGGAGAGATAAGCCATCTCTTTATTCTCGGCCATCTTCTTAGGTAGTGTTTTTGCACCACGAAAACTCAATTCTGGGATTTTATCCAGATCGGCATAGATCGCATCCAGCCCACCGATTCCCTGCAGAAGACCCAAGGCCGTTTTTTCACCCACACCGGGTACACCGGGAATGTTATCCACCTTATCCCCCATCAGGGCGAGGAAATCGATAATCAGCTCCGGGCCAATACCAAATTTGTCATGCACACCCTGAATATCCATTACGGTGTCTGTCATGGTATTCACCAACGTGACCTTCTCAGTCACCAGCTGGGCCATATCCTTATCACCGGTAGAAACAATCACCGAACGTCCGGCGGCTTCGCCCTGTTGTGCCAGCGTACCAATCACATCATCCGCTTCTACACCTGTAACACATAGCAACGGCATGCCCATCGCTCGGATCGCTTTATGCAGCGGCTCAATTTGGGAGCGCAGCTCATCCGGCATAGGTGGCCGCTGAGCTTTATATTCCGCATACATATCGTCGCGGAAAGTTTTACCCTTAGCATCAAACACCACCACAACCGGCGCCTGCGGGTACTGTTTCAGCAGGCTTTTCAGCATATTGATCACCCCTTTGATTGCACCACTGGGTTGACCTTTCGAGGTCATCAGCGGCGGCAGGGCATGAAAGGCACGGTACAGATAGGAGGAACCATCAACCAGAACCAAAGGCAATTCGGTGGTGTCATTCATCGGGTTATCAACTCAACTCGGTTATACTGGGAATATAATAGGATTCATCATAATGCACAGAGGATTCAGACCAAAGGTCTGACAAGGATTTAACATGAAACACGCCTCCTTCTTCGCTCTAACCGGGGCTTTGCTGCTCTCACTTTCCCTGACGCTACCTGTGAACAAAGCACTGGCGGAAAGCCAGCAACCGGAACCGGAGATTACCATTCGTGATGGTGGTGACCGTACACTTTATGAGTATCGAGCTAACGGCATACTCTACGCCATTAAAGTAAAGCCTAAAGCAGGCCCGGAGTACTTTCTGGTGGATGCTAATGGTGATGGTAATTTTGTCCGTAAAGAGACGACCCGCAAATCATTTCTGATCCCTGAGTGGGTTCTACTGCGCTGGTAAACGCCATAAATTGGCAACAATGCAGACCATCTTATTGATTTTGCGATGCTTTTAATAAAAAATCGCTGATAAGACATTTACTCCCTGCACACACATAAGAGCACAAACAATGGCCGTTTATACTCAGGTTTCCGAAACTGAACTCAACTCTTTTCTGCAAGGCTATGGCCTGAGCAGTCATTACCAGCTGCAGGGATTGATGGGCGGTACCGAAAATACCACCTACCGTATCAGCTACGAAGATCAGTCGGAAAGCTATATCCTGACCCTGTTCGAACAGGGCGATCACAGTGACCTGGGTTACTTTGTTTCTTTACTGACGCAACTGAAAGCCAGTGGTATGGACACCGTTGCAGCCCCCATAGCCGATAAGTCAGATCAATACCTGCATACTCTGTCGGATAAACCAGCCCTTTTATTCCCTTGCCTGAGCGGCAGTCATCCGGAAAACCCAGGCATTGAACAGGCGAAACAACTGGGAAACTGGCTGGGACAGATGCATGTTACCGCGCAACAGTTTGATCTGCACAAGCCTAATAATCGCTCTATCGGCTGGATGAAATCTGTAGCACCGGATCTGCTACCACTGCTGGATGAGATGGATCAGCAGCTTATGCAGCTGGAGATCAGCCACTTTACTGATTTACTGGAAGAGTGCCCGGATCTACCGGAAGGTATTCTGCACGGCGATCTGTTTCGGGATAACACCTTCTACGAAGGTGACACCCTAACCGGCGTCATCGACTTCTATAATGGTTGTAACGGCCACCTGCTCTATGACTTAGCGGTGGTACTGAACGACTGGAGTTGTCAGGATGGCAGCGAGCCGGACCTAGAGCTACAGGCAGCCCTACTGGAAAACTACGAAAGTGTGCGTCCCCTGACCGATACCGAACGCCACGCCCTGCCCGGCTTTCTGCGTGCCTGCTCACTGCGTTACTGGATATCCCGCCTGCTGGCGAAACACCTGGCAGAAGAGGAAGGTCACGCCCACGGCTATAAGGATCCGGAGCACTACAAGCTGATTCTGCTGAACCGCATCAAGCAGGCGGGTTGGTAAGTAAAAAATGAGCCAGCAATATTGGCTTAAAAGGCTTAATATCAAGTCCTTTTTTGTTGCTGATCAAAAAAATCCTAGCCATTTCAGCCCTATGCCCTAAACTGAATACATTGAATACAAACAGGATTCAAAGGTGCATAAAATGGCAACCAGCATACGTCTTAACGAAGACATTGAACATAGATTGAACCACTTGGCCGAAGTCACGGGGCGCTCAAAAGCCTTCTATCTGAGACGGCTGATTGAGGATCACTTCGACGAGCTGGAAGAGATCTATCTGGCCGAAGACACTCTGCAACGGATTCGCAGAGGCGAAGAAAAGATACACTCTCTCAGGGATGTAGAGCATGAGCTTGGGTTGGACAATTGAGATTTCTGATACCGCACGTAAGCAGCTAAAAAAGATGAATAAACAGGATGCAGGGCGCATCCTGAGTTACCTTAAATCCCGGGCTGCAAAGGGCGACAATCCCCGGCAAACGGGGAAAGCACTCAAGGGAAATTTTTCAGAGTTGTGGCGCTACAGAGTCGGCAACTATCGGATACTGTGTGAACTGCAGGACAATATTATGACAATACTGGTTTTGCAGGCTGGACACAGAAAAGAGATTTATAAGCAATTCTGAAGCAGCCAGCATACCAAGCTGCTTTTCAGAAATAATTACTTCGCCTTAGGGTCCATCAGGTTCACCACCTGAATCTCATCTTTCGGGTCGGGTTGGCTCTGATTCACTCGGGTTGCCGGTTCTTCAACCGGTGGTGCGGTCAGTGACATCTCATCAGTAAAACCACAGGCAACACACTCACGGTACTGCACCTCATCCTCGGTCCAGGCTTTTAGTTTATCCATCTCACCACAGCGCGGGCATACGGCACCGGCGATAAAGCGTTTTACAATTGTCATATTTTTACCTGTTAAAGACCTGTAAAAAGTACCTGTTAATATTTTTCAGCCGGACAGGGCGGCCATTATGCCGCCCTGTCTGATGGAACACCATTAGCGTTCCGGCTTAGCGCTGCCTTTAACCTTACTCTTTAGCCTTGGATTCCACAGTGGCGCAGCAGGGCATCCACTTTTGGTTCGCGGCCACGGAAGGCTTTAAACAACTCAGCCGGTTCACGGGAACCGCCCATCTCCAGAATGTTCTCCCGGAAGGAACGACCGGTGGCTTCGTTGAAGATGCCTTCCTCTTCAAAGCGGGAATAGGCATCAGCAGACAGTACTTCAGCCCATTTATAACTGTAGTAACCGGCTGCATAACCCCCGGCGAAGATATGGCTGAAACCGTGCTGGAAGCGGTTGAATGGCACCGGCGGCAGTACGGCCACCTGAGCGCGCACCTCATCCAGCAGCTGCTGCACACTGGAATCCCACTCCGGCTGATATTCGTTGTGCAGACGGAAGTCAAACAGGGAGAACTCCAGCTGGCGCACCATCATCATGGCGGACTGGAAGTTCTTCGCCGCCTGCAGTTTATCCAGCATCGCCTGTGGCAGCGGCTCACCGGTATCCACATGACCTGCTATCAGATCCAGACCTTCTTTCTCGTAGCAGAAGTTCTCCATAAATTGGCTGGGCAGCTCTACCGCATCCCAGGCAACGCCGTTGATACCGGAGACATCCGCTACATCGATCTTGGTCAGCATATGATGCAGACCATGACCAAACTCGTGGAACAGGGTGGTGACTTCATCGTGGGTCAACAGTGCAGGCTTGCCACCAACCGGGGCGGAGAAGTTACACACCAGATAAGCCACTGGCAGCTGAATAGAACCATCGGCTTTACGACGGCGCACACGGCAATCATCCATCCAGGCTCCGCCGCGTTTGTTTTCACGGGCGTACAGATCCAGATAGAAACCGGCAATCGGCTGACCGTCCTGCGAGATCTCGTAGTATTTGGCATCCTCGTGCCAGCGATCCACCTGTTCAGTTTTTTCTTCGATGGTGATGCCGTACAGACGGTTCACCACCTCAAACATACCGGATATCACTTTCGGTGCCGGAAAGTAAGGCCGCAGCTCTTCCTGCGAAATGGCATAACGCTGCTGGCGCAGTTTCTCGCTGTAGAACCCCACATCCCAGGCTTTCAGTTCACCGTCAAACCCCTGTTCGTTAGCGTAGGCCTGCAGCTCTCTAAACTCCTGACGGGCCTGAGGCACAGAGCGCTCCGCCAGATCGGTCAGGAAGCCCAAAACTTCATCGGTGCTGGAAGCCATCTTGGTTTCGATGGAGTATTCCGCGTAGCTATTAAAACCCAGCAGTTGCGCCAGCTCATGACGCAGCTGCAGAATCTCATCCATGACCGGAGTGTTATCCCACTGACCGGCATTCGGGCCCTGATCCGATGCGCGGGTGACAAAGGCGGTGTACACCTCTTCCCGCAAGGAGCGGTTTTCAGCGTAGGTCATTACCGGATGGAACGCCGGAAAATCCAGCGTGATCAGCCAACCGCCCAGCTCTTTCTGCTCTTTTTCTGCCTTTTGTTCGGCTAACTGTTGTAAGAGACCCAGCGCGCTTTCCGGCAGACCAGCCAGCTCTTTCTCGTCGGTGATATGTTTGGTCCAGCCCTGAGTGGCATCCATGACATTTTCAGAGAACTTGTTGCTCAGTTCCGACAGGCGGGATTTCAGCTCACCGTAACGCTTTTTCTTTTCTGCCGGCAGATCGATACCGGACAGGTGGAAATCACGCAGAGTATTGTTCACTGCTTTTTGCTGGGCTTCATTTAATTCAGCAAACTGCGGGCTGGCTTTCAGGGCTTTAAAACTGTCGCACAGGGCTTCGTTCTGGCCGATCTCAGTGCCGTACTGAGACAGCTTGGGCAGACAGGCGTTGTAGGCTTCACGCAGAGCATCGCTGTTCAGTACACCGTTCAGATGGCCCACCGGTGACCACATCTGCGCCAGACGATCTTCATGTTCACTCATCGCCTGTGCCAGAGATTCCCAGCTTGGGTTTTCCTGCTGCTGCAATTCGGCAATGGCCGCGCGGTTGTCCGCCAGAATCTGATCCAGTGCCGGTTCAATCATTTCCGGTTTGATCTGGCTGAAAGGTGGCAGGGTGTGGGTTTCCAGTAACGGATTGCTCATGGATGAATCCTTATCAGTAATCTTTGGCTTTTTCGCTTACAGTGAATATGGGGACAGACAACAGAAATTCCACCGTGTCGCGGGTTATAATCGCCGCATAGCTTTCCTCATTTTACGATAACGACAACTAAAACGGAGCTTCTGCCATGTCCATAGACAAACCGGAAAACACCGCGTCTGCACCTGCCACCAATATTCGCCCTTTTAAAGAGTGGACACCCAAGCTGGGCGAGCGCGTGTTTGTTGATCCGACCGCCGTGGTTCTGGGGGATGTTGAAATTGGCGATGATTGCTCCGTATGGCCGCTAACCGTTATCCGGGGTGATATGCACCGTATCCGCATCGGCCACCGCACCAGTGTGCAGGATGGCTCAGTACTGCATATCACCCACGCTGGCCCCTTTAACCCGGATGGTTTCCCGCTGATCATTGGTGATGATGTCACCATCGGCCATCAGGCGATGCTGCACGGCTGTAGCATTGGTAGCCGGGTCTTGATCGGTATGGGCGCTATGGTGATGGACGGTGCCGTGGTGGAAGATGAAGTCATTGTCGGTGCTGGTAGCCTGGTACCGCCGGGCAAGGTGCTGGAGTCCGGTCATCTTTATGTCGGCCGCCCGGTGGAGAAAAAACGTCCGCTGACTGAAAAAGAGATGAAGTTCTTCACCTACACCGCCGGTAACTATGTGAAGCTGAAAGACGAGCATATTGCTGAAGGTTACAACAAATAAGTACAGACCCTTACTCCATAGTAAACCCCGTTTTACCACGGGGTTTAGCTTTTCGCGCCCACCGACAAAAACATAAGGATTTTCTTAAGTTACCCGCAACCCTGCCGATGAATGATAAAAGCTGCAGAATCGCAGCAAGCCACAAACCACACAAGACACTCACGGAGCGAGCATATGAAAATACAGGGCAGTTATACCCCGCCGATGGGCCAGTCCGCCTATTCAAATCTGAAACAGAACATCAGTACCCCTGCAAATACGTCAGTTAACGGAAACCTGCAGGCTATTTCCAAGAATGAGGTCAGCCAGCTTTACGGTTTAAGTGAAGATCGTATGAATGCTATGAAAGACATTATGAATGCTATGGAAGACAACGTTGAAGAAACAATTGATCTAATTTCTTTAGTTAACCATACATTAATTGATGCTATTCAAGGCTTTAATCAATTCAAGTCCAAACAGTCAGAAAACCACCCTGAACTTGATTTGAGCAAAATGAATGTATTTATTGAAGATGGCCAACTTAGATTAAGCAATGTATACGATATAAATGGGCAGAAAGTTTCTGAAGATACTACCAAAAAACTGGAAAAGAGCCTCATCGAAGATGAAGAGACAACAATAAAAATTACATCTTCACTATCAAGAATATCAGAGGGCGTCTATCGGAGGTCTCATGTAGTTTCTGATTTCAATAGAGAAGATTTTGAGAAAGAAAAATCAATTAGCTTGAACGAAATAAGTGAAGAATACATTAATTATTTCGAAGCGGCTTACTCAGAACAAGTTGAGTATTATAATAAAAAAAATCGAATAGAAAAAGAGCATTACATTAAAGAAAAAATTGGATGGCAGAGCATTCATGCATTCATTATAAATAAGTCCAACGAAAGCTATGGTGGCAAAATAGTGAAGACAACAATAGTAAATACGAAGGCTTAATCAACCTCTCCAAGCTGGCTATCCAGCTTGGAGGGTAAAATTAGCTCAAACTAGAAAATCAAAAACATTTAAGCTCCGTCATACCTGTACTGTAGTTTTTGTCATAAAAACACGTTTCAACTAAACGTTCTTTACAGATATGATAAAAACTTCCATAGTCAATGGTATCACCAACAGAAATTGCAAAGTCCCCAATAGAAAAATCAATATCCCACCACATTGATGGGTTTGTTGGCGTTCCACTATAAACACGGTTATGAATTCGCTTCCTATAGTCGTTTGCAGCACAGGTATCTGAAAGGCTCACCGACCCATTAATCATTCCTTTTTCGTCTGCTTGTAAGGTTGAATACTCAATATCAGACCCAAGCGTTTTAATAGCAATTGATACATTAGCGAATGGAGCGGGGTTTCCACTTGCATCTTTCAGCCATCCCTTGAAGTTCAGCAGTTTATGCGCCTGCACGGAGGTGGATGTTGTCGGTGGCTCGTAACTCGCCAGCAGTAACAGCTTACTCAGCCTTTCATTGTTCCAGACTTTTAAGTTATCAATAGAGGTAGCCGTTCCCGGTGCGGCCATTGCGAGGGCGTACTGGGCTGATGCCGGAGGCGGGTTATCCGCTGTGGCTCTGACCAGAAAGTTAACCGTGGTGTTTGGGGTTACGCTGTAAGCCCCTAACTGATTATTGGGTAACTGTACCCAGCTGGTGCCACTCCAGGTTTCAAGCACAAATTGCTCACTGGCATTGAAGCGCAGGTTCAGCTGCGCCTGATCCGGCCCTGCGGTGTAGGCAAAGAAGTCCTTATCATTGCTGTTATCCAGATTCCCCTGAATCACGGCATTAGTTGATAACGGCGTACGTTGTTCAAACCTATCATTGGCTTCCTGACTGTCAATTTGGGTATAACCCTGCCAACCAAAAATAACCGGGTCTGCCGAGGCTCCTTGTGTCGCTTGCGCGACCAGTACGTAGGCTCCCGGTTGCACCTTAGCAAAGGTTTTTTCTACGGCTGCATTAGCCTGAAAGGACGCATCCAGCTGTGTTAAGCCGTTCTCGTCATGCTTGAAGAGGAACAGGTCGTAATTAACCTCTGCTGGAATATTCAGCAGCAGACCTTCAATTTTAGTTTCTGTTTCGACAAGGGTACTGACACAGGCAAACTGCCCCTGAGCCGAAAACGTCAAAGACAAGCCGCTGCCAAAATCAAGATTGGGGCAATCGGTCTGCTCGGCAACGCTGCTACCTGTTGCAGAAAGTGTCTGTCTTCCGGGTTCAGCCGACAACATACTCCGACGGGTTTTAGGCTCAACAGCCAGAGAATAGTCTTGCGTCAGGTCACCGTGTTCCCGTCGTTTTTCACCGGGAATATCAACGTAATCCTCGTTATAAATTGAAGGAACCGGTGTGCGGTCAAAAGGTGCATTCTTGATATCCGCCGATACAGCAAATACTGCAGAAGAAACCAGCAGCAGAGCTGCCGGAGCTATGGCTTTAAGCATAAAAATTCCTTTTTAAGCAAAGTGAAGTCGTTACCCGCCCCTCAATTCATTTGACGGGACAAACAGGTAACAGGATAGATAGAGGTTGCCTTTTTCAGTAAAAGGCCAGATCTGAAAACTGCCAGAAAAGCAGTCAATGAGGGAGTGTCCATATCCATTCCTTGGGTGACTCATATACCTCCTGTACATGATGAAGTGATAATAGAATAAAGGCTCTGTGATTCAATACGTCATAGGTCTAGCTTCATTCTGTTAAAACAGACACTGTACTCTGCAAGTGAATCAGGGATAATCAGTCTACCAACCCTGTTTGATGAATTTTTTCTGAATTTCGCCGTTCTTTACCGCGATTTCAACTTACAACGATAGGTTTTCTGCTATGTCATCAGCCACTTCGTTCCGCAGTACTCTCCACAATAAAGCCCGTAGCACGGGTGTAAAACGTTGGGCCAGACGCGCTTTAATTACCGGTATCAGTGCTGCACTGCTAACCGCCTGTGCTAGCTCGCCTACGGGTCGTCAACAACTTAAGTTATTCCCCAGCTCTGAGATCGACCAGATGGGCGTGCAATCTTTTGCTCAAATGAAAGAGGAAACGCCAGCAACCAATAAGACCACCACCAGCCAGTATGTAAACTGTGTGGCGAATCAGGTGATCGCCCAAGTACCGGCAAAGTACGGTATCGATAACTGGGAAGTGGTGGTGTTCGATTCTGAACAGGTGAATGCTTTTGCTCTGCCCGGCGGTAAAGTTGGCGTTTATACCGGCCTGCTGGAGGTTGCGGAAAACCAGCACCAGCTGGCAGCGGTGATCGGTCACGAACTGGCCCATGTACTGGCAGAACACGGTAACGAGCGTGTCTCCACCGCTTATGCGACCCAAACAGGCCTAGCTCTGGCCTATAAGATCAGCGGTGAACCAAGTGAACAGAAAGATCAGCTTTTTGCCCTACTGGGTATAGGTTCACAAGTCGGTGTCATACTTCCTTTTGGCCGGATTCAGGAGAGTGAAGCTGATATCATCGGACTGGAACTTATGGCCGAAGCAGGTTTCCAGCCTGAGCAGGCCGTGTCACTATGGGAAAATATGGCTAAGGCAAGCGGAGGCCAAAGCCAGCCAGAGCTTCTGTCGACACACCCATCCCATGACCGCAGGATTAAGGATCTGCAGAAACTGATGCCGAAGGCTAACGCTCTGTACGAGAAGGCAAAAGCCGCTGGTCGTGTACCCAACTGTACGATCTGATCTGTCCGATCAGCAACTGATGATTTAACAGGTAACGCAAAACGAGATGATGTATTCGATTAAAAACCGCTGGGTACTTTGGGGCTTAGCGTTAATGGTTGTCCCATCCGTTGCCATGATGAGTGGCTACTGGGCAGAACTGACCGAAGTCCAGAAGTGTATCGCCGAGGGTATGGGCTTTGATTACCGGGTGGGCGAATGTATCGAGGGACGTACCATTTTCGTTCCCTTCTCCGAGCGTCAGCCGCTGCTGGTGAACAGCGGTATCCTGTTGTCGCTGCTGGGCTTGGTGCTGTGTCTGATCGGACTTTATAAGAAGCGCTGATTCAGGCGAAAACTCGTTCCCACGCTCCGCGTGGGAATGCATAAACTGCGCTACCACGCAGAGCGTGGGAGCGAGCTTAGTTGCCACACCAGCCATCAGCCCTGCAGCTGCTCCCTCAGGTCTGCCAGTACCTCCGTCGTTTCCGGTTTTACGCCACGCCAGATACGGAACGACTCTGCAGCCTGCTCCACCAGCATACCCAGGCCATCAATCGCCTTGGCAGCGCCATGGTTCAGTGCCCACTGGTTAAAGACCGTAGTTTCCGCGCCGTACATCATGTCATAGCAGGCTGCGTTATCTGCCAGCAGGTTATCCGGCAGCGGAGGCAGATCACCCGACAGGCTGGCTGCCGTACCATTGATCACCTGATCAAACTGCTGACCTTCAAGGTCGGTAAAACCGCAGACAGAAAGGGTACAACCTTCCGGCAACAGATCTTTAAAGATATCCACCAGAAGTTCAGCCTTGGAAACGGTGCGGTTAGCAATCATCACGGAAGCCGGCTTCTGTTCCAGAATCGGTTCGATCACGCCACGCACGGCACCACCGGCCCCTAGAATCAGTACCCGCTGACCACTGATACCAACCTGCTGATTATCGGTCAGGTCACGCACCAGGCCAACACCATCTGTGGTATCGCCCCAAAGCTGACCATCTTCCGCCAGCCAAAGCGTGTTCACGGCACCGGCGCGCTGAGCACGGGCAGTCAGTTGCTCTGCGGTTTCAAAAGCATCCTGCTTAAAAGGTACGGTGATATTGCAGCCCCGCCCTTGATCCGCCAGAAAAGCACGCAGGGATTGAGCAAAAGCATCCACCGGTGCCAGCAAAGCTTCGTAGCTCAGCAGCTGCTGGGTCTGACGGGCAAACGCCTGATGAATCTGTGGCGATTTGCTGTGGGCGATAGGGTTGCCAAATACCGCATAACGGTCTGTCATCTTAAACCTCCGTTACCTGAGACGTTGCGACCTGGCCGGACGTCACTTCAGCCACCACAGGCTTCAACGCCTGAATCAGTCCTTCCGGGTCCCCATAAAAATCTTCATGCTGAATTTTCTGGTAACGACCACGATACTTAATGGCAAAGGTTGGATAACCCTGACCTTCCGACGAGGTCATCATGTTATGACCCTGAGTAAACAGTGGGTCCATCAGATCCGACCAGGTTGCGGGTTTACTCAGCTTCTCTTTCAGAGAGCCCTGATCATCTAACAGGCCATCGGTAGCGCTGATCAGAAGATCGGTTTCATTCAGGCTGAAACCTTCACGGAAGTGGTGGTTCTGCAGACGCTTGATGTAATCCAGTGTCTTTTCCGGCTCACCTTGCAGAATCAGCTCGTGAATGGCGATACTGGCCGGACGGGAGTCCAGCTTGCAGTCCGGCTGCTGAATCATCTGCTTAAAGTCAGCACCGATGGGTTGACCGGTAATCTGTTCAATACGCTGACTGGCCGCAAGAATATGATCACAGAAGCGTGGCCCCAGAACCCGGGACTCACGAATCAGCCCCCCCAGATAGATCTGCCACTGCAGCTGATCACCAAACGCCTCTCGCATCGCGTCCACTATCGGTGCGGCGGCGTAACACCAGCCACACAGCGGGTCCATGATATAGGCAACCTGAAGTTTGTGGCTAACATCATTATTGGTAGGCATAGCATCGTTGGCGGCCTGTTGGCTCATCTTCTGGCTCCTGCAAATTCATTCAGCAACGTCTTTTGGCAGACGTTTCGGATAACAATTTGAATAGGGTTAGAACCGGACAGCGGGTAACTGCCCGGCTTTCTTTTTGGGAAATCAGATCCAGTCACGGTGCGGCAGAAAGCGCTCATTAAGCTCGGCTTCCGCACTGCCCGCTTCCGGCTCGTAGCCGTAATCCCAATGCACGACTGGCGGCAGAGACATCAGGATCGACTCGGTACGACCACCGGATTGCAGGCCGAACAGAGTGCCACGGTCAAAGACCAGATTGAACTCCACATAGCGACCGCGACGATAGCACTGGAACTTACGCTCACGCTCACCAAATGGCGTCTCTTTACGCTTGGCGACAATAGGACGGTAAGCCTCCAGATAGCTGTCACCCACCGCCTGAATAAACTTAAAGCACTCTTCAAAGCTGCCGAAAGAGGCTTCGTTCAGATCGTCCATAAAGAGACCACCGACACCACGAGCCTCATCACGATGCTTCAGGTAGAAGTACTCGTCACACCATTTTTTGTACTTCGGATAAACCTCTTCCCCGAATGGCTCACAGGCTTGTTTCGCTACCTGATGCCAGGCAACACAATCTTCTTCAAAGCCGTAATACGGTGTCAGGTCGTAACCACCGCCAAACCACCAAACCGGCTCTTCACCCTCTTTCTCCGCGACGAAGATACGCACGTTCATATGGGAGGTTGGTACGTAGGGGTTTTCGGGATGCATCACCAGAGAAACGCCTGCCGCATGAAAACTCCGGCCTGCCAGTTCGGGACGAACTGCAGATGCACTTGGGGGTAGTTTTCCACCAAATACATGGGAGAAATTCACGCCGCCTTTTTCAAACACCGCACCCTCGGTGATCAAACGGGTACGACCGCCGCCACCCTGTTCACGCTGCCAGTTATCTTCCTGAAAGCCAACCTTGCCATCTTCTTCAGCAAGCCCCGCACAGATACGATCCTGCAGGTCGAGCAGATAGGATTTAACGGCTTCAAAATCGACAGCACTCATGGTTTTCTCCGGTGGTTAACATTTCAGCCAGGCGCTAAAAAAGCGGTAGATCACAGAGCCGGACTGAGAAAAAAGGTATGGAGTCTCCGGACAGGAAACCCAATCAAAAAAGTTGCCGCAAATACTAGGGGGATTAGCCTGCAGAGACAAGCATCAACGGCTTACAGAGGGATAGTGTCAGGCGCGCAGGGTTTCACCGGTCAGCAAATTACGAATGGTACTGGGCTGACCCAATCCACCCAGCTCACCGGACAACACATAGTCCAAACGATCATCAAAGTAGGTGTGGATATTTTTTTCACTCAGCGCAGGGTCTTCTCCCGCCGGATTGGCCGACGTAGAAACAATGGGGCCACCAAAGGCTTCACACAACGCCTGCACCAGAGGGTGAGCCGTTACCCGCATAGCCACCAGCGGATGCTGACCTTTAATCAAAGCCGGTACTTTATCCGAAGGAGGCACTAACCAGGTATTCGGGCCGGGCCAGGTGTGAGTAAGTTGTAACTTTTTCTCATGGGAAAGTCCTTCCATAAAGGAGGAATCCATATAGGGCTGCACCTGCTCAAAGCTGGCGGCGATCAGGATAACCCCCTTAGCCGGGTCACGGGACTTCAGCGTCAGTAGCTTCTCCAGCGCCTCAGTATTGTGTGGATCACAGCCCAACCCCCAAACCGCTTCGGTGGGATAGGCAATAACACCGCCCTGTCTGATCGTTTCTGCCGCTTGCTGAATGTGTTGCTTATCCACGTTTATTACCTGCTTCAAGTTCAGGGCGGAAATTAACTAAGGCTTATCAGAGATGCAAGAAAAAGCGCTCACAATACCTGCCAGCGACCCGCTTTCTGAACCAACAGCCCCTGCATCTCCAGCATCAGGCAGTGCTGACTAATCTGAACCGGATCAAGCTGACACGTCATGACTAATTCATCAATACTTCCTGCCCCTGCTTCAACGGCTTGCCAAAGACGAAAAGCATCATCTGAACTAAACTCACTGGACTCACGTTTTTTAGCGGCTTGCTTCTGGTCTCCGGAAAGCGAAGCAACTTTTCGGGATACAGGTGATGAAGCTCCAAATAGCTCTGGTTGGCGATCATTTGCAACAGTCTGACCCACTATGGAAGGCTGACTCAACCAATGCCCAAGTTCCTCATGCATATCCATCACGGTTTCCGTCAGTTTCGCTCCGTTTTTAATCAGCTGATGACAGCCTTTACTTTGTGCCTGATGGATCGATCCTGGAATGGCAAACACCTCTCGGCCTTGCTCACTGGCAAGCCGGGCACTGATTAAAGAGCCACTTTTTAATGCCGCCTCCACAACCAGAAGACCGAGGCTTAAGCCACTGACAATACGGTTACGCCGGGGAAAATTAGGCCCCCTTGGTGGCGTCCCCAATGGATACTCACTAACCAGCAAGCCACAAGCCGCTATCTGTTGCTGTAATCCTTTGTGACGTGATGGGTAACAGCGATCAATACCCGTTCCCAATACAGCAACTGTGGAGGCATTTGCCTGCAGCGCGCCCTGATGCGCTGCTGCATCGATACCTTCCGCAAGGCCGCTGGTTATCACCCACCCCAACTCAGTAAGTGCGCCAGCAAAAGCCCGGGCATCAGACAGCCCCATCGCGGTTGGCCGGCGTGCTCCGACTATCGCCAGCTGAGGTCGGTGCAACAGGTCAGCATCACCTTGCAGATAGAGCAGCAATGGAGGATCCGCTATTTCCGATAGCAGTAATGGGTAATCATCCTGTCCCAATGCCAGAAGCTGCCTGTCTTTGGATGCTTGTAGCCACTCAACAACCCGGTCACGTTCTGGCCAGCTGATGCCTGAAGGACTGTATATAGGATCGGCGATACGCTGCTCAAACGTATGCAGTTCATCTGTTGAAATACGTTGTTGTTTTTGCAGCAGAGTCAGAACGAGTAGCCAAAAGTCGTCGTCACCACAGACCGCGCCCTCCTGCTCTGCAAAAGCTAACAGGTCTCTTAGACCCGCAGGGCCCAGACCTTTCAAAGAGGATAGTGCAAGAAAACGCAAGCGGGTCTGAAGCTCGACAGCCTGAGTATCGGGCTGGATTGAGGTTTTACTCTGGTCATCAGAGGTAAATTCGGGGGACATCCTGTCGCTCCTTAATATAAATCTTTTGTAGCCACCCAAGTTTAGGTGCCGCCACCAGAAAGCCACAGTGACCAGTATTAACAATCACCACGACGATGTTAATAGCAGTGTAGCGCACTCAGGCCGCAGCAGAGAATCTTCACCACAGCCCAATAGCAAGAGACCTGGAAGTTAAGCTTATTCCACTCAAGAGATTGCCCCTGGGGAACCTCCCCCCTACAATACCAGTCAAATTTTACCGAAGCGGCTGATTGTACGCTTCCCGAGACAAAAATTATTCGGACAGAACGACACTTATAAGTACTGTTAACAGCAGTGCTGAAACTATACGGGTCTGTCCCAGACAGTATTAATAAAGGCAAATGCCATGGCAGTTCTTGAAATTCTAGAGTACCCGGACACCCGCCTGCGCACGGTCGCTAAGCCGGTGGAAAAGGTTGACGACAGTATCCGTGAGATCGTCGACAATATGTTTGAAACCATGCTGGATGCCAACGGAATTGGCCTGGCAGCCACTCAGATCAACATTCATCAGCAGATTATTGTGATCGATGTTTCCGAAAATCGTGACCAGCCATATGTATTGATCAACCCGGAATACACCCCGCTGGATGATGAAACAGAGATGATGCAGGAGGGTTGCCTTTCTGTTCCTGAGTATTATGCCGATGTTGAACGCTCTTTGCGTGTTCGCCTGAACGCTCTGGACCGTAATGGCGATGCTTATGAGCTGGAAGCCGATGGCCTTCTGGCACACTGTATTCAGCATGAGTGTGATCACCTGCAGGGCAAGGTATTTGTTGATTATCTGTCCACGATGAAACGTAATCGTGTGCGTAAACTGATGGATAAGCGCCATAAAGAACAGAACCGCTAAAACCGATTTTCTTTCTGCCAGGCCAGCCACCGCTGGCCTGTTCTGTTTCTGGCAAAGCTGATTATGCTACCGGCTGTCGGAAGCAGGTGACTTTACTGATCGTTACTTTTCGTGGAGATCCACTAATGACATCTGATTCCCTGCGCATTATTTTTGCCGGAACCCCTGAGTTTGCAGTGCACTCTCTGACTGCTCTGCTAGAAACTCGCCATGAGGTTGTCGCCGTTTACAGCCAACCGGATCGCCCGGCGGGTCGCGGCCGCAAACTGGCACCGACTCCGGTTAAAGCACTGGCGCTGGAGCATGGCATTCCGGTTCATCAGCCGGTTTCTTTGCGGGATGAAGAAGCTCAACAGGTTCTGGCCAGCCATAATGCCGATCTGATGGTGGTCGTAGCCTATGGTCTTATTCTGCCTCAGGTAGTACTGGATACCCCCCGCCTGGGTTGCATTAATGTCCACGGTTCCCTCTTGCCGCGCTGGCGCGGTGCTGCTCCGATTCAACGTGCTATCTGGCAGGGTGATAAGGAAACCGGTGTGACTATTATGCAGATGGAAGCAGGCCTGGACACCGGCCCTATGCTGCTAAAAACCCGTCTTGATATCGCAGCAGATGAAACATCTCAGACCCTGCATGACAAACTGGCAGACCAGGGCGGTGAAGCGCTGAAGCAGGCAGTTGATGGACTGGCAAAAGGCACTCTCTCACCGGAAGTACAGGATGATAAGCTGGCAAACTATGCTGAGAAACTGAGCAAGGCTGAAGCTGAGATCGACTGGTCGAAAGATGCTGCTTTTATTGACCGCTGTATTCGTGCCTTTAATCCCTGGCCTGTATCCTGGACGACACTGGATGGCCAGACCCTACGTATCTGGCAGGCAGAGCCAGAAACTAATGCCTCAGATCTGGCACCGGGAACGGTCATCAGTATCGATAAATCCGGCCTGCGCATTGCGTGTGGTCAAGGCTCCCTGTGTATAAAGAACCTGCAACTGCCGGGTAAAAAAGCACTTTCGGTTGTGGATATCTTAAACTCAGGTAAAAACCTGTTTGTGCCCGGTGAAACCCAGCTAGGATCATAGCTCTCTCTGGTATCACAGGCGTTGATTGAATAGTCCGGCCTCTGCTTTTGCAGGGGCTTTTTAGCAGATTACGGCGGTATATTTTATGGCTCGTCCCAATGTTCGTGTCGCAGCAGTGCAGGCGCTTTTACCTGTGGTTTCACAGCAAGATTCCCTGTCTACCACCTTGCCGAAACACCTGGACAACGTCCCTGACCAGGATCGGGGGCTGCTACAGGAACTCTGTTTCGGCACATTACGCTGGCTGACTCAACTGGAAGGGGTTCGCAACCAGCTGCTGGAAAAGCCGTTCAAGGCTAAAGACAGAGATATTGACCTCCTGCTACTTGTCGGTCTTTATCAGCTGCACTATATGCGGATTCCTGCTCATGCCGCTATTAATGAAACAGTACAAGGTGCTGTGGATATCAAAAAGCCGTGGGCCAAAGGGGTACTTAACGGTTGCCTGCGACGTTTCCAGCGGGAAGGAGAACAACTTCTGACAGCTCTTGAACGCTCTGATGCTGCCCGTCTGGCCCACCCGAACTGGTTACTGAACCATCTGAAAGAAGACTGGCCGGAGCAGTGGCAGCAAATCGCTGAGGCGAACAACCTGCATCCTCCCATGACCCTGAGGGTCAATCACAGTAAGGCCAACCGCGACGAATACCTGGATCAGCTGACAGCAGCCCAGATTGATGCTAATGCCTGTGAGTACTCCCCTGACGGCATTCAGCTGGATAAGGCTCTGGATGTAACCTCATTACCAGGTTTTTCTGATGGTGTAATCAGCGTTCAGGATGAAGCGGCTCAGTTATCCGTACAGTTACTGCAATTGCAGCCCGGTCAACGGGTATTAGATGCCTGCTGTGCTCCCGGCGGAAAAACAGCACACATTCTGGAGAGAGCGCCAGATGCATCTGTCGTCGCGGTCGACAGTGAAGCTCGTCGCCTGCAGCGTGTGGAGGAGAACTTCGAGCGTCTTGGCCTGAATGCCGAGCTACACTGCTCAGATGTTACGGACCTGGATAACTGGTGGGACGGACAACTCTTCGATCGTATTCTGCTGGACGCACCCTGCTCGGCAACAGGTGTTATTCGTCGTCATCCGGACATTAAATGGCTGCGCCGTAAAGCAGATATTCCGGCATTAACTGAGTTACAGCAATCGATGCTCCAGCTACTCTGGAAAACACTTAAACCGGGGGGCATCCTGGTTTATGCTACCTGCTCGGTTTTATCCATGGAAAATTCAGGCAATATCCGGCAGTTTTTATCAGCCTCTGACGCCCACCTAATCGGGCCCCAGGCGGTGCCTTTTGGTCACGAGACAGGCTTTGGTCAACAGTTGTTGCCTCAGTCTCAGGGACACGATGGTTTCTTTTATGCTGTACTGCAAAAACCTGCAGAACAGCAGTAAGAACTGCGGAAACATGACAGGCTACCTGTCAAAAGCCCAAAGCGGGCGGAAACCCCAAGCGGAATTAACTGAGATCTGATAATGAAGATTATTATTCTGGGTGCTGGCCAGGTTGGCGGCACTCTGGCTGAGAACCTGGCCATTGAAGAAAATGACATTACCGTAGTTGATACCGATGGAGCCCGGTTAAGAGAACTGCAGAACCGTTTTGATATCCGCACGATACAGGGAAAAGGCTCATACCCTTCGGTTTTGCGTCAGGCTGGCGGTGAAGATTGCGATATGCTGATCGCTGTAACCAACAGCGATGAAGTCAATATGATCGCCTGTCAGATCGCCTTTACCCTATTCCGCACGCCTACAAAAATCGCCCGTGTCCGCTCCAATGCCTATTCCGGCAGGAAGGGGCTGTTTGGTGCCGAAGCGATCCCAATTGATGTGCTGATCAGCCCGGAACAGGTAGTTACCAACCACGTTAAACGCCTGATTCAATACCCGGGAGCACTTCAGGTATTGGATTTCACTGGCGGTGTTGCCCAGCTGGTTGCGGTACGCGCTTATTATGGCGGCCCTTTAGTGGGTCAGGAGCTGGGTTACCTCCGCCAGCATATGCCTAACGTTGATACCCGGGTAGCAGCTATCTATCGCCGTAATAGACCGATTATTCCTCAAGGCAATACGGTCATCGAAGCGGACGATGAAGTCTTCTTTATCGCGGCCCGCCATAATATCAATGCGGTTATGAGCGAACTGCGTAAGGTTGATCACCAATATAAGCGCATTATGATCGCCGGTGGCGGCAATATCGGTGAACGTCTGGCAGAAGCGCTTGAACACGAGTATCAGGTTAAGATCATCGAATACGGCCTGCCACGCTGTCAGGAGCTCTCGGAGAAACTCGACCGAACGATTGTGCTACGCGGTAGTGCCACTAATAAAGATCTGCTGGTGGAAGAAAATATTGATGAGGTTGATATTTTCTGCGCGTTAACCAACGATGATGAAGTCAACATTATGTCCTCCATGCTGGCGAAGCGTCTTGGCGCCAGCAAAGTACTTACCTTGATCAACAACGCGGCCTATGTCGATCTGGTTCAGGGTGGTGAGATCGATATCGCGATATCACCTCAGATGGCAACGATCGGCAGTCTGCTCACCCATGTCCGTCGTGGTGATATTGTTAACGTACACTCCCTACGCCGTGGTGCGGCTGAAGCCATTGAGGCCATTGCCCATGGTGACGAACGAAGTTCAAAAGTAGTCGGCAAAGCGATTGAAGAGATCGATCTGCCAGATGGTACCACCATAGGTGCAATCGTACGCAGTGGTGAAGTAATTATCGCCCACGATGACGTCATCGTTCAGCAAGATGATCATGTGATCATGTTCCTGGTGGATAAACGTAAAATTCGCGAAGTTGAACGCCTGTTCCAGGTAGGCCTGACCTTTTTCTAGTGCTGTTATTTGCTGACAGCAATACCGCTCTCTGAATAAGACACCGTTACGATGAGTCAAACACAGTCACTATGAATAAAATACGGCAACTATGAATATTGTTATTACCATGCGCATTCTGGGGCTGCTGCTGATGCTGTTCAGCATCACCATGATGCCCTCTATTCTGATCTCTGCCTTCTACAAAGATGGCGCGCATCTGGCATTCATAACCGGCATGTCGATCACCTTTTTTACGGGGTTCTTTACCTGGCTGCCGGTACGGCGGGAGAGAAAGGAACTGAGGACAAGGGATGGTTTTCTGGTGGTGGTTCTTTTCTGGACGGTACTGAGCCTTTTCGGTTCCATTCCACTGTTTTTAACAGAAACGCCGGATCTGAGCTTTACTGATGCCGTTTTTGAGTCGGTTTCCGGGCTCAGCACGACAGGTGCAACAGTGATCACAGGCCTGGATGATCTTCCCAAATCCATCCTTTTCTACCGCCAGCTTTTACAATGGCTGGGAGGTATGGGGATTATTGTTCTGGCCGTCGCCATTCTTCCGATGCTGGGAATTGGGGGCATGCAACTCTACCGCGCTGAGATTCCGGGCCCGGTTAAAGACAATAAACTGACACCCCGAATTACTGAAACAGCTAAAGCACTCTGGTACATCTACCTGACTCTGACGCTTCTTTGCGCCGGTGCATACTGGATCGCTGGTATGAGTTTATTTGATGCTGTCAGCCATAGTTTTTCTACAGTAGCCATTGGCGGTTTCTCTACTCATGATGACAGTATCCGCCACTTTGATAGTGCTGCGATTGAGTCAATTGGCATCGTTTTCATGCTGATCTCTACGGTTAATTTCTCTCTGCACTTTCTTGCCTGGCGGGAGCGCTCAGTTCGAAACTATTTTTACGATCCTGAATTTAAATTCTTTCTGTTTCTGATGACCCTTACCTCTGTCAGCACTATAGGAGTTCTTTGGCTCACCAGTACCTATAGCTTCGCAGACTCATTCAGAAACGGTTTATTTGAGGTTGTATCGGTTGCGACAACAACGGGGTTTGGTGTCGCTGACTTTTCACAGTGGCCCAGTGTACTACCCTTTACCCTTTTCTTAGCTGCCTTTGTGGGTGGCTGCGCTGGCTCTACCGGGGGTGGCATGAAGGTTATCCGGGTTTTGCTGATTCTTAAGCAGGGCTTAAGGGAAGTTAAACGCCTGATTCACCCCAGTGCGGTTATTCCTGTAAAGGTTGGCGGCAGAAGTGTTCCTGATCGGGTCATTGAAGCCGTATGGGGATTTTTCTCCGTCTATATGATGCTCTTTGTGGTAATGCTGATCGGGCTTTTAGCTACAGGGCTGGATCAGGTAACGGCCTGGTCTGCTGTTGGCTCAGCTTTGAACAACCTGGGGCCTGGTCTCGGCGATGTGGCTGCCCACTATGGCAATATTCCCGATATAGCCAAGTGGATTCTGATCGTCGCTATGCTGCTTGGACGTCTGGAAATTTTTACCCTGCTGGTGCTCTTCACGCCAATGTTCTGGCGTCGATAACACGCCCGGACTCAACCCTGCCTCAATAAAAAAGAGCGATATCTCTGAGAAATATCGCTCTTTACCTACGTAGTTTTTGCAGGCCACCTAATAAAACCTTGCTTCACCCTCTGGACGGGTTTTAAAGCGTTTATATTCCCACTGATATTGCTCCGGGGCGATGGCAACCAACCGTTCTACCGTACGATTCATAGCCGTTACTGCCTGAACCTCATCCGGGCTGTAAATACCATCATCAGCTGCAATAAAATGAATATTAAAGCCCTGCCCGTCAGGCAGACGTTCTGCAAAACCAGCCATCACTTTCGCACCGGTTTTACTGATCAGACGGGTTACCAGTTTCGGAGAGAAGCTCTCTACACCCATAAAAGGCGCAAAAACACCGCCCGAACGATCATCTGGTTCCTGATCTGGGAGGCTTCCTACAATACCGCCTTGCTTCAGTGACTTTAGCAGGCTAGCAACACCTTTAAGGTTTGCCGGAACCATCTCCATTCCTGCCCGGGACCGGCCATGATAAATAATACGATCCAGCTCTTCATTTTTCTGGGGCGCATACATCGCAGAAAAGGTGAAGTGTTGGTTAATAAAATGCCCGAACAGTTCCCAGTTACCTAAATGAGGTCCAAGAACAATAACGCTTTGCCCTGAGTTATGAAGCGCTTTCAGCTCATCAAGACCGTAGACATTTTTAACGTCGGACATAATATCTTCCAGCGGGGCAATCCAGCAGCGGCCTAACTCCATACCCATTTTCATTGTTTCCTGAAGACTCTTATTAACCCGGTCCTCCAGCTGCTCTTCCCCAAGCTCGGGATAAACCAATGACAGATTTTTGCGGGTGATTCGGGCCAGCTTAGTATTATTTCGATACATCAGCTTACCCAGCCAACCACCCCATGACTGCAGCCGGGCTAATGACCGACGGCTAAGAAAGCTTAGTAAGGATTTTGTCAGTCTCTGCTCTAAAAAATGCTTGATATGACGTTTTATCTTCTTCATCGTGAGCTCTTATCTTCAGTCATTGCCTTCTGAATAATAGTAAATTGCTTATCCAGAGCCCCCCGGTTACTTTCCACGACTTCAAACGCTTTTTTGCCCAATTCCCGGCGCAAATCCGGTAGCTCAATCATCGGCCTTAATTGTGTAAAAATATCCATGGGGTCAGAGCATCGAGTCAGAGCACCATGCTGGTCAAAGGTTTCAGCGACATCCGAGAAATTAAACAGATGTCCTCCTGAAAGCACAGGTTTACCCAGCGAGGCGGGCTCCAACAAATTATGCCCACCAATGGGCATCAGGCTTCCGGCAACAAAAGCAATATCTGAAGCGGCATACATCAGCATCAACTCGCCCATGGTGTCTGCTAAAAAAACACTGTCTCTCTCAGTAAAACTGTCGTCTGCTGAACGCCGTTTAAATGACAAACCCTGAGAATCAATCAGATCCGCAACAGAATCAAAACGTTGAGGATGCCGGGGAACCAATATCAGAACGACATCAGAGTGCTCTTTCAGTAAAAGCTGATGTGCCTCCAGCAAACGCTCATCTTCACCCGCATGCGTACTGCCGGCAACCCAGACCGGGCGCTCACCAAAGAGTCTCTTTTTAAGTGTCTGCCCTTTCTCCAGCAGCTCAGGATCAGGTGCGATATCAAACTTTATACTGCCGGTAACGCTGACTTTATCAATAGGAACCCCAAGCTCCATGAAGCGTTTTGCATCTTCGTCAGACTTAGCAGCGACCGCATAAACACTGGCCAGTATCTCCTGGGTTGTTGCCTTAAATTTCCGGTAGCTAACCAGTGACTTATCCGATAGACGACCATTTGCGAATACCACAGGGATGCTGCGTATATGGCAACCCTGGATCAGATTTGGCCATATCTCTGTCTCCATAATAATCGCAATATCAGGCTTTAAATTATCCAGGAAACGGTTGGCAAACCGGGGTAGATCCAGCGGAATCATCAGTTGCGTGCCTTTGCCTTTCAGTACCTTTCTCGCCTGGCGGGCACCTGTAGCCGTCATCGTGCTAACAACCAGCTGATGCTGCTCATACTCTTTCAGCAAACGATCAATCAAGGGTGCTGCTGCAATAACTTCACCAACTGAAGCGGCATGCAGCCAGATCACAGGTTTATCCGGTAGGTCCGGTGTATAGCCAAGGCGCTCGGAGAAGTGATTCAGTTCAGTACTCTCTTTTTTTGCCTTCCAAAGCAAAACCGGTGACAGCAGTGTCAGAATAGCGCTATACAGACTGCGGTTAATCTTCATAAATAACTCAATCTTTTTTTGATGTCATTTCGGCTCTCATAAAACTGAGAGTCAGGCGTATACCTATAAATTTAGTAACGCAAACAGGCTTAGGTATCAGGATTGCGAGGAATGATCCGCCAGCAACTGATCAATTTTGAGGAAAACATCACCGGTTTGTATTAGCTCCATTGCGTGTGGATGGCGCACCCGTTCTCCCCAAGAGAGCTGATCAACAGATTTATGCTTATAGGTCTTCGCGGCCTCGGGGTATTTATTAACAACCCACTGCTGCCATTTATACGGCCCTGTTCGCTGAACATTTGAAGTGGCAAACAAACCGATAACCGGCGTATTCACAGCATTAGCAAAATGTACCGGCCCCGAATCAGGGGCGATAACAAGGGAGGCTCGCCGGATCAATGCAACCAATCCCTGCAGTGATGTCTGAGCGACAAGGTTCAGCACAGGTGTTCCTGATCGCTCCATAATTTCTTTGGCGTAGTAATGCTCAATATCCCTGTTCCCGCCGGTAATCACAGCTTTTAGCCCATACTGCTGATAGAGATACTCCACAACCTCGACATAGCCATCCAATGTCCAGTTACGAAAGTTTCTGGCCCGCTCACTGGAGCATGGGGAGATGACAACGTAACGATCGCAGGGGCACTTCTGCCGGGCTTCTTCAATAGCCTCCGGGGAAACCGGTAGCTGCCACTCCATATCTTCAGGTCGTTCTGGTGCAATACCCAGCGTACTCAGAAAGTCATAAAACCCTTCGACAACATGGCTTTTGTCCCGAGGTAAGATTCTTTGGTTGGTAAAGAGCCACTGCCAGTCTTTTGCCCGGGCTTTGTCGAAACCCAACTTAATGTCAGCTTTTATACCCAGGGACAGTACCGAAGCCCTGAGCGCCGCCTGCATATGTAAAAGCAGATCAAACCGGGTATCAGAAAGCTGTTTCCAGATTTCACGCATCCCTTTAAGACCGGCCGATTTGTCGTAAACAATAAACTCGACCCCTGCCAGACCCTTAAGTAAACTGTGCTCCGCCTTGCCCGTCACCCAGACAATTCGTGTGTCGGGCCAAACCTGTTGCAGGCGCTTCACCACAGGAACGACATTTGACACATCACCCAACGCAGACAACCTGATCAGGCAGATAGTTTGGGGCGGTGTTTTCCGGAAACGAGTCATGACCATTGAGATATATTCCTCCAAGAAGCAGCACATTCTATATGATGCGGAACATCTGTCACAAATTGATGCGACTTTCTTTCAGCCAGAATACTGGCAAAAGCAGCAGCGACTGACCGAGCCCAGTGGAGGCCGGGGGCAGGCTTTCTTTATTCAACACCCGGATGGAAAAGACTACCTGCTTCGTCACTATCGGCGTGGCGGGCTCATGGCCAAAATCAGCCAGGATAAATATTGGTTTTCCGGTCTGGAGGAAAGTCGGCCCTGGCGGGAGTTTCATATCACCTACCAGCTGCACCAGGCTGGCTTGCCCGTCCCAAAACCTATAGCAGCACGGGTGATTCAACATGGCTTGTTATACCAGGGTGACCTGCTCACCCTAAGAATCCCTGATGCACACCCTTTTGCCGGTTATCTGTCAGATAATCATCAGGTATTACTATGGCAAGAGGTTGGCAAAACAATCGCCTGCTTTCACCGCTGGGGGCTTAATCATGTTGACCTCAATGCCAACAACATTCTGGTCAATCCGGAGGGAAAGGTGTGGCTGATCGACTTTGATCGCTGTAAGAAGATGCCGAAACAGGGAGGCTGGCAAGAACAAAACCTGGCAAGGCTGTATCGTTCTGTCTGTAAGCTCACTAAGGCACAAAGCATCCCTGAAGAACTGTGGCAGGCCTTACAGAAAGGTTACAAAAGTTAATACTTCAGCTGCATTAAATCGGTACTTTTCACCAGTTATTAATCGTTTCTTAAGGATTCATCAGTTATATTGATCGCCCCTACCCAATCGATTAATTATTAGAATATACGGATATATGTCAAAAATTACCCTTTCCATCGCCCTTACTGCTGTCTTCGTACTTTCCTATACCTCAAGAGTGCATGCTGATAACGGCTTCTCTGAATTTGCTTCAGATTTAGGCCACGGCTATCAGAATGTATATAGCCCGGATAACCTCCCCTGGTTAGGAAAAACTCTTTTAGTTGGCGGTATTTTTGCCAATACTGATCTCGATCAGGAGATCCAGGATAGCTATAACAGCAACATCCTTTCGCAATCATCCAATGACTTCTCTGAGATCACAAAAACATTTGGCGATACAGCTCCAACCGCTATCTATTTTGGTCTGGCAGCACTCAACCGCCTCGCTTGCGAACGCGACTGCGGGCCTGTTCCGGAGTGGGGCGATCGCACAGCTCAGGCGCTTTTGGTAGGCTTACCTGCTGTTTGGGCCTCACAGGCTATTCTCGGTGGCGCCCGCCCACGACATGGTGTTGGCTCTGAATGGAATATTTTTGAATTTGAATACGAGCACACCGTCAGCGGTCATGCATATGTCGGAGCCGTTCCTTTTCTGACCGCCGCTCAAATGACTGACAACCCTTATGCCAAAGCCGTTTTCTACGGTCTGTCACCCTTGACGGGGATCTCCCGCATGAATGATCAGAAGCACTACTTCTCACAGGTACTGATGGGCTGGCTCTACGCGGCTAAAGTCACGGAAGTGATCAATGGTAATCTACAGCCTGACGAGGCCCTTGTGCTACCCTATGCGGACGAAGATACTGTGCTGTTAAGTGTGATTAAGCCATTCTGATCTTATCAGATGGTGTAAAACCGGTAGATCACCGAGAAAGCGGCTATATCAGCCGCTTTTTTTATGCTTGTTGCCCAATGTCCACTACATAGATATGCGGACGAAATGTATACTTGACCACTTATAAAAATTCATTAGCTCATTGATGGTGGCTAACTGAGATGAACCAAAATACGCCAGACGTAAAAACTTTTCAGGGCCTGATTCTGGCCCTGCAACAATACTGGGCCAATCAGGGCTGTGTTGTTCTGCAGCCGCTGGATATGGAAGTAGGCGCAGGGACTTTCCACCCAGCTACTTTCTTGCGCTCTATCGGCCCTGAAACGTGGAATGCAGCCTATGTTCAGCCTTCCCGCCGCCCAACAGATGGCCGGTATGGTGAGAACCCTAACCGACTGCAGCATTACTATCAGTTTCAGGTGGTGATGAAGCCCTCCCCAAGCAATATTCAGGAGCTCTATCTTGGCTCACTGCGCATGATGGGTATCGATACCAATGTCCATGACGTACGCTTTGTAGAAGATAACTGGGAATCCCCAACATTGGGTGCCTGGGGTCTTGGCTGGGAAGTCTGGCTAAACGGTATGGAGGTCACTCAGTTTACGTACTTCCAGCAAGCTGGCGGTATTGAGTGCTATCCCGTGACGGGCGAAATCACCTATGGGCTTGAGCGGATCGCCATGTACATTCAGGGCGTAGACAGTGTCTATGACTTGGTTTGGACCATCGATCCTATGGGTAAGAAAGTCACCTATGGTGATGTGTTTCATCAGAATGAAGTGGAACAATCCACCTATAACTTTGAGCATGCCGATGTTCCTATGCTGTTTAAGAACTTCGATCATTGCGAATCAGAGTGCCAAAAGCTCTTAGGTCAGGATACACCACTGCCTTTGCCGGCTTATGAGCAGGTTTTAAAAGCATCCCACACCTTTAATCTGCTGGATGCACGTCACGCAATTTCAGTAACTGAGCGTCAACGCTATATTCTGCGTGTGCGTACCATGGCTCGTGACGTTGCGAATGCCTACTTCAAGGTGCGTAAAGATCTCGGTTTCCCGCTGGCGCCTGACGCCCTGCGTGAAGAAGTTCTGGCTCAGTATAAAGAGGAAGAGGCATAACATGGCTGAAGTACGTGATTTCCTGGTTGAGCTGGGTACGGAAGAGCTACCCCCAACCGCGCTGAAACGTCTTTCTGATGCGTTCGCTGAAGGCATAAAAGTGGGTCTGGAAAAAGCAGATATCCCATTTGCTGACGTAAAAGCTCTGGCCAGCCCCCGCAGACTGGCGGTACAGGTTAAGCAACTGGCAGTCGCGCAACCAGATCGAGAGGTTCAACGCCGGGGGCCAGCCCTGCAGGCTGCACTGGATGCCGATGGCAAACCAACAAAAGCGGCGGAAGGTTTTGCTCGCTCCTGCGGCGTTGCCTTTGATGACCTGGAAAAGATGGAAACCCCTAAAGGAACCTGGTTGGTCTTTAACACTCTTCAGAAAGGTACTCAGACCTCAGACCTGCTGCCTGAGCTGATTAATAAATCAATATCTCAACTGCCAGTTCCTAAACGTATGCGTTGGGGTTCCAGCCGCATTGAGTTCTCTCGCCCTGTTCACTGGCTGGTTAGTCTGTTTGGTACTGATGTTATCGACTGTGAAGTACTAGGCCTGACCGCTGGCCGGACCACCATGGGCCACCGTTTCCATCACAACGAAGCTATCGAGCTGGCCTCCACCGATAACTATGTGGAAACACTACGTAAAGCATTTGTTCTGGTTGATATGGAAGAGCGTCGTGAGACCATCCGTACTCAGGTCAACGAAGAAGCCTCCAAACTAGGCGCTATTGCTGAAATAGATGAAGATCTGCTGGACGAGGTTAACGGCCTTGTTGAGTGGCCTGTTGCGCTAACCGGCTCCTTTGAAAAGCGCTTCCTCGAGGTACCGGCAGCCTGCCTGATCTCTTCCATGAAAGAGCACCAGAAATACTTCCACGTTGTGGATAAAGATGGCCAGTTAAAGCCTAACTTTATTACCGTATCCAATATTGTCAGTAAAGATCCGGCCCAGGTTATTGCCGGTAACGAAAAAGTGATTCGCCCTCGCCTGTCTGATGCCGCTTTCTTCTTTGAAACAGATAAAAAGCAGCCTTTGGCAGAACGTATCGATGCACTGAAAACCGTTACCTTCCAAAAACAGTTGGGCAGTATCTATGATAAATCCCAGCGTGTTAGCCAAATCGCTCAGTTTATTGCTGAACAGATTGATGGTGACAAAACCAAAGCACAGCGTGCAGCTGATCTGAGCAAGTGTGACCTCGTCACTGAAATGGTACTGGAATTTACAGACCTTCAAGGCATCATGGGCGCACACTATGCCGCAAATGATGGTGAAGATGCTGAGGTTGCTCAGTCCCTGAATGAACAGTATATGCCGCGCTTTGCCGGTGATGAGCTACCTGCCACTAAAACAGGTATGGCTCTGGCCATTGCGGATCGTATTGACACCTTGGTGGGTATTTTTGGTATCGGCCAGCGTCCAACCGGTGATAAAGATCCGTTTGCTTTGCGTCGTGCAACCATCGGTATTTTGAGCATCTTGGTACACAACAAACTGGATATCGATCTGAAAGACTTAATCGAACTCAGTATTGCTCAACATGGCAATCTGCCAAAAGCAGAAGGCTTAGTAGATGATGTGCTGAACTATATGCTGGACCGTTTCCGTGCTTGGTATCAAGCTGAAGGCATCGCTGTTGAAACTTTCCTCGCAGTACGTTCTCGCCCGGTGAGTAACGCGTATGACTTTGATCGTCGAGTACAGGCAGTAACAGCCTTCAGCAAGCTGGACGAGGCCGAAGCTCTGGCTGCAGCCAACAAGCGTGTGAACAACATTCTGGCTAAACAGAACTATCAGGGCAATGCACAGGTTGATACTGCATTACTGGCAGAAGATGCGGAAAAAGTGTTGGCAGAACAGGTTGCGGCTAAGCAAGCTGAACTGGCTCCTTTGTTTGCAGCTGCAAATTATCAGGCTGCGCTAAATAGCCTGGCCAGCCTGCGTAGTGCTGTTGATAACTTCTTCGACAATGTCATGGTGATGGCCGACGATGAGCAGGTTAAAAATAACCGTCTTGCTCTTCTGGCATCACTAAGCAGCCTGTTCTTAGAAGTTGCCGATATTGCCTTGCTGCAACAATAAAACAGCAATAAGCGACAAAAACAGCTGACAAAAACACAATCCCTGTAATCCCTTACATATCGTGGTTGTTAAAGCTGGAAAAGAGCCGTATGTTTACGGCTCTTTTTTTATATTTTTTAAACATCACCATCCACTCCATAAAAGAATTTCAAATACAGCCATGACTAAACTGGTTATCCTCGACCGCGACGGCGTTATCAACCTGGACTCAGATGCTTTTGTAAAAAATGCAGACGAGTGGATTCCCATAGAAAACAGCATCAAGGCAATCGCCCGGCTTTCCAGGGCAGGTTATCTGATTGCCGTGGCAACCAACCAATCGGGTTTGGGTCGTGGTCATTTCAACCAGAATGACCTTGATGCGATGCATAATAAGATGACGCAACTCGTTGAGGCTGAAGGTGGTTCTTTTGCCACCATAAAATACTGCCCCCACAAACCTGATGAAGGATGCGAGTGCCGTAAGCCTCTGCCCGGCCTTATCGATCAAATTATGGAAGAGCTAAGCATCAGTGACCTATCAGGCTGTTTTATGGTTGGGGATAGCTTACGCGACCTACAGGCGGGTGAAGCTCGAGGATGCAAAGCGGTACTGGTTAAAACCGGTAAAGGGGAGAAAACACTCACCGCTAACGAAGGGCTGGAAAATGCGTTAGTTTTTGATGAACTAGCAGACTTTATTGACTGGTTGCTTGAGACTGAAGGCTAACACAAAGCGATATAAAGCCCGCCATAATTGACACTCTTAACCCTGATCGATATTCCTTAGGTAACAACGGCTTCCTCCAGAACTTCGGTTCGTAAGAGTGGGGGCCTTTTTTTTGCCAGCAAGAAATGAAACTTCTGATAGGGCTATTATAAAAAGTCCCCGCACGATGGCGAGGACTTTGTCAGCAACCTGAAAGCAGCTCGCAGGCTGCTTTTTTTCCGGTGTTTAAACGAAATACTTGATTAAACGTCCAAATTTGCAACGGTCAGGGCGTTGGTTTCGATAAAGTCACGGCGAGGCTCTACTTCATCCCCCATCAGAGTGGTGAAAATCTGATCTGCAGCAACAGCATCTTCAATACTAACCCGCAGCATACGACGGGTTTCCGGGTCCATGGTGGTTTCCCAGAGCTGACTAGGGTTCATCTCACCCAGACCTTTGTAGCGCTGAATACTGAAGCCGCGGCGGGCTTCGCCCAGCAACCAGGTCAGAGCATCAGAGAAGCGGCTTACTTCGCGTTTACGCTCGCCACGCTTAACATAAGCGCCCTCTTCCAGTAAGCCATCCAACCGGGCTGCCAGCTCACTGATCGCCTTGTAATCCTGAGACTTAAAGAAGTCCAACCCAAACCGATACTCAGTTGGTACCCCATGGGCCAGAATAGTCACTTCCGGCAGGTATACACTACGTTCACTATCATGTGAGACACGCCATTCAAAACGCATTGCCGGGTGTCGACCTGCATTCTCTTCCAGAATCGCTTTCAGTTGATCAATCCAGGCCTGAACTGCTGCCCTGTCAGCTAAAGCCGTATCATCAAGCAATGGAAGATCCAACATCTGATCCAGCACAGGTTGAGGATAAGCACGATACAAACGAGTAATACGACGTGCTACATCCTGATAACTGGCAACCAGGCCACCGAGTGCTTCGCCTGTAATACCCGGAGCCTCTGGATTAACGTACAGTGCACCGCCATCAAGAGCGGTATTCGTCAGGTACTCTTCCAGAGCCAGTTCATCCTTCAGGTACTGCTCATGCTTACCGCGCTTAATTTTGTACAGGGGCGGCTGAGCAATAAATATATGACCACGCTCGATCAGCTCGGGCATCTGACGGAAGAAGAAGGTCAGCAGCAAGGTGCGGATATGAGAACCATCCACATCAGCATCCGTCATAATGATAATGGAGTGGTAGCGTAGTTTATCCGGGTTGAACTCTTCCCGACCAATACCACAGCCCATAGCGGTAATCAGAGTACCAACCTCTGCCGACGACAGCATTTTATCAAAACGTGCTTTCTCGACGTTCAGAATCTTACCTTTCAGCGGCAAAATCGCCTGGGTTTTACGGTTACGACCCTGCTTAGCGGAACCGCCTGCAGAGTCACCCTCCACTAAGTAAAGTTCAGACAGCGCCGGGTCTTTCTCCTGGCAGTCGGCCAGTTTTCCCGGTAAACCGGCAATATCCAGTGCCCCTTTACGGCGGGTCATCTCACGAGCTTTACGGGCGGCTTCACGGGCCCGGGCCGCATCAATCATCTTATTAACGATTGCCTTAGCTTCGTTCGGCTTTTCCAGCAGGTAATCAGCAAACAGGCGTCCCATCTCTTGCTCAACTGCAGATTTCACTTCCGAAGAAACCAATTTATCTTTAGTTTGCGATGAGAACTTAGGATCAGGTACTTTCACAGAGACAATGGCAGTCAA
Organism: Oceanospirillum sp.; assembly: GCF_048265165.1. Taxonomy (GTDB): domain Bacteria; phylum Pseudomonadota; class Gammaproteobacteria; order Pseudomonadales; family Halomonadaceae; genus Oceanospirillum. The sequence goes on along the minus strand of NZ_JBLXCD010000002.1, from coordinate 587,343 downwards.
TCCTTCACGGGCATCTTCACCGGAGGTACTCGCTTTATCTTTTTTGACCTTAGGGTCCTGTTCAATATAGTTGTTCAGTGTGCGGGTTAAGGCCGCACGAAAACCGGCAAGGTGGGTACCACCATCACGCTGAGGAATATTGTTAGTAAAGCAGTAGATATTTTCCTGATAGGAATCGTTCCACTGGAGAGCCACTTCAACCCCGGTTCCATCTTCCCGCTCTGCCGAAAAATGGAATACATCATTCAGTGCTGTTTTGTTCTGATTCAGGTACTTAACAAAGGCACTCAGGCCACCTTCATATTTGAAGTTATCAGTACGTCCCGAGCGTTCATCGGTCAGCGTGATGCTGACACCAGAGTTCAGAAAAGAGAGTTCCCGCAGACGTTTTGCCAGAATATCGTAGTGAAACTCAACGTTAGTAAAGGTTTCAGGTGAAGGATGAAAGCGGGTTTCTGTGCCGGTTTTTTCCGTTTCACCGATCACGCGTAGCGGCGTTTCAGGTACCCCGTGAACATAAACCTGTTCATGAACTTTACCACTGCGCCATACTGTCAGGGTCAATTTTTCGGAAAGGGCGTTTACAACAGAAACACCAACACCGTGCAGGCCGCCGGATACTTTGTAGCTATTATCATCAAACTTACCACCAGCGTGCAGCACCGTCATAATCACTTCAGCGGCTGATACACCTTCTTCTTCGTGCATATCCACAGGAATACCACGGCCATCGTCTGATACTGTAATCGACTCGTCCGGGTGGATAATGACCTTAATATCAGAACAATGACCCGCCAGCGCCTCATCAATTGAGTTATCCACCAACTCAAACACCATATGGTGCAGGCCTGTTCCATCATCGGTGTCGCCGATATACATCCCTGGACGCTTACGAACCGCATCGAGACCTTTTAAAACCTTAATGCTGGATGAATCGTATGATTGTTCGCTCATATCCTGTTCCTGTGTTTACAGCCGGCTCAGCTTACCTGATGGCAGCGGGTCCGGGTGTGTGATCTAACTCACCATGTTTCACGTGAAACACAGTCATTGGCGTTGACGCTGACCAAGATTGGATCAGTGCATCCGCCTCCACACTGGTAATAAAAACCTGGCACTGCATCTCTTCCAGCACCTGGCATAAATAATTTCGGTGTTCACTGTCCAGCTCAGCAGGCAGGTCATCAACCAGATAGATACTCTGTTTTCCGGTTACTTTCTGCATCAGTCGCCCCTGAGCTAAAAGTAAAGCGCACACCACTAATTTTTGTTGTCCACGGGATAGCACGTCTACCGCTGGTAGTTTGTTAACCCTGATTTTAAGATCTGCTCTGTGCGGCCCTGACTGAGTGAAGCCAAGTGCCAAGTCTTTTTCTCTATTGTGGCGCAGTACATCAAGGCAGGAAACCGTTCGATCCCACCCCCGGTAATAACTGAGAGACACCTCATCCGAGAATGATAACTCCGACAGAGTCGACTTAAACTCAGGAACCAGCATCTCAACGTAGCGAGCGCGGTAGAGATCGATTTGTTCCGCATACCCAGCCAACGCCTCATCCCATGTATCATGCTGCGCAGAGCCCTGCATTTTACCATATTTCAGTAGCTTATTGCGCTGTTTCAACGCTTTTTGCCCCGCTTGCCATACCGGGAAAAAAACATGTTCCACGTGAAACACCCCCCAGTCAACAAACTGACGACGGACTTTAGGGGAGCCTTCGAGTAACTGAAACGACTCGGAATTGATAGTTTGTACCGGGAGTAATTCGGCTAACTGAGATGCGGTTCTCGCCTGTTGACCTGCAATTCGGATCTGTTGTTCACCTTGTCGGTTTCGGGAAATACCAATAGGAACAATTTGTTGATGGGCAGCAAGAGCATTAAAAACTTCGGCAAACAGAGTATAAGCATCCTGTTCGAAATTAATGATGGCCGGTGTGCGGCTTGCACGGAAAGACCGCCCGGTGGAAAGGACAGAGATCGCCTCCAGTATTGAGGTTTTTCCTGCACCATTTTCACCAATGATCAGATTTACGCCTGAGGCCGGTTGCAGTTGCGCTGACTTCAGATTCCTGAAACCTGCAATATCCAGCCGTCGTATACTCATTTCCTTCGGCCTCTGATCAGTCTGACGGGGAAAATAAATAAAGCCTTACCGCTTAGGTAAGGCTTTAAACAGGCAGCTTTCTCTAATAAGTTCTGCATGATGATACGATTTAGACACCCGAGATCTTACAGGCGCATAGGCATAACAACATAAAGAGAATCATCATCAGTGCCAAACTCTTCAATCAGAGCACTACTATTAGCATCCGAAACCGTAATCTTGATCTGCTCGTTATTGAGGACATCCAGCACATCTAAAACGTACGTCACGTTAAAGCCAATTTCCAGAGAGTCGCCCTGATAATTTACACTGATGTTCTCTTCAGCCTCTTCCTGCTCAGTCGGATTATTTGCTGTGACTTCAAGATTACTATCTGTCAGGCAAAGCCGAACACCACGGTATTTCTCATTAGAAAGAATGGAGGCTCGATGAAGAACTTCGCGTAACTCTTGGCGGTCAGCAACAACCACCTTATTACCATTTCGTGGAATCACACGCTCATAATCCGGGAATTTACCATCCACCAGTTTAGAGGTAAAAATATAGTCACCGGTTTTAACCCGGATATGATTGCTTCCCAACACCACTTGTACTGGTGTGTCTGAATCATCAAACAAACGACCCAGACCGACGATACCTTTGTGAGGAACAATCGAACGAACCACACTGGTTGCACCATGATCAATCGGCAAAGAACAGGTTGCCAAACGGTGGCCATCGGTAGCAACACTGCGCAACATGCCGGGACTCAGCTCCAACAGTAAACCGTTCAAATAATAACGCACATCATTTTGTGCCATAGCAAAGGAAGAGCGATCCAGCAGGCGCTTAAACTCTTTCTGAGTCAGCTCAAAAGAGAGATCCTGCTGACTCTCTTCTACTTTCGGGAATTCCGCTGCCGGAAGTGTGGACAGAGAAAATCGGCTGCGGCCTGAACGGATGATAACCTTTTGATCCTGAAGGGAAAATTCAATCTGAGACTGATCAGGAAGAGATTTACAAATATCGAAAAGCTTCTTCGCTGGAACCGTGGTCGCTCCCGGCACTTCAACGGCACCATCAATAGATAAGTGGCTCAGAATCTCCACTTCCAGATCAGTACCCGTCAAAGACAGCCCCTGAGGGTCCGCAACAACCAGTACATTAGACAGCACAGGGAGCGTTTGACGACGCTCAACAACACCATTCAACAGCTGAAGCGGTCGCAACAGAGCTTCACGGGAAACGGTAAATTTCATAACAGACTATTCCATAAAAATTTAACTGATGTTGAAGTGCTCAACACTTCAGACACACTTAATTCGTTTTTCTTTCGGCACCGGGAGAATCCAGCTTAGCTGGTCAGCGCTCTTAAAAGACTTTTGTAGTCCTCACGGATCTCAGCATTCTCTTCCTGTAACTCTTTTACTTTGCGACAAGCATGTAAAACGGTGGTGTGATCACGCCCGCCAAAAGCATCACCAATCTCAGGATAACTGTGATTCGTCAGTTCTTTCGCCAATGCCATGGCTACCTGACGTGGCCGGGCAACCGAACGGCTTCGTCGTTTCGATAAAAGATCCGGCACTTTAATGCTGTAGTATTCCGCCACAGTACGCTGAATATTATCGATACCAACCTGCTTATCCTGGACCGCAAACAGATCGCGCAGAGATTCCCGGATAAAGTCAGTGGTGATGGGCTGTCCTCTGAAGTGAGAATCTGCAATCACTTTTTTCAGAGCCCCTTCAAGATCCCGCACATTAGAGCGAATTTTCTGGGCGATGAAGAAAGCAGCATCATCGGATAACAAAACTCTCGCCTGATCTGCTTTCTTTTTAAGAATTGCTACCCGGGTTTCCAGCTCCGGGGGATCAATTGCCACCGTTAAACCCCAACCAAAGCGAGATTTTAAACGCTCCTCCATACCACTGATCTCTTTTGGAAAACGATCACTGGTCAGAATCATCTGCTGCCCGCCTTCAAGCAGAGCATTGAATGTATGGAAAAACTCTTCCTGCGAGCGTTCTTTACCGGCAAAAAACTGAATATCATCAATCAGCAGGGCATCCACACTGCGATAGAGACGTTTAAAATCATTAATTGCATTCAGCTGAAGCGCTTTCACCATATCCGCTACAAAACGTTCAGAGTGGAGATACATCACCTTAGCATTGGGGTTTTGCTGTACCAGAAAGTTTCCCACAGCATGCATAAGGTGCGTTTTACCTAAGCCTACCCCGCCATACAGAAACAACGGGTTATAAGCACCACCAGGGTTTTCAGCAACCTGACGGGATGCAGCCCGGGCCAACTGGTTTGATTTACCTTCTACAAAGGTTTCAAAAGTGTGATTAGGGTTCAGAGCACTCTGGTGTTTCAAGGCTCCGTCAACCTGCACAGTACGTTCAGGTTTAACTGAAGAATTACCTGGGCTGTGCGTAGATGAATTTCCACTTCTACCGGAAGTTGACGAAACAGAAGTCAATTTGACTGATGTGTCTGCTGAGGACTCAGGCTCCTGTACAAAATGAGGCCGCGGCGGGGATGTCCGGACAATCACACCAGGAGGCGTTACAGGTCGTGTCGTTGCCTCAGGGGCAGAAACCGTTCGCTTACTGCCAATCTCCAAAATAAGCTGCGGTGGCTGATCATTACTCAGCTCATTCAACAGCTCAGAAATTCGCGCCAGATATTTATCGGAAACCCACTGGAGAACAAAACGGTTAGGTGCTAACAGTTTCAGACTTTGCCCCTCAGTATCAGCCTGAAGAGGGCGAATCCAGGTATTAAACTGCTGAGAAGGCAGCTCATCCTGTAAGTAACCTAAGCATTTCTGCCAGAGTGCTAAAGACACAGTCGATCCCCAAGAAAAACAAAGGAGCATTTTATCGGTTAAGGCTTAGGTTATCCACATGCAGCGCATGATATCAGGCAATTTCATTGCTTTTACAGCTGTGGATAACAGGGTCGTCTGGTTAGGTTAAGCGTTGGGGAGTAAACAAGGGATAATTTTGCATGTGTATAAGGTGCAATTTTATCCACAGCTCACTCCGAGCATACTGACAATTAAAATGGTTTTTATCTTCTGGGTTATACAATGAGCCAAATCAGCCATACTCTGGGCTGCAGTCGCTTATCCACAGAAAAGTCTTTCTTCTATATATATCACTACTATTATCTTTCTTTATTTAATAAATCTATATTGATTCTGTTTACAGCTTGGATAACTGCTCTGTTTAGAGCTTTCAGGAGTTCCTACCAAGTAATCAGTGAAAATCCCCTGAGTTAAAAATACTGGCAGAGAACTCTTAACCATCGTGCAGAAGATTTTAAGGATGCAAAGCCGCTGCTTAATGCTTAAAATTCAGGCACCTAAGGAGAGTTTTTGGCGAATAAAGTTATGCACAACCACTTTTTCTTCAGGAAATATTTGAAGTCTCAGGCGTTATTCTCTAGAATCTCCGCCCTGATCAAAGACTAGGCGCACTTTCTGCGCCATTTTGAAAGTGAAAGTGTGGGAATACAGTCATGAAAAGAACTTTTCAACCAAGCGTTCTGAAACGCAAGCGTAATCACGGATTCCGTGCTCGTATGGCGACTAAAAATGGTCGTAAAATCATCACTCGTCGTCGTGCCAAAGGCCGCGTACGTCTGAGTGCCTGATTTCTGGTTTGCTGATTTATTAGCACGATGACCAGTTACGGGTTTCCCCGGGATGTCAGACTTCTGACTGCCGGGGATTACCGCTCCGTATTTGATGACGTCCAGATCAAAGTGTTTGGTCGTTGTTTTATGATTCTTGCCCGTCCCAATACTCTGCCCCATCCTCGCATCGGCCAGATTCTGGCTAAAAAAAATCTTCGTCGAGCAGTTGATCGAAATCGGATCAGACGCCTTACCCGTGAATCGTTTCGGTTGAATAAGCATCAGATGCCCGCGATGGATCTTGTCTTACTCACCCAGAAGGGTCTCAGTGATCTCTCTTCAGAAGAATATGCTCACCAGCTTAATTTGGCTTGGAAAAGGCTAGAGACATTGCACCGCAAGAAGCTATCCGGTCAAAAGTCCGACCACAAATCTCGTGGTAAGCGGAAACCTCGTCCGGAAAAATAACAATCCTGATGCTATTTCAAAGATTTATCCCTGGTATGGCTTGCCAGAGAGCAGCGCCACACTCAAAATAGCATTTCATTTTTCAACACGAATCCGGTAAGAGCATACCCATGGACGTGAAACGTTTATTTTTGATCATCTCCCTGGCCTTAGTATCTTATCTGATGGTGGTTCAGTGGAATAAAGATTATGGCCCACAAGCTCAGGCTCCTGTGGTACAGAATACTCTTCCATCTGAAGCATCGTCAGCGAATGATCTGGTCCAGGAAGATATCCCCCAGAATTCTACCCGTGGCGACTTGCCTAACACGTCAGAAGCCAGTACTTCCCTGATTGAAGTACGTACCAACGTATTGGATCTTCGTATCGATCCAAAAGGCGGTGACATCGTTTTTGCAGCACTCCCGCAGCATCTGGCTCAGGTGAGTACTTCGAATACCCCTTTCGTTTTGCTGGAACGTAGTAAAGTCCGTACTTATGTTGCACAAAGCGGTCTGGCTGGTGTCAATGGCCCAGACGCTTCCCGCGGCGGTCGTCCTCTGTTCAGCGCAGAAAAAACCACCTATGAACTAACGGAAGGTGAAAACAGTCTTCAGGTTGATCTGAATTATGTTCAGAGCACCGGAGTGCAAATCACCAAGCGCTTCACCTTGCAACGGGACAGTTACAACATTCGTGTTGAGTACCTTGTTAATAATGCCAGTAGCGAAACCTGGTCCGGTTATTACTTTGCTCAATTAAAGCGTGATAACTCACCAGATCCGACTCAGGCTGAAGGCATGGGCATGGTCTCCTATCTGGGGGCTGCTATTTCTACGGTTAATGAGAAATACGAAAAAATCAAGTTTGAAGATATTCAGGAAGCAGATGTTAAGCGTGAATCAGTAGGTGGTTGGGTTGCGATGATCCAGCACTACTTTGTCAGTGCCTGGATTCCTGATCAGAATGTCAAACAGGAGTACAGCACCCGGAGCACATCCCGGGGTGATAATATCGTAGGTTTCTCCAGCCCTGAGACGGTTCTGCAACCTGGTGAGCAGACTACTTTTGGCAGCAACTTATATGTTGGCCCTAAGGTACAGGAACAGCTGGAATCAGCAGCTCCAAACCTGGAGCTGACCGTTGATTTCGGTTGGCTCTGGTTTATCGCACAACCTTTGTTCTGGATGCTCAACCTGCTTCATGGTTTCCTGGGTAACTGGGGCTGGTCAATTATTATCCTGACCGTGATGATTAAGGCGGCATTCTTCCATCTGTCTGCATCTGCATATCGCTCCATGGCGAATATGCGCCGCGTCGGTCCGGAACTGCAGCGGATGAAAGAAAAGTACGGCGAAGATCGTCAGAAGATGTCTCAGGCGATGATGGAGCTGTACAAGAAAGAGAAGATCAATCCCATCGGTGGTTGTCTGCCAATTCTGATTCAGATGCCGGTATTTATCGCACTGTACTGGATGCTAATGGAAAGTGTAGAACTGCGTCATGCGCCGTTTATGCTTTGGATTGAAGACTTGTCAGTGAAAGATCCGTACTTCGTATTGCCGATTATTATGGGCGCATCCATGTTTATTCAGCAGCTACTGAACCCAACACCTCCTGATCCAATGCAGGCGAAGTTGATGAAGGCACTACCTGTTGTCTTTACAGTATTCTTCCTGTGGTTCCCTGCAGGTCTGGTTCTGTACTGGGTTGTGAATAACGTACTGTCTATTGCTCAGCAATATGTGATTACCAAGCGTATTGAAAGTGGCAGCGGTGATGATGATAAAAAAGCAAAAGCTTAGCATCAGCTAATTTTTTGCTTGAAAAGCCCCTTCGGGGGCTTTTTTCGTTTTACCCACAACCTGTTTTAGATTATTCAGGCAGCTTCAGTATAAGCATACAATAAGCGGTTTGAGTATTATTCGGTATTTCGATTTAAGCCTGACTATTGTTGTTCAACACTAAGATTATTATGGGGATTTTGGCCATGACACAGAGCGCTGCATACACCATTGATACGATCGCTGCACAGGCAACACCCCCTGGTCGTGGTGGCGTGGGTATTATTCGCGTCTCTGGACCAAAATCTGCCTTATTGGCTGAACAGCTACTTGGCGTTATACCGAAACCCCGCTATGCCCATTACGGCCCTTTTTATAATGAAGATGGCGGTGTCATGGATGAAGGTATCGCTCTTTATTTCCCTGGCCCCAACTCTTTTACCGGCGAAGATGTGCTCGAGCTTCAAGGTCACGGCGGCCCCATCATTATGGATATGATGCTTAAACGGGTTTTAGCCTGTGGTGTACGTATGGCTCGACCCGGTGAATTCTCTGAGCGGGCATTCCTGAATGATAAGATGGATCTGGCTCAAGCCGAAGCGATTGCCGATCTGATCGATAGTGTTTCGGAGCAAGCAGCCCGTAATGCAGTACGCTCTTTGCAGGGTGCCTTTTCTGAGAAAGTTCATCAGCTTGTGGATAAGTTAACCAACCTGCGGATATATGTGGAAGCGGCGATCGACTTTCCAGAGGAAGAGATCGATTTTCTGGCAGACGGCAAAGTAATGGCAGATCTTAATGCTATTCGAGAGGAGCTGCGGCAGGTACAAGATAGCGCCAGCCAGGGAGCTCTTATGCAGGAAGGCATGACGGTTGTGATCGCCGGGCGTCCTAATGCCGGTAAATCCAGCTTACTGAACTGCCTGTCCGGTAAAGACAGCGCCATCGTCACGGATATTGCCGGAACTACCCGGGATGTCTTGCGGGAACAGATTCATATTGATGGTATGCCGTTGCATATTGTTGATACCGCAGGTCTCAGGGAAACTCCGGATCAGGTGGAGAAGATCGGTGTGGAACGGGCCTGGAATGAGATCAAACAGGCCGACCGTGTTTTGCTGATTGTCGACAGTACCGCGACTCAGGTTAACGACCCCCATACCTTGTGGCCGGAGTTTATCGACCAGCTGCCTCCCTCCGTACCGGTAACCGTCGTCCGCAACAAGATTGACCAGAGCGGTGAAACAGCAGGTATTGATTTGTCCACAGAGCGACCGGTGATCCGGCTTTGTGCCCGTTCCGGCGAGGGTGTGGATAATTTGACGCAGCACCTGAAAGAGACCGTGGGTTATACCGGCAGTACCGAAGGTGGTTTCAGTGCCCGGCGCCGTCATCTGGATGCACTGGAACAGGCCAGTGAATTTATCAATAACGGTCACTATCAACTGCTGAATATGGGGGCAGGTGAATTACTGGCCGAAGACCTGCGTATGGCGCAACAGGCTTTGGGCGAGATCACTGGGCAGATGAGTGCCGATGATCTGCTGGGCAAGATCTTCGGCTCTTTCTGTATTGGTAAGTAAGACACTAACCGGGTCAGGATGATAAGTTATGGAATTCAGTAAACCGGTTCGGGCAGCCTTGTGGATGTCCGGCGCACTGCTCTCCTTTATGGCGATGGCAGTTTCAGGTCGTGAGCTTTCCGCTGAGCTTGAAACCTACCATATTCTCTTCTTCCGCAGTGTTATCGGCGTTTTTTTGATCAGTGCTCTGATTTCATACCAGGGTTTACATCTGATGAAAACGCAGCATCTGATGCGTCATGGTTTGAGGAATATAGCCCACTATGCGGGGCAATATGGATGGTTCTATGGGCTAGCTTATATCTCCCTGGCTGAGGTGATCGCTATCGAGTTCACCACTCCGGTCTGGACCGCTCTGTTTGCTTTTTTTCTGTTGGGCGAGAAGTTGACGCCAGCTCGTCTGACAGCTCTGGCTTTAGGGCTGACGGGGCTGGTGATGATTCTAAGACCCTCGACGCAAGGGATGAACCCTGCTGCACTGGCGGTTCTGGCCGGAGCTGTGGGTTACGCTTTCTCCTACATTCAGACCAAGTCTTTATCGGCGACGGATGCCCCGTTGACGATTCTCTTCTATATGACGGTGATGCAGCTGCCCTTTGGCCTGATACCCAGCGTTTTGGATTGGCAGTGGCCAAGTTGGGAGATGTTGCCCTGGATCGTTCTCGTGGGTGTGACGGCGATGAGTGCTCATTACTGCATGACACGTGCATTTAAACTGGCGGATGCAACCGTGGTTGTGCCGATGGATTTTCTACGTTTACCTCTGATTATGTGTGTTGGCTATCTGCTTTATCAGGAGTCGGTGGATATCTGGGTGCTCGTAGGGGCTGCCGTTATGTTTAGTGGTAATCTGATCAATGTTCGGGCTGAACAGAAAAAGCTGAAACTGAGTCCAAACCACAAAAAAGTGTCGTGATTATCGCCGAGCCAGAATCAGCAGGTTTCTCGGACTGACAGCTTTATCGCAGAACTGATAAAGTTCCACGTGAAACCCTGCTTCTTCAAGTGACAGTGCCCGGTCTGCTACCAGCCAAATTTCGAGAAGTCTGCGAAAATAACTCTGCAGCCATTCCAGCTTACGAACCATAAGCAGCTTTTCAGCTCCTTCCGTTAACGCCTGAGACATTTCTCGTTCGTTGAAGGGCAAATTGTCGGAGTCATGATCATCGCTTAACAGCTCACGATTGATCAGAGCCCAGTGAACAAACTCTTTGAATCCACCGGAGAGCAGCTTCTTCGGGAAAGCTGGCAGAGGTTTATAGTGAGTTTCCCCTGTCAGTGACTGGCGCAAAAAATCGAAGCTTAAACGCCAGTGCAGTTCGATATCCCGCAAGCGGCTGACACGCTGACCACCGGTCACGGTTTCCTGCAGCGGGATTTTCAGATCCTGTCGATCAAGCCTTAACAGGCTACCCTGCCCCGCCTTCGACAGCGGCTGATAAATATCATCTGCGGTCAGGTGATAACAACAGGGTGCAACCGCAAGCTGTTTAATAGCTTGTGCAGAGTTACAGCACTGGCTGATCAGGTGAGTATGCAGATCACCACAGGCATGAAGAGCGACGGCAGTATTATGCTGATTTAAAAGTCGGGACACATCATTAGACAGTGCATCACCTTGCTGCATGCGTTGTTGCAGTTGTGGATAGCGTTTTTTTTGCTGATGGATCAGCGCTTCACCCTGAATACAAAGACTGTGTTGCCACTCAAGACTGGTGACCTCATAGCCTTTACGGATGGATAGCAGTCGGCCCAGATGACCTTTGCCGGCACACCATTCCAGAAGCTTCTGCTTAGATGGAGAGTTTGCCGCTGGCAGATATTCCGTAACCAGCTCAATCTGTTGCCATTTTCGTCCGGGAATTCCGCTGCTCAAATATTTTATACACACCGGTTCCTGATAGTCGGATAGTACTGAGTTATCCACATCCGCTATGCGAGCGAAAGAGTTGCTCTGCTGTGACATGCCCTGAATACGCTTTTCAAGCAGTCCGATGTCGTCCAGACAAGGTAGCCAGGGTTGCAGCCATTGCTTGCTTGCCTCTGAGTTTTGACTTAATTGCTCAAATTCTTTCTGATCCAATTTTGTTAGCTTAGACAGAAGACTCTCCGGCAACTGACTACATTCTCTGAATTGCCGAATATGGAAGGGCCGCATCTGCCAGAAAGAGCGATATTGCGTAAGCAATTGATCAGCATGATGAAAAAGAGCGCGCAGCATATCGACCTCAAAATTTAGCGGTTAGCTTAGATAAAGCCGTTTGATCAGAATGGAAAATCAGCGAATTGAATGTCAGCATTCAATTTTACCGTTTAATAAGTAAATAAGTGGTAATAAATAGAAACTAAATTGGATTTTAGCCTCAAATGCAGGCACAATGCGTGCCCCTCAGGGTGAAAGACTGCTGTTTTCTCCGAATCTGATCCTCGAATCAGCCCCGATTGCGCACAGCGCGTACCCTGCCAATGAGATAGCCAATGTAGGCTATCTGTATTAGTGAGCAGCATACCGCTCCTTGTAAGTGGTACAGACTCCTTTTAAGCGAAGTGGAACCCGTAATTGATATTGAGCGATATTTTAACGCGTCAGTATGCTTGGATGAGATGCCAAGGGTTCCGTCATTTATACCTTAACGACTCAGGTAACCCTTGAATGTCATCAGAAGAAACTGTTGTAACCAGCTTTGATGAGCTGGGCCTTCCCGAAGCACTTGTAGCATCCGTAAAAGAGATTGGTTACGAAACGCCTTCCCCGATTCAAGCCGCGAGTATTCCGGTTCTGTTAAAAGGCGAAAGCCTGTTGGGTCAGGCACAAACCGGTACCGGTAAAACGGCATCTTTTGCTTTGCCACTGCTATCCAGAATTGATGTCCGTCAGAACAGCCCACAGGTTTTAGTTTTGACACCTACCCGTGAACTGGCGATTCAGGTTGCGGAAGCATTCCAACGCTATGCCCGTGATATGCGTGGATTCCATGTACTGCCAATCTATGGCGGCCATAGCATGACCCTGCAGCTGAAGCAGCTGCGTCGTGGCCCTCAGGTTATTGTTGGTACGCCAGGCCGTGTTATGGATCACCTGCGCCGTGGAACCTTAGACACCTCTACTATGAAAGCCGTGGTATTGGATGAAGCCGATGAAATGTTAAAAATGGGTTTCATCGATGATGTGGACTGGATTCTTGAGCAAGTTCCTCAGCCCCGTCAGGTTGCTCTGTTTTCCGCCACTATGCCGAATGAGATTCGCAAAGTAGCTCGTCGTCACCTTGACGGTGCTCAGGAAATCAGTATCGCGGCGAAAACCTCTACTGTTGATACCATCAACCAGCGCTATTGGCAGGTTAGTGGTGTTAACAAAATGGATGCGCTGACCCGCATTATGGAAACAGAAAATTTTGATGCGGCGATTATTTTCGTTCGCACCAAAAATGCTACCGTTGAGCTGGCTGAGAAGCTGGAAGCCCGTGGTTACAGTGCATCCGCATTGAATGGTGATATGAACCAGGCATTGCGTGAACGTACCGTTAATCAGCTGAAAAACCGTAAGCTGGATATTGTCATTGCGACAGACGTTGCAGCCCGTGGTTTGGATGTTGAGCGTATTACTCACGTGATCAACTATGACATTCCATACGATACCGAAGCGTATGTACACCGTATTGGTCGTACTGGCCGTGCAGGTCGTATCGGTGATGCCATTCTGTTCGTAACACCACGTGAGCGCGGTATGCTACGTGCTATTGAGCGTGCAACGCGTCAGCGCATTGAACGTATGGATCTGCCGACCCGTGAGATGGTTGCTGATCAGCGCGTTAAGCAGTTTAAAGACAGTGTGGTTGAGATGTCCGCAGCCGTTGGCGCAGATATGGATTTTTTCCGTAAGCTGATTCAACAGCTGACGGAAGAGAATGAAATCTCTCTGGAAGACATTGCAGCAACGCTGGCCTGGAAAGTTCAGGAAAAACGCCCACTGATTCTGCCGCCTGAGCCTGAACGTCCGGCCCGTGAGCGTAATGAGCGTCGCGATCGCAACGACCGTAATGAACGTGGTGGTGAGCGCGGAGAGCGTCGTCCTCGTCGTGAACGGCCTACAGATGTTGATTTCGTTCGCTACCGCATTGAAGTGGGTCGTAGCGATGGTCTTCAGCCTGGTGATGTTGTTGGTGCTATTGCGAATGAAGCTGGTATCGAAAGTAAGTATATCGGCAATATTCGTCTGTACGATCAGTTCAGCACCGTTGAACTTCCTGATGGCATGCCTTCAGATGTACTGAATCACCTGCAGAAGACCCGTGTGCGCCAGGTTGCAATGAATATCAGTGTTGATAAAGGGCCTGCACCTAAAGATGAACCTCGTGGTGATCGTCCGCGCCGTCCTCGGGGTGAGAATCGTGGTGGTCGACCTCGCCGTAATGATGCACCTCGTAAGCCACGTAGCGATGAAAGCTAATCAGGTTTTTGGCGTGAAAAGACAGATGTCTGACATCGCTTAAAACTTGTTTGGTTTGAGAAACCCGCCCCTTAAAAGGCGGTTTTTTTTATGCCTGAAAAAAAGTTTTCACTTTTTTTACCTTAAAAACGGACGGTATAACAGATGTATCATTGTGATTAAGCCCTATGGATAAACTGGCCATAAGAAGCACTGTTGATAAGTCACTTATTTATCCACAACATTCTCTCAGGATACCCCTAGCTAGTCCCTAGGAAACTCGAAGACTTAAACACAAGCAAAAACCCCTCTATAACGGGAGCTACCACCACTTATCCACAGAAATTATCCACATAATAACTATCACTATAACTAACTAATTAAATAAATGACTTTAATAATGTTAATTGTGGGAAAAAGACAAAAAAACTTCACATTGTCGGCATTTACAACTCTTCTCATTTGCGCAGGCAGGTATATACTTGTCTGCCTTCGCGAAACCAGTCATTTGTGTATCAACCATGCGGGGTTTTAACTGGGTCATGTTGTGCACAACCAGATAACCAGAGGTGATATTGTGGATTATCCAACCCGCTTTGATGTAATAGTGATCGGTGGAGGTCATGCGGGAACGGAAGCCGCTTTGGCATCAGCAAGAATGGGCTGCCAAACTCTTCTGCTGACTCATAATATTGAAACCTTAGGGCAGATGTCCTGTAACCCTGCCATCGGGGGAATTGGTAAAAGTCATCTGGTAAAAGAGATTGATGCCTTGGGTGGTGCAATGGCGCTTGCAACTGACAAAGGTGGTATTCAATTTCGCGTACTGAACAGCCGTAAAGGCCCTGCCGTACGGGCAACACGTGCCCAGGCTGATCGAATTTTGTACAAAGCGGCCATCCGAACCATCCTGGAAAATCAGGAAAATCTGACGATTTTTCAACAGGCAGCTGATGACCTGATTATGGATGGTGATAAGGCGGCAGGTGTTGTTACCAGCTCAGGGATTCGTTTTCACTCCGCAACCGTTGTACTGACTGCAGGGACCTTTCTTGGCGGCGTTATTCATATTGGTTTGGAAACCCAGTCCGGTGGCCGTGCCGGTGATCCGCCATCGATCACCCTGGCAAATCGTTTGCGTGAGATGCCATTTCGCGTTGGCCGTCTGAAAACCGGTACACCGCCGCGTATCGATGCTAAGTCCGTTGATTTCTCAAAGATGGAAGCACAGCCGGGTGACAGTCCAACACCGGTTATGTCATTCATGGGTTCGCTGGATGATCATCCGGAGCAGATCAGCTGTTACATCACACACACCAATGAGCGCACTCACGATATTATTCGCTCGGGTCTGGATCGCTCGCCCATGTATACCGGTGTCATCGAAGGTGTCGGCCCTCGATACTGCCCTTCAATCGAAGATAAAATCCACCGTTTTTCTGATAAAGACTCCCACCAGGTGTTTATTGAGCCAGAAGGTCTGACGACCCATGAGCTGTACCCAAATGGCATCTCCACCAGTTTGCCGTTTGATATTCAGCTGGAGCTGGTACGTTCGATTCGGGGTATGGAAAATGCCCATATCATGCGCCCGGGCTATGCCATTGAGTACGACTTTTTTAATCCACAGGATCTGAAACACACGCTGGAAACTAAATTTGTCCCCAACCTGTATTTTGCAGGCCAGATCAACGGAACCACAGGCTACGAAGAAGCTGGGGCTCAGGGGCTGTTAGCTGGATTGAATGCCGGTCTGCGGGCCCAGGGTAAAGACGCCTGGTATCCGCGCCGTGATGAAGCTTATATTGGCGTGATGGTGGATGATCTGATTACTCATGGCACCAGTGAACCCTATCGTATGTTCACCAGCCGTGCGGAATATCGTTTGATTCTGCGGGAAGATAATGCCGACCTGCGGTTAACAGAAAAAGGCCGTGAGCTGGGTCTGGTGGATGACTTACGCTGGGCAGCCTTCAGCGTGAAAAAAGAACAGATTGAGCAGGAAACCAGTCGCCTGAGTGGTACCTGGATTCAGCCTAAGACGGAACAGGCTACGGCTGTTGAAGCAAAAACCGGTCAGCCCATGACCCGCGAATATAATCTGCTGGATCTGCTGAAACGCCCTGAACTTGAGTATGATGATCTTGCATCCTTAAAAGGCGAGCCTGTGGATAATCCACAAGTGGCTGATCAGGTTCAGATTCAGGTGAAATATGCCGGTTATATCAGCCGTCAACAGGATGATATTGAAAAACTGCGCCGCCATGAAAATACGGAACTACCGGCAGACCTGGACTATGACAGTATTGAAGGCATGTCCAAAGAGATTCGTCAGAAGCTGAGTGAGAGCCGCCCGGAAACGCTGGCCGCAGCCAGTCGTATATCAGGAGTAACTCCGGCTGCCGTCTCCTTATTGCTTATCCATCTGAAAAAACGGGCAATAGCAGGCAGTAATACCCTGGGCGGCAAAACGAACAGCAAAACATCTGCCTGATCTCAGGTCGGTTTTAGATTTAACAGGTAAATAGCTTTGAACGATAATGCGCTTGAAGACCAGTTATGCCGTGGCATCGAGATGATGGGCCTCAACATTAGTGAACAGCAACAAGGTTTACTGATGGATTACTTACGCTTACTGGAAAAATGGAATAAAGCCTTTAATCTAACGGCAGTGCGTGATCCGGCTCAGATGGTTGACCGTCACTTGCTGGATAGCCTGAGTATTCTGCCTTATATCAAGGGCCCAAACTGTATTGATGTGGGCTCTGGTGGTGGTTTACCCGGTATCCCTGTAGCGATTGTGCGCCCTGATCTGAAAATGACACTGATGGATAGCAATGGCAAAAAAAGTCGTTTCCAGTTTCAGGCTGTCACTGCTCTGAAGCTGGATAATGTTACTGTTGTCAATAAACGGGTTGAGCAATATCAACCCGAGCAGCTGTTTGATCAGGTGATGAGTCGCGCGTTCAGTTCATTGCAGGATATGATGCAATGGACACTTCAACTGGGTAGCCAAAATGCTGAGTGGTTGGCCATGAAGGGCGTTTACCCTGAAGATGAGCTGAACAACCTGCCGGAAGGTGTGGTCTGCAAAGAGGTTCATCGGTTGGATGTTCCTGGCTCCGATGGGGAACGTCACCTGGCCCTTTTACAGCGTACCCCCGGATCTTATTGATCACCGGCAGAAACTGATAGCAGGAAGAAACGGATGACAAATGTATTCGCAGTAACCAACCAGAAAGGTGGCGTGGGGAAAACCACAACCTGCGTTAATCTGGCGGCATCACTGGTAGCCACTCGCCGCAAAGTTCTGCTGATCGACCTGGATCCCCAGGGCAATGCAACAATGGGGAGTGGTGTGGATAAGAATGAATGCGAGTATTCTGTTTGCGACCTTTTGCTGGGCGAAGCCAGTATCGAGCAGATTCGGGTCAGAACTGACCCGGCAGGTTATGATCTGCTTCCGGCTAACTCAGATCTGACCACGGCAGAAGTTCAGTTGTTGCAGGTTGATGGCGGTAATTTTCAACTGAAGCGCGTTCTGGCTGAGCTGGGTAACCAATATGATTATGTCTTGATTGACTGCCCGCCTTCATTGAACATGCTAACGGTTAATGCACTGACTGCATCTGACGGAGTAATCATTCCCGTTCAGTGTGAATATTATGCATTGGAAGGTTTGTCTTCTTTGATGGAAACCATTCAGCATATTCAGGAGACGGTAAACTCGGATCTTCGTGTTGAGGGATTGTTGCGGACGATGTATGACCCGCGTAATAGTCTGACTCGGGATGTATCCCAGCAATTGATCCAACATTTTAATGATCGGGTTTACAAAACCGTGATACCGCGCAACGTTCGCTTGGCTGAAGCACCGAGCTATGGCATGCCGGTTCTGAATTACGACGAGAAATCAAAAGGTAGCCTTGCTTACCTTGCGTTAGCTGGCGAACTGGTGCGTAAAACCAGTCAGGCTGCCTGACCCTTAAATTTTCTAATCTTTTTAATGTTCGCTTTTATTAACGGGGGAGCCAATGTCGGCGAAAAAACGAGGTTTAGGTCGTGGACTTGATGCATTGTTGGGTTCCGGCTCATCCGGCCTGACTCAACCCCGTGAAGTCTCTGTGGTTCCCGAAACGAAAGCAGAACAACCGGAGCAACTTGTTAAGAAAGAACATTCAGATGGTGAGATGCGCCATCTGCCTGTTGAGTTTTTAGTCCGCGGTCGTTATCAGCCACGACGGGATATGGATCCTGAGTCTCTGGAAGAGTTAGCCAGCTCAATTCGTGCCCAGGGCATTATGCAGCCGATTGTTGTTCGACCCCTTGAACAACATGAACGCTTTGAGATTATCGCCGGTGAGCGTCGTTGGCGTGCTGCGCAATTAGCCGAACTGGATCAGGTTCCGGTTATTATTCGTGATGTTAGCGATGATGCGGCCATTGCGATGGCGTTGATTGAAAATATTCAACGTGAAAATCTGAACCCCATTGAAGAAGCCTTTGCCTTGCAGCGCCTGCAACAGGAGTTTGAACTGACGCAGCAGCAGGTGGCTGATGCTGTTGGAAAGTCCCGCTCAGCAGTAGCTAATTTGCTTCGAATGATTACTCTTCCGGACGATGTGAAAAAAATGCTTGAGCATGGCGACCTTGAAATGGGACATGCCCGGGCAATTCTTGGACTTGAACGCCATGAGCAGAGCTCGGCTGCAAGAACGGTTGTGGCTAAAGGTATGTCTGTGCGTCAAACGGAAGCTTTTGTACGTAAACTACAGGCGCCGGCTGAAGAAAAAACCGAACATACTCCGCAGGCTGATGTTGAATTTTTACAGCGTAAACTGACTGAAACCCTGGGTGCAGCGGTGAGTATCAGCCACAATAAAAAGGGCAAAGGTAAGCTAGTGATTAATTATTCAAGTCTTGAAGAGCTGGATGGTATCTTGTCTCATATTCAATAAAAACCCTCTTTGAAACCCCGCACCAAAGACAAATAAAGCTTATCTATTGGTCTTAGATCAGGTAATTCAGTTGAATGGGCTGCCTAATCAACCTATAATCCTGCGGTCACAAAATGACATTACTCTGTATCAGCTCTGCATAAAGCAATGGCTGATCTTTGTAGTGCAAAGAATTTTTAGGAGAACACATGGGCGCCAAAAGTGCACAGCTGAAGCGACCCAAAGTTATCCGGGTTGTCGGACTGCAGGTTTTGGTTACTCTGTTTGTATCAGGTGGTTGTTTATTAACCGGCGATACAGTTCTGGCATATTCTTCATTTTTTGGCGGAATGGTTTGTTTTGTACCTAACCTGTATTTTGCTTGGCAGGTATTTATGCACCAAGGCGCTCAGGCGGCAAAGCAGATTGTAAAGTCTTTTTACAGAGCAGAAGCAGTGAAGTTTGGTTTAACGGCCGTATTATTTGCACTGGTTTTTATATTAGTGCGACCCTTAAACCCAATTTCCTTTTTTTTAACTTACGCGGTGGTTCAGGTTGTTCACTGGCTCGCACCTTTAGTTGTTAAGCGCTAACACGTTTGGAACTAAAGTGAGCAAAGAATAACTAACGGCTACTACAAAAATTTCGAGGAAGACAATGGCAGGCGCAAATCCGACACCTTCCGAGTATATTCAACACCACCTTCAGAACCTGACCTTCGGTCTGCATCCTGATGGCACGCTGGGCTTTGCTCATGGTGCGAAGGAAGCAGCTGATATGGGCTTCTGGGCGGTACATGTTGATACTTTAGGTTGGTCTATATTTTTAGGTCTTATCTTTACATTCTTATTCCGCAAAGCGGCGAAGCATGCGACAACGGGTGTTCCCGGTGGTCTGCAGAACTTTGTTGAAATTATGGTGGAATTTGTTGACCAGAGTGTGAAGGACACCTTCCACGGTCGCAGTAGTTTAATTGCACCGCTGGCGTTGACGATCTTCTGTTGGGTATTCCTGATGAACCTGATGGATCTGGTCCCGGTTGATTTCCTGCCAGCGCTGTTTATGGCTATGGGTGTTGATTACATGAAGGTGGTTCCGACCACAGATGTGAATGCAACGCTTGGTATGTCCATCGCAGTTTTCTTCCTGATCATCTATTACAGTATCAAGGTTAAAGGTGTTGGCGGCTTTGTTGGCGAACTGACATTACAACCTTTTGGTAAATGGATGATGCCGTTCAACCTGCTGTTAGAAGGTGTTGGTTTAATTGCTAAGCCGATCTCTCTGGCGCTGCGTTTGTTCGGTAACCTGTACGCAGGTGAACTGATTTTTATCCTGATCGCAATTATGCCGTTCTGGATTCAGTGGGCACTGTCTGTGCCATGGGCTATCTTCCACATTCTGGTGATTACTCTGCAGGCATTTATCTTTATGATGCTGACCATTGTGTACCTGAGCCTGGCTTGTGAAGACCACTGATACACTGTTTTTGCTTTAACTTTTTAAACTTTAACTTTAACTTTCTTAACTTTAACTTGAGAAAAACTGGGAGAAAAAAATGGAACAAGTACTGGGTTTAACCGCCGTTGCTGTTGCTCTGCTGATCGGTTTGGGTGCACTGGGCACCGCGATTGGTTTTGGTCTGCTGGGTGGTAAATTCCTGGAAGGCGCTGCTCGTCAACCAGAGATGGTACCTATGCTGCAGGTGAAAATGTTTATTGTTGCAGGTCTGCTTGATGCTGTGACTATGATCGGTGTTGGTATCGCGCTGTTCTTCACTTTTGCGAATCCGTTCGTAGCTCAACTTGCTGGTTAATCTTTAAGCTGGTTTTTTTAACCCTTAATAGATCAACATTGAAAAGCAAGGGGTGATGGCGTGAATCTGAACTTAACACTCGTAGGCCAAGCCATCTCGTTTGCGATCTTCGTCTGGTTTTGTATGAAGTATGTATGGCCTCCAGTAATGGAAGCTATGCAGGCTCGTCAGAAGAAGATTGCAGATGGTTTGGATGCTGCAAGTCGTGCTGCACGTGACCTGGAACTGGCTCAAGAACAAGCCGGTAAACAGCTGCGTGAAGGCAAAGAACAAGCAGCCCTGATTATAGAGCAAGCAAACAAGCGAGCTAATCAAATCGTTGATGAAGCAAAAGAGAACGCACGTTCTGAAGGCGCCCGTTTACTTGCTGCTGCTCAAGCTGAAGTTGAGCAAGAAGTAAACCGTGCGAAAGAAGAGCTTCGTGCCCAGGTGTCAGCATTGGCATTGAAAGGCGCAGAGCAGGTTCTTAACGCTTCTATTGACGAAAAAGCCCACGCTGAGCTTGTAGAGAAACTCGCAGCTGAGCTTTAAGCGAGGTGACCGATGGCTGAATTAAGCACTGTTGCCCGGCCGTATGCAAAAGCTGCATTTGAGTATGCTTTGAGCCAGGGCAAATTGGCCGAATGGTCTAAAATGTTGGGTCTGGCAGCAGAAGCTGTATCAGACTCAGCAGTTCAGAATGTTCTGGGCAATCCGGCAATCAGTCAGGAACAGAAAGTAGGGATCATTATTGATATCTGCTCTGACCTGGATGAAAACGGTAAGAATTTTGTACAGACACTGAGCGAAGTAGGCCGTTTGCCTCTGTTCCCTCAAATTGCAGAGCAGTTTGAGACGCTGAAAGCAGAACAGGAACAAACGGTTGAGGTAGAAATTACTTCTGCCTATGAGCTGACAAGTGAACAGCAGACCAAATTGGCACAAGCTCTGCAAAAGCGTCTGAATCGTGAAATTAAAATCCAGACTCAGGTTGATCAAAGCCTGATCGGCGGCGTACTTATCCATGCTGGCGATACTGTTATTGACGGTTCAGTACGTGGAAAGCTTGCGAAATTGGCCGAGGCAATGAATTCCTGAGTTTGAGGGACATGGCATGCAGCAACTGAATCCATCTGAGATCAGCGAAATTATCAAGAAGCGCATCGAGAATACCGATGTTTCTTCTGAAGCCCGCACTGAGGGCACCATTGTAAGCGTATCTGACGGTATCGTAACCGTTCATGGTCTGGCTGACGTAATGTACGGGGAAATGATTGAGTTTCCTGGCAGCGTTTATGGCATGGCGATGAACCTGGAACGTGACTCCGTAGGTGCAGTAGTGTTGGGTGACTACCTGACACTGCAAGAAGGCATGACTGCCAAGTGTACTGGCCGCATCCTTGAAGTACCGGTAGGACCGGAACTGAAAGGTCGCGTTGTTGACGCACTGGGCAACCCTGTTGATGGCAAAGGTCCAATTAATGCCAAACTGACAGATGCCGTAGAAAAAGTTGCACCGGGTGTTATCGCCCGTCAATCGGTAGATCAGCCTGTTCAGACAGGTTATAAAGCGATTGATGCGATGGTACCGGTAGGTCGTGGTCAGCGTGAGCTGATTATTGGCGACCGTCAAATTGGTAAAACTGCTATCGCAATTGATGCGATCATTAACCAGAAAGACTCAGGTATTACCTGTGTTTACGTGGCGATCGGTCAGAAGCAGTCTACTATTGCAAACGTTGTACGTAAGCTGGAAGAGCATGGCGCGATGGAAAATACCATCGTTGTTAACGCCGGTGCTTCTGATCCTGCAGCAATGCAGTTCCTGGCTCCGTATGCCGGTTGTACTATGGGTGAATACTTCCGTGACCGCGGTGAAGATGCGTTGATCGTTTATGACGATCTGACTAAGCAGGCTTGGGCATATCGTCAGATTTCCCTGCTGCTGCGTCGTCCGCCAGGTCGTGAAGCATACCCAGGTGATGTTTTCTATTTGCACTCCCGTTTGCTGGAGCGTGCATCCCGTGTGAATGCTGAATACGTTGAGCAGTTCACGAAGGGCGAAGTGAAAGGTCAAACCGGTTCTCTTACCGCACTGCCTATCATTGAAACCCAGGGTGGTGACGTATCTGCATTCGTACCAACTAACGTGATCTCCATTACTGATGGTCAGATCTTTGTTGAGACCAATATGTTTAACGCGGGTATTCGTCCTGCAATGAACGCTGGTATCTCCGTATCACGTGTTGGTGGTGCAGCTCAGACTAAACTGATTTCGAAACTGGGCGGTGGTATTCGTCTGGCTCTGGCTCAGTACCGCGAGCTGGCAGCTTTCTCCCAGTTTGCTTCTGATCTTGATGAAGCAACCCGTAAGCAGCTTGAGCATGGTCAGCGCGTAACAGAGCTGATGAAGCAGAAGCAGTACTCACCAATGTCCATTGCTGAAATGGGTGTTGTTTTGTACGCCGCTAACGAAGGTTATCTGGACGATGTGCCAGTTAACAAAATTGGTGACTTCGAAACAGCTATTCTGGCTTATTTTAATGCGGAAAAAGCTGACTTTATGGCTGAAGTTAACCAATCTGGCGCTTTCAACGACGAAATCAAAGCTGGCTTTAAAGCTGGTGTTGAGCAATTCAAAGCAACTCAAACCTGGTAAGCGTTTTGCCCACAGCTCCGCTGTGGGCCGTTACTGAGTTAAGTTTGTTTTTTGAATAAGGCGAGATGCTATGGCAGTCGGAAAAGAGATTAAAAACCAGATCGCGAGCATCGGTAACACGCGCAAGATTACCAGCGCGATGGAGATGGTTGCCGCGAGTAAGATGCGCCGTGCACAGGATCGCATGGCCGCCAGCCAGCCTTATGCCAAACAGATTCGTAAAGTTGTAGGCCATATTGCGAATGCAACTCCGGAATATCGCCACCAGTATATGGAAGAGCGTGATGTAAAGCGTGTTGGTTACATCGTTGTTGCTTCCGATCGTGGTCTTTGTGGTGGTCTGAACGTTAACCTGTTCAAAGCACTGCTAAAGAGCATGAAAGAGTGGAATGAGAAAGGTGTGGAGCAGAAGTTCTGCGCAATCGGCTCTAAGGCTGTTACTTTCTTCCGTTCTTATGGTGGTGAAGTTCTGGCAACTAAAACCGGGCTCGGTGATGCCCCGGTTGCGAGCGATCTGATTGGTAGTGTCAAGGTAGTGCTTGATGCGTACGATGCCGGCGAACTGGATCGTGTTTACTTGGTTTATAACAACTTTGTAAACACTATGACCCAGAAGCCCCTCGTACAGCAGCTGCTGCCTTTGCAGGCTGAAGAGGAAACCACCTCTGATCACTGGGATTACCTGTACGAACCAGATGCCAAAGAGCTTCTGGATAAGGTACTGGTACGTTATGTCGAATCTCAAACGTATCAGGCAGTGGTCGAGAATAATGCTTGTGAACAATCTGCGCGTATGTTGGCCATGAAAAATGCGACCGATAACGCAGGTGACCTGATTAACAGCCTTCAGCTGGTTTACAACAAGGCACGTCAGGCTGCGATTACGCAGGAAATTTCCGAGATTGTTGGTGGAGCTGCGGCGGTTTAATCCGTAGCCATACACAAGCAGGTTTCAATTACAGGTTTAAGAGGAACCAAAATGAGTAGCGGACGTATCGTTCAGATTATCGGCGCCGTAATCGACGTGGAATTCCCACGTGATTCCGTGCCAAAAGTTTACGACGCGCTGACGGTTACTAACACCGAGATTACTCTAGAAGTTCAGCAACAGCTGGGTGACGGTGTTGTACGTACAATTGCGATGGGCTCTACCGAGGGTCTGAAGCGCGGACTGGAAGCAGTCAATACAAATAACCCAATTTCTGTACCGGTTGGTACAAAAACACTGGGTCGTATCATGGACGTTCTGGGTCGCCCTATCGATGAGAAAGGCGAGATCGGCGAAGAAGAACGTATGCCAATTCACCGTTCTGCACCAACTTACGCAGAACAATCAAACAGTACTGAACTGCTGGAAACCGGTATCAAGGTAATCGACCTTGTTTGCCCGTTTGCTAAAGGTGGTAAAGTTGGTCTGTTTGGTGGTGCCGGTGTTGGTAAAACCGTAAACATGATGGAGCTGATCCGTAACATCGCGATCGAGCACTCCGGTTTTTCCGTGTTTGCAGGTGTTGGTGAGCGTACTCGTGAGGGTAACGATTTCTACCACGAAATGACCGACTCAAACGTACTGGATAAAGTATCTCTGGTATATGGTCAGATGAATGAGCCACCGGGTAACCGCCTGCGTGTAGCTTTGACTGGTCTGACGATGGCAGAGAAATTCCGTGACGAAGGCCGTGACGTTCTGTTCTTTGTAGATAACATCTACCGTTATACTCTGGCGGGTACTGAAGTATCAGCACTGCTGGGTCGTATGCCTTCTGCAGTAGGTTATCAGCCTACGCTAGCGGAAGAGATGGGTGTACTGCAGGAGCGTATTACGTCAACTAAATCAGGTTCTATTACCTCTATTCAGGCGGTATATGTACCTGCGGATGACTTGACGGATCCATCTCCGGCAACAACCTTCTCTCACTTGGACGCAACAGTTGTACTGTCTCGTGATATTGCCTCTCTGGGTATTTACCCAGCGGTTGATCCACTGGATTCTACTTCTCGTCAGCTGGACCCTCTGGTTATTGGTCAGGAGCATTATGATGTTGCTCGTGGCGTACAGGGTACTCTGCAGCGTTACAAAGAGCTGAAAGATATTATTGCGATCCTGGGTATGGATGAGCTATCTGATGAAGATAAGCAGACCGTATCCCGTGCTCGTAAGATTCAGCGCTTCCTTTCTCAGCCGTTCTTCGTTGCTGAGGTATTTACCGGTGCACCTGGTAAGTATGTGTCTCTGAAAGACACTATTAGTGGCTTCAAAGGCATTCTGGATGGCCAGTATGACGAACTGCCTGAGCAGGCGTTCTACATGGTTGGCAGCATCGATGAAGCAGTAGAGAAAGCGAATAAATAAGTTCGCTTTTTCCCGGAAGTAAGAGAGGCGAGACCATGGCTATGACCGTCCACTGCGATATCGTAAGTGCCGAGGAGTCGATTTTCTCCGGCCGTGTGGAGCTGGTTGTTGCCGCCGGTGTGCTGGGTGACCTGGGTATTACCCCAGGCCACGCACCATTACTGTCGGAGCTACAACCGGGCCCTGTCCGAGTTAGCATACAGAGCGGTGGAGAAGAAATTTTCTACGTATCTGGCGGCTTTATTGAGGTTCAACCGAACCGTGTAACCGTACTGGCTGACTCTGCTGTTCGGGCTAAAGAGATTGATGAAGCTGAGGCTGCTGAGGCGAAAGCTGCAGCGGCACGCTCACTGAGTAATCAATCTTCTGAGTTCGAATACTCCAAGGCTGCGGCTGAACTGGCTCAGGCTGCTGCGCGTTTGCGTACAGTACAGCAGTTACGTCGGAAGCTGGGTGCTTAACAGTACCGAACAAAAAGGCGGCTTAGGCCGCCTTTTTTTTATCCGTAATTTGTCCTACTCTACCTTCCCCTTCTTTTCTGAATTTTTCTAACCCCGTTAAGGACCTACAGTATGGTGACTGATATTGTAATTCTGGCTGCAGGCCAGGGTACGCGTATGTGCTCTGATATGCCTAAGGTACTGCACGGCATTGCAGGTAAACCTATGGTTCAACATGTGTTGGATCAAGCTAAAATGCTGGATAACAGACGAGTCCATATTGTTATTGGTCACGGTGGAGACCAAGTTAAAGAAGCGCTTGCGGGTCAAGATGTTAACTTTATTGTGCAGCAAGAGCAGTTAGGCACAGGTCATGCTGTTGCTCAGGCACTGCCTTACCTAACCCAAGGCAGCCAGGTTTTAGTGTTATACGGTGACGTGCCTTTAACACCTTCGGTTATTTTTAAAAACTTGTTGGCTCAGGTTAATGACCAACAGATGGCCTTGTTGACGGTTAATCTTGTGAACCCCAACGGTTATGGCCGTATTGTTCGGGATGGGGCTGGTTTAGTCACAGCAATTGTTGAGCAGAAAGATGCCAATGATGAGCAACTAAAAATTCAAGAGATCAATACCGGCATTATGGCGTTAACGCAGCCTCAGCTGGCAGAATGGTTGCCAAAACTGTCCAGTGAAAATGCTCAAGGTGAGTATTATTTAACCGATGTTATCGCCATGGCGTCAAAATCTGGCGTAGCAATTAAAACGGCTCAACCTGATTTTGAACAGGAAGTACAAGGCGTTAATAATCGCCAACAACAAGCGGAACTGGAACGCTGGTATCAGCGCCAACTCGCCGAGCAGTTAATGATTGAAGGGGCTAGCTTAGCAGACCCAGCCCGTATTGATATTCGGGGTTCGCTTACGGTCGGGCGCGATTGTTTTATTGATATTAATACTCTGTTCGAAGGTGATGTTGTCTTAGGTGACGGGGTACAGATTGGCCCTAACTGTGTGATCAAAAACTCAACCCTTGGTGCTAACACTCAGGTCGATGCGAACAGTGTCATTGATGGTGCCAGTATTGCCGAATCTTGCTCTATTGGGCCTTTTGCACGCATCCGTCCAGCCAGTGAACTGAAAGCAGGCTCTAAGGTTGGTAACTTTGTTGAAACTAAGAAAAGTGTGATTGGTGCCGGTGCAAAGATTAACCACCTGACGTACATTGGTGATGCCAGTATTGGCGCTAAAGTAAATGTTGGTGCCGGAACCATTACCTGTAACTATGATGGTGTGAATAAATTTAAAACCGTCATTGGTGATGGTGCCTTTATTGGTTCAAACAGTTCCCTCGTTGCGCCAGTCTCCATTGGCACAGGTGCTGTGGTTGGGGCTGGCTCAACCATTACAAAAGATGTAGAAGCCGGTGCTCTGGCAGTGGGTCGCGGCAAACAGATCGCTAAGGTCGGTTGGAAGAAATAAACAGACCTGAGATTCAGCCGTTAACGAAAATATTCAGGTTTATCATCAGTTTTAGGAGAGTAATCCCCGATGTGTGGCATTGTAGGTGCGGTAGCACAAAGGCCTGTTTCTGGCATCTTATTGGAAGGACTGCGTCGCCTGGAGTATCGGGGGTATGATTCTGCAGGTCTTGCAGTCTTAGAGGGTGACACGATTCAGCGTTTGCGTCGGGCTGGCAAGGTTGCGAACCTGAGCCAGGCGGAACAGGACGCGCCACTTAAAGGGTTAAGTGGTATCGCACATACGCGCTGGGCGACTCACGGTAAGCCGACCGAGAACAATGCCCACCCGCATATGTCAGGTGATGATCTTGCCATCGTGCATAACGGTATTATTGAGAACTATGAACCGTTAAAACGAGAGCTTCAAGCCGAAGGCTATCAGTTCACCTCAGATACTGACACAGAAGTTATCGCCCATCTGGTTGCCCGTGCTATTCGAGAGGGAAGATCACTGCAAGATGCTTTCTTAGCGACGGTTTCCCAGCTTGAAGGCGCTTTTGCTTTAGGTGTTCTGCATAAAGATTACCCGAATCAAATTCTGGCATCCCGCAAAGGCAGCCCGCTGGTCGTGGGCGTTGGTATTGGCGAGAACTTTATCGCCTCAGACCAGATGGCACTACTACAGGCTACGGATCGTTTTATCTATCTGGAAGAAGGTGATTTTGTTCAGATTACACCTGATACCCTGACCATTTGGGATGCGGCGCTAAAGCAGGTCGACCGACCGGTAAAAACCTTTGAACATAATCTTTCTGTGGCGGATAAAGGTGAATTTCGTCACTTTATGATGAAAGAGATTTATGAACAGCCGGAAGTTGTTAAGGCAACCCTTCAAGGGCGTATCTCCGAGACACACTTGCTTGAACAGGCGTTTGGTAACGATGCCTGTAAGGTTTTTGATCAAGCACAGCATATTCAGATTATCGCCTGTGGCACCAGTTTTCATGCGGGGTTAGTCGCAAAATACTGGTTGGAAGATCTCGCCGGTGTTCCTTGCTCGATCGAAGTGGCCAGCGAATATCGTTATCGTAAGCATGTGATTCCAGCGAATACCCTGTTTGTCACCATCTCCCAGTCCGGTGAAACCGCCGATACCCTTGCAGCCCTGCGTGCCGTTAAAGATAAAGTGCTAGCCAGCCTGACAATCTGCAATGTACCCGGTAGCTCATTAGTCCGTGAGTCCGATCTTTGCTTAATGACCAATGCCGGGCCTGAAATTGGCGTTGCCTCCACTAAAGCTTTTACCACTCAGCTAGTTGCATTGCTCATGCTGTCTATCGCCCTGGCGCGTCGCCACGGACTGACAGAAGCGAAGGAAACAGAACTGGTACAGGCGCTGCATCAACTACCTGTGCTGTTGCTGGCAGCCGTTAAGCTCGATAAAGATATTGAAGTGTTATCGCAG
This sequence comes from Oceanospirillum sp., assembly GCF_048265165.1. GTDB lineage: Bacteria > Pseudomonadota > Gammaproteobacteria > Pseudomonadales > Halomonadaceae > Oceanospirillum. Next base: position 558,254 of record NZ_JBLXCD010000002.1, on the reverse strand, counting down.
GACTTTGCCGAGAAAAACCATGCCCTCTTTTTAGGCCGTGGCCCTCTGTACCCTATCGCAATGGAAGGGGCGTTGAAGCTAAAAGAGATCTCTTATATTCATGCGGAAGCCTACCCCGCCGGAGAGCTTAAACACGGCCCGCTGGCTTTAGTGGATAAAGAGATGCCGGTGATTGCCGTCGCGCCGAATAATGCGCTACTGGACAAACTAAAAGCGAATTTGCAGGAAGTTAAAGCCCGAGGTGGAGAGCTGTTTGTTTTCGCCGGAGCCGACCATATTAAACCGGAAGAAGGCTTAAAGGTTGAGCAAATGCCAAACGTGCCAGAGATTCTGGAACCCATTGTTTACACGATCCCTCTACAGCTATTGAGTTACCATGTTGCTGTGCTTAAAGGAACGGATGTAGATCAGCCAAGAAATCTCGCAAAATCAGTGACAGTCGAATAATCGTAATTAATCGGCCTGTTGTGTCAGGCCGATTACCGCTGCCCTGATAAAGGGTCTCTGCTTAAGCTAAAAAGAGTGCTCTTCCGGAAGCATCAGTGATTGACCTCTTCGTCTCCACAATAATCATCAAGCTCTTCTACGAGTCGCTTTTTCTCGAAATGTTTTTCGATACCGCGCCGAGCTTCAAGTTGTTTTAGTGCTTCACTTTTCTTACGTTCCTCATGTTCTTCAACTTCTATAGACATGAAGATATCGAAAATCTCATCTTTAACCTGATCTACTTTACCGTGGTCAACGGTGGGGTTGTGTCTCATATCAGCATCCTCCCCCAGGCTCTTCCTGAGGCTTGATTGATAAGTAAATGACAACCTGTATCGATTTAGGATTACCATCCTAATATAGCGTGTATGAAATTCCTGTGACAAGCTTGGTATTTTAACGTCGGAATAAAAAATGACGTTATGCCAAAGTTACAGGTAAAATAAACAGACGTCTAAGAGCTTAATTAACCAGTGGTAAACCGGTGAAAGAAAACATCCTGGAAAAGATCCATCACTCAAAAACACAGTTTCGCCGTTCGGAGCAGAAGGTTGCTGATTATGTGCTGAACCATGCAACGGATGTGATTCATATGCGTATTGTTGACCTGGCGACAGAAGCCAATGTCAGTGAGCCCACGGTTGTTCGCTTTTGTCGTGCATTAGGCTGTGATGGTTTTCAGGACTTTAAACTACGTTTAGCTCAGGTCCTGGCAAAAGAGACGCGTTTTGCTCAGTTCTCAATGAATCAGGATGATTCGGTCAGTGATTTTACCAACAGTATTTTTGATACGACAGCCAGCGCCTTACTTGCTGTTAAAAACCGTATCAATACTGAGAAAGTTCAGGAGGCGATCACCGCCTTGAGCAGTTCTGATCGGGTAGAATTCTTTGGTTTTGGGGCGTCGGGTGCTGTTGCTACCGATGCCCAGCATAAGTTTTTCCGCTTACAGATGTCCACAGCGGCTTACTCAGACCCTCATATGCAGAATATGTCGGCAGTAACTCTGTCGGATACTGATGTGGTTGTGGCGATCTCCCAGACTGGCCGGACAAAAGCATTGCTGCAAAGTATACAGTTGGTGCGTGAGGCGGGAGCTAATGTCATTGCCCTTTGCCCCAGCGGCTCACCTCTGGCAGAGCTGGCTACCATTCCTCTTTACATTGACGTGCCTGAAGATACTGAGATTTATACACCTATGACTTCACGCATTGCTCATCTGGTGATGATTGATGTTCTGGCAGTGGGTGTAGCCAAGATGCGCGGCCCGAAACTGGCGGAGCATCTTAAGGCTGTAAAGCGCAGCCTACACTCTCTCAGGCTGACAGATAGCTGAGGATTTGAACTAGAACATAACCAAACGGAGCATGATGCTCCGTTCTTAAATGGAATTTCCCCGCTACTTTATTGCTTTACCTGCACTTTATTTCTTTGCTTACACCTTGCTGTTGTACTGCTCAACCAACTCAAAGAATGTCTGGGCTGGCACGGGTGGGCTGATGTAGAAGCCCTGGGCAAAATCGCAACCATGCCGAATCAGGAACTCCAGCTGAGCCCGGGTTTCGACACCCTCAGCAACAATTCTCATCTCAAGATTGTGGCCTAGGGCGATGATGGCTTTTGTCAGTGTCGCTTGTTGAGGGTCAGGGCTGTTTATCTGTTTCAGAAAGCTTCGGTCGATCTTGAGTATGTCCAGTGGAAAACGCTGCAGATAGCTGAGAGATGAATAGCCGGTTCCAAAATCATCAATCGCCAGCGTGATGCCCAGTGCCCGGATCTGATCCAGCACCTCGACAGTGTGCTCGGGGTCGTCAATAAGAGAGCTTTCAGTAAGTTCCAGTTCAATCAGCTTATGGGGGATATCTGCTTCCCGAATAGTCTGATCAATAAAACTAACCAGATCATTATGTCTCAGTTGCTGAGCTGATAAGTTAACAGAGACCTTGATCTCAACACCCCTGTCCAGCCACTCTTTCACTTGCCGGCAAGATTTAATCAGCACCTGTTCACCCAAGGCTGCCACCAATCCTGTTTCTTCGGCGATGGGAATAAATGAGCCTGGCGAAATAAGGCCTGATTCAGGGTGGTTCCAGCGCACAAGGGCTTCAGCCTCAAATATCTGGTCTTTTTTGAGCGATACCTTAGGCTGATAGTAGACACATAATTCATCACGCTGGAGCGCTTTGCGAAGGTCGCTCTCCATTTTTAAGCGCTCCAGAGAGCCGGTTTGCAGTTCTTCTGAGTAGAACTCGAATCCTGAACCACCTAACTGTTTTACTTTATTGCGGGCCAGGTCTGCCTGGTTAACTAAAATATTAAGGCCACGAGTGTGCTTCGGAAACAGGCTGATACCTATACTGCAGGAGGTAATTAATTCATGGTTTTCGATTTTAAGTGGCGTATGAACCAGCTGATAGATCTGTTCAGCTAGCTCAGTAACGTCAGACTCCTGTTCATAGTGGTCTACAATCAGGGCAAACTCATCAGCCCCGAGGCGGGCAATAGTGTCTACGTTCTGAATCTGGTTGTTCAGGCGATTTGCTAGCTCTTTTAAGAGCTGGTCGCCGACATCATGTCCCAGTGTGTTATTAATCGCCTTGAACCGGTCAATATCTAGAAGTATTAAAGCCATTTTCCCGTTATTCAGGCGGGCCTGTGAAATAGCAATATGCAGTCGGTCTTTGAACTGGTTGCGGTTAGCAACCCCTGTCAGGTCGTCGTAGTTCGCCAGATAGCTGAGTTTCTCTTCCGCTTTTCTTCGCTGGGTCAGGTCTGAGAATATACCGACGTAGTGAGAGGCTTCACTCTGCTTGGAAGGTACACGATACACTTTCAGCCATTCAGGGAATTTATCACCATTTTTACGCTGCTCGATTAACTCACCTTCCCAGGCGCCGAGCTGGGTCAGTTGTTTGCGAATCTTTTTATTCAGCTCCTGATCAAGCTGCCATAGCGGGCTCTGGTCGAAAGGTGTGCCTTGCAACTCCTGACAAGAATAGCCTGTAATCTGGTAGAAGGCTTCATTGAGAGTGGTGATCACGAAGTCTTCATTAAGGATAAACATCGCCTCGCTGGAGCTTTCAAAAGCATGCCAGGCAAGGCGTAACCGCTCATCACGGGCAATCTGATCTGTCACGTCCCGACGGGTTCCGATCATTTTACGGGCCTTTCCGGACTGAGGATTGCGGTCGATTACTCTTCCGGTATCCTCCAGCCATCTCCATTGTCCACCTTTGTGACGGATGCGGAACTGAACTTTAAACTGATCAAGATAACCCTTCAGAGTATCCACCAATGCAGTTCTCAGTGCCGGATAATCATCTTTATGCACTAGGGGTTGCAGGTGTCCCATAAAGTGTGGAATTTCCTGCTCGGAGTAACCAAACAGCTGCTCAAAATGTGAGTGATAGATCTCATCTGTTTCCAGGTCCCACTCCCATAATCCCAGGTCACTGGCTTCGATTGCTTTGGAGTAGCGCTGGCGGTTACGCTCGAGGTCAATACTGGCCTGGCGCTGCTCTGATATTGCTGTTTTCAGGTGCTGGTTGGCTTCTGACAGAGCCTGTGTGCGCTCCTGAATCTGGTGTTCAAGGCTGGATTGTGCCTGTTGTAGTTTTTGTTCTGCGTCTGCTCTCGTTTTTGCCTCTGCTTCGAGTTGTTGGTTGAGCTGCTGAGTGATCTTCTGCTCGTGGCTAACCTGTTTTAGCAGTCGACGGTTATTAACATTCTGGCTCAGAGAGTTTTTAAGCAGCAGATGGTTGCGCCAGGCGCTATAGATCAGAAAACTGAGGAAAACCAGAATTACCGAGGGAGAAAGCAAAGGTTCCGGGCTATTAAACTCCCGCAATAGAAAAGGGATAAAGGCTGGTAGAACAAATCCAAGGTAACTGACAAGCAGTGCTGAAAAGATAGCACTGGCATAGAGAGCGAGCCCTGTTATGGCCAGAATAACCACAGACTGCAGCAAGATGCTGGCTTCAGGTGTTAGGCAGACCAGTAACACTCCCCAATAGCTGCCGACCAGAGCACCGCCTAAAGTGAAGAGATGCCGCCATCTGTTGAGCTTGCTGGCTGAGCTCGCGGCTGTATCAGAGGGCTTATGGTTTAGGTATTTCTGGAACCGGTTGTTAAGGTTAATGCCGCCCCACGTCAGTAAGGCGTAGGTCAGCAACCAGAGCCCCAATAGCATATTTGCTGTGGTATCCCACAGCAAAGTGCAACACACCAGGGCGCAGCCCATACCCAGCCGGTAGTATGTTGTGGAATCCCTGTATAACAATGTCAGTTGTTCGCAGAGCAAGGCCTGATCGAAGGAGGTCGCATCAGCCTGTTCCTGCAGAAAAGAGGACTCTTCAGGATAGGTCATGGTTAGTTATTACTCTGGTGTCGTCTTATTTTTGTTTTATGGGCTCAATTCCCTTAAGCCTCTAATGATTAAAGATAACAGATGCACCTTTGCTTCAGAATAGTCGGATAAAGGTTTTCAGTAACATATTGTGATAGAGTCTCGACGGTAAAAACGACCTTACAGCCTAGGCAATATGCCAGCTTTGCCCTGATCACTCGCCAAAATAACTGGAAGATTATGGAAGTTACACACCTTATCGACGCCCTGAATGATGCTCAACGTGAAGCGGTTACTGCACCGGCGCAACATATGCTGGTTTTGGCTGGCGCCGGCAGTGGTAAAACCCGGGTTCTGGTGCATAGGATAGGCTGGCTGGTGCAGGTCGAAGGTATCTCTCCTCACAGTATTATGTCGGTAACCTTCACCAACAAGGCTGCCGCAGAGATGCGGACCCGGTTGGAGGCTTTACTGGGCTTACCCATGCGTAACTTCTGGGTTGGAACATTTCACGGTATCGCACACCGTTTGCTGAGAACCCATTGGCGGGATGCCAAGTTACCGGAAAATTTCCAGATTCTGGACTCCGATGATCAGCTACGCCTGATAAAGCGTCTGATGAAAGATCATGGTATTGATGATGAGCGCTGGCCACCACGACAGGTTCAGGGGTATATCAATGGCCAAAAAGATGAAGGTCGCCGCGCGGGCTACTTTATGGATACAGGCGACCGCTTCACCGCCACCATGAATCATCTTTATAGTCTCTATGAAGAGCACTGTCAGCGTACTGGCCTGGTAGATTTTGGTGAGCTGTTACTGCGCGCCCATGAACTTCTCCGGGATAATCCTTTATTGCTGAAGCATTACCAGGAGCGCTTCCGTCATATTTTGGTGGATGAATTTCAGGACACCAACACTATTCAATATGCCTGGTTACGCCTGCTGACATCTGGTCATAATAACCTGCTGACTGTGGTGGGTGATGATGATCAGTCCATCTATGGCTGGCGTGGTGCAAAAGTTGAAAATATCCACCAGTTTGCCTCCGACTTTGATGGTAGTAAGACAGTTCGGCTGGAACAGAACTACCGCTCTACCGGCACCATTCTCGAAGCGGCAAATAGCCTGATTGCCAATAATTTTGATCGCATGGGTAAAGAGCTATGGACGGAGGGTAATGAGGGTGAACCCATCGCCCTGTATGCCGGTTTTAACGAACAGGATGAAGCGCGCTTTATCGTCAATACCATCGAAAAGTGGGTACAGGAAGGAGGCACCCGTTCTGAAACAGCCATTCTGTATCGCTCCAATGCCCAGTCGCGGGTGCTGGAAGAGGCCCTGATCCGTGCAGGAACCCCCTATCGGATTTATGGGGGACAGCGCTTTTATGAGCGTCTTGAAATTAAGAACGCCCTGGCCTACCTGCGCCTTATCCAGAGTAGAAACGATGATGCGGCTCTTGAACGTGTGATCAATACGCCGACCCGTGGTATTGGTGCGAAAACGATTGATACTCTGCGTGAACTGGCCCGTAATGAGGGTTGCTCACTCTGGGAAGCGGCGGGACACTGTATTGCCAATAAAATTTTACCGGCCCGAGCGTTATCCGCACTAAGTGGCTTTATGGCATTACTGGATCAACTGGAAGACTCCGGGCATGAGCTTAGCCTGCATGAGTTGGTAGATCATGTGAATGAAACGACCGGACTGGTTGAATTTCACCGTCAGGAGAAAGGTGAAAAAGGCCAGGCCCGGGTGGAAAACCTTGAAGAGCTGGTCACCGCAGCCCGGGGCTTTACGCCTTCGGAAGACCCGGTTGAAACCGATGAAGATGATGGGGTGGATACCCTGGTTATGCTGCAAAGTTTTCTTTCGGAAGCGGCGCTGGATGCGGGTGAGCAACAGGCAGATGAATATGAAGATGCCGTACAGCTGATGACACTGCATTCGGCAAAAGGTCTGGAGTTCCCACTGGTCTTTATGGCTGGTGTCGAAGAAGGGCTGTTTCCGCATAAGATGTCGATGGAAGACCCTTCACGGCTCCAGGAAGAGCGTCGTCTCTGCTATGTCGGAATCACTCGGGCTATGAAAAAGCTCTACATCACTTATGCAGAGATGCGCCGGCTGCATGGCCGGGAAACTTATAACACGCCTTCCCGCTTTGTTCGTGAAATCCCTGAGCATCTGCTGGAAGAGGTGCGCCTGCGCGGCCAGATCTCAAAGCCGGTCACCAGCAGTCGCCCGGGGTCTCAATGGAAGCCAACAGAAGCCCTAGACAGTGGTGATGGTGGCCCAGCACTGATGGTAGGCCAACGGGTTAAACATGCTGTTTTTGGTGAAGGCATTGTACTGAACTATGAAGGACAGGGCGCAAAGGCCCGAATTCAGGTGAATTTTGATAATGATGGTGAAAAATGGCTAATGGCAGGCTTTGCTAAATTGGAAGCCTTATAAAAGCTACAGCAGATGTAGCCACTGCTATTGACCCGGATCGTCTGCTGATCTTTACAGGCATTCAGGGTTTGATAACTCCGGAATAGTGTAACCTGACTGAAAATCTGATAATTTTAGTCGTGATACACTTAAAAAATGAAAACAAGAAAATAAAAATCAGGAGCTAAAAAGCATGAAGCGTCGTGAGTTTGTTACCGCACTGGGTGTGGGCGCAGCAGGTGCTGTACTGGCAGGTTGTACCGGTTCTGAATCGGGCAGTGAAAAACAGCAGGCAAGCGCAAAGCAAGAAAAAATTAAATGGAAAATGGTGACTACCTGGCCTAAGAACTTTCCAGGCTTAGGTACCGCAGCGAACAGTCTTGCAGAAAAGATCACCAAAATGAGCGGCGGTCGTCTGGAAATTAAGGTTTATGGGGCTGGAGAACTGGTACCTGCGTTTGGCGTGTTTGATGCGGTATCAGAAGGTACGGCACAAATGGGGCATAGTGCTTCGTATTACTGGAAGGGTAAGGCACCGGCTGCACAGTTTTTTGCTGCCGTTCCTTTTGGCTTGAACGCACAAGAGATCGCTAGCTGGATCTACTACGGTGGTGGTCTTGAGCTGTGGAAAGAGGTTTATGAGCCATTTAACCTGATTCCTACTGCGGTAGGTAATACCGGTGTTCAGATGGCGGGCTGGTTCAATAAAGAAGTTAACTCACTGGATGATCTGAAAGGCCTTAAAATGCGCATTCCAGGTTTAGGCGGTGAGGTGCTTAACCGAGCAGGCGGTACGGCGGTTAGTCTGCCGGGATCTGAGCTGTTTACCTCGCTGCAAACTGGTGCAATCGATGCGACAGAATGGGTTGGCCCATACAACGATAAAGCTTTCGGCCTTTATAAAGCAGCCAAATATTACTACTACCCTGGCTGGCATGAGCCGGGTTCTGTACTGGAAGGCATGATCAATAAAACGGCGTTTGAAGCACTTCCTGCTGATCTTCAGGAGGTTGTTATGGTCGCAACTCGTGCTGCCAACCAGGATATGATGGATGAGGTAACTTATCGCAATGCAGTGGCACTAAAAGAGCTGGTCAATGATCACGGTGTTGAGCTGCGAGAGCTGCCTTCTGATGTTTATCAGGAGCTGCGGACCATTTCTGATGAAGTGGTATTTGAAGAAGCGCAAAAAGATGATCTGAGCCGTCGTATCTACGACTCCTTTATAAACTTCCGTAATCTGTCTGATGATTATCAGAAGATCTCTGAATACGCTTATCTGAACGGTCGTTTAATGACAGGTAAGGGATAACGTTTCTCTTTACGTGTCTAGTCTCTCCTTACGAGTCTAAGTAAGAGTGGCTAAAAACAAAAAAGAGGCTGGTTTTTATCAGCCTCTTCTTTTGCGGAATAAAATTGTTCCATTTTCTAATACTGAAAACCTGCTCAGGATTCCGGTACAGCGCGAATCCGGCCATTGCCGTCAATGGCGACCATCACAAACTTAGCATCAGATACCTTAAACATTTCCTGTTCGTCACTTTCAAATGGCGGCTGAATCCAGGCCTCGACACGGACGCTAATCGAGCTGTGGCCCACCTCTTTAACATGGGTATAGATGCCGACAGTTGACCCGATGCGAACCGGACATAGAAAGTCCATCTCGCTGATGGCTACGGTTGCGGTGCGCCCTTTCGCCAGCTTGCCTGCGCTGATCTCTGCAGCTAGATCCATCTGAGACACTAACCAACCACCGGCAATATCACCATAGATATTAGTGTCCTGAGGTGTTGCAGCGATCTTCAGTGTCAGCTCACCCAAGGGTGAAGGAATATCTTCAATATTATCGACGTTGCTCATTAGCTTTTCTTATTTGTCTGAGTGTGTTGTCAGGTCTGACTGAACCAGATTTCAGGTACGCCGACTGCGCGGCGGGGCTCTATCAAGCATTTTTTATCTGTCAGGCGCAGACTATCACTAAATTCTTTAACTATCACTATTCCCTATGACCACTGAGCCAGATAGGAACCTTTTATGGGTTATCGGCCAAGGGTATCAGAGGCTCCGTATAGAACTGGGATTGCCTGATGGCAAGGTTTCTGTCGGTTACAAAAAGAGTTTCTTCATTGAATATGACATTCATATAACTGTCACAAAGCCTGCCTATAGTATGCCCATAGCAAGATTAATAGTAATACGCATCTTATTTAGTCAAATAGAAAACGGACGTAATGTTCAGGAGATAACATGAAAATGAAGAAGATGATTGCAGCGGTTTCTCTGGTTGCTGCAGGTACTGTTACAGCTGTTACGGCCAATGCTGCCGCTAAAGTTGATCCGAATCTGCCAAGCTATGAAAAAGCAAGTGGTGTCTCCGGGAATCTGTCTTCCGTTGGTTCTGATACTTTGGCTAACCTGATGACTCTATGGGCAGAAGAGTACAAGCGTACTTACCCGAATGTAAATATTCAGATTCAGGCAGCGGGCTCTTCAACTGCGCCACCGGCTCTGACTGAAGGTACGGCTAACCTGGGGCCAATGAGCCGTAAAATGAAAGATAAAGAGCTGGAAGCATTTGAAAACCGCTTTGGCTATAAGCCAGTTCCAGTTCCGGTAGCAATCGATGCCCTGGCTGTATTCGTGCACAAAGATAACCCGATCAAAGGCCTGAGCATTGAGCAGGTTGATGCGATTTTCTCTTCTACCCGTAAGTGCGGTGCTCCATCTGATGCTAATAAATGGGGTGACCTGGGCCTGACCGGTTCTTGGGCAAATCGTGATATCCAGTTGTACGGCCGTAACTCAGTATCCGGTACCTATGGTTACTTTAAAGGTAAGGCGCTGTGTAAGGGCGACTTCAGAAATAATGTTAATGAACAGCCTGGTTCAGCATCTGTTGTACAGTCTGTGAGTACCTCTATTAACGCAATTGGTTACTCTGGTATGGGCTATAAGACATCCAGTGTACGGGCAGTACCTCTGGCTAAGAAAGAAGGTCAGCCGTACTACGAAGCAAATAGCGAGAATGCGATCAGCGGTAAATTCCCTCTGTCCCGTTTCCTGTATGTTTATGTCAATAAAAAGCCTAACCAGCCATTACAGCCTCTTGAGCGCGAATTCATCAAGATGGTGATGTCCAAGCAAGGACAGGAAGTGGTCGTGAAGGATGGTTATGTGCCTCTTCCATCTGCTGTTGCTGAGAAAACCCTGAAAGCTCTGGGTATTAAGTAATTCGGATCGGATAGACGAGACAAGGACGTTAAGTTTGAGTGTGTCATAAAAGGGCGGGCGTTAGCCGGCCCTTTTTTGTTCTGGGTCGCCTGTCCGGTGTCATACAACTGTCATATAAGTGCAGTATTTTTCCGCTATGAAAGAAAATAGCCCAAACGCCCCCGTCATCGATTTTGATACTCCGGCACTACGTATGCACCGGAAAGTCAGATCGTTAAAAGATAAGATTGCCGAAATTGGTATTGGTATTGGTGGTATCAGTGTGATTATTGCGATCCTGCTGATTTTTATCTACCTGCTATACGAAATCATCCCTCTGATGAAGTCGGCGAGTGTTGAACCTGTTGTGGAATATCAGATGCCCGCAACATCTGTACGACCGGATGAGGCGAGAACGCTCTATCTGGCGACAGAAGAACAGGCAGAAGTTGCCATGCGCCTGACCAGTGTTGGTGAGGTCGTCTTTTTTAGTGTTGCTAACGGTCAGGTTATCGACCGTGTACAGCTTAATGTTCCACAAGGTGTCGATCTGCTATCCGTGCAGTCATCAGGCCCGTCTAAAAAGCTGCTGGCATTGGGGCTTTCTGATGGTCGTGTGCTGCTGATTAAAGATCGTTACCGGATCACCTACCCGAATGATGAACGTTTAATTACCCCGCGCATTGATTACCCTTATGGCGAAGAGCCGCTGGTAATTAGTGAAGCCGGTAGTGGCCTGAGCAAAATTGCGGTTAGTGAGACGGACTCAAGCTTACTTATATCTGCAGTGTCCACCGATAAAAAAGCTTACTTGGTTCAGTATCTGAAAGAAGAGTCTCTGTTGGGGGATGTCACCATTGAGCGTAACTCTCTGCAGTTGCCGGTGATTGAGAATGATATCCATAGCATTCTGATTGGCCCTGACCAGAACTGGATTTATATGGTTAGCAACAAAGGCTCAGTTGATGTTGTTGATACCCGGGATATGGATACACCAAAGCTGAATGCTCGCCTGAAAATTACCGAGCAGAACAGTGGTATTGGTGATGTGGCGCTACAATTGGGTGGCATCTCCCTGTTAGTAGGGGATAAGAACGGTCAGTTGTCTCAGTGGTTTTTGGTGCGTGATGACCAGAATGAATGGGGACTGAAACATATCCGTAGCTTTGAACATGACGGAACGCCGGTCGCGATGATGTTACCTGAACATCGCCGTAAAGGCTTTCTTATGCTTGATGAGAAAGGACAGCTGAGCATCTACAGTACCACCGCTCAACGTACCATGCTGACGGAAAAAGTTTTGGGTGCGGCACCTGTTGCCGGAGCCATCAGCCCACGTGCTGACTATCTTTTGCTGGAGCGTCAGGACGGCATGCTGCAGGCATTGGAGGTTTATAACAAACACCCGGAGGTCTCATGGACATCGCTATGGGATAAAGTCTGGTATGAGAGCTATGAAGAGCCCGCTTATACCTGGCAGTCTTCGGCTTCTAACAACGAGTTTGAACCTAAATATAGCCTGATGCCTCTGGCTTTTGGCACCCTTAAGGCGGCCTTCTACGCCATGATAGTGGCGACGCCACTGGCAATTTGTGGTGCTATTTATACCGCTTACTTTATGGCGCCAGCACTGCGTCGCAAAATTAAGCCTGTGATTGAACTGATGGAGGCATTGCCAACCGTTATTCTGGGCTTTTTGGCCGGTCTGTTCCTGGCACCCTTCCTGGAAAATAACCTACCGGGAGTCTTTGCTCTGCTGATCCTGCTACCGATTGGCATGGTTGGTTTTGGCTTTGCCTGGGCCCAGATGCCAGACAGAATCCGGCATGCAGTACCTGATGGCTGGCATGCACTACTGATGGTTCCGGTTGTACTTCTGGTGAGCTGGTTTGCTTTGGGTATGAGCTCCACATTAGAAATCGCCCTGTTTGACGGTAACGTACGCTCCTGGCTGACGGATGAAATGGGTATTCCTTTTGATCAGCGTAATGCTCTGGTTGTAGGCCTTGCAATGGGGTTTGCTGTAATTCCTACGATATTCTCCATTACAGAAGATGCCATCTTTGCCGTACCTAAGCATCTGAGCTACGGCTCGCTGGCGCTAGGCGCAACTCCTTGGCAAACCTTAACGCGGGTCATTCTGCCAACAGCCAGTCCGGGCATTTTCTCTGCGGTGATGATCGGTATGGGGCGTGCTGTAGGTGAAACCATGATTGTACTGATGGCTACCGGTAATACCCCGATTATGGATGTGAATATCTTTGAAGGGATGCGGACACTGGCAGCTAATATTGCGGTAGAGATTCCTGAGTCAGCAGTGGGCAGTACTCACTACCGGATTCTGTTCCTCGCTGCATTTGTACTCTTTATGTTTACGTTTGTTGTGAACACCCTGGCAGAAGTTATTCGTCAGAGATTGCGTAAAAAATACGGCGCTCTGTAAGCGACTCGGAGTGAAAGGAAAAAGTTATGCGTGAATCATTAGGTAACTGGACAAAAAGCGGGTCCCCCTGGATCTGGCTGAATGCCGGTGCTGTGGCGATCAGTGTGATTATGGTAATTGGCCTTCTGGCGCTGATTGCTGTACGGGGGCTGGGGCATTTTTGGCCAGCTTCCATTATGGAGGCCGATGTCAGAGAGCTGAATGGCAACAGTTTCCATTTGGTTGGTGAGAAGGTTGAAACCGTGTCTGTTCCTGTGGAACAGGTGCGGGCAGCCGGTATTGATATAGATACTGATCAGGAGCTGGTTGATCGCCATCTGATAAAAATTGGCAACCGTGACGTGCACGGTACAGATTTCCGTTGGGTACTGGAGGACTTTATTAAAGAGGTTCGCTACCCGGAAAATCTGATCGCTGTTGAGCGCCATGAGTGGGGTAACTTCTACGGTTATTTGTTGGCCCTGAAGGAAAAGGACAAAACCGTAGCCGTTCAGGCTGTAGGCGAAAATAGTGTCTGGCCTGAATTTAAGAAACGTGTTGATCGTGCGGTTGAGATCCATGATGAGATTTATCAGATCGAAAAGCATGAAATCGGTCGCATTAATTACGCGATTGAGCGTTTACGCTTAAAAGAGCGTCGCCTGGAAATTGATGGTGAGAATACTCCTGAGAACCTTGCGGAGCTAAATGCTGAGCGGTCAGTATTAGATGCTGAATATGAGGTGTTGCAGCAGCAGTTGGCAGACCTTTACATCGCCGCGAATCGTGACAGTTTTGTTGCCCGTGCGATGAATGGTCAGGAAATCGAAGTTTCCATGAGCAAGGTGGTGCGTGTTTACCAGCCAAACCGCATGGATATACTGGATAAGATGGGCTTCTACAGTGCAAAACTCTGGGAGTTTGCCTCAGACGATCCCCGCGAAGCGAATACCGAAGGTGGTATTTTTCCAGCGATCTTCGGTACCGTCATGATGGTGTTGCTGATGTCAGTTCTGGTGACTCCTTTTGGTGTTATCGCTGCTGTTTACCTGCGTGAATATGCTAAACAGGGTTTTACTACCCGCATGATTCGTATCGCAGTGAACAACCTGGCAGGTGTACCTTCCGTTGTTTATGGCGTATTTGGTCTTGGCTTCTTTATCTACTTCCTGGGTGGCAATATCGATCAGCTGTTTTTCCCGGAAGCACTGCCAGCTCCAACATTTGGTACACCAGGACTTATGTGGGCATCCCTGACACTGGCGCTGCTAACGGTCCCCGTTGTTATTGTCGCGACGGAAGAGGGTCTGGCCCGTATACCTCGTTCGGTACGTGAAGGTTCTCTGGCTCTGGGTGCGACGAAAGCGGAAACGTTATGGCGTGTGGTTCTGCCGATGGCAAGTCCAGCCATGATGACTGGGGTTATTCTGGCGGTGGCTCGGGCAGCAGGTGAAGTAGCACCTCTTATGTTGGTGGGTGTCGTTAAGCTTGCACCAAGTTTGCCTCTGGATGGCAACTACCCGTTTATCCATCTGGATCAGAAATTTATGCACCTAGGCTTCCATATTTATGATGTGGGTTTTCAGAGCCCGAATGTTGAAGCAGCCCGGCCGCTGGTTTATGCCACGGCGCTACTTCTGGTGATTGTGATCGCACTGCTTAACTTTAGTGCTGTTGCTATCCGTAACCATCTGCGCGAAAAGTATAAATCACTGGAAATGTAACCTCTGATTAACAGGCGTTGTGTAAGAGCCGCAGGGAAAACCTGCGGTCATGGCATAAGGCAAGCCATTTACTGAAACGCAGTTAGACTGAATAACGAATTTAAAGAGAGTATTCCTATGGAAGCTCAGGCTGAAAATAAAGTAACCGAGGCGCCGGTAGCGACTGGCGCACAGACTCAAGATCCGGCTAATAACGCGACAGGTTCTTCTATGACTGATACCCCAAATGTGACCGGCAGCCAGGGTAAGCCCGCTGCACATGAAACCAAAAGCCATAGCATCGACATCAGCTCAATGAATCGTGGCGAAGGCAGTAGTCTGTCACTGGAACAGGAAACAACCTGTTTAGATGTTCGTAATATGGATCTTTTTTATGGCGATAAACAAGCGCTGTTTGATGTCAATATGACGATCCCTAAACAAAGGGTAACCGCCTTTATTGGGCCTTCCGGTTGCGGCAAGTCTACGCTGTTACGAAGTCTGAACCGTATGAATGACCTGGTGGATGGCTGCCGCATCACCGGTGAAATCAATATGGAAGGTCAGAATATCTACCAAAAAAATGTTGATGTAGCAGAGTTGCGTCGCCGTGTTGGTATGGTGTTCCAGAAGCCCAATCCATTCCCGAAATCTATCTATGAGAATGTGGCGTACGGCCTGCGTATTCAGGGTATCAATAAAAAGCGTATTCTGGATGAAGCGGTTGAATGGGCACTGCGTTCTGCAGCGCTTTGGGATGAAGTAAAAGACAGGCTGCATGAAAGTGCCCTGGGTATGTCCGGTGGTCAGCAGCAACGTCTGGTCATCGCCCGTACCATCGCAGTAAAACCTGAAGTGTTGCTATTGGATGAACCCGCCTCCGCGCTGGATCCGATTTCGACGCTGAAAATCGAAGAGCTGATCTATGAGCTCAAGGATAAGTTTACTATCGCCATTGTTACTCACAACATGCAACAGGCCGCACGTGTCTCTGACTACACGGCCTTTATGTATATGGGCAACCTGATTGAGTTTGGTAACACCGATATGCTGTTTACCAACCCGAAAGAGAAGAAAACCGAAGATTATATTACGGGGCGTTACGGTTAAATAAGAGGTCTTAGTGGCTGGTCAGACCTAATGACTGGTAGGCTTTTTTATAACGTCTTTTTGGTTTTAACACTTATTTTGGTTTGCACAGATACAAGGTATTACCATGGAAATCACAACAGAAACCCATAGCCATCACATATCCCAGCAGTTTAATAACGAGCTGGAAGACCTGAAAACCCATCTTCTGGCCATGGGTGGCCTGGTAGAGAAGCAGGTTCAGGATGCGATTTACGCGCTGACCGAAGGCGATAGCGCTGTTGCTGAGGAAGTACGCGCTAACGACCGTAATATTAATGAAATGCAGATCCGAATTGACGAAGAATGTACCCGGATTTTGGCACGACGCCAGCCTGCCGCCAGTGATTTACGTTTAGTGATGGCCGTTACCCGTGCAACGTCGGATCTGGAGCGTATTGGTGATGAGGCGTCTAAAATTGCCCGCCATGCAATTCAGCTGGCTGAAGAAGGCGAGCCACCCCGGGGCTATATTGAAACGCGTCATATCGGCAATCATGTGCGTAATATGGTGAAAGATGCTCTGACCGCCTTCGCCCGCTTTGATACGGATCTGGCCCTGAAGGTTGCTCAGGAGGATAAAGCCGTAGATCTGGAATACCGGTCTGCCATGCGGGCATTAGTGACCTTTATGATGGAAGATCCTCGGTCCATCAGCCGTGTACTGAGCATTATCTGGGTATTGCGCGCCCTGGAACGTATCGGTGATCACGCAGATAATATCGCAGAGTACGTGATTTATTTGGTAAAAGGTATGGATGTCCGTCACTCCTCACCGGAAACCATCGAACAGCGTCTGAGTAACGATTAAGCACCATAGCCCACGGGTTAAAGGGGCGGCTTCGGCTGCCTTTTTTTGTGTCTGTTATCTTTGATGATCAAAAATTTAAGAACATCTGATATTTTGATTTATTAAAAGGGGGTCGTTATGCCTGCTTTCTATCAAAACAAGGTAAGTTGGAACTTTATTGCCGGTTATGGGTAGAGGTATTATCCCCGCTGGGCCACTTCGGGATAAATATCCCAGCCCCGGTTCAAACCGTTAATGCTGCGACAGAGGTTTTATGACACATCTTTTTTCAGGCCCAGCCTCTTTGGCTGCGGGTTTCCGGTTGATTACTATGCCGGGTATGAAGCGTTTTGTTCTAGTGCCTTTACTGAGCAATATTATTATTCTTTCGGTTTTTATATGGCTGACACTGGGTCTTATTGATGGCTGGCTGGACAGTCTGATCGCTTTTCTGCCGGAATGGCTGAGTTTTCTTGGCTGGCTGCTATGGCCGCTGGCATTGATCGCAATGCTGGGTTTTGTGTTATACGGCTTTAATGCCACAACGGCACTGATTGCGGCACCTTTTAATGGCTTGCTGGCGGAAAAAATTGAACTGAAGCTGCGTAATGGGCACGTAGATTTCCCGGATGAAACAATAGCCGAGATGGCAAAACGTTCATTGCACCGGGAGCTTCAGAAACAGTGGTTCTTCCTGAAGCGGGTTGTACTCCTTCTCATTATTAGCTTTATTCCTGTTGTAAACCTGATCAGTCCTATTTTGTGGTTTATGTTTTCAGTCTGGATGCTTTCTATTCAGTATATGGACTACCCGATGGACAACCATAAAATAGACTTTCATGCGATGCAGCGTCGTCTAAAGCAAAACTGGTGGCATACCGCCAGCTTTGGATTGGTTTGCTATCTTCTGATGTTTATCCCCTTTATTAATCTTATTTTTATGCCTGCTGCCGTTGCCGGTGCAACCTGGTTATGGGTGCAGCAGTTGTCCGTGCATCCAGATGCGAACCTGAGTACCGTATCGTTAAATGCGCCATCTGGAATGAAAGATATTTGAGAGAGCTATGAAGACCGCCCGCATACTTGTTGTTGATGATGCTAAATTTACCCGAGACTTAATGGTTAAGGCCGTTAAAGCTGAATATCCACAGTTTGAAGTTGAAACAGCCCAGGATGGTCGTAAAGCCCAGAAGTTGTTGGAAGCTGGCCGTTTCGACCTGGTACTTTGTGATTGGGAGATGCCAGAAATGTCTGGCATTGAGCTTTTAACCTGGTTGCGCGAGCATGAGCAAGGTCATAATAAAGATGTGCCCTTTATCATGGTCACCTCGCTTGATGACAAGGAGTACGTTGTTGAAGCGGTACAGCATGGCGTAACAGGTTATGTGACCAAACCTTTTAATAACGACCAGTTGATCAGTAAAGTGACAAAGGTACTGGTCAAAACGCATGTTATCAGCCGTGAAGATCTGGCCGAAATTATGAGGCAGCGAACTCGTGTAATGGGCGGCGGAACAACGGTTAATGTTCTGACCGGTAAGCCTGTCATGCAAAGTACGGCCTCCCCTGGTAACCGCCGGGTCAGAGGGAAAGCGATGCTGATGTTTGGTGAATACAAACTTCCGGTGATGATTCGAGAGCTGACGCCGCAGGATGTTGTTGTGATGACTGCTCGTGATCAGGGCTTACCTGATATGTTTGCAAACCTGTCCGTGGGTTTTGTCGCCGGAAAAGGGGAGCAGCAAACCCGGCTGACCGTTAAAGGCTGTGTGACTATGCTGCAGGCTCAGGAGAAGCGAATCGATGCAGAGAGCGTTTATGTCGGTATTCGTTTTACCGATATTGACCAAAAATCCTCTCAGTTACTCTCGAAAGTTATCGCTCGGTTGAGCCGCCAGGTCTGACAGCTCGGGGCTGTGGGTAACCGTATTAGAGTGCGTTCTGGTGCTTTCTCCCTGCATGGCCAGTGAGGTGTCAGGGAAGGTGCAGCTGAAATGTGTACCTTTCCCCACTTCACTTTTGATATCCAGCTTGGCGTTATGGCGCAGTAGCACATGCTTTACAATGGCCAGACCCAGACCTGTGCCGCCTGTCTCAGCTGATCGTCCTTTATCGACACGGTAAAAACGCTCTGTCAGGCGAGGCAGATGCCGGGCATCGATACCTTCGCCGTTGTCCTCCACCGTTAAAACGGCGCCCTTATCATGGGGCAGCCTTTGCCAGGTCATTTTGATCGTGGAGCCCGGCGGCGTATATTTCACTGCATTGAATACCAGGTTTGAAATAGCGCTGCGCAATTCGTTTTCGGAACCAATCACCCGGGCATCTGTACGCAGGTCTGTGGTTATCTTGTGTTCTTTGTCACCACTTAGCAGTTGAGCATCTTGTTTGATGCTATCGAGCATAAGGTCGATCTCAATATACTGCTGCTGCCCTTCAATATCGGTTGTTTCCAGGCGGGATAGCAGTAGCAGGTCATTAATAATATTCTGCATCCGACGGGACTGCTGTTGCATCTGATGCGTTGCCCGGCCCCAGCGAGGAGGCAGTTGATCGCTGTAATCGGCAAAGGTTTCCAGATAGCCATTGATCACTGTCAGAGGTGTTCTGAGTTCATGGGAAACATTAGCGACAAAGTCTTTACGCATCTGCTCCAGCCGGTAAAGTCGCGTGATATTACGAACCAGCATCAGACGCTCATTTCTGCCAAAAATGGTGACCTGGTACTCCAGAACGATATTGTCATCCATTGGCGAGGCCAGAACCAGTGGGTCCTGATAGTCCTGATTGTCGTAATAACTGATAAAGCGCGGGTCGCGTAATAGATTGGTCAGGGCCTGCCCTTTATCTGAAGGGTGACGGAAACCCAGCAGGCCTTCTGCCGCACGGTTCCACCATTCCAGAGATCCGTGTTGGTCAATCATGACCACCGCGTCCCGTAAGGCTCCACTGGAGCGCTGTACCTTATTAATAATCTCTGTCAGGCGCTGCTGTTGCTGTTGATAGCGTCTTTGATGGCGATACATCTTATCGAACAGATGCCCCCAGATTCCCCAGCTTTCCGGTGGTTGATCGGTAGCATTGTGTTCCAGCCAATGGTCGAGACGGCGAACAAAGCGAAGTGCAAAGAAGACGTAGATAGCCAGCATGGTGACCAAAGCCCAGGCAACGGAGCCTGAGAGCCAGCCAGCAGTGGCGGCAAAAAGGGCGATGTATACGATCCGTGTGAGTTCTGCCTGCCAGATTGGAGTCACAAGCGGTTACCTTCCTTTTTGCACATTGATGCCGAACGATTGGATAAACGGTCTGACCTGTTGCAGCAGATCAGACCGTTTTGGTTCAGCCGTTATTTTAATGATGCTCAGTTAACCAGGTTCAGATCTTAACTGAAAAACGATAACCTGTTCCGCGTACCGTCTGGATCAGATGTTCGTGTTTCTCGCCCAGCGCCTTGCGCAGTCGGCGGATATGAACATCCACGGTGCGTTCTTCGACATAGACATTGCCACCCCAGACCTGATCCAGCAATTGGTTACGGCTGTAGGCACGCTCCTGATGCGTCATAAAGAACTGCAGTAGCCGAAACTCAGTTGGCCCTATTTCAAGAGGTTCGCCGTTAGAGGTGACCCTATGGCTTGCCGGGTCCAGCTCCAGTCCGTTCACATCAACAGGGTCTTCAATACCCTTTGGTGTTGTGCGGCGAAGTACTGCTTTCAGGCGGGCGACCAGCTCTCTGGGTGAAAAAGGCTTGGTGATATAATCATCTGCCCCAGCTTCCAGGCCCTGCACTTTATTGTCTTCTTCACCTTTAGCCGTCAGCATAATAACAGGCGTTTCTGCGGTGGCCGGGTCACGCTTCAGACGGCGTGCCAGCTCAACACCACTGGTGCCCGGCATCATCCAGTCCAGAAGAATCAGGTCAGGGCGTTTATCGATTACCATCGCGTGGGCTTGCTGTGCATTTTCAGCTTCCAAGCAGTCGTAGTCAGCCATTTCAAGCGCAACAGCGATCATCTCCCTGATCGGAGCTTCGTCATCCACAATCAGGACGGTTTTTCCTGTCATTTCCGTGTTCCCGTCTAAGTCGGTTATGTCATCAGTAACGCTATTATTACAGCGAGTAAATATGACAGTAAGATGACATGATGACGTTTGTGTGAAATTCCTCTGTTTTAAAGCAGATAAGCCAGCAACAGATGTTATTTCACAGCATAGTCGACGACGATACCCAATAGAATTAAAACACCAACCCAGTGATTGTTCAGAAAAGCCTTAAAGCAATCTTCCCGTCTGCGATGGGCGATCAGTTTGGCCTGGTAGACAAAGAGTGTCACACCTCCGGCAAGCCCCAGATAGAAGAAGATTCCCAGCCCTTTGTATGAGGCTACAATCAGCAGTGCGATCACTGCAAGAGCCTGCAATAACGCAATAATATGCCGGTCCAGCTCTCCAAAAAGAATAGCCGTGGA
Source organism: Oceanospirillum sp. (assembly GCF_048265165.1). Classification (GTDB taxonomy): domain Bacteria; phylum Pseudomonadota; class Gammaproteobacteria; order Pseudomonadales; family Halomonadaceae; genus Oceanospirillum. Next base: position 537,265 of record NZ_JBLXCD010000002.1, on the reverse strand, counting down.
TTTGACACCGATTTTGACATCATCGTTGCGGTCAACCATAGCGTATTGAGTATCGTAAGCCACGGTCCAAAGCAGTTTGGCGGCGAACAGTAACCAGGCTTCCACAGGAACGCTATTGGTTTGTGCGGCATAAGCCATGGGTATTGCCCAGGAGAAGGCTGCACCTAAAACGACCTGAGGCAGGTGGGTATAGCGCTTCATAAAGGGATACATAAAGGCCAGTAGAATGCCACCAAGAGAGAGCAGAATGGTCAGCGGGTTGGTCATAAGAACCAGAGCGAAAGAAACCAGGCCCAGAAAAACAAACAGACCGATCGCCTCTTTGGCTGTTACGTCACCGGTTGCCAGTGGGCGTTCTTTGGTGCGTTCTACGTGGCCATCGATTTTTCTGTCGGCAAAGTCATTAATGACACAGCCCGCAGCCCGCATACTGATGACACCTAAAATAAAGATGATCAGAATATTTGTGTCCGGAATACCTTCTGCTGCAATCCAGAGCGCCCAGAGCGTTGGCCAGAGCAGTAAATAGGTACCAATGGGTCGGTCTACCCGCATCAGCTTGATGTAATGGGGAAGCTGCCGGGTAAATGCAGATGTTGTCATCAGAACTCCCCTCCGGGGCTTATATCAGACTCTTTATCAGTTTATTCAGGACTGAAGCTGTAGATGTTGACGAAAAGGCTCCAGAAATAACTCCGTCACCAGAAGTGGGGCCTGGCGAATCTCAAAAGTCGAACGCCTGCCCCATACAAAGGGAGTACAGAAGTCCGCATGATACGGTGTGATCTCCTGAGAAGTCCGCTGAGTATGGGTATTTTTAAACAATACGCTACCTAAAGAGCGATTACCGAGCAACATCAGGTGCCGGTTACCCTGACGCAGGGTTGGCAAGGGGATCACGGTACGTGCAAAAACCCAGGGTTGATTGAAGCCATGCAGAACCACCTGGCGAACCAGTGCATATTCCTGCGTTGCCATACCCAGAAGGTGGCACTCATTCAGCGCCGGCTTTAGCAGTTTTTGTTGCAATAGCTGAACATGAAAGTGCTGTTGGCTAACCTTTCTCAACCGACGGGTCAGAGAGGAGGCATCGGTGAGCCAATCAAGCCATTCTTCATCGGGTTGTACTTGTCCCGGCGTATGGGGGCGCATCCAGTTGAGTTTCCCCCATTCCAAGCGGGAAGCTGCCTGTTGGGATGTCAGTTGCTGCAAATCCAACACATGCCTCATTATTCCATCTTTTAAGGAGAGTGAATTCTATCACAGAAGGGCAAAAAACCTTTGCATCCCGCATAGGGGGCTGCTTAAATATCTTCGTTCATACGGATTAAACAGTAATAATAAAGAGGATAACGCATGCGTAAGCCTGAACTGGCAGCAGCGATCGCAGAAAAGGCGGAGCTGTCTAAAGACAAAGCAAATGAAGTTCTGAATGCGATGTTGGATGAGATCACAGGTGCCGTTGCTAAAGGTGACTCGGTTTCCCTGATCGGTTTTGGTACTTTCTCAGTACGTGAGCGTAGTGCCCGCAAGGGTAAAAACCCTCAGACTGGCGAGCCGATGGATATTCCGGCAAGCAAAACGGTAGGCTTTAAAGTGGGTAAAAAGCTGAAAGATGCAGTTGACTGCTAAGCCTAAGCTTCAGAGCACATAAAAACCCGCAATGTTTAGCACTGCGGGTTTTTTAATGCTGGAATAACGCTATTCTGTTTCCGGTGGTCGGCGTCAAAAATGCGTTGTAATGCTATATGATGGCGCCTTACTTGCTGGCTTTTTCCAGCATCTCCGCCAAAGAGTTTAGTTCTTCGTTGAAGTCGCTTATTTCGTCTATGGTTTTCTCAACTAGGGCGCGCTCCAGGTGCAGTCGGTTCAGAACTGTCTCCGGTAACTTGCCAAGGCGTACTTCCCCGTCATTACATACCAGCTGGTTTACGATATACAGCAAGTTGGCGTACTGGTGATGCAGGCCTTCATAGGCGGGGTTATGCAGATGTCGGATTGCACTGCATACCTCATCGGGAACCCCCCATGTCTGAAACAGAAAACTGCCGATCTGCTCACGGGTAATACCAAAAAGAAAGCGCTCGATATACATTGCCGGTACGTGAGGGTTGGCCTCCTGATAGCGACAATAAAGCGAGAAGTAAGGCGGAAATACTTCTGCAATGACCAGATAACCGAAATTATTCACCAGACCTGAAAGGTAGCTCAGGCCAATGACAGGCCGATGGTCCGCAGGGATCTGTTTCACCAGGCGCTCCATCAGCATCGCTTTCATGACAGCTTCACGCCAGTAGCCCCGATAGCCAAACACGCCATCACTGGGCATTTTAATATTTTTTCCCATGGATAGGCCGAGAGACAGATTCATCGTCAGGTCAAAACCAAGCACGCGAATAACCGCATCCTGAATGGAATGGATCTGTCCGGGTAAGCCATAGTAGGGAGAGTTAGCCCAGCTGATAACCTGTGACGCAAGGCTTGGATCAGATTCCACAATAGAGGCGAGCTCATCACCATCAGCATTCTCATCATTGCGTAGCATAATGATATTGTGTGCACTGAGAGGCAGCGGTGGAATCTCAATACTTTCTGCCAGCCGGGTACGTATACGCCGGGACGTAATGGTTTCCACCGCTGTTTTAATTTCGGCTTCATCCTGATCGACAGCCGTCAGGTTGGGACGAACTGAAACCAGAGGAATAGCAAACTGCTCAATCCTGGCACTGCTGAACTCTTCGGTCAGTGATTTGTATTCTTCACTGGTGAACTCAAGTAACCAGGAGGGATCTCCGGATTCTGTAAAGATAATTTCGGGATCAAAGCAGCGGCTATCAACAATGAGGTTATAGTCAATCACTTCAGGTAAAGCCGGGACGGACTGAATTTTTTTGCGTTTTAGCAGAGACTGTTTGGCATTAGGAGAGATCGCCTGATATCCCTGATAAAGTTTCATATCCAACAGACAATGAGCCGGAAAAGCCAGCAAATGGCGCACACCATCGGAACCTTCCAGAACGGAGGAGCGTATTAGCTGCCTGGCGGTTGCACGGTTGCGTGGTACAAGGCGGTTTTTCAGCAGTTCGGGAAAATTATCCGGTGAAACGGACTGAGATAAAGCTTCCTGAAGCGCCAGTACTAATCCTTTAAAGGACATTGTCATCTCCAACTAAAAACTCCTGTAATTATACCTACTATGCCCTAGCAGAAGATATATGAACATGACGTATGAACATGTATTTTCAAAGTTTTTTTATAGTTGATGGGGTCTTCAGGCTTCAGACTTGAGCATATTGGTCTGCACTGCCAAGCCAGCGGTCGACCAAGGGTGACAGGTGGTGAGGATAGTGCTGGAGAAGCCGGTTAGCTGCGATATTGACCTCATCTAACAGGTATTGGTCACGCACCAGGTCTGCGATCTTCATTTGAGCCAGCCCGGTTTGGCGTGTGCCAAGCACTTCACCCGGCCCTCGAAGCTCCAGATCTTTTTCTGCAATCTGAAAACCATCCTGAGTATCCCGCATAACGGCTACACGGGCTTTGCCATTCCGGGACAGAGGGCTGTGATAGAGTAAAACACAGTAACTCTGTTGGTCTCCCCGGCCAACCCTTCCCCTTAGCTGATGCAGCTGAGACAAACCAAGGCGCTCCGGGTTCTCAATGACCATGAGTGTAGCATTGGGTACATCGACGCCGACTTCGATAACCGTGGTCGCCACCAGCAGCTGCAGTTCGTTTGCTTTGAAGCGTGCCATGATCTCTGCTTTTTCCTGTGCTTTCATACGGCCGTGTATCAGGCCGATATTCAGCCCTTTGAGCCGGATGCTGAGGTCTTCAAAGGTGGTTTCTGCTGCCTGACACTGCAGCGCTTCAGAATCCTCAATCAGAGTGCAAACCCAATAGGCTTGTTTGCCCTGATAGCAAGCTGTTGCGATACGCTCAATAATCTCATCCCGTCGGCTATCAGGAAGTGCTACGGTTTCTATCGGTGTCCGCCCGGGTGGCAGTTCGTCGATAACGGAGGTGTCCAGGTCCGCATAGGCGCTCATTGCCAGTGTTCGGGGAATGGGGGTCGCGGTCATAATCAGCTGATGGGGGTAAAGGTCACCTTTCTGGCCTTTCTCCCGCAGACTCAAGCGCTGATGGACACCAAATCTATGTTGCTCATCGACGACAATCAGCCCCAGCTTGCTGAATTCGACACTTTCCTGAAACAGCGCATGGGTTCCGACAACCATAGGAGCTCCGGCGGCGATCAGTTCCAGCTGAGCTTGTCGCGCTTTTCCTTTGAGTTTACCTGCCATCCAGGCCACATCCAGACCAAGAGGGGTGAACCACTGCCTGAAGTTACTGTAGTGCTGCTCAGCGAGAATCTCTGTAGGAGCCATCACCGCTACCTGATAACCCGCCTCAATGGCTTGCAGGGCCGCCATCGCGGCAACCAGGGTTTTACCGGCACCTACATCACCCTGCACAAGACGTAGCATAGGGCTGGGTTGCTGAATATCCTGTGTAATTTCGCCGACGACCCGGTTCTGGGCACCCGTCAGTGGAAAAGGCAGTTGAGCTAACAGCTGCTGGCCTAGTTGGCCTGTAGCTTTAAATATCGGAGCCTGATGGTGTTTGTGCTGTTGTCGCAGTTTTAAAAGGCTTAGTTGTTGGGCAATCAGCTCCTCCATAATCAGCCGGTGCTGACTCGGGTGTTTGTAATGTGTCAGCTCGTCAATCGGTGCATCCGGTGGTGGCTCGTGTAACAGTTGCAGGGATTCTTTCAGTGATGGTAGGTCGGGAAACAAACTTTTTGGCAGCCAGTCGATCACTTCTGTTTTTTTCAGCTCCGCCAGAGCAAGCTGAATAAGTTGGCGTAAGCGATTTTGCGTCAGGCCATCCGTCAGTGGGTAGATAGGGGTCAGGTGGTCGTCAACGGGTATCGTCTGATCCTGAGATACAAGGCTATACTCTGGATGGTACAACTCCAGCCCGCTGGCACCGGGCCGTGCTTCACCGTAACAGCGCACCAGAACGCCTTTCCGGAACTGATTCTTCTGCGTCATATTAAAATGAAAGAAGCGCAGAGTAATGCTGCCGGTGCCATCACTCAGTCGCACAATCAAAGCCCGTCGCCTTCCTTTTGTGACATCAGCCAGAGCAACCTGACCAACCACAACGACTTCGTCGCCCCGGCGAATAGCTCCCATTGGCGTGATCCGGGTGCGATCCTGATACCGTAACGGAAGGTGAAACAGAAGGTCTTCAATGGTGGAAATGTGAAGTTTTGCCAGTTTCTCCGCCAATGCCGCCCCAACACCCTTCAGAATAGTGACGGGTTGAGAGATCTGATCCGAACCCAGACCGGTTTTTTTAGGGCTGCTGGCCTGGTTGGCTACTGGCGTTGTTGGCATATCCTGTCCATCTGTATTTATAAGAGACCCCAGCGATGACTGACGGTAGTTTAGCAGCACGCTTTACTTGTATGATGACTGACGCTGCATCAATACAGCTTAAGGATACGTGCGGGCCTGTCCATTCGGTGCCGGATACATCAGATAATAGAGATTCCCAGGGAGATAAGAAAGATGAGTGCTCAGGAGATTTTGATTGTAGGGTGCGGAGATATCGGCAGTCGTACCGCCCGATTGCTGACAGAAAATTATCAGGTCTATGGCGCACGTCGTAATCCGCAAAATTTACCGGAAGAGGTGCAACCCGTCACGCTGGATGTTGCTGATCCTGATTCCTGGCAGGCACTGACCCTAAAGCCTGATTACATCATCTATTCTGTGGCCGCAGGTGGTTTCTCGGAAGCATTTTATCAGAGTGCCTATCTGGAGGGTGTGCAGCAGATGCTGCATTGGTTGAAAAAGAGCAAGCATACGCCCAGGCATATCCTGTTTGTATCCAGCTCCAGTGTGTATGGGCAGACGGAAGGGGAAATGGTTGATGAAACCATTCAGCCGAATCCATCAGGGTTTGCTGGGAGTATTATGTTGAAGGCAGAAGAAGCTTTACGCAGCAGTGGCTTGAATCATAGCTGTGTTCGCTTCTCCGGTATTTATGGCCCGGGGCGTGACATGTTGATCCGACAGGCATGCCAGGGACGTATTGCACCTGAGGTGCCAGTAAAATATACCAACCGTATTCATAGTGATGACTGTGCCGGCGTTTTAGCTCATCTGGTTGCGATGGTTGAGTCTGGTAAAACGCCGGAGCCGATTTATCTGGCAACGGACCAGGGTTCTGTGCCGCTGTTTGAGGTGATGAGCTGGATGGCAGAGGTGCTTCAGGTGACGCCAACTGAAGTAGTCGAGTCACCAACCCGCCGTCGTACCAGTAAAATTTGTGATAACCGTCTGTTGTTGAGTACCGGTTATCAGTTTACCTATCCGACATACCGGGAAGGTTATTGGGATGCTCTGCAGGCTGTGAAAGCCAAGATTAAATCCGGATCTTAAGTTAGTTCGACATAAACAAAGCAGCCTGTGCTGTTAATCTATTATCCAAAGGGTGTCCTGATATGTTTACTGGAAGGCGTGACAAAGCACGCATCAACGAACTTGAAGAAGAGTTGGCTTTTTATCGTGGGATGAAAGAAACCCTTCGTCAGGAGATGCTTTGGTTTTCTCTCGACCGTTCAGGGCATTTTCGTGATGCAGATGCTGACTTTCTGGCATCAGCCGGCTATGACAGGGAGCAGTTGATCGGTTCTTCTATAGAGCGTTACCTACGGCCTGTTCACCAAGATAACCGACATCAGCAGTTATTACTGGATGCGATCCGGTCGGGTAAACACTGGCATGGAGCGATGCGTCTGCGCAAGGCCGATGGTAGTGATGGCTGGTATCGGTTGATCATGTACCGGGCTAAGTCCAGTGAAGGTGAGCCTGAAAGCCGTGTGCTTGCTGTGGAGCTGACCCGAACCATCACGCGTTCCCGGCAGGAAAGTGATCTGCTATTGGCTTTGCACCGGTCTATGGCAGTCATTGAATTTACTCCGCAAGGTGAAATTCTGACGGCCAATGATAATTTTCTGGCAGCTATTGGATACAAGAAAGACCAGATCGTCGGTCAACATCATAAGATTTTTTGTGATCCACAAGAAGCGGCCAGTGAAGAATACAGGATGTTTTGGCAGAGACTGGGACAGGGTGAATATGTTTCAGGCCGCTTCAAGCGTCTGGATCACCTAGGGCGTGAGATTTGGCTGGAGGCCAGCTACAACCCGATCCACGATGATAATGGTGAGCTGTACAAGGTTGTTAAATTTGCTACCGATATCACCGAAAGAATGCAGCATGAATTTGCGATTGCTGAAACGTCTGACGTAGCTTATGAAATTTCACAAAAAACGGATGCTGATGCCTCAGCAGGTCTTGAGCTTATTGAGAATACAATTGAGACCATGACGTCGCTTTCAGAGCAGATGGTTCAGGCAAGCCAGGGAGTCTTTGATCTGAATGCGCAGTCTGAGCAGGTGTCTGCATTGGTCAGTGGTATTCAGGGCATTGCAGAGCAGACGAATCTATTGGCTCTGAATGCTGCCATTGAAGCTGCCCGAGCTGGTGAGCAAGGCAGAGGCTTTGCGGTTGTTGCCGATGAAGTACGCAAGCTTGCCTTGAGGACAAGTGAGGCAACACGGGAAATTATTGACGTAGTGGGGCGCAACAGACAGCTGACAGAGCAAGCGGTCAGTCTTATAGAACAAAGCCTGGAGAAGGTGTCAGAGGCCGGTGAGCTATCCCAGAAAGCGGGCAAAGCGATGGCAGAGATGCAGGCAGGCGCCCAGGAAGTGGTGACTACAGTCAGTAGTCTGAAAAGCCGGTTGTAAGTCGAGCGGCAGATGACTCAGGACAAAAGCAATCCATTGTTGGTTATTGCTTTTGTCCTTTTGTCATAGACTTTCGATGCTTAATTAAACAACGACAATACCTTCAATCTCCACCAAAGAGCCTTTTGGTAACTCTTTAATACCCACCGCGGCACGTGCCGGATAAGGCTGCTTAAAGAAACGGCCCATCACTTCGTTGACCGTAGCGAAATTTGACAGGTCTGTCAGATAGATATTCAGTTTTACCACATCGGACAGCTGACCACCTGCCGCCTCAACTACAGCAGAGATATTTTTAAATACCTGCTCTGTTTGCTCAGCGAAGTCATCGGAGATGATCTCCATGGTCTCAGGAACCAGAGGAATCTGCCCGGACAGATAAATGGTATTGCCCGCTTTAACGGCCTGTGAATAAGTTCCGATCGCTGCCGGAGCCTTGTCTGTGTGGATAACGCTTTTATTACTCATTGCATAATCTCCGTTTTATTATTTGCTGCGTTCTTTAGTGTTATTTTTATGTTCTGGCGGATTAACCGGATCAGAAAACTGAAACAGCAGACCACAAGGGGTCTGCTGCTTGAATTGTGAGCTTTTGGGTTGGGTTAGCGACGGGCCCGACTGATACGACTGACATTCGTCAGCGTGCGGATTCTGCGCATCACTTTCGCAAGATGGACGCGGTTGCTGACACCCATTTCGATATTGACCATCGTCAGGCGGGCATCCCGTTCTTCAGTGGTAATTTTCTCAATATTGGCATCGGCTTCTGTAATCAGGGCTGCCAGTGAGGCAATAAATCCCTTCTGATGTTCAGCTTCAACCCTGAGTACTACGGTGAAGTCACCGGTCACACCCTCAGACCAGTCCATGGGTACGCAGCGGTTACTGTCATCTCTGATATCTGCGATATTGCGGCAGGTATCCATATGGATCACGATACCCCGACCACTGCTGATATGGCCGACGACCGGGTCCCCTGGAATCGGGTGACAGCATCGGGCGTAAGAGGTTACTAAGCCCTCAGTACCACTGATGGCCAACTTGTTATTGCCTTGAGATGGTGCCGGCTCCTGCTCCGCAGAATTACCTTCCTGACCAATTAGTGCCCGGGCAACACCAAAAGCCATGCGGTTACCCAAGCCAATAGCATCCAGCAGATCCTGCTCTGTTTCGTATTGGAACTCTTTCAGCAGTGCTTCAACCTGAGCTTTCGGAATATCATCGTACTGCTTGTCGAAAGCATCCAGGGCTTTATTCAGCAAACGCTTGCCGAGTGAAACAGATTCCGTACGCTGCTGATTTTTCAGGTAGTGACGGATTGCACTTCGGGCTTTTGCTGTAGCAACAAAACTGAGCCAAGCCAGATTGGGGCGGGCGCTTGGCGCGGTAATGACTTCGACAGATTGACCGCTTTCCAGATGAGCACTCAGAGGGGACAGGCGTCGGTTAATACGGGCTGCCACACAGGAGTTACCCACATCGGTATGTACCGCATAGGCGAAATCCACAGCGGTTGCCCCGGACGGCAGTTCCATAATGTCGCCTTTTGGCGTAAAGACATAAACCTCATCCGGGAAGAGATCCATCTTCACGTGTTCGATAAACTCCAGAGAGTTTCCGGCTCGCTGCTGCATCTCCAGCAAACCTTTTACCCACTGGCGGGCCCGGGCGTGGCTGGCTCCGGTCATACCCTTGGCGCTTTCTTCCTGTTCAGATTTATAGAGCCAGTGGGCAGCGATGCCGTTATTGGCCATCGACTCCATCTCCCGGGTACGGATCTGCACTTCGATGGGAATGCCGTTCATACCGATCAGGGAGGTGTGCAGTGATTGATAGCCGTTTGCTTTGGGGATGGCGATATAATCTTTAAAGCGGCCGGGAACCGGTTTATACAGGTTGTGAATGGCACCTAAAATGCGGTAACAGGTGTCTACCTTATCGGTCACGATACGGAAACCGTAAACATCCATCACTTCTGAGAAGGATTTACGGCGGGCGCGCATCTTACGGTACAGGCTGAGCAGGTGTTTCTCGCGGCCAAAAACTTTACCGCTTAGTTCTTCATCGTCGATACAGGTCTGCAGAGCGTTCTGGATCTCACGAATCACCTGCTTACGATTACCACGAACACTTTGTACTGCACGCTTCAGGCGCTCGTAGCGCATGGGGTGCATACCGGCAAAACCCAACTCTTCCAGCTCGGTGCGGATCGTATTGATCCCCAGACGGGCGGCAATCGGAGAATAGATATCCAGAGTTTCACGGGCGATGCGGCGCTTTTTATCCGGGCGTAAAGCACCCAGTGTCCGCATATTGTGTAGCCGGTCCGCCAGTTTCACCAGAATCACACGGATATCCTTCGCCATAGCCAGGGCCATTTTCTGGAAATTTTCCGCCTGGGCGAGGGCTTTATCCTCAAAGTGGATCTGGGTCAGCTTAGATACGCCATCCACGAGGTCGGCCACCGTATCGCCGAACTGTTTAGCGAGGGCGTCTTTGGTAATCGGGGTATCTTCAATCACATCGTGCAGCATGGCAGCCATCAGACTTTGATGATCCATGTGCATATTGGCAAGAATTGTGGCAACCGCCAGAGGGTGAGTTACATAGTGCTCACCGCTGCGGCGGCGTTGGCCATCGTGGGCCTGCTCGGCAAAATAATACGCCCGGCGTACCTGCTGAATTTCTTCAGGTTTCAGATAGCCACGCAGACGGTCCACTAAGTCTTCAATCGTTGACACAGTGCAGCTCCTTAAACTGATTTGCTAATAAAGCTGCCGGTATAGGGGGTCTTTATCTGTGCCAACATAGGCGACTTACTCCTCGTCGTCACCCTGGAATTCACGACCTATCGCTTCAGCATCCCGCAGCAGCTTGCTGGTTACATGGCCTTCTGCAATTTCGCGCAGAGCCATCACCGTCGGCTTATCGTTTTCCCATGCCAGCATAGGATCTTTACCACCAGTACTCAGTTGATGAGCACGTTTACTGGCAACCATAACCAGTTCAAAGCGGTTTTCTACATTGTCTAAACAGTCTTCAACAGTAACGCGAGCCATTTGGTATCCCCAAATAAATAATGACAACCAGCAGAGAATCGCCCAGTTTACTGAATTACGGCTTTCTCTGACAAGAGATCGTGATAACTAAATCCCATAAACGGCAGGGTTTATGCCAGAAGGTCGCTGATCAGCGAGCCCTGACGCAGCTTTTGATTATTCAGCAGCTGGCGCTGGGCAATAATAACAGATCGTAGCTCATTCAGAGCGACTTCAAAGCGATCATTGATAATGACATAGTGATATTCATCAAAATGTGACATTTCATTGACGGCTTGAGCCATACGCCCGGCAATAATATCAGCAGAATCCTGACCACGGTTATCCAGCCGTTCCTGCAGAGCTTCTTTAGAAGGCGGCAGAATAAAAATACCAACGGACTCCGGCATCAGCTGACGTACCTGCTGTGCTCCTTGCCAGTCAATCTCAAGAATAATGTCAGTGCCTGCATTAAGCTGCTCTTCCAGCCAGATACGAGACGTACCGTAAAAATTACCGAAAACTTCCGCATATTCCAGAAAAACATCTTCCGTCAGCAGCGCTTTAAACTGATCCACAGTGACAAAATTGTAGTTTACACCATCTTCTTCTCCGGGGCGTGGAGCCCGCGTGGTGTGAGATACAGACACTTTAATATCCCGGGTTTGCTCCAGAAGTGCTGTTACTAAGCTGGATTTACCGGCGCCTGAGGGGGCAGAAACAATATAAAGTGTACCCTTAGCGTGGCTTTTTTCGGGAGGATTATTGGCAATGTTCTGTGGCATGTCGGATTCCTAAAACCAGTATTCTGAGCAAGGATTTTATCGGTATTCAGGATCGGATGCGACTCTTAGGGCTAGGGCTGAAATGCCAGCCTGATATATCAGGAGGTTAGGGGTGTCATCTGGCACTCAGAGAAGCGTACACAATTGCGCCCGGTATTCTTAGCTTCATAGAGTGCAATATCGGCCAGATTAAGAGCGGTGTCGATGGTTTCCCGTTCGCTGTCGATCGCGACTCCGCCAATACTGATAGTGAAACTCAAGCTGTCGCCCTGCTGGTCAAGGCTGAGCGATTGAACTGCACTGCGAATCTGCTCCGCCCTTTGTTGTGCTTTTTCATCGGAGGTGTTGGGTAGAAGCATAACAAATTCCTCTCCTCCGAAGCGGGCTATCAACTCTCCTTTTCTGCTATTCAGCCGCAGCAGGTCAGAAAGCGCAACGATCACCTGATCCCCAACCTGATGGCCGTAACCATCATTAATAGCTTTGAACCGGTCGATATCTATAATCAGTAGCGCCAGAGGCATTTCTGTCTTTCGGGCCTGCTCAAGCAGGTAGTTGGCTTCTGTATAGAAGTAGCGGCGATTATAGAGGTGCGTTAGGGGGTCAGTTACCGCCAGTAGTTTGAGTTCATCCTGCGAGGCCTTGATATCTTCCAGTATTTTGATGCGATAGGAGATGATAAAAGCCAGCATCAGGGACTCCAGCATAATACCGATACCCACCCCGTGGCTGCTGATATAGTTAAAACCGATAATGCCTTTATAGAAAAGTACCGCTACGCCACTGAAGATCACGAACAGACTATGGCCGAACAGAAAATACTTCGCCAGAGGGTCGCCTTTTCTCAGCAGCGAGATACTGACAGAGAGGGTTACCAGCATCATTAAGGCGGCCAGTGAACTGGTATGGCGCAGGGCGGGAACAATATCAAATAGCCCGTAGACAAAATTCAATACCAGTAACAGCAGAATACACTGCAGGAAACGGTGCTCCCTCAGATGATGTTTTCCGGTTTGGAAAACATCCATCATAAAGAGAATCAAAAAGACAGGCATAGAGACCAGTGACAGATGCATTTTAAGCGTATCGGCCCCATAAATGTTGAAAAGGTTGGCCAAAAGTCCATAGGAGAGCGCCACCCAGACTGCACCGGAGATCAGATACAGAGAATAAAAAATATTTTCTTTTTTGTTGGAGGAAAAATAGAGTAGAAAATTGTAGATCACCAGCGCCAGAAGAATGCCGACCATCAGCGCAATATCGTTATGGGCTCCGATACCCAGCAGGGCCCGGCGGGAGTGGTCTTCATCCAGAATCAGCAGAGAAAACCACTGATGGGAGAAAGAGACGCTTTTCACATAGAGGCGTTTACTCTCCCTTGCATCCAGCCAGAACTCAAAAATGGCACTACCCCTGTACATCAAAGGGCTGCTGGCGGCAGTATCCATCTCTAGTTGTTGTTGTTTATAGCCTTCCGTTTGCTGTTCATAGAAGACAACCTGACGATTATGGTAAGCCTGGGGCTGGTGAAGAAAAAGTCGTCTTGGCTGATCCGTCAGATTTTTGATCTCTATCTGAGACCAGGTGGTTTTTGCATCGGTGCCCAGGGAAACCTGGTTGGGAGATAAGGTAAATGTTTGTGCCCGTGCTTCGTCAAAAGACAGGGTTTCAGAGTGGTCAATAAAATAGCTCATCTGAAAGTGTGTCAGGTTAACGTCGTGAGAGTCAATCAGTACAGCGGATCGGGATGCGTGAGCAAATTGTGCTGCAAATACCAGCATCATGACAAAGGTTTTTAATAATCCTGCCATAGCAGAGTTCCGTTCTGTAAATTCAGAGGTATCTGAAGGCTGCTTAAGAAATACCCATTGCCACTTCAGGCATAAAACGAGGCCAGTTAAAAATAAGTATCAAGATGACAAGTATGCCAGATATTTCCTGACTTGCACCGAGGGTTTTTACTGGTTTCGCTCAAGATGTGACCCAGTGCCATCGACCCTAACCGTCAAATAGCATCTTTGCGATCAGGTGATAAGATAAAGCCGCGCCAGTTTTGGATGCAGCAGGTAGAATAACCTCATTTTTTTTAACCGACCAGCCTGAAGGATGTGATATGTCGCAACTACTTCGTATCGTACTGATTAACACCCACCTGAATGGCGTGGTGGAACTGCAGTTGGATGAACATGCGAATATCTGCGGTACGAATGCCTCAGGCAAAACGACCCTGCAACGTCTGGTGCCGGTGTTTTACGGCGAGCTGCCCAATCGTGTTGTGCCGAAAACACGTAAAAAGTTTGACGAGTTTTATCTGCCTTTCACCAATAGCTACATCATATATGAGTATCAGCGCGACAGCGGCGAAATCTGTCAGGCTGTTCTGCTCAAGAAAAGCGATGGTGGTCTGGAGTACCGCCTGGTTGGTATTCCATATCAGAGTGAGCACTATCTCCAGGATAACGGTAAAGGGGAGTACAAAGCGTACAGCTACAGTGAGTGGGCCAGTATTGTCCGACATCAGGCCGCAGGGCTTTTCTCCCCTAAGATCAGCGCTACCAGCGAATATCGCAGCATCATTCAGAATGACACCAGTGCTTTGCGAGGCAGTAATGCTGAAAGCATTAAGCTACATCGTCTGGCCACCAGCTTCAGCCTGGTTAGCGGCCCCCACAAGCTGCGCCATATCGAAAAATTGGTCAGTGCCGTCCACGCCAAAGAGGGAAAAATGGACACCCTAAAGGCGATGTTAGCGGCTATTTTTGAAGAAGATGGCGTGATTCTGCCCGCAACCAAGGTGAAAAACACTAAAGCCCGTGAGTGGATTCAGCAGATGCGTCAGTCCAAGGGACTGAACGACCTGCAGCAAAAACTGGATGGGCTGAAGCAGCTGGCCCGCCAGTTAGATGGGCTGGAATCCCAACTGACAGGGCTTCAGCCGCAGTTACAGCAGGATCAGCAGCAACAGTTGCAGAAAAAAGCAGATAGTGAAGAGATTTTGCATGGTTTGCGTAAGCAGATCAGCCATCTGAAAGAGACCTTTCAAGAGCAGGAAAGCGACATCAACAGCAGCCTGAGCAAAGCTGGCCACGACCTGAAAGAGACGCAGGCGAGACTGGATCGTATGCAGCAGCGTTTTGATGACTACGAAGCGCAGGACATGCCACAACTTCAGCGCGACAGCGATGCCCTGCCTCTCTGGCGGGAAAACCTGCAGGAACTGCAGGAGCAGCACCAGCTGATGGCAGAACAGCATGGCGACCTGGAACGCCAACTGGATCTACGCAAAATTAAACTATCGGAAGCCTTGGATCGGCACAGTGAGCAGCACAGTCGTAAAGTAAAAACGCTGCAGCAGGAAAAAGATAAAACCCGCGAATCTCAGGATAATCAGTTAGCGGAACTGGATCAGTCATTTCAGAACCGTTTCCAGCAGCAACAGGAGTTGTTTGCTGAACAGAAATCGGAGTACCAGAGCGCCATCGCCGTACTGGAAAGCCAGCTGAACGCCCCTTTGGAAACCGAAGAGGAACGGGAAGCCCTTGCGGAAGCCGATGCCCGACTGGAAGAAGCGCAGCAGGTTGCCCGCCAGCATCAGCAGCAGGTACAGCGCAGCCGACAAGCATTAGACGAAGCGCGAACGGCACAACAGCAGGCAGATGACCAGTTAGGCCGCCAGCGTCAGCGGGTACAGCAGGCAGAATCAGAGCGGCATCAGCTGCAACGTCAGTTAACACCGGAGCAGGGCAGCCTGCGCCACTTTCTGCGCCTTAACTATCCGAACTGGGAGCAGACTCTGGGTAAAGTGGTCGCCCCTGAGTTACTGGAACGCAGTGATCTGCAGCCCCGACTAAGCGAAGCCCTCTCACAGGCGACCGATTCAGTGACCGGTTTTTCCCAGAGCAGCTTGTACGGCTTGCTACTGGAGTTAAATGTGCTGGATCTGCCGGACTATGCGCAGGATGAAGCGGCTATCCAGCACCGTATCCAGCAGGCGGAGCAGCAGCTGGCGGCAGCAAAAGCCGGGCAGGCGGACGCAGAAAAAACACTGAGGCAGTGCCACGAAAGCTTTGAAACGGCAAAGGCAGCGCTGGAGCAGGTGCAGTGGCAGCAGCAGGAATATGAACAAAATATCGACTACGTACGCGATGCCCGAGACCGCCTCAGAGAGCAGCAAACATCGGCGCTCAGTGCCCGTAAGCAACAGTTAGCTGATCAGTGGAATGAGAAAAAGCAGCAGCTGGAAGGGATCACCTCCCGCCAGCAGCTGGATCTTCAGGCAATGAAAGAAGATCATCAGAGCCAGCGGCTGGAGTTGAAATCGGATTGGCAAGGTGCCCTGCAGCAGCTGGATGATCAGATAGAGCAGATGGATCAGCAGTTAGCGCAACGTCGGGAAGAGAACCGTAAGCAGCTTAAAGAGTTACAACAGGCGTTCGATGAGGAGCTATCCGCCAAAGGGATTGACCCAAAACGCCTCAGCGAGCTTAAACAGCGTCAGCAACAGCTGAAAGGACAGATCCAGCAGACAGAAGAGCGTCAGGACCTTCTGCGTCAGTGGCAGGATTTTATGCAGGTGGACTGGCAGCAGCGTCGCCCGCAATTATTGGCGGAAGAGACCGAATTAAAACAGCAGCAGCGGCATCTGCAGCAGGCTCTTACGGAGCTGAAAACAGACTTTAGTCACCAGAGCAAACAGCTGGAAAGTGATAAACAACAGCAGCAAAACTGCATCCGGCAAGCAGAAGAGATGCTGGTATTGCTGCAAAATGTACTGGGACGCTTGGATGAACTGGAGCTGTTGGCGAGTATTCCTGCGGATCAGCCTGGTGGCAGTGATCTGACGGAACGGCTTGCCCGAGCCAATGAAGCGCTGGAGCTACGTAGTCAGCAGCTGGCGCTGTTGGATAAAGAGGGTGCTCGTTTTGAAAACAAGCTGAATGAAAATGCCAGTCGTGAATTTATTGATCGCCTTGAGCATGAAAAAAGCAAGTTACCTGACTTTACCGGCACCCGTGAGCAGCTGCCCATTCTGACCGATCTGCTGCATATCCTGAAAGATCAGCAGCAACAGCTTTTAGAGATGGGTGAAAATATTGGTGGTGATCTGAAAAAATTCTTCGACGTCTTCAGCGATATTAACCGGCGCATTAACCGTCAGAGTCGCCGCCTGAGTGACGCTGTTTCCGATGATCTTATCCTGGAGGGGATCAGCCGCTCTGAAGTGAGAATTCTTTCTACCATCGACGAACTGGGTTTCTGGCAGCCTCTTAAGCACTTTGCCAAACTGTATGGCCAGTGGCGGGATGCGGGTCATAGCGAACCATCAGATGAGTATCTGGATGCCTTGTCAGATGTAGCCGAACTTTTACGCTCCGATGAGCAGTATAGTTTTGAATCTCTACTGCGACTGGAATTGCACCTGAGTGAAGGTGGTTCTGATCTGGTGATCAAGAATGACCGTCAGCTGCTGGAGTCTTCCAGTCATGGCATGGCCTATCTGATTCTCTGTAAATACCTGTTGGCTTTTACCCGCCTATTGAAAGGTGATGCCAGTGTCACCCTGCACTGGCCAATTGATGAGATCGGCACCCTGGCTTACCACAACGTCGAAAAACTGTTTCAGGCCTGTAGTAGCAACCAGATTGTTGTAGTGGGAGCTTTCCCGAACCCGGAGTCCGATGTCCTTATGTTGTTCCGCCATCGCTATCTGATTGAAGCAGATCAGGCGAGCCCGAACCGACGTCAGTTAAAACGTATTCAACCTAAAATCAGTAAACTGGCGGAGCGTCTGGCGGAGAAACAGGCCAGCTCTGCAATCCATCAGGAGACCCCATTATCCCATCAGGAGACCTCAGTATGATTCAACACGGCCCCCTGTTAGAGCGCCTTCTGGCGGGTGATTTCGTCTGCGCCATCAGCGATCCGGACGGCTTTCGTCATTTGAGTAATAGACAGACCCGGGATGAGGTGAACCATTATCTGCGGCCGCTGAACCGCCGGCTGGCCGCTAATGATGATCAAAGCGTCTATTTTCTGGCCTATCAGGAGTTGACCCCGGATGCTCGGGAGCAGATCAGCCAACAGTTCACCACCACCATTCAATCGCTGCTGCCGGTACTTGAATGGTTGCAGCTGGTTCAGGAAGCATTGGGTCACGACAGCGCACTTACCGCCGGAGACACCCTGAAACTACAGGAGTTTGTTCTGCGGGCGGAAGATAACCAAAGTTTGCGACAGCGGCTCCAGTCTCTGGCAAATGATCGTTTTTTCAACAGCCAGAGTGATGCTTTAGATCAGCAGGTAAAACTGATTTTTCGCCGTCTGAAAGAGCACGGATATCTGCAGCAGCCCCATAGTGACCGCCATTACTATGTTGTCACTGGTAAGATCGATTATCTGTTGGATATGGTGCGTTTTATCCGTGATGAAGAGCATCTACCGGTGGAGGATGACCCTTCCCAGGAGGTACTGCTCTGATGGCGGATGCAACAGACCGCAATCTCACCTCCAGCCTGTTCAGTATCGGCGCTGAGCGGCTGGCACTGCTGGGCAAATACCATAAAGTGCTGATGCAGGGGTATCTGCAAGGCTTTGTGGATGAAGGGCAGCTGAGCGAAAGCGCTCTCAGAAAACTGATAAGCGCCCGTATTCTTTGGCGACCGGATGAGACCCAGCCGCTGACCTTACGCCCTCAGCTCAGTGAACTGATCGCCAGCATGGTCTCCGATGAAAACCGTCGTCAGGTAAATGCTGACGTTGCCCAAAAGTTGGAACAGATTCATAACCGGGTTCAGGCTTATAAAGAAGCGCAATTTAAAGGTGATTACAGCGTAGCTGACATGCAGCTGCAGCGCCTGACCGAGCTGGTACATGATCTTTCCGGCCAGTTTGAAGACGCGATAGACAGCCTCTGGAATCGACTAAATAGTGACTTTGGCTTTGTTGGCAGCCTGAACGAAAAAATCCGGGAAAACGAGCGTGCCCAGCAACAGCTGCGCCGCTTGCTGGATGGTCTGCAGCTGATCGATTTTAATCAGTTGATAGAGCTGGCTGAAGGCAGCAGCCAGCTGCGTAAACTGTTAGTCAGTCGCCTGCAGCATCAGCTGAGTGGACATCATGGCAGCTTACTGGAAGTACAGAAGCGATTGGTGGCCCTGCTGGCTAAATTTCGCCAACAGCAGTCCCGCTCTCTGCTGATTAACAATATGGTCAGCTTTCTTAAGCAGCACCCGGCATACAGCCCGGCAGACTATCCACATCGTAGTAGTGTGCCGGAGCTGTTTAATCAGGCGGCACCAATAAAGCTGAAAGGTGCCGCAGCCTTCGACCGGGCCGGAGAGCGTCAACGCCTGGCGGAACTGGTGCATGATCTGCCAAAAACCACTCCTTCTCCGTCATCAGACCCGCAAAGTGCCACCTTCACCGCTCTCTTTGAGGATGAAGCGGTGGCCGCCCGTCAGAAAGCGCTGAAACAGGATGTGGAAAACTTTTATCTGCATATCATAGACAGAGCCACTGAAACTCCTGAACTGGCAGAGCAGCACCCTGCGGTCAGCGCCCTTTCCTATCGGGATGAATATGAGCTGGAATGGGACCCGGAGATCTGGCTTTACCAGATTATCGCGGATTATCAGGCCCTGCCCCGACAGGATCAGCGCCTGTTCCGACTCACCAACCAGGAAGCCAAAGCATCCGCTACTAACCATCTGATGCTGATTCAGGATATTCAGCTGCAGCTGCGGGTGTAGTTTCCAGTCGGGCTTTTGAAGCAGGATCAGGACTGAAAAATTTCAGTCCTGGCCTTATTTCTGTTTGCCCGTAGAAGATACCGAATGCTCCTCTGGCTATTCTGAAATCATACCTCTATAGTTTCCTATATAAGAAATTTAATCCTAATAGTATTTGGTATTTCCTATATAGGAAATTTTGGCATCGCTGTGAATAAACGAACAGAAATGGGCGAAGTGATAAAGCAGGCCAGAAAAAGGCTGAATTTGACCCAAAAGAAAATAGCCGAAAACATCAATATCCCTGCAACGACACTCTCCAAGATTGAAAATGGTCATTTCTCAGGATCATTGGATATTCTGGAGCGCTATCTGGATGCGGTTGGACTGGAGATTATCGTCACGGAAAAGAAAAGGCGCTTACCGGATTGGGATGAGCTGGACGAGCTTTTTGGAGAAGATTAATGGCCTTTGAAACACTCCCCAAGCGCATCGACAAGCTGAAAGTGAAACTAAAGGATGCAGAGTTGGGGCTGCTGACTCGAGGCTCCGTACACTTCTACCAGCCATCGCAGATTGAGCAGTTCGTATCCCTTACTATGACACGGCCAACACTGGACGGTTATTCGTCAGGGGCGCTGCATCCTATTTTTGCTCAAAACCTTCCCGAGGGATTTAACCGTCGGTTTATCGCGGAACGCCTCGCCCGATATGCCCGCGTTGATGATATGTATCTGCTGGCGCTTCAGGGTGATAACGGTATCGGCATGCTCTCCTACCAGTCAGAGTTTGCGCTACCGGAGGTGGGAGGCGTGTCTCTGGATGAAATTCTGAACTATCGGGGTGAAGAGCCGCTGTTTCCACAGCTGCTGGAAAAGTACTACCTACGAAACTCATTGGCCGGGGTGCAACCCAAGGTCAGCATCTCAGGAACTGACAGAACCGTTGAGCAGAAGGATCTTATCGTAAAGTCCTTTGATGCTGAATTTCCGCTGCTGACGGTAAATGGATATGTCTGTATGGAGGCTGCCAGGCACTGCGGCCTGAAGCCACCAAAAGTTTACCTCTCAGACAATCTGGAAACCTTTGTTGTGGAGCGCTTTGACAAGCGAGAGGGAGACTTGTTGGGTTACGAAGATTTTACAACATTAATGAAGCGGCCATGCAGCAGATCTTTGTTTCACCGCCTTTTGATATTACCCACACCCTGATTTACGAAACCCTCGATAATAAAATGGCGCTGAAGCTTAAAGGCAGTAAAGTTTTCCCCAACCGTAATGACCTGCTTGGACTGGCCAGCTCAAAAAGCTTCAGACTAAGAGAAGCCGCCTCCATCATAGATGTAACCGCTGAAGGCGTTTTGGATTATCTCTCCACTTGTCAGGAGGTGCATCTGATGCGTGGCCTGAAAGAGTCCATCATCAGCTCTGTTTCAAAAGTAATGTCGCAGACTGTCAGCAGCAAAGGCTACAGGCATGATAAAAAACGTAAGTTTGAATAATGATGCGCTGCCGATTCAGCTGCAGTTGCGGGTGTAGGAATTCAGACGTTACAGGAGGCACCAAATGGACGTTGTACCAGGCAATGTAAATCGCTGGCTGCGTCAGAAAAAGATGCAGGGCTCAGTATTGCGCATTCTGAATATCTATCCTGATAAAGCGCAAGATGGGTCAGGTTGTTAGTCCGGTGTCATCGCATACTGGTGTCAGAAGGTGGTTCCTTCAGCAGAGTGCGGGCTTTTAGTCGGCAGCAAACAACATCAGACAAGATAATCAGGGGCCGGAGTGAATCAGGCAAAACAGCGCTATCAGCAACGTATGTTGGCGGTATGTGACTACATCTACCAGCACCTGGATCGTGATCTGACTCTGGACGAGCTGAGTCAGGTCGCGCACTTTTCCCGCTATCACTTTCACCGGCAGTTCAGCCAGTTTATGGGCATGAGCGTCACCCGCTTTGTGCAGCAACTGCGACTGAAACGGGCCGCCTACCAGTTGGCCTTTCAACCGGATCGCCCCATTACCGATATCGCCTTTGATGCCCGCTTTGAACGCCCGGAGTCCTTTACCCGCGCCTTCAGACGGGGTTTTGCTCAGTCCCCCAGCGAGTTTCGCCATCAGGCGGATTGGATGCTCTGGAACCAGCACTACCAAAACCCGACACCCGATTCTCAACAGGAGACACCTGTGAACGTCAATATCGTTACCCAGCCAGAGATGCAGATCGCCGTACTGGAACACAAAGGCCCCATGGAAACCGTGATGGCCTCCGCCGGACAGTTCCGCCAATGGCGCATCGAGACCGGCCACTCTCCCATCGTCAGCTGTAAAACCTTCGGCATTATTTTGTGCGATCCGAAAAATACCGCACCGGAGGATTTCCGCTTTGATATCGCCGGAGAAGTCCCGCAACCGGTTCCGGAAAACGCCTTCGGCATCATCAACAAAGCCATGGCCCCAGGCCGTTGCGCGGTCGTACGCCACCACGGCCCCCACGAAGGGCTGGATGCCAAAGTCTATTATCTGTACGGGCAATGGCTACCGGAAAGCGGCGAAGAACTCCGCGACAGCCCCTGCTACTTCCACTACCACAACTTCTTCCCGGAAGTGGATGAGCACGAGCTGATAACGGATATTTACCTGCCGATTGTGTGATGGGGCTTGATGAGTGATCAGGGCTGGAAGATTTCAGCACTGTGAAATGCCAAAGCCTCAGCACAGACTTCCTAAAGAAACTCTGGTTTCTTCCCTTTAGTTCCGGGGCTTTGTGGTATCGCCGGATCTGATGTCCCCGCAGGGTGATGAGTCGGTAACTCTTCTGCTACTGTTTGAGCAGGCGTTTTTTGAGGTTTGATGAGGTTGACTTGTCGATAAAATCAAATTTTATCGACACGTTTTTCCTTTATGTCGATGCTATCGACATATCGGGTTTATATGTCGAGAAAACAGCAAAAAATTGACATATAGCTTTTCTGCGAGAAGGGGTAAAAAACTATCAGATCAAAAAATCAAAAGACCCTATTACAAAGCAGGCTGTAGAAATCTTCTCCTTAGCCAAATGCAATAAATTAGTATCTGGGAAAAAATGAGAAAATAATACCATTCGGTTCTTGGATGAAAATCCCAATCAATAAGTCTCACTACCTGTTTCAATTAAACGAACCGAGCTTCCGATGAACCGCCAAGTATTCATCATTTGGTGGCATTACCAATGGCACTTCAATCAGTTTCCCTTCAATCGATTTAAAATGCTGCTTAAAACTTTCTTGGGTATGAAATTCTTTGAGCTCGGTGGATAATATAATTCGGTAATTATCATCGAGCGATATTAGATGCCGATCAAACGCGGCATCGTAAGTTGCTGATAAGTACAATCCATTTCGCGGGTCTAGCCTTTTGCTTGGGTCTTTCGCCCAACCAATAATATGGCTGGCACGATTAACTGCTGGTATGTTCAGCCCAGTAATGCAACATCGGCCTTGGTAGTTTTTACGAATGATGCTTCTGAAAACAGATTGGTTAATACGTTGTTTCACTAACTGAAGCTTATCTCTTCCTTCGGGTATTTGAAGTTCTTCGGTAAGGTAGTTAGGGAGTGCATGTTTTGCCTCTAACAAATCTAACTCTCGACCATTTAGATTTAATTTATCGGAATAAGCGTCAATTAACGCCTCCTCAAATCTCAGCTCAACTAAGAATTGATGATATTGCTTGATTGCTGCGGAACAAAAACCATCTCGCAAATAGCTGACGGGTTGATCGTCAAAAAACCAGATAGAATGTTTATTTCGGGATTCTTGGAGCAGGAAATGGTAAAGCGACTCTAATTTTTCTGATGATGAAATCAACCAGAGATTTTGGATCTGTCCAAACCCTACAGGATGACGCTTGATCATTTCACAAATAAGGTCGATTGCTCTGATATAGGAGTTAGACTTATTACTTTGCGGCTTGTCATCTTCCGATAGAAATAATTTGAATCTCGCCTTTCGGCTTATTTCGGCCGCTTTCTGATTCAGGTTTTCAGCCATAAAAAGCTCCCATTTTCGAACCATCGCCAGATTAACTGAAATAAGGAAGGGTTCCGAGTGGTCAGTTCCGCATGGATCGGCACCAGCTTAACGGTATTACCTTCGCCCAGTTCCGTCAGAATACCCACCAGCATACGCAGGGCGCTGACCGGCATATTAACGGAATGGGTCTCCCCGCTCTGTCCTGAGCAGTCAACCTACAAGCTAGAGGTGAGTATATGTCGCCCGCATACCCGTTAAAAGGGAGCGGCTAAAAAGATAGCGCCGCCCCTTTCATGACTAAAGCAAATTAAGCCGGTTCGTTTTACTTGGGCTACTTCCGAAATTTCTGCAGCTTTCTTTTATAAATGGTCAGCCCCAGTACCATCAGCGCCAGAATCAAGGTGATCAAATTAGCGGCCATCATCGGCATATCGTCGACTAAAAAGCCATACAACAACCAAAGCGAAACGCCTGTGGTAAAGATGGAGTACATCAACAGAGAGATGCCATCCACGTTACCGGTTCGCAGGATATGAATAACCTGTGGTACAAAAGAAACGGTTGTACAAAATGCGGCCATAAAGCCAATTAACGTGTTGTTTTCCATAGGGTTTAACTCAATATATTGGATTTATACCGGGGTAGTTTCAGGCAGTAAAAAAGCCTGATTTTCTTCATAAAGTCCTGGGGCTGCGACCCAGATAGGACTACCCTCAAATAAGCCGTTATTGGCAAAAAAGTCGCAGCAAATACCTCCGGCTTCTTCCACCAGCAGTAAGCCTGCGGCGGCATCCCAGGAATTCAGATGGGCTTCAAAATAACCATCGGTTTGACCTGCTGCGGCATGTGCCAGCATCAGAGCCCCGGCCCCAAAACGGCGGTACTCGATTTCATGGCCTATCAGGTATTCGATCACTTCCAGATAGCGAGGCAAGGGGTGGCGGGATGACATGCCCAAGCCCAGAATTGCTTTGCCGGGGGCCGGAGTTTGCATCTGCAGTTTTTGTGTATTCAGATAGCTGCCCTGACCTCGTACGGCGTGGAAAAATTCATCGCGATCCGGGGCAAAAATACAACCTAATTGCACCGTGTCATCAACCACATAACCCACGGAGATACACCAGTAATCCATGCCCTGAATATAGTTTGTGGTGCCATCAATCGGATCGATTACCCAGATACCGGTTTGCTGGGGGCAATCCGTTGGCGCGACCGTATTGCCATTGCGGTCAGTCAGGCCGGTTTCTTCGCCCAGAAACAGATCATCAGGATAAAGCCCGGATAGCTGACGGATCAGATAATCTTCTACCGCCTTATCTGCTTGCGTGACAAAATCCTGCAGGCCTTTACTGCTCACGGCCAGGCCTTCATTACGGTATTGGCACGCCAGTTCTCCGGCATGGCTAAGGATTTTTTGCACGGTATCCATTCGGTCGGCATATAGATTCATAGTGGTTCCTGGTTTTTCTCATCCTATGGCTGGGATGACATTAAAAAGTGGTTTCGTAATGGTGTTGCTGCTAACTAGGTTGTTACTACATGTGCTGTTGCTTCAGCATGTTGTCTAAATGCTGGGGATTACGTGTTTGATAAGGGTTGGGTGAGGTATTGCGCAGCAATAGCTCAACAGAGACCGATTCCACCCGTTGAGGGCGCTCGGGGTCTTTGGTTCTTTGCTGCAGGCAGTGCAGCGCCTTCCGGGCCAGCTCATCAATATTCTGTTTCAGCGTACTGAGTTGGTAGCTGTAGAAACGGGTTTGCGGCGTATCATCAAAACCGATCAGCTGGAAATCCTTGGGGGCATCTTTGCCATGCTCACGCATACCGTCCAGAAAACCGCAGGCGATCTGTGCATTGGCGCAGAACACGCCATCAACGCTCTGTTGTTCTACTTTGTTCTTATGGATGCTGTCTGGTTTTTTGGAGGACTTGCTGTCTGGGTTGCTGGTTGAATCGTTGGCGAATTCCTGATGGCACAGTCGGTAAGCGGCCAGACGACCGCCTTCATAACTGGCATCTTCTGTCGTTAGCTCAGTTAGGCGGATCTCATTGGTGGCTAACGAGTCATTTAATGCCTGCCGAAAGCCTTCCGCCCGCGCAATACCAGACCAGGTAGAGGCTGTCGGTGCTACATTCACCCAGGCCAGATGACAGCAACCTGCTGCCAGCAGTTGGTTGGCTGCCATAGCGGCACCGGAGCGGTTATCTGATTTGACGATATCCACACCCGCCAGAGCAGATTCCCGGTTGATCGCGACCACAGGGATTTTCATACGCACACACTCGGCTACTAACTCTGAGGGTGGTTGCCCCGAGGTAACAATCACACCGGAGACCCGAAACTGAGTAAAACGACGCAGGGTGGGCTCTAGTTCATCTTCGGAGTTAATTTCGGTAACCAGCGCCTGAAAACCGGCTTGCTGAATCTCCTGCAGCAGTCTTTCTAACAGCTCACTGCGGAAGGGATCACTTAAACGGGTGGTCACGACACCAATCAGGGTGCTGCGTTGTTTATTCATGCTCTGGGCCAGCATATTGACCTGATAACCCAGTTCTTCTGCGGCTTTCAGCACTTTCTCACGGGTAGCCTGAGCGACACTGCCGTTATTGGAAAAGGTGCGGGATACCGCAGAGCGTGAAACACCGGCACGCTCTGCCACATCTTGTGCGGTTACCGGTCGATGTAAACTTGACTGACTCACCTGTTGTTATCCTTCCATATCAGAATTAACGCTGTTTAATCGGCAAAAATTTAGATTAAAAATGCACACGTGTTCAAATAATGTTTTCAGCCTGATCTGCATCCTGTTTTATCTGTTCGATATCCAATAGGAAATGCTCTTCAACCATCATGGTATATGGGGTTGAGGCGATCTCTTGCTCAATCTCTGTCCGCTCGTGATCGGCACAATGGTATAGACAGAGCTGGCCAAAACTCACTTTATCGCGCAAAGACAGGCAATCGGGCAGATCACCGTGAGAGCTGGTGTTTGGCAACGCCTTCAGTGAACCGCACTCCTGAAAAACAATGTCGGCATTTTCCATTAGTTCGATATTGTCTGGAGTCGGGCGGCCATCCCCGCTAAAGAACATACTGTGCTCTTCGATCTCAATTCTGATCGAGCGGTTACTGATCTCGTGCTGAGTGAATGCGGTTTTAATCTGCCAGTCCCGCCAGCTGAATTCAGGTTCAGCCTCATGCCAGCTGAGCTGAAAACTTAACTGTTTTTCTGGCCAGTAGGCTAATTGTGCCAGCGTTTCCAGCCATGGCTTATGTTCCCCTTGGCACCAGATTTCAAGGGGCTTCTGACGCCCCCGGCTATGCCAGCGGTTAAGCAGTGTGGTCAGTCCCAGACAGTGGTCTGGGTGGATATGGGTGAAATAAATCGCATCAATTTCATCAATGCCCAAGTCCCTTTGCCAGAGTGCTCTGGGCACCGTTGCACCGCAGTCAATTAACCACTGAAAACCTTTGTTATCCATCACGCGAATGGATGAGGTGTTGTGCTCTGTTGAATAGGCGCTGCCACAGCCCACGACATCTATTTTCATTTCTATTCCATCGACATTGTCTTTTTTGCTTAATCAAATTGTCATCACTTTCGGAAAAAGTATGGCCATAAGATGCAGGTCAGCCATTGCATTTTTTTTACAAAAAAAAGAACACGTGTTCATTTTTGCAAAAAAACGGAAATATTCGAACTGACCTGCCTGATTTCACAGCTCGACAGTGGCCTGAGAAGACCGATGCTGAAAATGATGATCAGCTGAGGTGGCCAACAGAGCGGATACGATCACAGGAAATATAATGTCTTTTCTGACTATTCAGGATCTTAAAGTGGGATACGGCGATTCGCTGGTACTGGACGGAATTAATCTCCAGGTACAGGAAGGTGAAATGATCGCGCTGTTAGGCCCATCCGGTTGCGGCAAAACCACTCTGCTGAATGCGTTGTGCGGTTTTCTGGATGTATCCGGAGGCTCGATTAACGTTGCCGGACGTGAACTGACCCACCTGCCTCCCGAGCAGCGGGAGATGGCGATGGTGTTTCAGTCTTATGCACTCTGGCCCCATATGACCGTCAGCCAGAATATCGCTTACGGCCTGAAACTGCGCAATATGAGTAAGTCCGATATCTCGCGTCGGGTGCAGGAAGTGCTGGATCTGGTCAATATGACCGGTTATGAAAGCCGCTCTGTCACAGCCCTATCTGGTGGTCAGCGTCAGCGTGTGGCGCTGGGCCGTGCCCTGGCGATTCAACCGCCGATGCTACTGCTGGACGAACCCCTATCCAACCTGGATGCCCGTATCCGCCTTAGAGTGCGCCACGAGATTAAGAGCCTGCAAAAGCAGCTGGGTTTTACCTCCATTATGGTCACCCATGACCGGGAAGAAGCCATGGTGATGGCAGATCGTATTGTGGTGCTGAATCAGGGCCGAATCGAGCAATCCGGCACGCCGCAAGAGATCTATCAGCAGCCAGCCACAGCTTTTGTTGCCGACTTTATGGGTGCTGATAACCAGGTCCAGCTGCCGGTCAGTGTGGAGAACCAGCGTATGACCAGCGCTCAATCTGGTTTGCAGTTATCTGTTCCTGCGCTCTCATTTGATCGGGCACCGCTATCGAATCAGCCCGGTAGTCAGCAGGCACGACTCTTTTTCCGTAGCGAAGCGGCTCAGTTACTGCCTGAATCCTCCTCAGATTTTCCATCGGGATTACAGATGACCGGTATTGTCGGGCAGTGCGCTTATCTGGGTAACAGTTATCGCCATAGCGTGCGTTGTGGCGACCATGAAGTACAGGTGGACCATCCGCAACCTCTGGATGAAGCCTGTGCGGTAACCGTGCGAGTGCCTGAACAGGCACTGCATATTTTCTGATTGTTGTTTTACCACCATTTAATGTTCTTCAAATTTTAGCAACGAGGATTTAAGCGATGACTTTCACTAAAGGGATGGCAACACTGGCGACCGCCGGTCTGATGGCAGTATCCGTAGCCGCCAGCGCAGAAACGGTACTGAACGTAGCAACCGCCGGTAGTCAGAACATGGTGGACTACGTAAAAACCTATCTGGCTCCCAAGTTTGAAGCCAGTCACCCAGATGTAAAAATCCGGGTATTTGGCACAGGCCCGGGTGATGCTGGCTCCCATAAAATTATGGAAAAATTGCAGGCGCAGAAAAAGAGCGGTTCTGACATCTGGGATATCGATGTGGCCGTTGTTCACCAGAAAATTGGTGGCGAAATGGTGCAAAAGGAGTTACTGGCTAACTACCGTTCCGATATTAAAACCGGTCAGCTGGTGACTCGTGATACCGCTAAAAATGCGCTGGGTACCAATGTGGATGGCTATGTAATGCCGATGTTCCACAGCCAGACCGCTATCGCTTACAACAGTGATCTGGTGAAAAACCCACCTAAGTCCTACGATGAACTGGTGCAGTGGACCGAAAAACACCCTAAGGCCTTCGGTTATAACGGCATCAAAAACGGTATGTCCGGCGTCAGCTTTGTCACCGGTTGGATCTATGCCTATGGCTCCGATGCAAAAACACTGTCCTCATCTGACTATGATGCCAACCTGAAAAACAGCTGGGCACCGGCACTGAGCAAGCTGAAGCAGTTCAACGAGAACGTGACCTTTACCCCGGGTAATGCCGGCACGCTGGATATGCTGAACCGTGGTGAGATCTTTATGGGTCCGGTTTGGGTGGATATGTTCTACAGCTGGAAAGATCAGGGCAAGATTCCTCCATCTCTGAAACTATCTCTGATCGCACCGGGTATGCCCGGCCAGCCGATGTACTACGTAACACCGGCTAAAGCAGCTCAATCTGAACTGGCCCGCGAGTTTATCGAGCTGGCCACCAGCCCGTCGGTTCAGGCCGAAGGTATCGTAAAACGCTTTAACTGGTATCCAGGTATCGACGCCGATCATGTGAAACCGGAGCTGGACTCTGCCAGCTGGAACAAGCTGTTTGCGGAAATTGGCCCAAAAGATCTGGCAACCAAGGGTAAGAGCTTCCCGATTGGACCTTACTTTAACGATATTAAAGAAAGCTACGAGCGTGAGGTATCTAACTGATCCTTATGATGTTTTTCAGTGCTCAGATACAGCC
Source organism: Oceanospirillum sp. (assembly GCF_048265165.1). GTDB lineage: Bacteria > Pseudomonadota > Gammaproteobacteria > Pseudomonadales > Halomonadaceae > Oceanospirillum. Next base: position 507,757 of record NZ_JBLXCD010000002.1, on the reverse strand, counting down.
ATAACAAGCCGGATCTGATCACTGTAAACCGAGTGGAAGTATCCGTGTCTTTTGTTATATGAAAGGGCTTCGGGTCTTTCCTCTGGGATCTGTTTGTTTTATCGGGCTGTGATTTTGATTACCCGACCACACCGGAACCGTTACTGCAGGACAATCGCCATGCGCGAAAAAACCGTATTGTCATTACTGATGGTCACACCAGCCATGCTGCTGATTGTGGCATTCTTTGTTTATCCGCTGGGCTTTTCCCTGCATTCGGCGGTGACTGATGAGAGTGGTCAGCTGACCCTGGCTCATCTGGTCAAATCTTTTGAATTATACAGTCAGGACATTTTATTCAGCCTGGTTATTGTGGCGTTATCTGTCGCCCTGATTGCTGTACTGTCCCTGACCATTGCAGGCCTGATCACCCTATCGCCGTATCAGCGTATGGTGTCTGTTCTGGGGTTGTTGTATCGCATGCCGTTGTTCATTCCTTTTATTGTTTCAGCACAGATGATGCGGACTTTTCTGGCTAAAAACGGGCTTATGAATAACACCTTTGTCGCCAGTGGCTTAATGGAACCCTTGGATACCATTTCTTTTCTGGGCTGGAGTGGAATTGTATTTACCTTTGTCTGGAAACAGCTGGCCTTTGCCACTCTGCTGGTCAGTGGTGCTATGGCGGCTCTGGAGCGTAATCAAATTCAGGCCGCCCGTAACCTGGGTGCAGGACGTGTGCGCATTCTGTTTGAAATTATGATTCCGCAAATTCTACCCAGCCTGGGCGTAGCGCTTATTTTATCCACAGTAACCATTATGTCCGTATTATCAGTGCCTCTGATGATAGGTACCGGCACACCCACTATGCTGACCGCCGATATGGCATTCCGAATCAATTCCTATGGTGATTATGGCGTAGCCAATGCGCTGGGTCTGATCTCTTATAGCATCACCGCAGTACTGGCCTGGTTCTATCTGAAACAAGGTCTGACCAACGGAGGTAAACCCGCATGATAGAGCCTGTATCTCAATCTTCAATGAATCAGATCTCTGATCAACCTGCAGGCTTGATCACTCGCCTGCAGGAGTATTTGAAAAATAGCCACTACAGCTTCTGGCTACAGGGTTTATTTTTACTGGTACTGGCATTACTGATTTTTGGCCCGGTGCTGAACCTGCTGTTATGGACGGTGGCGGAAGTTTGGTATTTCCCCCATAAACTACCTGTGGAATGGGGTTTTAAATACTGGGGGCAGGTGTTTAGTCCCTACAGTGATACTTCCGGTTCTTTGCTGACCAGTGTCGGGATCGCTCTGTTAACGGTACTGCTTTGTGTATTGGTGTCGGTACCCGCGGGGTACGCTCTTGCCCGACGTAGTCTGCCGTTTCGGGTGCTGGTAATGCTGCTGTTTTTATTGCCGCAGGCATTTCCAAATCTGGCGGTTTATATGAACGTTGCGCGTATTTTTTATGATCTGGGGCTAAACGGCACCATTACCGGGGTCGTTATGGTGCATACGGTGCATGGTTTGATGTTCTCAGTCTGGATCACAGTGGCCGCATTTTCTGCCACAGATCCTCTGCAGGAAAGAGCGGCCAGAAATTTGGGTGCAGGGCCAATACGTACCTTCTTCACCGTGAGTTTGCCGCAGGCGATGCCGGGTATTCTGGCGGGCTGCATCTTTGTGTTCCTGGAATCGCTGGATGAGTTTACCGGCACCTTCTTTGTTGGTGCGCCTGAGATCACAACACTGCCATTGCTGCTTTATACCGCCAGTATGGAAGGTAACTATCAGATCGCTTCGATTACCGCGCTGATCCTGTTAGTACCATCGGTACTGTTTATGCTGCTGGTGGATCGTTTTATGCGACCGGAGATGTTGTCGAAGATTGGGCATTAACTCGCTTAGATAGCGCGACTAAGCTTGTCGATATGGAAAAAGTGACGAAGGGCAATGGCGTGATGGAACGCCCTGTATTTACAGCGCTTTCAAAAGATAATACAGGGCTTTTAAGACATTCTTGGACGGGTAATTTTCTACCCAGGAAACTATTCGATGTTCTGAATCTGTTCGCGCATCTGCTCAATCAAAACCTTCAGTTCAACGGCACACTGGGTTGTCTCGGTGACGATGGACTTTGAGGACAGGGTGTTGGCTTCGCGGTTCAGTTCCTGCATCAGGAAGTCGAGGCGGCGACCGACGGGGTCTTTCTTCTTCAGGGTGCGGCGTACTTCTTTAACGTGGGTGTCCAGGCGGTCAAGCTCTTCGGCGACGTCGGTTTTGTTGGCGACGAGTACCATCTCCTGCTCGATACGGGTGGGGTCGAGGTCGTCTTTGATGCTGTCCAGTTTATCCAGAATCAGCTGGCGCTGACGCTCCAGAATCCCCGGTAGTGCGGCGCGTACCTGTACGACGATGGCGTCGATGCCGTCCAGTCGTTGGCTGATCAGGTTAGCCAGTTCTTCACCTTCCCGTGCCCGCATGGCGATCAGATCCTGCAGACCTTTTTTGTACAGATCAAGGGCGGCTTTTTTCAGCTGATCGGCGTCTACTTCTTCATTCTGCAGTACGCCGGGCCATTGCATAATTTGCAGTGGATTGATGGAGCCCGGTTTGCTCAGATGGCTGCTGATGGTTTCGGCGGCACTGGCCAGTTGCTTCACCAGTTGCTCATCAATATTGAGGCTGTCGCTGACTTGCGCCGGATGAAAGCGCAGCACAGATTCCACTTTGCCCCGGTTCAGGCTTTTACGCTGCAGGTCTCGGATAGCAGGTTCCAGCTCGCGCAGGGTGTCCGGCAATCGGAAGTGAGGTTCCAGAAAGCGTTGGTTGACCGAGCGGATCTCCCAGCTGAGAGTGCCCCAGGGATGCTGTTCTTCCTGACGGGTAAAGGCGGTCATGCTGTGAGTCATTATGTGCTCCGGTCGGATTTTGAGGCAGTTGCGTCGATGATGAGGTGCAATAAGTGCCACGTTAAGTCTTTTTATGCTGGCGCTAGTTTAGCGAAAGCGCGGGATAATGTTTAGCAGACTTGGACAATGAAAATGAGCGTTGTTAGCTTCAGTCGGGGAAAGTCTCCGCGGGTGCTGGCTTAACGTGTATAATTGGCGTATCTGATCTTAGCGCTGGCGCTTTTTTATGGTGCTGGTGTCATCAAGCTTAGGGCTTCTGCCCTGCTGTGGTTTCGCTGATCTCTTTTTTGCCAAAATGTTAAGCAGCGAAGTCCTGTCTTCGGTTTTAACCCATTTGATTTTCAATTAAACAAACGAAAAGGTGTTCTATGGTTTCTCGTCCGAGTGGACGTGCATCTGATGCGATGCGCGCGGTGAAAATCACCCGCAACTATACCTGTCATGCAGAAGGTTCTGTTCTGGTTGAATTTGGTAATACTAAGGTGATCTGTACGGCGTCGGTTGATGCGTCTGTTCCTCGTTTTCTGCGCGGTAAAAATCAGGGGTGGGTAACGGCGGAATATGGCATGCTGCCGCGTTCTACCGGTAGCCGTATGGGTCGTGAGGCGGCTCGTGGTAAGCAGTCAGGTCGTACTCAGGAGATTCAGCGCCTGATCGGTCGTTCTCTGCGTGCAGCGGTTGATATGCAGGCTCTGGGCGAGCATACCATTCAGATCGATTGTGATGTGATTCAGGCAGATGGTGGTACCCGTACCGCGTCGATCACAGGAGCCTGTGTGGCGCTGGTGGATGCGATCCGCTGGATGCAGCGTGAGAAGATGATCAAGGGCGATCCTCTGAAGCAGATGATCGCTTCGATCTCTGTGGGTGTTTACAAAGGTATGCCGGTTCTGGATCTGGACTATCCGGAAGACTCTATCGCTGAAACTGATATGAATGTGGTGATGACGGATCTGGGCGGCTTTATTGAGGTTCAGGGTACTGCGGAAGGTGCACCTTATACTCAGGAAGAGCTGCTGGCGATGTTAGAGCTGGCGAAGAAAGGCTGTACCGAGCTATTTGAGATGCAGCAACAGGCGTTGGCGGAGTAGGTTACATACTTTACTGCAGATAGATTTTCTACCGTTTAAGAAAGGTGTACCAGTCTGACGGCAGATGCAAAGAAGCCCGTGATCACTGTTGGAAGTGGTCACGGGCTTCTTTTTGTCACCTGTCTGACAAGCTGGTCCGGGGTACCTCTGCACCTTTTGGGCGGCACTTTAGGATATTCTCTGTGTGCCGTATTCATCGTAAGCCAGAACCCTGCTTTTGATCTGAATCTGATCGTTGCCGTCCTGAAACGGCAGAGGGTAAAAAATCCGGCAGGTGCAGGTACTTTCCCGGGTACCAGAATTACAGGTCGATATCGTATTCAATCACCAGAGGTGCGAACTCTGAGAAGTTAGCCTGAGTATCAAACCAGGCATTGACGATATTGCGCCGCATGTTCGGCCCCGTTACCTGATAGTCGATTCTCCAGCCATCCTGACGGTTACGCGGTTTATCAACCTCTGGATACCAGGAGTACTGGCCTTCTTCGCGGTTGACCTCACGGAAGGCATCCAAAAAGCCCATGGGGCCAAATACCTGATCCAGCCAGGCGCGCTCCACCGGGCGGAACCCAGGTGTGTCCTGATTGTTAGCCCAGTCCGCCAGATCGATAGTTTTGTGGGCGATATACCAGCTGCCGCAGATAATGTGCTCACGGCGCTTGCGGCGCAGTTTTTTCAGATACTCGTTGAACTGCTCCATAAAGGCATATTTTGCCTGAGGATCGCTGTTATCCGGCATCAGAAAAGACGCGATGCTGAACTTATCGAAGTCCGCCTGAATAAAGCGGCCTTCAAAATCCGCCTGTTCAAAACCAAGACCTGTCATAATCGCTTTGGGCAGTTTGCGGCAATAAATGCCAACACCGCCAAAGTTGTCCTGATCTGCATCGAAAAAGTAGCCTTCATAACCCTGTGGATACAGAACTGAATCGTCCAGTTCATAGGACTTGGCCTGCAGATTTTGTACACAGATAACGTCTGCATCCTGCTGTTGAAGCCAGTCCAGAAAGCCTCTGTCTACGGCCCGGCGAATGCCGTTTAAGTTAATGTTGATGATCTTCATACGTGGTTCCTGCTACGACGAGCGTGTATGATACCCGAGCTTTAGACGTTTTGGTAAATACTCAGCAGCCAAATCTACCGGAGTTTATGAATGCAAGACTACCAGCGCGAGTTTATTGAGTTTGCAATTGAGCAAAATGTACTACGTTTCGGCGAATTTACCCTAAAATCAGGCCGAATCAGCCCTTATTTCTTTAATGCGGGTTTGTTCAAATCAGGTCAGGCTTTAGCCCGTTTAGGTCGATTCTACGCGCAGGCGATCTCTGCATCAAAAGTTGAATATGATGTTGTCTTTGGCCCAGCCTATAAAGGTATCCCTTTAGCAGCAGTTACAGCTGTTGCATTGGCGGATCATCACGACCGCGATGTACCTTATGTGTTTAACCGTAAAGAAGCCAAAGATCACGGTGAAGGTGGTGTTCTGGTGGGTGCTGACCTGAAAGGCAAGGTGTTGATCATTGATGATGTGATCACTGCTGGCACCGCGATCCGTGAAGTGATGCAGATTATTGATGCCAATGGTGCACAACCTGGCGGCGTTGTGATCGCACTGGACCGTCAGGAGCGAGGCAAGGGTGAACTGTCTGCTATTCAGGAAGTCGAACGTGACTTCAATATGCCGGTGGTGAGTATTATCACGCTGGAACAGGTATTGCTGTACCTGGATGAGAAAGGTGATGATAGCACTAAACGGCATGCAGATGCGATTCGTCAGTATCGCGAGCAGTACGGTATCTGAATACCGGGCATTAACCTGCACTGAATAAAGATATTTTATTGATTTTGGCGAATCTTTTATGCATATCGCCAGAGAATTTTATCGATTGCACTTATCCGAGGTTCCGATGAAACGATTAGCTTTAGCGGCATTAACTGCGGGAATGGCGGTGACAGCTCAGGCGGCCACCATTGACCTGAATATCAATAACGAAACAATCCGTGCGGAATACGACGCGCCTCTGCCCCAGAATCGCCTGAATATGGCCGTGGGTGCTCTGTACCATGAAGAGAAAAATTCCGATGCTTTGGTGGGACACCTTGGACTGCACACACAGGAAGATACCGCAACCTATAGCATTGGTGTCGGTGGGCGTATCTATGCTCTGACTGGTACAGGTGATATTGATGGTGCGGCTATAGGGCTGGGACTTCAGGGTGGCTTTTCTTTTGCGCAGATTCCTCAGATGCGCTTTGGAGGTCATCTGTATTTTGCCCCTCAGGTTGCCTCATTTGGTGACGTTGATGGTATGACCGACCTTTCATTGCGTGTCTATTACCAGGCGCTTCAGGATGTGGATGTCTATCTGGGCTGGCGGAAAATGGAAGTCGATGTGGGGGCTGGTTCAGATGACCTGGATAGCAACCTTAACTTTGGCTTTGTTATGAATTTCTGATCATAACACCTTTGATCTGAAACTGATTTAACGGCAATCTGTTGGCTTATGATAATCCTTATAGGGAGCAATGCATGAGTCAACAGATGATGTCCTGGCAACAGTTACTCTCCAGCCAGCGGCTGCAGGGTATGTCCCGGCATGGTATCGATGATGTCGGGCGCTCTCCCTTCCATAAAGATCATGACCGTGTGGTTTTTTCCGGCTCTTTCAGACGCATGGGCCGTAAAACTCAGGTTCACCCACTAGCGGAAAATGATCATATCCATACCCGGTTAACCCATAGCCTTGAAGTGAGTTGTGTCGGGCGCAGCCTGGGCATGATGGTAGCTGATAGCCTGCGGCATCAGCTGCCTGATAATATCTCCCCTGCTGACCTTGGCGTTATTGTACAAAGTGCCTGTCTGGCGCACGATATTGGTAACCCACCCTTTGGTCATGCTGGTGAGTATGCGATCCGTGACTGGTTTCTGCAGGCGGAGAAACAGGGGCGGCTGGATGGCCTGACCCCGGAGCAGAAAGCAGATCTGATCACGTTTGAAGGTAATGCCCAGGGTTTTCGTATGGTGACTCAGGTGGAGTACAACCAGTTCGCTGGTGGTATGAAGCTGACCTATGCCACTCTTGGTACTTTTCTGAAATACCCTTGGACGGCAACTTATGCCTCAAGCCCCGACAACACAAAAAGCGCCGGTAAATTCAGCTGCTATCAGACTGAGTTGCCTATGTTGCAGGAAACCGCAAAAGCTCTGGGCTTGATTCAGTTAGCTGATCAACTTTGGTGTCGTCATCCGCTGGTCTATCTGGTGGAGGCTGCAGATGATCTCTGTTATGCCCTTCTGGATCTGGAAGATGGTCTTGAGATGGAGATTCTTGCCTATCAGGAAGTGGAAGATCTGCTGCTACAGATTGCAGGCAGTGAGCCGGAAGGGTATCGCCGGTTGGCAAAGGCCTCGAACCGACGCCGGGTCGCTGCTCTACGGGGAGCAGCCATGGAGCAGGTCGTTGCAGCGGTATCGAAAGCCTTTGTGGAGCATCAGGAAGAGCTGCTTGCTGGCCGCTTTAACCGGGATCTGATTGATGCCTGCCCACCGGATATCGCCCAGGGAGTGGCTCAGGCGAAGCAGATGGCTCAGCAGCGTATTTTTGACCACCCACGTAAAGCGAAACTGGAGATAGGGGCTTATACAACTCTGGGTGTTTTGCTGGAGAATTTTTGCGGCGCAGTGGATGAGTTGAGCTTACTTAAAGAGACCGGGTCGGATGCACCGTTAAGCTTTAAACACAAACGAGTGCTGTCGCTGATTGGTGAGAATATTCCTGATACCGGCTGGAGCCGCTATGAGGCTTATCGTCGGGTACTGGATTTTATTGGTGGTATGACTGACAACTATGCCGTCGACCTGGCGCAGGAGATGGGTGGGCGCTTGAACGGATGATTCGTGAACAAAGAGTTACAACAGAGGCTAGGCATCGTAACGATACAAACCTCATACTGATGCTGATAGTTGTGCATTTTATAAGGCTGGCTCCCATGCTCTGCGTGGTAGCTTCCGGTCTGTGCAACATAGACATTCCCACGCGGAACATGGGAATGAGCAAAACTGATCGTCATAATAAAAACAGGCTCAGGAGTCGTTATGACCACTGCAACAATAACAACAAAAGCAACCTCTACCTCAGAGAATACAACCGGGCAGTCAGACACTGTCATGACTGTAGGTGAGATCAACCAGTTTCTTCACAAAGAGTTCCCCCAGCATATTGGTGTTGTCACCGAAATGGGAAAAAACAGTGCCGTGATGCGACTGGATGTGGATGATGCCCATCTGCGCCCCGGAGGAACCGTTTCCGGGCCCACGATGATGGCGCTGGCGGATATCTGTCTCTATGTCGCTATTCTTGGGCAGATCGGTCCGGTGGCGCTGGCGGTAACCACTAACCTGAATATCAACTTCCTCAGAAAGCCGGAGCCGGCCAAAGCGATGATCGCTGAGGCACGCCTGCTAAAATTGGGTAAGCGCCTGGCGGTAGGCGAGATCAGCATCTATTCAGAAGGTGATGATGAGCCGGTGGCTCATGTCACTGCGACTTACTCAATTCCACCGCGCTGATCCGAGGTATAAATCGCCCTGAAGAACGGCCCACCATAATCCTTGTAGGTCGTGGCTTTAGCCCGACAATCAGCGTTTGTGCTGATAAAAACCGTAATGAGCCAGACTTAACCAGCCCAGCGCCATCAGAAAACCGCCGGTCGGTGTGATGGCTCCGGTGGCAAACCCCAGCAGATGTTTGCCGTAGATGCCGCCACAAAAGGCGAGGATCGCGGCAAGAAACAGTAACGCCGGTATCAGGGCGCGTTTTCTTAGACCCTCTCCTTTACGCAGAGTACTGCCCGCCATCCATAGGCTGACCGCCAGTGTCAGGCTGTTAAATTGCTGATAGCGAACTGCCGTTTGCAGGCTATTCAGGATGTCAGGGTCGGTACTGCTGAAGCCATGACTTAGCCAGGCATCCAGAAATACGCTGGATGCGCCCAGTAATCCCGCCAATAGCCACAAAAGGCCGTAAAAATAAAAAAGTGCTTTTTTGGGTGTTTCTACAGGATTTTGCATCAGGTAGCTCCAGATTAGGGCCGCAAAGCCGGAGGTTTGAGGTACAATGTTACCCCTTTTTTATATCAGCAGTGACACATGGAAATTGTCGAAGGGCAATATACTCCCCATCATGCCGAAATTTACAGTCACTGATGAAAACACGACATACTAACCGACAGATCAGGTAGCAAAAGCGATGCAGATACTGGTTAATGGTGAGCCAAAAGAACTTTCCGATCAGGCGACACTGGCGGACTTAATCGCTGAGATGGAACTGGCCGGTAAGCGGATCGCTGTAGAGGTCAACGCTGAGATTGTGCCTCGTAGCCAGCATGGGGAAACCCGACTGAATGCGGGTGATGAGGTTGAGATTGTTCATGCCATCGGTGGTGGCTGATACATCCGTTGCGACGTACGCGCTTGACCAAAAACATAACAAACAGAGACAGGGGAAATCATTCGATGACTGATTCGATCAACAAAGACGATCTTCTGACCATTGCAGGGAAAAGTTATCAGTCCCGTTTGCTGGTGGGCACCGGTAAATATAAAGATCTGGAAGAGACCCGCCTGGCCATTGAAGCCAGTGGCGCAGAGATTGTCACCGTTGCGGTGCGTCGTACCAATATCGGACAGAATCCGGATGAGCCGAATCTGCTGGATGTGATCACCCCGGACAAGTACACGATTCTACCCAATACTGCAGGCTGCTACACCGCTGAAGATGCCGTGCGTACCTGTCGTCTGGCCCGTGAGTTGCTGGATGGCCATAATCTGGTGAAGCTGGAAGTACTGGGCGATCAGAAGACGCTATACCCGGATATGGAAGAAACTCTGAAGGCGATGAAAACCCTGATCTCCGATGGTTTTGATGTCATGGTTTACTGCAATGATGATCCGATTGCAGCAAAAAAACTGGAGGATATGGGGGCGTGTGCCATTATGCCGTTGGGCTCTCTGATCGGTTCCGGTCTGGGTATTCTCAACCCTCACAACATCCGTATCATCATGGAAAGCGCTAATATTCCAGTGCTGGTGGATGCCGGTGTGGGTACAGCTTCTGATGCAGCCATCGCCATGGAGATGGGTTGTGAAGCGGTTTTGATGAACACAGCCATTGCCGGAGCGAAAGACCCGGTGCTGATGGCTTCGGCTATGCGCAAGGCGATTGAGGCTGGCCGTGAAGCTTATCGTGCTGGACGTATGCCCCGTAAAAAATATGCCAGTGCATCATCTCCGTTAGATGGGCTGATTGACTGAGTTTATCCGTAAGTGCACTGAGATTCGGGCAGGCCTGTTTTACAGGGTTGCCGATGTTTTTCAATCAATACCCTCACTTTTTAAATAACACCATACAGGTTTAAAGAACGACAATGTCTGATGCAACTGATGCTCAAAACCCGAATCAAGCTGTCAACGAGGCTGAGGTTTCTGGGCAGCCGGTAGAAAGCCAGGAAAGAAAAGAGAACGAAACGCCTGAAGAACATAAGCGCCGTATTCGCAGCTTTGTCCTGCGTACCGGTCGTATGACGGCGGGCCAACAGCGTGGTATGGATGAGTTCTGGCCAAAATGGGGGCTGACTCTGGAGCAGGGTGAAATCGACCCGCAACAGGTTTTTGGTCGAGAGGCACCCCTGGTGATCGAGATCGGTTTTGGTATGGGCCACTCCCTGTTTGAACAAGCGAAAACCATGCCAGATCATAACTTTATCGGTATCGAAGTGCACACGCCGGGCGTTGGTAAGTTACTGGCCGAAGCTGGCGATGCTGGCCTGACCAATCTGCGGGCTTATGAAGACGATGCCGTTGAGATTCTGAACCAATGCATTCCGGATGGCTCGGTTGACCTGCTGCAGCTATTTTTCCCGGACCCATGGCACAAAAAGCGCCATCATAAGCGTCGTATTGTGCAGCCTGAATTTGTTCAGCTGTTGCGCAAGAAACTGAAAGTGGGTGGTCGCTTCCATATGGCCACTGATTGGGAAAATTACGCCGAGCATATGGTAGAAGTGATGCAGGTTGCGGAAGGTTATGAAAATACCGCTGCCGATGGTGACTATGTACCGCGCCCGGATTCCCGGCCGATTACCAAGTTTGAAAAACGGGGTGAGCGCCTCGGTCATGGCGTGTGGGATATTATCTATCGTCGGGTAAGCTGATAAGCTGAATCTGTTTTTGTGAAACGGCCTGAGGGCCGTTTTTTTATACCTGCGCCAAAAATAAAAATAGTTCTCATTACCATTGTATTTTAATTTAATGCTAATTATTATCGTTTAGCTTCAAATTAACTTAATATCTCTGGTTGCAGGATCTATTGTGAAATATCCCTTAAATCTGATCGTTTTCTCAGTGGCTCTGTTGTCTTCGGGCGTCGTGCTTTCAGCAGATGACGGGGTTTCCGGGGAAGAGACCTGGGTGGTGACCGGCACCCGAACCGAGCGCCTGCTGGAGGATGCTCCGGTACGCACTGAGGTGATCTCCCGGGAACTGATTGATACGTTACATGCCCGCAATGTCAGCGAAGCGCTGAAAACGGTTTCGGGTCTTATGCTGAAAGATATTCATGGTAAAGGCGGTCAGGAAGTCTGGTTGCAGGGGCTGGATGCTGATCGGGTTCTGATTCTGGTTAATGGCCGACCTGTCACGGCCAGTACAGGCTCATCGGTGGATGTCAGTCAACTGGCCACTGCGGATATTGAACGTATAGAGATCGTAAAAGGTGCCACTTCAGCGCTGTATGGCAGTTCAGCGATGGGTGGTGTGGTGAATATTATCACCCGTCGACCGGATAAAGCGTTCAGTCTTTCTGTAACCGCCGATGCCGGCAGCTATGATCAGGGGAACATCGGTAACTCTGATTTGAGTCTGGGCGGTAGGGCGCAGGATATCAGCTCCCGCTATGGTCAATTAAATCTTGGGATGAATAAAGGTAACTGGAGTGCCGTACTGAATGGCAGCGTCAGGGATACCGATGGTTATGATCTTGATCTGGATACACCCGGCAGAGATGGTTTATCCGGCACAAAAACCAATGTTTCTGCGCGCCTGACCTATGAAACACTGTCGGGTAATGAATACTTTGTTGAGCCCAGTTACTACAAAGAAGACACCACTGCAGAGAACCTGCTGTTTACACCTGGAGTGGGTTATCGGGATAAAACCGAAGTTGCGGAACGTCAGCATCTGGATGCAGGGGCGCGTTTTCAGTTTGGTGAGGATAAGCTGGCTTTATATCTGACCCAGGAAACGTTTAGTGATACCACCGAGAAAGGTGATATCCGTACCGCAGAACAAAAGATTCTTCGAGGTAGTGTCCAATGGGACACGCCTCTGGCCGATAACCAGCTACTGACCCTGGGAGCCGATCTGTCCCAGGCAGAGCTGGAACAGTATCTGGATAAGCCCACCCTGACCGGTTATCAGCGAACGGAAGAGATCGGTAACGGAACGGATAACAAGAGTGCCGAACTGTTTGTTCAGAACGATATTTTTCTGGGAAGTCACTGGGAGTTATTGCCCGGTGTGCGCTATCAGTATGATTCTGATTTTGGCAGTCACTACACGCCCAAGGTCAATCTATCTTATACCCCAGACTGGCTAGATGCTGCGGAGGTGCGTATTCGGGCGGGTGTGGGCATGGGATATCGTGTTCCTAACCTTAAAGAACGCTACTACGTTTTTGATCATAGTAATTTGGGCTATATGGTCATGGGAAACCCGGACCTTCAGCCGGAGCGCTCGGATAGTTATCAGATTGGTGCAGAGCTGAGCTTCCCCTCCGGGCTGAGTATGGATCTGAGTCTTTATCGCAATAATCTGACCGACCTCATCACGTCTGCCTCGAATGCTGACCACCCCAGAAGTACACCATCCGTCGTCATTTACGAATATCTGAATATTGACCGAGCCACAATTACCGGTGCCGAGCTGGCGCTAAAAGGTCAGTGGCGTCACCTGCTGTATTGGGATACGGCACTGACCTTGATGGATACCGAAAATGCATCGACAGGAAAGCAGCTTACCGGTCGTCCTCAGCAGCAGTTTAAAACCGGCCTGACGCTCAAGCCGGGATCAGGTTTTAGTGCTTCGCTGCTGGGCAGTTATGAGAGTAAGAGCTTTAGCGATGTCGACAATAAGCATTACACGCCCGCCTGGAGCACCTGGGATCTGAAACTGAATCAGCAAATCAATCCGCATCTGAAAGTCTATCTGGGCGTCGACAACCTCGCTGATGTCACTAAAGACCCTTCAGATCCCTACGACCAGGGCCCGCATCCCGGGCGCTTCGTCTATTCCGGCTTAAGAGTCGATCTTTAATATTTTTTCTGCTAACCGTTACGGAGAACATCATGAATTTAGAGTTACCCTTTACCCGTTCTTTACTGAGCACTGCTGTTCTGGCGGCAACACTGACACTGACCGGCTGCTTAGGGTCGGGTAGTGATGATGATTCCGATGGTGATACCGCAGCAGGTGAGACGGGTGCGGGTTCCTGGCAGGCTGCAACGGCCTCTCCTGGTCTGACACCGGATTCGGGGGCTGTTTACTGGGATCTTGAAACTAACAGTATTGTTACCGAGTATGATGATTGGGAGCTTAAGGTCGAGAAGTCCGGCTATAGCACAGTTTACTCGCTGAACGGCGGTGCATCAGGCTCCGGTCAGGCGGCGATTGTCGGTAGTGATAAAGCAGGTGATGCTCAGGGTGTTGGTGCTCTTTTAGCGGACTCTGTATGGGATGTCACAGATCCTGCTGATACCAGTCAGGTTTATAAGTATTTTACCGATTCCACCGAGGGAGCCTTTAATGCGCCCGGTGATTTTGGTGCGTTGGAATATGGTGCTGCGGGCGGGCATGCCATGTGGCCAACCTTTGCGGTCTACCTGATTGACGATGATGAAGGTAACCACCATAAAGTTCAGGTTCTGAGTAATACCGGTGAGAACGGTGATCTTTCCTCCGCCAGTCTCTTTATCCGCTATGCCGATGCTGCCACAGGTGCAGTGGAGAAAACGATCAGTCTGGACGCCACCGGTGGAGCGGCGGTAGGTCTTGATCTGTCCGGAGATATCACGGTTGCTGATACCGCAACGAACACCGCATGGGATATGGCTTATCAGAAGTATGTAGGCTTCAGCCTTAATGCTTCCGCTAAAGCCTGCGTTGCTCATCAGTATGATGCGCTTTATGACGCGGATGGTAACCCGGTTGCCGCCGAGTTCGAGAAACTAACCGCAGCAAATACCCTGGCTGAATTTGATGCTGTTAAGGCGGATGACTGTGTTACCGCTGCGGATGCAGTAAAAACGCTGATGCCATCAAGTGGCTGGTATGACTACGACAGCACAACGCATATCGTTACCGTACATGAACAAGGCGACAGCAATGGCTGGATTGTAAAATCAGCAGATGGTAATGCTTATGGCCGAATTCACTTCAGCAGCTATAGCCCGCTGACCCTTCAGGTGGAGCAGTGGAAGGCGGCAGAGTAAATCCCAGCGCCAAACCATAAACAATAGAACCTCGCTTGATAAGTGAACCATCAAAAAATAAGGGAGACGGCATGATTCAACATCCGAGTCACGATAGCTTGAATAGCCTGCGCGAGCGTGTCGCACGCTTTAAAGCAGATAATCCTAAGCTAAGAATCCGCAATGTGGCAGACGCCCTGGGGGTTAGTGAAGTTGAGCTGGTGGCGCTTAACTGTGGAGACAGTGTTACCAGTGTTACTCGGCTGCGTTCTGATCCGGAAAGCTTGCGTCAATTGATGGCAGAGATGCGTACACTGGGCTCCGTCATGGCTTTGTCCCGGAATGACAGTGTGGTTCACGAAAAAACCGGCGTATATGGCAAGTTGGCTGGCGGCTCAGATGTTGGCTTGTTTCTGGGTGAAATTGATCTGCGTATTTTCTTTAAGCGGTGGGCTTTTGCTTATCATGTAGCAGAGGGTGAGCGGCGCAGCCTGCAGTTTTTTGATCAGGCGGGTACGGCGGTCCATAAAGTTTATGCTAATGCTGACACGGATATTCAGCGTTTGGATCAACTGGTTACCCGCTATCGGGTTGAGGAGCAGTCCGCCGGACAGTATATCGATCCTGAGCTTGCTGCTCAGGCTGATCAGCGGGTTATCAAGCCGACTCAAGTCGATACGGATGTTGATCTGGACGATTTCCGGGCAGACTGGGATCAGTTAAAGGATGTGCATGATTTTTCCGGCCTGTTGAAAAAACATAACGTAGAGCGGAAACAGGCGTTTCGTCTGGCAGGGGAGGAACGGGCTAAACCTCTGCCGGTTGAGGTGCTGGAGCAGGCGTTAGAAAAGGCGGCTCAGCAAAAGCTACCGATTATGCTTTTTGTGGGCAACACCGGTATTGTTCAGATCCATACCGGGCCGGTCAATAAACTGGTGCGCATGGGGCCTTGGTACAATGTGCTTGATCCGGGCTTTAATCTGCATGCGAACACAGAGACTTTTTCTGAAGCCTGGCTGGTTCGGCGCCCCACCGAAGATGGTGTGGTCTCTTCTCTGGAGTTCTTCGATCAACAGGGCTATCAGGTGCTGCAGTTGTTTGGGGCGAGGAAGCCAGGGCAAAAAGAGCTGACCGAATGGCAGGCGCTGCTGGAAACACTGGAACGGTCAGGCGAGGCCGAATCGATTTAACACCGGGTTACGCTATAAAAATCAGGTTGTACTATAAAAAAAGGGTTGTTGCCTTAGCTGGTTACAACCCTTTTTTAGCTTTAATGATTGGGTTTTCTGGGGTTCGTCAGATCAGAATAGGCTGGCCGCTACTCATATGAATTTTCTCGGGTAGGTATTGCCAGTGCCGCTCGATGGTCTCAGGTGTCAGAATCGCTTCCGGTTCACCCTGCAGGGCAATTTCACCGTTATCAATCAGGCAGCAGTAATCGCAGTACTGCAAGGCCTGATTCAGGTCATGCAGGATCACGAGTACACCATAGCCTTGATTTTTTGCCAGATCACGGGCGAGGGAGAGGATACCGTGCTGCTGCCCCAGATCCTGAGCAGACGTTGGCTCATCCAGCATCAGCAGTGGTGTGCTTTCTGCCTGACTTAATTGCAAAAGTACACGGGCCAGCTGTACGCGCTGGCGCTCACCGCCGGACAAAGAGGGGTAGCTTCGCTCTGCGAGATGTCGGCAGTCGGTATGCTCCATCAGATTGTAGATCAGCTGCCAGCCCTCTTTATGACCTATGGTCAGCGGGGTGAGTCCCAGAGCAACCACCTCCTGGGCCAGAAAAGGGAAGGTCAGTTCGCTGGACTGAGCCAGTACCCCCAAATGTTGTGCCAGTGCCTTATGCTGCCAATCCTGGCGTGGCTTACCATGGAGCAGAACGCGGCCCTCGCTTTCAATGGTGCCGGTAATCGCCTTAAACAGTGTGGATTTACCGGCACCGTTAGGGCCGAGAACGCCCATGACCTCGCCAGCTTTAAGCTCCAGATTATCCAGATTCAGCAGGCTTTTGGTGCCCACCTGCACATGCAGGTTACTGAGATGTAGCATGGCTTTTTCTGCCTTGATGTTTTTTTTCAGAGTCATATCAGGTATTCCAGCGACGACGTTGCTGAATCAGCATAAACAGGAAAAAAGGTGCTCCCATCAGCGCGGTAACCAACCCAACCGGTAGTTCCGCCGGTTGCACGGCCAGCCGGGAGAAAAGGTCCGCCACCAGTAACAGCAAAGCGCCGCATAGCGCCGCCAGAGGTAGTAGTGTCTTGTGACTGGGTCCTGTGGTCATGCGGACAATATGGGGAACCACCAGACCCACAAAGCCGATAATTCCTGAGCAGGCAACGGCGACACCTACGCCAATGGCAGTTAGCACGATCAGTTCCAGTTTAAGGCGTTCTACGTTAATGCCCAGGTGGCGGGCATCAGCTTCGCCCAGCAATAGTGCATTCAGAGCCCCGGCTCGTTTCTGGAATGCGTAGGCCAACAGGGCAAAGGTGGCGCTTGCCAGTAGAATTTTGTGGGTATCGCTTCCTGCCAATGACCCCATCTGCCAAAGACTGAGGGCCCGTAGGTTTTCATCGCTGGCAAAATAGCTGACAAAGCCGATAGCAGCTCCGGCAAAGGCTGACAAGGCGACGCCGGCCAGTAGTAATACCAGCACGGAGGTGCCGGAGCGGGTCTGAGATAGGCCATAGACCAGGAGTGTCGCTCCCAGCCCTGAAATAAAAGCGGCCACGGGAACCGACCAGGCTGAGATGCTCGCGGGTAGCCAAACAATAGCGATGACGGCGCCTACGGCGGCACCGGAGGATACGCCGATAATGCCGGGGTCAGCCAATGGGTTACGGAACAAGCCCTGCATCACAGCCCCGGACTGAGCCAGAATAGCCCCCACCGCCAGAGCCAGCAGTATGCGCGGCAGTCGTAGTTCTGTGACAACGGCCTGTTGATAACTTTGCAAATTACTGAAAGCAGAGCCGGTTGCCGCATCGATAACCGTTAATAAGCTATCCAGAGCAGGCAGAGGCATCGCCCCTAACATAATGGAGGATAGTGCGGCTAATAATAGCAGTGTCAGCAGCACTGAAGCGGTCAGAATAGGGGGCAGGCGCAGCATAACGTTACTCCTGAGGCTTGGCATCAGCTATCGATGCGTTGGCCTGAGCTTTATCGGACAGGCGCTTTGCTTCCGCCAGAGCGGAAACACTCAGTCCACCAGAAACAATAGTTCGCCCATCAACCGCATAAATTTTTCCATGCTGCCCTGCTGGTGTGTGTTTTAGCAGTGGATTGCTGTTCAGAAATTTCCTGATGCCATCTTTTGGGTCGCGGGTTGAGACCAGAATAATTCCTGGCTGCATTGCGACTAAAGCTTCAACGGAGATGCTTCTGTAGTTATCGTAATCCGCCAGATTTTGGGCACCAGTCAGTGCAATTAAGGCACCGCCGCCGGTTTTTTTCCCTGCCATACGCAGCTTGCTGTCCATGCTAAGCAGAAAAACGGCTGTTTCTTGCTGCAGAGATTGTGCTTGCAGTTGCTGCAGCGTTTTATTGTTTTCTTCAATCAGGTTGTTGCCCAGATGTGGCTGTCCCAGCTGTTGAGCCAGAGTATGAATATTCTGGTTAAGCTGCTCTGTGGTATGGGCTACCGGAAGCTGAATCAGTTTAACGGGGCTCTGTTTCAGCTGTTTAATGACGTGGTCAGGGCCCATATGGTTGCTGCCGATCAGAATATCCGGGTTCATGCTCATAATGCCTTCCGCGGATAGATTGCGGTGATAACCTATCGAAGGGAGCGGGTTATCGGTATCCGGTTGTGTACTGGTGACATCGATCGCGATCAGCTGATCCTGCAGGCCAAAAGCGACCAGAAGTTCGGTGCTGCCAGAGTCGGCACTGATAATACGTTGGTTCCCGGCCGCGAAGCTGACGGCAGACAGGGTAAGTGTCAGTGCAAAAAGTAGCTGACGGATCAGAGGCGAATTAGGTCGGGTCATGGCTCTCTCACATGGGGTTCGGATTCAATGGCAGGTTTGTAGCTGCGGCTTTAAGCAAAGACTAATGATAATAATTAGTATTTGCAAGAATCAGTTTTCAGCATTATCGTAGGAGGGTTAAAAGAACAGAGGCTCAATGGAGATAGCTATGACCCCCGAAGAAAAACAGCAAAAGCTGGCGGTTAAAATTAACCGTGATGTGATGGACTTTATTGAAAGCCGTAAAAGCCTGTTTCTGTCGAGCATACAGCCCGATGGAAAGCCCTATGCATCATATGCACCCTTTGCTATCGGGGATGAATGCCTTTATGTGTTGCTGAGTGAAATAGCGCTGCATGCGATTAATCTGCAGCGTAACCCCGATGCTTCTGTGTTGATTGCCCAGGATGAAGATAGTGCAAAAGAGCTGTTTGCACGGATACGGGTTAATTATTCGGTTAACGCGGAACTGCTGGAAACGGACTCTGCGGCGTGGTTGGAAGGTGTTGATATTTTAGAAGCACGTTTGGGTGAACGTATCCGGAATCTGAGTCAGTTGTCTGACTTCCGGCTTTTCCGCCTCAAACCCCAGGGTGGACGTTTCGTTAAAGGTTTTGGTGCAGCCTATACTTTGGTGGGCAATACTCTGGCAGGTGAAGATGTTAATCATCTGCGCGAAGGCCATAAGAAACGTACCGAAGCGGCGTAAACACGTTTTTGGGATAGGGGCGCAGCCCCTATTACCCATAAATATTGTCTTTATGATGACTTCATAAAGCTTTTAATCTTAGGGGCGATCTCTTCACGGAAGCGGCGGCCATTAAAGATGCCGTAATGACCAACGTCCTGTTGAATATAATGCTGGCGCCTGGTTTTTGGAATCTTGGTCAGAATGTCATGGGCAGCTTCTGTCTGTCCCATACCGGTAATATCGTCGTTTTCCCCTTCAATGGTCATGAGTGCGGTTTTGGTCACGGCAGCCGGGTTGATCTTTTTGCCTTCATAGGTCATTTCACCCCGGGGCAGATCGTGGTCGAGAAACACCTTTCTGATCGTTTCCAGAAAGAAGGGCGCAGGCAGATCCATCACCGCCAGGTACTCGTTATAGAACTTACGATGTGCTTCAGCGCTGTCGCCATCGCCCTTGATCAGATCGCCAAAGAATTTGAAATGTTTATTCACATGACTGTCGAAATTCATGCTCATAAAGCCGGATAGCTGAATAAAGCCGGGATAGACCCGCTGACCCGCACCGGGGTAACCCTCCGGCACTGTACAGATCAACTGATCCTGAAACCATTCGTAATCTTTGCCGGAGGCGTAATCGTTCACTTCGGTTGGATTTTTGCGGGTATCAATCGGGCCGCCCATCAGAATCAAGGATTTGGGCGCGCAGGGATCTTTCTGTTCTGCCATTACAGTGGTGGCAACAATAGTGGGCACGCTGGGCTGACAGACGCCGATCACATGGGTATCCGGCCCTAACAGCTGCAGAAACTCAATCAGATAACGCACATAGTCATCAAAACTGAAGCTGCCTTCGTCCAGAGGAACTTCTCGGGCATTGACCCAGTCGGTGATATAGACCTCATGGTCGGGAATAAACTGCTCCACTGTACCCCGTAACAGAGTGGCATAGTGGCCGGACATAGGTGCAACAATCAGCACTTTAGGATGCTGGTGCTCACCGGAACGACGGAAGTGCAGCAGATTACAATACGGCAGTGTATGAAGGATCTCTTCCCGAATATGCACTTTCTGGCCATCAACCTCGGTGAAAGGCAGATCAAAATCGGGTTTTTCGTAGTTATCGGTACAGCGTTCGATCAGTTCAGCCGCAGCGGTGAGCAGTTTGCCGGTTTGGGTGATGCGCAGAGGGTTCCAGGGTAGTGATAGCTGCTTGCGCCAAGCCTGAGCCCAAAGGTGAACCGGCTGGGCAACCTGGCTGTAATTATGATGGAGTTGATAGAGCATGGCAGAATCCTCTGTGTTGAGCTGACATTATTTTTTATGGTTATTTGTGCGTCGCAACATTATTGATAATAGACACAGAGACAGAGCAGGCAAAGGTTTTTCAGTGACTGATAATCAGATATTTGTTTTGCTCATTTCGGTTGCAGGGCTACCATGGCAGTTTCTCTCCATTCCAGCTCAGGAAAGAACCGGTCTGATCTGGTGTCAGCTGCTCAAGTACATTCAGCAGGTAATGGCCGGTTTGTTCTGGTGCGAAGAGTTTGCCTTCGGGAACATTTTTCTGAAAAGGGTCGGAAAGGCCGGTATCTGTGGTGCCGGGATGCAGTGCGGCAACACACAGATGCTTATGGCTGCGTTGCCACTCGATGGACAGGGTTTTCAGTGCCATATTGAGAGCCGCCTTAGAGGCGCGGTAGCTGTACCAGCCACCCAGCTGGTTGTCTTCGATACTGCCGACCTTAGCGCTTACAGCAGCAAAGATACCGTGAGTGCTTTTTTTAAGAGCTAAAGAAAAGTGCTGTGCCAGCAGCAGAGTTGGCAGGGTGTTGAGCTGAATGTTATGCAGAAAGAAATCCGGCTCAAACTGGCGGATACTTTTCTCCGGCCCCTGGAAGCCATTATCGCTCTGCTGGTGAAGAAAGCCGGCGCAATTGATTAGCCAGTCCACCTGAGTCACGGATTTAGCGAGTTGGGCGACTGAATCACTGTTGGTCAGATCGGCCTGATACCACTGAACGGCTGCTGAGGTTTTTTCTGGTCTGCTGCTTCGGAAGGTTGCTATGATTTCTGCATCGGGATAGCGCTTACTGACTGCCTTGATCAGCCCCTGTCCGACTCCGCCATTACCGGCACCTATCAATACCTTCATCGGTTCTACCTCCGCCGAATCATTGTGAATTGTCCGGTTTTTTGACTTGGTTCCTGTTTTATACGCAGGTTGAGATGTTCTGGTTCAGAAAAGGCTTCAGAGCTGCCAGGTAGAACTGGGCTTTATAAACTGGTGACGTGTTTATTCCGGCATAAAGATAGAGCAGATAAAAAGATATGCGCCAAGGGCGTCTGTTATATCGCGGCGCGTTTTAACCGACTTGCGTGCTGTTTCGCCCCTGGATCTTCGCTTTATAGAGCAGTTTATCCGTGCGGGAGAAGAGTTGTTCGAAAGTGTCACCTAGGCCTTGGGTTGCACTGGCTCCGAAGCTGGCAGTAAGTCTCAAACTGTTTGGTAGCTTCAGTGCTATGGCTGCCTTGCGGATACGCTCAGCCAGAGCATGTGCTGATGATTTGTCGCAACCGGGCATGATAATGGCAAACTCTTCACCGCCCATACGCACCGCTATATCTATTTCCCGGATCTCTCTGATAAGCATGGCCGAGAAGGCCTTTAGCACGGCATCTCCGGTGGGGTGGCCATAGGTGTCATTGATCTGTTTGAAATGATCAAGGTCGATCAATATCAGCCCCATCGAGCCGCCATTACGCTGAATACGAGCCAGCTCCTGCTCAGCGATCCGGTACATCCGTCGGCGGTTGTAAAGCCCGGTAAGGGTGTCAGTCTGACTCTGGTGAAGCAGTGCACTGTTTTGCTGATGAATACGCATCAGAGCCAGCATAAGGCTGGCGATTATCAGTACCACAAGTAGCAATAAGCCGATCACAGCAATGGAGAGCCATTGCATCAGTTGGCGCTGAGTTGCAGAAGCTAAATGGAGTCTTTCGTTGAGTTCGCTGTAGGCCCAGGCCAGGTTTTGTTCCAGAGCCATCCCCAGACGATGAATATGGGGGATATCTAAGGTGTCAGCATTATTTTCTTCAGCGTTATTCAACAACTGAAGCAGCTCGGACAATTGATCCTCGGCACGCTTTATCTCTTCAAACTGAGGGGTGTAGTCTGTATCGGGGAGATCACTTTGGTTTAATGAATGGCGTACTGTTTTTACACGTCTGTCGATGCGCATCAGAGCGATGTTGAGCTGTTCGAGATGATGTTTTTCCCGCTCTTTGAGCAGACTTTCCAGTATCTGGTGTAGTTCAGAAATACTGGTCTGGGCACGAATCACATCGGTGACCATGGAGGTATAGTCTGCGCCAACATGGCGTCGAGCTTCTTTCAGGTAATAGGTGATAGCCAATGCGCAGACCAGCAGCAACAGCGCGAAGATGGCCGCAAGCCGTCGGCGCAGACGTTTGCCTGACTGATGCATCATCTTACCTGAATTTTTCGCACCGCCCAGATCCAGCGGGTAATAGAAGCCGTACCTTCAAGAGCCGCTTGAGCATCTTCGGGGACGATCAGCATGTAAGGCCCAAGATCTTTCTGCGTTACAGGCTTGCCGTCCAGGCGGGTGACCAGAAGGTACTGCTTCTCCCTGCGCTCTTTTGATGAAAGAAAGGTGGTATAGCCATCCTCGGCGATAAAGCGAACACGCTGAGCCTTGTCTAACTCCTGGCTTTTCAGCAGTGCATCCAGCCAGACCCCGGAAAAGGTGCCCTGAGGCCCTTCGGGGTGCTGCATCGTTACCTTATGCAGGCCGAGGGATTCAATCTTATTCAGACTGAGGACAGACGATGTTTCTCCTTTGACGACCGTCAGTGACTGCTGAGTATCTGCCAAAGCATTAGACGCCTGCCAAAGCATGAAAAAAATCGTCAACAGTAACGTCGTGCGTCTCCATGGCGACCCATTCAGTAGATACATGGCAAACCTCGTCAGGTGGCTATCAGGTTGAGGATGCTGCCTTATGCAATCACCGTGGACTGATAATATTTTTCAGGGGTAAAAAGAATAAACATCCTTTACACCCAAGTCCACTGACACAGGGGCTATGAGCTGCTTTAGCGTAATATCGTTGATCTGTGTACCCGCATGCTCCTTGGTTCCGTCTCTTTTGTTCCGTTCCCTTTGCTTTGTCCTCTTTGTTTCGTTAGATGTATCCTTGATTTAATCGAGCACGGATGGGTCTTGTTTGATCATCAATGCCTTCATCTCTTCGAAGTGCTGTTGAGAGAAATCGGTAAATTTTTCCCAGTCCTGGGCTGTTTTCTCAGCCACTTCGTCGGAGAGTACATTTAAAGGGCGGCCAGTTGACCAGGCGGTGATTAGGATTTGGCACGCTCGCTCTAAGGTCCAGATATCATCAAAAGCCACACCAATATCGGTACCGGTGACCATCACCCCGTGATTACCCATTAACAGGCGACTGTTGTTTTCCAGTAATCCGATTAAACGTTCACCTTCGGCGACGGTATCAGCCATGCCACCGAACATCGTATCAACAGAAACCCGATTAAAATAACGGGCGGTATTCTGATCGATAGGCGGAATATGCGGGTTTTCCATAGCAGAAACTGCCGTGGCATAAACCGGATGCAGGTGCATCGCTACGCGTACGTGGGGCAAGCGCTGGTGCAGCTGTCCGTGTATCGACCATGCCGTAGCATCAACTTTAGGGTTGTCCTTGTTGGATGCGTCATCCGCATTGAGCAACAATAGATCGCTGGCACGAATACGAGAAAAATGCATCCACTTAGGGTTGATAAGAAACTGCTTACCATCAGCGGAAACTGCGGCACTGAAATGGTTTGCTACGGCTTCATGCATACCTAAATGTGCAACGATACGAAAAGCAGCTGCGAGATCTATTCGCGTTTTTTCTTCGATAGAAAGAGACATAATATTCTCCGGTAAGGGGCGTGCACAGACTGAGTCTGTGCACGCCAAGAGATCACTTTTTCTGCGACAAGGCTTCTGTTTTGGTAGCCGTATTTCTATTTCGGCATCAGTGCATCAAGATCTTCAGCTGTTGGTGCCTGGAAGTTATATTTCTTTAGCAAGGCATCATATTCTGGTGTTTTGCTGAATTTCTCTAAGCCTTCGATTAAGGCATCTTTTACTTCATCATTACCTTTTCTGACACCAAAGCCATTCAGTACCGGGTAAATCAAAGTATTGGAAGAGATAACGACACGGTTACCCACTTTATCAATCACACCACGGGCGACCGCTGCATCGGTAATTTGAGCCTCGACTGCGTTCGCCAGCATCGCTTGGGTGGTTTGGGGATCGGTTGGATATTCTCTGATGGAGATTGGCTCAAGCCCTTCCGCTTCACAGTAATCTACCGACAATGTTTGCAGCTGTTTCAGCCATGAGGTACCGGCCATGGAGCCAACGGTATGACCACAAAAGTCCTCGGGTACTTGAGGCTGATAATCGCTCCCTTTTACGGCCAGAATAGATTCACCGCTTTTTAGGTAAGGGATCATGTCGATCACTTTCATACGGTCGGCGGTGATATACATTGAGGAGTTAATCATATCAAAACGTCCTCCACGCAAACCGGGAATCAAGTTAGCCCAGCGTGTATCAACATTGACAGATTCACGACCCATAACCTTGGATAAACCCGCTAAAAACTCAATATCGAAACCAGCAGGTTTGTTGTCATCCATGTACTCGTAAGGGAAAAAAGTAATATCTGAACCGGCAATAATTTTACCTGACTCTTTAAATGCTAGTGCGTTCAAAGAGTTGAACGATAGCACTGCACCAACAACGCCAATGGCGATAGAACGGGCGGTTGAGCGAGTAGACCAAGTAGAAAATGTCATGATTATTCCTCTCGTAAATCAATGGGATCAAGCGTCGGCGGAGTCTTTCCCAGCCTGTTGAACAAAAAAGGATGCGCCAGATGGTTTTTCTGGCAAGCGCAGTTTATTGGCGGTACTGCGAACCTCACCGCTCTCTTTACCCCATACTAGGCTACCGGTGTGGATGCTCGGTAATGGGTTGTCTCCGTACGGCAGCGCATCTTCAGCGGCGTATACGCAGATAAATAAGGTGCGTGGGTCTTCTGTCTGATTTGGGCTGGAAGCATGCAGCACACGGGTGTGCATAAAGCAGACTGAACCTGCTGGGCTGTAGCAGGAAACAGGCTCCTGGCAATAATGTTTTTCAACTTCTGGACTAACGGTTCCCGTAAACTGGTCGCCGTCCCAATGGGAAAACAGTGGCCCTTTGTGGCTGCCGGGAATAACTTGCAACGGGCCGTTAGCGGGCGTTACGTCACCAATCATAATTAGGCAGGTCACTAAGTCATCGTTACTGTGTGGTGTAAATGGGAAGTCTTGGTGCCACTTAACCTCTGTCGCTGTATGCGGCAGTTTCGAATTCACCTTGCTGTGGTGCAAACGTGTACCACTACCGCCAATCAGTTGGCCGGCAATTGTAGCCGCACGAGAAGCAAGTGCTGTGCGCTTATACACATCGGAGATTTCCGTGGGCGATGTCACCCGGCGCAGTGATGGGTGGTCCGCACTATGATCACCTTCAATATCAAAGCGAGCGCGTTTGTCCAGGGTTTCTCCCCAAGGCTCCTTATGCTGACGACTTTCTTCCACCCATGTATCGAAGTCGCTTTGTAGTGCTGCAATTTCTTCTGGGGTCAGAACGTTTTCTACTACCAGGAAACCCTGTTCGTTGTATTGGTCTATCTGCCATTGTTCAATCATGAGTTACTCCAATATGGTTTGTTAAGCTAAAGACACATCCTTAAGAAAAGCATCTACACGAGGGTTATGGCCATCACGCAATACCTGAGGTGCGTCGTCACATACCACGCGCCCTTTCTCCATAAACACAATCCTATCGGATACCTTGAAAGCAAAATTCATTTCGTGGGTCACAATCACCATGGTGATACCTTCACGAGCTAAGTCTTCGATCACCTGCAGTACTTCATGGACCTTCTCCGGATCCAGTGCAGAGGTGGGTTCATCGAATAACATAATCTGAGGGCGCATCATCAGGGCTCGTGAAATCGCCACACGTTGTTGCTGTCCGCCGGATAGTTGATGTGGGTATTTCCAGGCGTGCTCCAACATGCCAACCTTGTTCAATAGTTGGTACGCCTGCATTTCCAGATCTTCTTTACTGCCCATATTGTGGTGCCGTGGGGCGAGTAACAGGTTGTCTAGTACGGTCAGATGCGGAAAGAGATTGAAGCTCTGGAACACCATGCCGATTTTATTGCGATGTTCTGAACTCTCAACAAAACGAGGTTTGCTGCCGGGGCCATTGCGCAGTAATTTCAGAAATGACTGCCCGTTAATATCAATTTCACCGTTATCGAGTTGCTCGAGGCCGTTCAGCAATCGAATCAAGGTCGTTTTGCCGGAACCTGACGGGCCAATAACGGAGACCACTTCACCTTGCTGTATGCTCAGGTTAACGGAGCCTAATACTTCAACATCGTTGTAGGCTTTGTGCAGCTTGGATGCTTGTAATGCCGGGCCGTCAAACTCAGAGGTTGGTTTGATTTCAGGTGCCGGTGCATTTTTTACCTTTTCGATCAGCTCGTCTGACGGCTGTTGGTTAGTACAACCTTTTGTCACATCAAGGTAGTCTTCCAGGCGTTTTAGCAGAAAATCGAATATGGTCACAATGAAGATATAGAACACGGCAACAGCCGCCATTGTTTCTAGAACAAGGAAGTTCTGTGAATATAGGCGCTGACCTACCATAAGAATTTCTGTTAGTGATATGACCGATACCAGTGATGTGAGCTTAACAATAGAGATGTACTCATTAACCAGTGACGGTAAAGCAACACGTAATGCTTGAGGGATAACAACCAGCCATTGAATGCCTAGAAAACGGATGCCTAACGCCCTTGCCGCTTCGCCCTGTCCTTTTGGAATAGAGAGCAAGCCACCTCGGTGTATCTCCGCAACATAGGCACTTTCGCATAACACCATGGCAATTAAACCAGACCAAAATGGGTCTGAAAGAAGGCCGCTAGTACTGGGTAGCATTTGCGGCATGTTATATACAAAGATGAGTAGAACAAGTAGTGGAAGGCTGCGAAACAGCCAGATATAAAATTTAGAAGCCATATTAAATAAAGCGAAATCAGATTGCTTGCCTAGGGCTAATACAAAACCAAAAACGATACTTAATAACCAGCTTGCGACACTAAGTTTAATGACGGTTAAACTCGCCACCCAAAAGTCAGATAAACTGAATAAACTGAACATGTAGTCCCAATCAAACATCATATAATTGCCACCTTAAACTGAAATAATTAATGAGAGACTGCTCTGCTTTGAGAGCACTGGGATCTCAAATGTGTGCATTTAATATGTGGCGATATTAGGATCGGTGGCAATTATTATTTTGTTTTCTTCTGGTTTTAAAAAAACTATCTAGCTATTTATCCTTGGTGGAAAAAGATTGGCGTTTAAAAAATGATATAAAATAACCAAAATCGCCCCAAATAAGGGCAGGCCTGTCCAGGTTGGGGCGTGGATGTGATATCAATATTGAAATAAGTTTGCTGAATAATATTTATTCCATAGAAATACGCAGGGTGGCGGGCATTGGCTTGCTCTGAGAAGAAAATAGGGTTTATGGCATATGCCTTGCATCATATGAAAAATATAGAGGTGGTTTATTGATAAGCGATATTTTTCCAAGGGGTGAGCATGAGACATTTTACCTTAAAGCAGCTGCACTATTTTGCCACAGTGGTTGAAACGGAAAGTATTGCTGAGGCATCAAGAAAACTTCATATTGCTCAGCCCTCGATCTCCATTGCGATCAAAAATCTTGAGGATACATTCGGACAGAAGCTATTGATTCGGCATCATGCTCAGGGTGTCTCCTTGACTCCCAGTGGCCGTAATTTTTATGAAAAAGCCAGGGAGCTGCTACGTCTTTCCCATGAGTTTGAGCAAAATACATTGGCTGGTAGCGAAAAGGCCAGAGGTAAAGTTTCCATCGGAAGCTTTGCATCCGTTGCGCCCTTGTATCTGCCTAAATTAATTGCAGGGTTTAAGGCTGTTTATCCCGATATTGAGATTCAGCTGCATGACGGTGAGCAACATGAAGTCATGATTGGCTTGCACAGAGGACAGTTCGATCTGGCGTTCTTGTACGATCTTGAGCTGGGTAACTCTGTTCGCAAGGACCCGCTGAATGCGCCTCATAAACCCTATGCACTTTTACCTGAAGGGCATCCACTGGCTCTAAAAGGTGGCCCGGTTACATTGGCCGAATTAAGCTGTGAGCCTATGATTTTGCTGGATGTCATCCCCAGCCGGAATTATTTCCTGAATATTTTCACTGAAAAGGGGCTGCACCCGGAAGTGGCTTATACCTCGCCCTCGATCGAGATGGTTCGTTGCATGGTTGGGCAGGGACAGGGGTTTTCAGTATTGGTGACGCGTCCAAGTACTAATGAGACATACGATGGAAAAAAACTCGCTTATGTTGAAATACTGGATGAGATGGAAAGCTCCACATTGATAATGGCTTACCTGAAAACGAATGAACCCACTCAACCCGCACAGTTATTTATAGACTACTGCCAGAGTTATAATTTTTCAGCATAAAATTTATTCAGATTGGTCTGTATTTTTAATGATTTTTATTGGTTGAAAGAAACGCTTTTTTTAGTGTTTTATCTTGTTTTGTTTTTATTTTTTTATAGTGGCGTTTTGCCTTTTTTTATCCCTTTTTTTATTTTCTGTGCTCTCTTTTCTTTTCTATCTTATCTTTTTAAAAAAAATCCCTGCCAGCCTTTTCCGGTTTTCAATGCATTTTTTGCGTTAATATTTTTTCTATTTAGATCGTATATTTATAATAATTTACTGTGTTTATTCGCTGTCATAAGCTGGTCTTATTCTCTTTACGGGTAATTGAACCCAGTTATAAAAAGGCGCGTATAAATGACGGCGAATATTACAGATATAGATACATTGATTATCGGAGCAGGTCAGGCGGGCATTGCCATGAGTGAGCACTTGACCCGCCAAGACGTACCTCACCTGGTTCTGGAAAAGAATCGTATTGCTGAAGCGTGGCGCACTGCTCGCTGGGATTCACTGGTGGCCAATGGGCCTGCTTGGCATGACCGCTTTCCCGGTATGACTTTTCCTGGTGCTGACGAAGATAGCTTTGTGCCTAAAGACAAGGTTGCAGAATACTTTGAAGCTTATGTAGAAAAATTTAATGCCCCTGTACGCACCGGTGTTGAAGTATACAGTGCGGTCAAAAATGAAGGCGCGGATGGCTTTACCGTTGAAACATCAGACGGGATATTTAACGCTCAGCGCATCGTGTCGGCGACGGGTGCATTCCAGGTTCCTGTGATTCCTGCTATTGCTCCGGAAATGCCAGAGCTCTATCAGATTCACTCTGCCCAATACCGGAATCCTCAACAACTGCCTGAAGGTGGTGTCATGGTTATTGGCGCCGGCTCTTCTGGTGTTCAGATTGCCGATGAACTGCAGCGTGCCGGTAAAAATGTCTTTCTGTCAGTTGGTCCTCATGACCGTCCGCCTCGGAGCTATCGTGGTCGTGATTTTGTTTGGTGGTTGGGTGTTCTCGGTCTGTGGGATGCCGCTGCTAATGAACCTGGCAAAGAACATGTCACCATCTCGGTAAGCGGTGCTCACGGTGGAAAAACGATCGACTTCCGTGAGTTAGCAAACCAAGGCTTAAATTTAGTTGGCCGTACAGAGTCCTTCAATAATGGCGTTGTTCGTTTTAACAATGACCTAGTCCGTAATATTCAGGCAGGGGATGACAACTACTTATCGCTGCTAAAACAAGCGGATGAATATATTGCGAAGAACGGCTTAGATTTACCCGAAGAGCCTGAAGCTCACCAGCTATTACCTGATCCTGAGTGCATGACAAATCCTGTACTGGAGATGGACCTTGTAGAAAAAGGCATTACAACCATTATTTGGGCTACGGGCTTTGCGACAGACTACAGCTGGTTAAAAGTGAATGCCTTTGATGAAAATAATCAACCGAAGCATCACCGGGGCGTATCCAGTGAATCTGGTGTGTATTTCCTTGGCCTGCCATGGCT
The DNA here is from genome assembly GCF_048265165.1 of Oceanospirillum sp. Taxonomy (GTDB): domain Bacteria; phylum Pseudomonadota; class Gammaproteobacteria; order Pseudomonadales; family Halomonadaceae; genus Oceanospirillum. The sequence continues at coordinate 477,417 of NZ_JBLXCD010000002.1, read as the reverse complement.
GTCGCGTCGCGGCTCCACCTTTATCTGGGGCGTATGGCATGACGCAAAATATATTGCCGATCAAATTGTGATTCAACGCCAGTACCGTCAATACAGCAACAAAGCTTAACTCAGGAGTTATCATGCCGACCCATACTCGTATTCGAATGTTTAACACCAAAGAGACATATCCAAATCAGTCTCTTGATAATGATCTTTGCCAGGCGGTTGTTGCGGGAAACACGGTTTATGTTCGAGGTCAGGTTGGTACTGACTTTGACGGTAAGCTTATCGGCCTTGGCGATCCTCAGGCTCAAGCTGAGCAGGCCATGAAAAACGTCAAACAATTGTTGGAAGAAGCCGGTAGCGACCTGTCGCATGTGGTTAAAACAACGACTTATATTACTGATCCCCGTTTCCGTGAACCGGTCTACCGTGAAGTAGGCCGATGGATGAAAGGCGTCTTTCCTATCTCTACTGGGCTGGTCGTTGCAGGGTTAGCACAACCTGAATGGCTTATGGAAATTGACATTATTGCCGTCATCCCTGAGCAACAGTAATTAGGAGTCAATATGACTATTTCTATTGCGGCGTATTGCCCTGAAAGTGGCCAGCTAGGCATTGCTATTAGCTCATCGAGTATTGCCGTTGGGGCTCGTTGCCCCTGGCTATTAGCTGGAGTGGGTGCTGTTTCAAGTCAAAACATAACGCTGCCAGCGTTGGGCCAAAAAGTCCTTGCGCATCTGCAGGATGGATTAACGCCTGACCAAGCATTAAGGGCTGCTCTATCGGAAGATAAATTTAGCGCTTATCGTCAGGTTACGGTTATCAACATGAGTGGAGAAACAGCGTGTTTCAGCGGTACTGAAACCCTGGGGACACACAACATGGTTAAGTCGCAAAGTTGTGTTGCCGCAGGAAACATGCTGGCTAACACTGATGTTATTGAAGCTATGACCCAGAGCTTTGAAGCATCCAATGGTGAGCTTACCAGTCGTTTAATTACCGCATTAGCGGCGGGTATCGCTGCAGGTGGAGAAGCTGGGCCGGTACACTCTGCCGCGGTTAAGGTCGTTGATGACTATACCTGGCCGATAGTTGATCTGCGTGTTGATTGGGCCGAAGAAAACCCTATTGGCGAGCTGTCGAAGCTCTGGCAAGACTATGAGCCACAGATGCAGGCTTACGTTACCCGTGCGCTTGACCCGCGCCAAGCCCCTAGTTATGGCGTACCGGGTAATGAGTAGCTTACCCTCAGCTACGCTTTCTGTTCAGCTCCGACAGCTGCTTAGCACGCTGTTGGAGTTTGATACCACCAGTCGAGAATCTAACTTAGATTTAATCAAGGCTATTCGTGACTATCTTGATACGTTGGGCATCGAATCTACTCTGATTTTCAACGAGGAAAAAACCAAGGCGAACCTTTATGCTCGTCTTGGGCCAGATGGTGATGGTGGTGTCATGCTGTCAGGGCATACGGATGTGGTTCCAGTAGATGGACAAAACTGGTCACACCCGCCCTTTCAACTCACTGAACAAGAGGGCAAGTGTTACGGCCGTGGCAGTGCGGATATGAAAGGGTTTATCGCCTGTGTGCTGGAGGCCATTCCGCAGTTCCAGCAAGCCAACCTTCGCATGCCATTACATCTGGCTTTTTCCTATGATGAGGAGGTCGGTTGCCTAGGTGTTCGAAGTCTTATTGAGCATCTAAAAGCATCCCCAGAAAAACCAGCCATGTGCATTATTGGCGAACCAACCAATATGCAACCGGTCTATGGCCACAAAGGTAAAGTCGCCATGCGCTGCAAAGTGCACGGCCATGCGTGCCACTCCGCATATGCCCCTGAGGGCGTTAATGCGATTGAGTATGCCGCCAAGCTGATTACCAAAATCACTGAGTTTGCAGAACCGCTGAAACAAGATTTAGATGATCGGTTTGACCCGCCCTATAGCACCTTGCAAACAGGGACGATCAAAGGGGGTGCCGCTTTAAATATTGTGCCTGAATACTGCCAATTCGACATAGAGATGCGGTATCTGCCAAAAGCTAACGCCAATACCACCTTTAACGCGCTACAAGATTATGCTCAACAAAGCCTCAAACCGATGATGCAGGCGGTTCACTCCGCAGCCGACATCCAGTTTGAATCGCTCGCAGCCTATCCACCACTATTAACCGACCCACAATCAGAATTTGCCCAATGGGTTGCTGATTGGAGTGAGAGCGCTGCGTTCGGTACGGTCGCCTTTGGTACAGAGGGTGGCTTGTTTGATGAGGCAGGCGTGGCCACCTTAGTCTGCGGCCCAGGCAGTATGGAGCAAGGCCATAAACCAGATGAGTTTGTGAGCGTTGAACAGCTTGAACGTTGCTGTTCCATGCTTGATAACCTTCGCTGTTGGATGAGCTAGCGGCCAAGCTGTGCGTTGGTGTCTGATGAGAACATTGAGTACGTTCAGGAGAGCCTCTAGTGAGCCAGAAAAAGAGCGTCGTTTATTACAATATGCCAGGTGATCTGGATTATGAAAACCAACTCTTAAAAGAGTGGGGAATCCATGATTTAGCCCTTATGCAGGTCACAGGAAATAATCTGATTGAAGATGTTAAGGATGCGGAGTCTTTAACATTGGAATATACCGAGGTCGATGCCGATACTTTAACGCATTTACCCAACCTGAAAATTATCGCGCTGCAAAGCATCGGCACCAATGAGGTCGATATTAATGCTGCGGATAAAGCCGGTATTTATGTCACCAACACTCCTGGCTTTTGTGCCTATGAAGTGGCCAGTCATGTTATGGCGCTGTTACTCGATCTCAGTAGAGGCATTAGTGCGTACAGTGCCAGTGTAAAGGCTGGGAACTGGACGCCCTTTATCGGCAACGAACTTCACCAGTTAAAAGGAAAAACCTGTGGCCTTGTCTCATTAGGTTCCATTCCTCTCGCATTGATTCCGATGCTGAAAGGCTTTGGTATCAAGGTCGCTTTCTGCCATTCATCTAAAACGGCTGAAGAAGCAGAAAAACTGGGCATCACTAAATGCGACTCTTTAGAAGCGTTGTTAGCCATATCCGATATTGTTTCGCTGCATACGCCGCTATTACCTGAAACAGAAAACATGATGAATGCCGACACTTTCTCGCAGATGAAAGACGGTGCCATCTTAATTAACACCGCCCGCGGCGGGTTGATCGATGAAGAGGCGTTAATTGAAAGCCTTCAGTCAAAAAAAATATCGGCTGCTGGGTTGGATGTGCTTGCCGATGAGGCGAATCACAACAGTAAATTGATCTCAATGGACAATGTCATTGTTACGCCGCATATCGGTTTTTTGTCAACAGAGTCTCTAATGGTGTGCAGAAGGGTTGCCCTTGAGCAGATCGTTATGTGTCTGTCTAAAGGGTTAAAGCCAGAATACTCTGTCAATAAACAGATGTGAGCAATCAGATAATAAAACAGCATAAAAACAGGCAAGAGATCCTTTTCTTGCCTGCTTTTAAGCCGCTATGGCTAAACGGCCTGCGGCTTAAATAAGCTTACTGATCTTAAATTTCCCGTTTTTAAACATCCTGTTCTTAAACCTCCCGCTCTTAAACCTCTTGATAGAGCTCGGCACCCTTCTCCATAAACTCTTTCGATTTCTCCTGCATGCCCTCTTCCGCCTGAGCGTTGATGGCGGCGACCTGCTCCGCATCCAGATCCCGTACTTCCTGTGAGATCTTCATGGAGCAGAATTTAGGTCCGCACATGGAGCAGAAGTGTGCCACTTTGGAGGATTCTTTTGGCAGGGTCTCATCGTGGTAGCTGCGGGCGGTATCCGGGTCCAGGCCGATGTTGAACTGGTCTTCCCAGCGGAACTCAAAGCGGGCTTTAGACATGGCGTTATCACGCACCTGCGCGGCTGGATGGCCTTTGGCTAAGTCAGCGGCGTGGGCGGCGATCTTATAGGTGATGATGCCGGTTTTCACGTCGTCCTTATTCGGTAGACCCAGGTGCTCTTTTGGGGTGACATAGCAGAGCATGGCGCAGCCGTACCAGCCGATCATGGCGGCACCGATACCTGAGGTGATGTGGTCATAACCCGGAGCGATATCGGTGACTAGAGGGCCTAAAGTGTAAAACGGTGCTTCGCCACACTCTTTAAGCTGTTTGTCCATATTCTCTTTGATCATATGCATGGGAACATGGCCCGGGCCTTCGATAAAGCATTGCACATCATGCTGCCAGGCGATTTTGGTCAGTTCGCCCAGAGTTTCCAGTTCGGCAAACTGGGATTCATCGTTGGCATCGTAAACGGAGCCGGGGCGCAGACCATCACCCAGAGAGAAGGTGACATCATAGGCCTTCATGATCTGGCAGATATCTTCAAAGTGGGTGTAGAGAAAGCTCTCTTTGTGGTGCGCCAGACACCATTTCGCCATGATGGAGCCACCGCGAGAGACAATACCTGTCATACGTTTCGCGGTCATCGGTACATAGGCCAAACGTACACCGGCGTGAATGGTGAAGTAATCCACACCCTGTTCTGCCTGTTCGATCAGGGTATCGCGGAATACTTCCCAGGTCAGGTCTTCGGCGACGCCGTTCACTTTCTCCAGCGCCTGATAAATCGGCACGGTGCCAACTGGGGCTGGGCTGTTACGCACGATCCACTCACGGGTTTCGTGAATGTTCTTACCGGTGGACAGATCCATCACGGTGTCAGCACCCCAGCGGATGCCCCAGGTCATCTTGGCGACCTCTTCCTCAATAGAAGACCCCAGCGCCGAGTTACCGATATTGCCGTTAATCTTAGTCAGAAAGTTACGGCCGATAATCATCGGCTCGATTTCCGGGTGGTTGATATTGGCAGGTAGTACCGCACGGCCACGGGCGATCTCGGAACGGACAAACTCCGGTGTGATCTCATCCGGAATGGCGGCACCAAAGGATTGCCCCGGATGCTGTTCGTTCAACTGGTGCTGTTCACGCATCTCGGCGAGTTTCATGTTCTCACGGATCGCGACGTATTCCATTTCTGGCGTGATAATGCCCTGGCGGGCGTAGTGCATCTGGGTGACATTTTTACCGTCTTTAGCGCGACGCGGTTTGCGTTGCAGATCAAAGCGTAGCGGCTCCAGTGTCAGGTCAGCTTCGCGCATGCGGCCATATTCGGAAGACAGCTTGGGCAGGATCTCAGTATCGTCACGCGCTTCGATCCATGGATTACGCTGAGGGTGCAGACCTTTACGTACATCCACCTGAACGTCCGGATCGCTGTACAGGCCGGAGGTATCGTATACGCGCAGCGGCTCGTTCTCTTCGCTGCCGAAGCTGCCGGTAGTGGGACTCAGGCTGATTTCACGCATCGGAACTTTAATATCCGGGCGGGAGCCTTCAATGTAGATCTTGCGTGAGTTTGGGAACGGCTGAATAGAAGCCTGATCAACCTGTGCAGTTTGGTTGAGAGGGCCCTGAGGCGTGTTTGGAGTGCTCTGGTTATTTTGAGAGTTTGGCATCTTACCTACCTTTTACCGTCATCAGTATCGGCTGAACTGAATTTGCAGAACGAAACAGTGCAGTGTTTAAACAGCGAGTTAAGTTATGACGATGCGACAGGTTGGCTGTGCCGGAGGATGAACCAGATCAGAAGGCCAGGATTGGGAATGGCCTTTATATCTTATCGCCTACCTGTTTCAGCTTTAACTCTGTACGCCAGAGCAGATAGGGGATTCACTTTCTCGATTCCTACGCTGGAATTACCCAGTTCAGGTTCTTCGGGTTCCGCTGCTTTGCAGCGATCTCAGCCAACCATGCACCCCGTCAAGATGACCAAGAGTCTAGGTAGGCTGACAGGCGATGTCCAGCGCTTTGGTGGTGAAAAAAGACCAATTCAGGACTCGATTAAAAAAATATGGCAATTAAAGTGTAAAGATATTTTTCATACGGCCGATAGGGGAAGAACAGTCAGCTTTTATTGGTCGTTATCCGATGAAAATCGTTAATCAGCTAGAACAGTCTACCGGTGTTGCCAAGTCAATGAACACCGCTCTGCACAATTCGCAGGGTGGGCAGTTCTCTATGTTGCTGAGTTTGTTAACGACACCTCTCTATGCATCTGATATTCAGGGCATTGATAGTAATGCTCAGGTTGATATGCTGCGTCAGAATCTGGAAGCAGATACAAAAGCCCGTAAAACGGCCATGGCTGTTAACCGCGCGATGAATGACTCTATGATCTCCGGTTATGGTGGTTATTTTAGTTTCCTACGGGCCCTGTCCGATGTGTTTCCGAATATTCAGCAGGTTACCGGGGTTCGTCCGGCCCAGGCTACTAATCTTTATCGTGTTGTTGAGACCCCCGAACTGGGTGAGCAGCTGGCTCGCCAGATCAATCTTGCCGCTTAATTCTTCATTATTGCCAATCCTCTGAATTATTCAGACAGTCTTCGCTTAAAGATGTAATTCCGATTAATTATCTTACTTGGGCATGCTTTAAGCCTCTGCGAGACTTACCGGCTGAATATTATTTTGGTTAACTAATATATTAGTCTAGTCTAAAATAATGGCTGGCAGCGATGAGGCATCCATGCTTATTCGCTATGATAGGCCTTACGTTATACTGAAATACATTATTTATACTATTTGGTGTTTCCTTAAGGAGGCACTGTTAACCGCTTTATCTGAACGAATTGATAATGTGCAGGAGCAGACCATGCGACGACTTACCGCTATTTCAGCGGCTTTAATCTCTGTTTTGAGTATTCATGCTCAGGCGCAAACCTTATCCGGCGTCTACCAGGATGCTTTGGAGAACGATTACCAGCTGAAAATAGCCCAGTCTGAATTGAATGCGGTTATCGAAGATGAAAGTGTAGCCTGGGCGGGTGTTAAACCTACGGTTACAGCAGGTGGCAGCCTGATGAATAACTCCCCGGACGGAACGTATCAGGGTAGTGATCTTGGTGACAGTTACAACCAGACACAGCTGGCATTGACCGTTACGCAGCCTCTGCTGAATATAGGAAATATCGCTCAGATTGGTGTTGCTGAGGCGAGCACAGAAAAAGCACGCTATGAGTATCAGACGGCAGAAATGGACCTGATGGTACGGGTAACGGAAGCTTTCTTTGGTGTTCTGCGGGCCCAGGATAATCTGACCTCTGCTCAGGCGCAGGAAAAAGCGATTAAGCGTCAGCTGGAGCAGGCCAGACAACAGTTTAAGGTTGGTCTGATTCCTATTACCGGTGTTAACGAAGCTCAGGCCGCTTATGATGGTGCCCGCGCTGCCCGCATTGGTGCTGAGGGAGCCTTGCTGATCAGTGAGGAATCTTTGCAGCTGCTGACGGGTAAAAGCTATGGCAAGCTGGATACTTTGGCAGAAGACTTTCCAGTGGAATCACCTCAGCCGGCAACGGTCCAGTACTGGATCGACTTGGCCTTGGCGAATAACCTGGATGTGAAGGCTGCTCAGAAGCAGACAGATGTTGCAACGACAGCAGTAAAAGCCGCCAAGTCTGCATATTTGCCTTACATTAATGCTAAAGCTGAGCTGAGTTACCAGAATACAGATTCTTCTGCCGAAACTGATATGACCAATCTGGCCTTAGGTGTTGAAATGGGCTGGCAGGTTTACGCCGGTGGTTCGACCAGCGCCAACATCAGAAAGGTCGGTCACTATCTGAATCAGTCTGAGCAAGGGCTTGAGTTGCAGCGTCGTTCTACAGCATTGAGTGCTCGTAGCTACTACATCCAAGTAACTACCAGTGTACAGCAGGTGGAAGCCCGTCGTCAGGCGCTGCTCTCGTCTGAGAGTGCTCTGCGTGCGACCCGCTCCGGTTATGAGGTAGGTACCCGTAACATTGTTGATGTTCTACAGGCGGAGCAGACTTATTACAGTGCACAAACATCCTATCTTGATACCCGATACAGTTACCTGATTAGCATGATCAAGCTGAAGCAGGCTGCTGGTACGTTAAAACAGGATGATATTGCAGCTCTGGATCAGTGGTTGCAGAAAAAAGCGGGTTAATTATTACTAACCTGATGAGCCCCTCTTGCAGGGGCTTTTTTGTTTGAGTTAGGGTATACCCTTAGAGACTGCATATAATTTTAATAATAAATGTCGCGCAGCTGGATGCGTTGTGAGAATGCTCTGGATGTGCAGGTCGTGCGACGCTGGAGTGGGCAATGAATACGCAAGGGAAGGCTTATATTAACCCCAGCTTGTTTGATACCGGGCCTGTGGTGTTTTTTACATGGGGTGCCCGGCCGGTTGCCGATGATTTGTGGCCGGTACAGTATGTAACCGATAATATTGCTGATCTGGCTGGTTATACCGCCAATACATTCCTGGAAAAAAAGCAGGTCTATTCTGACCTGGTTCACCCTGATGATCTTAAGCGCCTGGTACGTGACTTTTCGCAGGTCATTGATTCTGATACCTCCCGTATTACCCACAATGATTACCGGCTTTGCCACCGTGATGGCCACTATATCTGGGTGACGGGCGTGACGATGATCCATCGGACCGATACCGGTATTCCTGAGCGTTTTAGTGGCTACTTAGTAGATGTCAGTGCATCCCGGAAACATTGGCAAAGTTGCCAGAATGACAGCGAGCAGCGCTATCACCAACTGTTTAAGCGTAGCCGGGTTGTTGAATTACTTTTTGATCCGGAATCTGGTGATCTGGTGGATGCAAATGAGGCTGCCTGTCGCTTTTATGGATACAACTATGCGCAGCTTACGTCTTTGAATGCTTCAGATATCAATGTGATGTCAGAGGAAGAGATTGCTCAGGCGATGGTCGAGGCCGAGGAGGAAAAGCGCAATCATTTTGTCTTCCGTCATAAGCTGGCCTCTGGTGAAGTCCGGGATGTTGAAATACACAGCGGCCCGGTGGAGTTTCATGGCCAGAAACTGCTTTACTCTATCGTCCATGATATTACGAGCCGCCTTGAAGCCGAGCGGGAGAGAGAAAAGCTTTCTAATGCATTGGACCAGAGTGGCAGTAGCGTCATGCTCACGGACGCAGAGTACAGAATTGAGTATGTTAACTGGCAGTTTTGTCAGGTATCTGGCTTTTCTCCTGATGAGGTGATTGGCCGACATGTTGATTTTCTTTCTGCAGGGCGCACATCCCCTGAGGTGCGCCGCCAGTTAGCAGCCACGCTGGGGCAGGGTAAACCCTGGCACGGTGAGTTACTTTGTCGTCGAAAAAATGGCGAGCTGTTCTGGCAAAGCATGTCTATTTCACCGATTGCATGTGCAAAAGGTGAGATTGAGGGTTTTGTCGCCGTTGGTGAAGATCTGACGGCACAGCGGGAAACAGACCGCAAGATTCAGCAGCTGGCTTTTTTTGATCCGATCACTGGCCTTGGAAACCGTCAGTTTCTGCTGGATAACCTGGATGAGTTTTTCGCTGAGTCAGAGGCTTCCGGTTTTGATGGTCAGACGGTTTTAGTTTTTATTGACCTGGATGATTTCAAGCGAGTGAATGATTCTTTGGGTCACAGTGTCGGTGACCGGCTGATCAAGACTGCTGCACACCGCCTGAAAGTGGTGGTCAGTGACTCGGATATACTGGTGCGTTTAGGCGGTGATGAGTTTGCGATTATGCACTGTACGAACAGCCGGGAAAAACTGAATGACTGGCTGGATCAGCTTTGTTATCAGTTTAATCGCACCGTTAAGCTGGGGCCGCACACGATTAATGCTTTCGCCAGTATTGGCGTTGCTTTTTTACCCCAGGATGCTGCCGATACAACAGAAGCCCTGCGTAATGCAGAGCTTGCAATGTACAAAGCGAAACAGCAAACCGGCAGTAATTGCCATTTCTTCTCACAGGAGCTTAATCAGCAGGCTCAGAAACGCCTGGATCTTGAAGTTCGCCTCAGAAAAGCGATGCAGCATAATCAGCTTGAGTTGTATTACCAGCCAAAAGTATGCCTGAAGAAACAGGATATTGTCGGCGTTGAGGCTTTGATTCGCTGGAATGATCCTGAGCGTGGTCTTATATCACCCTTAGATTTTATCCCCTTTGCTGAAGAAACGGGCTTAATTCTTCCCATCAGTCACTGGGTACTGGAAACAGCCTGCAAGCAGATCGTTAACTGGCATAACGCAGGGCGTATGCCCGTCCGGATGGCGATCAATTTGTCCGTTCGTCAGTTCCAGGATCCGGGCTTTGTCAGCCAGGTAGAGACCGTATTGAAGCATACGGGCGTTGATCCCAAATGGATTGAGCTTGAGATCACTGAAAGCATGCTGATGGAGAGTATGGATGACATGTTGCCGGTTCTCCATGAGCTAAAGCGGCTGGGGGTAAGTCTTGCTATTGATGATTTTGGTACTGGGTACTCTTCGCTGGCTTACCTGAAGCAGATGCCAATTGATGTTCTTAAAGTTGACCGGGCTTTTGTTAAAGATCTGCCCCATGGTCAGAATGATTGCGCCATTACCCGGACAATCATTGTGTTGGCTCAGCAGCTGGGTTTAAGTGTGGTTGCAGAGGGAATTGAACAGATCGAACAGGCTGAGTTTCTGACGGATAGTGGCTGCGATATTGGTCAGGGGTTTCTTTATAGCCGCCCCCTCACGCTCACGGATCTGGAAGAAAAGCTGTCTATGCCACTCCACAGCTAATGTGTATGCCTATTGGAGAATGATTTATTCGGAGCTGAGGAAGGTTTCCAGCACCGCATTCAGATAGATAAAACCTTCGTCTGTGGTTTTCAGTCGACCTGTGCCGAGCTCCATCAACCCCATCTTTTGTAGCTTCTCCAGCTCCGGGGATAAGCTGCTAAGAGGTCGTCCGGTACGTTGTGGATAAAGTGCTTTATCCACACCCTCTTTCAGCCGTAAAGCATTCATCAGAAATTCCACCGGTAGCTCTGCCGGCTCAAGGGCTGTGCGCTGGGATATATAGTCCACCGCGTTCAAGTATTGCTTGGGGTGGCGCTGTTTACTGGTTCGGACTATCTCCAGGTCATCATTGGCTGCCGGCCAGGTAATCTTGCCGTGGGCACCGGCACCGATGGCGAGATAATCACCAAACTGCCAGTAGTTTATATTGTGCCGGGCTTCCGAACCGGGTTTGGCGTAGGCCGACACTTCATACTGCTGATAGCCGGCGCTTGCGATCAAGCGTTGCCCTACCTGCTGAATCTCCCATAGGGTGTCATCGTCCGGTAGCGGAGGTGGCGCCTGATAAAAAGCGGTATTAGGTTCTAAGGTGAGTTGATACCAGGAAAGGTGGTCAGGCTGAAGGTCAATCGCCTGCTGCAGGTCGGCAAGTGCTTCTGCCTCTGTCTGGTTCGGCAGGCCATGCATCAGGTCGAGATTAAAGCGGGTAAAACCAGCCTTGCGGGCGCTTTCGGCGGCACGGATGGCATCCTGACTATTATGAATCCGGCCAAGGCGTTTCAGCTGAGCTGGGTCAAAGCTCTGAATACCGATGGAGAGTCGATTAACGCCTGCATTGCGATAGCCCTCAAAGCGGGCCTGCTCAACCGTGCCCGGGTTTGCTTCCAGCGTGATCTCTATATCGTCAGTAAAAGGGATGCGCTGCTCAACACCCTGAAGAATTTGCCCAATTGCTTCCGGTGAAAACAAGCTCGGTGTGCCGCCACCAAAAAAGATACTGGTCAGTGGCCGTCCCTGTGCACCCGCCAGATCGGCCTCCAGATCCCGCATCAGAGCTGCGATATAGTCCTGCTCCGGTAAGCCCGCCTGTCTTAGTTCTGCTTCCTCAGGCGTACCTGTTACAGCTTTAAAGCGATCAACCGCATGTGAGTTAAAGTCGCAGTAAGGACACTTCTGCACACACCAGGGGATGTGGATGTAGAGGCTTAACGGTGGCAGAGTCATAAGCAGGTCCGATCAGTACATTGATGGTGTTGTTGCAGAGGGTATTTAGCCCCGTGCTTTCAGTTGGCTGACCAGGTCCAGTGTCGCTTTACCGCGATGACTGTGTTTGTTTTTTTCCTCGGGTTCCATTGATGCCGCTGTGCAGTTCAGATTTTCAATATAGAACAGTGGGTCATAGCCAAAACCGCCCTCGCCTTCCGGGGCTTCCAGAATACGACCCTCCCAGCTACCCTGAGCGATAATAGGCGTTGGGTCATTCGCATGGCGCAGATAAACCAGTACACACCAGTATCGGGCGGTGCGTTTGGATTGAGGTAATCCTTGCAGTTCTTCCAGTAGCTTGGCATTGTTTTTGGCATCGGTGGCACCTTCGCCGGAGAAGCGGGCGGAATAGATTCCCGGAGCACCGTTCAGAGCATCCACTTCGATACCGGAGTCATCCGCCATGGCGGGTTGGCCGCTGATACGGCTGGCTTCCCGGGCTTTCAGCAGGGCGTTTTCGATAAAGGTCAGGCCGGTTTCGTCTACTTCGGGTACGTTATATTCAGATTGGGGTACAACCTCAAAACCCAGCGGTGCTAAGACTTCACCAAACTCTTTCAGCTTACCTTTATTGCCGCTGGCTAGGACTAGTTTCTGGCTCATGGGGTTTTGCTCTCTGTTTTAATCGATCTTATGACTTGTTGCCGTCTTCTGGCGACAACATAGCGGGATATCTGCACGGTAGCGTTTATGAGGTGCTGTAAGGTTTTTTTATTCACCATAAAAACGGCGGATAAAACTCAGGTCATAGGGTTCCATATTCGGATCAAAGCGCACTTTCAGGCGAAAGCGAGTCGGTTCATCTTCCGTAAAACGAAAGCTGGTGATCTGATAGATCGCATTGGGTTCACGGATAGTGCGGAATGCCAGATTGACACTTTGCCCTGCCAGATTGGCAACATCGCCCGTGACCAGCGCTTCCACTGGTTTGTAGCTGCCATCAACCTGCTTTTTCAAGACCGAGATATTGATCATCGCCTGATAGCGGCTGCGGACGATACCGTAGGATTGAGCCACCTCAGGCTGAAGAAAGCCTGTGGTAAAAGCGTTGTAGTGAATCTGATAATCACCCACCTGCTCAAATTGTTCCGCCTGAGCCGGGCTGGATAAAGTAAGTAGCAGGGTTGCCGCTGCTATTAGGCTGAGCAACCAGCGGTTAAAAGTTGATGTGCACATAGTCATACTCCACAGAAACAGTTCGTTTGCCCATCAGACTCCGGCGTGGGCGCAGGGTTCCGGTCTAGCGAGTTACCCGATAGATCGCCACTTCGCCGAAGCGGGGTTTGAGAGCGCCATAGCTAATGGCCGTTCTCAGGTTCAACTTATTATTCAGAATCAGCGTGTTACCCGATAGATCGCCACTTCGCCGAAGCGGGGTTTGAGAGCGCCATAGCTTATGGCCGTTCTCAGGTTCAACTTATTATTCAGAATCAGCGTGTTACCCGATAGATCGCCACTTCGCCGAATAGGTTCGGCCATAACTTGGTTGCCCAATGGCTTTCATGTTCGCTGTTACCAACAGCTCGGTCGATAATCTGCAGATTGCGGCTTTTGCACAACTGCTCAAAATCCCGAAAGGTGGACAGGTGAATGTTCGGCGTGTTGTACCAGGTGTGCGGCAGAGATTTAGAAACCGGCATCTCTCCTTTTATCGCCAGATAGAAGCGGCAGCGCCAATAGGCGAAGTTCGGAAAGGTCACGATACATTCTTTGCCGACACGCAGCATCTCTTCCAGCATCAGATCCGGGCGTTTCATCGCCTGCAGAGCCTGAGTCATCACGACTACATCGTAGCTCTGGTCTTTAAAGTTGCTCAAACCGGCATCAAGGTTCTGCTCGATCACATTAACGCCTTTGGCAATACATTCGGTGATCTTCTGGTCATCAATCTCAAGACCGTAGCCGTAAACCTGTTTTTTTTGCTGCAGAAAGTCCAGCAGTTCACCGCTACCGCAGCCAAGATCGAGAACCCGGCTCTTGGGCTGAACCCAGTTTTGAATAATGGCTAAATCAGGGCGTGTCAGGTGCATGCTGTTTCCCCCTTGTCGCAGGCCTTTTTCTGTTCTGCCTCATTGGCTGCACGGCCCATAAAAGCAGAGAAGACCGCTTCATAACGCTCATTGGGTATCAGAAATGCATCGTGACCGTGGGGTGATTCGATACAGGCATAACTAACGTGGCGACCGGCTTCGGTCAGTGCATCCACGATCTCTTCTGAGCGGGATGGGGCGAAACGCCAATCAGTACTGAACGAAACCAGCAGAAAGTTACTTTTTGCTTGTCCAAGGGCTTTAGACAAGTCGCCACCGTAGCGAGCAGCCGGGTCAAAGTAATCCAGAGCTTTGGTCATTAACAGATAGGTGTTGGCATCGAAACTTTCCGAAAAAGTATCGCCCTGATAGCGCAGGTAGCTTTCGACCTGAAACTCCACGTCATAGCCAAAGCTGACCTTATCTGAGCGCAGATCGCGGCCAAATTTATCGCCCATAGAGTGTTCAGACAGATAGGTAATATGCCCCACCATCCGAGCCAAGCGTAAGCCGTGACGTGGAATGGTGTCGTGATCAGCATAGCGGCCATCGTGAAACTCTGGGTCGCTTATGATCGCTTGTCGGGCGACTTCGTTAAACGCAATATTTTGGGCAGATAAACGAGGTGCAGCGGCAATCACAACGGTATTGCGCAAACGCTCCGGGTAGTTGATCGACCATTGCAGCGCCTGCATACCGCCCAGACTACCGCCAACAATCGCGGCCCAAGTGGTAATACCTAAATAATCACCAAGACGAACCTGACTGTTAACCCAGTCGGTAACCGTCATCACCGGGAAATCCGGGCCATAGGTCTTGCCCGTGGCCGGGTCAATGGATGTCGGGCCGGTAGAGCCACTGCAGCCGCCCAGATTATTCAGACAGACAACATAAAAGCGGTTGGTATCAATACATTTGCCGGGGCCAATATAGGCATCCCACCAGCCGGGTTTGCGGTCATCTGCAGAATGATAGCCTGCCGCATGGTGTGTGCCACTCAGGGCATGGCAAATGAGTACCGCATTGGAGCGGTCAGCGTTAAGTGTGCCGTAGGTTTCATAAATAAGTTGATAGCTGTCGAGTGTACGGCCACAGGTGAGTTCCAGCGGGGTGTCGAAGTGGGCAATCTGCGGTTCGACAATACCGACAGAATCTTCAGGAATCGCATTAGGCATTTCCCAGGATCTTCCTCAATCAAGATGTCTGCGGGCGGCTTAGCCTCCCCTGCGGTCAACGGTTGCAACAGAGTTTCAGTTGCTGCCATTTAAGTGTTGAAACAGGTGTTCAGACGTGCAGGGACACAAGCCACGGAAAGGTTCACTGTAACACAGTTGCGGTAGCAGAAGGCAGTGCTTTATCAGTAAGAAAAATAACGGATTATCGCTGTTTAGTTTGGTTTGGTGCTGGTGGGTTAACAAAGAAAAAGGGCAGCCAGAGCTGCCCTTGGTGAGGTGCCGACGGCTAAAGACCTGCAATCAGGTAGCGAGGCATACCGGATGCCTGTCCAAGAGTCCCCATCACCATGATTTCAATAACATTGATACCAATAAAGACAAAGATCGGTGACAGATCGAGCCCACCCATAGAAGGAAGTATATTGCGTACAGGAGTCATGACAGGTTCGGTAATCTGGTAGATCAGCATCGCGCCGGGGTGGCTGCTTTGAGGGGCAACCCAGCTCAGAATGATTGAACCGATCAGGGCATAGAAGTAGATGTCCAGAAGGGTTGTGATGATGCCGGTCAGAGAACCCAGGATCAGATTCATTACAGGTGGAAGCCCTTCACCGGCAATAAGGAATACTAATGCGATGCCGATTAACTTCACAAAGAAAGCAACGACCAGAGTTGCGATGCTGATACCTTTTACAGGTTTCAGTGCCTTTTGTAGTGGGTTCACCAGAGGGGAGGTCGCCTTGGCGATAGCTTGTGAGATCGGGTTATAAAAGTCCGCATGTGAAAACTGCAGAATAAAACGCAGCATCATAATAAAGAGATATAAATTAATAAGGGTCATGACCAGAAAAACGCCGGCATTACCTACAGATTGTCCCATCGCGTGAGTGCTCCAAAGCTGGGTTTTGAGTCTTTTCTGCAGCCGATTCAAGCGGCAGTATGATCTTTTAAGTCGTTTATAGCTCTATTGTATGGAGGCAAAGGTGATTATTTCCAGCTTAAATCTGAGAAATAACCACCTTTTTATCGGTACAGAGCGGTTTTGGGGTTAGTGGTCTAGCTGGTTCGCCAGCTCCTGACCGCGGTTCGCGGCTGCTTTTACGGCTTTCCTGTACAGCTCTGTCAGACCACCGTCATTAAAGGTGTTTAGTGCTTGTTCCGTGGTGCCACCCGGAGAAGTGACTCGACGGCGCAGCTCTGCGGCATCATCTTCACTCTCGGATGCCATGCGGGCGGCACCCAAGGCTGTCTGAATGGCCAGTTTCTCGGCAACTTCGGCACTTAAGCCAACGCTTTCACCGGCTTTCTGCAATGCCTCCATCGCCAGAAAGAAGTATGCTGGGCCGCTGCCGGAAACTGCGGTGACAGCGTCCATCTGAGCTTCATCTTCAACCCAAAGTGCCAACCCGACCGCCTGCATCAGTTTTTCCGCCAGCTCCTGCTGAATTCCGGTTACTTTACTGTTGGCATAAAGGCCCGTTGCACCACAACCCAGAAGAGAAGGGGTATTCGGCATCGTTCGAACTACGGCAACATCACCGCCCAGCCAGCGTTCCAGGGTTTCTGATTTCAGACCTGCTGCCACAGACACGATCAGGGGTTTGCTCTTCTGTACCTGTTCGCGAATCTCGCTGCACAGCTCCTGCATCATTTGGGGTTTTACCCCTAAAATCACTACATCGCTTTTGGCAACCGCAGCATTATTGTCGCTGCTGGTGGTGATGTTGAACTGGGATTTCAGCTCCGACAGGCGTTCTTCGGAGCGGCGGGTGGCAATAATATTTTCTGCGGGAACGCCCTTAGCGATCAGGCCGCCAATAATGCTGCCGGACATGTTGCCTGCTCCCAGAAAAGCGAGTTTCACTGCTTGCATGTTGGACCTCTGAATCTGTTTTCCGCTTTCAATGGCGGATTATTGGTGGTGTTTTTTAGCTGGCTTGCCTGAGTGGGGCTAAGATACGCTGGAATAATCCCGGGCACCAAAAATGGCTGTGCCGATACGAACCATGGTAGAGCCCTCGGCAATGGCCGCTTCAAGATCTCCGCTCATACCCATAGACAGGGTATCCAGTTGTGGATGTTCTGCTTTGAGTGCTTCTATTGCTTTGCGAAGTTTGGCCAAAGGCTCCCGTTGAGTTGCTAAAGTGTCAGCCGGTGCCGGGATGGCCATCAGGCCTCTCATATTCAGGTTTGGCAGCGCGGCAACCTCTCTGGCCAGATTCGGCAATTCTTCAACCGTCACACCGGATTTGCTCTCTTCGGCGCTGATATTGACCTGAAGACAGATGTTCAGCGGTGGTAGATCCGTGGGGCGCTGCTCGCTTAAACGGCGGGCTATTTTCAGACGGTCAACACTGTGTACCCACTGGAAGTTTTCAGCAATAGCCCGGGTTTTATTGGACTGAATCGGGCCGATAAAGTGCCAGTTGATCTCCAGATCGGCCAGTTCCCGCTGTTTGTCTAGGGACTCCTGCAGATAGTTTTCACCAAAATCCCGCTGCCCTGCATCATAGGCTGCCTGTAGTAGCTCAGCAGGTTTGGTTTTACTTACGGCAAGTAGCGTGACGTCAGTAGAATTTCGTTGATATTGCGCACAACAGGTGTCGATCTGCTGGCGCACCTCAGAGAGGTTTCTGGCAATATGAGAAGCTGTCATTAATTCTGTATCCCATGTGGTGGTTGGAATGAGAACGGGGATATAGAGCAAACCCACGTATTTGGATCTTTTTGGCCATGGATATTACCGAACTGCTGGCTTTCAGTGCAAAACAAGGTGCCTCGGACCTGCATCTTTCCTCTGGCATGCCGCCAATGATACGCAGCGATGGCGATATGCGTCGTATCAGTGTCCCAGCTCTGAGCCATAATGATATACACCGGATGATAAACAGTATCATGGACGATAAGCAGCGCCGGGATTACGAAGAGTTTCTGGAGATTGACTTCTCCTTTGACGCTCCCGGTATCGCCCGGTTCCGTGTGAATGCGTTCAATCATAACCGTGGCGCCGGTGCAGTTTTTCGCACCATTCCCAGTACTGTTCTGACAATGAAACAACTGGGTATGGGTGAGACTTTTCAGCGGCTGGCGATGCTCCCCCGGGGGCTGGTTCTGGTAACAGGCCCGACAGGTTGCGGTAAAAGTACCACCCTTGCAGCTATGCTGGATTACATCAATGCCCGCAAATGTCAGCATATTCTTACCATCGAAGATCCTATCGAATTTATCCACGAAAGCAAAAAATGCCTGATTACCCAACGTGAGGTCCATAGGGATACTCACTCCTTCCGTGATGCACTTCGCTCTGCGCTGCGGGAAGACCCGGATATTATCCTTGTTGGTGAAATGCGGGATCAGGAAACGATTCGACTGGCACTGACCGCGGCGGAGACCGGGCATATGGTATTTGGCACGCTGCATACCCATTCAGCAGCAAAAACGATTGATCGCATTATTGACGTTTTTCCGGCTCAGGAAAAATCCATGGTGCGGTCTATGCTCTCCGAGTCCCTGCAGGGCGTGATATCCCAGGTACTGCTGAAAAAAGAAGGTGGTGGCCGGGTTGCTGCCCATGAAATTATGACAGCGAACCCTGCGATTCGTAACCTGATTCGTGAGGATAAGATCGCTCAGATGAGCTCAGTCATTCAGACCAGTGCTGGCCAGGGTATGCAGACTATGGATCAGTGCCTGAAACTGATGCTGGCAGAGGGGCTGATTTCACAGGAGGCTGCCCACAGTGTGGCGGTTAACCCCAACCTGTTGATGTAATTATTTTCCGAATAGGCAAAGGGCTATGATGCTGTGATTGTATGTACGTATTATGATTTTAAGTCTTTCGGGTAGGCGATATTGTGTTTTTTATGGATAATTACATTTTATGTAATTATTTCAATAAGTTAGATGGGCGTCGGTAGAGGTAAACAGGCCTGTCATCATGCGGTAAGCTGTGCCTCCCGTCAATCGTGGCTTTGAGCGGATTTTAGCTGGATTCTGGGAGTAACTGGCGGGATCGGCTGTACTTACATCACGGATGCTTAAATAGTCGAAACCCGCGTTGGCACAGATATCGCTGATAAAGTCAGCTTTTTATATGGGTGTGGCCTGTTTTTTATCTGCCTGGGACGATGGCTGTGCTATGCTTCACGGCAATTGAAATAAGTAGTAATTAACAGAGTCTGAGTTTCATTAGACTTCTGATCTCCCATCAAAAGCGTTAAAACTTCACCGGAATACTGATCCGTTTTTGTGCGATCTAACGCTTTGATTCTGAAAGTATTTTTGAGGTGTAATCTTTGTTTACCGAGCTTTCCCTGCATGAACGTCTGATGAAGGCGCTGGAAAAAATGTCATTTACTGAACCGACTCCGGTTCAGTCAAAAGCGATTCCCGCGGCGATGACAAAAAAAGATCTGCTGGTCAGTGCAGAAACCGGTAGCGGTAAAACAGCAGCATTTTTATTGCCGATGTTGCATCAGTTTCTGGAAAACGCAGCCCCTAATTCTGGTGCAAGAGCATTGATTCTGGCACCAACCCGTGAGTTGGTGCGCCAGATTTATAAGCATTTTACCGAGCTGTCAGCCTTCACTCATGTCAAGGCAACCTGGATTATTGGCGGTGAGACATTCAAGTTTCAGCGTGCCATGCTGCGTAAAAACCCGGAAATTATTATCGCTACGCCAGGTCGGATCCTAGAGCATCTGGAAAAGGACTCACTGGATCTGAATGATCTGGAATACCTTATTCTTGATGAAGCAGACCGTATGCTGGATATGGGGTTGAGCGAAGAGGTACTGAAAATTGTCGATTTTTGTCGTAAAGAGCGACAAACCATGCTGTTTTCAGCAACCCTGAGTCGTAAAGGTATTCGCGATGTTGCCGACCGGGTGCTGACTGAGCCGGAAACCGTTATCGTTAATACGGTGCGTGACCAGCATGAGAATATTACCCAACAATATCTTCTGGCCGATGGTGTAAAACATAAAGATGCCATGGCGGTACGCCTGCTGCAGGACCGTGAGTACGAAAAAGCCTTGGTCTTTGTGAATAAGCGTGTTGATGCCGACCGGTTGGGCGGTTTTCTGCGCTATAAAGATCTGCGTGCTGGTGTTCTGCATGGAGAATTGACACAGGATCAGCGTAATCATGTGATGAACCTGATGCGCCGTGGGCATATAGATGTGTTGGTCGCGACAGATGTAGCCGCCCGTGGGTTAGATATTTCCGGTATCGGGTTGGTTATCAATTACGATATGGCGCGCAAAGGTGACGATTATGTCCACCGTATTGGCCGAACTGGTCGTGCGGGTGAAACCGGCACTGCGGTTTCTATGATCACTTCTTATGAGTGGAATCTGAAGGCTGCCATTGAGCGTTACATCCAGGTTCGTTTTGAAGAAGTTAAAGTTAAAGGTCTGGAGGGCAAATACAAAGGCCCGAAAGATGTGCGCGCTAATGGTAAAACGGTTGGTAAGAAAAAGCCTAAAACTGCTGCTGAGAAGAAAGCCCTGAAAGAAAAGAAAAAAGGGCAGGAGAAGAAAGCACAGAAACGCCAGCAGAAGAAATCTGCCGATGGGAGCGTGAAAAAACGTGTCGCTCCTGTTGAACGTAAAAGTGTTGGCTTTGGCATGATCCGCAAGCGCACAAGCACGGACTTTAAGCCAGAAGAAGATTAAGCACTAAAAACCGGAAAGCATAAGAGAAAGCAGCCGTTATCATATTGATGCGGCTGTTTTTTTTATGTCTTGTGTATCTCTTCCAACATAACCATGGCCACAGCTCTTGTGGTGCTCCGCATGGATATAGCGCAGATAAAAAAATGCCCGGAGAATGGGAGTTCTCCGGGCGAGACCGTGATTAGCTTGATGAGGAGATAAACCAGTAACAACGGGAACCTGAACCTGTTAAAACGTGGTTTAAATCGGCTTAGTGATTTGGCGAATCCCTTAAGCTTGTGCAAATGATATTCGTTATCATCTTTGATGTAAAGCCTTTTTGAGAATTATTTTCATTTACCTTCCCTGAGGTTGGCTTGTACATCTCTGTATCACTAACGTACCGTGTTTTTAGGCATCGGCAGACTGGGTAGATGATAGCCCGCCAGATCCAGGCAATAACGATAATAAGTACGGCTTTTGCTTGTACGTCCCATGGCGGAATAGAGTCGGCTAAGCTCTGCTGCAGTGGTTGCAAGAGGCTGTAGGCGGAAGCTCTCTTCCATAAAGTCTGCGCCTTTGCCCCACAACTGATTACGTAAGGCAACGCGCCCCGCTGTCAGATAAAGGGCGGCACTATCGCTATGATTTTTCAGCCACTGTTCGACTTGGTTCATTTGTTGGCGAACATCGCCTTTCTCCAGTAGCCCATAGATAATCACCAAATGCTCCTGCCAGCTCTGGCGTAGCTGTTCGGTGATAAAGCGTTCCAGAAGAATATCGGCTTTACAGCTATGCAGCACCCGGGCGTAGGCTTCCGATAGCTGCTGCTCCTTTTTAAACTCCGAAGGCAGCTCTTTCCAGATTTTCTGGATTGCTTCCAGGCAGTCTTTCTGAGGAAGGCTGTTGCATTGCTCCAGCATTGCTAGGTGCAGGCGTATCATCAGCTGCTTACCTTCGGCATCCGTCAGAATGTCTTGTTTCAGTAGCTGTGGATAAAGTGTTTTCAGCCCCTGCCAATCCTCAAGCTTCTGATACACTTTCAGCAAGGTTTTCAGCACCCAGCGGTGACGGGGATTTTTTTTCTGTAATCTTAGGAGCTGAGCGAGGCATTGCTCGTACTGGCCACGCTCCATCTGGAATTCAATCTGAGACAGACCAACGGCTGTTTCTGCACCTGGAGTGCTTTCAAGTGCTTCTTTTAATAGTTGGTCGCTTTGCTCGTAACGCCCCTGAGCGTGAGCTGCCCGTGCTGCTGCTAGATAGTTGATGACAGGAGCGCCGGAACGGGGAGCCGAGCGTTTTAACAGACGTTCGGCTTTTCGCCATTGCCCCTCGGCCATCAGAAGCAGGCCTTTTACTGTGGTTTTTAGGGCGCGTTTATCTCTGCCTGAGCTGGAGAAAACGTTTATTGCCTTCAGGGGGTGACGAACACCGGATTGCAGGCGCATTAGCAGATGAAAGCCCACAAGGGCTAAGCTAAACACGAGTGCACCGATCCAGAAGGACATTTCGATGGTAGTTTTACCCCAGCTGATCAGAATATATCCGGGGTCTTCCTGCATCAGAAGGCCGGCAAACATACCACCAGCCAATGCTAATATTGCGGCGATGTAGAGGCGTTTCATGCGCTGGGTGCCTCCGTTGTTGGGTTTTTAACATCCCCATTCACTTCGGGCGCTTTATTTTCTGGTGCAGTACCGGGGGCTGAGCTGCTGAAGCGCTGTTTCTGCAAGTCTCGCAGGAGGTTTAATGATGCCGATATATCCGGGCGTTGTTGACGAATGCTCTGTTCGGAAAATGCTTTCAGAGTGCTTAATACACCTTGTGTTCGGGTGGCGCTCTGGTCGAAATGAGTGCTTACCCAGTCTATCGCTTGCTTGATCAGGGTGTTGAACAGCGCCTGCTCTTCTTTTAGTAGGGCGATCTGGGCTTGCTGCAAGGTCAGGCGTAGATTATGTCGCAGGTAGAGGCTCTCTTCAGGGGGAAGCAGAGGGGTGATTTTTTCATCACGGTGCCGCACAACGATCAGTGTTTTGGCCTCGTTCCATAGAGTTTGCCAGATACTTTGCTCTTGAGTCTCTTCCAGCTGAGTCTGATGAAATGCGCTGCGGCTTTCTGGGTCCATTGGCAGAGGAAGCTGCTGGATCTGAGTTTCCAGAGCGCTGAGTTTGAAATAGAGGCCGCTCTGGTCCAGCGTGTAGATGCTGTTCAGCGCCGCCAGCTCATTGGCAATCGCCTGACGAACAGCAAACAGTGCTGGGTTATCGGCTTTTGCCAGGCGTTCATCAGCACTGCTTAGCAGGGTTTTTGCACCGGTCAGGTCACCTTCCAGTTGCAGGCGATGATTCGCCAGGCGCAGCAGATATTCCGCTTCTGCCTGTAGCCAGTCAGAAGGTTTTGGCCCCTGGCTGCTGGCAAAGGCACCGGCAAGTTCCTGAAGATTTTGTCGCTGCTGCTCCTGCTTTTCTTGCAGGCTCTGGCTTTGGGTCTCCAGTTGTCGGGTTGTGACGGGGAGTGACTGAAGGCTGTTCAGGGTCTGAACCTGGCGTTGCAACTGAGCTTCCAGCTGATTGTTCCGCTCGTTCAGTTGAGTTAGTGCCTGTGCGGTTTTTTCCTGCTGCTGCCAGAAGGTATAACCCGCAAGCCCGGCAGCTCCCAAGGCAATAATCAGAGCACTAAGAGCAATGACAGAACCCCCTTTGTCTGATGTTCCGGCTTTAGTCTCCTGTTTTGCTGAGGATATTTCTGGTTTTTTACTGGCGGTGGGTTTTTCTGCTGAAGCCGGCTTTGCCGTATCGGAAGCTGTGCCATCCGCAGGAGCTGATTTGGCTTTTGCATCTTTAGCGCTCTCTGAGGTTGTGTGTCTTTCAGAGCTTTTCGCTTTATCTGCAGCTTTAGCCGCTTCTTTCTTATCCGTCGCAGGCTCAGAGGTGCTTTCACCGACCATAACAAAGCCGGGGCCCTGCTCCGTAGAGGCTTTTTGCTCGGGCGTGTCATTAGTGGGCTGATCGGCCGGTGTTGTGTCCGTGGTTTTATTCTCTTTATCGCTCATTGCATCGCCTCGTGCTTAGCGTTGACTGGCTATGGATTCCAGGGCGGCCTGTTGCCATGGACCACCGGCTCCTTTGGCCTGGATGATTTTTTTGAAGCCCATTGTGCGGGCTTCTTGTCTCAGGCGGGGGCTGGAAACCAGTAAAAGGGTATTAAATAGGCCGGGCTCGGCTCCGGCTAAATGAACCAGATGGCTCAGGGCATCCAGACTGCTGATCAGGATGACATCAAAATACTCAGACTGAAGCAGTTCACGTTCAGCGCTCATAATAGACGGACAAACCCGTTTATAGAAAAAAAGTTCCTTAACCTGAGCGCCCCGCTCTTCCAATGTGCTTTTTAGTAACGGGCGTCCGCCTTCACCTTTGCAGAGCAGGATCTTCTCTCCGGCGACGCTGGTCAAGGCAGGAAGCGTCAGCATCGCCTCGCTGTTGTCCCCTTGTTCAGGGTAGACCACGGGTAGACCGTAATCGTCCAGAATCGCGGCAGTGCCTGCGCCGGGCGTGACCCAGAGAACCTTGACTGGTGGTTGTGGCCAGTATTGGTCCAGTCGTTCCAGAAACAGGTTAGCGGTCACCGGGCTAACACAGATCACTTTACTGTAAAGATCCAGATCCAGTAGCGTGCTGCGGTCTGCCGGGGTTTCTTCCAGAGCTTCTATCGCTAACAGTGGGATATGGTAAGGTTCGGCACCGGCTGCCTTCAGCTCCTGCATCAATAACGCTTCCTGCCCCTTGGGACGGGTAACCGCGATTTTGAGGGGTTGCTGATCCGAGTGCCTTAACAGGTGTTGGCTGTTCATGGGATGCTGTCAGTCCTTGCGGCGCGGTCAGGATGCTCAGGTTAAAGCCCGGTCAGAGAAGAGGCTGGCCGGGAATATTCAGTGGGCCGTTGGATCGGGCACGGTTTTTTAGACCCGGTTGTAAACCTTGTCCAGAATCTCTTTTGCACCCTGTTCAATCAGCATTTCGGCAACGGCAATGCCCAGTGCTTCCGGGTCGGAAACCGGGCCGGTTTTCTCAGCGCGCAGTAATACGGTGCCATCGGGCTCTCCGACTAATGCTCGCAGATGGATATTTTCACCGTTATCTACCAGCACGGCATAACCTCCGATAGGAACCTGGCAGCCTCCTTCAAGGTGGCAGTTCATGGCGCGCTCAGCGCGAACGGTGTTCCAGGTGTCTTCGTGCTTCAGTGGTTCCAGCAGTTTGATGATTTCGGTATCACCTTCACGGGTTTCGATACCCAAGGCACCCTGACCGACGGCAGGTAAGCTCTGTTCTGGTGTCATCTCGTGGCGAATGCGCTCGTCCAGCTCCATGCGTTGCAGGCCAGAAGTGGCCAGCAGTATGGCGTCGTATTCACCGGCATCCATTTTACCCATGCGGGTCTGGATGTTGCCACGCAGACTTCTGACATCCAGATCCGGACGATTGGCCCGTGCCTGTAACTCGCGCCGCAGGCTGGATGTGCCCAGAATAGCACCCTGTGGCAGCTCATCAAAGCTGGCGTATTTGCCGGAAACAAAGGCATCGGTTGGTGAGTGCCGTTCGCAGATTACCGGCAGAGCAAAGCCCTTCGGTAGTACCATAGGGACATCTTTCATGGAGTGTACAGCGATATCGGCCCGGCCTTCACTCATGGCCAGTTCCAGCTCTTTTACAAACAGGCCCTTGCCACCAATTTTTGCCAAAGGCGTATCCAGAATTTTATCACCCTGAGTACTCATCGGCACCAGTTCAACGGTCAAATTCTGGTGAAGCGCCTCAAGGCGGGCCTGAATATGTTCCGCCTGCCACATGGCCAGGGGGCTTTTACGGGTTGCGATACGGATAACTTGCTGACTCATGGAGATAGAAACTCTTGTTTGTCTGTGAACGGCGTTCCCTGATGGCAGCAACGATCGTTGCCTCTGATGGCTGTCGGGTCGGAGGCCGCCAAAAATGGTCGTTGTACTGATTCTAACAAAGCCGCCTGCAATAGACACCGATACAGATCATTTCG
Organism: Oceanospirillum sp.; assembly: GCF_048265165.1. Lineage (GTDB taxonomy): Bacteria > Pseudomonadota > Gammaproteobacteria > Pseudomonadales > Halomonadaceae > Oceanospirillum. The sequence goes on along the minus strand of NZ_JBLXCD010000002.1, from coordinate 451,631 downwards.
CCGTTTTTTTTCCATAAAACCTGATGATTAAAACGAAATATCAGAGCATATGACCATGCCATTAAGAGCGGGCTTACTGTTATAATGCTGACAAAAGTTAGCTTAACTCTGTGCCTGATACCCGCTGAGGATAACCCGCCAGTGCAGGGGTCAGGATTGACAGGCAGAGTCTCCGGCATGAGGAATTAAAATGAGCGTTAAGCAAGAGAGCACGACACAGACAACCAACCAGCAATGGGGCGGCCGTTTCAATGAACCTACGGATGCTTTTGTAGCACGCTTTACCGCGTCCGTTGATTTTGACCAGCGCATGGCGAATCAGGATATTCAGGGCTCTGTCGCCCACGCGAAGATGCTGACTAAGGTTGGTGTGCTGACGGAAGATGAGTGTGAACAGATTATTCAGGGGTTGACTGAGATCCGTGAAGAGATCGCCAATGGTGAATTCCAGTGGTCTGTGGAGCTGGAAGATGTACATATGAACATCGAGGCTCGCTTAACGCAAAAGATCGGCATCACAGGTAAGAAACTACACACCGGCCGTTCCCGTAACGATCAGGTAGCCACTGATATTCGTCTTTATCTGCGTGATGAGATTGATATGATCAGTGCTGAACTGAACCGCCTGCAGGAAGGCCTTCTGGGTCTGGCTGAAAAAGAAGCCGATACTATTATGCCGGGCTTTACTCATCTGCAGACTGCTCAGCCAGTGACCTTTGGTCATCATTTGATGGCATGGTTTGAGATGTTGCATCGTGACTACGAGCGCCTGCAGGACTGCCGTAAACGGATCAATATTTTGCCCTTGGGTGCTGCGGCTCTGGCGGGTACGACCTACCCGATTGACCGTCATATGACCGCTGAGCTGCTGGGCTTTGAGCGTCCGACAGAAAACTCGCTGGATTCTGTATCTGATCGTGACTTTGCCATTGAATTTTCCTCTGCGGCCAGCCTGATCATGATGCATCTGTCCCGTATGTCGGAAGAGCTGGTGCTGTGGACGTCGGCTCAGTTTAACTTTATCAACCTGCCGGATCGTTTCTGCACCGGTTCTTCAATCATGCCGCAGAAGAAAAACCCCGACGTACCAGAACTGGTGCGCGGTAAAAGCGGCCGTGTCTTTGGTCATCTGTTCTCTCTGTTGACGCTGATGAAGTCTCAGCCGCTGGCATACAACAAAGATAACCAAGAAGACAAAGAGCCGATCTTTGATGTGGTAGACACTCTGCAGGGTTCACTGCGCGCTTTTGCCGATATGATTCCGGCCATTGAGTCCCGTAAACAAGAGATGCGTGAAGCGGCGCTGCGTGGTTTCTCCACTGCAACAGATCTGGCGGATTACCTGGTGCGTAAGGGTATCGCCTTCCGTGATTCCCACGAGATTGTCGGTAAATCTGTGGCCTACGGTATCGAAACCGGTAAAGACCTGGGTGAGATGACGTTAGAAGAGCTGCAGCAGTTCTCCGATACCATCACCGAAGATGTGTTTGAAGTGCTGACTCTGGAAGGTTCTGTCAGTGCCCGTGACCATATCGGTGGCACCGCTCCTGATCAGGTTCGTGCGGCGGTTAAACGCGGTCGCGAAGCACTGGTGGCACGCAGCTGATATGTGTCGTCTTAAAGCGATTGTGAGCTTGTGCCTAATTACACTGGCGTTGGCGGGCTGCGGTCAGAAAGGGCCGCTCTATCTGCCGGAAACGTCGTCAGAGTCGGCGACTAACGGCGCACAGGCACAGTAAGGCCTATGTTATTCAGGGTGGCGATGTCTTGTCATCCTGCACACCTCAAATTTTTGGTATTTGCTGCAGGCAGATACCCACATCGGTGAGACAGTTATGGATTTTTTTAACTATCAGGGGGACACCCTGTTTGCAGAAGATGTCGCTGTTAACCAGCTGGCGGAGCAGTATGGTACGCCGCTATATGTCTATTCCCGCGCAACTCTTGAGCGCCACTACCGTGCTTATGATGAAGCGCTGGCTGGTCAACCACACCTGATTTGTTATGCGGTAAAAGCCAACTCAAATCTGGCGGTACTGAACGTGCTGGCTCGTCTGGGAGCTGGCTTTGATATTGTTTCAGTTGGTGAGTTGGAGCGTGTTCTGACTGCCGGTGGTGATCCGTCAAAGGTGATCTTCTCTGGTGTTGGTAAGCAGGCCCATGAGATGCGTCGGGCCCTGCAGGTGGGCATCAAGTGTTTCAATGTGGAATCTGAAGCCGAGCTGGATCGTCTGAATGATGTTGCCGAGTCCATGGGGCTGCAGGCGAGCGTTTCTCTGCGTGTGAATCCCGATGTGGATGCTCAGACGCACCCCTATATCTCCACCGGCCTGAAAGAGAACAAGTTTGGTATCTCCATCGAGCGCGCTGAAGCCGTTTATCTGAAGGCCGCAGGCTTGCCAAACCTGAAAGTGGAAGGTGTTGATTGCCATATCGGTTCTCAGTTGACCCAGAGCGCGCCTTTCTTGGATGCATTGGATCGCCTGCTGGATCTGATCGCTAAGCTGGCTGAGCAGGGCATTAATATTAAACACCTGGACCTGGGGGGTGGTCTGGGCGTGCGCTATGACGATGAAACCCCGCCGGAGCCAAGCGAGTACGCGACTAAGGTGCTGGAGCGTTTGGGTGACAGTGATCTGACGCTGATTATGGAGCCGGGCCGTTCTATTGCGGCTAACGCAGGTATTCTGGTAACCCGGGTAGAGTACCTGAAACCGACCGAAGCGAAAGATTTTGCTATTGTCGATGCGGCTATGAATGATCTGTTGCGCCCTTCACTGTACAGTGCCTGGCAGAATATTATCCCGGTAGTACAGCCAGCGGCAGATGCGAAAAAATCTAATTATGATCTGGTTGGCCCGATCTGCGAAACCGGTGACTTTATCGGTAAAGATCGTGAGCTGGCGCTGGAGCAGGGTGATCTGCTGGCGGTTCGCTCTGCGGGTGCTTATGGTTTTGCCATGTCCTCCAACTACAACAGCCGTAACCGTGCTGCAGAAGTGATGGTGGATGGTGAGCAAAGTTTCCTGGTACGTCGTCGGGAAACCTTTGAACAACAAATTGCTGGTGAAACAGTGCTCCCGGCCTGATTCATAATATCGTTAACCTCGTTCCCACATTCTGCGTGGGAACGCTTATGTCGACTAAGGTATCGCGTAGGCGAGGCAGCGAGTAGTCACCCCTTGCAGTATCAGGGGCAACGAATAGGTTAAATATGCTTTTAAAATTTACCAAAATGCACGGGCTGGGCAATGACTTTATGGTGGTTGACCTTGTCTCGCAACGGGCGAAAATTTTCCCTGATCAGGTTCGTGAACTGGCGGATCGCAACTTTGGTATCGGCTTTGATCAGTTGCTGATTGTTGAACCGCCGACAGATCCGGATATGGATTTTAAATATCGGATTTTTAATGCAGATGGCAGTGAAGTGGAGCAGTGCGGTAACGGTGCCCGTTGCTTTGCCCGTTTTGTTTACGATAAACGCCTGACCAGCAAAAAGACCATCAATGTAGAAACCCGCGGTGGTAATATCCAGCTGAACCTGACAGATGATGGTGTCACCGTTGATATGGGGATACCGCACCTGCTTCCTGAGTCGATCCCTTTTATTGCTGACCAGCAGCAGGAGAAATATCTGCTCGAGGTTGAGGGTGAAGCCTTTTCGATTGGCGCGGTTTCCATGGGCAATCCCCATGGTGTTTTACTCGTGGACGATGTGAATAATGCTCCGGTTGATAGCCTGGGCCCTAAAATTGAAAATCACGAACGTTTTCCTAATCGGGTGAATGTTGGCTTTATGCAGGTGGTTAGCCGTAATGAAGTTCGGCTAAGAGTTCATGAGCGAGGCGCAGGGGAAACGCTGGCCTGCGGAACCGGTGCCTGTGCTGCGGTTGTTGCGGGGCGCTTACAAGGGTTGCTCGATGAAATGGTAGAAGTGCATCTTCCCGGTGGTACACTGAAAATCCAATGGGCCGGTGAGGACAAGCCTGTCATGATGACAGGCCCTACGGCACGGGTTTTTGAAGGACAAATCTACCTATGACATTCTCCAAAAGTGAGGCTGATGCTCAGGCGGTTGCTGAATATCTGAAAGAAAATCCGGATTTTTTCCAGACGCATGAAGCACTTCTGATGGAGCTGAGTCTGCCGCACCCCAGTGGTCAGGCTGTGTCTCTTCTGGAGCGCCAGATGACACTGATGCGTGAACGTTTGGCTGAGCGTGAAGATCATCTGGAGGATCTTTTGGATACGGCACGCCACAATGATATGCAGCTCTCACGGGTGCGACGCATGATTTTGGCACTGCTGGAGGTGGACGATCTGAATGACCTGGCCTCGACGCTTTCTGAGCAGCTACGTAACAGCTTTGGTACTGGACATAGTCGACTGGTTCTTACCGGACAAGGCCGTGCTGATGCGATCAATACGTCACAGTTGGTGAATACTTCGCAGCTTGTGACGGAAGCAGATAATAGTCTGACCGCCCTGACACAGGCTCTGCTGCAGAACAACCGGACGTTTTGTGGCCAGGTCTCGGCTGAACAGCTGGAGCAGCTGTTTGAACTGGGAATGGTTGCGGATGGTTCCGCTGCGGTGATTCCGTTGAATCAGGGTGATGTTAAAGGTTACCTGTTGCTGGGTAGTGAAAACCCGGATTACTTCCGCTCGGAGATGGGCACTGAGTTTGCCGCTTATGTTGCTGATGTTGTCGCCCGTTTACTGCATCATCTGCGTTAATATTCAGGGTCGTTGCACGGATGGATAGCGAGACACCAGTCACTGATCCTCTGCTTGAACAATTTCTGGCTGGTCTTGCCCGGCAACAAGGTTCACCCCATACCCTGAATAACTACCGTCGTGACCTTGAGCAGTTTCTCAGGCATCTGCTGGGGACTGGCTTTCAGCCTGAATGGGGTTCCCTGAGTCGTAAACAGATACGGCATTACCTGGCTTGCCGTCATCAGCAGGGGTTAAGCCCGCGCTCTATTCAGCGACACCTCTCCAGCATCAGAAGTTTTCTGAATTTTTTACAGCAAGAGCGCCTTTTAAGCATCAATCCAGCCGATGGTCTGAGGGCTCCCAAAGCCGGGCAGCTGTTACCTAAGCCTGTGGATATTGATCAGTTACAGGGGCTTTTAGATCAGCCCCGAGGCGCAAAAGAGGGAGGCGAGCCTGTGATTGTGGTGAGAGATCAGGCGATACTTGAACTCCTTTATGGTTGTGGTTTACGGCTGGCGGAGCTGGTTTCTCTGGACCTCAACGCTGTGGATTTTACTCAGCAACAACTACGGGTGATGGGTAAAGGCCGTAAAGAGCGCTTTTCACCATTGGGTCGGAAGGCCGCTGTGGCGCTGAAAGCGTGGTTATCGGTCAGAAGCCAGTGGTTAAAGGATAATCAGGAAGTTGCGGTTTTTATTAGCCAGAGAGGCCGTCGTATCACCCCCGCAGCGGTTCAGCAGCGGGTAGCAAAAGCTGGTCAGCAGGCGGGAATGACGGATCGCCTGCACCCACACCGGTTGAGGCACTCTTATGCGAGTCATCTTCTGGAGTCCAGTGGCGACCTGCGCGGCGTGCAGGAGTTACTCGGTCATGCTGATATCAGCAGTACACAGATCTACACCCGGTTGGATTACCAGCATCTGGCGCAGGTTTATGATAAGGCGCACCCCAGAGCACGACGCAAAAAGAATCAAAATAATGAAGGGTAAATACTGAAGATGAGCATAAAAGCGGTTGTTTTCGACCTGGATGATACTCTTTGGGATGTCAGCCCTGTGATTATCCAGGCTGAGAAAGCGCACTATCAATGGTTGAATCAGCATGCGCCGAAATTGACTGCCCGTTTCACGGAGCGAGAATTACGCGGTTATCGTATGAGTCTGGCCCACCGTCACCCGGAACTGACTCATTTTGTCACTCGTTCACGAATGCGGGCGATGGATGAGTGTTTACGGCTATCCGGCTATGGGGCCGACGAAGCGGCAGAGCTGACGGAGCAAGCTTTTGCCGTTTTCTGGCGTTTTCGTAACAGAGTTGAACCCTTCCCCTATGCGTTCGAAGCTCTGGAGGGTTTAAAACGGAACTATATTATTGGTGCATTAAGCAATGGTAATGCGGATGTATTTCAGACATCTTTGGCTGAATGGTTCGATTTTGCTTTTAGTGCCGAGGGGCTTTCCGTTGCGAAACCTGACGCCAGGGCTTTCCAGGCGGTGCTGGATCACCTGAAATGCACACCGGAGGAGATACTCTTTGTGGGAGATAACCCGGAGCATGATATTGAGGGAGCTTACCGAATGGGTATGCGAACGCTCTGGGTACAGGTGAAGCCGTCAGAGAAAGCACCGGCATTTTATGACGCCCGTATCAGCTGCCTGAGTCAGCTGCATCAGGCGGTGACTCAGTTGGTTTGACCCTGTTTCAACGCTCAAATACGCTGCCAGACAGCCCCAAGGTGTAAGTGGGCAAAGTCAGAATGCGCGGCTAAGGCGCTTTCTGACATCAGGCTTTCGGTTGACTGTTGCAGCCTTTAAGCCTCAGGTTGCTCCAGCTGTAGCCACTCATCCAGTTTCTTGCGCAGTTCAGGGATGCCTTCTCTTTTCAGGGCTGAAAACTGCTGAACACTGACCAGGTCTTCCCATTCGTGCAAGGCCTGCTTCACTTCCAGCAGCGCTTTCTTGGCGGCGCCCTTTTTCAGCTTGTCGGATTTAGTCAGCAGGATATGCACTGGCTTGTCTACTTTATCAGCCCACTCCAGCATCATCTGATCAAACTCTGTCAGAGGGTGACGGATATCCATCACCAATACGATGCCGCGTAACGCCTGACGGTTCAGCAAATACTCGGAAAGGTGGCGCTGCCACTCCAGTTTGACTTTTTCCGGCACTTTTGCGTAACCATAACCGGGAAGATCCACCAGTTTTTGATCTGTGCCGTTGTGCAGGCCAAAAAAGTTGATAAGCTGCGTGCGCCCCGGTGTTTTAGAGGTTCTGGCAAGACGTGAATTCTGCGTCAGTGTGTTGATGGAGCTGGATTTACCCGCATTGGAGCGACCGGCAAAAGCAACTTCCGAACCAAAGTCCGGAGGGCACTGGGCCAGCGTTGGGGCACTGATCATAAAGTTCGCAGTCTGGTAGTTCAATCTGGGAGCATGAGGATCTGTGGTGTTTTGATTCTGTTCGTTGTTTGGAGCTTGGCTAAAAACTTCAGTCATGGCGTATTCAACTAATGGGGCAAAAGACAGGTTATATGGGGCGTTCACGTTTCCCTACGGATTAGTATATAATGCCACCACTTTTTAGATGGTAGTGTACCATTCAGGTTGATTTGGCACGAATATAAACGTCCCGTACGTTGAAACATACAGGGCGGAAAATTGATCTGGCACTGCCAGGGCTTTCCGGCAGGAGCCTTCCAAGGTTTCGGTCTGCCAGAGACGCGAGCTGTTCAGAGAAACAGACTCTGGTAAGCCTCAGGAAAATAACAGTAATCAACTTAAAATTAGCAAGATTGGGTTAGCAATGAAGAAATTACTGGTAAGTCTGGCAGTTACTCTTGGCCTGGTAAGCTTTGCACACGCCGCTGGCGATGCAAAAGCAGGAGAAGCAAAAGCGGCTATTTGTGCTGCTTGTCACAGTGCTAATGGCATCGCAATGATTCCTAATTATCCGAATCTGGCCGGTCAGCATGAAAGCTATCTGACGAAGCAGATTATGGAGATTCGTGACGGTGTCCGTAAAGTGCCTGAAATGACAGGTATTGTTACTGGCTTCAGCGATCAGGATGCACAAAATGTTGCTGCCTACTTTGCAGCACTGCCTAAGAACCTGGGACAGGCTGATCCGGCTCTGCTGGAACGTGGTCAGGAACTGTATCGCGCAGGTGATATGGCAAAAGGTATTCCGGCATGTACGGCATGTCACTCTCCAAACGGTATGGGTAATGAGCAGGCTAAATATCCTGTGCTGAGTGGTCAGAACCCTGCATACACTGCTGCGGCTCTGAAGAAGTTCCGTGATGGTGAACGTGCTAATGATCCGAACAATATGATGCGTGCTATCGCTGCAAAAATGAGCGATAAAGATATCGAAGCGGTATCTAACTATGTGTTTGGTGTGAATTAAACCGCCGCATCGTTAAAAAAGGGCCTTATGGCCCTTTTTTTGTACCCGCTATTTATATCAGCAGTCTCTTATCTTTTGCCTGAAGGGAACTTTAAGTGAGTTCAGGCGTATATACGTTACCTGTCGATTGTGATGTTGTGCAAAAAATAGGTATCAAAACAACCGACTGTTAAACATATGGGTGTGCGGTCGCCTTTGTATCTGAAAGGATTGAAGTCAATGGTTAAAAAACTGATTCAACATATAAGCGCCTTGCTGCTGATGGTGGCTGTTTCTGTGACAGCACAGGCAGAAACCTTCAAAGAAGGTGTTCACTATATCAAGCTGGGAACTCCGCTAGCGGTTTCTGAGCCAGGTAAAATCGAAGTTGCAGAACTCTTCTGGTACGGCTGTCCACACTGCTTTGAATTTGAGCCTTACATCGAACCTTGGATTAAGACTTTGCCTGACGATGTGCGCTTTGAACGCGTACCTGCAACATTCAGTAAAGTCTGGAAAACCCATGCCAATGCATTTTATGCTGCCGAGGCGTTGGGCATTGGTGAGAAGCTTCACAGTGACTTCTTTAACCGCATTCATCGTCAGAACCAGCGTCTGACAAGCACTGGTGACCTTGTAGAGTTTTTTGCTGACTATGGTGTCACTGAGGATCAGGCTGAAAAGGCACTTAAGTCCTTTGGTGTAAAATCAAAAGTGAATCAGGCTGGTGCCCGTATCCGTGGCTATCAGGCCTTAGGAGTTCCTGCGCTGGTGGTAAATGGAAAATATCGTATCGATACCAGTACAGCAGGCAGTTGGACGAATATGCTAAAAATCACAGAATTTCTGATTGAGAAAGAACGCAAAAGCTAATCAGTTTAGTGGTTTATTATGATACCGGTCCTTTGGGCCGGTTTTTTTATGTCAGAAAAATGGCGTTTTTGTTCTAAAAGTAGCAAATGAAAACTTTTCGCAGACAAAGCGTACAGAGTATGATTAAAACGCTACTCTGCAGACTAAGCCTTTAGTCTGCAGTAAACAGCATCATTCCTGCTTCCTTGGATGGCTGCAGGATGGGGTGTTGTAATAAAAATAAGCTAACAACTCATTAAAAAAAAAGAGGTCGACCATGACGAATGGTTCTGGAGCTCTGGGTCAGGTGGTCAACAAAATTGACGCTGTGACTGAGCTTGTCGGACGATCTATTTCCTGGCTAACCCTTGCCATGATGATCGTTATGTTTGCAGTTGTTGTACTGCGCTATCTGTTTAATTCCGGGTCTATTGCTATGCAGGAGTCTGTAATGTACCTGCATGCTGCCATTTTTATGTTGGCAGCGGGCTATACCCTGAAACAGGATGGCCATGTGCGTGTTGATATCTTTTATCGGGAGATGTCCCCTGAGCGTAAAGCGTTGGTGGATTTTTTCGGCTCTGTTTTCCTGTTGATTCCTGTAATGATCTTCATGGGATGGATCAGTTGGCAGTATGTGATGAACTCCTGGCACGTAATGGAAGGATCTCCTGAAGCAGGCGGTATCCCTGGTGTTTATCTGTTAAAAACACTGATTCTCGCTATGGTTGGTCTGATGTTATTGCAGGCTTTGGCCGAAGCACTGCGGAATCTTCTGGTGCTGTTGGGCAAGGGTCCGCAGATTGAGCATCACGTAAATGAGGAGAAAGTCTAGTGGTTGAGTTCCTGCCTCTGTTTCTGTTTGCTGCTGTGTGTGTGGTGTTGATGTTTGGTTACCCGGTGGCTTTATCGCTATCGGGTACCGCATTAGTGTTTGCCGCAGGCGGTATGGCCTTTGGTGTTTTTGATATGGCATTCCTGCAGGCGTTTCCAAACCGTCTGTACGGTATTATGACAAACCAGACCCTGATTGCAGTCCCGCTCTTTGTTCTGATGGGCGTGCTGCTTGAGAAGTCGAAAGTTGCTGAAACGCTTCTGGATGCGATGGCATTGCTATTTGGCTCTCTGCGTGGTGGTTTGGGTATCTCTGTTGTTGTTGTGGGAATGCTGTTGGCAGCTAGTACCGGTATTGTGGGTGCAACGGTTGTGACCATGGGGCTTATCTCGCTGCCGACGATGCTGAAACGTGGTTATTCGCCATCGTTGGCAACGGGTGCTATCTGCGCCACAGGTACATTGGGTCAGATTATTCCACCTTCTATCGCTCTGGTTCTGCTGGGTGATGTACTGTCCAGTGCTTATCAGCAAGCCCAACTGAATATGGGGATTTTCAGCCCGAAAACCGTGTCTGTGGGCGACCTTTTTGTTGGTGCCATGATTCCCGGTCTGATGCTGGTGGGCGCTTACATTATTTATATGGTGGTTGTGGCCTGGTTAAAACCTGAGGCGGCACCTGCGGTAAGTCGTGAGCAGATTCAGGCTGATCGGCATGTACAGGAACCTCTGGCAGTGATCCTGCTGAAAGGCCTTGTACCCCCGATTTTGCTGATTGTTGCTGTATTAGGCTCAATTCTGACCGGTGCTGCGACCCCTACAGAAGCGGCTGGTGTCGGTGCTTTTGGTGCCGCTATTCTGGCAGCGATGCAGAAACAGCTGAATATGAAGATGTTGGGGGAAGTGGTTCGCTCTACGACCAATGTTACCTCGATGGTATTTCTGATTCTGATTGGTGCGTCTGTCTTCTCGCTGGTATTCCGTGGCTTTGGCGGTGAAGAGCTGATCCATCACTGGTTTGAACAGATGCCTGGCGGTGTTGTTGGTGCCATGATCATTGTGATGCTGGTAATGTTCCTGTTGGGCTTTATCCTGGACTTTATCGAGATCACCTTTGTTGTTGTGCCGATTGTCGCGCCGGTTCTGATGATGATGGGCTTAGACCCTGTCTGGCTGGGTATCATGATGGCGATCAACCTGCAGACCTCCTTCCTGACGCCGCCGTTTGGTTTCGCTCTCTTCTATCTCAGGGGCGTGGCACCACCTTCGGTTCCTACATCCGCTATCTATAAGGGTGTGATTCCGTTTATTCTGATTCAGGTCTCTATGCTACTGGCGTTGACCATCTGGCCGGAACTGGCCACCTGGCTGCCTTCGGTGGTGTACGGTGAATAGAGGGTAAGATCCCGTAAAGTTACAGGACTAGACCAAAGAAGCCCCGCTGGCCATCAGCCAGTCGGGGCTTCTTGTTTCTTACTTGGTGATGGTTAAGCGTCGATGCGCTTGGCTTTCTTACGCATCAATACGCTTATATTTCACACGCTTAGGTACGTCAGTACCCACTCGCTTGTGATAGTCCGCTTCGTACTCGGTGTAGTTACCGGTGAAGAATTCCACTTTGGATTCACCTTCGTAGGCCAGAATGTGGGTGGCGATACGGTCCAGGAACCAGCGGTCGTGGGAGATCACAAAGGCACAGCCCGGGAAGTTGAGCAGGGCTTCTTCCAATGCACGTAGTGTTTCGATATCCAGATCGTTGGATGGCTCATCGAGTAACAGTACGTTGGCACCTTGTTTCAGGGTTTGTGCCAAGTGAAGGCGGCCACGCTCACCACCGGATAAGTCTTTTACAAACTTCTGCTGATCATTGCCTTTGAAGTTAAAGCGACCGGCATAGGCGCGGGATGGCACCTGATAGCTACCGATGGTCAGGATATCCTGTCCGTCAGACAGCGCTTCCCAAACCGTTTTTGAGCCATCTAGGTTTTCACGGCTCTGGTTTACAAAGGCCAGTTTGACGGTTTCACCGATCTCAACAGTACCTGAGTCCGGTTGTTCTTCTCCGGCGATCATTTTGAACAGTGTCGATTTACCGGCACCGTTACCACCAACGATACCGACAATGGCACCTTGGGGTACGCTGAAACTCAGGTCATCAATCAGGAGTTTATCGCCGAAAGCTTTGGTAACGCCTTCAAAGTTAACCACTTTGTCACCCAAGCGTGGTCCGGGTGGAATGTAGATCTCGTTGGTTTCGTTGCGGCTCTGGAATTCCTGAGACTGCATCTCTTCAAAGCGTGCCAGACGGGCTTTGCTTTTGGCGTGACGTCCTTTAGCGTTGGATCGTACCCACTCCAGTTCCGATTTCATCGACTTCTGACGGGATACTTCCTGTTTGGCTTCCTGCTCTAGTCGGGCTTCTTTCTGTTCCAGCCAACTGGAGTAGTTGCCTTCCCACGGAATACCATGGCCGCGGTCCAGCTCCAGAATCCAACCGGCTACGTTATCGAGGAAGTAACGGTCGTGGGTAATGGCTACGACAGTACCTGAATACTCATGCAGGAAGCGCTCCAGCCAGGCAACAGATTCCGCATCCAGGTGGTTGGTGGGTTCGTCCAGTAGCAGCATATCCGGGCTGGATAGCAGCAGTCGGCAGAGTGCAACACGACGGCGTTCACCACCGGACAGGTTGGCAACATTAGCTTCCCAATCCGGCAGACGCAGTGCTTCAGCCGCTACTTCCAGTTTACGCTCAAGGTTGTGAGCGTCAGAAGCTTCAATGATGTTCTCGAGACGGGCCTGCTCAGCTGCCAGTTTGTCAAAATCAGCATCCGGCTCAGCGTAAGCCGCATAAACGGCATCCAATTGTACCTGAGCATCTTTGATCTCAGACAGGGCTTCTTCAACCACTTCACGGACATTCTTGCTGTTATCCAGCTCAGGTTCCTGTGGCAGATAACCCACATTGATACCGGGTTGAGCTCGGGCCTCACCGTTATACTCGGTATCCACGCCGGCCATAATGCGCAGTAGGGTAGATTTACCTGCACCGTTAAGACCCAGAACACCGATTTTTGCACCGGGGAAGAAGGAAAGAGAGATATCTTTCAGAATCTCTCGTTTCGGTGGGACAACTTTTCCCACGCGGTTCATGGTGTAAACAAACTGTGCCATAGCAGCAAAATGCTCCTGGTAGTAATTTTGATAAGTAGCAATGGGCAAATGTGGGCCTGAAAAGACCCGAATAGGTCAATGATACATCAGCGGGAGAGAGATAACGAAGATCGTCTAATAAAAGCTTTTTTCACCTTCCGGACGTGTTTTAAAGCGACGGTGCATCCACATATATTGTTCCGGGTGCTGGCGTATAATTCCTTCAATGATACGGTTGATGCGGGTGGCGTCAGCAATATCATCACCGGATGGGAAGTTATCCAGAGCCGGGAAGTACTCCAGTTCGTAGCTATTGTCTTTCAGGCGGCGAACCGCAAGAGGTACAACCGCGCAGCCGGTCATTTTTGCCAGCCTGGCCGTCATCTTGATAGAGGCTGCTTCGATACCAAAGAAGGGGGCAAAGACGCTGACTTTTCGGCCAAAATCCTGATCCGGTGAATACCAGATGGCGCGGCCGCTTTTAATTCGCTTCAGGGCACCTTTCAGGTCATGACGGTCGATTGCTGCGCCGTAGATGCGCTTACGGGATCGAGTCATAATCCATTCAAAAACCGGGTTGCTGTGCTTCCGGTAAAAGGCATCAATATCAAAGCCGAGTTTGTTGATGGCACCGGCTAAGTCCAGTGTGCTGAAATGGATGCCAATAATGATGGCTCCTTTACCTTGGGCCAGAGCATTCTGCAGGTGTTCACCGCCCTTTAACTGTGTGCTGGGGCGCAGGTACTCAGGATCCCTGAACCATGCGGTAGCGGTTTCCAGAAGACCTATCCCATTAGCGATAAAAATATCTTTTACCCGCTGCTTCTGTTCAGAAGAGGTCAGCTCAGGAAAGCAGAGAGCAATATTAACTTCGGTGATATGCCTGCGGCGTTTCGCAAGAAACCAAAGCAAATATCCTAACAGGCGACCTAATCCTCTTTTGACAGGCCAGGGCATAAATGCAGCCAGCCAGATAAAAAAGAACCCTGTCCAGGTTGGCCAGTATCTTGGATGCCAGAAGCTTTCAGGGTAGTTCTTTTTAGCCATCGGATTTCCTTGGTGTACACAATGGCGCTATTTTAGAGTTCCATATCGGTTGCCGCAAAGCTTTTGCTATATTCTCTTTTATAAGGCCTAAAAACAGGACATCTTATTAGTGATAAAAACAAGGTGCGGTTTGAATAACGTAACAGATAGATTAGTCTTGGAGGAAATTACTTATAAAAGATATCTATCGCGCAGTAAGAGCTAAGACGGCAACGGAGATTCTGCTACATGAAGCGTACATCCATTTCAACTCGCGTCTGGCTGATTCTAGGTTTGTTTGCCAGTGGGATGCTGGTGAATTCCTATCTGGAGACAACTAATAGCCGCCATGCGATCCAGAGCTGTTATGAAGGGAACGTTGAAGGCGTGGTGGATATCGCCAGAAGTATTTTACAGCATTATTACAACCGTCAGGTGGCCGGTGAACTGACCGAAGAAGAGGCTAAGGCACTGGCTTTAGAGGCGGTCTCAGCGATTCGTTATGATGGCGATAACTATATCTTTATGGGTGATGAGTCAGGCACAGCCATCAGTAACGGTATGAAAGAGCTGGTGGGTACTAATATTATGGGAATGCAGGATCCTACTGGCTTGCCTCTGGTTCGCAATCTCTATGACGTGGCAGCAAGTGGGGGAGGTTTTGTTGATTATCAATGGCCTGACTCAGATGACAAAAGTGTACTTCTGCCTAAAACCAGTTATGCCGATTATTTTGAACCTTGGGGCTGGACGCTGGGAAGTGGTTTGAATCTGGTGGCTCTTAGGGGTGAGGTGCGGGATATTCAGAGCTCCAGCCTGATCAATCTGATATTGGTGACCATCTCTATTGGCGTGATCATGATGTATTTTGTTCACAGTGTGAATCTTCAGATTCGGAAACTGGTTTACTCTATGCGGGAGTTGTCGGAAGGCCGTGGTGATCTCAGACGGCGCTTATCCCTTGACGGAGGGAAGGAAGTTGCCGATATCTCCGGATCATATAATGACCTAGCAGCTTCTCTGGAGGAGATGGCGGTTCAGGTGAACCGGGATGGGCGGCGCTTTCTGGCAGCGGTAAAGAGAATGCAGCCAAAAACCGTTATCCGTTCTCCAGACAATACTGGTACGTTGACGCTGGATAGCGTGTGCGAAATGGTGAACCAGATCTGTATTCAGGCAGAAGCTTTGGAACTGGCCCACGAGTCCCTCAAGGAGATGGCGGAGCAGGACCCGGTAACAGGCCTGCTTAGTCAGCAGGCTTTTGAATTGAAAGTACGCGAAAGCCTGCCAACACTAAATGATAATACACCTCATATTTTTGCGGTTATTGGCCTTGAGTCCAAGGTTGGCGTGCTGGAGCCTGATCAGGTTGCGCTTGCTGTTGGTGTTCTGCGTCATGTATTGCCGGATGATCTTCATGCCTGCTATCTTGCAGATAAAGGCTTTGCTTACTGGTTCAGTTACACCGATTCAGCAGAGGGTATGAGACTGGCGATGTTGCTTCATCAGGAGCTTAAAGCAGAGCTGGGGGATGTATTGGATGTCAGTTTGGGCTTAAGTAGTATGCTGGGTGGAGGGAAAAGTTATGAGCTGCTTTACAGCGAAGCAGAGCGGGCTTTACTGAGAGCCCAGAAAGAAGGCGGTAGCCGGGTTTATGAATATTAATATCGACTAACTACATGGCTCAATCGTCAACAGAAGCCGCTGCAACATGATGTTGCAGCGGTTTTTTTGATTTTCGTTGCTGTTTACCGTTACGCCATAATGTGATGGCCAGCATCGACATAATGCACGCCACCGGTGATGGCAGATGAGAGTGGGCTAATCAGGAATGCCGCCATATTACCAACCTCTTCGGTTGTACCTAACCGTTGCAGTGGTGACTGGGTTTCGGCGCTTTCAACCAACTTATTAAACTGATCGATACCGGAGGCTGCCCTTGTCATCATGGGGCCCGGCGACACGCAATTCACACGGATGTTGTGCTCGCCAAGTTCTGCTGCCAGATAGCGTACTGAGCTTTCCAGCGCGGCTTTAATCGGCCCCATCATATTGTAGTGATCAACCACTTTCTCTGCGCCATAGTAGCTCATGGTGATCATGGAGCCGCCGTCTTTCATCAGAGGCTCAGCCAGCTTGGCCATACGGATAAATGAATGGCAAGAGATATCCATCGCTTTACTGAAGCCTTCAGGCGTTGAGTCCACCACCCGCCCATGCAGCTCATCAATAGGTGACCAGGCGATAGAGTGGATCACAAAGTCAATCTTACCCCAGGTTTCTTCCGCTGCTTTAAAGAGTTGCTCCAACTCGTTTTGTCTAACCACATTGCAGGGGACAAAGATTTTGGCATTGACGGCTTTTGCCAAGGGCTCCACATAGGGCCGGGCTTTTTCATTCTGGTAGGTCATCGCGATTTCGGCGCCAGCTTCATGCAGTGCTTTAGCGCAGCCAAATGCAATGCTGTTTTCATTGGCGACACCAACAACAATTCCTTTTTTACCTTCCAGGGATAGCGACATTTTTCTTACTCCATTTTACTGCTGATTATGCAGAACCTTGTCTGAGCTGTAAGTGAGCTTAACGATATGTAGATAACACCGTTTTTTTCGGGGGTATTATGGCGGATAATTTGTGCATGTGCGAAGAATAAATGGCGATTCTCCGAGTTCACAGCACAGGATCCTCTCTGGTTTAGCCGCATTAATAGTCAGCGGCCTCCGGGACTGCTTTTTTATTCAGCCCTGTGCTGATATAACGGTCACGCTTACGCTCTTTGACTTTATCTATTTCCACCAGAATCAGACCATCAATACAGTAACCAAAGTCGGCATCCACACTGAAATCGAGAAACTCGATACCACCTGGTTCACATAGCTCCGTGTACTGCTTATAAAGCGTGGGTACGGTAACACCGAGATGATCAAGCTGCTCCCTCAGTACCTGAAAGTCTTCCTGTGCATTATTGCCAGTGAATAGCGCAGATATCTGCTTTTTCTCGGCTGTGCTCAACAAGTAGGGTGCGTTGGCATGGGCCAGAGGGTGCTTTGCTCCATAGTAATGACTGTAGTAATGCACAATCAGGTCCTTGGCCGCCTGAGGGTAGCTGTTGCTCAGGCTCACCGGCCCAAACATATACTTTACTTCCGGGTGGTGGCGCAGATAGGCACCAATACCAAACCAGAGATAATCCAGGCTACGCTTGCCCCAGTATTTGGGTTGAACAAAGCTTCGGCCCAGTTCAATACCTTGCTGTAGTTTGGGTGTCAGCTCCGTTGATAGCGAAAACAGGGTGCTGCAATAAAGAGCATCTAACCCTTCGTTATCAATAATGCGGCCCGCCTCTGCAATACGATAAGCGCCGACAATTTCCAGCTCGTCTTCATCCCAGAGAATAAGGTGCCGGTAATAGTGATCGTATTTATCCAGGTCACGCTTCTCTCCGCTACCTTCACCAACCCGCCGGAAAGAGATCTCCCGAAGCCTTCCCAGTTCTTTCATAACAACGGAATCCCGGAAACTATCAAACAGATAGATCTGTTTACCATCTTTAGTTTCACCGAGTAACTGAGATTGCTTCAGCTCCCGTCGCAGGATTCGGCGATCTTCCGGGTGGGCGATAGATTTCTCTGTCTGGAAAAAAGGTTTGCGGTTTTTCGCCAATCGGTAGACATGTTTTTTCAGCAGTTTAATTTTGTCACGATTGGATAGAGCGTTGATATCCAGCTGAGACAAGGGAATTAGCTGACCAATGCGTACCGGAAGGGTCACCTTATGCTGTTTAAACATTTCCCGCATCAGCATCAGTGTACCAATAGGTTTGGCCAGAGATGACAGGCTATAGAAAAGTGATGAATTCCGGCCACCCAGATGAATCGGCAGAATTGGGCTGTTGGTTTTGCGAGCAAAATGCAGAAACCCACTCTGCCAGCGACCATCCTTAATACCTGCGGGGCCTGCCCGTGAAACCTCTCCGGCGGGGAAGATAATAACGGCTTCATCGTTTTTCAGGGCATTGACGATGCGTACGGTACTTTCTTTGTAGCCCGTTTGGCTCATGTTATCCACAGGCAGAAGCAGCGGTTGCAGCGGCGTGAATTGCATCAGAATATCATTGGCAACAATGCGAACATCCGGGCGTACACTACGTACCAGCTTCAGAAGAGCGAGCCCATCCAGAGTGCCGATGGGGTGATTGGCTACGATAACGACACGACCTTCAGTGGGGATATTTTCTCGCTCATTCTCATTAATTGACAGGCTGAAATCGAAATAATCGAGCACATGGTCGACAAACTCCGGGGCACTGACATCCTGATACCGTTGCATAAAACGGTTGATCTCCTGCTCCCGGGATAGCCAGCGCAGAAAGCGAAACAGACCGTTTTTAATCAAGGGGTTCCTGCGTGAAATGGCAGGAAACTTTTCGCTGACAATGCGCTCGATATTGACCGCTTTTTCAGCATCGGTTGATGTTTCAATTCCGACTGTATGCTCGCTATTAACCACAGGCCTGTCCTTTACAGATGCTTTGTGGCCACATTAAGCAGATAAAATGACAGAAAGCTGACGGCACTGTGTCGCTTTGATGACAGCAAAGGCTGACGGTAAGGCGACCATAGCCATTCGTGTCCGCTAATGCCCCGGACATAGACTGCTGATGAGCGTTTTTTCAGGTACTAAGCAGGCTTCTGCAGCAGAACCACATCCTGGTCAACAAGTGTCAGTTCCAGAAGGTAATGTTGCGCGATCCAGTGGAATGTTTGTTCACTAAAAAAGGTGATATGGGTCGGGTCATTTTTATAGTGCCAGCTTTTGAACGCATCCTGATCGATAACTCTTTTGGTCATTAATCCCATCCAGCCGCTGGGCTTCAGCATTGGAATCAGCTGTTCCAGTACCTGTTTTGGTGCCGACAGGTGCTCAAACACCTCTGTGCTGGTGATAAAGTCATAAGATTGCTTTAGCGCTTCAGGGTTGTTGGCAAAATAGGGGTCATAAATTGTCATTCTGTGCCCTGTTTCTTCAAACATCAGTGAAAGGGTTGGGCCAGGCCCACAGCCAAAATCTAAGCCATGGCTACCCGGTAAGATACGCTCAAGCATGGGTTGGGACATACGACTGAGAAATTTGCGATAACCTGCGTCTTGAGGGCTGTTCTCGTGTTGCTGGTAAACCGCTTTTTCATCGTCATGGTTTAGTTGCTGAGACTTATCCACAAAGACAAGATCACAGGTCTGACACTGCCAGTAGTTCCGCTTTTTATCCTGACTGTAGTGCTGAATGTTGTAACCGGAACACAGGGGGCAAGGGTCTGGGCAGTGCGTTGTCATGGTAAGCCTGAAAGTGGAGTATTGATAAGCTGGGTTGCTGGCAGAAATAAGGCACAACGGGCTGTCAGTCGCCGACAGCCCGTTTTTGACCACCCTGAAACAGGTTCAGGATCGGTGGGACTGTACTTTTTAGCGCAGTGACTCTTCCAATTCCTGCTGAGCTTTATAGGCGCGGAACTCTTCGTACATCGCTCGCTCAGATGTTGGGCTCATCTCGGTTTTTGCTGCTTTCATAGCGTTGTCGAATACTGCTTTGGTTTCCTGTTGACCAAAGCCAACCATCACGCAGTACTGATTTTTCTCATTAATTCTGAAATAGCCGCTTTCAACAACTTTTGTGCCGTTCAGGCTTTGCTCTGTTACCTGTTTGGAGACGCTCTCAAAGGTTGAGCCTGACGTCATCTCCTGCTCACTCTCAGTGACACGCTGATAGGTTTTATCCATCGCTTTAATTCGGGTCTCTATGGACTGAGCAATCATGGCACGGGCATTGGCGGTAGCGCGTTTTTTATCCAGTGTCATGTTGCCGCTGGAGCTGACACAGGCACTTTCTGCAATGCCGTCAGCAACAACGGGCTGATCGATCCAGTCGGGATATGCTGAAGAGCCTGCTTTTTCAGGTGTGCTGCTACAGGCCGCAAGGCCTAAAGCCAATGAAAGCGCAGATAGTTTTAACCAAGATGTTTTGTTCATTTTTCCAGATCCTTTGATAACAATATCGGCCAGGTGACGTTTTCCGGTCCTGCAAACGCTTTTTACAGTTCTGGGTTTTGTAACGCTTCAGAAAAATCAGATTAGCAAAAAAATAGGCTGCAGAATATAAAACAGAGACCTGAAAAAGCCCGACAGATCCACCTGTTGGGTGTGCCTGTCGGGCCTTAAGACGTGTCGTGGCCTGGTAGATGACTAATCTACAGGCACTGGGTTGCTCTTTATCAGAACAGTACCCGTGCACGAATGGTATGGCTTACTGTGCGAAGTGCGTTCAGAGCCTGCGGGCTGTACTCTTTTTCAACGTCAACAACCACATAACCCACTTTTTCGTTGGTCTGCAGGAACTGGCCGGAGATGTTGATGCCGTTGTCAGACAGCACCTTGTTGATCTCAGACAGAACGCCGGGCACGTTCTCATGCAGGTGCAGTAAACGGTGTTTGCCGGGGTGCGATGGCAGAGCCACTTCCGGGAAGTTAACCGCACTGGTAGTGGTACCGTTATCGCTGTACTTGATCAGTTTTTCTGAAACTTCGACACCGATGTTTTCTTGCGCTTCCATCGTGGAGCCGCCTACATGCGGGGTCAGAATGACGTTGTCGAACTCACGCAGCGGTGAAACAAATTCTTCATTATTAGAGCGTGGTTCAACCGGGAAAACGTCAATAGCTGCACCCAGTAGTTTTCCGCTACGCACCACGTCTGCCAGGGCATCGATATCAACAACGGTACCGCGTGCTGCGTTGATAAAGATGGAGCCTTGCTTCATTTCAGCAAATTGCTCAGGGCCCATCATCCATTTGGTTGCTTCGGTTTCGGGGACATGCAGGGATACGATATCAGCTGTGCTCAGCAGCTCTTTCATGCTGCCAACCTGTTCTGCGTTACCCAGTGGCAGTTTGGTGATTACATCAAAGTAGATCACTTTCATACCCAGAGATTCCGCCAGAACCGACAGCTGAGAGCCGATGCTGCCGTAGCCGACAATACCCAGTGTTTTTCCGCGAATCTCAAAAGAGTTTTTCGCGGACTTCAGCCAGCCGCCCCGGTGACAAACGGCGCTTTTCTCCGGTACACCACGCAACAGCATGATGGACTCGGCAAGAACAAGTTCTGCAACGGATCGGGTGTTGGAGTAAGGTGCGTTGAATACCGCAATGCCACGAATCATCGCAGCTTTAAGATCAACCTGGTTGGTGCCGATGCAGAAGCAGCCTACCGCAACCAGTTTTTCTGCCGCATCAAAAACCTGTTCGGTTAATTGAGTACGGGAACGTATGCCGACAAAGTGGGCGTCTTTGATCGACTCTTTAAGCTGCTCTTCCGGAAGTGAAGCTGCGTGATACTCAATATTGGTGTAGCCTGCTGCCTTGAAGTTATCAACGGCAGATTGGTGTACACCTTCCAGAAGAAGAATTTTGATTTTGCTCTTGTCAAGAGACGTAGTAGCCATGGTGCTGGAACCCTCTAACGGTCACGGCAGGTCGCCGGTCTGAAATAAGCTGTAGCGAACTTCTGTTGCGGGTCAACTTATAGTGCAGCAGGAGCCTGCACAGGATTGTTGTTGCGTTTCGCAGGGGTAACAGGGAGTTTTGTTACTTATCCCAACAACAGGGGCAACATGGTAACACAACCCTTTGTAATTTCTGTTCAAGATTTCCTCATTTATCAATGAATCTGGCTCACTTTTGCTTGTGTGCTGGCAAAAAGTTTCACCCTTTACCCTGACATGTTTCTTGAACGTTGTTCAGGGGTTGTCTGGCCAGACCTTGTGAACGGGCAGTTTGCCATGGGCTGAGGGGGGTATGCCTTCAGCTATCAAGCGTTGACTCTGTTCATCATGTTTAGCAAATTCTGAAACTTTAAATTGGCTATTAACAACTCTGTGCCAGGGTAACTGTGTTCCTTCAGGCAGCTGGCTGAGCAAGCGGGCAACCTGGCGTGCGGAGGCTGACACCGGAAGCAGACTTGCCAGCCGACCATAGGTTGTAAAGCGCCCTTCAGGGATCTGGTGGAGCACCAGATACAGTGCTTCCTTTACGGAAGGTGTTGAGGTGTTCATTTATTTTCTCAGCAATTTGTCAGGCGGCCGAATTTTTGTCCGGCATCGTTTTCGGTCATAGGGGATATTAAGGTATAGTTATGCTCCATATTTTGCCGTTTTGCCGAGTGATCTGCCAGAAACCTCCGGTAAAGCTCAAGAGTTTATTATAAAAAAATAGCTTGCAGGCTTGGTGTAACGAGCCATGTGAGACTGCCTTAATCTTTCAGACAGCTCAAAGTCAGCTGCACAATCTGGAGACGACCATGTTTAAATCCAAACTTCGTAAGCTTATTGCGGGCTCCCTGTTACTGGCATCAGGCCTGACAAGTACGCTGGTGCAAGCCGATGCTTCTGTTGCTATTACCCAGATTGTTGAGCATCCGTCTCTGGATGCGATTCGTGAGGGGGTAAAAGATGAGCTGGCGGAACGTGGTTATGTTGTGGGTGAAAACCTGAAGTGGAACTATGAAAGTGCTCAGGGTAGCCCGGCAACGGCGGCTCAGGTGGCGAAAAAGTTTGCCGGTGATGCGCCTGATGTCATTGTTGCGATCACAACACCATCGGCTCAGACTGCTGTTTCAGCGGCGCGGGGAATCCCTGTGGTGTTTTCTGCGGTGACAGACCCTGTGGGTGCCAAGCTTGTTAAAGCTTTAGATAAGCCGACCCGCTGGGTAACGGGCACCACCGATATGCTGCCGATGGACAAGCATATGGAGCTGGTCAAAAGAGTTGTTCCGGGTGCTGAAAAAGTGGGTGTTATTTTTAATCCCGGTGAAGCAAACTCGGTAAGCTCTGTTGAGATGGTGCACGAAGCTGCGCCTAAGCAGGGTATGAGTGTGGTTGAGGCGGCTGCGACTAAGTCTTCCGATGTGCTGGCATCAGCCCGTTCCTTGGTGGGTAAAGTGGATGTGATCTATCTGCCCATTGATAACACCGTTATCTCTGCACTGGAAGCGGTTCTGAAAGTGGCGGAACAGTCCAATATTCCTGTGATTACCGGTGATACTGATTCCGTAAGCCGTGGTGCGGTTGCTGCGGTAGGTTTTGATTACTATCAGGTGGGGCGTCAGACCGGTGTGATCGTTGAACGTATTCTGAAGGGAGAATCACCTAAGAACATTCCTGTAGAGGGAGTGCATACAATGGATCTGGTGATTAATCCTGCAGCGGCTGAACGTATGGGTGTGACTCTGCCGAAGGCATTGATCGCTGAAGCCAAAAAAGTGATTCAATAAAGGCTGAAGGTATAAAATAAGCGAAGCGGCCAACGGCCGCTTTTTCTCGTTAAAAAGCTTGTTTCATTTAATGAGCGCTGTCTGCTGCGCTATATAAACCGCTCTTTTGAGCCCTAATCTCTAAACGGAATCATCGTGAGTTCAATTGCCTTTTTCGGCGCTGTGGAGTCCGGCCTTTTATTTGGTTTGGTGGCTTTTGGCGTCTTTATCGCCTTTCGTGTGTTGGATTTTCCGGACCTTACTGTTGATGGCAGTTTCCCATTGGGTGCTGCGGTTGCTGCAACCCTGATTGTAACCGGTTGGAACCCTTGGTTGGCAACGGCGATGGCAATGGTTGCAGGTTGTTTAGCTGGTGTTGTTACGGCTTGGTTGAATGTTCGTCTACAGATTCTTAACCTGCTGGCGTCAATTCTGACGATGATCGCGCTGTATTCTATTAACCTCCGGATTATGGGAAAGCCAAATGTCGCCCTGCTGGGGGATGAGACGGTTTTTACGCCGTTTGAGAATTGGAATATCCCTTTCTATCTGATCAACCCTATTATTCTCAGTGGTTTTGTCCTGGTGGTTTATTTGCTGTTTGTTCGCTTTATGACCTCGGAACTGGGGCTGGCGATGCGGGCAACGGGTGTTAATGACAAGATGGCGCGGGCTAACGGTGTGCATACCGGACGCCTGACGATTCTGGGGGTTGCCCTTGCCAATGGCATGGTGGGTCTGGCTGGCGCTCTGTTTGCCCAGAGTCAGGGTACTGCGGATGTCACCATGGGAGTGGGAACCATTGTCATCGGTCTGGCAGCGGTGATCGGAGGTGAGGCGATTTTATCCACCCGTACCATTGCTCGCTGGATTTTTGCCTGTCTGATTGGCGCGATCCTTTACCGGCTTGCTATTGCGGTGGCGCTGAATGCGGATTGGATCGGCCTGAAGGCTCAGGATCTGAATCTGATTACTGCGGTGCTGGTTACGCTGGCCATTGTTATGCCTCGTATGAAACTGCTTAAGCGTAAAGGAGGTCGGGCATGATTCAGGTTGATCAGCTTGAGGTGACATTCGGTGCTGGTACACCGTTAGAAAACAGGGCTCTGCGGGGGCTGAACCTGACGATTCCAGAAGGCCAGTTTGTGACTGTGATCGGCAGTAATGGGGCCGGTAAGTCCACTTTCCTGAATGCTCTTGCGGGTGAAGTGTTAGCGGACCACGGCAGAATTCTGATTGATGATCAGGAGGTTACTCGTTGGCCAACCAACAAGCGTGCGGGTTTAGTGGCGCGGGTATTTCAGGACCCTCTGGCGGGCACCTGTGAAGCACTGACCATTGAAGAGAATATGGCGCTGGCGCTAAAACGAGGTCATGGACGCGGCTTAAATCGCTCCATTCGTCATGAGTATCAGGAGATATTTAAGGAACGTCTGGCTCGTTTGGGACTCGGACTGGAAAAGCGCCTGGGTGATCGTATGGGACTGCTTTCCGGTGGGCAGCGACAGGCCGTTAGCCTGTTAATGGCAACCCTGCAGCCGATGAAGATCCTGTTACTGGATGAGCATACTGCGGCGCTTGATCCGAAAACTGCGGCTTTTGTGCTGGAGCTGACGAAAAATATTATCGAAGAGCAGAATCTAACCGCATTGATGGTGACGCACTCAATGCGCCAAGCGTTAGATGTTGGTGATCGTACACTGATGCTGCATGAAGGCAATATTGCGTTTGATGTAGAAGGCCGGGATCGGGAAGGGCTTGATGTTCCTGATTTGCTGGCATTATTTTCCAAAACAAAGGGGGAAGAACTCAGCGATGATAGCCTGTTACTTGGCTGAGCATTGTGGCTTGTTACTTGACTGACAGCAGCCCGGTTGAAGAACATCTCGTTACACAGCATCACAGACGCTTAAATTAATCTATGCGATAATTCTTGCCAATTAAAAGGACTATTCTTAGAGGGTTCTGATTTGTTGAGGGTTGTCCTTTTTGCTTTTGCACTGATGCTTGTGCCAAAGGGAGTTTTTGCCGCCACAGCTCACGGTTATCTTGGGGTTTTTGGCGGTGCGTTATTGATGGATGGCATGGAAGCGGAAAGAGCCAGACCTTTAATTTACACGTTGGGTTATCGGATGAGCTCGTTATGGGCCTTTCAGTTTGAGTATTCCGACGCGAAGGCTTTTCGAGGTACGGTTAAAAAGGGTGATGATAACAAACCCTACCCCCACGATATTAAATATACGACGTCCGGTGCTTATTTAATGTTCATAAGACCAATGGGCAGCTGGGTTGATGTTAACCTGAAGTATGGTTATGTTCAGGTGGATTACAGTTTTGATGAACTTAGCGAGGACTCTGCTAAAGAGCGCTTCTCATTTTCAGGTGAGTCCTATGGCGGCGGCATCACATTAAAGATGACAAACTCCCTCGTTCTCACCCTTGACTATACGCAACTCAAAGCGGATGCCGCTCAGTTAAGTGCCGGCGTTGAGTTTGATCTGTAGCCCGTCCGGCCTGTAACCCCCCTTTTCTGGCCAGCTTATAATCCATAGCGTTCTATTTTCTTAATCAGTCCTTGTCGTGAAATACCTAATTGTTTCGCGGTTTGGGTTCGATTGCCTTGGCTTTTTTCTAAGGCTTGATGAATAAGGCGAATCTCAAGATCTTTGACCTGCTCATCCAGCGTGACTGATGAAAGGGGCGTGTCGGATATTGGTGATGGTTCCGTTGCTTGCCCAATATGCGGGTATAACAGCTGAATATCCTCCAGTGTGATTCTTCCTTCAGAGCAAATAGACGCAACACTTTCGAGAGTATTTTTCAGCTCCCGTACATTACCCGGCCATGTTTGGGCACGAAACCATTGCATCGCTTCAGGGCTAAGTTGCAGTTGATTTGATGGTGGCTGCTTAGCTTGTTTATCTTGCCTGGCCTGCTTGTTTTGCAAAAGAGATAGGAAGGCTTGCAGTAGAACAGGAACATCTTCTAATCGCTCCGCAAGGGGTTGCGTTTCAATGTTGACGCCCTTAATGCGGTAGTACAAATCTTCCCGGAAGCTACCGTCTCTTACTTTTTCTCGCAGATCCGCATTTGTTGCGGAAATAACCCGTACATCAATATGTTGCTGTTCGCGGCCACCAACGGGAAAAAATGTTCCTTCCTGTAATACACGTAAGAGTTTTACCTGCATCGCCAGGGGCATCTCGCCAATTTCATCGAGAAACAGGGTGCCGCCATCAGATAGTGATAATAGGCCTGCCTTATCTTTATCGGCACCGGTAAATGCGCCTTTGCTATAGCCGAATAATTCGCTTTCCAGTAGATCTTCCGGGATGGCGCCGCAGTGTACAGAAATAAACGGCTTCTCTGACCGGTGACTAAGGTCATGCAGCCCTCTTGAAATCACCTCTTTACCTGTTCCTGAGGGGCCAGTAACCAAAACACGAACATCGGTGGGAGCAATACGTTCGATCAGTGCGCGTATTTGCTGGGCGCTGGCGGAATGGCCTATGTAAGACGCAGCGCCCTTGGGTTGTTCCCTCGCCTGTTTGAGCTGATTTAGTTCCCGCTCTAATGTGGTTTTGGTAATAGCCCGACGTACAACAACCGCCAGCATATCCGGGTCAATGGGTTTGGCGATAAAGTCCCAAGCACCAAGGGCCACGGCCTGTAGCGCTAAATCACGATCAGCATGGCCGGTAATAATAATCACAGGACGACCCTCAAAATCAGCCATAGCAGCTAAGGTAGTTTGAGGGGCAAAATGCGGCGGCATAGACAGATCGAGTAAAACCAGATCCGCATCAAACGTGATTAGCGTATCTCGCGCCGCACTTAGACTGCCTGCGGTTTTAACGTGATACCCCTGATTAGCCAGCCAGCGGCTTGCCAGTTCACGAAAAGCAGGCTCATCATCAACCAGTAGTATTTTATGCTGTGCCATCAGTGTTTCCCTGTGCCCTGGATGTGGTTTTTAACGCTGCGTATGCCACCTGGAATCAGGCGATCAGATTGAAAAAGCGGTAGCGTAAGCTGAAACGTTACAGGCCAGGCTGTATCGGTATGGCATTGAATGATGCCGCCGTGGGCATCCACAATCCGACGCACGATAGCCAGACCCAGCCCGGTGCCTCCGGCTCGCTTGGTGACAAAGGGCTGGAACAGTGAATCCCCCTGTAAGCTTTTATCGATTTCCGGGCCGTTATTGTGTACCTGAATCACGACTGCGGGGCCTTCGATGCCTGCATCAGTCTTTGTCTTAACCTGAGCTTCAATCAGCAACTTACCGTCAGGCTGGCCGCGTAAAAAAGCGACGGCGTTGTCGATTAAATTGATAAAAGCTTGCTGAAGTCGTTGAGGGTCTGCTTCTAATTCAATGGCTTCATCAACATCCAGCTCATAGGAAACACCTTCCAGTTGAACCTGTGCCAGAACACTGGCTATTAGGGTTTTCAGTGGTGCGGTGCTGATCTGTAGCTCTAGGCTGCCAGAGTACACCAGCATATCGCTGACCAATCGATCTGCCCGTTGTAACTGGGTTTGAATATGCTGACGTGTTTCCGGCGGTGTATCGTAAGCGGCCATGGCGATAATATTCAGCGGGTTACGTAACTCGTGAGCCATGGCGGCTGACAGGCTGCCGAGTTCAACAAGATGTTGTTCATCCAGCCGTTTCCGCTCTGTGGCAGCCAACGCCAAAGAGTGCTCCAGTAAGCCGCAACTGGTGGAAAATAAAGACCCGAATACCTCTGCGGTTAGCCGCATTCCGGGACTGGCATCCTCCCAGCCGAGCAGTAAAAAATGCCAGCCAGTGCCTGATCTAAAAACACGCAACGCCAGCTCCTGACCTTCACGACTCTTGGGATGTTCTTCGACGGTGCCCAGTTTGATATCGACATCTTGCCTAATTTGAGAGGAAAGAGAACGTTCGCCAATGGCGATTAGCTGTTGCCAGTCTTGAGCCTCTTTAAGTTGGCTTGACCAAGTATCTAAAACCGCTTCATTTAATACTGCGCCAGGGTAAATAATCCGTGAGATAAGCCGGTTTAAGGGTTGGTAAATCAAGGCGGACGTCACCAGCATCAGTAGTGAATAGAGCCACAGTTGCCAGCTCGGTACATCGGCCAAAGCCTGTAATCCCACTCGCCCCGATATAACGCTGATCACGGCAATCAGGCAGAGGATGACTAGCATCATCGCAACCCAGAGCAACGCTCTGTTGGCAAAGGCGTTTACTGAAAGAATTTTATAGCGCACTACTGCGTAAACCAAGAGTAGCAAATAAGTTGGCAGAAGCAGCATAGGGTAGGGAAACCAGCTGATTCCAAAGGAAGGAAAAACAAAACTGGTGGCCAGCAATAATCCCCAGGCACCCACCCCAAACATAGCGAGAATAGAGCGTTTTTTATTGCCTGAATGGCGACGCCAGCCAAACAACAAAACACCGTGAGCTAAAATGCCGATCAATACCGTATAGGCTAAGTTCCATGAACCCGCATCGGTAAAAATAAAGACCGAGCGGGTATCCAGAGTGTTGATGGTATCTCCTGCGCCAACCCACCAACTTTGCAGCACTACAGCAACGCTGGTGGCATAAATCCAGGGAACCGCTCGATGCAAATGATCCAGCATCGGCTCTTTTTCGGCATCAGAGCTGACAAAACAGATCGCAAAATGCAGGAAAAAAGTTGGCATCAGAGGGTTTGCCAGAATGATGTAAATACCAGCTTGTTCATAGCCGTGAAATAACAGGACATGACCAAAACACCAGATCGCCATCATGATGGCAAAGCTAGCCAGGGCCTGAAGGTCGCCCTGCTTACGGGCGCGCCATAGCAACCAAGTCGCCACTAAGCATCCACATACGCTGGATACCAACATGGCTATTTCAAATATCAATGAGAGCGCCAAACTGTAACCCTTGTTTACACCTAAAGACGAATAAAGCGTAAACTTATTTGACAGTTGACGCAAAATTTAAATTTTTCCCTTTTAAATCAATAAGATAAAAAAATGTGAAACTTGGCCTGGTGATTGCTCTTAGATATGTAAGTTTTTTGATTTAACTCAAGCTTTTATCTATTAGCGGAGCATGCATTATGAATACCGGTTTTTTTATGACTGAAGTCATCGCGCTTTTTGGCATTGTGGGTTTTGCACTTCTTCCTCTGACGATTCAACAAGTCCGTGTTATGACGATAAATAAAGCGTCTTAATCTTTTCGATTTTTCACTACTTTTCTTATTGGAATGACTATGGAACTCGATGTCGCCCTTTTATCCCGGCTTCAGTTTGCCTTTACGGTAAGCTTCCACATTATCTTTCCCAGTATCACCATTGGTTTAGCGACCTTAATCGCGATCTGGGAAGGGCTATGGCTTAAAACCCATAACCCTTATTATTTGCAGTTGGCCAAATTCTGGATCAAGCCCTTCGCGATCACTTTTGGTATGGGGGTCGTATCCGGTATTGTCCTGTCGTATGAGTTTGGTACTAACTTCTCCAAATTTTCTGAGATTACGGGAGCCGTATTAGGCCCGCTTATGGCCTATGAGGTGTTAACCGCCTTCTTTATGGAAGCGGGTTTTCTTGGTGTTATGTTGTTTGGCTGGCAGCGCGTGGGTCGTAAACTGCACTTTTTCTCTACGGTCGTTGTCATGGTGGGTACCTGGTTTTCAGCCTTTTGGATTATCGCTGCAAACTCCTGGATGCAAACACCGGCAGGTTACAAAATCATCGAAGGCAGATTTGAGGTCGAAAGCTGGATGGCGGTGATCTTTAACCCTTCGATGCCATACCGGTTGACCCATATGGTCATGGCGTCTTTGATTACCGCTACTTTTGTTGTGGCAGGTGTTAGTGCTTATTATCTGTTGAAAAAGAAGAATATTCCTTTAGCCAAAAAAGGCCTGTCCATGTGCATGTGGTTCGCCTTGGTTTTAACACCATTGCAGGCATGGGTTGGTGATCTGCATGGTTTAACGGTGAAAGAATATCAGCCGACGAAACTTGCTGCGATGGAGGGTATTTGGCCTGCTGAAGAAGAGAATGTGCCTTTGTTGCTCTTCGCTCTGCCAAATATGGAAACCGAATCGAACGATTATGAAGTGGGTATTCCTGGTCTGGGTAGTTTAATTCTGACCCATTCTTGGGATGGTGCCGTGGAAGGTCTGAAAGCGGTTCCGCCGGAAGATCGGCCCAATGTGCCCCTCGTCTTTTGGTCATTCCGTGTCATGGTCGGTATTGGCGTTGGCATGATCGGTATTGCGCTGTTGGCTCTGTTGCTACGTCGAAAAGATCGCCTGTTTGAGAACAAACCCTTTCTTGCGTTGGTTACTCTATTTACGCCCACCGGTGTTATTGCGGTGTTAGCGGGTTGGTATGTTGTTGAAGTGGGACGCCAACCCTGGATCGTTTATAACCTTGTGCGCACCGCTGACATCGTATCGCCGCTACCAGCGGAGCGGGTGCTCTTTACCTTTATTATGTTTGTCATTATCTACACCTTATTGCTAGGGGTTTACCTCTACTTTATGCGCAAGCTGATTAAGAAAGGGCCGCCAAACATGGATGAGTTAGAACGCCAAATGATAGGTATGAACGCGCCAGGATATGCTCTTGCCTGGGTGAAAAACTTAAACAGCGATCAATCTGGTCGTCAGCAGGGAGATAAATAATGGATCTGGCTCTGTTCTATTTTCTTCTGTTAGGTTTTGCCATCTTTATGTATGTACTACTCGATGGTTTTGACCTCGGTATTGGCATACTTTACCCGTGGTTTGACCAGCCCGGTGAACGTGATCATTTAATGCGCTCTATCTCCCATGTTTGGGATGGTAATGAAACATGGCTCGTGTTCGGCGGTGTGATTCTGTTTGCTGCATTTCCTTTGGCCTATGCGGAAATCACATCAACTTTCTACCTGCCGATTATGCTGATGCTGTTTGCCCTTATTTTTCGGGGTGTGGCGTTTGAATATCGCTTTAAGTCGGATACTTCCCGGCCCTATTGGGATTTGGCCTTTAGCGC
This sequence comes from Oceanospirillum sp., assembly GCF_048265165.1. Classification (GTDB taxonomy): domain Bacteria; phylum Pseudomonadota; class Gammaproteobacteria; order Pseudomonadales; family Halomonadaceae; genus Oceanospirillum. The sequence continues at coordinate 420,333 of NZ_JBLXCD010000002.1, read as the reverse complement.
AGGCTCTGCCATTGCCGCCTTTTGCCAAGGCATGTTACTTGGCTCTTTGGTGCAAGGGGTTCCGGTGGATGTAAACAGCATGTCTAGCTTACATTGGCTGACACCGTTTTCCATTTTGACCGGCTTTTCGGTTATGGCGGGTTACGCCCTATTAGCGGCTTGTTATCTCTATATGAAAAGCCGTGGGAGTATTCAGAAGCATGCGGCTAAGTTAGGCACGCGTCTGCTCGTGATTACGCTACTGGCGATGGTTGTGGTTAGCCTTTGGACGGTGGTAAGCCAGGTAGAAATTCGTGAGCGTTGGTTCTCGGGCTACAACTTTTTATGGTTGTCGCCACTGCCCGTTTTAACCTGTATTGCTGCTGCTTTTGCGTGGAAATATCTGCATGCTGGCCGTGTCACTGAGATCCATGCTTCTGATCATACAGAGGATGCCGGCGTACAGGCGCTGGATCCTAGTCGTTACGAAAGCCGTCCATTCTGGGCTGTTACGCTAATCTTTTTACTGGGCTTTGCTGGGCTGGTGGTGGGACTTTTCCCTTACCTGTTACCTCGACAACTGACCTTTATGGCTGCGGCATCGCCGGATAGTAGTCTGCTTTTCTTACTACCCGGTGTCTGTATTTTTGTCCCGCTGATTTGCGCTTACACTTTCTGGGGTTATCGCGTATTTGCAGGCAAAGTGGAAGATTATCAGGAGGGGTATTAATGCTATTGAAAGGCCTTAAAACCAAAATGTCTAAGCTCAAGTCATGGCAATGGTTCCTTCTGCTTTACCTTGGAGGCTTTGCCGCCGTGCTTTCCGCATCCTACGGTATTAAGCTATTAATGACAGGCTTGCCTTAGTATCGTTTTGAACCGATCCGTTTTTAACGGATCGCTGTTTTCGGAATATCACCCTTCTTGAAAGAGTGAATAGAATACCCCCAAAGCTGGATGTCCAGCTTTGGGGGTTTAGGCGTATCTTACGGTCATGAAGAGGCAACTAAAGCGCCTCTAAGGCCTCCGATAACTTGGTGACACCGATGACCTCCATACCTTCAATGGCGGCTTTAGGTTTATTTGCCCTTGGCACAATCGCACGTTTGAATCCGTGTTTCGCAGCTTCCCGAATCCGCTCCTGGCCACTGGGAACAGGGCGAATTTCACCGGATAAGCCAACTTCACCAAAAATCACCAGATCATGGGGCAGTGGTTGATTACGCAGACTGGAAACTACGGCTAATAACAGCGCTAAATCAGCGCTGGTTTCCAGTACTTTAACCCCGCCAACAACGTTAACAAATACATCCTGATCACCGGTAAACAGGCCGCCATGCTTGTTAAGCACCGCTAATAACATCGCCATTCGATTCGTGTCGAGACCCACACTGATGCGGCGTGGATTTGCCATATGAGACTCATCCACCAAGGCCTGAATTTCGACCAAGAGAGGACGTGTGCCTTCCCATATCACCATGACCACACTGCCTGGAGCCTCTTCTTCCTCCCTGCTCAGGAAGATCGAACTGGGATTTTTAACCTCTTTGAGGCCATTTTCCAGCATGGCAAAAACACCCAATTCATTGACTGCGCCAAAGCGGTTTTTCTGACCCCTTAGAGTCCGGAAACGGCTGTCTTCTGAGCCCTCCAGCAGTAAGGAGGCATCAATCATATGCTCCAGAACTTTAGGCCCTGCCAGCGAGCCGTCTTTCGTTACGTGACCTACCAAGAGTAAAACGGTGCCGGTCTGCTTGGCGAATCGGGTCAGGGCTGCTGCGCACTCTCTGACCTGACTGACACTACCGGGGGCGGATTGAATATCATCCAGATGCACTACCTGAATTGAGTCAACAACCAGGATTTTGGGTTTCATCTGTTCTGCGGTATTCAGAATGGCTTCCACGCTGGTTTCAGGCAGCATCTTAAGCCCTTGAACCGGCAGGTTGAGGCGCTGGGCCCGCATGGCTACCTGCTGCAGAGATTCTTCGCCGGTAATATAGAGTGCGGGCATCTGCTGAGATAGCTGGCATAGCACCTGCAATAGCAGGGTCGATTTACCTGCACCGGGGTGGCCGCCGATCAAAATAGCCGATCCGGGAACCATACCTCCACCCAGAACCCTGTCGAACTCGCTGATGGTGCTGCTGAAGCGAGGCAGCTCCTGTAGGTTGACCTCGGACAGGTCCTGAATTTGACCATCTGCTGCTCCGGCGTAGCCACTACGCCCACTGCTGGAGTTAGCGGTTTTACGGCTATTAGCCGGTGCTAATCGCACCTCCTGAACTGTATTCCATTGACCGCACTGGCTGCACTGCCCCTGCCATTTTTGGTAGTCTGCACCGCAATCAATGCAAACAAAACCGGTTTTTGCTTTTGCCATGGTGATGCCTTTTTTGACGATCCAGCTTTTAGTATGTGTTCAAATATACAGTATATTGGGTAGGTTGTAGATATTCTCAGGTATTTACCAGGCTCGATGGGGTGTACCAATAGCGGGACTTTGGATAGGCTGCCTGATAATAAATTTTTTAATGGCTGCAATGGAAATAAGAGAAGAGATACGGATCTGATGACAACTCTTAATTCCTTTAGGCTATAAGTGTATTGTTTTTCGTGTCGTATAGGCATATAAAACAGAGAATAAATCATACAACGGACGGAGCTAACGACCCTATGAAACGTGAAACCATCGCCCTGCACCACGGCTATGCTGCTGATAACCAAAATGCAGTTGCTGTGCCGATTCACCAGACAACCTCCTTCTCTTTTGATGATGCCCAGCATGCCGCAGATCTGTTCGATCTGAAGGTAACGGGTAACATCTATTCACGGATTATGAATCCGACCTGCGATGTATTGGAGCAGCGTGTTGCCGCACTTGAGGGTGGTATTGCAGGGCTTGCGGTAAGTACTGGTATGGCGGCAATCACTTATGCGATTCAGACGATTGCATCAACCGGTGACAACATCGTGTCTATCAGTGAGCTTTATGGTGGTACTTATAACCTGTTTGCTCACACCCTGCCTCGCCAAGGCATTGAAGTGCGTTTTGCTGATAAAGATGACTTTGCAGGCATTGAAGCGCTGATCGATGATAAGACCCGTGCAGTTTATTGTGAGTCCATTGGTAACCCTTCCGGAGGGGTTGTTGATATTGCTAAGCTGGCAGAGATCGCCCATAAACACGGTTTGCCGGTTATCGTGGATAATACCGTTGCTACGCCTTTCCTTTGGCGGCCTATTGAGCACGGTGCTGATATTGTTGTTCATTCGGCGACAAAATATATCGGCGGTCACGGAACGACATTGGGCGGTGTTATTGTTGATTCCGGTAAATTCCCCTGGGCGGAGCACGCAGACCGCTTCCCTCTGTTGAATGAGCCGGATGTTTCCTACCACGGCGTTAGCTATACCCGTGATGTGGGTGAGGCTGCTTTTATCGCCCGTGCTCGTGTTGTGCCGCTACGTAATATGGGGGCTGCACTTTCTGCTCAGAGTGCATGGAACCTGCTACAAGGTCTGGAAACATTGTCCCTGCGTGTTGAGCGCGTCTGTGATAATACTCAGAAAGTGGCCGAGTTCCTGCAGAATCATAACCAGGTTAGCTGGGTGAAATATGCCGGTCTTGCGGACCATAAAGACAATGCACTGGCTGAAAAATATATGGGAGGCAAAGCCTCCGGTATTCTGAGCTTTGGCATTAAGGGTGGTCGTGAGGCGGGCGCTAAATTCTATGATGCCCTGCAGCTGATTTTACGTTTGGTGAATATTGGTGATGCGAAAAGTTGTGCGGCTATTCCTGCTGCTACGACTCACCGCCAGCTGAACGATGAGGAACTATTGTCGGCAGGTGTTTCCGCCGATATGGTGCGCTTGTCCATCGGTATTGAGCATATTGATGACCTGCTGGCTGATCTGGATCAGGCTCTTAAAACTGTAGCCTGATTGATGCGATCAATAAAAATGGGGGCATTAAGCCCCCGTTTTTATTAGCATGACCCATGTTTTCAGATGACGAACCTATGGTCTATTCCTCATGCTTCATACCTTTAAGGTGTTAAAGCAGCTGTTGCTGCTGATCTTTTTTACCCTCACCGCTAACGTCTCTTTTGCAGCTGAGCCTCCGTCGTCTGTCTGGCGTTTAGGGATTCCTGTTTGGATTGGTGCTGTTGCGGCTTCTAACGTTGCCGGTGCCGATGCGTTCGCTATTGGCACCGGCCCGTCCGATGATGTTATTTCCAATGAGATCACACTGCGCTGGAACCAGGAAATGGGCTACCGGTTCTCCGATGATTTTTGGCTAAGTAGTTATAAACAGTTCAGCTACACGATGTGGCAGCTGGAGGGCGAAAAGTTATCCCATGATTCATCAAACAACACTATTGACCTGATTCAGGGGTTTCGCTGGAACTTCGCGGATAATAAATGGATTAGCTATGTTGATACGTCATTAGGTCTCAGTTTTCTGGCCAACGATGTGATCGGGGAAAAGCGCTTGGGCGGAAGCCTTCAGTTTACTGAGTACACAGGGGTTGGGGGGTACTTTTCACCCCGATGGCAGTGGGATTTTGGGGTGCGTCACTACTCAAATAACTACATGTATCGCGATAACAACGGCATCAATTTTTATCGCTTTATTATCAGTTATAACTATCAGAAGAGTGACCGCTAACGGGTTACTGACCTTTGGGTCATCCTTTGACTTGTTTATCAGTATCAGCTTGATTAAGCTATTTGTCATACAAATATAAGTATGGCCTGAGAAGTAAGCAGGTATCATGATGTGATAACAATAAAACTCAATTATGAGTAAGGAGAAATATATGGCTCAGTTCCTAAGTCGCTTCCCTGTCCCTGAAACTATTGATCATCTACCGGATGACCTGAAAGAACGCATCTTGGCTGTGCAGGAAAAAGCAGGTTTTGTACCGAATGTGTTTCTGATGCTGGCGCATCGTCCATTGGAAGCTCGTGCATTTTTTGATTATCACGATGCTTTGATGGAGCGGGAGTCTGATACCCTGACGCCATCGGAAAAAGAGATGATTGTGGTGGCGACCAGCTCGCGCAACCAGTGTCTGTATTGTGTTGTGGCCCATGGCGCTATTTTGCGGATCTACAGTAAGAATCCTCTGGTGGCGGATCAGGTAGCCATTAACCACAAAACAGCAGATATCAGCGAACGGGAAAGAGTGATGCTGGATTTTGCGCTTTATATTTCGCAGGATGTGGGTGAGCTGAATGATGACTGGGAACAGAAGCTGCAGTCTGTGGGGTTCAGTCAGGATGATATATGGGATATTGGTTCTATTACCGGTTTCTTTGGCCTGTCGAATCGCTTGGTCAGCCTGACCAACACACCGCCAAATCCTGAGTTTTACCTGATGGGGCGTATCCCGAAAGAACAGTAATTATGCATGCTGTTATTTCGCTATAAACCGGAAAAGCCGCGATAATTCGCGGCTTTTTCGATATTAGCATTTGACTGATGAGTGCGTGATCAGTGTCCGGCTCTGAACATGACTGCGATTACAAATAGCATCAGCAGCATGGTGGATATCATCCAGAAGCCGAAGAGACGATCAAGCCTGCGGCTTAAGGTATCAATCCGGCTGCTGAGCTTGCCTGCTCTGTCACTGAGTTGTTGCTGACTGATTGTGTGTTTCTCATCAAGGTCGCAACGCAGGCGCTTGTGTTTGTCGTTCAGATCGGTGACTTTCTCCCGCAGATGGCGGTTTTCTTCTTCAAGTCGAACCAGACGTTCCCGGGTCTCCAGCTGTAATTGTAGCTCTGGATCGCGCAGGGAAGCGTGGTCCTGCTCTGGTTGCAGATCCTGATGTGGCGTTGATTGTGAACGTGTATCTGTGCCCATATAACGTCCTTACCGGATCTGCCCCGGATTGAAAAAAAGAAACACTATAGCCCTGCCGAAGCAGGGATAGCCTATTTATTGATGATAGCGTGCGCTTAACTCATGTACCGCATCAACAAATACTTTTGCGTGCTCAGGGTTGGCAAACTGGTTGATGCCATGACCTAGGTTGAAAATATGACCATTACCATAACCGTAGCTGTCCAGAATACGGGCAACTTCAGCCTTGATACCGGCAGGTGAACCAAACAGTACATTCGGATCCATATTTCCCTGTAGGGCAACACGGCCTTTGGTGCGGGCACGGGCAGCGCCCATCTCTGTGGTCCAGTCTAGGCCGATCGCATCAGCACCAGCCGCTGCAATATGCTCAATCCACTGACCACCATTCTTAGTGAACAGAATAACCGGAATCTTGCGACCTTCATGCTCGCGGATCAGGCCATGTACGATCTGTTCCATATATTTCAGGGAGAACTCCAGATACGCAGGCGTACTCAGTGCACCGCCCCAGGTATCAAAGATCTGTACCGCTTGAGCACCGGCCAGAATCTGGGCATTCAGGTAGCTGGTGACAGACTCAGCTAATTTGTCCAGTAGCTGGTGCAGCGTATCCGGCTGACCGTATAGCATGCCTTTGATATGACGGAACTCTTTGCTGGATCCGCCTTCAACCATATAGGTTGCCAGTGTCCAGGGACTGCCGGAGAAACCGATCAGAGGTACACGTCCGTTCAGCTCGTTGCGAATGGTTTTTACCGCATTCATCACATAACCGAGATCCTTGTTGGCATCCGGGATGGGTAGTGCGTCAACATCGGCTTGAGTACGAACGGTTTTTTTGAACTTAGGGCCTTCGCCTTCTTCAAAATAGAGACCCAGATCCATCGCATCCGGGATAGTCAGGATGTCGGAAAACAGAATCGCGGCATCCAGATCGAAACGTTCCAGAGGTTGAATGGTCACTTCGCAGGCCAGGTCTGCATTGCGGCAGAGATCCATAAAGCTGCCGGCCTGGGCGCGGGTTGCTTTGTATTCTGGCAGGTAGCGGCCAGCCTGGCGCATCATCCAGACAGGGGTTACATCGACAGGCTGGCGCTGCAGAGCGCGAAGGAAACGATCGTTTTTCAGTTCAGTCATGATCTCATAAACCGGTTTAGACGTATGACATCGGCTTGCGGAAAGTGCGTTCCCGCTGCCGGAGTGTTTGTGCCTATTGTACCGGAGACCGCTCCTCCCGCTAGCATAAAAGTCAAAGTTCCTGCAGGTAAAATTGAGCAATAGCACTTAGGTCGAGTTTTGGGTTAACACTGTTTTAAGTTGCTGAAAGGATGACAAATGTCAACTCGCTGCTAGAATAGTTGCCCTTCTGATATCCGGTAGAGGTGAACCGTGTCCGTAACATTTATCGCATCCTCCAAGCTGCCCACCCCGTGGGGAGTATTTTCTATGCACGGCTTTGAAGACCCGGAAACAGGTAAAGACCATGTGGCGCTGGCCATGGGAGATTTTTCTGACGGCTTACCGGTGCTGGCTCGTGTTCATTCGGAGTGCCTGACCGGAGATGCACTGTTCAGTATGCGCTGCGATTGCGGCTATCAGCTACAGGAAGCTCTCAAGCGCATCGCCGCCGAAGGGCGCGGAGTGCTGTTGTATCTGCGTCAGGAGGGACGAGGCATTGGGCTGCTGAATAAGATTCGGGCTTATCATCTTCAGGATGCCGGTGCTGATACCGTTGAAGCCAATGAACAGCTGGGTTTTGGTGCTGATATGCGTGAATACAGCATGTGCCAGCCGATGCTGGCTCATCTAGGCGTAGACAAGGTTCGTCTGATGACCAATAACCCTCGCAAGGTGAACGCGCTGGCTGATTACGGCGTTGAGGTATCTGAGCGGGTGGCTATTCAGACCGGTATGAACCCGCACAATGAAGGTTATCTGGCAACGAAGGCCGGTAAGCTTGGACATATGATGGATCTGGATAGCTTTACCCAGGCGGATGATGTGGATATTAATCGCACTAAGCCTACAGATCATTAAACGTCAGGCTCGGTGGTGTGCAATAAAAAAGGATGCCCGCGAGCATCCTTTTTTATGTTCCGGCCGGGGTGAAGGCTGCGTTAAGCTGTTAGCTTAGCCAGGTAGCTTTCAATGCTGGCTTCGATACCAGAGGCATCAAGGCCACACTCGCTCAGCAGTTGCTGAGGACTGCCCTGATCGACCCAGCGATCCGGCAAGCCAAGGTGGAGGACAGGTTTAACAACGGCGTTCTGCATAAGAAGCTCTGCTATGCCGCTGCCTGCTCCGCCGGCAATCACATTCTCCTCAAGGGTCACCAGCAGATCATACTCTTTGGCTGCTTCAAGAATGGCATTATGATCCAGAGGTTTCACAAAGCGCATGTTGATCAGGCCGAAACCGTTTTTCTCCGCAACCTCCTGTGCCGGGGCGACCATGGAACCAAAAGCCATCAGAACGACTTTCGGGCTCTTTGTCCTGAGGTGCCCTTGCAGGCGTTTTTCAGCCTGACCGATTGGCAGAGTGGTCATCTCAGTCTGAATCTCAACACCCGGACCGGTACCCCTGGGGTAGCGAACTGCCGCTGGCCCGTTATGTTGGTAACCGGTGTAAAGCATCTGACGGGTTTCATTCTCATCCGCCGGAGCCATGATGACCAGGCCGGGTACACAGCGCAGGAAGCTCAGATCCAGTGTGCCGTGGTGGGTTGGGCCGTCTTCCCCTACCAGCCCTGCACGATCAATTGCAAACAGGACATCCAGGTTCTGAACCGCCACATCATGTACCAGTTGGTCATAGCCCCGTTGCAGAAAAGTAGAATAGATTGCTACAACGGGCTTCATTCCGTCACAGGCCATACCTGCCGCTAGGGTTACCGCATGCTGTTCCGCAATAGCAACATCAAAATAACGGTCAGGATATTCTTTGGAAAAACGGATAAGGTCCGAGCCTTCCCGCATCGCTGGTGTAATTCCGATCAGGCGGTCATCCTGCGCCGCCATATCGCACAGCCATTGGCCAAAGATGTTGGAATATTTAGGTTTAGGTAATGGCTTGACTACAGGTTCTTTGGCTTCAGACTTGTGCTCTTTTTCCATCTTGGTAATGGCATGGTAGCCGATGGGGTCTGCTTCAGCAGGTGCAAAACGCTTACCTTTGCGGGTAATGACGTGCAGAAACTGAGGGCCACTAAGGTCTTTGATGTTATTCAGTGTATTGACCAGTGAGTGCACATCATGGCCGTCAATTGGGCCGATATAGTGAAAGCCCATCTCTTCAAATAAGGTGCTTGGAGAGATCATGCCTTTCATATGCTCTTCAGTCTTGCGGGCAAGCTCCCAGGCCATGGGTAGTTTAGACAGCACCTTCTTACTGCCCTCACGCATGCGGGTATAGGCTTTACTGGAGAGTATTTTGGCTAAATAAGTCGCAAACCCACCGACATTTTCTGAGATCGACATCTCGTTGTCATTCAGAATCACTAACAGGTTGGCATCAACATGGGCCGCATGGGAAAGCGCTTCAAATGCCATGCCGGCGGTCATCGCGCCATCACCAATAATAGCGGCGACATGGCGGTTAAGGCCCTGTTCCCGAGCGGCGACAGCCATTCCCAGAGCAGCGCTGATTGAGGTGCTTGAGTGGCCAACGCCAAAGGTATCGAATTCAGATTCAGCCCGCTTTGGAAAAGCGGCAATACCATCATACTGACGGATTGTACCCATCTTTTCCCGGCGGCCTGTCAGAATCTTATGGGGGTAAGCCTGATGGCCTACATCCCAGACCAAGCGGTCATCGGGTGTATTAAACACATAATGGAGTGCAAGGGTCAGTTCGACAACACCCAGGCCTGCGCCAAAGTGTCCGCCGGTCTGACCAACGGAATAGAGCAAAAATTCGCGCAGCTCATTAGCCAGCTGAGGCAGTTGATTGATATCCAGCTGACGTAGGTCCTCCGGCACGGCAACCTGATCAAGCAGTGGCGTGGAAGGGCGGGCTAACGGAATTTCCTGAAACAGTGTGTAGTCAGACATAGGCTTTTTAATGTGTTGTGGCCGCTTTAGTGATTACGCTGAATCACATAGCGTGCCAGCTCTCTTAACAGATCCGCTTCTGAGCCAAAAGAATCCAGAGCGGATAGCCCTTTATCAATCAGTTCCCGGGCTTTCATTTTAGCTTGGCCAAGTCCCAGCAGGGCGGGATAGGTCGGTTTATCAAGTGCGGCATCCGCGCCGGTTTGTTTACCCAGCGTCGAGATATCACCTTCCACATCCAGAATGTCGTCCTGTACCTGAAAGGCGAGCCCCAGTGCTTCTGCATAAGTTGTCAGGGCGTTCAGCTGAAAGGCTGTTGCACCGCCGGAGATGGCCCCCATACGGACGCTGGCACGAATCAGAGCCCCTGTTTTGTGCTGATGCATATTCTCAAGGGCGTTAACATCCAGCGCATGACCGACTGCGGACAGGTCGATCATTTGTCCGGCAACCATACCCATAGCGCCGCTGGCTGCAGTTAGTTCCGATAACAGTTGAGGCAGGTGTTCAGGTGTGGGGTGGTTCAGCAGCGCGCTGAACGCTGAAGTCTGCAGGGCATCCCCGGCAAGAATTGCCGTAGCTTCATCAAATTTAATATGACAGGTTGGCTGGCCCCGTCTGAGATCGTCGTCATCCATTGCGGGAAGATCATCATGAACCAGGGAGTAAGCGTGTATCAGCTCGACAGCAGCAGCAGAAGCATCTGCAGATTCAACCCGGCCTGTGATTGCTTGACAGGCAGCGTAAGCGAGAACAGGGCGAAAGCGTTTACCACCGTTAAATACAGAGTAGCGCATAGCCTCCAGTAAACGACCGGAGGCAGTAGAAGATGCGGATAGTATCTGATCGAGCTGTCGATCAGAGCGCTCCATCAGGGGCTTAAGTTGATCTTGGATGCTCACGTTAAACTTTTATTCCGTTGAGGTAGGTGGCGACAAAGGTACTTCGGTAAGCTGACCATTGTCTTCAATCAGCTGGCTGACTTTCTGTTCAGCCTGGGTCAGTTTGTTCTGACAGTCCCGAATCAGGCGGATGCCGCCTTCAAACGCTTTCAGCGATTCTTCCAGAGATAGCTCCCCAGCTTCCAGCTGAGCAACAAGTTGCTCTAATTCAGCCATTTTACCCGCAAAGTCTTTTGCTTTGGGCTGAGCCATCACGAAACCTCCAATCTGTACCGCTATACGCAAACCGGCAGACGTTACCGGAGAATATCCATTGGTTCAATAGCGGAAAAAATATGAATAAGCACAGAATTATAAACTCTAATTAAATCAAAAGGTTGTTAATTTAACGGTATCATTGAAATGCGAATAGGTTCGCTGTTCAGGCCCTTACCTGTAATCTCATGCTTTAAAGCCATTCAACCCATGAGGAAAAGTCGCTATTATACGCGCAGGAATCTAAAAGTTGCATAATGTTACAAAGACTGCGCTAGTCTGAGTTATGTACTATCTCTTTGTTAGAGCCGTCAACTACACTTTCAAGGAACCAAGGAGTTCTCTGTGGATATAGCTACCCTGCTTGGTATTATCGGCGCTATTGGTATCGTTGCTATGGCAATGATTCTTGGTGGTGACCCTATCATTTTTGTCAACATACCTTCCATTCTGATTGTTATTGGTGGTTCTCTGTTTGTTGTGTTGGCGAAATATAGTCTCGGTCAGTTTCTGGGAGCCATAAAAGTCGCGGTCAAGGCTTTTGCTTTCAAGCTTGAGTCACCAGAAGAAATTATTGGTGTTCTGGTGGACGTGGCTCAGGTAGCCCGTAAGGGCGGCCTTTTGGCGCTGGAAGATAAAGAGGTTGATAACAAATACCTGAAAAATGGTATGCAGCTGTTGGTGGATGGCCAGGATCGGGAGGTTGTTCGGACGATGCTGACCAAAGATCGGGCCATGACGCTTGAGCGACACAAATGGGGGGCGAAGGTTTTTACCTCTATCGGTGATGTCGGCCCGGCCATGGGGATGATAGGCACCCTGATCGGTCTGGTTCAGATGTTGTCCAACATGGATGATCCTAAATCTATTGGCCCGGCTATGGCGGTTGCGCTTTTAACAACGCTCTACGGTGCGATGCTGGCGACCATGATAGCTATTCCGATCGCTGATAAATTAACCCTGCGTATGACAGAGGAAGCTCAGATACAGTCGATTATTGTTGATGCTCTTTTGGCGATTCAGTCTGGTCAGAATCCGCGGGTTATTGAGGATATGCTGCGTACTTATTTGCCTGCTGGTGTGCGTGATGATGCTACCTTCGAGCAACCCGCTCAGGAATAAAACAGGATTGTTGTCCTCTGTGGTTCAGTTTTGACCTAAGAGTGAAAGTGTTCGCTATTTCAGGATTTCAGTATGAGTGATGATGTAGAAGAGTGTGATTGCCCGCCACCGGCGGCCGCCTGGGTAATGACCTTTGCAGATCTGATGTCTCTTTTGATGTGTTTCTTTGTGCTTCTGCTCTCTTTCTCTGAGATGGATGTCACTAAGTTTAAGCGTCTGGCTGGTGAGCTATCCAAGGCCTACGGTATTCAGCGACAGATACAGGCTAACGATATTCCCATGGGAACAAGTGCTGTTCTGGAAAACTACAGCCCGGGCAAGCCTGAACCTAATCCTCTGGAGATTATTCAGCAGAAAACGACGGAACTGGAGTCAAATCTTCGTACCGAAAGTGTTGAGACCATAAAAGAAGAGCAGCAGACGCAAGCTGATGCTGAGGCGATCGCCAGAATTTTAAAGGAAGAGATTGAAGAGGGTAAAATTCAGGTTGAGTCCCGTAAGCGCAATATTATTATTCGCGTTGAGGAAAAGGGTTCTTTTTCACCGGGTAGTGCGGTGCTCTCAGAGCAGTTTGAGCTAGTGATGGATAAGATCCGGCAGGCGCTCGCCGCTACACCGGGTAAGATTACGATTGAAGGTCATACAGATGATATTCCGATCAATACGGATCGTTTCCGTTCGAACTGGGATCTGTCTTCCGCCCGTGCATCTTCTGTGGCATTTGAGTTAGAGTTGGATGGCTTGGTGGAATCTTCCCGAATGAAAGTCATTGGCTTTGCCGATACCAAGCCTTTGGTGGCGAATGATAACCGGGAGAGCCGGGCAAAAAATCGCCGGGTTGAGATTGTTGTAGATCAGGGAGCTAATGAGGAAAACGGCGCTATCAGTTTCCTCGAGGAGCAGAACGAAGAGGCGAAGGCTCAGGGTAGCGAGATCAACTTAGAAATTGAAGAGCGTGTGTTTGAGTTGACCCCTGGTGAGGTATTCTGACGGTAATTGCCTTATTTTCTCTGTTAAGCAGAGCCGCTTTGGGTTGAGAGAGCCTGGCGTGATTATCATCGTGCCGGGCTTTTTTACGCCCAGACTTTTTGCTTTGTATGGCGTGCACTAAAGGAGGTGTGCTTTGAAAATTAAGAAAGCTAAGCGCGGAAGAATGCTAAAATATGACGGAGTATCATTACTGATTTTGAGTTCGGGTATAGAGTCGCAGGATTGAAATTGACGCAGGTGCAGGCCTTTGATTCAGACTGAGATATTAAGTGATGCAGATTGAAGAAATGGTGCCGGCACCAGGAGTCGAACCCGGGACCTACTGATTACAAGTCAGTTGCTCTACCGACTGAGCTATACCGGCAATGCTTTGGAAAGCAGCTTTGAAAATAAATATGGCTGGGGTACCAGGATTCGAACCTGGGAGTGCCGATACCAAAAACCGGTGCCTTACCGCTTGGCTATACCCCAGCAAAGAGTGGTGGCCGGAGACGGAATCGAACCGCCGACACGAGGATTTTCAATCCTCTGCTCTACCAACTGAGCTATCCGGCCACAAGTGGACTATAAAGTCCATGCTTCAAATGAAGTTATCAGCTTATGGGTAAAAAAGATTTGCTGAAATGGTGCCGGCACCAGGAGTCGAACCCGGGACCTACTGATTACAAGTCAGTTGCTCTACCGACTGAGCTATACCGGCAATGCTTTGGAAAGCAGCTTTGAAAATAAATATGGCTGGGGTACCAGGATTCGAACCTGGGAGTGCCGATACCAAAAACCGGTGCCTTACCGCTTGGCTATACCCCAGCAAAGAGTGGTGGCCGGAGACGGAATCGAACCGCCGACACGAGGATTTTCAATCCTCTGCTCTACCAACTGAGCTATCCGGCCAACGAGGCGTATTAAACAGGATAGCCTTTTTTTCGTCAACTGTTTTTTCAAGAAAAGTTAAAAAAATACAGTCGCTTAATGACCTTTTTAGCTTTCAGGAGGCACATACCCGGCAACAGGTTCAAGATCTTCGGAATTATCAAAGAATTTGTCCATCTCAGTGCTCAGGAATTCTCTGGCTTCCGGGCTCATCATATTTAGATGTTTTTCATTGATCAGCATGGTTTGGTACTTGAGCCACTCCTGCCATGCTTGTTTCGATACTGTTTCAATAATTTCCTGACCCTTTTTTCCCGGAAAAGGCGGAATAGTCAGGGCTTCAAGGTCTTTCTGATATTTTTTACAGAAAATCATCTGACTCATAGTGTTCTCTTTGTTCTGTGATTGGATGTTTTTGCCATAGAGCGGTCGTTCAGGTTCTCAGGGCATGTAGTAACTTATGTATTGGGCCCGGTAGTCCGATATTATCCGGTTGCTCAGGGTTGTACCAACGTTGACCTTGCTCTCTGATATTTAGGGCAAGCTGCTTATTTTGTTGAGTATTCAGTGTGCATAGATGAATCTCTGCCTGCAACGTGAAGTGAGAAAACTTGTGCTCCAGATGTTGTTTTTCTTCTGTTTCGGGCAGCTGTCCCAGTAGGCTTTTTATCTCTTTAGCATCGGGTAGACTCCAAAGCCCGCCCCATATTCCAGTTGGTGGCCGCTGCAGCAGAAGATAGCCTGATTCCGGGGCATATAGCATATAAAGTGTGCTCTGCCGAACAGGGTTCGTTTTTTTGGGTTTTGAGTGGGGGAAGTCATGTTGGCTGGCGGTTAGCCTGGCGGCACACCAACGTTCGGCCGGGCATTCATCACACTTAGGATTGCGGCGGGTACAAACCAGTGCGCCTATATCCATAACGGCCTGAGTATAAGCCTGGCAGCGCTGCTGAGGGGTATAGTGTTCTGCCAGTTTCCAGAGCGCTTTTAGTGTGCGGCCTTGCCCCGGCCAGCCGGGCACACAGTGCAGGCGAGCCAGAAAGCGTTTTACGTTGCCGTCTAAAATTGCAGCCCGTTTGTTGTAAGCCTGAGCGGCAATGGCTGCGGCTGTTGAGCGGCCAATACCGGGGAGTGCTTCCAGGAGCTCCGGATCTTCTGGGAATTTTCCCTGATATTTGTCCGTGACGACTTGTGCGCATTTATGCAGGTTACGTGCTCTGGCGTAATATCCAAGCCCGGTCCAGAGGTGCAGCACTTCATCAATCTCTGCCGTCGCCAGAGTCTGCACTTCCGGGAAGCGGGCGATAAAGTTTTCAAAATAAGGGATAACCGTATTGACCTGTGTCTGCTGCAACATCACTTCAGAAAGCCAGACTTTATAAGCATTACGATTTTGTTGCCAGGGCAAGCTTTTACGGCCGTGCTGGTCGTACCAGCTTAGAATAGCTGCAGCCACCTGATCTGCATCATTAGGGGTAACCGATAGATCCACGCTGAAGCACCTGAGGCATTAAGCGCCACCGGGAATTCACGGTAGCGATGATAAAAAGGGCCGGATATATCCGACCCTTTTACTGAGATAAGTTATTGTAACTGAGGCTGGTGGCAGGGAAAAGACAGTATCTCTACCTTCTCCTGCGTTACCTCAGGTAGCGATCAGAAGAGGCTCTTCAGCTTTTCTTTGGCCTTCTCTTCCAGGCGTTTGCGGGCCGCTTCTTTCTCTGCCTTCAGTTTTGCCTTTAGCTCAGCTTCTATACGGTCTTTTTCAGCATCAGCCTTGGCTTTAAGTCGGGCTTTTTCTGCATTAAGAGCTGCCTTGGCCTCTGTTTTGGCGATTTTGCCCAGAGTATCTCCAATAGCATTGCTATCCAGTCCACAGTCAATGGCGAAAGGGGTGCCATAACTGCCATTACAGGCAACAGGCCAACGGACGGCTTTGAGGTTACTTTTTACGGTACAGGCTTCGTCATTGGCATCGGTAATTTGCGCGCCCATGTTATAGGCGAAAGTTTCTTTTGGTAGATTAAGGTTGCCATAGCCGGTCAGAAGAATGCCCGGAGTGGCGATGGTCATATCTTTGTTCTGTCCGACGCCATTTTTAAAGTCCATGCTGCCTTTAAGTGATGTGAAATCTGTATTGGCAGACCATTGTGCTTTTTTAGCATTGCCTAAAACACTGCACATCTCTTTGGCTAGGTTGGTGCCGAGAAAGGCCCCATTGAGGATGTTGAAGTCGACATGGCCGTTCAGGTTGCTCATCAATGTGGAGATGCGGTTAGTGCGGGTTCTGAAATCGGCATTGGCATTGACTGCGCCAGTGACGTCTTCAAACTCAACCATTTGAGCCAGAATGGGCGTGATCTGAACACCGGATGTTGCATGCTTAATATTGAGTGTTAATGGTGTTGGCCGAACGTCAAGCTGGGCACTGTTTGTGATACTGCCTTCATAAAGTTTTGCGTTGGCTTTGCTCAGGTCTACCACGCCGTCTTTAGCGGTAACTGCCAGTTGAATGTCTGTGATATTTAGTTTTTTGATGGTTAGTTGGTTCAGGTTTATTTTGGCATCGGCGTTCAGCGATTTTATCAGCTCAACCGGTAGCAGATCTGTTTCTGGTGTTGCTTCGGCTGGTGCTTGTTCTGTTTCCGCGACGTCATCCGCTTTCTCTTTAACGGGTGGTAAATAGTGATCTGCATTCAGTTTATCGATATCTAACTGGGCTGTGACGGCCTGATTGGCAAGTTTGACGGATGCACTGCCTTTAACCTGGGTGTCATCCAGTGTAATCAGCAGGTTTTTTATCGCAGCGGCTTCTTTTGATGCTTCAAAATCAGCAGATAGTGCCAGTGCGTGCATCGCATCGTGACGTGCCATTTCCGGCAGTAAAATTTCCAGCTGAGCAAGGGTTTCTTTCAGGTTGAACTGACTGATCTGGAGGTTGCCCTTAATATTAGGGGCGGTGGTGAGCCGTTCAATCTGTGAACTCAGGGTGATATCGATACCGTTTACGCTTAGTTTGCTGGCGTTAAACTGGGCACTATCCTGTTGGAGGTTTGCCTGTGCATCGGCCTGGAGGTTGAGTTGTGCATTATTACCGGGGATAAGTGGTGATTTGGCGTTTAGCTGCAGATCCAGTGCGTTTAAACGGAATAACTCTTTTTCCAGATCTGCTGTAACGCTGGCGCTAAGTTGTAATGTGGCGTCCAGTTCAGGGTTACTGCTTTCTACCTGAGTGGAAAAGCTGATGGGGAAGCTTTTCCCCAGCTGAATATTGTCGCTGGTAAAGTTCAGGTCATTAACGGCAAAGCGAACATTCTGCTGTTGATCTGTATACGTCAGGCGAGCATGGGTGATATCGATACCGCCAATCTCAATGTTCGGTAAGCCTGCGTTTTGTGTGGTATCTGTGCTCTGGTCTTCCTGAGGGCTACCGTCGGCGGGGAGGGCGGCTTCAGTGCTTTCAGGAATAAGCGCCTGCCAGTTACCTTTGCCGGAGTTATCCACAACCAAGTCGGCCTGCAAGCTATCCACAACAATGCGATCCACTTCGACTGAACCCGAGAGCAGAGGCATGACTTTGACAGAAACGGCAACCTGATTGACAGCCGCTAATGTTGTGTCTGTTGTATCCGGAAGTTTGACCACAACGTCATTGATATTCAGTCCAATACGAGGAAAAACGGCAACATTGAGCTCGCCGTTAATCTCCAGAGGGACACCGGCATTTTGGGCTGCATCAAGGATCTGGGGCTTGTATTGGTTGGCATCAAAAAACTGCGTCAGGTAGATCGCAAGGCCTGCCAGCAGGAGGAAAATAAAACTCACCAGATAAAATAGTGATTTCAATAAAAATCGCACTGTTATTGCTTCCCTGTTGTGAAATGATGGTCGGGCTGTGGTCGATTGTCATTCTGCTGTTAGCGAATATCCAGAAGGTAGTGATCGCCCGCTTCGCTCAGTGTGTAGCCCATGCGTTGCAGAATAATATGATCCTGGGTCATCAGGGCGCTGGTGGCAACCTGGGTTGTCATATTATTAGCTTTGGCGGCCTCGATCACCAGCGTGAGTAAGCGACTGCCTACTCCTCTGCGGCGGGTGACGCTGCGCACGCAAAGGTGGCTGATCTGCCATGCGTTGCTTTGTTGCGTGATAACGGCAGCGGCAATCAGGCGATCATTAAAAAGACCGCAATAGAAACTTTGCTCCGGACTTTGCAGGATCGTATCCACAAAAGATTTTGCGGAGTTAACATTCGGGAGTTGTGCCAGACGCTCTGCTTGGGCATCGGTGTAGATTTTTTCCAGTTGCTCAATATGTGCCTGGTCAGTTTTGTCATTAACAATCGTTAATAAAACGGGCATTCCGCGTCTCCGAAAGATAGATAAAACGCTTTCTGAACATTAAAAGCGTTCCGAATGATGCATAATAGGCTGGGTCTGACCCCGATGCAGCATTTGGTATGAATAAAGTGCAGAGTCTGCAGAAGTATTGTAGCGGATAGCAGGTCAGATTCTCTATAATTCCCGTTTTCTTGAATAACAAAGCCCTCCGGAGAATCTTCATGGCGGAGCGTACCGCAAGCGTAGAGCGTAACACCCTGGAAACCCAAATTAAGGTTTCAGTAAACCTTGATGGCACAGGTCAACTGAACATCGATACTGGCGTTCCCTTTCTGGAACATATGATCGATCAGGTCGCCCGGCATGGCCTCATTGATATGGATATTGTTGCCAAGGGAGATCTGCATATTGATGACCACCATACCGTGGAGGACCTTGGTATCACCCTGGGGCAGGCCTTTGCCAAAGCGGTGGGAGATAAAAAAGGTATGACACGTTATGGTCATGCCTATGTCCCTCTGGATGAAGCCTTGTCGCGGGTAGTGATCGATTTTTCCGGTCGCCCAGGCCTTGAGATGAATGTTGATTTTACCCGCGCCAGTATAGGCCGCCTGGATACTCAGCTATTCTGGGAGTTCTTCCAGGGCTTTGTGAATCATGCCGGTGTCACCCTGCATATTGATAACCTGAAAGGCTTTAATGCTCATCATCAGGCAGAAACCATTTTTAAAGCTTTCGGCCGTGCTCTGCGCATGGCGCTGGCGATGGATGAGCGTATGGCGGGCATGATGCCGTCAACAAAAGGCAGTCTGTAGGTGCGTGTTTAAGGATTTATAATGAAGACAATTGCTGTTATCGATTATGGCATGGGTAACCTGCACTCTGTATCGAAAGCGCTTGAGCACGTGGCCACTGATCAGCAGGTTGTCGTGACCTCTGATCCTGAGGTGATTCGTAGTGCCGAGCATGTTGTATTACCTGGTGTGGGTGCAATCCGTGATTGCATGGCGGAAATTCGTCGACTGGGTGTGGATAAAGTGGTGCAGGAGAATATCGCTTCCGGTAAACCTTTTCTGGGTATCTGTGTTGGCTATCAGGCGCTGATGCAGGACAGTGAAGAGAACGGTGGTGTGCCTTGCCTGGGGCAGTTTGAAGGTCATGTGCGTTTCTTTGGTGACCCGCTGACAGATGACAACGGCGAAAAACTGAAAGTACCCCACATGGGTTGGAACCGGGTTAAGCACACTCAAAACCACCCGATCTGGCAAGGTATTGAGGATGATGCCCGCTTCTATTTTGTCCACAGCTACTATGTGGAAGCGGCTGACCGATCTCAGGTGATTGGTGAAACCCATTATGGCAAAACCTGCCATGTGGCACTGGCTCACGACAACGTGGTTGCGGTGCAGTTTCACCCGGAAAAGAGTCACGATGCCGGTCTGCAGTTGTTGAAAAACTTTGCTGAATGGGATGGCAAAAGCGCCTGATTCAAAGGGGTAGCGGTCTCAGAGATACTGAGAGCTGAAGCCCGACAGAGTCGGCCTTACAAGTAGCCGCCAAGGATGGCGGTGGCTCCGGCTCGGTTCAGGGATGAACCGGCCGGAGTCTGTAAGGCGGGTCTCTGTCAGGGCTGGTTTCTATGCCCCGGGGCTTAAAGCCTGCTGCCTGTTTTATCCCGCGCATGTGGGTTCGTCCATGAACCGAACATGCGCACGTCGCCCTCCCTGGCGACCGTGGATAAAATCCGTTGCAGGCTTTTATAGGGTTTGCGTTTGCAGCTGATGCAGCCATCCATCACTTTGGATTTATAAAGAACAGGAGCCGAGTATGGCACTGGCAAAACGAATTATTCCTTGTCTGGATGTGGACAAAGGCCGTGTGGTAAAAGGCGTTAACTTTGTTGATATCCGCGATGCGGGTAACCCGGTTGAGGTTGCCAAACGCTATAACGAACAAGGTGCGGATGAGATCACCTTTCTTGATATCACCGCCAGTAACGAAGACCGTGAAACCACGGTTCATATGGTTGAAGAGATCGCCAGCGAAGTTTTTATCCCGCTGACCGTTGGCGGTGGTATCCGTACCTGCGAGGATATCCGCCGTATGCTGAATGCTGGTGCCGATAAAGTCGGTATCAATACGGCTGCGGTATTTAACCCGGACTTTGTCCGTGAAGCTGCAGAGCGGTTCGGCAGTCAGTGCATTGTGGTTGCCATCGACTGCAAACGTGTCAGTGCCGAGGGCGAGCCGGGCCGTTGGGAGATCTTTACCCATGGAGGCCGTAAGCCAACGGGTCTGGATGCGGTGGAGTGGGCGATCAAGATGAATGAGTATGGTGCTGGTGAAATTCTATTGACCAGCATGGATCGTGACGGCACTAAAAATGGTTTCGATCTGGAAGTCACCCGCGCCATCAGTAACGCTATTCCGATTCCTGTGATCGCTTCCGGTGGTGTTGGTAATCTTCAGCATTTGGCTGACGGTGTCACCGAGGGCCATGCGGATGCTGTACTGGCGGCCAGTATTTTCCATTTTGGTGAACACACCATTCCTGAAGCTAAGGCCTTTATGGCTGAGCAGGGGATTGAGATGCGCCTTTAGGCGCACCCTTTATCGTGCTCAAGGCAGGAGTGTGCAGCTCAGATGCGGTTTCGACAGTTTTTACTTGTCAGTTCAGCTATTCTTCTGGGCTGCACCCTGTTTTTTGCTTTTCTTTTATCTCTGCTCGCCTACAGCCATGATCGCTGGCTACCCTCTGTTATTAACCATTATATATTCTCTGAACCCTTGGCGGGTTTGCCTGCGGATAGCCTCCGGTTGGAGCTGCTTCAGCTGAAGAGCTGGCAGCGACTGAAAAAGCTTTCCTTATCGGGTCCTGAAAACAGCGCACTGGTTATTGAAGGTGTTTCATGGCCTGTTTCCGGCGAGTTGATTATTGATCGGGTGGATATTCGCTTGCCTGATCAGTTACCCAGGGCGCTAACCCTACCCGATACTGCCCTGGCCGAAACCGAATCTGTACCTGCAGAAGATAAATCGTCACCTAAAGCATCGATAACCTCTCGTGATCAACCGGTATCCGTTTCTGAAAGGCCTTCTTCAATGGGCTGGCTTCGGCAAGAGCTGAGCCTGCGATCAGAGTATGAGCAGTACTACCGACAGCTCAAAGCCGTTGTTACAAAACTGGATGCCCTGCGACAGCAATACCCGTTGCACACATTGACCGTCAGATCTCTAAGCTTGCAAGGTGTGCCGCTGGATAGTGTTATTCGCCTGCAGTATTTCAAGGGCGACTCTGGAGTAAAAGCAGAGGATGACCATTGGCAATTCAGTCTGATCGCCAGAGATCTGGCTCAGACTCAGGCGGGGATAGCAGAACCCTTTGTTTTCGACTTGAAGGCAGAGTTAAGTGATTCCCGGCAGACGTTTGATGTGGTTCTTCGGGAAGCGGAGCGCTTTAATTCAGATCATCTGGATCTGCCTGCATGGCTGCCATTGAAAGACGGATTGTTGAAGGCGCAGGAATACCTTGCCAATCACCCTGTTGCTATTTCGGAGTCTGATATTCGTTTGGCGATACAGCTGAAGGCGTCTCGGGCCGATTTGGCGATAAGTATCCCATCAGTGGTGTTTCATGGGGACGAGCTGTGCAGCATACCCCTTGATTCGCGCACGGTATCCCTTAGTTATCTGGCGGGCCAGCCGGAGCGATTAACGCTTTCGCTGGGGGGCACAGAGGATCACCTGGTTTCCGGTACTTGTCTGAAAGAGCATCTTGCTGGGGTTGATCTGTCAGAGTTACTGGTTTGGTCTAAAGGGCTGAGTCCTGCGTCATTAGAACAGGGTGGACGTATCCGGTTGGAGCTGGCCGCGCCTATAGAGCTGAACCTGACTGAAAAAATGATTAACTGGGCAGAGTTCTCGGGAAGCTGGCAACCCCATGACCGACAAGCACCGGCGCTGCAGTTCCATTTGAAGGGGGTGAAATTAACGCCGGATACGCTTGATTTCACATTACAAAATAGCTTCAGTGCAGAGCTTAAACCTCAGGCTTTTTTTGCGAATCAGTCCCGTCGTCTGGAGGTGTCTTCTCAAATAGCAGTCGCTCTGGCGGTGGATTCCCCGTCGGTTTTTGCAGACCTTCAGCAAGGTTTTCCCCTAATAAAACATGCTCAGGTCGATATTCTGAGCAGTGATACTGTACTAAAACCAGTGCCGAATGATGAGGCAACTCTTTGGGCTCCCGCCGGATTTGAACTTCCTGTCTTCAGGCACAAAGGTGAAGGGGTGTTCGCTCTGGAGAATCAGGCCGACTCAGCGAGCAGGTGGTCGCTGATACATCATGGGGAAGGGGAGACACTGATACGCCACCCTGAACTAAAACAGAATATAAGCTTACCTTACAGCAGTGATCTTGATGTTACTGCGCCTTTATCCATTCTAACGGCTGAGGATCTGATCTCTCAGATTGAGGGAGCCCTGAGAGTGAGCTTGGTTGAGAGGCCCTCTTTGGCAGACGTATCGGCGGATGCCCCCAACGCGCTACTACCTGAATTATCACTAGATTTTGACCTGAACCCCGATGCTCTGCAGCTGCACGCAGAAACACAGCTTGAACTGTCTCGTATAGGGGAATGGTTTAAGCTGCCATCGCAAACTCAAATTACCGGCGGGCAGTTAGATTTAACAGGGCGCTTTGATATCTCAAGAGCACATCTGGCAAAGCTGTCTGAAGATCCTGTTTTAGCTTCAGAAAATTTAACAGCAGGGCTGGGGGGCGATTTTTCTATTGGTTTGAGCCGCCTTGGCGGAAAAGCAGATGGCTATGAATTCAATCAGATTAAGCTGCCGTTACAGGGCGTGCTGACTTCTGGCCAGTGGCATACTGAGCAGACGACCCTGAAGGCCGGGCGAATCTATGCTGGAGTGGAACTAACGGACCTTGCTGTGGATCTTAATCTATCCGGTGACCTGAACAATAAGGTATCGTCCGTAAAGGCTCGGTTTACGGGTTTATCTGCAAAGGCCTTGGGTGGCTCGGTATTGCTTGACCGGATGAACTATCCATTTAGTAGTGGTGGAACTTCAGATAGTGGCGGTGAAACTTCAGAGCTGACTTTGGATAAGTTGGACCTCAGCGAAATGATCGCCTTAGGCGATAGACAGATCAAGGTAACCGGGCGACTCAATGGTACACTCCCTCTCCGGCTTAGTGACACAGGGATTGCGATTCGACAGGGAAGGGTTTATAGCTCTGAGGGCGAAATTGTTCTGAGGGAAAACTCAGCCTGGCAGGCGATGTTACAGCAGCAGGCAACGCTGGCCAGCCAGTTAAGGCATCTTAATAATCTTCACTATGATCTGATGCAGGGTGATATTGAAATGAACGAGGATGGCCAGCTGACAGCGGTACTGACCATCCGAGGTGAAAACAAGGCAGAGTCACAGCCGGTTAACCTGAATTTTACCAGCGAGCAGAATATTCTGACGCTACTTAAAGCGCTGCGATTAAGCGACCAGATCGATAAATCGCTCAGCGAATCAGCACAAGGGATGTATCAATGATACTCAGACTTTTACTCTTAACCGGTATGCTCAGTTTTCTGGCAGCCTGTACACCCCGTATTGAGGTGGGGGCCAAGGAGCCGATCACCATCAATCTGAATGTTAAGATCGATCATGAAATTCGGGTCAAGGTTGATAAAGAGCTGGAGCAGATGTTCAGCGAAGACAGTGATCTTTTCTAAGGAGTTAACCTGATGAATAACACGATAAGCAATAACCACGTAGCACCACGGTTGTGGGTTTCTTCTTTGACTGCACTTATGATTAGCTTGTTGCTGGCATTGGTCATGGCGGGGCCGGCTTATGCATTGGATTTGGATGCTGCCAAAGATAGCGGTTGGGTTGGTGAGCGTTATACCGGTTATCTAGGGGTAGTCCAGCCTGAGGCTGGTGTAAAAGCCTTGGTGGATGATGTGAACAATAAGCGTACGCAGGTTTATAAAGACCTGGCAGCAAAGAACAAGATAACGTTGCAGGAAGTCGAGAAAATTGCTGGAAAAAAAGTGATTGAAAAGACCCGCCCCGGCAACCTGATCGATTTAGGTAATGGTTGGCTGAAGAAATAAAACTTCGGTTTCTGAGTCTGTACTTCATAGGTAAAGTGCCGGACTTTTATGCTTTTCCGGAATTAAGCTTAAAAGCTCAGCACTGCCCTCTTCAAGCTAAGGAATTTTCATGTCCACAGAGCAATTTATCGCTTATCAATGGTATCTGGCTGGCGCTTTTTTTGCCTTTGTCCTGGCACTGACGACACTGTTTTTTCAGGCGCTCTTTCATGAAAAGCGTATTGCTTTGGCCTGGCTTTTGGTTATTTTTGTGATCAGCCTGCTGAATGGCTCCGGTGTTGTCAGTATGGAGCTTATTGGTGCGCATACACCGGAAGAGAACCCTATTATCCGGGGAATCAGCGGTATTGGTGATTATCTGGTCCTGGCGCTTGGTGTTATTGAACTCATGCTGTTTGTTTACTTTGTCGCCCGGCACTTCAGAAAAGTGTATGTCAGCGTACCTGCTGTTGTGCTGGTGATTTGCACGGGTTTTGGCTATTACGCCTATCAGGACCTGATGAGTAGCGGTAATCTGATGTTTGAGTCTGATATTGAACAGCAGGTGGAACAAGGCTCAGTATCTGTGGAAAGTGAAGACGAAAAGTCCTTCCACAGCAGTGTCCGGGATCGGGGACTGAATGAGTCCGCAGTGGAGAGCCAGTAGCTTTTAGAGGTGTGACCCGGAGCTTATGCTCCGGGTTTTTTTAATGGCAGGAAGGTTAAACCGCCAGCCCCAGGCAGCTCACGCCATCATTCTGAGCCATTAGGCGCAGCGCTTTCAGCTTATCCTTCTGAGGGTGTTTCATCGCGCTGATCTGTTCCAGTACTTCATCCTGAAACTCGCGGTCAAACTGCATCAGTTCATGATCGTTCAGGGCTTTTCGTCGGGCCTTCTCATCTTCAGGCACCTCTTCAGTTGCCTCGATAAAGCTGATAATGGTCTGGCGCATCAGGCGACTGACACGGGTAACCTCTTCTGCCTGAGTGCCCATGGCCAGTTCCATAGCGGTATGAGCAGCCATTGCGGCATCAATCGCCGGGTAAACACCGTACATTTCATAGTCAGCATCATTGGGTATCAGGTCTGCCAATCTTTCCAGCTGAACTTCAAAATTGATTGTGCTGGCCTTATTAGCCAGTTGCTCCCAAATCAGCATCAGGCTCTTTTTTAACTGTGCGGCTTGCTCAGGCTGCTCCGTTACCTGACAAAACAGTGCGTAGTTAGGGTACATGCGTTCAGCTAATGCTGTGGCAAACGCAGTTTGCTGCCAGGGGGCTAAGTCTTTCAGTTGTTGAAAAAAAGCACTCATTTCTGGGGGGTAGCCTGTATTGATAGTAGTAAAGAGAAAGTATTCAGGTTATCAGGTGACATGCATTCTTCAGTCATGGGCTGCTGCCCAGTTCTGCTTATCTTTGGGGGTCAGCCAGTCCGGATGATGGATAGGTTGGTGCAACATATCCCGGCCGGCATCTCTCAGGTGCGGAGTATTTTCTCTGTTCGGTACGGCACGTTCTTCAGTCCGGTTGAGGCGCTGAAGATTCGGGGACTTTTTTCTGATGATCACCTCTTTACGAGTGATTTTAGGATGTGTGGCATCAGTCTCTTTGAATCGGGTTAGTTGCTGAATCTCACTACGCCAGAAAGCTGGGCTTCGATTGGGAATTGTTATTTCTGGTGTGGCAGAAGCGGGTTGCACATCCTTATATATCTGCCCCATGGCGACCAGCTGTTCCGGAACGGAAACCAGCCGAATACCCTGAGCCTGAAGTTCCGGTATCCGGTTTTCCAGCATATTGAGCGTGACGTTGTGAGGATGGCCTATTGCCGTGGCGTGCCCGTTGAGTTGTGCCTGGCGAACCAGGGTATCGAAAGCCTCATTTACGGCAGAAGGAGTTCGTATATGGTCCAGAAAGACATCCCTGCTCATGTTGGGGACGCCATTCGCACGGGCTGTTTTGGCGGCCACTGATTTTGCTGTGGTGCGGCTGTCGATAAAGAACAGGCGACGCTTGCTCACTTCTTCCATAAGCCACTGCATACGGACACTGTCCTGTGTCAGCTCGCTACCCATATGGTTATTAACACCTTGTACAAATGGAATATCGGCAAGTGCTTTTTTTAATGCCTGATCAAAGGTTTCTCTATCCATGGATGGACTGAGGGTGCCCGGCCCAGGTTCCCATTGGTGTACGTTAGTCATTGGCGCATGAAGCATTACTGTTTTGCCCTTTTGATGGGCAGCTTTGGCAAGTCGTTGACTGTAAGGTGTATGGGGCAGTACTGCGTAGGATATAGCACCGGGGAGGTTTACTGCCCGTAAGCCATTACGCAGATTGTAGCCTATGTCATCAATGACCAAGGTAATCGTGGGTGAGCTGGAGGCCTGCACTGGCGAGCCGAAACCGAGAAGAGAAAAACCAAAAAACAGGGAAAGAAGAGTACTCAGCCCCGGAATATCTGAGCTAAGTTGCGTTTGTAAGTGTGAATGATGCTGTGAAATAGTCGTCATATCAGTGTCGCTTGGGCCGCCCTTACAGGCAGCCTGATCAGGTTCTAATGGGTTGCTTCGTTGCTGCTGAGAGTACTGCTATCTGGGCTTTTATTCAGAATATGCAGGCTTTTCAACAGGCTTAAAGCTTCAAATAACTGGTAGTCACTTTCAGCCAATGAGGTGCTGTCTTCAGGTTTCTGGCCAACTGCTTTCTGACTGCTTTCAAGATGCCCCTCAAGGTCCGCCTCTTTGATCTGTAGTCTGGCTTCAATAGGCGTCAGGCGAGCAGGCTTTACTTCTATATCAGGAGTTACACCCTGAGCTTGAATAGACCGGCCGGATGGCGTGTAGTACAGGGCGGTCGTCAGCTTCAGGCCGCGGTTTTCCCCAAGGGGCAGAATCGTTTGTACGGAGCCTTTGCCAAAGCTTTGAGTACCCATGATTACACCACGGTGATGATCCTGAAGCGCTCCGGATACAATTTCAGAGGCAGAGGCAGAGCCCTCGTTGATCAGGACGATTAAAGGTACTCCATGGCTTGGGTTGTTCGGTGTGGCATCAAAACTAAGCTCAGTATTGTCCAGTCGACCTTTGGTATAAACAATACGACCTTGGGTGATAAAGGCATCCACGACCTCAGCCGCTGCCTGTAATACACCGCCCGGATTGTTGCGCAGATCCAGAACAACCCCTTTGAGCTGACCATTAGCACCACTGTGCATTTTGTTGAGGGCTTTGACGACTTCTTCGCCGGTATGTACCTGAAATTGGGTAATTCGAATATAACCGTAGTCTTCGTCCAGCATACGATGTTTTACACTGGTAACACGGATCAGAGCCCGTTTCAGTGTTAGTTCGAAGGGGGCGTCTGCACCGTCCCGCATAATCGTCAGGCGAATTTCCGTGTCGGGCTTACCCCGCATTAGCTCTATTGACTTGTTCAGCGGTAAGTTTTTAATCGGAGTGTCATTGATCTTAACGATCAGGTCGTGAGGGCGGATGCCGGCCCGTGCTGCTGGTGTGTCATCTATCGGGGTAACGACTTTAATAAAGCCGTTTTCAGAACTGACTTCAAGGCCCAGACCGCCAAACTCACCCTGAGTACTTTCCTGCAGTTCGTCGTAATCATCTGGTGTCAGGTAGGTGGAGTGAGGATCTAAGCCTGTGACCATCCCTCTGATAGCATTGTCCAACAGCTCTTCGTCATTGATATCATGGACATAGGCACGCTTGATGCGTTCGAACACTTCTCCGAAGGTACGTAGCTCCTCCAGTGGCAGTTCCTGAGCCTCATAAGCCAGAGCTTCATCGGATGGGGTTACTTCTGCAAACAGGTTTGAACTTGTCAGACTGAGTAACAGGCCAAAGCCGATTCCTAGTATGGTCTGCGAGGTTCTCATGAATCACTCCTTAATGCCCCGGTCATGACAGCTAACGGTCGTCGGGGTTTGTATCATCAGATTTGCCTGTTTGTCACAGGGTGGTCTGAGTGTTTTTCAGCGTTTGCCGAGCCAGATAATGGGGTCTTGCGGAGCCCCTTTCTTGCGAATTTCAAAATACAGACCGCTCCGGCTTTGTCCGCCGCTTCGCCCAGCGGTTGCGATACTTTCACCGGCATGAATCCAGTCACCGGCTTCCCGAAGCAGAGATTGATTATGACCGTAGAGACTCATAAAGCCATTACCGTGATCAAGAATCAAAAGTACGCCGTACCCCCTGAGCCAGTCGGAAAAAACAACACGCCCGGAGTGAATCGCTTTAATTTCTGTGCCTTCCTGACCGCGAATCACCATACCATTGCGGCGTAGTTTGCCACGAATTTGCTCGCTGCCAAAAGCATAAGCGACAGGGCCTTTAAGTGGCCAGGGCAGTTTGCCACGCATGGACTTAAACGGTCGGGTATCCTTCGGCATGGGAATATTAACAATAGCTTGCTGTACTTCTTTTAATAATTTCTCAAGGCGAGCTCTGTCCTGGTTCAGGCGGGCTAATTCCTGACCTTTGCCTGAGATCTCCCGGTCTAATTGAGAGACAAGAGTTTCCCGCTTCTTCTGCTCGACTTTCAGGCGGCCACGGTCAGCTTCCAGCTTACTGCGGGTTGTGGTCAGGACATAATCTTTTTGTAAAATCTCTTTTTCAACCCGGTTCAGACTGTGGGCTGTTTCCAGGTATTCATCAATATGTCGGCTGCGCTCCTTATTGATGTAATCGTAATAGCGTAAGACCCGTGAGATCTGGTCCGGTTGCTGCTGGTTAAGCAGAACTTTCAGGTATTCCTGTCGTCCCATGGCATAAGCTGAACGGATCTGCTTTTCCAGGTAATCTTTCTGCTGGTTCTGTTTGAGCCTCAGGCTGCTTTTTTCTGCCCGAAGTACACTCAGGCGGCTTTGCAGTCGTTTGCTACTCGCCAGATTACTTCGGATGGCCCGGGCTGTATCGGATATTTTCTTTTCGGAGGTCTGAAGTTTTTTAAGTACTTCAGCTTTTGCACCCTTCACCTGGTTTAGTGATTGCTCAAGAACTTTGATGCGACCGTTCAGCTCTTTTAGCTGCTGGGCTGAAACATCCTCTTTGCCCGCTGCCTGTGAAGGTAAAGACAAAAGGGCGGATGAGGAGATAAGCAGGATCGCCAGCAAGTAGCTGAGAAGCTGTAAGGAAAAGGGCCAGTGTCCGAAATCTCGACTCTGTTTATTTTGCAGCAAAGGTGCAGCGGCTCTTTTGATTATCAATGACAGTGCTTTCCGTTACCCGTAGGCATTTTGGTCAAATGGTAAAGAGCTGGGGAGGCCAGCTCTTTGTGTGTCATTCTGTCCGAAATTCAGTGACGTCTCTGAATGTCAGGCGTAAGAAACAAGGTTATGACCGCTCATTTCAGTCGGTTGTTTCAGATCCATGATTTTTAGCAGGCTCGGCGCAATATCGCAAAGACGGCCATTCTCAAGCGTAACTGACTCCGCGCGTTCATTTACGTAAATAAGGGGAACCGGGAAAGTCGTATGGGCTGTCTGAACCTGACCTGATTCCGGGTTAATCATCTGCTCTGCATTACCATGGTCTGCGGTGATTAAGCACTCACCACCCACTTCCAGCAGGGCTTCGGTGACACGCCCCAGACAAACATCCAGTGCTTCAACCGCTTTAACCGCAGCATCGTATTTTCCGGTATGACCCACCATATCACCGTTGGCATAGTTGCAAACGATCAGGTCGAAATCGCCGCTTTTGATCGCATCAACCAGCTTATCGGTAACTTCCGGTGCGCTCATCTCAGGTTGCAGGTCATAAGTGGCGACCTGTGGCGACTGCACCAGTATGCGGGTTTCACCTTCGTACTCCTCTTCCCGGCCACCGCTGAAGAAAAAGGTTACATGGGCGTATTTCTCAGTCTCAGCGATACGCAGCTGAGTTTTGCCCTGATTCGCCATGTATTCGCCAAGAGTATTCACCAGTTTGGCTGGCGGGAAGGCGGTAGTGGTTTTAATATCGGCGGCATATTCGGTCAGCATGACAAAGTCGGCCAGCACAGGCGTTACTTCGCGGGTGAAACCGTCAAAGTCTGCGTTAACAAAGCTGCGGGTAATCTCCCGGGCCCGGTCTGCACGGAAGTTCATAAACAGAACGGCATCGCCATCTTCGATCTTAACCGTTTTGCCATCAGGGCGGATGCTGGAGGCGGCAACAAATTCGTCATTTTCATCCCGTTCGTAAGCCGCCAGAAGAGCTTCTTTTGCCTCGGTATACACATGTTCCGCTTTTGCCTGTGTTAGTAGGTTATAAGCCTGCTCAACGCGGTCCCAACGGTTGTCGCGATCCATGGCGTAGTAGCGGCCGATCAGGGACGCAACAAAACCGATGCCGAGTTTCTTCAGTAGGGCATCTGTTTTAATGATGGATGCTTCTGCACTACGGGGAGGCATATCACGACCGTCAAGGAAGCCATGAACATAAACTTTTTTTGCACCACGGTCAGCAGCCAGTTTGCAGGCGGCAAAGATGTGTTCTTCATGGCTGTGCACACCACCTGGTGACAGCAGGCCCATAAGATGTACGGCTTTATCCACTGCAACGGCTTTGTCGATGGCAGAAACTAACGCGGCATTTTCAAAGAAATCACCATCAGCAATCGATTTGGTGATGCGGGTAAACTCCTGGTAAACAGTACGTCCGGCTCCGAGATTCATATGACCAACTTCTGAGTTGCCCATCTGACCATCCGGCAGGCCTACGGCCATGCCTGATGTTTCGATCAAAGCATTGGGGTATTGATCCCACAGGCGATCCCAAACCGGTTTGTTGGCATTGGCAATGGCATTATTTTCGGTCGTTTCACAATGGCCGAAACCATCCAGAATGATAAGAGCAACAGGCGTACGTTTTGACATGATGTTTTCAGGGTCGCATTAGATTCATAAAAAGTTACACGTCCTGACAGACGTTTCGCAGTAGCTGGACATCATACCCCAGATTTCTCGGGCCTCCCAAATTCTTTGCCGGGGATAAAGATGTGAAAAAAGTATATAAACCAACCTGTTTGGGGCGGTTAAATCTTCATCAGGTTGTGTATACTAACTGCCTTTAAATGCCAGTCCTCCGGGGTGATTTTCCGGGTTTTATAAACCGGTAGACCGGGTGATCTGCGCATCCATGATCAATGAAAGGCTGACGAGGAAAGAAGTTGGAACAGTTTATTGAGTTTGCCACTAACCACTGGATGATGGTGGGTACATTTGCGATCCTGCTGATTCTCTGGCTGGGATATGAGTTCATGACCGGCAATAAAGCGATCAGCTGTCAGCAGGCCACCTTGCTGGTGAACCGTGAAGAAGGTGTTTTTCTGGATATCCGGGATCGTGGTGATTTCCGCAACGGTCATATTGCCGGTGCAGTGAATATCAGCATGGCGAGTCTGAAAGATCGGGTTGGTGAACTGGAAAAATACAAAGCTAAGCCGATTATTGTTGTTTGCAAAATGGGTAATACAGCATCAGGGGCTGTTAGTGAGTTACAGAAAGCAGGTTTTGAAAAAGCCTGTGTCATGCGCGGCGGTATGAGTAACTGGCAGAATGACAATTTGCCGGTTGTGACGAAATAGACGCTTTGCATTTTCTCCGGTTAGTTGCAGTTTCAGGCTGATACGGTTGCTATTCCGGCGTAGCCTGGAATCATAGCTGTCAGGATTGAATTAGGCTTTTCTGATATTATGTGTTGCGGCAGAGGATTCCTCTGCGGTATGGCAAAGAGGTGGGTATGCCTGCCTCTTTGCTTGTAACAGATCATGGAAGACCCCATATGACGGGGTAAGCCAATATATATCTTCTGCAGTTTTCTATTAAAGGTGAGCTTATGCAAAATGTAGTGATTTACAGTAAATCCTGGTGCCCGTTCTGTGTTCAGGCTAAGCGCCTGTTACAATCGAAAAAGGTCGATTTTACTGAGATCGATGTCGAGCGTGAGCCTGCCAAAATGCAGGAAATGATGAAAAACAGTGGTCGTCGTACTGTACCGCAGATCTGGGTAGGTGAAACTCATATTGGTGGTTGCGATGACCTTTTTGCCGCAGAGCAAACCGGTCAGCTGAATCAGCTGTTAGCGGGATAATCGCTCCGGTGTCTGCGGATTGAGTGAGTGTCCGGCAATAATAATGCGTGTCAGGCAATCCAGAGAGAAGCCGTTTTCGGCACCAATAATTTTAAGGAAGCACCATGAGTGAAGAACAGAACCAACCACAATTCGTATTACAGCGTATCTACCTGAAAGATCTGTCTTTTGAGTCTCCGAATGCTCCGGCTACGTTTCAGCAGGATTGGGCGCCTAAGGTTCAGTTCGACCTGAACAGCAATAGCCAGCAAGTGGGTGAGAATCTGTATGAAGTGGTGGTTTCTCTCACCGTAACGGTCACCAATGAAGAAAAAACAGCGTTTCTGGTCGAGATCCAGCAAGCGGGCCTGTTCTTCATTCAGGGTCTGGAAGATGCACAGCTGCATCACACTCTGGGGGCTTTCTGCCCGAATGTACTGTTCCCTTATGCTCGTGAAGCAGTAGATAACATCGTAACCCGTGGCAGCTTCCCTGCCCTGATGCTGGCTCCGGTTAACTTTGATGCTCTGTATGCGGATGCCGTTCAGCGTCAGCAGGAGCAGGCTGGTAACGCTTAATCTGAATGGCTATACCACGTATCTACAGCCCTCAGGTTATGGTCGAGGGGCAGTCTGTTCAGCTTGATGAGTCGGCTGCCCGCCATGTTGGCCTGGTGCTGCGTATGAAGGCCGGACAGCCGCTGACGCTTTTTAATGGAGCGGGCGGCTGTTTTTCTGCCACGATTAAAGAATCCAGTAAGCGCTCTGTGACTGTCTCGCTTGATACTTTTCATCCGGATGAAAAAGAGTCACCTCTTCAGATACACCTGGCCCAGTCCATCTCCAAAGGTGATCGCATGGAGTATGCGATTCAGAAGGCGACCGAGCTGGGAATTACCGAAATTACCCCCATCTATACCGAACATGGTGATGTGCGTCTGAAAGGCGACCGTGCCGCCAAGAAACAACAGCATTGGCAGCAGGTGGCAATCAGCGCCTGTGAGCAGTGTCAGCGTAATCGTGTGCCTGTGGTTCACCCTCCGATGACTCTGCAGGATTGGCTATCTGCTGTTGAGGCGGATTTGAAGCTGGTCTTGCATCACAGAACGGAGCGTCAGCTCAGTGGCTACGACCAGCCTGAACAGGTTGCTCTGCTGATCGGCCCGGAAGGTGGATTATCAGCCGCAGAAATCACTCAGGCTGAGACCGAAGGTTTTCATCCATTGGCTCTTGGCCCCCGGGTTTTACGCACAGAAACAGCGCCTGTAGTCGCATTAAGCGTACTGCAGTATCTGTGGGGCGATTTTTAAGTCGAAGAAGCCCACAGTAACTAATCTTTTTATAGTGCCCGTTGAATAAACTCAGGCGGGCATCGATCGGGAGAAAGCGGATATGACGATCAAACTAGGTGTGGTGATGGACCCGATCGAGGCGATCACCTACAAAAAAGACACCACACTGGCGATGCTTTGGGCCGCACAGGATAGGGGCTGGGAGCTGTATTATATGCAGCAACAGGACCTTTACCTGCAGCAAGGCAAAGCGATGGCTGTGATGCAGCCATTAAAAGTGTTCCGTGACCCCGACAACTGGTTTGAACTGGGTGAAGCGGTTAACGCCAGTATGACGGAGCTGGACACTGTGCTGATGCGCAAAGATCCTCCGTTTGATACCGAATTTCTGAATGCCACCTATCTGTTGGAGCAGGCAGAGAGGGAAGGTGTTTTGGTGGTGAATAAACCACAGAGCCTGCGTGACTGTAACGAAAAACTGTTTGCCCAGCAGTTCCCTGAGTGTTGCCCACCAACGATTGTCAGTCGTCGTGAAGATATTCTGCGGAGCTTCCACAAAGAGCAGGGTGATGTGATTTTTAAACCGCTGGATGGTATGGGTGGCACTGGTATATTCCGTGTAAAAGAAGATGGCCTGAATATCGGTGCGATTCTGGAAACCCTGACTGAAATGGGCAGTCGTCAGATTATGGCACAGAGATATCTGCCGGAGATTGTGGATGGCGATACCCGGATTCTGATGGTTGATGGTAAGCCTGTGCCTTACGGCTTAGCACGTATTCCTGCTCAGGGCGAAGTCCGTGGCAACCTGGCTGCAGGCGGTGCTGGTGTCGGTCGTCCGCTGACTGATCGTGATTACTGGTTGTGTGAGCAAGTGGCTCCCGTGGTGAAAGAGAAAGGCCTGCTGTTTGTTGGTCTGGATGTGATCGGTGGTTACATGACCGAGCTGAATGTTACCAGCCCGACCTGCGTGCGTGAGCTGAACGATCAGTTTGGACTTGATATCGCCGGTGATCTGATGGACGTAATTGCGGCCAAGCTGGCTGAACGTTCTGCTTAAAATCTCAGGTTACTGATAGTGAACACAGACGCTAGCACTTCGGCTGAGCCTGAAATTCAGGTCGGAGGTCTGCCGCCAATTACGCACCCTGATAGTCAGGTGCGGGCTGTGGATCGTATCGCTTTTACGATATTGCTGGCTTTTGTGATTCATTTTTTGGCCTGGGCTGCCCTGGAGGTTAATCCTCCTGTGCCGAAAGAGCGTTTGTCGAGCCCCCTTCATGTTACTCTGAGCAAGGCACCAGCCATGCCGGTGAATGAACCGGTTAAGCGTATCGCGGAGCAGGACCAGCAGGCCAGTGGCATCGGAGAGCAGGAACAGGAGCCGCAAACCTCAGTGTCTTCATCGCCTCTGCAGAAGAAAAAAACTGTTGATCCGGTTGTCGCTAAGGTAGAGGCTAAGCCTGAAGCAAAAAAAAGCCCGGAGTCAAAGCCGGAACCGCTTCTGAAGTCAAAGCCTGCTTCCGAGACACGACCCAAAGCTAAACCAGAGGCGTCAGAAGATCCTCCACTGGTAACCAGTTTAAGTGATGCCCAGGCTCTTCTCGCCCGTAGCCTTGAGATTGCACGTTTAGAGGCGGAGCAACAGGCACTGGCTGAGCAGTATGCCAAACGCCCAAGAGTCCGAACTATATCAACATTGACTGCGAAAGCTTCGGATGATGCGTTTTACCTGAGACAGTGGCAGGAGAAAGTCGAGCGGGTTGGTAATCTGAACTATCCTGAACGCATCCGCAGAGAGAATCTGACTGGGCGTTTACGGCTGCTGGTTGCACTCAATCCGGATGGTAGTGTCAAAGAGGCACAGATATTAAAATCCTCCGGTCAACGGGTGCTGGATGAGGCCGCATTGGAGATTGTCCACCTGGCGGCCCCTTTTGCCCCTTTTCCACGCTCTATACGCGAGCGTACCGACATTCTTGAAATTATCCGTACCTGGCAGTTCGGGAATGGTAACTTATTTAGCGAGTCGGGCTGATATCCGTCTGGCAAGAGATAAAGGTTAAGTGATGAGTCAGTTTCAAAGTTTGCGTAACCACTTCCTGATTGCGATGCCCCATCTGGAGGATTCCAATTTTTCCGGTACAGTAACCTACATTTGCGAACATAACAAAGATGGTGCCTTGGGTATTGTTATCAACAAAAAATTGTCTCAACTGCCCGTTGCAGAGCTGTTTGCTCAACTTGAGTTACCCAACCCGAACAGTGGGTTGGCTGAATCTGAAGAAGTTGTGCCCGCGATTATGGAGGGTGGCCCCGTTCACCATGAGCGCGGTTTTATCATTCATACCGGTAGTGCGGATGACTGGGAATCCAGTATGACAGTTACCGATGAACTGGCACTGACCACCTCGGTGGATATTCTGGACTCAATCGCTAATCGTCGTGGACCAGAGCAGTTTCTGATCGCCCTGGGTTGTGCCGGATGGGAAGGTGGTCAGCTGGAGAAAGAGCTTCAGGATAATACCTGGTTAACCTGCCCGGCAACGCTGCCTGTGCTGTTTGACGCTCCGGCAGAACAAAAACTTCAGGCTGCTGCCGGTCTTCTTGGTATCGACATCAACTTGATGAGTTCGCAGGCAGGTCATGCCTGATATGAGCAAAGCAAATAACATTGGTCAGAGAACTTTTCTGGCTTTTGATTTCGGTACTACCCGTATTGGTGTTGCTGTCGGTCAGGAGATGTTAGGTACCGCAACGGCGTTGACACCTGTTCCGGCCCGGGACGGCATCCCCAATAAAGAAGTGCTGAAAAAGCTGATCGATGAATGGCAGCCGGATGCCTTTATCGTTGGCCTGCCGATCAATATGGATGGCACCGAAAGTGAAATGAGTCGCCGGGCACGCAAGTTCGGTAATCGTCTTTATGGGCAGTATGGCAAACCCTGGTTTGCTGTTGATGAGCGCGGTACCACTAAACAGGCGAAAAGCATCGCAAAAGATCTGGGGCATAAAGGCAGCTATAAAGATAATCCGGTGGATGGTATTGCGGCCCAGCTGATTTTAGAAGCCTGGTTTGACGCTCCTCAGGGATAAGCACAGACCGAATATGTTACATTTTGCCTCAGACACGCCATCACTTTCTGAGGCGCAAGACTTAGCAAGGATCAGGAACACCCATGACGACTGATATCCCAAATCTGAATCAAAAACAGGAGCGCTTAGTGATACGTTCCAGCGATGATCTGCCAGAGGTAGCGCCTTTATTGGATCAGATGGCTGATGCTCTGCGCCAGCGTATTGAGCGGCTGGGACAGGAGAGTATCGCTTTGGTGGGTATTCATTCCGGCGGTGTCTGGATCGCGGAGCAGCTGCATCAGCGTCTGATGCTGAATGAGCCACTGGGTACGTTGGACATCTCCTTCTATCGTGACGATTATACTCGTGTTGGTCTGAATCCCAGCGTAAAGCCATCCAATCTGCCCTTTGCTACGGAATCCCGTCATATTGTGCTGGTGGATGATGTGATTATGAGTGGCCGTACTATTCGGGCCGCCCTGAACGAGTTGTTTGATTACGGACGCCCTGATTCTGTCAGCTTGGTAACCTTACTTGACCTTCCGGGCCGTGAGCTACCGATACAGCCGGACATCGCCGGGCAGCGACTTGAGTTACCCGAGGGTGTGCGCATCAAGCTAAGTGCTGAGCCTCTGGCGCTAGCGTTACTGTCGCCAGCGACGGCTTAATGTTTTATTGAAACGGCAGTGATGACACTGCCGTTTTTCTGCGCCAGGAAGAAAGCCCGGCGCCAGCCAATTGCAGATAATTAACGTGCTGTTCTTTTTAATGTGTTGTAAGACTGGTGAGAACGACCGATGAAGCCAACAAGCGCCCCGAAAACCCCCTCAGATCCCCGATCTGTCCAGCTGACCGAGGACGGAAAGCTGCGCCACTTTTTAACGTTGGGTGGCCTTAACAAAGAAATTCTGGAAGAGATTCTCGATACCGCAGACTCCTTCGTCAGCATGGGCGAGCAGTCGGTAAAAAAAGTGCCTTTGCTACGGGGTAAGACCGTTGTAAATCTTTTCTTTGAAAACAGTACCCGTACCCGCTCTACCTTTGAATTAGCGGCGAAGCGTCTGTCGGCAGATGTACTGAATCTTGATATCAGCACTTCAGCGACCTCCAAAGGTGAAACCCTGATGGATACGCTGCAAAATCTGGAGGCCATGGGCAGCGACATGTTCGTGATTCGCCATGCGGACAGTGGGGCCCAGCACTTTATCGCCAGTCAGATCTCGCCCAACGTTGCCATCATTAATGCCGGGGATGGTCGCCATGCGCACCCGACGCAGGCGATGCTGGATATGTACACGATTCGTAAACACAAGGGTGATTTTGCGGGGCTTAAAGTAGCGATTGTTGGCGATATTCTGCATTCCCGGGTGGCCCGTTCACAGATTCAGGCGTTGAATATTCTGGGAGCAGAAGAGGTACGCCTTATCGGCCCTAAAACCCTGCTGCCGCAACCGCTGGAGCAGATGGGCGCTTCTCTTTATACCCGCATGGAAGACGGCTTGAAAGATGTGGATGTGGTGATTATGCTGCGTTTACAGAAAGAGCGTATGGACGGTGCCCTGCTGCCCAGTGAGAGTGAGTTCTACCGCCTGTACGGTCTGACCACAGAGAAGCTCAGTTATGCCAAACCGGATGCGGTGGTGATGCACCCCGGGCCAATTAACCGGGGGGTTGAGATTGAATCTGCCGTGGCTGATGGCCCGCAATCACTGATTCTGAATCAGGTAAGTTACGGTATTCCGATCCGTATGGCGGTGATGTCTATGGCGGTGAGCGGACAGACGCAGCAGAAAACAAAAGAAGTCGCTGCCAATGGTGCAGCGGATACAGAGCAGCAAGGGGAGGCCTCCGCATGAAGATAACAATCCGTGGTGGTCGCCTGATTGACCCGGCTCAGCAACAGGATCAGGTAACGGATATCCATATTGATGATGGTCGTATTCTGGCTCTCGGCCAGGCGCCTGCCGGGTTCACTCCGGAACGGACGCTGCACGCCGAAGGTCAGGTTATTGCGCCGGGCCTGATTGATATTGGAACCCACCTGCGGGAACCGGGGCCCAGCTACAAAGGTACCTTACGCAGTGAGACCAAAGCTGCGTTGGCTGGTGGTTACACAACACTTTGCTGTCGGCCAGATACTTCCCCCTGCATCGACAGTTCTGCTGTTGTGCAGCAGATTATGGATAAAGTTGAGCTAATCGGGCAGGCGAAAGTCCGGCCAATAGGTGCGATGACAAAGAACCTTGAAGGTACTCACCTGAGTAATATGGCAGGCCTTCAGCACTCCGGTTGTGTGGCGGTTTCAAATATGCGCAACGCCATCGATAACACGCTTATTCTGCGCCGTTGCTTTGAGTATGCGTCCACCTTTGATCTGCGGGTGGTTTTTTACCCAGAAGACTCCTGGTTACGGGCCGATGGTTGTGCCCATGAGGGTGCCCTGGCCAGTCGCTTAGGGCTGGCAGGGATTCCCGCCGCAGCGGAAGCGATTGGACTGTCCCGTGTACTGCATCTGGTGGCGGTCACCGGGGTCAGAATTCACTTCAGTGCTCTATCCACGGCACAGGCTGTCGAGATGATCGCCAAAGCTCAGGCCAAAGGCCTGCCGGTGACAGCGGATACGACGATGGCGCACCTGACCTATACCGAAGCTGAGATTGATGGTTACAACAGTCAGTTTTTTGTTCAGCCTCCGCTGCGCAGCGAGTCCGATCGTGAAGCGCTGCGTCAGGGCGTACGGGATGGCGTGCTAAGTGTTATCAGTTCTGCTCACTTGCCTCACGAAGAAGCCGCTAAAATGGCTCCGTTCGCGGCGTCAGAACCGGGCATGGCGACACTGGAAACGCTGCTAAGCCAAGGTCTGGAGTTGGTTGAATCCGGTGTGTTCAGTTTGCCGCAACTTATTGAGCGTTTAACAAGCGGTCCGGCAGAGGCGATGGGGCTTAATGCTGGTCAATTAACTGAAGGTCAGTGGGCTGACCTGATTGTTTTTGACCCGGAAGTAAGTTGGCAAGTGAAGGATAGTGACCTGTTTACTGCCGGTGAAAACTCACCGCTGACGGGTTCGACTCTGAAAGGACAGGTGCAGATCGCACTGGTTAATGGTCAGATTGCTTTTGAGCGCTAATCACTGAAATACCAGATCATAATATGGAGAAGCGTTTTGATCGCGAACATTCAGGTTTGAGGTTAAAGCGTCTCCTCTTTTATTAACCATGAATTCTATATGCTATTTATGACTGCTCTGGTAAAGTGACTTTATAAACAGAAACAGCCCTTTTAGGGCGACAGATAACGATCTTTTTATCCGGCAGACAGGCTGGATGATAGGGATTATTTACCTGATAACGGGAAACTTCGGAGAGGGAGCTTATGAGCGCTGTCAGCCCGGAAAAACAAGAGATTCTGTTAGAAAGTGGTACTAACGAGCTGGAAATCATAGAGTTTCAGCTGCGTAAGCAACGCCCTGATGGAACAGAAAAAATTAGTCACTATGGTATTAATGTCGCGAAAGTTCGTGAAGTGATCCGGGTTCCCGAAACCACAGATTATCCTAACCCTCAGCCGCACCTGGTAGGGGTTTTCTCCCTGCGTGACAACCTGATTCCCTTGGTTGATCTGGGAGGGTGGCTGGGTGTGAAAACTCCGAGTGCCTTCGAAACCAAGAATGTCATCGTGACTGACTTTAACCGTATGGCGAATGGTTTTTTGGTGGACAGTGTCAGCCGGATTCACCGTATCTCATGGGAAGAGGTTGAGTCTCCGAGCCAGTTCCTTGAAAGTGGCGAGCAGGATTGTGTCGTTGCTGTTGTACGTCGTGATGACCGACTGATCATGATTCTCGACTTTGAGAAAATTATCTCGGATATCAATCCGGAACTGAGTATGGAAAAGTACGACGTCAAAGAAGATCGTAAAGTGATCATTGATGATCGTATGACAGCCAAACGCCAGGCTAATACACTGCTAGTGGTGGATGACTCTGCTTTTATTCGTAAGCTGATTGAAACCACTCTGCGTACGGCGGGCTATAATGTTATTGCCGCTAAAGACGGGGCAGATGCTTATGAGATGCTGCAGGAATTTGAACTGGTCGCTGAAGAGGAGCACCTGCCGGTCAGTGATCTGGTGAGCATGGTGATTTCTGATGTAGAAATGCCGCGCATGGATGGCTTGCACCTTGTCAAACGTCTGCGGGAAGGTAAAGCTTACCGCACCACACCGATTGTGATGTTCTCATCCATTATGAGTGAAGAGAACCGCCGCAAAGCCCTAAGCCTGGGTGCCAACGACACCATGACCAAACCCGAGATCGGTAAGCTGGTAGGCTTGGTGGATGGCTATCTGTTGTA
Organism: Oceanospirillum sp.; assembly: GCF_048265165.1. Classification (GTDB taxonomy): domain Bacteria; phylum Pseudomonadota; class Gammaproteobacteria; order Pseudomonadales; family Halomonadaceae; genus Oceanospirillum. Next base: position 379,045 of record NZ_JBLXCD010000002.1, on the reverse strand, counting down.
ACGCTTATCTCTGACAGAATCGCATAACAAACGCCCGGCTGTGAAAACAGCCGGGCGTTTTGTTGGTTACATTAGCGTTGAGGTGCAGATCTATAATGAGTGCATACTTGCTCCCATTTTCCAAGTCTAAACCGAGGGTAGCTAGTTACCCGAACAGTTTTAATTCTCATTAGGATTCTCCTAGAGTGTTGAGGAAGGATCTCTTGAAAATTAGGGCACACACAGCTACTATATTTATGCTAAATATTTAGTTTGCTTACATGGGACTGAGTCTTCCTAGTGTAAGTCCATAAAAAGCTTGTGGAGAGCTTTTTATTACCCCAATGAAATAGGTATAGGTGTGGAGCTTATGCCTACTTCTCTCTTCTGACTCCTTTGTATGATCCTCCGTCTTTCTTTACGCTCATGATTTGGCCCGTTGCTGTATCTCGTTTGGCCCACAATCCAGATGGTGTCTGGAATTGGCTCCTTCCTCTTACTGCTCCGGCTCTTCTGTTGTCCCCGTAGGGTTTGTTTGTTGCCATATGGTTCTCCTGTTTAGGTAAGTTAAAGGCATTACTTTCATTGTTTGATTAATATATCCGATCATTTTGATCAGGTCAACGATTTATCTTTGTGTTACTCTGGTGTTGTTTTGATGATGTATGGAGGTGTTATGGACTTTCCGCGGTCAGTTGCCAGTCGTTTGGAATATATTGAGTTTCTAATCCAGTTTCGAGGTTATGTATCAAGAATTGACCTCATGGATTCTTATGGCATTAAAGAAGCAGCTGCCACAAGAGACTTTAAGTTGTATAACGAAATTAGTCTTGGTCTGAACATGGAAATGAATAAGGCAAGCAAACGGTGGGAGTTGAATGCTGAAACGTTTGAGCCTTGCTTTGAGCTTTCAGCGCAGACGGCTTTATCCAAATTACGGAACTCTAGTATTTCTAAGGCTGTTGGTCTGGAGAGTGGGGTAGAAGCACCTAATCGCTTATCGCTCCCTAAAGTTGAAATTCTTTCTACGATAACCAGAGCAATTGCAAATAAAACAGCGGTTGAAATTGAGTATGTAGCGGCATCCAGAAGCGGAAAAAAAATCCAAATATCGCCTCATGCAATTGTTGATAATGGTATTCGCTGGCATGTTAGGGCTTATGATCGTGTAGAGAATAGGTATTGGGATTTCGTATTAGGACGTATAAAAGCGGCACAAAATATGAAGGAATTAATCTCACCCGATGAAGGTGTCAATGGTGATATTCAATGGAATCGAAAAGTTAAACTTATTCTTATGCCGCACCCCAACAAAGAAAACTTACAAAATAGAGAATCTATTCTTTGTGAGTATGGCATGGATGAGAATGGAGAGAGAGAGGTTTACGTCCGAGCTGCAGTTGCAGGCTATTGGCTAAGATTGTGGAATGTTGATTGTTCTAAAGAGCACTCTGGTGAAGGGAAGCATTATCAGCTGTGCTTGAAAAACCCTGAAACACTATACGATGTTAGTAGCGCAGCAATAGCTCCCGAGTTTGACTCTCACCTAGTTTTATAAGAGTTAATGAGCTTTATCGAGGAGTAGTTTGAAACGCTAGCTATTCAGCTTCTGCTTTTACTGGCTATCAGGCATAGAGACTATGAAAGGGCACATTTAAGCAGGTAAAACAGAAGTGTAGGATGGTGCGAAGACCTATCTCATAGCGGTTTCTCTATGAGCCTCTGCCCATCCTACCAATAATTCCTTTCATAGACTGAGAGGCGTTTTACATGTGCATATTGCTGGTTCAGCCCTTCCCCGCATTCGCCACTTTGGCTTTGATCCAGCCCGTGATACGGCCAAAAAACGGCAGTTTCTCGTAGAAATGCTCACCCGCATCCCAGAAGTCGGTGTGGTGGGTGATACGGCCTTCCTCATCCTGTTCAATCTCGCTGACGCCGGGAAACTCCCATAGCCCGATAGTGTCCAGATGGCCGCTGAAGCGCCATTTCACCAGATAGTGCCGATTGTGCAGTTTGTCATGTTCCGGGTGTTCAAATACCGCTTCAATCAGGAAGCGGGCATCGGTAACGGACTGGTGAAAGTGATTCAGTAACCGGCATAAAGCATCCGGGCCATTGATACGCTGGAAAGGGTCTTTGAAGACAATATTGGAGTGCACCAAGTGAGCGATATCCGCGGAGGTAAGCGGTTTGGTATGTTGGCCTCCCTGGAACAGTTTAAAGTACTGTCTTAGTTGCTGATGCAGTTGATCCTGTTGGTGGGTTTGTTCTGCTTCGGCATTAGCGTCCATGGCCGGTACCTCTGTTGATCAATGGAAAGAAGATACGATCAGGTAACCATTTTAGCACACTCATGGCAATGGCCATGGGAGCCGGGAAGACAATTTCAAAGCGTTTGCCGGACAGGCCCTTGATGATGGTACTGGCCGCCTTTTCCGCACTGATCAGAAACGGCATATCGAACTCATTTTTATCGGTCAGCGGTGTTTTAACAAAGCCAGGGTTGATCAGGCGGATATCAACACCGGAACGGTAGAGTTCGGAGCGAAGCGATTCCGCCATATTGATCAGAGCTGCTTTACTGGCACCATAGGCACTGGCGGTCGGCAACCCACGGTAACCGGCAACTGAGGCAACAATCGCGATCTGTCCACTTCCTTGCTTCAGGTAATGGGGCAGTAAAACCTCAAGTGGTATCGCTGACCCCAGGGTGTTGACCTGTAAGAGTTTCGCTATTGTGTCTGCGCTGAACGCTTTGGCTGCCATTGCCTGGTGGGTGCCAGCATTGAGAATGACGCGATCAGGCAGTCGCTCCTGTTCAATCAGTTGGTTAAGAGATGTGATCACCTGGTTTTTATCCGTTACATCACAGGGCAGTACCAGGATTCGTCCGGTCAGGCTGGCAGCTTCATCGGCGACGTTTTGCAGGCTTTCAGAATGTCTGGCGCTTATGGCTACGGTTTTTCCGGCTTTGGCGTAGGCCAGAGCAAGGGCTTTACCTATTCCTTGGCTGGCACCGGTAATCCAGATCAGTTCCTGTGACATGTGAATACCTCGTTTTTTCGATATAGGGGGAAGATCTGTATTGAATGGATCGGCTTAGTCGGGGTAGCAGCGCTGACAGTTCAGTTGAATGGTTGAGCCATCATCGGCAATAAAGCGCATTCTTAACCAGCGCTGATCATGGGTGTACCAGACCCAGGTGTCTTTCAGATCTCCTGTGTAGCGGTAACGGGTAGTGAGTACCTTCTCGCGCCCATCGGAAATCCGCTCAAGGTCTTCTTTTTTCAATTGAATCTGATTCAGCGCTCCGGTAAGGGAGTTAAAGAGCTGGCTTTGCTGAATAATGCCGTAGTTATAGTGGTTGCTTAACGCCAGATTCTGCGAGCCGTTGGTTAACGGTTTAACGGATTCGTTGGCGGGCTTACCTTTTGGCGACTGCCTTAAGCCTCCACGCCAGAAGGGCAGGCCACTGGTATCCTGAGAGCGTTGCAAAAAAGTTTCACTTAACTCGCCATTACGATCAATCCGACTGGTGAAGTGCGTCATCTGATCATTTTGCCAGTGCTCAACACCCAGATAACGGAAACGGTATGGGAAAAAGAGAAAGGCTTTAAAGTCGAGTGCCATTCGGCTTTCAACGCGCCAGCTCTGATCCGTGCCTTTAAACGCGACCTGATACTGACCTACGGGCTTGTCGTTGCGGGTGACATTAAATTCCAGGCTGTCACCATATAACTGTTGCCAATAGCTGAGGTTATGGAAAGGCGTCTGAGGTTTAGAGGTAGATTGTTCAGGCAGGGTCGTCTCTGCCTGAAGGTTAAGGCTGAAGAGCAGCAGCATGGTACCCATAGTACTGAGCACCTTCCTGCTTGCTGGAAAAGATCTGGGGAGTAATCTCCGGTAAATCATGGCATTACTCCGGCTTTTTCAGGCGGAACAGGTAAACATCGATACTTCCGTGGCGAAAGCCGCTTTCGCAGTAGCATAGGTAATAACGCCATAGTCGCCGGAAGCGTTCATCAAACCCCAGGGGTTTAATGCCTTCCCAGGCGGCATCAAAGTTGTTGCGCCACTCAGAAAGTGTGCGGGCGTAGTCCTGCCCGAAGGACTGGAGAAAATTAAGATCCAGGCCTGTCTGCTCAGCTTGCTGCTGTACAACTTCCGGCGTCAGTAACATACCACCGGGGAAGATGTAGCGCTGAATAAAGTCGGCATTGTTGCGATAGTTTTCAAAGCGTTCCCTGTCAATGGTGATCACCTGGATCACGGCTTCGCCACCGGGCTTCAGGCGGTCATAGAGTGTTTTGAAGTAGGTGGGCCAATGCTCTTCTCCAACCGCTTCAAGCATCTCGATGGAGGCGATCTTGTCGTACTGCCCTTCGATCATTCGATAATCGGTCAGTGTTGCTTCACCCCGGTTATCCACAGCCCGATGCTGGAGCCGTTGCTGTGTCCAGTTAAGTTGCTCTGTGGATAAGGTAACACCGTGGTACTCACTATCCTCATGCTGTGTCAGCAGGCGTTCAGCAAAACCGCCCCAGCCGCAGCCGATCTCCAGAACCTTATCTTTGGGCTGAATATTGAGCAGCTCCAGAATACGGTCATATTTATTGTGCTGTGCACTCTGCAGCGTTTCCTTAGGGTTGCGATACAGCGCCGAAGAGTAGGTCATGCTAGGGTCGAGCCACTGAGCATAAAACTCATTACCCAGATCGTAATGCGCAGAAATATTACGACGACTGCCTTTCAGGCTATTGTCATTCAGCCTGTGCAGCAAACGATGTAGTAAGCGGCCAAAGGCGCTACCTTCAAATACCTGATCCAGTGCCTGAGTGTTATGCATCGCCCATTCGGTCACCTGAAGCAGATCATCGGTTTCCCAGTCGCCCTCGATATAGGCTTCACCCCAGCCCAGAACCCCGGATATATAGGCTTTACGGATGGCAGCAGTACTCTTGATGCGAATTGTCGGGGCGGGAGTTGATTCCTGAATATCACCAATATGGACGGCACGGTTGTCAGGCAGTATCAGCGTCAGGCGACTGAGGCGGGCTTTCTGCATGCTATTGATCAGCCAGCGCCAGAATGGGTGGCGAACCGGGCGAGTGGCGACTTTATTTCTGTTAGGTCGTGAGCCCTCGGTTGTAAAGGTTGTTGCTGATCCGGCAGGGCTTTCTGATCCGGGTTGAGCTTGAGTTGCAGAGCGTGAATGGAACAGCATAGGATTATTCCTCTTTTGTTGTCATAGCCAGAGGCTGACCTTTGGTAACGAGTGGCGGCTTAGGGATCTCTTTGCGGCTTACCAGCGGAATTTTTTTCAGCCACAGACGCAGAGCCTCCCAGTGAATGCCTGCTATGACCTTATAGGTAAACAGGGGGCGTTTAAGAGTCATCGCCACCAGACCTTTGGCGGTCAGCGGGGTGCTCTTTCCGGTGAGTGTGGCATTTAACAGCAGACCTTCACGGTCCTCCTGACGAATCAGTACCTTGAGTACATCCCCCGGTGTGGCGATCCGAAAACGGTACTGACAATCCATATTGATAAAAGGCGAGACATAGAAAACCTTGTCAGCCTGATGGTGCAGGGCCGATTTTTCACCGACCTGAACTGGCTTGGCTTCTACCGAATAAATATGCTTCTGGCTGAAGGTATTGCTCACCTGATAAAGCGTGGTGTAAAGCTCGCCGGCTGCGTTGTAGCAGAAGAAGATGCAGAGCGGGTTAAAGCTATAACCCAGGTGTCGTGGCATACATAACAACTCAATACGTGATGCAGGCGCGCAATGGCTATCCGCCAGCAGGCGCTGGACATGCTGCTTTATCGTATCGCCTTCGTGAGCAACATAGTCCTTATCGTAAAGACTGAACAGGCCGGAATGGTTGTGGCCGAACAGGTTCAGGCCAAACCTTTTCCCAAAATGGTTTTCCAAAGCATCCAGCTCGTCCAGATCCAGCAGAAAGGTGCCGGTTTTATAAACAAAGCGGTGTCGTACCGGTTTAACCCGGTCGTGCATCACGGTGCTGTAATAGAGACGGCTGCGAAAGCGGAGCTCTTCTGAGTCGGTATCTTCCATCGTTCGTTCCTTCGATTAGCTGGCGTTGGATTGGGGGCTGCTGTCGGTCAGAACCTTGTGAACCCCAGTGGGCTGATCCGATACAGCTTGCTGGCTGGTTGATATATGTTCCGGCCAATGAATACGACCGGATTCATTTTTAACCTGCCACGGGCGACGTACATCACCCAGGGCCTCAGCAACCGCAAGGCCGGACTGCAGACCGTCTTCATGGAAGCCAAAGCCAAAATAAGCACCGCAAAACCAGGTGTGATTCTGACCCTGAAGTTTATGCAACTCCTGTTGGGCCGCCATGGCATTTTTATCAAATACCGGATGGTCATAAAGAAAACTGCAATGAATACTGCCCTCTGCCGGTTCTGTCGGCGGGTTTAAGGTCACAATCAAAGGCTGATCTGTGTCCAGAGGCTGAAGTTTGTTCATCCAGTAACTGACGGCCAGTGATTGCTGGTTATGCTGCTCTCCTTTGCTGCCCCGCAGGTAGTTCCAGCTAGACCAGACTTTCCGGTTTTCAGGCATCAGCTGGGTGTCACTGTGCAAAATCGCCTTATTGCGCTGATACGAGAAGGCTCCCAGCAGATGCTGTTCCTGCTCAGTCGGGTTGGTTAACAGCTGAAGTGCTTCATTAGCATGGCAGGCAAGAACCACCTCATCAAACTCGCGCAGCTCTCCACGGGAGTCCACTACAATGACTTTATCAGTGTCGCCAGCTTTACCACTGGGGCGTATCACCTGACGTGCACCGCGATTGCAGAAAGCAGCGGGCTGAATCTCACGGACCAGCTTACTGACATACTCCCGGCTACCGCCGCGAACCGTGTGCCACTGAGGTCTGTTTTCCACCTGAAGCAATCCATGGTTCTGGCAAAAATTCAGGAAAGCCCGTGCCGGATAATCCAGCATCTGATCCGCAGGCGTTGACCATATGGCTGCCCCCATCGGTATCAGGTGCAGATCCCTGAAATCATCGGAATAGTGATACTTTGCAAGCAGCTCGCCCAGAGTCATCTCTTCAGGGAGGCTGTTTTGCCAGCTACTGCACTCTTTGTAGAAGCGCAGTACATCCTTCAGCATGCGCCAGATGCGAGGGTTAAAAACATTGCCTAATGTTGGAAATATACCGGACAGGCCATTACCGTTGTACTCGATAGCGCCTTTTTCTGCAGACACGGCAAAAGACATATCTGTTGCAGGAGCGTCAACACCGATATGTTTAAACAGCGCTGTCAGGTTAGGATAGTTCACCGGATTAAAAACGATAAACCCTGTATCCACCGGAATGGGGCCATCCTTCGTTTTGACTGTAACTGTGTTGGAATGGCCGCCAAAGCGGTCATCTTTTTCGAACAGGGTGACGGCGTGTTTTTTGCTCAGCAGCCAGGCCGCAGACAGACCCGAGATACCCGAGCCAATAACGGCAACCGTTTTGCCACGGGAGCTGTTGTTGGTTGGTTGAGCGTCAGATGCGGTAATGTCAGACGCTGATATACCGGTAACTGTAGAGACCATAACGATGCTCCAAATAAGCTGATGTTCAAATTACGTGCATTGACTGGCTTTACGGCTGATCAGTATGAGCAGATCACTTAATGGTGTTCAGCTGATATCAGGCCGGACTCCTTTCTTAGGAAAAGCTTGTAAAATAAAGCATAGCGTTAAATGATCTTCAAAAGCTTTATTCCTGGATGGTCTGTTCAGGTGGAGGCTGTTAAATGGAAGTGAATCGATAAATAAAATAAATTCAATGCTCCGACCGATCTGCAGGTGATCCGGCTGATAAGCCGGTGCGTAGAAAAGCCGAGATCACGGGAGAAAACGGATGGAAAAAGTGCAATCAGCATCTCAGAACTGGAATCAGGCGCTTACGGATGTCGGTTTAAATCGTAATCGGGAAAAATTTGCCGCCCTGTACCAGCATTTTGCTCCGCGGGTAAAAACCTATTTACTCAGATTTGGGTTGTCTGATGCTAAAGCGGAAGAGCTGGCCCAAGAGGCTTTGCTTCAGGTCTGGCGAAAAGCCGAGCAGTATCATGCTTCAAAGGCTGCGGCTTCAACCTGGATCTTCTGTATCGCCCGTAATCTGTTTATCGACCAGCAGCGTTCCGGTAGGGGTAAACTTGAACAAAGTACGGACTCCTACCATGAACATGAAGGATTGCTGAACCATCACGAGCAAGCCGGTGAGGATGACAACAGCTGGCAGAACTCAAAAAAGCATATAGAAGACGCTTTGAAAGAATTACCGCTTATGCAAGCTCAGTTAGTTTATAAGTCCTACTATCAGGGTAAGAGTCACAGCGAAATTGCTGCAGATCTTGAAATTCCGATTGGTAGTGTAAAATCCGGGCTACGTCTGGCTTTTAAGAAATTAAGAATGTCGCTAGCTGCCGACAGTCTGGCCGGTGGAGAGTCACTATGAAACAGAACCATATCACAATGTCTCAGGCACCGGCATTTCAGCCTGATTCGACGCCCAAGCACCACCCGGATGATGCGACTCTGCTGAGCTATGCTTCAGGCAGCTTAAGTGCAGGTTCCCAGATGCTACTACAGTGCCATCTGGCCTGTTGTGAACACTGTCGTCAGCGTGTAGCGGAGGCCGAAGCCGTTGGCGGGGGGTTGCTTGATGGCCTGCCTCAGGCGGTCATGAATACCGATGTGGATGATATCTTTGCAAAACTGGATCTGCTGGACTCTGATCCGGTCTCTCAGTCGGAAGAGTTACCTGTTAAACGACCTGATTGGTTGCCGGAATGGGCTGAGCCGGTTGCTAAATGGCTGGAGACAGATCAAAACTGGCAACGTTTAGCGCCGGGTATTAGCCAGATTAAATTCGATCAGCCAGAGTTTTGCCAAGATAAGGCGGTACGCCTACTGAAAATATCTCCTGGTACCTGTATGCCAAGCCATGGCCATAATGGTAGTGAGCTGACGCTAATTCTTAGTGGCTCCTACTGTGATGAAACGGGTCGGCTTTGCGCTGGTGATGTTGCAGATCTTGATCCGGATATTAAACATCAGCCTATTGCTGACCGTGACCAGGATTGTATCTGCCTGATTGTCACCGATGCACCGCTTAAATTTGAGGGCTGGATTCCAAAGTTGATGCAACCGTTCTTCGGGCTATAAACGCTATGTGATGTTTGCACTGAATCTAGAAAAAGTGACCAGCCGCCCTCTGTTATAAGGGCCGCTGGTAAACATAATGGCTTCAGAGCCTTCAGCGCCCGGCTCTTTGCTTCTTTTTGTCGGCGTACATTTTCTGATCCGCAGCATCAAGCAGTGTCTGTGCATCCAGCCCATCCTCTGGATAACAGGCAACGCCGATGGACGCTCCAAGGGAAACTTCAGTGCCTTCGGGTATTCCATCCAAAGTCTGAAGAGGCTTAGATACCTGTTCGTAGACGGCGTCCGTTGTTGTTTTGATATGAGCATCATCTGCAGGTGCTGAGAGTACGATTACAAACTCATCACCACCCAGCCTGGCCAGTATATCGTCTTCACCGATGATCTGTTGCAAGCGCAGACTGATCTCCCTGAGTGCCAGATCTCCATTGATATGGCCCCAGGTATCGTTCAGTGGTTTGAACTTATTCAGGTCGATGAATAGTAATGCCACTTGCTGTTTTTTCTCTGCAGCGATAGTGATCTGGCGTTCCAGATAAGGCTGCAGGGCATTGCGGTTAGCCGTGCCCGTGAGCTGATCGGTAAATAGCTGCTGCTGCATTTTTTTGAAACTGGTCGCCAGCAGGCCGATCTCATCATCGCGCTTGGTGGTAATAGGGCTGACCCTTTTGCCGTCGCCAAACTGACTGACCGTTGTCGCCAGGCTGCGGATAACATTGGCAACATGACCCAGACGGCGAGAACCGATCGTGATGGCGATAATAATGGCCAGCAGGCTTGCCAGAGCCAACCAGACTGTCAGGCGGATACTGCTGCCAATAACATCTGAATAGGGTTCGATAATTAATGCTACCCAGTCTAATCCGGCATCATCGGTGATGCGCTTATAGGCGACCAGAACTTGAGTGCCATCCGGGGCGTTAGTCAGAGTGACTGCTGCAGGTGCTTTGGGATCTATCGTTGAGAACTGCGGAAGGTACTTATTCAATAAACTGTTAAACAGAGGGTCCTGAGTCTTTATCCCATTGACCCGCTTCACTTCGTTCCCAATACGTTCTACGTTGGGCGAAAATGAGGCCGCAATGAGCATACCATTTGGCTCGACAATGGCGGTACGGGCATCCTTTGAGACTCTGAGCTGTTGTACAAACCGGTTCAGCTGTGAGAGGGGTAGGTCGGTGGCAACGACACCTTGTGTTTTACCTTCAGCAGAGAGTACCTGGCGAGCACGGGTGACCACTAAATCCTCGGAGGAGAAGTCGACATAAACAGCGGTCCAGGTATGTTTTGTTTTGTGCTGAACCGTTCTGTACCAAGGGCGTTCTCGCGGATCAAAGGGCTTGCTTTCCCGGTAGAGAAACTCCGGGTTGTCACCGAGGCTATCCAGTCGATAACGGTTGCGTGTAACATCGTTGTCGAGACAGAGGCGAATCTCCGCAGGTTCCTCCCTGGAGCGTTTCAGCCCAAAGCTCTGTCCCGCTTCATTGCCGTAGTAAACGTAGTTATTTGACTCAGGGTAGAGAGCAGTTGCAGTCCAGAAGCGTTCACGCATGGCAGGCAGATCGTCTTTCAGGTCTGATGAGGCGCTTAATTCGTGGGGGAATGCGGTTTCCAGGACGGCTCCTGAACCATACATGTGTCGATCAACGACAAGACTGATTCGCTCTGTCTGTTCGGTCAGGAGTTGCTTTGAGAGTGAAGCCAGTGCATTGCTGCCAACCAGGTAACTAAGTGTTGAAATAACAAAAGTGACCAGCAGCATTAGGACAATAAAGGGTGTAATCAGGCTGATTTTGAGGGAGCGACGTATTCCTTGGGAAACATTGACGTCATCCTTGGTCATAATCTATATCCTCATAGCAGCCTCATTGTTAGGGCGGCAATTCTAGTGCGTCAGTTTTGATTTGCTAGTCCAGAACAAGTTCTTGCGACTAAAGTATTGTGCGTTATTGATTTTAAGAACAGGATGAAAATCTTGTAGAAAAGCAAATTTATGGCGGATAATAATGTTATCCCTGTAAAAAAAAGATGATATTGATAATAAAAGGAACTCTGATATGGCCTTTAACCTGCAATGGGCTGATAGCAAGCCAACGCCATGGACCCTGGGTAAGATTGTTTGTATTGGGCGTAATTATGCGGAACATGCTAAGGAACTGAACAACCCGATTCCGGCAAAACCGCTTCTGTTTATTAAACCGTCTACGGCAGCTGTGGATATTGCTCAGCCTTTGGTGCTGCCTGAAGGCCAGGGTGAGTGTCATCATGAGGCAGAGGTTGCATTACTGGTAGGGGATACCATCCGTAAGGTGAGCCCTGAAGAAGCAATGACCAATATTGTCGGTGTGGGACTGGCACTGGATCTCACCTTACGTGATCTGCAGAGCCAGCTTAAGGAGAAAGGTCATCCGTGGGAGGTAGCTAAAGCTTTTGATGGCTCGGCTCCCCTTTCAGGCTTTATTCCCTGTGGACCTACCTGCGAGCAGTTTCTTGAAATTAATCTGAATGTAAACGGGCAGCAACGTCAACAAGGGAGCACGGATCAGATGATCACCCCAATGGCGGAGTTGGTAAGCTTTATCAGTCATATTTTCACACTTGAAGCTGGGGATGTGATTCTGACGGGGACACCGGCGGGAGTTGCGGCACTGAACTCAGGTGATACGTTTGAAATGTCGATAAAGAACCGACAGCATAAGTCTCTTCTTCAGGTCTCAGGGTCTGTCGTAGCCTGACCTGATGGCTGTGGGGATGAAATGCAAAAATAAGCGACAGTGCAGGACTGTCGCTTTCTGAAAGCCTGTGATTTATTTGGCTTTAAGGCTTTTAACACCATCCGCACAACCGAGCAGCAGTATATCTGCCGGGCGCAAGGCAAACAGGCCGTTGGTCACAACACCTGTGATGTTGTTGATCTTTTGTTCGATGGTTAAAGGGTCATCGATCGGAAAATTGTACAGATCCAGAATGACGTTACCGTTGTCGGTGACGAAGTCTTCACGGTACATCGGGTTTGCTCCCATTTTTACCAGCTCACGAGCTACGTAGCTGCGTGCCATTGGAATCACTTCAACTGGCAGCGGGAATCCACCCAGAATGTCCACCTGCTTACTTTCATCAGCAATACAGATAAATGTCTGAGAGGCGGCACCGATAATTTTTTCGCGGGTTAGTGCACCACCACCACCTTTGACCATGTGTAGACGGCCGTTTACTTCATCTGCACCGTCAACATAGACCGGAACCGTGCCAACACCGTTCAGATCGTACACGGTGATACCATGAGCCTGCAGACGTTCCCGGGTTGCTTCGGAACTGGCTACGGCACCATCAAAATCCAGTTTGATGGTGGCCAGCGCATCAATAAAGAAGTTGGCAGTGGAGCCGGTACCAACCCCAACAATGCTGTCTTTATCAATGATTTTCTTAACTTCTTCCAGTGCCGCCTGGGCAACCGCTTTTTTCAGTTCGTCTTGAGTCATGGGGATATGAGCCTGCTTGAGATCTGTTTTAAACGCTTTTGGATAAAATTCCCGCTCATTATACGGGCTAAGCCCGGTAAGCTGTAGACGTTATCTTGCCTTAAGGCATAAGATAGTCGCCCCTATGGTAAAGCCCTATAAATAACGAATCTATTGTGTTGTGCAGAGAGTGAAGAAACAGATGTTGGAAAGATACGTAAAACGCATTTTGCAGGCTCGTGTATACGATGTGGCCAAAGAAACCCCTCTGAGTGAGGCCCGTTTTCTCTCCAAGCGCCTGAACAACACGATTTTGATTAAGCGTGAAGATCTTCAGCCGGTTTTCTCTTTTAAGTTACGCGGTGCCTACAACGCCATGGCCCAGCTGTCAGATGAAGAGAAAGCCCGGGGTGTGATCACCGCATCTGCCGGTAATCATGCTCAGGGTGTGGCGATGGCTGCAAAACATATGGGCGTCAAGGCAACGATTGTGATGCCGAAAATCACCCCGGAGATCAAAGTCGCTTCTGCAAAAGCCCGAGGTGCGAAGGTGATTCTGAAAGGTGATGCTTTTGCCGAAGCTTCTCAGTATGCGCAGGAACAGGTGGCTGAAAAAGGTTACACCTATATTCCTCCCTATGATCATCCAGAGGTGATTGCAGGTCAGGGTACGGTGGCGATGGAAATTCTGCGTCAGTACCCGGCGGATATCGATGCTATTTTTGTTCCGGTTGGCGGTGGAGGACTGATCGCAGGTATCGCCGCTTATGTGAAGTATTTGCGCCCTGAGATCAAAGTGATTGGTGTCGAGGCGCAGGATGCGGCTTGCCTGAAAGCGGCACTGGATGCCGGTGAAAGGGTTGTGCTGGATCAGGTTGGAATTTTTGCAGAGGGGGTTGCTGTTGCTCAGATTGGTGAAGAGCCATTTCGTATTGCCCGGCATTTTGTTGACGAGGTGGTCACGGTGACTACTGACGAAATTTGTGCAGCTGTAAAAGATGTGTTTGAAGATACCCGTGCGGTGTCTGAGCCTTCCGGCGCACTATCATTAGCTGGCTTGAAAAAATATGTTCAGCAGAATGCGGTGGAAGGTGAAACTCTGATCTGTATTAACTCCGGAGCCAATACCAACTTTGACCGTTTACAGCATATTGCAGAGCGTGCTGAGCTGGGTGAGAAGCGCGAAGCGATTTTGGCGGTGACGATTCCTGAGCATCCCGGTAGTTTTAAGCAGTTTTGTAAAATTGTTGGTCGCCGTATGGTCACTGAATTTAATTATCGCTATTCGGATAGTCGTGATGCCAAAATTTTTGTCGGTATTCAGCTAAAAGATATCAATGACCGGGCCGAGCTGATTCAGTCTCTGGAGGAGAAGGGCTACCCGACCATCGATCTAAGTGATAATGAGATGGCTAAGCTGCATATCCGCCACCTGGGAGGCGGGCGTAATGATGATGTTGAGCATGAACAGCTGTTCCGCTTTGAGTTCCCCGAGCGTCCGGGAGCCTTGCTGAATTTTCTGAATAACCTGGGACAAAACTGGAATATCTCTCTGTTTCACTATCGGAATCATGGTGCCGCATATGGCCGTGTATTGATCGGTATGCAGGTTCCTGAGCAGGATAAGAAAAAAGTTTCTGAGTATCTGGATCGTATCGGATATCGCTATTGGGATGAGAGTGAAAATCCTGCATATCAGCTGTTCTTGCAGTAAGTGCATGTTGGGGATCTTCACCTGAGATGCTGTGCTGGTGTTGTTTTTGCTTATCATTCTGAGTATCGGTTTTTGGGACAGATAACGGCAACCATCTGCCGATAAAAAAGGTAATTGAGGTATGTATTGCAAAGCAGTCGCACCTCTATAGAATGAAAAGAAAGCCTCAATCTGGATAGTTTTTGTCTGGTTTTAGGGCGTTTCGTTTTTTATTTGGTTTTAAGCTCAAGTGATAACAGCAGGGAATAACCATGAAAAGAAAACAGCCTGATCTGGTGACAGTACTGATACTGGTATTTGGATTAGGGGTCGTGGTGACAAGCTATGCGCAGGGATTGCTCTGATTGTTTGTTGCAAGTCATCCTCCTGTGGATGACCAGACTTGCCTGACGTGAAGCCTTATCAGTGACATCCTTACCGGATGCTGCCGACTCAAAACCCCACACTAATGTCGTGGGGTTTTTTGTTTGCAACCTGCTAATCTGAATCAGAGGAAAGAGGGATATGATTGCCTGCTTCTGTAGGAATGCAATATCGGCTGGAATTCTGACGCTTTTCTAAGGATCGCCCGTGCAGCACTTTTTTTTGGTTGTTTTACTGGTTCTCTCAGTCAATATTATTGCAGGCTTTTTAGGTCTGCAGTTGGCTATTCCTCCGGGTTATGCAACGGCTATATGGCCACCATCAGGTGTGGCGCTCGCCTCTACTCTGATCTGGCGATCCCCGGGGGTTGTTGGTGTTTGGCTGGCATCTTTCCTGGTTAATATTCTCAATCAGCACGGGCTGGCGCTGCCATCGTTGGGCAGTGTGCTTTCTATGGCCTGGATCGCCAGTGCATCGGCTGCTCAGGCGTTGTTTGGGGCTTTTCTGGTTCGCCGCTATGTAGGCTACCCCTCGCGGCTTAATAAGGCTGGTGACATTATCCGGTTCTTGCTTCTCGCCGGGCCTGTTGCCTGCCTGGTGAGTGCCACCTTCTGTGTGGGATATCTGGTCAGTTCCGGTGTAATGGCCCTGGAAGGGGCGCAGATCAACTGGTTGACCTGGTGGGTTGGCGATACGATCGGGGTGATTGTCTTTACACCTTTAATGTTTCTGGCGTTTGCTTTACCTCGTCGCTATTGGCGTGCCCAGCGCCTATCTGTAGGTCTTCCTTTAGTACTGATTATCTTTTTTACCATTCTTATGTACCGGCAGGGACTGGAAAAAGAAGAAGAGACCCAGAAAAACCGTTTCGAGGGCCAGGCCCGGGCTTTTGCCTTAGCTATTCAGACAGAGCTGGATGCTCATATCAGCCAACTTTATAACCTCAGAGGCTTTATTTATTCTGACTTTGACCTGTCGCCAGCAGACTTTGAGCGCTTTGCTAATGAGATGCTACAGCGTCAGGGCAGCCTGCATGGCCTTTCCTGGAATATCTATCTAAAAGGCCATGAGCGGGATGAATTTGTGCTTCATATGCGTAATGTGTATGGCAATGTACCTTTTATGATCCAGGAGCGGCACCCGGTTTATGGGCTGGTTCGAGCTGAAAACCGAGATAGCTACGTGGTTGTAACTCTGATTGAGCCTTTTGATGTTAACCAGGCGGCATTGGGCTTTGATGTCTTGTCCAATCCCTTACGCAGAGAGGCTCTGGAGAAAGCGGTTCAATCAGGGTTACCCAGCGCAACTGCACCTATTCACCTGGTCCAGGAGAATGGTGAGCAGGAAGGAGCCCTGATTTTTTTGCCTGCTTTTCACAGCAGGAGTACACCGGATAGTGAAGGCGAACGCCTTGATGCTCTGGCAGGTTATGTCGTTGCAGTAGTTCGTATGGCAGACCTGGTGAATGAAGTTCTCAGGCGACACGAGCTTCAGCAGAACGGTGTAAAACTCTACCCGAAAGGCCTGGAGGATCAGCCCTATTATTTGAGCGATGGTTTCTCTAATGAAAGGAGAGATAAGCTGGCATACCGTTCGGAGATTCAGGTTGGTGCTGATGTTTGGGTGATGGAACAGTGGGCCTCCCGGCAGCTAATGGGGTACTCCTGGGGCTTATATTTTGTCCTGACTGGCGGCTTTTTTGTATCTGCTGTGCTGGGCGGTGTTCTGTTGGTACAGGCCGGTCGTACTGCAGAAGTTTCCCGGCAGGTTCATATACGAACCCGTGAGCTGCAAAAGAGTAACGAGTTGCTGGCAGAGTCTCAGCGTATTGCTCAGATGGGGAGCTGGGAGTGGGCACATAACGGTCGTCCGCACCAGTGGTCAAATGAGTTTTACCGGCTTTTGGGGTTGGACCCCGGCGTTCATATTGCCAGCGATGCGCTTTTTTTACAGCAGGTGATACCTGCTCAGGTCTCTGTCGTTGAGCAGGCTCTGGATGCCGCCTTAAGAGGCCAGCGTCTTGATATTGAATGTACGCTTCGTAGTGAAAACGGCTCTGATCAGTGCCATCTGTCCCTTAAGGGAGAGCGTGTACTGATGGGGGGGAGCAATGCTTCCAGCAATCATTTTCTATCCATTGTTGCTCGGGATATCACAGAGCAGCGTCGCTCTGCTCAGGCGCTGGAGCTTGCCGCTATCACCTTTGAAACCCATGAGTCGATTGTGATTACTGACGCAGATACTGTGATTCAGCGGGTTAACTCAGCATTCTGCCAGATTACGGGGTATCGCAGTGATGAGGTTTTGGGTTGCAAGATCAGTATTCTCAAGTCTGGGCGGCACGGTAATAATTTTTATCGCAAGCTTTGGCAGTCTCTGATTCTGCAGGGGCACTGGCATGGAGAGATCTGGAATAAGCGTAAGGATGGCTCTATCTTCCCAGAGCTGGTGACGATTACTGCCGTTGATACTCTTGGGCAGGGAGGAACCACACACTATGTTGCGGCATTCCTGGATATTACGGATAAAAAAGCCAGTGAGGAGCGAATTCGTTATCTGGCTTACTATGACTCTATAACGGAGCTTCCGAACCGTGATCTCTTTATGGAGTCTCTGCGCCATCAGCTGATGCACTGTGGACGTCATAATGACTTTAGTGCTCTGATGTTTATGGATCTGGATGACTTTAAGATGCTGAATGACTCCCTCGGCCATGAGATGGGGGATGAGTTGCTTAAGGCGGTTGCTGAACGGTTGAGTGCTACCTTAAGAGCGGAAGATATTTTCAGCCGCTTTGGGGGAGATGAGTTTCTTTTTCTGTTACCCGGTGATGTAGACTCCGCCGATTTTGTTATGGACCAGGCCGCCCATGTGGCAGAGCGTATTCTGCAGGTACTGGAAGAGCCGTTTGACCTGAAAGGGCATCGCCATAAAGTTAGCGCCAGTATCGGCATTACCTACCTGCCTCAACCGGATGTCGAAGCGGAAGGGTATATTCAACAGGCGGATACAGCCATGTATCGGGCTAAAAGTGCTGGCAAGGCTGCTTTCGCTTTCTATGAGCCTGGTATGCAGGTTGAAGTCATGCACCGGCTTGAACTGGAAAAATCGATTCGGATTGCGCTGGAAGAAGACCAGTTCAGGCTATTTTATCAGCCTCAGCACGACAGCAATGGCGTGATGATTGGTTGTGAGGCTCTTATCCGTTGGCAGCACCCGGACGAGGGTTTGATCGGCCCCGGCTCTTTTATCTGCATTGCTGAGGAGAGTACGATTATTATTGATATCGGCATGGCGGTACTTGAAAAGGCGTGTTATCAGATGCAGCTCTGGCAGGATACATCGCTCGCTCACTGTAAAGTATCTGTCAATATCAGCTCACGCCATTTCGCTCATCCTGATTTTGTCAGTCAAATCGAGTTTATGCTGGCAAAATACCCTGCTGCCAAAGGACTTCTTTGGATAGAAATAACTGAGGGCGTTTTTCTTAAGTCGGGCCAGGACCTGAATACAACTCTGCGGCATCTGGAAAAGCTGGGAGTGTGCTGCTCCATCGATGATTTTGGAACAGGGTATTCATCTCTGGGTTATCTGAAAAAACTGAAAATTGATCAGATTAAGATCGCACAGGAGTTTGTCCAGGATCTGGTAAATGATGAGAAAGACGCTCAGCTGGTGAAAGCGATTTTACAGATGGGGCTTAGCCTTGGGCTTGACCTGGTGGCTGAAGGTGTAGAAACCGAGGCTCAGTATAACTTTCTGAGAGAGTTGGGCTGCCCATGTTATCAGGGCTACTGGTTTGCCCGTCCTATGCCTGCTGATGAGCTTTTAGAGTATTCGGCAAAGCCTTAAAAGGAGCGTTTATGAGTTGTTACGCCCGATAAACACCTTGATCACTTGCGATAGCCTGTAGCGGAATATCCCAGTCAGCAATGGGCAAATCATCAGCTTTCTGGCATTCGTGAGCTAAGCCTATCACCGCTGGTTTGGCAAACTTTCTGTGGCGGGTGAAGGCAAAGGTGCGGTCATAAAAGCCACCTCCCATACCCATACGCCCGCCCTGCTCATCAAATGCGACCAGAGGGAATAGCACCAGATCTAGGTCTTCCGGTCGGCAGCGGTTGCGTTTTTTATCCGCAAAACCCTTCAGTTTTGGCTCCGGGATTCCGAATCGGTTATGGGTCATCGGTGTTTTATGATCAAAGCGAACAAACCACAGGCGGTTTTCTACCAAAGGTTGCAGTACCGGCAGGTAACAAACCTTGCCCATTTTCCGTGCCTGTTCAATCAGTTGTGTCGGGTCGATCTCGCCATCATTAGGCAGATAGAGTGCAATTCGTTTTGCCTGCAGAAATTCCGGCAGTGCCAGTACCTGGGCTTTCAGGCGTGCCGCTGCTTTTTTCTGTTCAACAACACTCAGGGCGCGGCGTCGTTGACGCATCTCGCGACGAAGCTGAGTTCGGCTCAGTGTCAGGGATTCAGGTGACATATCGGGTGATGGTGAAGAGGTCGCTGTCATCGTCAGACCGGAATAGGCTTGGGGAAATTTTGGAAAGAGAGGGTGATAAAGCCCCAGAGTGCCGCTGCTGCCGTTGCCCTTGAACCAATTAGGTTCAAGGTGGGTAATCATCGAAGTACCTAAGGCTTTCCGTCGCGCGGACATGCACACGGGTACTCACGGATGATTCCCTGGGTTTGTAATTAGGCTCGAGGACGTTAACAGCTGGCGAACACCCCAGGAATCAGGGAAAGAGTATAACGCAGGCAATAAAAAAAATCAGGCGGCGTTGCTATCTTTATCATCCTGGCGAAGAGCCTGAATGGCGGCGGAGAGCTTTTCATTAATACGCTGAACCTGTTCCTGTGAGTCGTCGCCTTCCCGAGAGTCGTGCAACATCTCATAGGCGATATTCAGGGCTGCCATAATAGCAATACGCTCTGTGCCGATCACTTTACCGCTATCGCGAATCTCACGCATTTTGCGATCAAGATATTTGGCCGAGTTGATCAGGTCGTTCTGTTTATCATCGGGGCAGCCGACCACATAACTACGTTCGAGAATTTTAACTTCGACGGTTTGACTGCTCTGTGTTTCACTCATCTTGTGGCTCCGATGGCCCTAAGCGGGTTAAAAGATAACTGACTTTCTCTTCCGTGGCCTGACGCTCTTGCGTCAGGGCTTCCAGTTCTGTGGTCTGTTGGCTAACCGTATTTTTGAGTCGCTCATTCTCCTTGCGCAGATCAACGCAAATTAAAAGCAGCTCATGTATCTGTTTTTCCAACTGATCTAAATCGTCAGTGTCCATAAAATTATCTTTAGCTGAGGATACCCGTACTATAGATCTGCGATTGTAACTGGTCAATTGACGTGAATGAATACTAACTTCCTGACAAATGAGCTTTTTCTCGTCAAAATAGACTGTAATCCAGTGATTCGTGAACCGGTTCTCTGTTATTGGGGCCGGATTTACTGATTTTTTATTAAAGTACTTGCCGGAGAAAGGCCCCCCTATGACAGATGTTCAACAGCAAACCGAAATTCAACAACCCGTTTTTGCCCGAATCAGTGATCTGTTTTTACGCCACGGTTGTTTGCATGCTCCAGCCGAGCTGCATGGCGATCTCTGCGGTCAGCTTTGTGCCGGACAGATACCGGACCTGGACACCTGGTTACGTCAGGCGATGCAGTTTATGGATGTGGCTGAACTGGATAGCGATGAGTCTAAAGTAGAACTGGCTGAATTGCTTGAACAAACGGAAGCAGGTATTAAAGATCAGGATCTGGGCTTTAAGTTACTGATTGCCGATGAAGACTTCTCGCTGAATGAACGCATGCAAACGTTGCTGGAGTGGTGTGAAGGATTCCTTTCGGCGCTTGGTGATAACCAGACCTTTAAGGAAGGTAAGCTGTCTACAGACCTGAAAGAAGCCCTGCAGGATCTGGAGCAGATTGCAGAAATGAGCGAGCCATTGGACGATGATGAGCAAAATGAAAAGGATCTGTTTGCTGTCAGTGAATACGTCCGTATGACGGCCATGATGCTTTATACGGAGTGTAACCCAACGGCTCCTCAACTAGATGAGGCTGCTCAGGAAGCGAAGACACTGCAATAGATTTTATAGTCTTCGCTGGTATTACACCGTTTAGTTACTGTCACCGTATTGATAACGTGCCGCACATTAAGTCCAGAGAGCAGCTGATCTCAGACGTTGAATAACAGGAGTCGATATGACGCAAGTAAGCAGTACCCGGCAGAAGCTGCCCCAGGCTGGAGCCAGCCTGACTGAAAAAGCTTTGATAAACCGCAATATCACTGCTGCAAAGGAAACGTATGCTATTCCCGCTGAAGAGTATGCTCAAAGACGGCAGCGCCTGATGGATCAGCTGCCGGAAGGCAGTGTTGCGGTTTTGCCGGGGGCCGAAATACGTTATCGCAATAACGATGCCGATTACGCCTTTCGCCAGAATAGTGATTTTTACTACCTGACGGGCTTTGCTGAAGAAGATGCCTGGCTGATTTTGACTCCGGGCCATCAGGATGGCGACAGTCATCTGTTTTCGTTGCCAAAAGACAGGGCACAGGAAGTCTGGACCGGCTTTCGTATTGGCCAGGATGCGGCAAAAAAAGATTACGGAATAAGCGAGGCTTACACACTGGGTCAGCTGGATACCCGGTTGCCAGAGCTGCTTAACGGTGCGCAACACCTGTTTTATCCGATGCAGGGCGATGATGCACTGAGCCGCCGTATCAATGACGGGTGTCAGCAGTTGCGTCAGAAGGCCCGTATGGGGGCAATCGCACCGGAGCAACAGCATAATCTGTTGCCGTTGATCCACGAGATGCGCTTGTTTAAAAGTGACGCTGAGCTTGAGGTGATGCGAGTGGCAGCAGATATCTCTGCTGAGGCCCATAGCAGAGCGATGCGTGTATGCGAACCGGGCATGATGGAGTACCAGCTGGAAGCTGAATACCTCTATCACTTTATGCGGTCAGGAAGCCGTGCCCCGGCTTATAACACCATTGTCGGTGGTGGTGCCAATGCCTGCATTCTGCATTATGTGGAAAATAGTCAGCCTCTGCAGGCGGGAGATTTGGTTCTGGTTGATGCCGGCTGTGAGCTGGAGCATTATGCCGCAGATATTACCCGGACATTCCCGATTTCCGGCAAGTTTAACCCGGAGCAGGCTGCGCTCTATCAGGTTGTTCTCGAGGCTCAGTATGCCGCCATTGATCAGGTGCAAGTGGGTCTGGATTGTCATGCACCACACCGCGCTGCCCTGAATGTACTCTGCCAGGGGCTGCTGGACCTAGGGCTTCTGACCGGAACGTTGGATGAAGTGATCGAATCGGAAAGCTATCGTCGTTTCTTTATGCATGGTACCAGTCATTGGCTCGGGATTGATGTGCATGATGCAGGGCGCTACAAGATTGATGGTCAGTCACGGCCGCTTGAGGCGGGTATGGTGCTGACCGTCGAGCCTGGGCTTTACGTTGCCCATGACGATGACACTGTAGACGCGCACTGGCGCGGAATTGGCATCCGTATTGAAGATAACGTTATCGTTACTGAATCAGGCCCTGAGGTGATTACCTCGGGTGTGCCAAAAAATATTGCAGAAATTGAAGCACTTATGACCGGTCAGGGCGTTGGGCTGGCCGTATAGCGAATACGACCCGAAACAGGTCATATACAGGAGACAACCGGTGACAACAGCCGTTTCAGCTTCCCAGGAAGCCCGTCAGATACCCGCCTACGATATTGCCATTATCGGTGGTGGTTTAGTGGGAGCGAGTCTCGCCTGCGCACTGGAAGGTTTTGCCCGTGAGCATAAC
This sequence comes from Oceanospirillum sp., assembly GCF_048265165.1. Classification (GTDB taxonomy): domain Bacteria; phylum Pseudomonadota; class Gammaproteobacteria; order Pseudomonadales; family Halomonadaceae; genus Oceanospirillum. The sequence goes on along the minus strand of NZ_JBLXCD010000002.1, from coordinate 356,487 downwards.
TGGTCGATTGCTGTGGTTGAGGCTGTAGCTGCTTCCCATAGCCCAGCAGACGCTGATGCGACACCCACCGATATCAAAACCAGTTACGATGCCCGCTCAACGGCGCTCTCCTGGGGAACACGGCATATCTATGAGCAGATCGGACTCTGGCAGCAGCTGGAACCCCATGTGGCACCAATCCGAAAAATCCATGTTTCTGACAAAGGCCATCTGGGAGCTACCCGGTTGAATGCGGCAGATCATCATGTGGATGCGCTGGGCTATGTCGCACCGAATATCGCCCTGGGGCAGATACTACTCAGCGGTGTTAAGCAGGCGCAGCATGTTGAATGGTTCTGCCCGTTTAAAGTGACCGGCTTTGACATTAATGCCGAGAAGCACCGGCTGACCCTAAGCCGTAGTGATGACGGTAGCGAGCATCAGATAGAGGCTGGGCTTGTGGTTTTGGCAGACGGTGGCCAATCGGGGCTAAAGCAACAGCTGAATATTGTCGACCATGTCCGCCCATATGACCAGTGTGCCATTGTCTGTAACCTCACCATGAGCCAGCCCCATGAAAACTGGGCATTTGAGCGCTTTACCGCAGACGGGCCTATGGCTTGGCTGCCCTTACCGGAGGCAAAAGATGTCGCACTGGTTTGGACGGTGTCTGCTGAGCAGATGGATGAGGTGAGCGAGCTTTCAGAGGCAGATTTCAAGCGCAAGCTGTTACAACTGTTTGGCCCGCGCCTGGGGGATATCGAACGTATTGGAGCGCGGCACCAGTATCCGCTGACACTGATTCGTGCCACTGAACAGGTGCGTCCCGGCTTGGCTGTTTTGGGAAATGCAGCCCACTATATGCACCCGGTGGCGGGGCAGGGCTATAACCTGGCGTTAAGAGGTGTTGCTGAGCTGGCTGGAGTGCTGAATGAGGCGGCGAATCAGGGTGAAGCACTGGGTAGCCTTTCAACTCTGCAGCGTTATCAGCAGCGCCGGGAGTCGGATCAGGATGCCGTGATCGGCTTCAGTGATGGTCTGATACGCCTGTTCGCCAATGCTAATCCGGTGCTGGGACATTTGAGAGCCGGAGGCCTGATGCTACTGGATCGACTGAAACCAGCCAAACGCTGGTTTGCCCGTCAGGCGATGGGGATTGGTGGCTCCTCCGTGCGACTCTATCCACTTACCGAGCCGCTTGAGGCCCCTGAGCCAGAACAGAATGCTGCTTATCATAACCCCATAACAACACCGTCAGGAGAAGTCTGATGATCGATCGCCAAACGCAAGCCTGTGCAGCAGACAATCTGCAGCTATACGATCTGATTATTGTTGGTGGGGGTATGGTTGGCGCTGCCATCGCCTGTGGTGTCGCCGCAACGGGAATGAAGATCGCAATTCTGGAAGCCGCGGATCAGGAACCCTTCTGGAACCCTGAGAGCGTGGATCCCCGTGTCAGTGCACTAACCGAAGCCTCCCGCCTGTTTTTGGATAGCCTGAACGTATGGCATTGTATGCAGCAAAAACGGGTGACGTCTTACCAGCAGATGAAAGTCTGGGAAGCAGATGGCACCGGACATATCGAGTTCAACTGTGATGATGTTTTTGCAGAAAATATCGGTCATATCGTTGAGAACAGCGTTACCCAGACCGCCCTCGTTGCCCAGAGTAAATCCTACGATAATATCCACTGGCACTGCGGAATACGAATTGAAGGCATCAGCCCAGGGTTGGAAAATAAAGCAAAGCCCGGCGATGTTCAGCGTCAGGTTTATCTTCAGGATGGCCGGGTGTTACAGGCAGGGTTGATTGTTGCTGCAGACGGAGCCCGGTCCTGCCTGCGTGAGTGGGGTGGTTTTGAAACCCGTGAGTGGGATTATGGCCACGAAGCCATTGTCTCCACGATTAAATCAGAGCAACCCCATGGCGGCACCTGCTGGCAGCGCTTTATGCCAACCGGGCCTTTAGCCTTGTTGCCGGTGACCGTTTCAGGGGATGATCATTATTGCTCTATCGTCTGGTCGACCACACCGGAGGAATCTGCTCGTCTAATGTCTCTGGATGCGACGGATTTTTGCTCTGAGTTGTCGCTGCATTTTGAGCATAAACTAGGCCGGGTGATCAGCTGTGATCCGCGCTACAGTTTCCCGCTGCGCCAACGTCACGCCAAACGCTACTGGCAGCCGGGGCTAGTGCTGGCCGGCGATGCCGCCCACACCATTCACCCTCTTGCGGGACAGGGTGTAAATCTTGGCTTGCTGGATGCTGCAACGCTGGTGGAAGAGCTGACCGCTGCTTGGCAGCGCAAACAACCGCTGGGTATTGAGCAGACGCTGGGCAAATATCAGCGTCGACGTATGCCGGACAACCTGAAAATGATGGCGCTGATGGAAGGTTTCAAACGACTGTATGGCCCGGTGCCACTGCCTCTGCGCTGGTTGCGCAATACGGGTATGAGCCTGGTAAATAATACACCCTCGGTGAAGAAACAGCTGCTGCGGCAGGCGCTGGGTGAGCGGGATGGGCTGCCGCGTAATGCTCAGGTACATCTGGCCTGATGACCGACCTGTTGCGATGGTGTAAGAAATGAACCTCGAACACTAAATACAGTCAGATAGCCGTTAATTATCCCATGAAATTTTTGACAGGAGACGTCATGTCCGCCATTGAAATTAAATACCTGTGGAGTGAGCAGGTTTATCTGGAAGCCAGCGATGAGCACACCAAGCTTGGCGCGGCGAATACGAAAGATAAGATCGTCACTCTTGTGGTTGGTGCTCTGATTCTGCTGAGCGTATTTATGATGTTTGAGCGTGGTTTCCAGCCTGCAGACTCTATGGCACTGGTACTGGCGGTTTACTGGTTTCTGATTCGCGGTCGTATGCACAGAAAACTGCTGCTAAACCGCTTTCAGAAAAGCGACCAGAAAGATCAGCAGATCAGTCTGCTGATTGATGATGACGGTGTCAGCGCAAAAACCGGCGATAAAACAGAAGGCCAGTTTGGCTGGGGTGATATCTCTAAAGTGGTTCGTACGCCTAGGGGCTTTCTGTTATACCGTGGCGTAAATTATATCTGGGTTCCTTTGGCTGCTTTTGCAGATGATGAGTCCTGCGAGCGCTTTGCCGCACTTTGCGAGCGAAAAGCTGGTGCTTTTGCGGATAAATCAGACGCTCAATAAGTCTGATTTTTTCGCTTCCGGCGGAGAGCAGGGTAAAACAGGCAGGGGAAACCCTCCCTGTTTTGGTTATAATGCGCGCCTACAATCGATACCCGATATCTCAATCCCTGTGTCAGTGAGAAAAACACCATGTCAGCAAGCCCTTTAGCCACCCTGCGTCTGCGTAAAAATGCCGAGCGCCGTATCCGTGCCGGCCATATTTGGCTGTACAGTAACGAGGTGGATACCAATATTTCTCCACTGCGTAACTACACCTCTGGTCAGCAGGTTATTGTTGAGGGCTATAACGGCAAGGTGTTGGGAACCGCGTATATCAATCCGCAGACCCTGATCTGTGCCCGTATGATCAGCCAGAACCCTGAACAGGTGCTGGACAAGTCCTTGCTTGTGCATCGTCTCAAAATTGCTTTAGGTCTGCGTGAACTAGCGTTCCCGACGCCTCATTATCGTCTGGTTTACGGTGAAAGTGATCTGTTACCGGGTCTGGTGGTGGATCGTTTTGGTGATGTGCTTTCGGTACAGCTGAATACTGCCGGTATGCAGGTGCTGGAAGACGATATTCTGGATGCGTTGGAGAAAGTGCTTAAGCCCCAGGCGATTGTGTTGCGCAATGATGGCGGCATGCGCAAGCTGGAAGGCTTGGTAGAAGAAACCCGTGTTGCCCGTGGCACTCTGCCGGATGAGGTTTATCTGGAAGAGAACGGCGTTAAATTCCATGTGCCGATTCTAAGTGGCCAGAAAACTGGTTGGTTCTACGATCACCGTATGAATCGTGCCCGTCTGCAGCACTACTGCAAAGGCAAAAAAGTACTGGATCTGTTCAGTTATGTGGGTGGTTGGGGTGTGCAGGCCGCAGCGGCTGGCGCAAGTTCTGTACTTTGTGTTGATGCCTCAGAAACGGCATTAGATGAAGTGGAGAAAAACGCCAGTCTGAACGGTGTCAGCGACAAAGTTGAAACCATGCTGGGGGATGCTTTTGAAGCGCTGAAACAGCTGATTCAGGAAGGTGAGCGTTTTGATGTGATCGTGCTCGACCCACCCGCCTTTATCAAACGCCGCAAAGATATCAAAAATGGTGAGCTGGCCTATCAGCGTATCAATCAGCTGGCGATGCGCCTGCTGGAGAAAGATGCCATTCTGATCTCGGCTTCCTGTTCGATGCATCTGGCTTATGATCGCCTGATCGATATCGTACGCAGTACCTCTCGCCATGTGGATCGTCAGGCTCAGATTCTTGAGCAGGGACACCAGGGGGCGGATCATCCGGTGCATCCGGCGATTCCGGAGACCGCTTATCTGAAATCTCTGGTGGTTCGCGTTTTCCGTGACTGATACCCGAGGCCATAAGAACAGGTTATCCACACCGACTGCTGGGCAAGAGGTTGTGGATAACGGAGTGGTCGATTGTGTGGGAGTACTGAACTGGCTGGTGCCGGAACAGGGGCAGCAACATCCCTTTCTTTTGCCCATCAACGTAACGTCAGATGCCATCGATCACTACGGGCACGTCAATAATGCGGTCTACCTGAAGTGGCTGGAAGAAGCGGGTTGGGCACATCTCCATCAGTTGGGCATCACCCTTGAGCGTTATGGCGCTTGGGATGTTGCCATGGTGGTACACCGGCATGAGCTGGATTATGTCGCTCCCGCCCATGAAGGTGATGAGCTGATTATGGCAACCTGGCTTGAGTGTCATAACCGCATCAGTGTCTTCCGCCGCTTTGAACTCAAGCGCATCCGCGATGGCAAGACACTCTTCAAAGCCTACAGTCATTACGTCTGCACCTATATGAGCAATGGCAAAGCCCGACGTATCCCGAAAGCGCTGACAGAGTGTTATGATCTGGCTTGTCCATCGGGCTGAGTCTGATGGCACTCTGACTTAGTATCTCCGGGACGACAACACGCTATGAAGCTTTATCTCTACCTTTCTTTCCGCCATCTTGATGTACTGCGCAATAATCGCCTGCACTTTAGCGGAGCTGTGGAGCGCCAGGACCCATTTGAGATTAACCGCCCGTCTGTACGCAAGGCGCCGGATCAGACTCCGATCAGTAATGAAGATTTTCAGGCAGAGCTGCGCCGTCAGTACTCAGCACTGCCAAAGCACATGCAGGCGTTGGTGACAGAGGAGTATTTCTGTGAACAAGCCGCTAAAAAGCGCCCGGCCATTGAAAAGCAGATGCGACAACGCCAGCAACCGAAAGTCAAAAAATTGCCAGACCCGAAAAAGCTGCAATCCTTAGCACTTTGTCGTTTTTTTAAAGCGCCGGACAATCCGGTATTGTGGGAACGCTATTGTGATAACTATAAAGGTTTTGTTATTGAGCTGGATGGCGGCCACAGCTACTTTATGCATCCGAAACACAAAGAGCAGCCACAAGTGTTGCGTCCTGTTACCTATTCCAATGAGCGGCCTTCGGTGAAAGCCCGGGTGCAGCCTTTTCCTTCTCTGTTCTATCGGGGCGAAGGCTGGAGCTTTGAACAGGAAGTGCGTCTGGTTCGACCTAAGGAAGCAGCAGATAAAGTAGCCAATACCAGTAATCAGGAATTTTTTCTGTTTAACTTTCCTCCAGGTTTGGTCAAAAAGGTGATAACAGGCTGTAATGCATCGGCAGATGACCGCAAACAGTTAAAGCAGCTGCTTTCTGTTGATCTGCGCTATAAAAAAGTAAAACAGGCTAATATCTGGCTGGACCCGGATCTGTTCGAACTGCACGTTAAACCCGCCTGACCGCTTTGCTTTTTCATCAGGGCTGGGCTTATTAAAGCTCAGGTTCTGTACTCTTTTTTATGTTTCCTCACTTCGCTTTAAGTGACCCGGTCACCTCTATTTGATCACTCGGATCACTGGGTTCCTGTCTCAGATTTTCAGAAAACGATTGGATTTATTACTGGTTTTATTTCCAGTAATCGCTATGCTTTTAAGCGCTAAGTTTTTGTTTTTACTTACTTTGCCTATTAGTTGATGCTGTTATTTCTATTATTTTTCCGGGTGTGATTTATGGCAAATTTTCAAACCCATCTTGGCGGGGCGGCTCTGGGTGGTGGTTTTGTTTTATCTGGTGCACTCGTTACTGGCCTGATGTCGCTGAATGAAGCGATTGCCGGGTGGTGTCTGGTGATGATTGGTGGCATTTTACCGGACATCGATTCTGATCACTCCAATGTGGTGCGGGCACTATTTTCAATATTGGGAGGGATTGCTGCCGTACTTTCGGTGGTGGCTTTGGCCGATAAAGTGCCCCTCGCAGGGCTTTGGCTGGCAGGGGCTACCAGTTTTATCGCGGTACGTTATGGTATCTGGTATGTTTTTGCCCGCTTTACCGTGCACAGGGGGATTTTCCATTCGTTGTTGGCTGGCTGCCTGTTTGCGGTTTTTACCGCCTTTCTGGCTTATCAGGCCGTAGATTTATCGGAAGATGTCAGTTGGCTGATGGGTATCAGTTTGTTGATAGGCTATCTGATTCACCTGTTGCTGGATGAGTGCTACAGCGTGGATCTGACCAATGCCCGTATTAAGCGCTCCTTTGGCACTGCTTTTAAGTTGTTCGACTACCAAAATATAGGTAATACCATCCTGATGTTTAGCCTTCTGATGGGGCTGATTACCACTGTAGCACCCCCCATTACTGAACTCTGGTATCTGATGACAGATCCCAGAGTACGCTGGAGCTGGCAGAAAAGCTGGTAAGAGCAGTCATGCATCAGAGTGATTATTTATTCAGACCACTGAGAAGGGTGTGGCTTAATGCCATGGCAGACTGCCAACTGGCCTCAAAGCCGAACCCCGCTAACCAGTCACCACAAACGGAAAGTCCGGTTTGAGGATCATGAAGGAAGCCGGAATCCAGATTCAGGCTGGTACAGGTGCTGTACAGCCAGCGATGGCAGCGGGCGCTGTCCGCAACCGGCTGGGACTGCATCAACTGATGGAAGGCATGTTCCAGTGCTTTCTGTACATGCTCTTTCTCATCATCCACCATCTGCAGGCTCCAGTCTGCTTTGGCCTGAATTACCCAGATATCTTCTGCAAGGTGACGTCCGGGTTTACGGCTATCCCGCACGACACGACGCAGAACAGGGTGTTCGCCTTCAAAGAGTTCTATCGGTGTGCTTAGGGGTGTTTCAAAGCCCAGCACCAGAGTCCAGCAAGCATCAGGCTGAACCTTCTGTGCTAATGCTTGCAGCGCAGGTTCTGCTTTAAGTAGCGGGACAGCCTGAGGGGCTGGTGTTGCCACAACAACCTGATCAAATGTTCCAAGAGCATGGTGTGCGGTATCCGTCAGCAGCAGGCTGCTACGACCGTTACTCATCCGGGGTTTAACCGATTCGACACGAATCCCGCTGTGAAGTGTGATGTTGTTGTGGTTGATCAAGGAGCGGGTTAGTGCGCTCAGACGGTTGTTCCCTACATAGCGTTTTCGGTCGGGTTGAGCTTCTCGTTGGAAATTCTGAGTAATCGGTTGCCAGAGATGCAGGTGCCCTTCAGCCTCTTGTTTGGAGAGCCAGTCCTGAAACGGCAAGTGATGGGCAGAAGGTTTTGCCTCCCATTCCAGCCAGTTGGCGCCAAGGTCAGCGGTTTCTTCCCCGACTCTGCAGCTGGCAAGCCGACCGCCGGTGCCTCTGCTTTTCTCAAACAGATCTACCCTGCAGCCGGCTTCTGCCAGTTGGTGAGCTAAGGTACAGCCCGCAAGGCCTGCACCGATAATGGCGATGGACGGGACTGATGACGTACCTGAAGTCGTATTTAATGACGCTGAATGAGATTTAGACGCTGACATAGAGTAACCCTGTGGTTTTGATGGGGCTTCCTACGCAGATTAGCAGGTTTCAGTTTGACCGGACAAATATGCCACTGCTTTGATTGGTTTTATACTCAGAACAGCGTTGGTTGAATCAGGTAAAATCATCCCGCCTGAGGCCGTATTTTTTTAGTTTGTCGTAGAGGGTTTTCCGGGGCAGACCCAAGGCTTCCATGGTGAGTTTAATGGAGCCTTTCTGGCGGGCAAGTTCCTGCTCGATCAGGCTGCGCTCAAACATCTCGACCTGCTGGGGCAGGGTGAGTGGGGCGGTGGACTCCTCACCAAACATGAGTTGCTCCAGATTATAGTCACAGGTTTCACCTAGCAGAACATAACGCTCAGCCAGATTACGCAGTTCCCGTACATTACCCGGCCAGTTATGGCTCATAAGCATCGAAATGTATCCGCCATTTAACGGAGGGGCTTCACGCTTTACCTGGTTGGAAGCAATCAGCGCAAAGTGTTGGAACAAAAGAGGTATATCTTCCATGCGCTCACGCAGGGGAGGAATATCAAGGGTAACGACATTGAGTCGGTAATAGAGATCCTCGCGGAAATTGCCTTCTTCAGCAGCCTGTTTCAGGTCTACCTTAGTGGCGGCGATGATGCGAATATCTAAGGGAATTAATTCATTACTGCCCAATCGCTCAATGTAACGTTCCTGTAGTACCCGCAGGAGCTTAACCTGCAGTGACAGAGGCATGCTTTCAATCTCATCCAGAAACAGAGTGCCACCGTTGGCATGTTCAAACTTACCGATACGACGTTTCTGAGCACCGGTAAATGCACCAGGCTCGTGGCCAAATAGCTCAGATTCGATAATGGATTCTGGTACAGCACCGCAGTTGATGGCGACATAGTTTTTGCCCTGACGTGGGCTATGCTCGTGCATAAAACGGGCAACCTGGTCTTTGCCTGCGCCGGTTTCACCAAACAGGAGAACATCGGTCTGAAGTGGGGAGACCTGTCTGGCCATTTTCAATAGCTGCTGCATGACCCGGGTTTTGCCTATGATGCGAGGGCCGGGAGCGCTATGGACTTCCAGATCCTGCTTAAGCTGACGATTTTCCAGGGTCAGGTGACGTTTCTCTTCTGCTCGTTTTACCACATCCAGCAGTAATTCATTGGAAAAGGGTTTTTCAAGAAAATCGTAAGCGCCTTCACGAATCGCATTGACCGCCATAGAGATGTCTCCATGGCCTGAGATCAGAATGACAGGAATGTCGCGGTCAATACGCAGGGCTTCACGCATAAACTCAAGCCCATCCATACCCGGCATGCGGATATCTGAGATGATGACGCCATCCCAGTCCGGTGCCAGTTGCTGCAGGGCATGTTCCGCATTGTCGAAGCTTTTAGGCGTATAGCCTGCCAGAGAAAGCGTCTGAGCCACTGTTATCCGAAGATGTTTTTCGTCATCAATCACAAAAACGCCGGAGGCCTGGCTCATAGAATTCTCGCTGCTATCGATAGGAATTTTTTTCCGGGAGGGAGGCCGAGGGTCTGCTGTTGACCTCGGGGGCTTCAGCAATGGGCAGAGTAACTCTCAGAGTGGCTCCACCTTCCGGACGATTAAATGCGGTAATACTACCACCAAAATCGCTGATGATCCGGTAGGAAATGGATAGGCCGAGTCCCAGACCTTTGCCACCTTCCCGTGTACTAAAAAAGGGGGTGAAAATCTGACGCAGGTTTTTAGACGTAATACCCGCGCCGCTATCAGCGACATCAATAATAGCCAGGTTGTTACTATCCCGTTGAGCCTGCCTCAGGCTGACGGTGATTAACTTCTCCCGGCGCCCGGATACGGCAAGCAGTGCATTACTGATGAGATTTACGATCACCTGCTCAAGGCGCACAGCGTCGGCCCGGACAAAAAGATCCTGATCAGGGAGGGTAATATTGAGTGCAATCTGCTCTTTTTCCAATTGAGGCCTGAACAGCCGCAGCGCATATTGAATGGTCGCCTGCACCGAGACAATAGCCAGCTGACCTTCACTCTTACGGGCAAAGAGTTTCAGCTGGGCGCTGATGGTTGCCATACGATCTGTCAGTTCAACAATTTGCTCAAGGTTACCCTGAGCCATATCGGGTTGATCGCGCTGGATAAAGGTTACGCTGTTCTCTGCGTAGGTACGAATTGCAGCCAGAGGTTGATTGAGCTCGTGATTGATACTGGCACTCATCTGACCAAGGACTGCCAGTTTCGCGGCCTGAATTAACTCGTCCTGCGTTTTTTGCAGAGTTTCTGCGGTGTGGCGGTGCTGCTCAATCTCTTGCTTGAGTCTGTCGTTGGTTTCGGTCAGATCCTGAGTTCGCTCAACAACCCGGTTTTCCATCTCATCGTAAGCTGCCTGAAGAGCCTCCTCATGCTGCTTTCTTTCAGTGATATCGTGCAGGGTGATCATATAGTCTGATCCCTGACTGCGGCCCATCATGCTGATGATCATCTCTACAGGAACCGGCTGACGGTCTTTACGTAAACCCTGTACCTCAATGGGGTGACTGCTGGCTTCGGTAAGAGCCTGCTGACAGTGTGGTTTGTGATGATGGTTGATCAGATCGCTAAAGTTATGGCCGTGCAACTCATGGAGCTGATAGCCAAAAAGGACTTCGGCGGTTGGGTTGATGTAGTCCACCTTGCCAGCACGATCCATTGTAATAATGCCTGCTTTGGTATTATCCAGAATAGCGCGGATGCGGGCTTCGTTTGCCTCAAGAGCCTTTTTGGTTTCCCGGTCGTGACGCACCCGTTCCCGCTGAATGCGCTGGCGCTGCAGGCTGTACAGCGTCAGTAATACCAGCACCATATAAATACCCGCTGCAAGCAGGCTGTTTTTCAGAATTTCAGTGCGGACATTTTGGGTGTTTTTCAGAATGTGCAGATGCCATCCTGCATTCGGCATAGCCCGATTAAACTGCAGGTAGGTATTGACCTGTATGTTGTCAGTATCCCTGTCCGATGCGATCTTAACCAGCATACCTTCATCAAATGTCTGTGCGACCCGGTAAGCCAGCGGTTTAATGTCCTGCTCCCCGTAGCGTTTTGATGTGTGAATCCGCTCGAGGTCATGATTACTGAGGTTGTGTATGCTGTGCAGTAGCCACTCCCGGCGACTGGTAATAAAGATGATGCCGTCCGGGTCTGTCACAATAAATTCTGTTCTCGGGTCTTTCCAGGGTATTTCGAGGTTTTTAACCACAATCTTGACCACAAGAACACCGATCGGAGATGACCCGCTAAATACGGGGTAAGAAAAGTAATAGCCCCGCTCGCCTGATGTTGTACCAAGGCCGTAGAAGCGTCCGGATTGTCCGTTGATTGCTTGCTGGTAGTAGGGGCGGTAGCTGAAATTCTGACCAATAAAGCTTTTGGGGTTTTGCCAGTTGCTGGCGGCGATGGTGGTGCCTTTTTCATCTAACAGGTAGATATCGGAGACATCGGTGATCTGTTTGAAATTTTTCAGAATGGCGTTGAGCTGCTGAATGCTGTCAGGCTTGGGCTCCCTTAATACCCCTGCAAGGTTCTGCTTGTTCACCAGAATTTCTGGCAGAAACTCATATTTATCGAGTTTACCTCTGAGGCTGGCGATATTCAGCGTCAGTTCATTACGGGCCTGAGACTCCAGCTGACTCAGTTCATAGTGTTCTGTCCAGGCTGCGACCTGCCAGATAATAAAAATAAACAGCAGCAACATGCCCAGACTGCTGAGCAAACTATGACCGTCGTTAGAGTCTGTCTGAACCGTAGGTGTCATCGTTACACCGGCTGGGTTTGTGCCCGGCGAAGAGAGCGTTCAACACGCGTTTCCTGGCGGCTCATTTCCAGCAGGCTGTCCTCGACAAAGACCAGGTGTTCATGGGCCATTGCCCGTGCTTTTTCCGGGTTACCTTCCATGATGGCATCGTACATCGCTTTATGCTGATCGAGGAGAACCGGGCGGGATTCTTTTCTTTCAAACAGGTTTTTCAGATTGGCGACAATACTTTTTTCCAGCATGTTAAACAGGCCCCGCAGGGTGTGTAGCAGTACGACATTGTGGGCGGCTTCAGCAATTGCCATATGAAATTCAGCATCGACCTTTGCTTCGAGAACCGGGTCGTTTTTTTCGTAAACCTGCATCAGGTTGTTGAAACGCTTGGTCAGCATCTCTTTATCGGCTTCGGTACTGCGCATGGCCGCGTAGTACGCTGATATGCCTTCAAGAGCATCGCGGAACTCCAGCTGATCATAAAGAAACTCGTTGTGTGAGCTAAGTAGATCTTGCAGAGGATCGGTAAACGAGGTGCCCAGTTGTTCGGAGACATAGGTGCCACCGCCATGACGGCTGAATAGAAGGCCTCGGGCAACCAGTTTCTGAATGGCTTCACGCAGGGAGGGACGTGAGACTTCAAACTGGGTTGCAAGCTCCCGCTCCGGTGGCAACTTCTGCCCCGGTTTAAATGTTCCTTCAAGAATCATGCTTTCCAGTTGCTGCATGATGATGTCAGAAATCTTGGGTTGTTTAACCCGGCGGTAGTTGCTGCTTTCCACGATTGGTAAACCTAAATGGGCTGCTATGCAGTCAGCGGGTGAATATAAAAGGCTGCAGGATGATCCTGGTTAGTGTTTGACGGCCTTACTTTTATGCTCTGAAACAGTTGATTGAAATTGGTAATACCAATGCTAGTTATAATCTCAAGAACTGTCAAATGCGGTGTTTGTGCTGATTATAGAGCCCATCACTAATCGGGATTGTCAAAAAAGAGAATATTTCTGTATGCCGTCGTTATTAAGTATTAATAAAGCCTATTTCAAAGCTATGCTGGTGAATATTCTTGTTTCTTTCTTTCTTTTGGCACCATTACAGAGCAAAACAGGCGATATGAGTTGTATTGTGGTGCAACGAGATTTGACAAAAGGCAGAGAAGGTCACTATCTTTGCTGTCAGAGTCTTGTAAATTGGTTTGACCAATTTGATTCTGTAGAGGATACATCGGAAACATGCACATGCTGTTGGCTGCAATAGTTGCAGATTGCCGTTATGGGCAGGGCAGAGTATTCCGGTGACTGATAACAATAAACAAATCCAAATGCTCGGGAATCGATCATGAAAAAAATAATGAAAGCCACCCTGACGGCTGCTTCCGTGTCCGTTGCTCTGGCCGGTATTGCGCTGGAAGCTCAAGCTGCCGATAAAAAAATTCTTTTGAAAGTGCCGGTGGCATTTGCAACCAGTCTGCCGGGCCTTGGCTCACCTATTCCTAAAGTGGCTGAGCAAGTGAAGCTGGTTTCCAATAACAGTATTCGTATGAAAGTTTATGAGCCGGGCAAACTGGTGGCTCCGTTTGAAATTCTGGATGCGGTTTCCCGCGGTAAAATTAATGCAGGCTATACAACGGCTGGTTACTGGGCGGGTAAGATTCCTGCTTCTCCAATATTTTCAGCGGTTCCTTTCGGTCCTGATGCTGGTGAGTACATGGCGTGGATGTACTACGGTAACGGCTTGAAACTGTATCAGGAGATGTATGACCAGGCGGGCTATAACGTAAAAGTCCTGCCTTGTGCGATTAACCCACCGGAAACATCTGGCTGGTTTGCGAAGCCGATTGAAAAACCGGAAGATTTACAGGGTCTGCGTATGCGCTTCTTTGGCCTGGGTGCCAAAGTGATGGAAAAACTGGGTGTTTCTACGTCTCTGCTGCCAGGTTCAGAAATTTTCCCGGCGCTGGAAAAAGGTGCAATTGATGCCACTGAGTTTTCCATGCCCGCTGTTGATACTCGCGTAGGCTTCCACAAAATTGCCAAATATAACTACTTCCCTGGCTGGCATCAGCAGTCAACGATATTTGAGCTGTTGCTGAATAAGGACACTTGGAATCAGATGTCAGAGTCTCAGCAGGCTGTGATGAATCAGGTGTGTAAGGCATCCATGGCTGACTCCTTTGCAGAAGGTGAGGCGAAGCAGTTTGCTGTAATGAAAGAGAACGTTGAGAAGAACAACGTGAAAATTATGAAATGGAACGACACTATGCTGGAAGCTTTCCGGACAGCATGGGTTGATGTTGCCAAGGAAGAAGCAGCCGATGACGCCTTTTTCAAAAAGGTGTGGGATGACCTGAACGGTTTCCGTGAAGACTACAAACTATGGGGTAGTAACGGTTACCTGCCGCGCCAGAAGTAACCTAATGAGTCAGGCTCGGCACCATTATGCTGATGCCTGAAGTACCGAGGCACCAGAGGTTCACCTCTGGTGCCTTAACCCAATAAGGGGGAAGTGCTTAGTAATCTGTCCTGTGATTGAATAAAAGCGCCTTGCCTGTCGGTTTTACCGGCAAGAGGTTAATCAAATCCGGCCTTATTATTAGTGCCATCAATCCCCCAAAGATGTTTTCAGGAGCGTGGCTGTGTCTCACACAACGTCCTCTCCCAAGGTGAATGTGCCTCTGGCTGATTTTTTGGACAAAATAGTCCTGTCAGCGGGCAAAGTTTTCGCTTGGGCTTATGTCGTGCTTATGGCGGTCATTATTGTGCAGGTTGTTCTGCGTTATGGCTTTAATCATGGTCTTGTTGTGCTGGAGGAGCTGCAGTGGCATCTCTATGCCGTTGGTGTGATGTTTGGTATCTCCTATGCTCAAGTGACCAATTCTCATATTCGGGTTGATCTTTTCCACGCGCGGCTAAGTCGTCGAGCTCAACATCTATGGGAAATTTTTGGCATTCTGTTTCTGATGTTTCCCTTTATCTATGTGGTGTTCGACTCCAGCCTGCCGTTTGTTTATGACTCCTGGCGAATCAATGAAAGCTCAGCATCTCCAACGGGTTTACCCTATCGCTGGATTATTAAGTCTGTGATTCCGCTGAGTTTTGGTTTGTTGTTTCTGGCTGGTCTGTCACGCCTGATGCGTGATGTGGTTGGTCTGATAAAAGGTGAATAAGGGGTTCGTCAGATGGAAGTAAATGAGATTCTTGTCATCGCGATGTTCCTTAGCTTCATCGCGTTGCTGTTCACCGGTTTTCCGGTGGCATTTGTTCTGGGTGGCGTTGGTGTAGCGTTTGCCTTTATTGGTTACCTGTCAGATATCTATCTGGACACCTTTACAGGGCTGGATATGCTCACCCTGAGTTTGGTGGTGAACCGAATATATAAAATCATGGATAACTGGGTCATGGTGGCCCTGCCCATGTTTATCTTTATGGGTATCATGCTGGACCGTTCCGGTGTGGCAGAAAAGCTGATGAATTCGATTCAGCAGTTGTTTGGCCGTGTCCGTGGTGGCTTAGCGATTACTGTGACCCTGATCGGTATTATTCTGGCGGCCTCCACCGGTATTGTTGGCGCGTCTGTTGTGCTGCTGGGACTGATGTCGCTGCCTGCGATGCTGGAGCAGAAATACTCCAAACCGTTGGCACTGGGCACCATCGCTTCTGCCGGTACACTGGGCATTCTGATTCCACCATCCATCATGCTGGTGATTATGGCGGATCAGCTGGCGCTGTCCGTGGGTGATCTCTTCATGGGCGCGGTTATTCCAGGTCTGATGCTGGGCTTTATGTATGTCATTTTTATTCTGTCCGTCGGTATTTTTAAGCCTTCGGCAGCACCTTTGCCTGCGGATGCTAAGCCGGTTGAGATGAAGATGATTCTGGCGGTGTTCAAAAGCATCCTGCCTCCGGTAGCGCTTATTGTGGCGGTTCTGGGTTCGATCTTTGCCGGTATTGCCACGGCAACAGAGGCTTCCGGTGTTGGTGCGCTGGGTGCGACCCTACTGGCATGGCACAACAAAAAGCTGAATCTTAAAGTCTTTAAAGAAGTGGCGCAGGGATCGTACAACACCACGGCTTATATCTTTGCGGTATTCCTGGGTGCGACCTGTTTTGCTCTGGTGCTGCGAGAACTGGGTGGTGATGAGCTGATCGAGCATTGGCTGACGAGTCTGCCATTTGGTACTTACGGCATTATTGCCTGTGTACTGGCGATCATCTTCCTGCTGGGGTTCTTTCTGGACTGGATCGAGATCACTCTGATTGCGCTACCTTTGCTCGCTCCTGTGATCTCTGCTCTGGGCTTGGATATTGATGGTTACGGCGTTGTGGATAATCCTGAGCTGGTTTGGTTTGTGATGTTAGTGGCGATGGCCTTGCAGACGTCCTTCCTGACACCTCCCGTGGGCTTCTCTATCTTCTACCTGAAAGGTGTTTGCCCTCCGGATGTAAAACTGTCTGATATCTACAAAGGCGTTGTGCCTTTTATCATGATTCAGCTACTGGCACTGGCAATTATCGTTGCCTGGCCTGAATTGGTGTTGTGGCTTCCAGCTATGGCATATGGTTAAGCTGCAGAGTGATTAAAGCCTGCTCTCGCCTGAGAGCAGGCTGCCGGATGTATTAAGCATCTCTTTATCTTTTGTAGGCTCAGTGCTTGCCGCCCTGATCAGTGATAAACCTGACAGAAATATAACCTCAAGGACACAGTGCCGGCATCCCGAATGCCACAACGGCCTGACTTACCAGGATGCTACGACATAAATAGCACTGCTCCGGCAGAGCTGAATAATACGAGTGATTTAGCGATGAGCAGTATTAAGCTTTATCCCCCAAAGCCTAAGAAGGTTTACTTCTTTGGTACTTGTCTGGTGGATCTTTTCTATCCTGATGCCGGCATGGCCGGTATCCAGCTGTTAGAGCGTGAAGGCATCGAGGTTATTTTTCCTCAGGATCAGACCTGTTGTGGTCAGCCTGCTTATACCTCGGGTTATCACGATCAGGCCCGTGAAGTAGCGGCGGCTCAGTTGGCGCTGTTTCCTGAAGACTACCTGATCGTACTGCCGTCCGGCTCCTGTGCCGGCATGATGCGAGAGCATTATCCTGAACTGTTTGCTGGTTATCCTGAAGAGGCATTGGCGCAAGAGATTTCGGGCCGTATTTACGAGCTGACGGAATTTTTACTGCATGTCTGTCATATGCAGATTGAAGATAAAGGTGAGCCGATCAGGGTTGCCATGCATACTTCCTGCAGTGCCCGCCGTGAGATGGGCCTGGGCGATGTCGGCCCGTCACTGTTGGGAAAAATGGCCAATGTTGAAGTGGTTGAACAGGAACGGATGAAAGAGTGCTGTGGCTTTGGCGGTGCCTTCTCGGTGCGACACCCTGAAATATCCGAAGCGATGGTGACCGATAAAGTCGCAGCGATTGCTGCCACCGGTGCTGACGCCATGATCACCAGTGACTGTGGCTGTATGATGAATATTACCGGTGCGGCAGAGCAGATGGAAAACCAAGGGCAGGATAGCAATTTTAAAGGTGAGCATATCGCCAGTTTTCTTTGGAGGCGCTGTCATGGGTCATGATGCATCAGCTCAGCAAAATGGTGTCGGGGAGTTCCACCCCAGAGTGCATGACGCCATTACCAATCCGCAGATTCGGGCCAACTTTCGTAAGGCGATGGATGGTCTGATGGAGAAACGCCAGCAGGCATTTCCGTCCACGGATGAGCTGGAGCGCACCCGTGAACTGGCCGCCGCTATCCGTCTGCGCGCTTTATCCAAATTGCCGGAGCTGCTGGAAAAGCTGGAAGCGAACCTGATCGCTCAAGGCATCAAGGTACATTGGGCTGAAAACGGCGACGAAGCCTGCAAAATTATTCTCGATATTTGCAACGAAAAAAATGCCAAAAGCGTTATCAAGGGTAAGTCCATGGTCAGCGAAGAGATGGAGCTGAACCACTATCTTGAAAAACACGGCATCGAAGCGCTGGAATCCGATCTGGGTGAGTATATCGTCCAGCTGGCGGAAGAAACACCGTCCCATATCATTATGCCGGCGATTCACAAGAATACGGACCAGATCTCTGATCTGATGCACGAAAAAACCGGCACCCAAAAATCCCGTGATGTGGAGTACCTTACCGCAGAAGCCCGGCAGCAGTTGCGGGAGCGCTTTGAAAAAGCCGATGTGGGTGTTTCCGGTGTTAACTTTGCCGTAGCGGAAACCGGCACCCTGTGCCTGGTGGAAAACGAAGGGAATGGCCGTCTGACCACCACGGTTCCGCCGGTTCATATCGCCGTAACCGGTATCGAAAAGGTGGTGGAAAATCTGGAGGACGTTGCGCCTCTGCTGTCACTTCTGACCCGCTCCGCCACCGGTCAGCATATTACGACTTATTTCAATATGATCTCCAGCCCGCGTAAAGAGGGCGAACTCGATGGCCCGGAAGAGGTGCATCTGGTACTGGTGGATGGCGGCCGCTCCAATATCTACCAGGATGATGAGCTGTTAGATACGTTGCGCTGTATTCGTTGTGGTGCCTGTATGAACCATTGTCCGGTGTACACCCGCATTGGCGGCCATGCATACGGTCACACCTATCCGGGGCCGATTGGTTCTATTCTGATGCCACATCTAGTGGGTATGGATGATGCCAAAGACCTGCCTAGTGCCTCCTCATTATGCGGTGCCTGCGGTGAAGTCTGTCCGGTGAAAATTCCGATTCCTAAGTTGCTGGTGCGTCTACGTGAAGAATCCGTAGCGGGGGATCACCGTCACGACAATTCCGTTGTAAAAGGGCGCGGTACCAAGCGCAAAGGAATGGAGCCGCTGATCTGGAAAGGCTGGGCAAAAATGCATAAGCATGGCGGCTTGTACCGCTCTGGAACAGGTATTGCCACGGTTCTGTGGGGTTTGCTGCCGGACGCCCTGTTAAGTAAAGGCATGGGCGATTGGATGAGCTGTCGTACCATGCCAAAGCTGGCGAAAACGACACTGCATCAGCGGATGAAGGTCCGTCAGCAGGAACAGGCTTCGGACAACAAGAAACAAGAACGCGCAGGAGATCTGTGATGAGCGCCCGTGATGCTATTTTAAATCGTCTGCGTCATCGCCGTGATGGTGCTTTGACCGCTCCTGTCAGTGACTTTTCCGCAGTAACGGAGAAGCAGTGGAGTGACAGTGAAAAGCTGGACCTTTTTCAGCAGAAGATCGAATCGGTGCACGCGGAAGTGTATCGGGTCAGTAAAGATAACTGGCTGGAAAAACTGAAAGAGTTGTTAGTCGAGAAGCAGATAAAAAATCTGCTTACACCTCAGAAATCCCCGGTGGGCCGGGAGGTGCGTGCTTATCTGGCCGATGGTGCTGTTGATTTACCAGTCTATGATCAGCCTATTGAAGGCTGGAAAGCGGAACTCTTCTCCGGTGTTGATGCTGCCATTACCGATGTACGTAGTGCTATTGCCGAGACCGGCACTCTGGTACTTTGGCCGGATAATGACCAGCCCCGTCTGATGACGCTGGTGCCACCGATTCATTTCGCCGTGGTCGATGCAAGCCAGTTGAAAAACACCTTCCATGAGGTGATCGTGTCAGAAGATTGGGTATCGGAAGGTATGCCAACCAATGCACTACTGATCTCTGGTCCATCCAAGACCGCAGATATTGAGCAGACACTGGCCTATGGCGTACATGGCCCGAAAGAACTGGTCGTACTGGTGCGCCAGTAACCAAACCTGAAAGACCAAATTAGAATAACTTAGAAACGTGCCATCAGCGGCCATGATTATTGATGCAGGGTGAGACCACAATGAAGCAGGCCTACCAAGAGCTGTATAACGAACTGAGCGGATTTATCAGTCAGGAGCGTCTGATCCATGACGAGTTACGCACACTGGCTTACGGTACCGATGCCAGTTTTTACCGGCTGATTCCCCAATTGGTGGTGCGGGTTGATAGTGAGCAGGAGGTGATCGCGGTATTGAAAGCGACAGCTGCCCGCCAGCTACCGGTAACCTTCCGTGCTGCGGGAACCAGTCTGTCTGGTCAGGCGGTGACTGACTCAGTGCTGATTCAGCTGAGCAGTAACTGGCGCGGTTATCGTATTCATGACCAGGGTGATTCGGTTTCTCTACAGCCCGGTGTGATTGGCGGAAAAGCCAATCAGCTGCTGGCACCTTACCAACGTAAGATCGGCCCTGATCCGGCTTCTATTAATGCCGCCATGATCGGTGGTATTGCCGCCAATAATGCTAGTGGTATGTGTTGTGGCACCGCCCAGAACAGCTATAACACAGTTGAACATATGCGGGTGATTATGGCGGATGGCACTTTATTAGATACCGCCGACGAAAGTAGCTGTAAAGCCTTTGAGCAGAGTCATGCCGGTCTGTTGGCTGAGTTGAAAACATTGGGCGAAAAAACCCGCGATAATCAGCAACTGGCCGACCTGATCCGCCATAAATACCGACTGAAGAACACCACGGGCTACAGCCTGAACTCTCTGGTGGATTACAGCGATCCCTTTGAGATTCTGAAGCACCTGATGATCGGCTCTGAAGGTACTTTAGGCTTTATCAGCGAAGTGACCTACCGCACGGTGATCGAGCATCCACTGAAAGCCGCAGCGATGATCTTCTTTCCGGATATGGAATCCACCTGTCGTGCAGTAACCGCAATGAAGCCAACTCCAGTGGCTGCGGTTGAGCTGATTGACCGTGCCGGCCTGCGTGCTGTGGAAGACAAATCGGGCATGCCGGAGATTCTGAAAACGCTGGGTGATGACGCTGCGGCCCTTCTGGTGGATGTCCGGGGTAGTGAGCGTGACGAGCTGGAACAGAAACTGGCGCAAGTGACAGCGGCGATTACCGATATTGAAACCGTCGCGCCTATCGAATTTACCGAAGACAGCGCCACTTATGATCTCTACTGGAAGATCCGTAAGGGGCTCTTTCCTGCGGTGGGTGCCGTACGTATGACTGGCACCACGGTGATTATCGAAGATGTTGCTTTCCCTATTGAACAGCTGGCAGAGGGCGTACAGGAGCTGCAGCAGGTGTTCCGCAAGTACGGCTACGATGAAGCGCTGCTGTTCGGTCACGCGCTGGAAGGTAATCTGCACTTCGTCTTTACCCAGGGTTTTGACGACCCGGAAGAGATCACACGCTATCAGCAACTGATGGATGATGTGGCGAATCTGGTGGCGGTGAAGTATAAGGGCTCATTGAAAGCGGAACACGGCACCGGCCGCAATATGGCGCCCTATGTGGAGCTTGAATGGGGTAAAGATGCTTATGATCTCATGTGGCAACTCAAAGCACTGTTTGACCCAGGCCATCTGCTGAATCCGGATGTGATTCTCACCCGCAACCCGAATCTGCACCTTGAAAATCTCAAGCCTCTGCCTCCGGCTGACTCCCTGATTGATAAGTGTATCGAGTGTGGTTTCTGTGAGTCCTCCTGCCCATCCCGTAATCTCAGTCTGACACCCCGTCAGCGCATCGTGATCTGGAGAGAAATTAATCGCCTTGAAGATACTGCTGATCAGGGCGGGAGTGGTCAGCAGGAAGCTGAGCGTCTGAAAGAGCTGGTTAGTGAGTACGACTACCAAGGTATTGATACCTGCGCGGCTTGCGGGCTTTGTGAGATGAACTGCCCGGTTAGTATCAACACCGGAGACCTGACCCGAAGCCTTCGCCATGAACGTAACAAAGGCTACGCGGGAACTGCTAAATGGATCGCGGGTCACTTTGAAACGGTTGCCAACACCTCCCGTACCATGCTAAAGGTTACAGATGGAATGCATGCTTTAGTCGGCAGTAAGAATATGTCGACCATCACATCTATGGCACGTAAAGTGTCCGGAAATCGTGTGCAGCAGTGGACACCGTCCATGCCTAAGGCTTCGCCTAAGATTGATGATATCTTAAAGCGTATGCCGATGCGTCAACCGGAAAAACGTCTGCAGGGGGACGTGACTGAGGCTTCCTTAACAGAGGGAAGGCAAGGTCTTACGGATGATAACCGGGTCGTTTATCTGCCCAGTTGTGCGACCCGGATTATGGGGGCTGCGCGTCATCAAGGTGAGGACAGATCCACACCGGAAGTTACCATAAGCCTACTGAATAAAGCAGGCTTTGAGGTAATCTTCCCTGATCGTCTGGGTGATCAGTGCTGCGGTATGCCATTTCAGAGTAAAGGCCAGTTTGATGCTGCTGCTGTGAAAGCCGATCAGTTGAATAAAGCTCTGCTGTCCGCAACCGACAATGGGCGATATCCGGTGTTTTGTGACACCAGTCCCTGCCTGATGCAAATGCGAGAAAAACTGGATAGCCGTCTGCGCTTGCATGAACAGGTCGAATTTATTTATGACTTTGTTCTGCCCCGCCTGACAATAGCTGTTAAGAAAGATCGTATTGCGCTGCACGTTACCTGCAGCACCACCAAAATGGGACTGGCTGATAAATTTCTCGCACTGGCGAAAGCGTGTGCTGATGAAGTTATTACACCACCGGATATCACCTGTTGTGGCTTTGCCGGTGATAAAGGTTTTTCTCAGCCGGAGCTGAACGCTTCAGCCTTGAAGGATCTGTCGGATGCGGTAGCGACTTGCGATGAAGGTTATTCCAACAGCAGAACCTGTGAAATAGGTTTAAGTGAACATAGCGGTATTCCGTATCAGTCTATTATCTATTTAGTGGACCGCTTGAGTACTGCAAAAGCGGTTTAATGTTTTAATGGTTCAATGGTTGTTGTTCTGAAATGTGTGTCTAAGGAAAGATCATCGCTGGGTTTCCGGTGCAGCCTGTACAGTTGCATTGGGTGCCTTCTGATCCCTAAAAATAAAAAATATCGCCTGTGTAGGCATAAAAAGGAGCTCTGGCAATGAGTTTTAACCTCTCATTACGTCAAAAGCTTATCGCAGTTGTCCTAGGTGTTGTTCTGGGTATTAGCTCGATGGGTCTCTATTCTATTATCAGTCTGGGTTTGCTGACCGGTGCATCTGAACATGTGATGCGTCTCGGTCATGTAACGCAGCAGGTAAGTAATCTTGAAGTCCAGTTACTGCAATTTTCCAAACTGCGGGAAACCGCGAACGAAGAAACCATCAGCGCTATCGATAACGCTCTTGGCGGACTGAAAAGTAATGCTATCAATCAGCTCAACTCGGCGGCAGTCAATCTGGAAGATGACAGAGCGAAATCTCTGCTGTCAGATACAACCACCCAGCTGGCCCCTTACCTTGAGACATTGGATCAGTGGCTTCAGGTTCGAAAGAGTTATGGTCTCAGTGCCCAGAGTGGTGAGCTGGGGCAACTGGAAGAACATTCCGCTGCCTTGCTCAGTGAGATCGAAGTGTTTGGTTCTTTTGCTGCCCGTTTACGGGAAATTAGAGCCAAAGAGAAAGATTTCCTGATCTATCCGACAGAGGAGCAGGGTAGTGTGGTACAGGCTTCTGTGGATCAGCTGCGTACCGATATTCGGGCGATGGCCTTTGATGATCTCTTTTTCCCTTTTGTCGATAAGTATGAAGCAACCCTGCATAAAGTGATGGCGATGCGAACAGAGTTGGCGGCGCTTGATTCCAGGCTGGCAGATCATCGCCAAAAGATCTCAGATCAGATGCAGCAGAGTCGTGTCTATCTTGAACAGAATCTGCTGGTAAAAGCTCAGCAACATGCGACTGAAGCGGCGGCGACGGCCCGTTGGTCAATTATTTTAGGTAGCGTGCTACTGGCGGTTGTTATCGGTGCGATTGTGGCTTCTGTGGCCGTATCCATCAGCCGTAACGTGAAGCAAACTCTGGAAGTGCTTAGTGAAATTGCCAGAGGTGATCTGACTCATAAGATGGCAGAGAAGGGTAGCGAAAAAGATGAATTTCGCCATCTTGCGGTAGCGACCAATACCATGACTGGTGGTTTAAATGATGTGATAAGCCACCTTGTACAGAGTAATAGTGAGCTAAAGCAAACGGCTGACAGTATGGATGCCTCTGTGCAGCAGATTGTTGATGGTAGTAGCTCTATTTCATCCCGCAGTAGCTCTCTGGTTGCTGCCACTGAAGAGATCAGTGCTACAACAGATCAGGTTGCTGATACCACTCAGCATGTCAGTGATTCAGCTAATGCTGCATTTGAAACAGCCCATCAAGGTGCTCAGGTGATAGGCCAGGCGATTCAGGCCCTTGCTGATGTTGCTGAGGTTGTCGATCAGGCCAGCAGTTCCGTTGAAACCCTGGGAGCCCGCTCAAAAGAGATTGATGTGGTGATTGACCTGATTGTTGGTGTTGCCGAGCAAACCAACCTGTTGGCATTGAATGCTGCTATTGAAGCAGCCCGTGCTGGTGAGGCGGGTCGCGGTTTTGCTGTGGTCGCTGACGAGGTTCGAACACTGGCAGAGCAAACAGTGAAAGCGACCACGGATATTACAGAGAAAGTGGAAGCGATCCAGAATGATACTCAGTCTGTGATTAATGCAATGCAGCAGAGTCGTAGTCGGGTTGAGCAGGGACGAAAACTGGGTGACCAGGCTGTAGAAGCGGTACGGGCCATTGAGCAACAAACCCGTGATGCAGCCGATCAGACTCAGGAAATTATGAATGCAGTACGTGAAGTGGCCGAAACAACCAGCCAGATGGCTCGTGATATGGATCATATTGCCCACGAAATTGGGCAAAATCATGAAGCAACCGGGCAAATTGTATCAGCCAGTCGTGCCGTGCACGAGCGTGCCGCGCAGCTGGAAGCACTGAGTGCTCGCTTCAGAATACTTTAGACCGCTTTGAACTGTCTGAACTATAAAAGGAAAGGTGCCTATGCTTCCGGAAATTAACACCATCGTATACGCCACAACGTTGGGTAAAAACACACGACCTGTGTTTCGCCATGCCGTTAACCTGGCGCGTCAATACAAGGCCCGTATCATCATGGTGCATGCTTTGGAGCCGGTGAGTGAATTTGGTCATGCGATCATTGAGCACTATCTGCCAAAAGAAGCACTGGAAGAGATTCATGGCCAGGGAATGACCCGAATCCGGGATACTATGCAGGCGCGTGTGGCTAAGTTCCGGGATGAAGAGTTGGATGGTCTACCAGATGCTGGCGAGCTGGATGTGCAGATTCTGGTTGATGAGGCTAATCCTGCCGAACTGGTACTGCGTGTGGCTAAAACTGAGCAGGCGGATCTGATTGTGATTGGCTCTCACAGCCATCACGGCATGTTTGGTCAAAAGCTTTTGGGCGATACTGCACAACAGATAGGTATGCATACCAAAATACCGGTACTGTTAGTGCCGAATGATCTGTAGCTCTCTTTTTTAGACATTCATTATCCATCGAAAGAATGAATTTCAGGCCGGAACAACAGTTATTAACGACTGTTTATTCCGGCTTGCTTTCATGCTCAGGTTTTCTCTCATTTTGTCATTTGCACAGTTTGCTACATCCCTATTGCTTAGGAGAGGTTAGGTGCTGGTTGAAAAGTTATTACTGACAGTTTTCCCGTTATTTCTGATTGTTGCAATTGGCGCTTTCTACGGCCGCTGGAAGCCAACGGATATATCAACGGCTAATCGTATGAATATGGATGTTTTTGTTCCGGCACTGGTCTTCTCAGTGCTGGCAGATAAATCCTTTGATATGGTCGCTTATCAGGATCTGGCTTTGGCTTCAGCCCTTATCGTGTTGGGCTCCGGTGTTGTTCTTTTGCCGATTGTGAAACTGTTGGGTTGGAATCTGAAGACCTTTATCCCGCCGATGATGTTCAATAACACCGGTAATATGGGGATTCCGCTGATCGTTCTCGCCTTTGGTGAAGCGGCGCTGCCAGCAGCGGTGATGGTTTTTATTGTCGAAATGCTGCTGCATTTCAGTATTGGGCTATATATTCTGGATCACAGGACGAAATTCAGTGCCATGCTGAAAATGCCCGTGGTTCAGGCGACAATTCTCGGCTTTGTTTTTAGTTTTGCAGGTTGGTCATTACCGGAGGCGGTAGCGATCCCGATGGACATGCTGGGACAGATTTCCATTCCGTTGATGCTGTTTACCCTGGGTGTACGCCTACTATCCGTGGATCTTTCTGATTGGAAAATAGGGCTGACTGGTGCCATTCTTTGCCCGCTGTCCGGTTTACTGATGGCTTGGCTGGCAACCTTTATCTGGACATTTGACCCTCAACAGCTGGCGATTCTGGTTGTTTTCAGTGTACTTCCCCCTGCGGTACTCAACTATATGATCGCAGAGCAGTTTAATCAGGAACCCACAAGAGTTGCATCCATCGTGCTGCTGGGCAACTTCGCCAGTGTTTTGGTTCTACCGCTAACGCTCGCCTGGGTGTTGTAATTGTTGGCCTAAGTGTTGTAAACACTGGTCTGGTATATTGTAGCCTGCGCCCTCAGCGGTGCATGACGCTGCCTTCGTGCCTCAGCCGCTTATGGCACCCTACAGCCTCCTGTGGCCGCGACGTAGGGCGGCATAAGCCCCGTACGCAGTGGTTGATTTTTGCTCAGGGGGTTAAGGGGCGTCATCCGCCGTTTTAGCTTTAACGATGTTGGTTGGCGCTTAAAGGAAAACGGAGCGTTAGTCAGAAAAACTATTGCGATGCCTTCTCATAGAAAATCTTGCCGACTCTTTTGATATGCTCAATCAGCTCTGGGTTGTCGATCTGTGAGCAGATCGAAAGGTCAATCTGGTAGGGTAACATCAAATCATCAAGGCGCTGCTCTATTTCGTTGAACGTTTGCCAGTCCAGTATGCCGGTCAGTGTTAGGTCAATATCCGAAGCTGGGCGATAATTACCCTTGGCTCGGGAGCCATAAAGCATGACGCGTTCCACCTGTGGAAAGTCAGCAAAAACAGATTGATAGTGTTCGATATCCTGCCGGGAAAGGCCGAATTTTTCTGTTATCTCAGAGCTCATCTTCCAACCCATTCTGTTTGTCGGTAAAGGTCTGAATAAACTCACTGAAAAGCAATGCATATCTATGTTGAAGGTGATCAAGAATCTGGTTAGCTGTTTCTTCGTTATAGGTGTGTACTGTACGGTTTCTGTCCTGCAGCATTGCCAGCCAGGCATGGCCGTCACTAATAAGCTCGCGTTTAAAGCTTTCACGAATGGCATCTCGGGAACCCGAAATTGTTTCAGCGCCTTGCCAGACCAGATAATCACGTAGTACGTTCCAGGCCAGCTCGTAGGTAAACTCAAAAGCTTGAATGGTGCCCTGTTTTTCCAGATTGCTCAGTGGACGTGTGTCCATCAGCTCAAGAGCTTCCCGCAGCTGAGCGTAGGCATTTTTGAAATGATTAAAACGTTGTGACCAGCGGATATCTGTCATGAAGCGGCCCATTGATTGGCAAGCGTGTTGGGTATTATCGACAAAATAGAGAGTCTATCAGGTTTTCAGCGCACTGTTAGCGGCGCTTGTCGGCAAATAACGGGCACAAAAAAACCCGCTCCGACGTTTAGTCTTCACTAAGAGTCGCGCGGGTTTTTTAATGCAACTTAAAAGCTACTCAGCGGTGCTGATTAACCTTCATAACGCTGCATGATCAGTGTGGCGTTGGTGCCGCCGAAGCCGAAGCTGTTGGACATGACGCGATCCAGAGTTACGCCTTCACGCAGTTCCGTCACGATATCCAAGCCTTGTGCTTGCTCATCCAGCTCTTCCACGTTAGCAGAAGCGGTGATGAAGTCATGTTTCATCATCAACAGGCTGTAGATCGCTTCCTGAACACCCGTTGCACCCAAAGAGTGGCCGGTCAGCGATTTGGTTGAGCTCATCGCTGGGCTATTACCACCGCTCTCTGTTGCAAAAACAGCTTTAACCGCTTTCAGTTCAGCAACGTCACCCACAGGCGTTGAGGTGCCATGGGTGTTGATGTAATCAACATTGCCATCAACTGTAGACATCGCCTGTTCCATGCATCGCTGTGCACCTTCACCAGAAGGAGCCACCATGTCATAGCCGTCAGAGGTTGCGCCATAGCCAACTACTTCTGCGTAGATCTTGGCGCCACGGGCTTTAGCGTGTTCCAACTCTTCCAGAACCAGCATGCCACCGCCACCTGCGATAACAAAACCATCACGGTTTGCATCGTAAGCACGGGAAGCCTTTTCAGGTGTCTCGTTATATTTGGTAGACAGTGCGCCCATAGCATCAAACAGACAGCTGAGCGTCCAGTGTTCCTCTTCACCACCACCGGCAAACACAACATCTTGTTTACCCATCTGAATCTGCTCAACACCGGCCCCAATACAGTGGGCGCTGGTCGCACAGGCAGAGGAAATAGAGTAGTTAACACCCTTGATCTTGAATGGCGTTGCCAGACAAGCAGATACGGTGCTGCCCATGGTGCGTGTAACACGGTAAGGACCAACGCGGCGTAAGCCTTTTTCACGCAGAATATCTGCTGCTTCCACCTGATCAGCAGAAGATGCACCACCGGAGCCAGCAATTAGGCCGGTGCGTACGTTGGAGACCTGGTCTTCACTCAGGCCTGAATCGGCAATAGCCTGCTGCATGGACAGATAAGCGTAGCCAGCAGCATCACCCATAAAGCGTTTCAGCTTACGGTCGATCATCTCATCGAGATTAATATCCACAGAGCCGGAAACATGGCTGCGGAAACCGCGATCGCGATACTCTTCGTTGAATTTAATACCAGAGCGACCCTGACGCAGGGACTCAAGCACGGAGGCAACGTCATTACCCAGGCAAGATACAATGCCCATTCCGGTTACAACTACACGTCTCATGGTTAGCCCTCTGTCTTAGAAGTTATCTGTTGAAGTAAACAGACCCACACGCAGATCTTTTGCGGTGTAAATCTCACGACCATCAACTGATACTGAGCCATCAGCGATACCCAGGCAAAGTTTGCGGGAGATAACGCGCTTAATAGTGATCTTGTAGGTCACCAGCTTAGCGGTTGGCAGGATCTGGCCTGTGAATTTAACTTCACCACTGCCAAGGGCACGACCCTTGCCAGCATTGCCTAACCAGCCCAGGTGGAAGCCTACCAGCTGCCACATAGCATCAAGTCCAAGACAGCCAGGCATTACCGGGTCACCCGGGAAATGGCAGTCGAAGAACCAAAGATCAGGTGTGATATCCAGTTCGGCGATAATCTCGCCTTTACCGTGTTCGCCGCCATCTTCAGTAATACTGACGATACGATCCAACATAAGCATATTAGGTGCAGGCAGCTGAGCATTGCCCGGACCAAATAGCTCCCCTTGGCTGCATTGCAGCAACTCTTCACGGCTATAAGAATTTTGCTTGGTCACAGAAAAAATCCAGTGGTTATTATTCGATTTCTGTCAGAAATAGTCGCGCATAGTCTAAAACGTGTGGGGGTATATTGCACGTTTACCCCATCAATAAATAGTGTTTGCCCAAGTGAAAGCATGATCGGAGTATAGAAAAAAGTGCTAAAGAGCGATAGCCCCGAGGGTTAGCAGCTTGTTTTACTCTCCATCACAACAACGTACTCTTCCTGCTGATAGGCTGAATTAATCAGGCGTCACGGGAAAATGAACGTCCACCCCTGTAAATGAGTATAGGCAATATCCGTCTTTCATGGTGACCCTTTGCCTATTGAGCAGAAGATTCTGATTTCACCGCTTTAAACGCTGCCATCATTCTTTCCTTACCCTCTTTAAGATCGGCCATCGGATTCGGATAGCCCTGTACATAACCTTTCGGTTGGGTGCGCTGTTTTGCGGGTAACTTTGCCAACTCCGGCACAAAGCGGGCGATAAACTCACCCTGAGCATCAAAGCGTTCCGCCTGGCGGTAGGGGCTTAATAGTCGAAAGTATGGCACAGCATCGGTGCCGGTAGATGCGGCCCACTGCCAGCCTCCATTATTTGACGCCAGATCCGCATCCACCAGATGCTGCATAAACCAGCGCTCTCCCTCATGCCAGTCAATCAGCAGGTACTTACTCAGGAAAACGGCAGTCAGCATCCTCAGCCGGTTGTGCATCCAGCCGGTTTCTTTCAGCTGGCGCATCGCGGCATCCACCAGTGGAAATCCGGTTCTTCCCTCCTGCCAGCGTTGCAGGTCCTCCGGAGCGTTGCGCCATTGGATATTGGACGTTTCTTTTTTAAAAGGCTGGTTGCGGCTCAGTTCCGGATACAAAACCAGCAGATGACGATAAAAATCCCGCCACAGCAGTTCACCCTGCCAGGTGCTGGCGGATTCTGCAGCAGCCGGATCACTCAGCCTTATCTGCTCCGCAGCACGCCAGCAGCTTTTAACAGAGAGCTTACCCGTTGCCAGCATCGGTGACAGCAGACTAGTGCCTTTAGCATCGGCCGGAAAATCACGCTGAGTTTTATAGCGATTGATCGGCTGTCCACAGAACAGCTCCAGCTGATGAAAAGCCTCTTTTTCGGTGGCGGGCCAGCGTTGCTGGATTGGATCATCCGAATAGTTTTGAGGTTGAAAAGTCACCCCGTCCGACTGAGCTAATGACAGCGATTCGATCTTTGGCTGCAAACTCTGTTGTGTATCAGAAATCACAGGAGCCGGGGAAGGGAACGTCTGCACCGGCTGTTGGGCAATCATCTGTTGCGCCTGTTTACGGAATGGGGTGTAAACCCGGTAGGGGGTGCCATCATTTTTCAGCACACTGCCCAATGGCAGAATGCTCTGGTCATGGAACAGCTGACAATGGATTCCTGCCGGTTCCGCCTGAGCGATAAGCTGCTGATCCCGTTGACGCTCATTCAGTTCTGGCTCTTCATTGGCGAAAATCTGATCGCAGTTCAGCCGCTGGCACAGTTGGAGCAGCGCCGGGATTTGTCCGGCAAAGGTTGCCACATCCAGGCAGATCAAGGGGATATGCAGCGACTCAAGTTCCTCTTTGAGATCCAGCAGGCAGCGCTCGGTATAACGTATCCGGTTTTGACCCCAGTCATGGGATTGCCATTGCTGTAGAGGCCGCAGAAAGCAGGCAATAACCCCTGAGCCATTCTGTTGCGCTTGCTGGCATGCGGTAAATAGTGCCGGGTTATCATGAACTCTCAGATCGGATCGAAACCAGACCAGTTGTGACATGGTGATCTCCTCTGGTTTATCAGTGTTAGTGTTTTAGCTGTCATTGTTATCGTGTCGCAGCTTTTCCTGAGTTGGTGTGGTCAGAAATGCAGGCGCTGTTCAGTTAGTAGTGTTGGCCAGTCCTGAGTTGGTGTGGTCAGAAATGCAGGCGCTGTTCAGTTAGTAGTGTTGGCCAGTCTTCAGCGATCTGCCAGCCGCATTTGGTAAAGATGTCTGGCTGAATCTTGGCCAGAGGGCCAGCCAGCCAGCAGGGTGAGCCCACTGTCTTAAGCTGTTGCTGTTCTCTCTGTTTCAGTGGTGTCGTTTTCTCATTGCCCAACAGTAAAACACCGCTAAGGGGGTGCTGTTGTTCAACCAGATGCAGTAGCGACCAGACAGGTAGCTCATCCAGCAGTAGTACGGGAATATTCAGATCGGTACACATCAGTGCTGCCAGCCAGAGTTCAAACCTGGGTTTGTGTGTCGGCAGGTGGCTGATCAGCAGACGCTTCTGCTCTTTGGTCTGCAGATTGCGATGCATCAGACGGGCACCAACACGATTGCGAAGATAGCTGTCCAGCTGTAGCTGCATCAGCTGACGGCGCTCGCCTTCAGGTTCGGCAGCCAGGTAGGTCAGCAGTGGCTGCCAGAAAAAACGCATCAGCAGGGCCGCCGGATAGATGGCGCTCACCTGATTCAGTGTCTGGTCAAAGCGGATCATATTCCCCTGCTGCAGCGCCACCATGGACTCATCCAATACCGGCTGCCAGTCCGGTTCAGGATTGGCCGACTGCGTTGTCGGCATTGACTCCTGGGCAGCAGCTTCCCGTTCGGTCAAGGGTGGTAATAGCTTAGCGACCTGTCCCACAGAAACCCCTCGGCCCAGCCATTGCTGAATCTGCTCGATACGTTCGATATCAAATTCAGAGTAGAGGCGGTGCCCCTTATGGGTGCGTTGAGGTTTGATTAAACCGTATCGGCGCTCCCAGGCACGAAGCGTGACTGAGTTGACGCCGGTGCGCTCTGAAACCTCCCGGATAGGTAGCCAGCGATCTTCGGCTCGGACAACTTCCGTTGAACTGAAGGGGTGGAGTGTATGGGGTTGGCTCATGATATTCCTACTGGTTCGCTTAAGTTGTTTGCATTACACGCCGTCAATGGCCAGATCTTCTGGGTAAGGGTACAGATAGCGGTAGTTTCCGGCGTATTCACAACCATGTACCTCAAACAGGTGGCGCATGAGTACCAGGGGCGCGATCAGCGGGATCATGCCAGTGCGGTAATTATCAATGGTTTGACGCAGGTTCTGACGCTCTGAACTGGTCAGTTTTTCTCTCAGGTAACCCTGCAGATGCATCAGAGTATTAGTGTGATTTTCACGGGTAGCCGGTTCTTTCAGGATCGCCATAAATTGGGGAAGATACTCTTTGGCCTTCTGTTCCACGCTGGCTTTGTCCACACCCGCCAGCCATTTGCCCAGATTCCGGTAGGCCTGCTGGTTGTGTGCCATTAGCAGAGGCTTGTATTGCGTGTGGAAATCGAGCAGTGCTTTAGGTGTCATACCCGCTTCTTCCAGTGCCTGCCAAGTGTTGTAGGCGTAAACACGGGTCAGAAAGCTCTCCCGTAACTGTGGGTCGGTCAGGCGTCCGCTTTCCTCAACCGGTAACTCTGGATAGGTACGCATTAATGTTTCAGCAAAGATACCGCCCTGGGATATATCTGACCGGTTGCCGTTTTCACGGTATACCTTAACGCGGGCCATGCCACAGCTAGGTGACTTGCCCAGCAGAACATAGCCACTCAGGCCTGTCAGCTGATTAACCGTGCGTTCGCTGAAGTGGGTTAGCTGCTCAGTATAGTCATCATCACTTTTAGTACCCCGTACCCGTATTTCATCCTGCATGCTGACCAGCCGGATCGGTTCGCGGGGGATGCTCATACCTGAACCCACTTCAGGGCAGGTTGGTATAAATGTGAAGTGTTTTGCCAGAACATCTGTGCAATAGCGAGCGTGTTTATGTCCGCCGTCAAAACGAACCTGTTCTCCCAGCAGGCACTGGCTGATGCCGATGCGAATTTCACGATCCGGAAAAACTGATGTTTGTGATGCTGTGGTGGCATTTGTCATAGCAGCAGACCTCTGTCAGACACTGGTTTATTTACATTAATAGGAGTAGAGGGTCAGGTTATCTCTGACTAACTATGAGTATAGACAGTAACCCGTTGGTGTCTGCTAATAATTGTACAAAAAAATCATTTTGTACAATTATTTTTGTCAGAGAAATCGAGATCGGCTGCAATCGAAGTTAGGGCTTCGGTCATTTTGGGGTGGAAGCCCACAGGATCATGCAGCGTAAAGGTAAGATGCTTGAAGCGTTTATTCAGTTCTGAAATTTGATTAGGAACATCTCTTCTGAGGTGGCGACCTGCGGAAAAAAACAGCGGCAGAATTTCAATATCAATAATCCGATCTGCAGGTTGATCATTAGCTATATCCTCAAGGGAAGGCCCACAAAGCTCCATAAATCCAAGTCTTACGGGGTGTGGCTGGTTAGCTGCAATGCTGTCGGCCATCTCCCTGAAGGGTTTCTGCCAGGCGGGGTCGCTGCTGCCATGGGCCAGAAGTACAAGCAGTGTCTGGCGGTCGTTATTCTGAAGTGATGCCGGGTTGGTTGCGGACATAGCGGAAGCCTTTTCAGTAGGTGTTATCTAACGTGTCTGATCCGAAAACGTGTCTCAGAGGTATACTTGTACAAGATCAAAAAAATTATACAAATTTATCAGTTTTAAATCATACTCAATGCAGTGTGATTGACTGGCAGGAGGCGTATCAGATGAACATTATGCTTACAGGTGGCACAGGTTTTATTGGTAAGGCTCTTTGCCATCGCCTTTTGGATGAAGGACATGTGCTTTACGTTGTCAGCCGCTGGCCGGATCAGGTGAATTCTATTATTGGGCGTCCGGTGAATGCAGCTTCTGACCCTTTGCAGTGGCTGGACCAGCCCATTGATGTGATGATCAACTTGGCTGGTGCTCCTATCGCTGATGCCCGCTGGAGTGACGCCCGAAAAGACGAGTTGTTGCAAAGCCGTCTACGACCAACCCGTCAGCTGGTACGTTTTGCTGAAGAGGCGAGTCAAAAGCCTAAAGTGCTGATCAGTGGCTCTGCCATTGGGTTTTATGGTGCCCATGATGATGATGAGGTTACTGAATTGTCTGCGGCCCATGATGAGTTTGCTCACCGTCTGTGTGTTGAATGGGAAGGTGAGGCGCTGGCAGCAGAGCAGAGCGGTGTAAGGGTTTGTCTGTTAAGAACAGGCCTGGTTCTGGGGCCGGATGGCGGTATGTTAGGTCGCTTGCTGACACCCTTTAAACTGGGGCTTGGAGGTCGCTTAGGTTCTGGTCAGCACTATATGCCCTGGATTCACAGAGACGACCTGATCAATATCATTCTTTTTCTGATTCAAAGAGATGATATGAGTGGCGCTTTCAATGGTACGGCACCGACTCCGGTGCGTAATGCGACCTTTAGCCGTATTCTGGCAGGGACTCTGAAGCGCCCCACGCTGATGCCAGTTCCTGCCTGCCTGCTAAAACTGGCACTGGGTGAGTTATCCCAGATGCTGCTGACAGGGGCTAAAGTCGTCCCCTACCGATTAGAAAAGGCTGGTTTTGTGTTTCAATATCCTACCGTCAGGCCAGCGCTTGCGCAGATTTTAGAGCGATAGCATCAGAGGAAACACGAGAAATATTTTCAAAGCGGTTTAGTTTGTTATTATGGGAGGCATTAACGGAAAGGTGAGCTGGTATTTTATCCCTTGTATTCAGGGACATCTATTTTGATAGATGACTTATTCTCTAAGGAATAGCTCACTTCGACAGCAGCTTATAATGGCATTTTAGGGGCGTTTTGGATGTCAGAAGAGAACAACGAATATGAACCGAATCAGACCGATGAGTATGTCAATCATCTGGCTGATGTCCAAGATACCCACCCTGCGACAGCCTCTGAAGATATTCTGAATGAACACGGTGTTTTGCTGTTGAAAAAAGGGGCAGTGATCAATCAGAAGGTTGCGGGTCACTTGGTTCAACATAAGCTCAAGAAAGAACTTGATCAGTCTATCAGTGTTGCAAATCCTCTTACCGTTTATGACATTTTAAATCAGATTCTGGAGTTGGTTGAGAGTGAGTCAGAGCTCAACTTGCTACATCAGCACTTTGAATTTGAAGTAACCCTCCGGCAACTTCTTTTTGTTAAGCCGATACCCGCTCCGATTCTGCAGCGCCTGACAGTGATGCAGGAAGTGATGCCGGATTTCTATAAGCGAAGCTTGTTCTGTGCCTGGATGGCTCCGCTATTAGCAAAGATACAGGATTTACCACATCAGAGTTACTTCTCTGCCTTTGCTGCAGGCCTGAGCCATGATATTGGTTTATTGCATATACCAGTAGAGGCTGCGACTAAACAGGAAGGTTTGACATATCAGCAATGGCGCGCTCTTAAAACGCATCCGATTGTGGCTCGCATCATTTTGGAAGGACGCAAAATTTACGATGAAGATGTGTTGAGTGCTGTTGCAGATCACCAGGAACGCTGTGACCGGTCAGGTTATCCTGCACAAAAGCCTGCAAAAGAGATTAACTGGGCGGCACCCTTGGTTGGGCTTGCAGATCAGTTATTTGATATTTTTTATGATAAAGAGCGTACCAGCAGGACAATCCTGACCTGGAATGCCTATCTTGAAGTCAATATGAGCACTTTTGGTGTCCGTAATGTTGAAGCCTTGCTTGCGGTGCTGAAAGAGCCAAAAATTTCCTCCCATGTTAATAAAGCATTACCTGAAGTTAATGTCGGAAGTGTTTCCCGCCAGAATGAACAGGTGCATCAGCTCTTTGATATGGCTGTTGAGCTGTTTGATATTTCGTCTGACTACCCTCGTTCACGCATCGCACGAGGTGTTTCAGAGTGTATTACCCAGCTGCGTTGGGTGCGCGATTCCGCTGGTATGGGGTCAGAGCATCTGTCGGAATGGCTTGACTGGGGTGAGAAGAATAAAGACCAGATTGATCAGGTTGAGATGTCTGAAATCTCAGAGTTATTGACTTGTCTGCGCTGGCGCTTCCGTCACCTTAGGCGTTTGGCTGTTGAGCTCTCCTGGAATGACAAGCTTCCCGCTGAAGATAAAGCCAGGATTGAAGTGATCTACAAGAAAATGCAGCCGTTGCTGCCGCGGCCGGGGCTTATTGATCCGGAAGCCCCTGAGCCGGAAGAGCAGGTGGTAGCGATACCGAACTAATACACTGGGTCTGTGATTACAGAGCACCGTTTTTCAAAAAAGCCGGTACTTTTCAGGTGAAAGTACTGGCTTTTTTGAGTTGTGCCGTCCGGTGTGTTACGCAGTCACAATCACCCGGATACCTTCGATATTCACCCGCGCTTTTTCCAGTGCATCGGCCACGGCCAGATACTCCATCTCCAGTGCTTTGACTTCGATGTCACGGATCGATGGGTTTACTTCACGCAGGGCCTTCATGCGCTGCACCTCAGGGTACAGCAGCGACTGCATCTTCAGCTGTGCCTCTTCGATCACAGTGGGCAGAATATCATTGGCGCGGCTATCAGCGGTATCCACCAGTTCGCGTATCTGTTCCTGGCGTAGCTTGACCACTTCCCGTGCGGTGGCTTTTTTCAGTCTATCCAGTTTTGGACTCAGACCCTCAAAGCTGACTTTTTTGCCCAGATCATTGCCACGCTCATCTAGCAGGAAACGCATAGTGGTTGGAGGCAGGTAGCGGCCGATCTGCAGGTGTTTCGGTGCTGCGCAGTGGATCGAGGCGATCACTTCCAGCAGCAGAGTACCTTCCGGCAGCGCTTTGGTTTTGAAGATGCTGACGGCGTTATTACCGAGACTGCCGGAGACAACCTGTTCCTGTAGCGCTTGTACAAACGGGTGCTCCCAACTAAAGAACTGCAGGTCTTCACGGTGCAGGGCATAGTCGCGACTGGTGGTCATGGAGAAACCATCTTCGTTGTCGAGTCCCGGCAGATCCGAGTTAAGCATGTGTTCACCCGGTGTCAGATGCCAGCTGAACTCGCCGGTCTCTTCGCTGTTAACACCGAAGATATCCAGTGCGTTTTCCAGCCAGGTGTTCAGCGCTTCTGGTTCATCCTGAGCTTCAATGGCACTGACCAGCTCCTGGGCTTCCTGCGGACGACAGGCGTTACGCTCCAGTAGACGGTCACGGCCCGCCTGCATGGCGGCATTCAGTTCCTGACGGCGTTGTGCGGTGGCTTCAGTGAGTTGCTCAAGGCGTTCAGCATCCTGGCTGACAATAGCATCAGAAACGGCTTCACCAAACTCGGTAAAGAGTGCAGAAGCTGCAGGGCAGGGCGCGGTAAAGGCGTTAAGACCTCTGTCGTACCACTCCAGCAGGTCCTGTTGACCGGATTCTTCAAAGTAGGGCACATGGATCTGAATATCGTGCTGCTGACCGATACGGTCGAGGCGGCCGATACGCTGTTCCAGAAGATCGGGGTTCGGCGGCAGATCAAACAGCACGAGATGACGGGCAAACTGGAAGTTACGGCCTTCACTGCCAATTTCTGAGCAGATCAGTACCGGTGGGCCAGACTCATGATCAGCAAACCAGGCGGCGGCACGGTCTCGCTCCAGGATGCTCAGGCCTTCGTGGAAGGCTGGTGCGTGCAGGCCAGTGGCCTCCTTCAGTGCTTCAGACAGAGCCAGAGCGCTGGCGGCGCTATGGCAGATTAGCAGGGTTTTCTCGTCATCGTGGTTGTGCAGATGTTCGAGGAGCCATTGGAAACGGCTATCATCCTTAGCCCAGTTATCGGTGACTAAAGCATCTTCGATATATTGTTCCGGGCTCAGGTGGGCCTGTAATTCGGAGGAAGACATCTGAGCCTCATAGGCTTCCGGTAGTTCCAGTGGATGACTCTGTAGCTGGCGCTGTTTAAAGCCGGTGACCGTGTCACGGGTGTTGCGGAACAGAACGCGACCTGTGCCGTGACGGTCCAGTAGTTGTCCTTGCAGCTGAGTGCAGGCTGAATCGATCTGCTCCAGATCCGCTTCATCGTTTTCAATCAGATCGATCAATGCCTGTGCATCAGATTCCGGCAGTAGTTCCCGCAGCTGAGTGATAACAGTCTGGGTGGCTGGCTCGCCGTCAGCAATATCTTCTAAGGCTTCAACCGCTTCAGCAATGGGCTGGTACTGACCTTCTTCCTGCTCGAACTGCTCAAAACTTGAGTAACGCTCCGGGTCTAACAGGCGAAGGCGGGCAAAGTGGCTGGCTTTTCCCAGCTGCTCCGGCGTTGCGGTTAAAAGAAGCAGGCCGGAGGTGTCTTCTGCTAACTGCTCGATGCACTGATAGGCCTGACTCGGAGCGTCCGGGTGCCATTCAAGGTGGTGTGCCTCATCGACAACAAGAGTGTCCCACTGGGCGGCAACGGCCTGCTCCTGAAGCTCAGGGTGATCCGTCAGGAGTTCTAAGCTGCAGATCACCAGTTGGGCCTGTTCAAAAGCGTTCTGGCCGGGATACTGAGCGCAGCGTTCGTAATCAAACAGGCTGAACTGCAGGTTAAAACGGCGAAGCATCTCTACCAGCCACTGGTTCTGCAGAGACTCCGGCACCACAATCAGAATGCGCTGGGCGTTTCCGGTGAGCCACTGGCGATGCAGAATGAGTCCCGCTTCTACGGTCTTACCCAAACCTACTTCATCCGCCAGCAAAACCCGGGGAGCGTAACGACTTCCAACACTATGGGCGATATAGAGCTGGTGAGGGATAAGAGCCATTCGGGCACCGGATAAGCCCTGAATAGCGGCACGGCTTTGCTTATCGCTGTGCAGTAAGGTGCGGTAACGTAGGTTGAACCAGTCATTACGGTCAATCTGGCCGGTCAGCAGGCGGTCTTTTGCTTTCTGCAGGCTAAGGTGATTGTTCAGGTGTGTCTCCGGCACCTCTTTCTCATTGCCCTGGGTGTCGAGGCAGATATAAACCAGCAGACCATCTTCTTCCAGTGCGGTAGCGACGATAAAACGCTCGCCTTCATGACTTTCGATCTGATCACCACTGGAGAAGGATACCCGAGTGAGCGGAGCTGAGCGGGTGGCATATACGCGGGTCTCTCCCGAAGCAGGAAACAGCACGGTTACGCTTCGCATATCGCAGGTCAGAATGGTTCCTAATCCTAAGTCGCTTTCGGCGTCACTGATCCATCGTTGTCCGGGAATGTAGGGCAGCATGTATACCTCTTTAACGTGGGTAATAAGTTAGCAAATAAGAAGGTGGTGTCGTTTTTCGGGGCAACCCCTTCAGCTGATAAATAACTGGAGTGGCCTGGCCGAGAAAAAAGGGCGCTATGTTAACGGATTTATTGCCGTATCCCCAGTGCTTTCAAACATAGATCATAGGAAGAGGTGAGCAGGGAATTACTGCTCTTCTGGCAGGATTGCTTTTGTCATCTCTCTCAGGCGGGCGTGATTAACCTCTCCTGTATGGCTATCCATCAGCTGTCCATCTTTGTAGGCCAGTGTTATCGGCAAGCCAACGCCCTGGATCGCCTGCATCAGGCTTTGATTGGGATCAAGAAGTATTATCTGTTCAGGTATAGCGCTATCACTGTTTTCAATAAAACGTCGAACCATCTGAGGTGACTCCCCCTGATTAACCAGCCAGAGCTGTACTTCAGGGTAATCCTGTGCAAATTTAACCAGGGATGGCATTTCCCGACGACAAGGACCACACCAGCTCGCCCAGATATTTAGGATCACGGCTCCTTGCTGTTCCGGAAGAGAGACAGATCTGGT
Source organism: Oceanospirillum sp. (assembly GCF_048265165.1). Lineage (GTDB taxonomy): Bacteria > Pseudomonadota > Gammaproteobacteria > Pseudomonadales > Halomonadaceae > Oceanospirillum. The sequence continues at coordinate 316,898 of NZ_JBLXCD010000002.1, read as the reverse complement.
GTAAGGGCTATCCTGGTGAAGCGCTGTCAGAGTGAGTTCGGGGATTTTCTGCTGCGTATTATTGCTAATGGGGTCAAGAGCAGAAAGGGCAAACCAAATCAGAGTGCAACTTGTCAGCCAGGTAAGACTGACCAGAAGCCATTTAGGCGAGCGGAAAGACCAGAAACTGGCCGCAGCTGCTGCGATCAGAGCTGCTGTGATCGAGTAGCCTGGCTGCCAGAAATAGAGAATAGAGACCAGGTCATGACGATAGCTATCAAAGTGCTGAACAGCATATGTTAATCGACCGAGTATTAAGCCAAGCCAAAAGCTGTTCTGTGCCCAATGACTGAAACTGAAGGTGTTGTCAGGCCACTTTTTTACCTTCAGCCATTGCAGTAGTTCTGCTCCGATAAAAAAGAGCACCACGGAAGTGATCAGATAGATCACCTTGGCTGACAGCATAAAGGGGCCGAGTGAAACAGCATCCATGGTATGGGTCCTTTATGGCTCAACGAAAACGGAATAATCCCGGGTCTGTCTGAGGTTGTTCCGGTAATCCAGTAATATGGGGAAATTCCCCCAGCTTTGGCATACCGCTGCGAATCTTCAGTTCACCGCTCTCATCAGCCCAAACCAGTCCGGGTGTTCCCTGAATCCCAAAACGTTGCATCAGCTTCATATTGCTCTGCAGTTGGCGGCGGGATGTTTCTTTTACTGCGGCTGTTGGCTGTTGCTCTGTATTGAACAGACGCATACTTTCTGTCAGTTCGTTCTCCGGGTTCCGGCTTTGCAGAATGGCGGCTGCTTTATCTCGGCTTTCCGGGTTCAGAAAGGCGACCGGAATCCAACGGATCTCAACCCCTTTATCTATATAAGGCTGAAAGGCTTTCCATGCGAGATGACAAAAAGGACAGCTGGGGTCAAAAAACGCATAGATAACACGCTTGGCTTCAATGGTTTGTTCGGTTGCAGGTTCTGCACCGGACTCTGCCTGGGTGTTAGTACTTTCGCCGTCGGGGCTGGCATCAACCGGTGCTGTAGCAGAGTCGGGAAGATTAAGCTCTTTTGGCGCTCCAATACTGATGTAGGTTGCTTCTTCCAGTAACGCAATATCAGGTTTTGGGAAGTATTTTTGGGCATAACGTTCAGACAGGTTCTGGCCCGCCTCATTGATCAGGGCACCGGATATCAGCGTGCGTTGATCCGGCGTGGTATAAACCAGAGTAAACTGACCATCAAGGGAGAGCACCCAGCCTGTCAGGTCGGATTCCGCATGAAACTGACTTTCCAGTACCAGACCCTGCTCAAGAGCACGGGAGATAGGTAAAGGCAGACCTACCATGCTTTCGCTGCCTTTGTCGGCTAAAGAGACTTGTTCTGTTTCTGATGATGGATGTTTTTCTGACGTATTTGATGTTGATACGGTCGCTAACTGGGTTGCAGGTGCTTCGTTGCCGGTCTGTTGACTGTTCAGGCTGGCTTGAGCCGTGTGAAGACCTGCTCCGAAAAGAGCCAGTGAGAATGCAATAGCGAAAGATCTTGTTCTTAGCATTTGGCAGCCATATTGTTTGAATTTGAAATAACAGGTGTAAATCTGAAACGATCCCAGACGCATTGTAAACGATCCTGCTTCAGAACGCAGTTCAGTCTATGGGTTCCTTAACCGGGGTGAAAATCTCCACTAATCACAGGTGAAACGCTATGAATGACGGTTTACGACTGATGGCTGTGGCCAGCCAGTTGGTTGGTTTTATAATCATTTTCCTGCTACGGACCTATGACATCGCCATTTTTTGGCAGGGGGTAGTTCTGGGTCTTATGTTGTGTTCAGTATCTCTAATATGGCTTTTTTGTCGTTATGCACGCAATAAAAAACTATTAGACCGACACCGGTAGTTCGAATCTCATTTATCCCTGTGGGCCACAGTTGGCAAGGTCTGATGCTGGCGCTATAGTCAAATAAAAAGTAAAAAAGCTCAGGCGCAGACAAGCCTTGGTTGCGACCGGAGCATCAGACAATACAGGGGCAAAAAAGGAATTTACGGCCCCATGCAGGAGATAAACATGAGTAACGAGCATCTGGTAATTTTTGATACCACCTTACGGGATGGCGAACAGAGTCCCGGCGCATCCATGACCAAAGATGAGAAAGTACGTATCGCCAAACACCTAGAGAAAATGCAGGTGGATGTGATCGAGGCGGGTTTTGCCATCGCCAGTCCCGGTGACTTTGAAGCGGTCAAAGCGGTTGCTGATAACGTAAAAGACAGTACCATCTGTAGTCTGTCTCGTGCTTTGGATGCGGATATTGAACGAGCTGCTGAAGCGCTAGTAGGTGCTAACTCAGGGCGTATTCATACCTTTATTGCCACCTCGCCAATTCACATGCAGTACAAACTGCAGATGCAGCCGGAACAGGTGATAGAGCAGGCGGTGCGCGCGGTGAAAAAAGCCCGTAGCCTGATCTCAGATGTGGAGTTCTCATGCGAAGATGCAGGACGCTCCGAGATCGATTTCCTCTGCCGTATTATCGAAGCGGCTATTGATGCCGGTGCGACCACGATCAATATTCCGGATACGGTAGGCTATGCGATACCGGATCAGTTTGCGGAGACTATCCGTCAGCTATTAAACCGCATACCTAATGCAGACAAAGCGATCTTCTCGGTGCACTGTCATAATGACCTAGGGCTTGCGGTGGCGAATTCGCTGGCAGCAGTTCAGGCCGGTGCCCGTCAGGTGGAATGTACCATCAATGGTCTCGGTGAGCGTGCTGGTAATGCTTCTTTGGAAGAAGTGGTTATGGGTATCCGTACCCGTCCGGATATTTTTACGGTGCAAACTCAAGTTGAACCCGTGCATATCGTGCCGACCTCTCGATTGGTTTCCACGGTGACTGGTTTCCCTGTGCAGCCGAATAAGGCGATTGTGGGGAAAAACGCCTTCGCTCATGAGTCTGGTATTCATCAGGATGGCGTACTCAAGCATCGCGAAACCTATGAGATCATGAAGGCTCAGGATGTAGGCTGGAATACCAACGCCATCGTCCTGGGTAAACACTCGGGCCGAAACGCTTTCCGCTCCCGTCTGACCGATCTGGGGATCAGCTTTGATTCAGAAGCTGAGTTGAACCATGCCTTTGCTTTGTTTAAACAGCTGGCAGATAAAAAACATGAAATCTACGATGAGGATCTGCAGGCTCTGGTGAGCGATAGTCGTGCGACTAATGCGGTTGAACGCTACTGCCTGGAAACCCTTGAGGTACAGTCTAAAACCGGTGAGACGCCGTTGGCGAAAGTTGTGTTGAGTGTCGATGGTGAGGAAGTGGCTGCTGAATCGGAAGGCAGCGGCCCTGTGGATGCAACTTTCAAAGCGATTGAGAAGATTGTAAACAGCGATACTGTGCTGGAGCTGTACTCGGTGAATGCGATCACCAGTGGCACGGACTCTCAGGGTGAGGTTACAGTACGTTTGGATAAAGCAGGGCGCCTGGTGACCGGCCTGGGGGCCGATACCGATATTGTAATTGCGTCAGGTAAAGCTTATGTTCATGCGCTGAATGCACTGGTCAGTCAGGTTGAGCGCAAGCACCCGCAGGGTGCTGCAGTCTGATTGAATCCACTGGATTTTAGTTCTGAGCTATGCAATAGCGACTGTGGGATATTCAATGCCGGTTCTTGGATATTCAATGAAGGAGGCGACAGGTATAATGCCTGTCGCTTTTTCATTGTTTCTGGCTGTCCGGCCGTTGCTTTAATAAAGCTTGCAGCCCTTCAACGCTTATTCATTATGTTTCATAGGATGTTATTGCCCCGTGCTGAATGAAAACCAACGGCTCGATTATCTTCACCAGTTGGGTGTTGTTAGCTGGATGCCCCGGCAGTCCTTGCCCGGTGCCCGGCCGTCTGTGTATTTCTATCACGAAGGGCCTAAGCAAACCTCGCCACTGGATCGTCTGCGTCCAGGAAAAGGCAATTCAGCTGAGTCGTCACCTTCAGGCCATGCTGTAGATTCAGCCTCAACTGGCATTCCGTCTGCGGTCAGTATGCCTTTCCGGAATAACGGTGAGGGGCCAACGGTTCAGGTGGGCGCTGAAACACTTGCCACGGCGGAACATCAAACATCTCAAACCAGTGATGCCCCTGATCCGATGGGTGCATTGGCAGCGTCATCTGCCGGTCAGGTTAACCGGGTACCTGACCGGCTCCAGTTGGTCTTTATCCGACAACAGGGTGACCGTCCGTTGATTGTCAGCCATTTTGGTGAGCATGGTGATTCTGAACAGCTGTTCCTGCCTTTTGCTCAGTCAATCCTGCAGTTGATAGGCTTTAATGAACCTGTGGTGAGTCTGCCTTTTGTCTGGCCTCTGGCAGGAATGCCTGCGGTTTGCCGTGAGCAGGAGTTTGTCCAGGTGTTTCAGGCGCTGGTAAAGGGGGCTCGGTTGGGCTGTAAGCCTAACCAGGAGTGTTGGTGGTTTGGTGGCCTGCCGGAACTGATCGCTGAAAGCGAAGGCTTGCTGAATATTACACTGCATCATCCAATGAGTCTGACCGATGTGATGAGACAGGCGGATGGGAAGCGCCAGTTGCTGTATAGCCTGCTGGAACGCAAACACCAGGGAGGCCTGATATGAAGAAAATTCGTGAGGTCGGCATTCTGGAGCTGGATGCGGTCATGCCCATAGAGCGTGCGGCGCACCTGACACCATGGACCCGTCTGATGTTTGAGCTTGGACTTCAGCGAGGTGACACTTTGCTGGGCGTTTTTATTCAGGATCGTTTGGTAGGGTATGCTATGCTGCAGAAAATTGCTGATGAATGGCACTTGCATAATATTGCAGTGCAGGACTCTCTTCAGGGGCAGGGTATTGGCGCTTTCTTACTTGAAGCCGTAATGGATCAGGCTCGCGAGCAAAATCTGGTACTGATTCTTCTGGAGGTAAGGGAGAGTAACGTATCCGCTCTACATTTGTACCGTAAGCTGGGCTTTACCGACGATGGAGTGCGTAAGGATTATTATGCGGTGCCTGGTGAGGGGCGCGAGAATGCTATTCTGATGTCCTGTGACCTGACTTAAAAAAGGCAGATGACAGTATTTTCGGTACAAAAAACCGGCTGAATGACGCAACCTTCAATGTTGGAAGCCCAACTATAGAGAGGTATGTTAAAAGCCGGTTTTTGTCTTCTCAGATCTGTTTAAGATCAGTAGTTGTTATTACTGCTAAAGCCGTTGCCCTGTTCCGACTCCTCTGTTGCCTCTGAAAAATCCTGTTCAAAGGCTTGATTGGCCAGGGTTTCATCCTCTAGGTTTTCTTCTGTATCGTTTTCGGCAGTAAACTCAGAGACTTCTTCAGCGGTATCAGGTGCAGTGCTGTCAATCAGATCAAATTTACCCAGCAGTTCTGCCAAACGACCCTCCCATGCATCCTTTTCTGAGACCAGAGCCGTATTTTCTTCCTTGAGCTGTTCAATTTCCAGTTTCAGATCTTCGATAGTGCTTACCGCAGACTGAACACGTTTTTCTAATTCGTTTAGCAGATCCAGACTCATATCTAACACTCCTAAGTGCTTAGTGTGAATAATATTTTATTCACAATGCGCGTTGGTACTTTTTACAACTACAATGCTTCCTGCAACCTTAATACTGACTGCAGTCAGATAACAGTGTACCGTTGAATAATATTAGGCAACTGCCTCTATTATAGGAGTAAGTATCCGGTGGAAAAAGCTGGTTTTAACACCGGAAGGTGAATTAATCTGTCAGACCTGAAAGCGGGAGACCATGCCGTGAAGTTCTGTGGATAAGAGAGACAACTCCTCACTGGCTGCTGCTGTCTGATGAGATGCTGCAGTTGAGTCTCTGGTCACTTCAGCAATGCTAACGACACTTCGGTTCATCTCATCTGCTGTAGCACTCTGCTCTTCAACGGCGGTGGCAATCTGGCTATTCATATCGCTGATCAGCGTAACGTGATGAGTAACCTGGGTGAGAGCCTCACTGGTTTTGGCACTCTGTTCCAGGCCCGCCTTAGCTCGCTCCTGGCTTCTCTGCATCACTGTGGCAGCATTTCGGCTGCTTTCCTGAACCCGGACAATGACCCCTTCGATCTCCTGAGTGGATTCCTGCGTTTTTTGAGCAAGGCTTCGCACTTCATCTGCAACTACGGCAAAGCCACGTCCCTGCTCACCAGCACGAGCAGCTTCGATCGCGGCGTTCAGTGCCAACAGATTCGTTTGCTCTGCGATACCTTTAATGACATCGATCACTAGGGCGATATTCTGAGCCTCGTTCTCCAGAGAAGAAACCACCTTGGCGGCGTTCTCAACTTCTTCTGCCAGAGATTCGATAATGCGATTATTCTCCTGAAGAATCTGATCTCCATTCTCTGACTCGGAACGGGTCGTCTGAGCGGCACTCTCTGCCTCAGAGGCATGGCGAGCAACCTCTTGGATTGTGGCAACCATCTCATTCATAGCGGTAGCCACATGGTCGGTCTCATCCTGCTGGCGTATCATGCCATCACTGGTATGCTGGCTGGCCTGAGCAAGATTGCCTGCTTCCTGTGAAACTTTGTCCACTGACTGGAGCACCTGTTGTACTAGTTGCTGAAACTGACTCATCATGCCGTTAACAGCCAGAGCAATCTGGGCTACTTCATCGCTGCCGTTAGCTGTGACCCGTATTGTTAAGTCATGGCTTGCCTCAATATTATTAATGGTGTCGCGCATGGCTGATAGTGGGCCGGTAATTGCGCGGGCTACCAGCAAGCCCAACACAACAATAGTAACTATAACGATGCTAAGCTCAACGATCATCATAATGTTGTTGGTATGGTAGTCTGTTTTCAGCAGTTGTCGCTGTTCACCGGCAATACGTAGCTGCAGGCTGATCAGCTCAGCAATCTTATCGACGATAGGGTCAACCGTCTTGTAAAGCTCACCGTCAAAGTTGTTCAGTTGGTTTGTGACTGTACCACTGAGACCGCTCAGGTAGCTATGTAGCTCAGCAATTGATTGATCGGCAGGTTTAAAGAGCTGTTCCGCCTCTTTAACAAGCTGGGCTTCTTCGTTGGTTAGCTGCGTTGAGGTGTAAATTTTCCAGTTCTCTTCAATATCTTTGGTGGCATTATCGATTCCGGCAATAGCTTCCTGGGCGGTTATCAGACCTGCATTGGCTTTGTTTACCGCATCAATAATAAGCACTACATAATCGACACTGATCCCATAGAGGCGCTCAAGGGGGACAATCCTGTCTTCATAGATAGTATCAACGCCCTCATCGAAGTGATCCAGTTCGTTTCTTGCCATAAGAAACAGTACCAGCAATCCTACAATAGGGATGGCAAGCATTAATGCCAGCTTCCTGCCGACGGATAATTGGCTTAGCATAGTCAGGTTCCTCGGATGAATTGGGCTTTTTATAGCTCTGTCAGCCTTAATATAGGTTTTTTTTATTGGCTTTGTATGCAGTATTTTGTTTGATTTTGCTGTGCGTATCAATATGTGTTTTTTTGTTTCATGCGCTGGATCATGATAGTGATAGATAATTCGTGTTTAAGCCTTCGCTGTTTGAGTAATTTTTTCTGGGCTTTATTGGTAATAACCTGAGCCCGTATTGGAGAGATCTTAATGTTTGAATTGGCTTTGTTTGAGCCTGAAATTGCACCTAACACAGGAAATATTATCCGGCTCTGTGCCAACACGGGTTGCCGGCTACATCTGATTGAGCCTTTAGGGTTTGATCTGGAGGAAAAGAAATTACGGCGGGCAGGGCTTGATTATCACGACCTGGCATTAGTGAGTCGCTATCCAGACTTTGAGGCCTTCCGCGAGGCGATGGAAGGTAAGCGTATCTTCCCCTGCACAACCAAGGCTAAAAGATTTGCTACCGATATGTCATTTCGGGCGGGAGATGTGTTGCTGTTTGGCCCGGAAACCCGGGGGCTGCCAGCGGAAATTTTAGCGCAGTTTACAACCGATCACTGGCTGAGAATCCCTATGATGGCAACCAGTCGGAGCCTGAACTTGTCGAATGCCGTATCTATTATCACCTACGAAGCATGGCGTCAGGTAGGGTTCGAGGGTGCTGTTTAGTTTTTTGAGTCATCAAACCGCCCAAATATTCTGCCGGAACGGGGGCTGGCAGAATATTTGTCGGGCATATGCACTGCCTGAACAGTGGTGCTAAAACGCTCGGTGTTTAGTTTTCGTCATCATCACCGCTGGTGTCGAGGTTAAGCTCCTTGATTTTGCGGGTCAGGGTATTTCGTCCCCATCCCAGAAGTTCTGCTGCATCCCGACGTCTTCCGGCGGTATGTTTCAGAGCAACTTCAATCATGACTTTTTCAAATTCCGGTACTGCGGTATCAAGAATGCCTTTACGCCCTTCAGTGAGGGCATTATCAGCCCACAGGTGCAATGCACTTTGCCAGCGGCTGTTATTCGCACCTTCAGCCTGTTTTTGTTCCATCAATTCCGGAGGTAGGTCATCCTGGTGTACCTCTCGCCCGGAGGCCATAACGGTGATCCATCGACAGGTGTTTTCCAGCTGACGCACATTGCCTGGCCAGCACAATTGCTGCATGTAATCGATGGTTTCCTGCAGCAGAATCTTGGGTTCAACTCCCAGTTCTTTGCCTGCTTTTGACAGGAAGTATTCCGACAACCGCGGGATATCTTCCCGGCGCTCACTCAATTTCGGCAAGTGGATACGGATGACATTAAGGCGGTGGAACAGATCTTCACGGAAGCGGCCTTCCTGTACCAAGGTTTCAAGATCCTGGTGGGTTGCGGCGATAATACGTACATCAACCTGAACCGAAGTGTGACCGCCGACACGATAGAACTCTCCATCAGCCAGAACCCGCAATAGTCGGGTCTGGGTATCTGCTGGCATATCCCCGATCTCATCCAGAAACAGAGTGCCGCCATCAGCCTGCTCAAAGCGCCCCCGTCGTTGAGTGTTGGCTCCGGTAAAAGCACCTTTCTCATGACCAAATAGCTCAGACTCAATCAGGTCTTTCGGGATTGCAGCCATATTCAGCGGGATAAACGGATTTCCGGCTCTGGGGCTGTGCTGGTGCAAAGCATGGGCAACCAGCTCTTTGCCGGTACCGGATTCGCCGTTGATCAGTACGGTGATATTGGAGTGGGACAGACGGCCAATGGCACGAAATACTTCCTGCATCGCCGGCGCTTCACCAATAATTTCTGTACTGGGCAGCGGATTAACCTGACCGGATGGGTGCTCCTGTTCTTTCGCATGGCTGATGGCGCGTTTAACCAGAGCAACGGCTTCATCAACATCAAAGGGCTTAGGCAGATACTCAAATGCACCTCCCTGATAAGAGGCAACAGCGCTTTCCAGGTCAGAGTGGGCGGTCATTACGATAACCGGTAATGCCGGATGCTGCTCCTGAATCTGGGCCAGTAACTCCAGTCCGTCCATGCCTGGCATGCGGATATCGGTGATGATGGCGTCCGGTGCTTCTGTGCTCAGGGCTTTGAGTACGCCTTCTGCGCGTTCAAAGACCTTAACGGACATGCCCTCCTGCTCCATCGAGCGTTCCAGTACCCAGCGGATAGAGCGGTCATCATCGACAATCCATACGTTATAGGGTTTGCTCATTTTTCTGCTCCAACGGAATCAAAAGTCTGAAAAGGGTTTTCCCGGGTTTGGATTCACACTCAATCAGCCCATGATGCTGATGCAGAATCGTTTGGGCGATAGAGAGACCAAGGCCAGTGCCTTCGGCTCGCCCGGTAACCAGAGGGTAAAATAGAGTTTCCAGCAACTCAGGTGGAATGCCCGGGCCGTTGTCGATAATTTCTACCTGACAGAGTAGGCGGTGGCGTTCCGATCCGAGGGTAAACTGGCGTTTGGCGCGGGTTCGGAAGGTGATATGTTTGTCTTGCTGCTGGCTTTCTTCGAGTACCTGCATCGCATTACGTACGATATTGAGAATAGCCTGAATCAACTGTTCCTGATCGCCGATCAGATCCGGCAGACTGGGGTCGTAGTCTCTGACCAGTTTAATACTGCCTTCCGACTCTGCCGCGACCAGTGCATATACATGCTCCAGGACCTTATGGATATTCAGGCTGCTGAGGTTAGGCATTTTCCGGGGCCCCAGCATACGATCCACCAGATTACGCAGCCGGTCAGCTTCGCTAATGATGACCTCGGTATAGTCTTTCAGGCTTTCTTCCGGTAATTCCCGCTCCAGTAATTGTGCGGCTCCCCGTATTCCACCTAAAGGGTTCTTGATCTCATGGGCCATGCCCCGGACGAGGGTTCGCAGTGTATCCTGCTGCGCCAAAAGCTCCTCTTCCTTGCTGATTTTCAGCAGACGATCTCTGGGCTGCAGTTCTACGACCAGGTAATAGCCCTCTGGTGTCAGCACCGGGCTTACGGTGTAATCAACAATATTCCGGCTCCCGTTCGGCAATACGATCTGGCTTTCCCTTTTTGTGAATGGGTGGCCGGCATTAGCAGCCTGTTTCCAGGCCTCCGGTGTGCTGTCATCCTCAATAAACAGCTGATTAACTGGCATACCGATAGCCCTGTTCGCCCCGCAGGCAAACAGCATCTCTGCAGCAGGGTTCAGGTAAACTAAGCAAAGCTCATGGTCTACCTGAATGACGGCTGTACTCAGATTGTCGAGCAGAAGTTTTTGATGATCCGTTTTGCTCACACCTGTCTCTCCGGGACGTGATTGTTTTTTATACATCGGTCTACAGATACAGCAAAAACTGCACCAGTAAGGAAAATTAAGAGCAAAAATAAGTGGTTGCCCATCTATTCAGGCTTCTCTGCTGCTACAGGTTTGGTTGAAGTCGATTTGCCGATGGCCTTGGTGTATCTATGCGCACAACTATAGTGCATTTGGTTGCCTTGTGCTGACTGAGGGTGTCCCAGTTTTGTGCGTATTTTCGTTTGCAGTTTCTTTGAATATACTGTTTTACCAGCTCCTCCGCTTGTCAGCAGTATTCTATGTTGGTTTTTGTTCGTGGATTACCGTGCTTTCTGGTGAGCTTTTTTGGTGCGAAGGGGGTTTCCGGCTTTGTTTGAAAAGGTCCGGTTCGGCACTGTTGTTCGCTTAGGCTTACAGGGGAAGCGGGCATAAAAAAACCCCTGACAGTTTAGGTCAGGGGTTAAGTCTCTTCATAAGAAGAGCGGAAGCCTGTTAGCTGATGATCAACTTATACGCTGTAGTACAGATCAAACTCAATCGGGTGAGTCGTCATGTTTACGCGTGCAACATCTTCATTTTTCAGTTCAATGTATGCATCGATCATGTCATCGGTGAATACGCCGCCTTTAGTCAGGAACTCACGGTCAGCATCCAGGCAGGTCAGAGCTTCTTCCAGAGACGCTGCAACAGTTGGGATTGCTGCTGCTTCTTCAGCTGGCAGATCATACAGATCTTTATCCGCTGGGTCGCCAGGGTGAATCTTGTTCTGAACACCATCCAGAGCAGCCATCAGCAGAGCTGAGAATGCCAAGTATGGGTTCGCGATTGGGTCAGGGAAGCGAGCTTCAACACGCTTAGCTTTAGGGCTGGACGTGTAAGGGATACGCAGTGATGCAGAACGGTTACGGGCAGAGTACGCCAGCATAACAGGTGCTTCGAAACCTGGAACCAGACGTTTGTAAGAGTTGGTGCCTGGGTTACAGAAAGCGTTCAGTGCTTTAGCGTGCTTGATGATGCCGCCGATAGCGAACAGGGCAGATTCAGACAGGCCCGCATACTGGTCACCAGCGAACTGGTTTACGCCGTCTTTCCAGTAAGACAGGTGAACGTGCATACCGGAACCGTTATCACCAACAACTGGCTTCGGCATAAAGGTAGCCGTTTTGCCATAGGCGTGAGCAACGTTGTGTACAACGTATTTCAGCATCTGAACTTCGTCGGCTTTCTTAACCAGAGTGTTGAACGCTACGCCGATTTCGTTCTGACAAGCCGTCGCCACTTCATGGTGGTGAACTTCTACGTCCAGACCGATCTCTTCCATTACGTTACACATGGTAGCGCGGATGTCGTGTACGGAATCAACAGGAGGAACAGGGAAGTAACCGCCTTTAACGCGTGGGCGGTGACCCATGTTACCGCCTTCTATCGCTTTCTCTGAGTTCCATGCCGCTTCTTCAGAATCGATTTTCACGAAGCTGCCGGACATGTTGGAATCCCAGCGAACATCATCAAAGATGAAGAACTCAGGCTCAGGGCCGAAGAAAGCAGTGTCACCCAGACCGGTAGACTTCAGGTACTCTTCAGCGCGTTTAGCGACGGAGCGTGGGTCACGCTCATAGCCTTGCATGGTTGCAGGCTCAATAATGTCGCAGCGTAGAACCAGTGTTTTGTCTTCAAAGAAGGGATCGATGAAGCTGGTGGTGTCATCCGGCAGCAGGATCATGTCGGATTCGTTAATGCCTTTCCAACCAGAAATAGAAGAACCGTCAAACATCTGGCCGTTTTCGAAGAACTCTTCATCGACATAACGGGCAGGGATGGTAACGTGCTGTTCTTTACCTTTGGTATCGGTGAAGCGCAGATCAACCCACTTGATGTCATGTTCTTTAATCAGGTTAAGGGTGTTCGCTGACATTGCTTGTCCTCCAATGGAGCTTTCGCTTTGTTGTCAAAATCGATTGTCGTAATCGTTTTTACTTGGTTTGTTAAAAGCCCGTCCGACAGGCTTTTCATATTTATCATCTATTTAGCAAGTTAGATGCCATTTGGTAAAAAACCAGTAATACCAATGTGTTACCAGAAAAATAAGTCCTGAAATAAGGGATGTGAAGTCACTTATACTGAGCTTGGTGCTTTTTTTTGGTGCGCTTTGATGCTCTGTGCTCGTTTGTGGTGCTTGTTAGGTGTCGTTAACTTCAATAGTAATGACTATCTCATCAGATTGCTCTTCTGCTGAGACTAAAGTATGACCATGGACGCGACACCAGGCTGGAATGTCGTGCAGAGTCCCCGGATCGGTACAGTAGACTACAAGCTGATCTCCTGCGGATAGTTCACTGATTTTGTTCTGTGTGCGGATCACCGGAATCGGGCAGAGCAGATTGCGGGCATTTAGTTCGTGTTGACTCATTTTGATTTTTCTCCGATGGGACGCCAGAACCATGCAGTCTTGTTTGGGGCTGCTAAAGGCGCGCACTATTTGTGCAGTAGGCTTTTATTTTAGGCTGAATATGAAAAAAACGCACCAGAGTGATCTGGTGCGTTTTCTTTAAGGCTAAACTATGATGATCCGGTGCGGGTTTAGTGGATGTACCACTCTTCAGGAATATCTTCCGCAGGCATAGGCGCAACCTGGACGACCTGAGCTGGTTGGTTATGCTCACGTACCACTTCCAGTGTTACTTTGTCAGCATTCCGGCCTTGGCTGAAACGAGCAACAATACGGGCCGCCAGCTCAAGATCTTCATCCGTGGGTGAGCCGTCAATCAGAGTTAGCGGGCCGCCATGACTTGTCGGATACAGGTAGGTGAACTGCGAGCGGTAGCCGCGCATAAAGTTGTTTTCACCCTCTTCGCGGCTGACGATAAGCTTGAAATTCTTAGCCGGGCGGATATGGCGACCTACTTTCAGGAGCATAATATCGTCAACTTCATAGCGGCGTTCGCCGCGGGCATCCCAAAGATCCTGTAACTTTTTACTGTAGCTGGCATCGGTCAGGAAGCAGCAGCCGCCCGCAGGTTGCGACCATTCATCAATACCTAATTTTTCAGCCAGAGCAAACTGTGGCTTGCGGCTGCGGCCACTGAAGTCATACAGCTCCTCTCTTTTCACCCAGCCTTCACGTTCAGGATGCGTTTCCGGCAGATGTTGCGCGCATAAAGGCCGTACCAAACGATCCTCGACCTGAGATTCTCGGGCGATAATTGGCATGGTTGCTTTACGCTGGGACTTAGGTCGCTGGCCGATGACTTCTCCGGTGATGACAAAGTCGAAGTCATTGTCCTGACACCATTGCCAGGCACGGGCAACCATATCGATTTTACAATCAAGGCAGGGGTTAAGATTCTGGCCGTAACCGTGTTTCGGGTTGAGGACAATATCTTTGTACTCTTCTGAGATATCGATAATATGCAGTTTGATCCCCAGCTGTTCGGCAACCCAGAGAGAGCTGTTCTTTTTTTGTTTTTCCTTGTCTTTCTTGCGAATGGCGTGGGTGTGCCCTTCGACACAAAAGCCGGTGTAAAAGTTGATTCCTTCTACATGGACGCCTTGCTCCTGAATGACTTTGGTAGCCAGCATGGAATCCAGTCCGCCGGAAATCAGAGATACGGCTCTGCGTTGTTTGGTCATGTCTCACCCGTTTTTAAAGCAGCAGTAAAATGTCGCAAGCGACAAAAAAAGCTGGATTTTACCGGATCGCGACAAGATAGAAAGTTAAAAAAAGGACTTTTTCTGCAAAGTAGGGTGAACCCTTAATTCTTATCTTGCGTAAGCACTTGTTTTTGCTTGAGAGTTGAGGGTTTTGCTGATTTAAACGTTTATATATTGGCTTCTGGTAAAGAAATTCATACAACCGCAACCGTAAAGTGTGTACAATTTCCAACCTTTTTATTTTTTACTTTGCTACCTTTTTGGGTAGCAAACATTCCAGAGATCTGGACTCGCTCTTTAGGTCGGCTTTAGGGTTTATCTATCGTTTGGTGTGGTCGGTCTCTAATTTTTGAGCAGGCGAAATACTCCGAATGTCTTCAGATATCAATAAGTTACGCAATATTGCAATTATTGCGCACGTTGACCACGGTAAAACTACTCTGGTTGATTCTCTTCTTCAGTTCTCCGGTACGCTGGACCGTAAAGACGTTGGCTCCGAACGTGTTATGGATTCCAACGATCAGGAAAAAGAGCGCGGCATTACCATCCTGGCAAAAAACACCGCAATCAAGTGGGAAGATTACCGGATCAACATTGTTGATACTCCTGGGCACGCTGACTTCGGTGGTGAAGTAGAACGTGTTCTCTCTATGGTTGACTGTGTACTGCTGCTGGTTGATGCGCAGGACGGTCCTATGCCTCAGACCCGTTTCGTAACCTCGAAAGCGTTTGAGCGTGGCCTGAAGCCGATTGTTGTGATCAACAAGATCGACCGTCCGGGCTCTCGTCCTGACTGGGTTATGGATCAGGTATTTGATCTGTTTGATAGCCTGGGTGCGACTGATGAGCAGCTGGACTTCCCGGTTGTATACGCGTCTGCACTGAACGGTATTGCGGGTGATGATCCGGAAAATATGGCAGACGATATGAAGCCTCTGCTGGATATGATTATTGACCGCGTTCCTGCACCTGATGTTGATCCTGCCGGTGCTTTCCAAATGCAGATTTCTGCGCTGGACTATGACAGCTATGTCGGTGTTATCGGTATTGGCCGTATTACCCGTGGTCAGCTGAAGCCGGGCCAACAGGTTGTGGTTAAGAACATCGCCGGTGATGAGCGTAAAGGTAAGGTTCTGAACGTAAAAGGCTATATGGGCCTTGATCGTGTTGATACTGATCTGGCGAATGCCGGTGATATCGTATGTATTAACGGTATCGATGGCCTGAGCATCTCTGATACTTTGTGTGACCCTGAGCTGGTCGAAGCCCTGCCACCTCTGACGGTTGATGAGCCAACGGTAAGCATGACCTTCCTGGTGAACGATTCTCCGTTTGCCGGTAAAGAAGGTAAGTTTGTAACCTCCCGTAATATCAAAGAGCGTCTGGATCAGGAGTTGATTCACAACGTTGCATTGCGTGTTGCAGAAGGTGACTCTCCTGATAAATTTATCGTGTCCGGTCGTGGTGAGCTTCACCTGTCTGTTCTGATTGAAACCATGCGCCGTGAAGGCTTCGAGATGGGTGTATCCCGTCCGGAAGTTATCCGCAAAGAAGTTGATGGCGTTATGATGGAACCCTATGAAAATGTTGTGATCGACGTTGAAGATCAGCATCAGGGTTCAATTATGGAAGAGATGGGTCTGCGTAAAGGCGAGCTGACCAACATGGAGCCAGACGGTAAAGGTCGTGTGAAACTTGAGTTCACTGTACCTTCTCGTGGTCTGATCGGTTTCCGTGGTCAGTTCCTGACTCTGACTTCTGGTTCCGGCATTATGACCAGCGTATTTGACCGTTATGACACCGTTAAAGATGGTGAAGTGGCTAAGCGTCAGAATGGCGTACTGGTTTCCATGGTGAAAGGTAAGACTCTGTCTTACGGTCTGTTTAACCTGCAGGATCGTGGACGTTTATTCCTGGGTCACGGTGCGGAAGTGTATGAAGGTCAGGTGATCGGCATTCACTCGCGTAGTAACGACCTGGTGGTTAACCCGACTAAAGGCAAGCAGCTGACTAACGTTCGTGCTTCCGGTACCGATGAAGCTCTGACGCTGACTCCGCCGATCAAGCACACGCTGGAGCAGGCGCTTGAGTTCATCGAAAATGATGAGCTGGTGGAAGTTACGCCGGAATCGATCCGTGTTCGTAAGAAACTGCTGACTGAAAATGAGCGTAAGCGCGCGAAGAATAAGTAAGCAGTTATACCTCTAGGTGTTAAATTTTAGCCGCTGAGCTATCGGCGGCTAATCGTTAACCGCCAGTGGTGATACAAAAAAACCGCAACGGGTATGACTTTTTAGGTCATGACACGCTGCGGTTTTTTTGTTTTTGTATTAGCTATTAAGCGTCTGGCTTTAAGCTTTTGCAGGCCTACCAGTAGCCGAGCAGTTTCCACCAGAGACCGCCAATGACAACCCAGATGGTTAAATTGACGATACTCATTATGAAGCCCGCGCGCCACCATTCTCCGAGGGTGACGTAGTTGGAACCGAAGATCACGGGTGATGTTCCTGTGGCGTAGTGGGTTAGTGTCATCATAATGGAAGAGGCTGCAGCCATCATCAGAACGAAAGGCATTGGTGGCGCACCCATTGCCAGACCGACCGTAAGAAATGCTGCCATCATCGCTGTGATGTGTGCAGTGGTACTGGCAAAGAAATAGTGGGAGTAGAGGAAAATCAGCACCAGTAAGCCACTGGCCCCAGCCCAACCTAGTCCGGTTTGTGCAATCAGCCCCTGTATGCTGGCAGAGAACCAGCTGATAACGCCAAGGCTGTTTAGTTGGGAGGCCATCATGACCAGAGCCCCAAACCAAACCAGAGTATCCCAAGCGCTTTTTTCTGCCAGAATATCCTGCCAGACCAAAACACCGGACATCAGTAGAATCGACAGGCCGATAAAAGCACTTGTGGTTGCATTAAGCTGATAAGCCTCTCCAAAAAACCAAACGGGAAGATCAGCCCAAAGGGCGAGCAGAATAGAAAAGACCATTAGCATGATTTTTTCGCCACGACTCAAAGGTCCCAGGTCATCGAGTTTCTGGCGGGCAAAAGTTCGGGCATCTTCCGTTTTTTTGATCTCAGGCGGATAGATCCAATAGAGCAGCAAAGGCATCAAGGCGATAGCGACCAATCCGGGTAGCAGCATTGCCACTGCCCAGGTTGTCCAGCTCAGGCTGATCTCAGCCCCAGTCGCTTCTGCAATAAGTTTTACCGTGAGAGGGTTTGGAGCGGTGGCTGTGATAAACATGGCAGAAGTGATCGGGTTGGCATGGTAGTTCACCAAGGCCAGGTATTTACCGATTTTTCCGGTACTATTGTTTTCCGGGCTGGAACCGAAGCTTCGAGCGATGGATAGCATGATCGGGTGGATAATACCGCCACCCCGTGCAGTATTGCTTGGTGTAACGGGTGCGATAGTTAGCTCTGACAGTACCAGGGCGTAGCCGATTCCTAGGGTTCGTTTACCAAATAGGGCAATAAAGTGGTAGCCGATCCTGGCGCCTAAACCTGTTTTGATCAAACCTCGTGAGATCATAATCGCAATGGCGATTAACCATATCAGAGGGCTGGTAAAGCTGCCCAAGGCATTTTTTATGGACGCGCCAGGGTTATCGCTGGTAACACCGGAAGCTGCGACGAGTGTAATGGCCAAAATAGATAGAGCTCCGATTGGCATCGCTTTTCCAATAATAGCGGCAATGGTGCCAATAAACATGGCGAGCATTAGCCAGCCTTGGTCAGATACTGTGTCAGGTTGGGGTAGTAGCCAGATAAGAAGCCCAATACATAGTGCCACAAAAGCGGGTATTGGGCGTAGGCCAGAAGACGAGGTTGTTTGGACCATAGCTTGCTTCCTTTCCAGAAGGGGTGTTAAGGCTTCTCTGTACAAGGCAGTATTAGTGTTATGGGGAGGGCTGTCCAGTCAGGGATAGGCTTTAGCAGAGGTAGGTCAGGCCGGTGACCTTAATTAACAATTGCACGCCTACTAATAGGTCAGGATTTCTGTTGTTAGGTCAGAAATTCAATATGATCAAACAAAAAATGCCCGGGCAGATAAACTGCCCGGGCATTCGGTAATGCTTGAATTTCAGGTGTCGACCGATCCAGAAGGGCTGCGGCACTGCCTTATGGGCGGTTAAGCTTCCGGGTTAATATCCAGTAGCTCAACTTCAAAAATCAGCGTTTCATTCGGGCCGATAGGGCCACCTGTGCCGCCAGGACCGTAGGCAAGGTCAGATGGAATGAATATTTTCCACTTGCTACCCACAGGCATCAGCTGCAGACCTTCCTGCCAACCCGTAATTACTTGATTCAGACCGAAGGTGACCGGCTCGCCACGCTGATAAGAGCTGTCGAATACCTTACCGCTCAGAAGTTTACCTTCGTAGTGGACTTTAACCTGATCGGTCAGAGCAGGTTTTGCACCATTACCGGTCGTCAGTACTTGGTATTGCAGACCGGAGTCAGTGGTTACAACGCCTTTTTTCTTGCCATTTTGGGCCATGAACTCCTGACCCGCTTTCAGATTGGCTTCAGCAGCTTTTGCCTGAGCTTCCTGCTGCTCCAGCATTTTCTTCTGCTGGTAAGCTTGCATGGTTTCTTTGACTTCTGCTTCGGTCATCTTCATCTCACCGTCAGCGTACAGGTCTTTTACGGCCTGAGACATCATGTCGACATTCAGGTCGGTAAATTCCTGTTTCAGGCGCTGGCCCATGATCAACCCCAAACTATAACTCAGTCGATCTTCTTCCGTAGTTGGGGTTGTGTCTGCCATGACAGGTGTAGCAAGCAGGCTGGTGAGGGTCAGGGTGAGTAGCGCTTTTTTCATGAAAACTCCTTATTAGGGGCTGCTAATTCCGGCTGGGGGTATAAATAAAATAATCCCGGGCAGCCTATCATTAATTAATTTGGTACCAGGGCCCCGTTTTTTCGGTGCTCCTGAGTAATACATTGAGCCTCTTTTAATACCCTCCAGACGTTATTTAGTGGAGGATAAGGCCAATGGACAGATATGCTGTTAATGACATTTGTATCTGTCGCGATGGAGACTCAGACTTCTATTGAGCTAAAGTGTTCCAGCTGTTGTGTTATTTGTGCTGCCTTTAGAGTCAAACCCATATTCACCGGCATTAGGGTAACACTTCTGCTCCGGATATGAATAAGGGCTTCCTCTTTGGCTGCCATAAAAACACAACGTCATTTAAAGCATGCAGGCAGTACGATCGTGGCCAGGCTAAACCTGATCAGCAGACAAGCCGATGATAATCGCTTGGGCAATATCCTGGTCGACAACCATTTCCAATAAGTTTTTCAGCTGCTGCTGGGCTGTTGCTGTGAAGCTGGCATCTTTAAGTGTAAATTTCAGGTTGCTGCGCAGGGCCGTTTCTCTGTCTGCGCAGGTTTGCATACCTTTTTTCAGGGAATAAAGAAGGTAAAGAAGTGCCTGTTCATGTTGTTCGGCGATAAGCTCCGCAGAGAGGAGGTGTTGGCTCATCTCCTTCAGGTGTGCCTCAACGCCTGTCATAGGCTTCAGCTGACGGCGCTGTTTCCGTAGCGGTACGACAAACTGATTATGCCAACCCAGTACAGGCTCTACCTGTGCTGGCCATTCACGGGTGAAGCAAACATTCTGAGTGGTCAGCCAACAGCTGAAAAGCAATTGGTTAACCATGACTCCCTGGTGGTCCTGAAGATAAAGGCAGGCTGCTTCAACGGTTTCGAGACGATAGAGTTTCGTAGAAAAACGCCAGAATGGGTTATCATAGGACAAGGTAAGTTCTGACATGGTTGCCGGCCTCCGGGCTCATCATTATTCTTTTTTGCGCGATCTGATCCAGGCTTCAATTCCCGCACGCAACATTTTTGACAGTAAAATCACATGATTACATTAGAAGACCTGAGCCTGCAACGGGGAAGTCTCTCTCTCCTGCAAAATACCTCTCTGATTATCCATCGTGGTCAGCGTATCGGTGTTGTTGGTTCTAACGGTGCCGGTAAGTCCAGTCTGTTTAAACTGCTTTTAGGTGAGCTACATCAGGATGCGGGTGAATTACTGATCCCGCCTCAACTGCGTATCGCTCATATGGCTCAAGAGGTTCACGCCCGGGATAAAACAGCTCTTGAGTATGTGCTTGATGGTGATAAGCCTCTGCGCAAAGTGCAGAATGCTTTAGCGGAGGCGGAAGCGAGCGGGGATAATAATGGTATTGCCCGCTTGCACGCCGAGCTGGAGACGCTGGATGGTTATACGGCACCCAATCGTGCCGAGCAGCTACTGTTGGGGCTGGGTTTTACTATGGCGCAGACACAGCAGCCGGTACAGTCTTTCTCCGGTGGCTGGCGTATTCGTCTGAACCTCGCACAGGCACTGTTGATGCCGTCTGATCTGCTTCTGCTCGATGAGCCGACGAACCACTTAGATCTGGATGCAACATTGTGGCTGGAGAACTGGTTGCGCCAGTACCCGGGCACACTACTGCTGATCTCGCACGATAGGGATTTTTTAGATAGTGTTGTAGAGCATATCGCCCATTTTGAACAGCAGAAGATCAACCTCTATCGTGGTAATTATTCGGCGTTTGAGATTATGCGTGCCCAGCGCCTGGCTCAACAACAGGCCCAGTTTGAGAAGCAGCAGACCCGTATTGCTGAGATTGAGAGTTTTGTCCGTCGCTTTAAGGCGAAAGCTTCAAAAGCGAAGCAGGCGCAGAGCCGGGTTAAAGAACTGGAACGAATGGAGAAAATTGCTCCTGCCCATGTGGATTCACCCTTTCAGTTCACCATTCCCTGCACCGAGAAAACGTCATCCCCGCTTTTGGTAATGGATGATGCCAATATCGGTTATGGCGACAGCAGTGTGATTCTGAGTCTGGTGAGCTTCACCTTATTGCCGGGGATGCGTGTCGGTCTTTTAGGTCCGAACGGCGCAGGTAAATCGACTCTGATTAAAACCTTGGTGGGCGACCTGCCGGTGGTTTCTGGTATTTATACACCCAGTGAAAACCTGCAGGTGGGCTATTTTGCTCAGCATCAGCTGGAGTCTCTGGATCTGAATGCCTCGGCACTGCTGCACATTCAACGCTTATCACCCAAGGTTTCCGAACAGGAGATCCGTAATTATCTGGGTGGTTTTGGTTTTCGGGGGGATGATGTGGAGACAGAGGTTAATCGGTTCTCTGGTGGCGAGAAAGCCCGTTTAGCTCTGTCTCTGATCGCCTGGCAGAAACCCAACCTGTTGCTGCTGGATGAGCCTACCAACCACTTGGATCTTGAAATGCGGCTGGCGCTGACTTTTGCGCTACAGGAGTTTCCGGGAGTGGTCATTCTGGTCTCCCATGACCGGCATATGCTGCGCAACACGGTTGATGAGTTCTGGTTGGTATGCGATGGCCGGGTTGAGCCGTTTGAGGGTGATCTTGAGGATTATCATGTCTGGCTGAAGAACCGGACGCTTGCCTTGCAGAAAGGCGCTGGCACGGAGACTGACCTTGTATCTGGTAATAAGGAGGGGGCTGTCGAAGAAAAGCGTGACCGTAAAGAGGAGCGTCGCTTAGCAGCGCAGCGCAGGGAGCAGTTACGTCCACTGAAGAAAAAAGTAGATAAGCTGGAGTCCGAGCTGGATAAGGTTCAGGCAGAGCTTGGTAATATTGAGCAGGAGCTTGCGGAGCCTGAGATCTATCAGGATGAAAATAAAGATCGTCTGCAGGTATTGCTCAAAAGGCAGGGCGAGCTCAGTACCGCTTCAGAAACCATCGAAGAGGAGTGGATGCTACTTTCAGAGGAGTTAGAGACAGCCGAGGCGGAGTTAGAACTTTGACTGTTTTGTGAGACTGACTGAGCGGCCGGATATTCTCATATTCGGCCGCCTGTTGACTGACCTCGAATGCTAGCTGTCGTTATAGGCCATTTTGACGCCCATACCGCCGTCAACGACGAAGTTCTGACCTGTGATGAAGCCTGCAACGTCAGTTGCCAGATAGCAGACCATATAGGCGACATCATCGGGCTTACCGATACGACCCACGGGGTGTTGAGCCAGATCGGAGGGGGAGTGAATAGGCTCGATGCATGTGCGGGCTTTCTGCCAGTCTCCCACTTCTATCCAACCGGGGCTGATACAGTTTACGCGTACTTCACCACCTAAACTGATCGCCAGTGCATGGGTCAGTGAGATCACGCCACCTTTGCTGGCGGCATAGGCTTCTGTGTCCCGTTCAGACTGGTTTGCCCGGGTTGAGCCTATATTGATAATGCTGCCCTGCTGCTCCCGAAGGTAGGGTACGGCATGTTTACTGACCAGGAATACACCTGTCAGATTAACATCAAGATAGCGCTGCCAGTCTTCAAGGGAAAGGTCTTCAATCGGGTCGTTGAAGGGAGTTGACAGCCCGGCATTATTGACCAGTACGTCAAGGTGGCCAAATTCTCCGATAATCTCCTGAATGCACTCCTGAACAACAGGCTCATCGGAAACGTCCAAGGAATGGGCTTTAATTGTTCCCAGATCCTGATAGAGAGAAACAGTTTCATCGGCGGCTTCAAGGTCGATATCAGCACAGATAACGATCATGCCCTGATTCAGTAGTCCCCGGCAGATAGCGCGGCCTATGCCCTGGCCGCCTCCGGTGACTAACGCGACTTTGCTCGATTTGGAGTGTTGTGTCATAACTCTGCCTTAGAAATTGTTTGGAGTCGATCAGGTTTCCAGCAAGAAGGTTACCGGGCCGTCATTGAGCAGCTCTACCTTCATATCTGCACCAAAACGCCCTGTAGCCACGCTTGGGTGGAGCCCTTTGGCCTGCTCAACAAGGTAATTATACAGATCCTCACCCTCTGCCGGAGGTGCTGCAGATGAGAAGCTGGGCCTTAGTCCTTTTTGAGTATTTGCAGCCAGAGTGAACTGCGAGACCAGAAGCAGTCCTCCCTGAACATCCGTGACGCTGAGGTTCATTTTATCTTCGGCATCGGCAAATACCCGGTAAGCCAGCAATTTTTTTAACAGGCGGTCGGCATCTTCTGTACGATCCCCTTTTTCCACACCGATAAAGACCAATAGTCCTTGGTTGATCTCTCCAATGCATTGTTGATCAACCTCAACTTTTGCTCGGGCAACCCTTTGAATCAGTGCTCGCACGCTTGACCCCTTAACCTGTTTCAGTTGATCAGCCGGCCGGCTGAATCTGAGCTAATATGCTAAGCCTATCTTACCCTATCCTGCAGATTTAACAGATGCCCATGCAGAGAAAAAAGTAATTTGTCAGATTGTAGGGTGTCAGCGATTGAAGATGCTTTTAATTTCGCTGATCTGGTCCCTGGCATCTTCAAGAATTTCAAGCCGTTGCTGACTTGTCAGTGGCCCTGGCGCAATTTTCTCGTAGGAAGGAACCTGGCTGATCGATGGTGCAGAAGGGGAGCGCTCACTCATGGCCATGCTGTGCAGGCGTGCCAGAATTAAAATATCGGTCAGTGTAACGTCCTTGGAGTTAGGCTCATAAAACCAGGTGTCTACATGCTGTACGGCAGTTACCAGGGCTTCCGGGAAATTCCATCGATGTAGGATTATGGCACCGGCCTGCCCTCTGGCCTCCTGCATTATTTGGTCAAGGTAGTCCGGGTCATCTGCAAGTTCAGGGTATTCGGCGGCAAATTGCACTAGGGGTAATTCACCAATATTGTGCAGCAGGCCTGCCAAAAGAGCTTCTTCCGGCGGAATTTTGGTACATTTCTTTGCCAGAACATAACAGATGGCTGCCAGTTGAATACTCTCTTTCCAGCTGCGCAGCTGACGCTTTCTGACCCAGTTTGCTGCAGGAATCTGAAGTTGTACTTGTAGCGCAAAGGCGAGAACCAGGTGACGGGTTGCGTTTAGCCCAAGACGTTTAATCGCTTCAGATAGTTGACTGATAGGTCCGTACGCACGATACAGAGCGCTGTTTGCCACTTTAATTAACCGGGCGGCCAGGGAGGCATCAGCTGCGATCAGAGAGGCCATATGATCAACATTCAACTCCTCATCAACAATAATTTGGCTGACCTTTTGGGTGACTTCCGGCAGGGATGGCAGGCTCAGTTTATTTTGTATCAGAGAGCGATAGAACTGCAATACGAGTGGATGGCTGCTGTCATTGGCCAGAATTTCTGTCAGAGGCAGGGAGAGGTTGCTGGATTCAGCCTGGAGAGTCTGAAGCAGATCGCTATCCAGGAGAAAAAACTCGGTCTCAGTTTGGCTGACGATAAGGTTTGGGCTCGGTCGTAAATTCAGCAAACTGAATCGACTGCGGTTATCCCCGGCAGATAGCGTTATTTCACTGCCATCTTCAGCGAAAACAGTTACCCGGCCACTGAGAAGAAAAAGCTCTTCGCTGCGGTTATCCCCTCTGGGACTTATCTCTTTACCTTCAGGTTCCTGACAAATCTCAATGCGATGACACAGCAGGATCAGGTGTTCTTCAGAGAGCTTTGAAAAAGGGACAAAGATTGCCAGGCGCTCTGGTGACAGTGGATGTGTATGCATAGAGGACTTATTCAGTTTTGCTCGAAGGCTGAAACGGGTTATCAGAATCGCAAGGAAAAATCCTTGGGACTGCTCTGACTCTGGCGTAAGGCAGGTTGTTCAGAAATGCCCGCTGCGTAGCATAACGAGTGTGCAGCTTTCCTGCCACAATATACCCGACTGGGTTAACGCTTGTTGTAACTCCCAGGACTCTGTTCCAGGGTTGAAGATGACCCGCTTAGGTTTAAGAGCAATGATTTCATCTATTTGTTTGGCAAGTTGAGATGCATTGCGGTACAGACACAGAGTGTCTATAGGTTGGTGAATAGCTGCAAGCTCGCGAACGCATGGACACTGGTTAATCTGATCAAATGCAGGGTTTACCGCAGTAACGTTATGTTGATAATCCATCAGCAGGCGAATAGCCTGATTAGAGTAACGTTCCGGTTTTGGGCTGGCTCCCAGCACAACAACATGTTGTGATAATGAGGTTTGCACTGACACCGCAGACTCCTTTAACGGATTTAATGATCAGTTGTGTCCGCCCTGTCTGTCCTGAGTCGATGATGTTTCATTGGGCGTTACGGCTGATTCATCAGTTTTTTTCAGGCTATCGTCATCTGTCTTTAGGCTATCGTCATCTGTCTTCAGGCTGTTGTCGTCCGTTTTCAGACTTTTTTCTTCGGATAACTGATCCGTTTGATCGTTTTCTGTGCTCTCTTCGTCATGGGTGTTGTCGTTTAGCTCTTGTTCCAGGTCCTCGACACTAGGGTCGAAATCCATGTCTGCCAGCATCTGGTCTTCCCTTTCTGTACGGAAAT
The DNA here is from genome assembly GCF_048265165.1 of Oceanospirillum sp. Lineage (GTDB taxonomy): Bacteria > Pseudomonadota > Gammaproteobacteria > Pseudomonadales > Halomonadaceae > Oceanospirillum. The sequence goes on along the minus strand of NZ_JBLXCD010000002.1, from coordinate 291,260 downwards.
ATTCTTCTGCTGCTTTGCGGCACTCATCAAGATATTCATGATATAGAGCAACATCCTGTAGTGTTTTCATATTACTCATCAGGGTGTGCTCTTTAGACATTAGAGCGATCCGGCGAAATTTACGTGCCCTGAGCCTTGGATTATGATGCACCAACGGATAGATGCGGTGAATAAAACCCCGTTTGGCTTCAATCTGCTGGATATATTCGGTCACCCCATTTTTGATTTTTCGTCGCTTAGCCAGTAGCTCAGGATAAAGCGATAGTCCCGGCAGAAACTTCATCATACCTGTGCCGTGACTTAACCAAAGCACAAATGCGATGCCGCCTGATATTCCTCCGACCCAAGGGTGTACTAGGTTTAGCAGAGAGCTGGTGAACAGGAATACAGAGATACCCAAACCGAAGAACCATCCCAAGCGTGAGCGTCGGGCAGACTCTATCTCAAAATCAGAAGGGTATTCACTCAGCGAGAGAAGCTCGTAATTCAGCGTTTCCAGGTCTTTGTAAAGGGCTTCACGCTCAGCTTTTAGCCTTGCTTCTTCAGCCTTTTTACGCTCTTCCTGTTTTTTTTCCGCCTGTTTCGCTTCCCACTGTGCTTTGATTTTTTCACGTTCGCGTTCAGCTTCTTTTTCTGCTGCTTCCGCTGCCGACATTTTATGGTGCGCAGGGTAAACCCCCGGCACTGATGGCAGGTCTTTAGGGATTTGAGCAGAATCAGCGTCGGGCGCTAAGTTTTTATCATCCATTTTATATAAGCAGGCTTGTATCGTGTTAGGGGTGATGGAGTCATAGTAGCCTTGACCACTTAGAAAAACTGTATCACGTTGTAACATTGTGAGACTTTGTGTGGCGATGGACGGTCATGGCCTTATCGATTGATTATCCGATGCTAGTCTTAATCTAACCGTCCTGAACGCTAGTTTAAAGTAAAAATGTCCCGGCATGAACAATTCCTGTCAGAGTCTGAGTCGCTACAGGCGGCTATTTGTACAAGCTAATATAGAGTTTGTTTGTGCTGGCATGTTTGACGTTAACCTTTTCTTTGCCGCGGAAAAAGCACTACAGTGTCTAACGTTTTCGGACTTCCTCTGCCATCGAAATTAATCATTGGGTGAAGATTCCTGTATGGAGTTGCTAAATGCTTTTAGGACGACATAAGAGCTTCCGGGTCTATTGGCTCTCTCAGTAGTTGTAGGTTATATACTTTAATGCGCTTCTCTGGTGTTTACTGGTTTGGTAGTTTATTTAGTTGCTGTCTGGTTGGAATTTCTAGCACTAAGTGAATCATTAGACTGGACGCTACTTGCTTTTGTCCTGACAGGCGTTGGTGACGGCTATTATGCTGTATGCTCGGTTACAGCAGTCATTCAGTGATTCCTGCGCTGGGCTGATTGCCACAAATAATATTTATAGCGCTATATTTATAGGTGTTCTGTTTTATTTCAGGCTGTTACGGTTTTCGGACAGCACTATATCTTCTGTTTAGGCTATTTTGTAGCAGGCTGAATCTGTATTAAGGCGATTATGAAATTTGAGCTCAAGGCCCGGCGTCTGCCAGCCCTGCAAACAATCGGTATGCTGGCGGTCGTATTTATCTTCGGTCTGATTGTCAGCAGCTATTTCTTCTATGCGCTGGGCAATCAAAAGCAGCAACAGCTTGACAGGCTTGAGCAAAAAGTTTTGCAACAGCAGGAGGGGTTGCTGCTGTCTGAGCTGGATGCGACAGCCAGCTATATCCAGTACATGCGCACCCGAACAGAGCAGGTTCTGAGGGCACAGTCTAAAGTCTTCGTTGATCAGGCAGTGGCTGTTGCGGAGTCGATTTATGCTGAATCAAAAGATCGCTTGTCTGACACTGAGATCAAAACTCTGATCCGGGAATCTCTGCGCAATGTCCGCTTCTTTGAAGGTCGTGGTTATCTCTTTATTGATGACCTTGAAGGAATGTGTGTTCTCTTGCCTACGGCACCTCATCTTGAAGGCAGTTCTCTCTATGATAACCGAGACGATACCGGTCATTACATTATGAGAGGGCTGATTGATGCCGTGAGTAATAATGCTCAGCAATCCGGTTTTTCCCGCTATCGTTGGTATGCGCCCTCTGATCATAAACTGATGGAAGATAAAATTGCCTATGTGCGTCTTTTTGAACCGTATAACTGGATTATTGGTGCTGGTGACTATCTTTATCGGGTTGAAAATGACCTTAAGCAAGAGGTAACTCGTCGGCTGGAAAATTTCCGTTTCGGTGATAATGGTTATATTTCTGTCTTGGATTTGCAGGGTAATACGCTGGCAAATACGGCCCTGACGGTTTTGTCTGAAACCCGGGATGTGAGGGATCTGCATCGTGTTGCGATTGATGCCATCATGGATACGGCGGCCTCAGGGGGAGGTATTGTTGAATATAGCTGGTTTTATCCGGATGGGCGGGGGCCAGTCGTTAAACGTTCACAGGTCAAAGTTGTGCCCGAATGGGGATGGGTGTTAGTGGCCGGGATCTACCCTGATGACCTTGCGCCTATGCTAGCTGAGCATAAGGCAACTTTGGATGCCCAGAGTGCCGATGCCGTCAGAAGCTTCGTGCTGGTGATGGTGGCCGGCTTGCTGCTGGCATTGATTTTGGCTCTGGTTTACTCCCGTTGGTTGCGACGAATCTTTATCCGCTATGAGCAGGATATTGAGCACCAGAGATCGCAGTTAATGGATAACAGTCGTCAGCTGGAGCTTTCTGCCCGTGTTTTTGAAAATGCCACAGAAGGGATCATGATCACAGATGCCCTCAACCGAATTTTGGCGGTCAACCCTGCTTTTACTGAGATAACGGGATACTCACAGGAAGAGGCAGAGGGTAAAAATCCTTCGTTTATGGCATCTGGAAGTCATAATGAGCGATTTTATGAAGATATGTGGTCAAGGTTGATGAAGACTGGGCGATGGCAAGGGGAAGTCTGGAACCGACGTAAAGATGGCGTGCTGTTTCCTGAATGGCTTTCTCTGAATCTGGTGCGAGAAGATGGAGACGTTGTTAATCATATCGCGACGTTGAGTGATATTTCGTTGAGCAAGGCTAATGAGAAACGCCTGCGCTATCTCGTGGAATATGATTCCCTGACTGACCTGCCTAATCGGCGTCTGCTGGCGGATCGTGTTGATCAGGCAGTACATATTGCAAGGCATAATCATAGTCATCTGGCGCTACTGTTTGTTGATCTGGACCGTTTCAAGAATGTGAATGACTCTTTGGGGCATGAGGTCGGTGATCGCCTGCTTTGCGCTGTGGCGGAGCGCCTGACTGCGCTTGTGGATGATCTTGTTACCGTCAGTCGTGTCGGTGGCGATGAGTTTGTCATTCTGCTGTCAGATCTTAATCATCCCAATGATGCGGCTTTGGTGGCGCGGGATATTATTCAGCATGTAAGTCAGCCGGTTGAACTGGGCGGGCACTCGCTGACCCTGACCCCAAGTATTGGTATTGCACTGTACCCGGGGGATGGGTTGAACTTTGAAATGTTGTTCCGTAATGCAGATGCTGCACTTTATCATGCAAAAGCTCAGGGGCGGAATCAGTATCAGTTTTTTACTCAGCAAATCAACGACGATGTTTCCCGTAGTCTGGTGATGGAAAATGCCTTGCGCAAAGGCATCGCTGAAGGTGAATTGCGGTTGGTTTACCAGCCGCAGTTCTGCATGAAAAATATGCGACTGTATGGTGTTGAAGCCCTGGTACGCTGGCAGCATCCTGAGCAGGGGTTGGTGCCGCCTGACTTTTTTATCGGACTTGCTGAGGAAACCGGGCTTATTCTGGAGCTGGGCGCATGGGTGATGTATGAAGCCTGTTTGCAGGGGCAGCGCTGGCGGGAGGAAGGTTTTCCGGATATAGAGCTGGCGGTTAATGTTTCGGCACTGCAGTTCAGGGAAGAGCTCGTCGACCAGATTCGTCGGGTACTGGAAGAAACCGGCTTCCCGGCAGAGAACCTGGTGATTGAAGTGACTGAAAGCACTCTGATGCAAGGGGCTTCTGAGGCAATCGGGATTTTGAGGCGGTTGAAAGAGCTCGGTGTGTGGGTTTCTCTGGATGACTTTGGTACCGGCTACTCATCCCTGGCCTATCTGAAGCGCTTTCCATTGGATAAGCTGAAGATTGATAAAGCCTTTATTTCAGACCTGCCACACGATGCGGACGACAGTGCTATCACTCGGGCGATTATCAGTTTGGCGCAAAGCCTGAGCCTGCTTACGGTTGCAGAGGGTGTTGAGACTACCGAGCAGCTGGAATACCTTCAGGCACTAGGGTGTGATCTTGCGCAGGGGTATTTGCTGGATCGGCCATTATGGCCGGATGATATGACAAGTCGCTTTAAGGCAGAAATGCATCGTCAGGTACTGCAGGACAAGGATGGTAGTTGATACAGGGAGCAGACTTGCAAGGGTGCATTTTGCTGAATGTTGAGGTGCTAGTCGCGCGTTAACTTTGCACGGCTATTAAATGCGTGTCGTGTCGTTAGCAGCTCAGGCTCATTCATCGGTTTGGCGAGGAGAAAGCCTTGGGCCTCGTTGCAGCCCAGCTGGCGAATGATCTCAAGCTGTTGCTCCGTTTCAATCCCTTCGGCGGTAACACTGAGGTTGAAATTGTGCGCCAGTTGAATAATCGTCTGTACGATATTTCGGTCACTGGGGTCGTTGCTACCCAGCTCCTGAATAAACGCCTGGTCGATTTTTAGTGTGTCTGCCGGAAGCTGTTTCAGGTATGCCAGAGATGAGTAGCCTGTGCCAAAGTCGTCAATGGCAATGCGGATACCTTTGTCACGTAGCAGGTTAAGCTGACTGATAGAATGGCTTACATCTTCCAGCATGCTGGTTTCTGTCAGTTCAAGCTCTAATAGTTCAGGGCTTAGGCCTGAAGTTTCAAGGCAACGGGTAACAATATCCGGAAGGTTCGGTTGGCGTAATTGTTTCGCTGAAAGATTGACTGAAATCTTTATAGGTTGGCCTTTTTTTTGCCATTGACTGGCATAGATACAAGCCCTCATCAGAACCCACTCGCCGACAGATGTTATTAAACCCATCTCTTCCAATACAGGAATAAACTCTCCCGGTGAGATAACTTTTCCATCCGGTTTTATCCACCGTAGCAACACTTCTGCGCTGTTGATCTGCTCTGTAGCGATATCAATTCTGGGCTGAAAGACCAAATGAAACTCTTTGTGCAGCAGTGCCTGGCGTAACTGATTTTCCAGTTTGACTCTATGTTGGGTTTGCAGAGTCAGGTCTTCAGTGAAGAAGCCAAATTTCTGATCATGATCTTTGCAGCGGTGCATGGCACTGTCTGCTTTGTTGACCAGCTCATCAAATTGGTCTCCATCATAAGGATAAAGAGTGATGCCCAGGCTAACGCTCATAAAGAGCTCAGCCTGAGTAAGCTCGAAAGGTAGGGCCATGACCTGCTGTATTTCCTGAGCGAGGTGAGCAGCCTGATCTGGTGTTTGCACGTCTTCGGCCATGACCATAAATGCGTCACTGCCGAGGCGGCCAACAAAGTGCGCAGGGAGGGATTTGCGTAGCCGTCCAGCAGTCAGTCGTAGCAGTTCATCACCGGCTTGCCGGCCCAGACTGTCATTGATGCGGCTTAAACGATCGAGGTCTACCAGAAATAGCGCCATTGGCGTTTTACGCCGCTGCATCACGTGCTGCTCAAACTGCTCTGATAAGCGCTGGCGATTGGGTAGGCCGGTTAATGTGTCAAACCGGCGCAGATAGTCCAGGCGCTGCTCACTGTTGATCAGATCTGTTATATCACGCCCTGTGGCGACAAAGTGGCTGATATGACCCGTATCATCGCGAATCGGTGTGATCGTTTTCTCTTCATGGTAGCGCTCCCCATTTCTACGGCGGTTAATGAAGATGCTACGATAGCTTTCCCCTGCGCGAAGCGTTTTCCACATTTCGGCATAAAAAGCTTCATCATGTTCATCTGAGCTGAGGATACGAGGGGTTTCGCCGATTACTTCTGCTTCTGAGTAGCCTGTTTGGCTGAGAAAGGCTGGGTTGACGTATTCGATCAGGCCTTGGCAGTCCGTAACCATAACCATATCTTCAGTCTGTTGCATCGCCTGATGAAAATGAACTGGCAGATGTTGCGCTGCTTCATATTGGGTCACATCTTTCAGTGTGACCTGTAGCAGCGCCTCTTCCGGGTTGCCTGTTAGCAGTGGCGTCACAAACATCTGTATACGCTTTTTGTGTTCACCATAATTGAACGTCAGGCTCAGTTGTTCGTCGCAGAATCGCTGGCAAGCCTGCTTTAACTGGTGATACTGGTTAGGGCCTAATCGGTAGAAAAGCTCTTTGCCACACAGAGAGTGGCTGCCGGCATCACCATAGGTCAGTAAATGGCGGGCGGCTTTGTTCGCGTACTGCAGGATACCGTCACGGGTAGCAATCAGTGTTGGGGTACTCAGGTTATCAAGCGCAATCAGTCGCGCTGAATCCGGAGATTGTATGGAGGTTTTTTTCGCGTTCATGGCGCCTGTCGATATCTCATCAGTAGGCGATCCGGTGCCCCTCTGGTTATCACTTATTACCCTGCTGCATAATAAAATATCAGGCTTATCTCCTGTAGCATAGAAGTATGTGACAGGTATTTTATAGCCTTGTTTTAAAAGCACTTTTTATCTCGGAGCCAATGTAGTACTTCGTTGCTGAAGCGTGAAGAAAAAATACTCTGCAGATATTGTATCAGCAGAGTATTTCTGTGGCTCTAGCTGCTGCGTTTGACAGCCATATCCGCAAATAGGGCCAATCTTTCTCTGAATGGGGATTCCGGAAGACAGTTCAGGCAGACTTTTGCTTTATCTGCCATCTCAAAGGCTTTTTGCTCGGTGTACTGTAGTGCTCCTGTCTTGCTGATGATCTCGAGAACAGGCTCAAGGAACTCCAGCCCCCCTTTGCGTATCGCTTTACGGATCAGCTTGGCTTCATCTTCCGTGCCGACTTCCATCGCGCGGATCAGCGGCAGGGTTGCTTTTCCTTCTGCCAGGTCATCGCCAACGTTTTTCCCCATGGCCCCGGCATCACCCTGATAATCCAGCAGGTCATCCTGTAGCTGGAAGGCCAGCCCTAAATAGTTACCGTAATCGGCCATCATGTCCTGCTGCTCCTGGCTTGCGCCGGAAAGTACAGCTGCAGATTGAGTTGCAGCCTCAAATAGCATGGCCGTTTTCGCTTTGATCACTGTCATATATTGTGCTTCAGTGATTTTAGGGTTGCGCACATTGGTGAGCTGCAGTACTTCGCCTTCAGCGATAACATTGGTGGCATTGGCGTAGATTTTCAGAATATCCATATGACCGATGTTGACCATCAGTTCAAAAGCACGGGTATACAGAAAGTCGCCGACCAAAACACTGGGGGCATTTCCCCATTTATTGTTGGCGGTATCCCGGCCACGACGCATGTCGGACTCGTCTACGACATCATCATGCAGCAGCGTGGCTGTGTGGATAAACTCCACCAGTGCAGATAGTGGGATGCGTTTGTCATTGTCACAGCTGAGAGCTTTGCAGGTGAGAAGTACTAATAGCGGGCGCATGCGTTTACCGCCGCTATCGACGATATATTCCGCAATTTTCTCAACGAGAGGCACTCTTGAGTGCAGTTGGTCGATGATATAGGTGTTTAGTGCGGCGAAGTCGTCCGCGACCAGATCGTGGATGGCGCTCTTTGGCTGCATGTTCAGGACTGCTTTTCTCGTTGGTTAGCTAATCAAGGGCAGATGCCTCAAGGGCTATGCTCAGTAGGACTGTAGGAATGCTATTGGGCGGGGGGAGGGGTGTCAAGATAAAGCCCCGCCCGGCAGTCGCTTTAAGTCGCGTAAAGGTGAGATTTTCCTGATTATCAAAGTGTTGGGAAGAAATCTCGTATCTGTATCTTTTGGCGCTGCTAAAAAACAGGTCTTTTAGTTGCTGTCATGGCGCTGTTGCTATAAAATTCGCGCCCTGCTTAGTTACTGTGCGTGAGTTATAGGCTTTTGCCCTCTCACCTCAGTCCTTTGCTCCCTGTCCGATAGTTGCCAGAGCGCTTCTATTCAAAGCAGGTAAGTAAGAAGCATATAACTCTACTAAGCACTGCTGTTTTTCTGGAGAACAAGCATGTACGCAGTTATTAAAACTGGCGGTAAACAGTACCGCGTTAAAGAAGGCGATACCCTGAAAATCGAAAAGCTGGAGCTGGAAACAGGTTCTGCAGTTGATTTTGATCAGGTTCTGCTGGTTGCTAACGGTGAAGACGTTAAAGTTGGTGCTCCTCTGGTTGAGGGTGCTAAGGTTTCTGCTGAAGTTGTAAACCACGGTCGCGGTGATAAAGTTACTATCATCAAATTCCGTCGTCGTAAGCACAGCATGAAGCGTCAGGGCCACCGTCAGTGGTTCACTGAAGTAAAAATTACTGGCATCGCTGGTTAATTTTACTCAAACAATTTCAGTTTCGGTCAGGCTCAATAATCACTGACGCAGTGGAGTCTGCCCGGCAAGATCAACTTAACGAGGAAGTACTCATGGCTCACAAAAAAGCTGGTGGTAGTACCCGTAACGGTCGCGATTCCGAATCGAAACGCCTTGGTGTTAAGCGCTTTGGCGGCCAAGTAGTTAAAGCAGGTAACATCATTGTTCGTCAGCGTGGAACACGTTTCCACCCTGGGGTTAATGTTGGTATCGGCAAAGATCACACTCTGTTTGCTACTACAGATGGTGTTGTGAAATTTGAAGTACGTGGTCCGAAGAAACGTAAAACCGTTACTATCGTACCTGCGTAAGCCGATTTCGATCGGTTGAAAAAGCCTCGCCGCGTGCGGGGCTTTTTTCGTATCTGCCATAATTTAAAAATTGGTTGTTTTTATAAAGACAGGTTGCTCCGATCATCGAGTGATCTGAAGGCAAAGATTTCCACACGCTCCGTATAATCTTCGGTGGCGGATGCCTGCGTTGGATATTTTAAATACAGGGCTTTTCTACGGCTGGATGATAAATCAGTAAGATGGCGCGACTCAATGCAGAGAATGATCCTCTGGCAGCTTCGTGATGGGTGTGGCCGATGAAAAGCTGGAACAATACACCAGATTAAGAGTGCACAAGCATGCAGTTTGTAGATGAAGCAAGTATTCATGTCGCAGCCGGTAAAGGTGGTAATGGTTGCCTGAGCTTTCGCCGCGAAAAATATGTGGCTAAAGGTGGCCCCGATGGTGGGGATGGTGGCAATGGCGGCGATGTTATTCTGGTGGGTGATGATTCCCTGAATACACTGATCGACTTTCGCTATCAGCGTCGCTATCGCGCGGAGAATGGTGAGGGTGGTCAGGGACGTCAGTGCTCTGGTAAAGCCGGGGAGCATCTTTATATTCAGGTTCCGGTCGGTACAACCGTTATTGACGAAGAAACCCTGGAAGTACTGGGTGATATCACGGAGATTGGTCAGGAGCTGATTGTCGCTCAGGGCGGGCGTCGTGGTCTGGGTAATACTCGCTTTAAGTCGAGTACCAACCGTGCGCCGAGGAAAACGACCAACGGTACTCTGGGTGAAGAGCGTAATCTGCGCTTTGAAATGAAAGTGATGGCAGATGTTGGCTTGCTGGGTTTGCCAAATGCCGGCAAATCTACGCTTATCCGTTCCGTATCGGCAGCTAAGCCTAAGGTTGCTAACTATCCTTTCACGACGTTGGTGCCTAACCTTGGTGTCGTTAAGCTGGGCCAGTTTAAGCATTTTGTGATGGCGGATATTCCCGGGTTGATTGAGGGTGCATCTGAGGGGGCGGGTTTAGGCTTTCGGTTCCTGAAACACCTGACCCGTGCTCGTCTGCTACTGCATCTGGTGGATGTGGCTCCGTTTGATGAGTCTGACCCGGTTGAGTCTGCGCAGGCGATTATTCGTGAACTGGAGCAGTACAGTCCGACCTTGGCTGAGCGCCCTCGCTGGCTGGTACTGAACAAGCTGGATCTATTGCCTGAGGATGAGCAGGATGCCGTTTGTGAGCGTATTATCCGTGAGCTTGACTGGCAGGGGCCTGTGTTCCGTGTGTCTGCGATCAGCAGTGATGGTACGCAGGTTGTTTGTCAACAGATTATGAACTGGCTTGATGAGCAGCGTATCGCTCAGGCAGAAAACCCAGCACTGGCGGAAGAAGAGGCTGAAATACGAGGCCGCATGGAAGAAGAAGCGGTGGAGCGCGTTGAGGCTTACCTGGAACGTCGTCACGGGCCGCGGATTAAGCCAGCTGAAGAGCTGAGCGAAGAAAGTGAAGATGACGACGATTTTGATGACGATGATTACGATGTTGAAGTGGAGTATGCCAAGTAAAAGGTGCGCTCTTTTTTAGCATTGGTTGAATTCAGGTGTTGTGGATTAAACGCTGCCTGAAGGTGGCAGATTTTGGAAGATAAGGCCGGAAAAATGTCTCAGCGTGACAGGCTGGCGCGGGCTAAACGCGTTGTAGTGAAGATAGGCAGTGCTCTACTGACCAATGACGGTGAAGGGTTAGATCTGCCGGCGATAAGCGCCTGGGTAAATCAGATGGCTGTTTTGCGTCAGCAGGGAATAGAGCTGATTCTGGTTTCTTCCGGGTCCGTAGCCGAAGGAATGAGTCGTTTGGGGTTGGTGGAGCGCCCATCAGCTCTGCATGAGCTGCAGGCAGCAGCAGCAGTGGGACAGATGGGGCTGGTTCAGGCATATGAAAGTCAGTTTATGCGCCATGGACTGAGGGCTGCTCAGATTCTTCTAACCCATGATGACCTGTCTAATCGCAAACGCTACCTGAATGCACGCAGTGCAGTTAAGGCGCTGTTAGACCTGGGTGTTGTGCCCATTATCAATGAAAACGATACCGTCGTTACCGATGAGATAAAATTTGGTGATAACGATACGCTGGGGGCTTTGGTTGCTAATCTGCTGGAAGCGGATGCTCTGGTTATTCTGACCGATCAGGAAGGTTTGTATACAGCCGACCCCCGTTCTAACCCTGATGCAACTTTAATTGAAGAGGCCTGGGCCGATGACCCGGAGTTGGCTGCAATGGCTGGTGACGGAGGTCGTTTAGGACGGGGTGGTATGATTACCAAGGTACGGGCTGCAGGCCTTGCGGCTCGCTCTGGTGCAACAACACTGGTTGCCAGTGGGCGTCAGCCAGACGTCCTGATTCGGGCAGCCTCTGGTGAGTCCATCGGCACCTTGTTTTTGCCTAAAGATACTCCTTGGGCAGCCCGTAAGCGTTGGCTCGCAGGGCACCTTCAGACCCGGGGAACCCTGGTTCTGGATGACGGCGCTGTGCGTGTTCTTCGGAATAAGCACTCCAGTTTACTCTCTGTAGGGGTTTGTCGGGTGACCGGGCGTTTTCGGCGGGGGGATATGGTTCAGTGCGTCAGTGAAGAGGGTGAGCTGATTGCAAAAGGTCTGGTGAACTATGATCATGAGGATGCATTAAAAATCCTCGGACAGCCTTCGGGTATGATAGAATCTTTGCTGGGTTATGTGGCCGATCCTGAGTTGATCAATCGCGATAATCTGGTTCTGGTTTAGAATAAACGGAACAATTTTCTGCTGCTTTACGCCGCTTTGGCATAAAGTCTTAGAAAAAAAATACGCTTAATTGTCAAAAAGGCTGTTCATACCCTATGGTTTACCGTAGAATGCGCACCCCTAAAGACATTAGACTTTAATTCGTGAAAAACGCTTAATGCGTCTTTCAATTTAATTAGACCGATTTCTCCAAGGAGCTTAACGGTGGCGAATATCGCATCTGCAAAAAAACGTGCACGCCAGGCTGAGAAGCGCCGTAATCACAATGCCAGCCTGCGCTCCATGGTGCGCACTTACATCAAGCGCGTTGTAGCGGCAGCTGAAGCGGGTGATCACGCTCAGGCTAAACAAGCTTTCGATGCAGCACAGCCTGTAATCGATCGTGTTGCTGATAAAGGCATCATCTCTAAAAATAAGGCAGCTCGTACCAAGAGCCGTCTGAATGCGCGAGTTAAAACTCTGGCTGCATGATTTTAGAGGTTTTACCTTTAAAAAAACCGGCTTAGGCCGGTTTTTTTGTGCCTAAAATTCGGCAAAATGCTCTCTTCTCTGATTTAAATCTTGTTAGCCGATATGAAAGTACTGATTTTCATAGCTGACACCGCAGGAAAGCGCCATGTCTGAACAGAAGCCAACAGAATCTAAACCTGCTGCGCCCTCACCTGAAGAGCCGCAGAAGCCAACTTCCGATGTTCAGGCGGCAGGTGATAAAACTTCACCGGTGCTGCTTGCTACCGATCAACAGGTCCGCAAACCAGGGTTGTTGCGTTCTGGTGCATTGGTCAGTGTTATGACACTTATCTCCCGGGTTCTCGGGTTGATGCGGGATATTGTGATCGCAGGCCTCTTTGGTGCGGGTGCCGGCGCTGATGCTTTTTTCGTTGCTTTTAAAATTCCTAATTTTCTACGTCGTTTGTTTGCTGAGGGTGCTTTCAATCAGGCCTTTGTACCTGTGTTATCCGAATACCGCAGTCAGCGAGACCGTCAGGCGGTGCGAGGGTTGATCGACTCAGTGGCTGGCACGCTGGGACTGACTTTAAGCGGAATGACAGCTCTGGCAATTGTCGCGGCACCTGTACTGGTTTGGGTGTTTGCCCCTGGCTTTAGTCAGCTGCCGGAGAAGCAGGCACTAACAGCAGAGATGCTCCGGATTACCTTTCCTTATCTGCTTCTGATCTCTCTGACCGCTTTTGCTGGCAGCATTCTGAACAGCTATGATCGTTTTGCTATCCCGGCTTTCACCCCTGTGCTGCTTAACCTCTCTCTGATAGCTACTGCTCTGTGGCTGACACCCTTTATGGAAGAGCCTGCTATGGCGCTGGCCTGGGGGGTTCTGATTGCAGGTTGTGCCCAACTACTTTTTCAGTTGCCATTTCTGGCCCGTATCGGGCTGATGCCTCGCCCTAAAGTTCGTTGGAAAGACGAGGGTGTTGGCAGGATTATGAAACTGATGGCACCCGCATTGTTTGGGGTATCCGTCAGCCAGATCAATCTGTTACTGGATACTGTGCTGGCCTCTTTTCTGGTCAGTGGTAGTGTTTCCTGGCTCTATTATTCCGATCGCCTAGTGGAGCTGCCGTTGGGTGTGTTTGGCATTGCAGTGGCAACAGTCATTCTGCCTAGCTTGTCTACTAAGCATGCAGAAAAGTCAGGGGAAGCTTTTGCCAAAACTCTGGATTGGGCGGTGCGTATGATTTTACTGATTGCCGTTCCTGCTGCTCTGGCATTGACTGTACTGGCAGAACCTTTGCTGTTTACACTGTTTCAGTATGGCGCTATGACGGTACATGATGTTGATATGGCGGCTCTGAGCTTGCGGGCCTATGCGGTGGGTTTGCTGGCCTTTATGCTGATCAAGGTGCTCGCTCCGGGGTTTTATGCCCGACAGGACACCCGGACACCGGTGAAAATCGGCATTATCGCTATGGTGGCGAATATGCTCTTTAATCTGTTACTGGTGTTCTGGCTGGATCATGCTGGTCTTGCTCTGGCAACATCCTTGTCTGCCTTTTTGAATGCGGGTTTGCTCTGGCTGACCCTTCGTCGGGAAGGTGTGTTTGTCTGGCAGCCCGGTTGGGTACGTTATTTGTTGCAACTGATTCCGGCTGCAGGTGTGATGGCGTCACTGCTGCTTTGGCTGACGCCTGAGGCTGCAGAGTGGGCCGCATTCGGTTGGCAGCAGCGTGTATTCTGGCTGGGTGCTTTGGTGATTGCCGGCGGCGGCCTTTATCTTGTAATGCTGCTTCTGGCAGGCCTGCGCTTGCGTCATATGCGTTATTAGACCTGTGTCTGGTATGGTCACGTATATTCCGCAGCAGAAGGGATGCAGTGGCGCGTAATTTCGCTATAATCGGTCTCTTTTAGAAAATTCATATGCTCAATCATCTGGCTGGCAGTGCCAGAGATACCGGACAAAATGAGCAGGAATAAGCTGCAAGGCAATATGACGCAGTGGGCGAAAAACACATTATGAACCACAGGAGCAAAATGAAACTGATACGGGGTTTGCACAATTTACGAAAAGAGCATCAGGGCTGCGTAGCAACAATTGGCAACTTTGATGGTGTGCACCTGGGTCATCAGGCTATTTTGCGCCAGGTCAAAGCGAAAGCCCTGGAGCTGGGTTTGCCATCTGCGGTTGTGGTTTTTGAGCCTCAGCCCAGAGAGTTTTTTGCCTCAAGCCAGGCACCGGCTCGTTTGACGCGCTTTCGTGATAAGGTTGAGCGTTTAGCCGCTCAGGGTATTGACCGGATTCTTTGCCTGCCCTTTAACCAGAAATTGGCTAGCCTTTCAGGTCGTGAGTTTATTGAGAGAGTCTTAACTCAAGGGCTTGGTGTACGCTATCTGGTTGTAGGTGATGATTTCCGTTTTGGTTGTGACCGGGCCGGGGACTTCGCTCTGCTACAGCAGGTTGGTCAGGAAACTGGTTTTGATGTCGTTAATACGACTACTTTTGAAGTTGAAGCTGAACGAGTCAGTAGTACCCGCATTCGTACCGTTCTGGCGGGGTCTGATTTTGTTCTGGCGAACAAGCTACTGGGCGTGCCCTATCAGATCGGCGGACGCGTATTGCATGGCCGTAAACTGGGACGGCAGCTGGGTGTACCAACGGCCAATCTGTCGTTAAAAGATAAACAACCAGCCTTGCATGGTGTCTACACGGTTCTGCTGAATACTAGTGATGGTCTTTTGCACAAAGGTGTTGCCAACATAGGTAATCGACCCACTATCGATGGGGTTCGTCCGGCACTTGAAGTCCATCTGTTTGATTTTAATGGTGATCTGTATGGGCAGCGTGTACAGGTCACTTTTTGCAGTAAACTGAGGGACGAAAAACGTTTCTCTGACGTTGCCGCCCTGCGGGATCAGATCATGCATGATCTGCAGCATGCGCGGGATTATTTTGTACAGCATGCCAGCCAGGGGATTCCTTTGGCTAATGGTATGTCCGGCTGATTCCTCAGCCGATGTCAGAGTGAACGCCGCTGCTGACATAAAGAAACAAACCCTACTTCCCTGATACTGGGTCACCCGATAGCCTGGTAGCGGATAATTTGACAAAGAGCAGCGATTCTTAGCCATGAGCGACTATAAGCATACACTCAATCTTCCGGAAACCGACTTCCCGATGCGGGGCAATCTGCCAAAGCGTGAACCTTCCCGACTGGCTCGCTGGGATGAGCTCGGCCTGTACGAGAAACTGCGCAAGGCCGGTGAAGGTCGTCCAAAATTTGTTCTGCATGACGGCCCTCCGTACGCTAACGGTAATATTCATATTGGCCACGCAGTTAACAAAATTCTGAAAGATATGATTGTTAAGTCGCGCACCTTGGCGGGTTTTGACGCCCCTTATGTGCCGGGCTGGGATTGTCATGGCTTGCCGATTGAGCACAAGGTTGAGACTCTGATTGGCCGTGCCGGTGACAAGGTGCCTTACCGTGAGTTCCGTGCGAAATGCCGGGAGTACGCAGCAGAGCAGGTTAACGGCCAGAAAGCGGATTTCATCCGTTTAGGCATCCTTGGCGACTGGGAAAATCCGTACCTGACCATGAACTATCAGACCGAAGCGGATATTGTGCGTGCTCTTGGACGCATCGTGGAGAACGGTCATCTGGTTAAAGGCTACAAGCCAGTTTACTGGAGTGTTGTGGGCCAGTCTGCTTTGGCAGAGGCTGAGGTTGAGTATCAGGATAAAACCTCCATCGCGCTGGATGTGGCTTACACCTTTATTGATCAGGCGAAAGCGCTGGAGCTGTTTGGCAATCCGGCGGGTGAAGCTGATCTGTCCGTTGTGATCTGGACCACTACTGCGTGGACACTGCCGGTCAGTCAGGCGGTATCGTTAAATGCCGCTTTTGAATATGCACTGGTTCAGCTGCGGGATCAGCGCTTTGTACTGGCAGCCTCTATGGTGGATGACATCATGGCGCGTTGGGGTGAAGACAAGTATGAGGTGCTGGCGAAAGCCTCCGGCCAAGCGCTGGAAAACCAGCTGCTGAAACACCCGTTCTATGACAAGCAGGTGCCTGTGATTCTGGGTGACCACGTGACTACTGATGCGGGTACCGGCGCGGTGCATACAGCGCCAGATCACGGTATGGAAGATTTCGTGGCAGGTAAAGCCTATGGTCTGGGTACCATCAATCTGGTGCAGGCTAACGGTGTTTACAGTGATGAAGCTGGCGAGTTTGCCGGTCTGCACGTATACAAAGCCGACGAGCCCGTGATGGATGCGTTGACCCGTGAAGGCAAACTGGTGCACCACAAAGCCTTTGAACATAGCTACCCACACTGCTGGCGTACTAAAACACCACTGATCTATCGTGCGACACCTCAGTGGTTTATCTCCATGGAAGAGAAGGGGCTGAAAAAAGATGCCCTGGAAGCGATCAAGGGTGTGCAGTGGTTCCCGGCCTGGGGCCAGAACCGCATCGAGTCCATGGTTGAGCAGAGTCCTGACTGGTGTGTTTCCCGTCAGCGTACCTGGGGTGTGCCAATCACGCTGTTCATCAACAAAGAAACGGACGAACTGCACCCGAACACCCCGGAGCTGATGGAAAAAGTCGCTCTGCTGATGGAAAAAGAGGGTATGGATGCCTGGTTTGAGCTGGATGCGGCAGAGCTGTTAGGCGATGAAGCGGGTCAATACTACAAGGTGACCGATACGCTGGATGTTTGGTTTGACTCTGGTGTGACCCATCACTCGGTATTGCGTCCCCGTGAGGAGCTGACTTTCCCGGCGGATATCTATCTTGAAGGTTCGGATCAGCACCGTGGTTGGTTCCAGTCATCCCTGAAAACGTCTATTGCAATCAATGGTTGCGCGCCATACAAACAGGTGCTAACCCACGGTTTTACTGTGGATGAGAAGGGCTACAAGATGTCCAAGTCATTGGGCAATGTGATTGCACCTCAGGAAGTGACGGACTCTCTGGGTGGCGACATCCTGCGCCTGTGGGTTGCTGCGACGGACTATTCCGGTGAGATGGCGGTATCGAAACAGATTCTGCAACGTACAGCAGATTCTTACCGTCGTATCCGTAACACTGCACGTTTCCTGTTGGCGAATCTGAACGGCTTTAATCCGGAAACCGATATGGTGTCACCGGAAGAGATGCTGTCACTGGATCAGTGGGCGGTAGATCGCGCGCTGCAGCTGCAGAGTGAACTGGAAGGTGCATACAACGAATATCACTTCCTGAGCATCTATCAGAAAGTGCATAACTTCTGTGCGCAGGATCTGGGTGGTTTCTATCTGGATATCATCAAAGATCGTCAGTACACCACGCAGCCGGATAGTCTGGCGCGTCGCTCCTGCCAGACTGCGTTGTACCACATCATCGAAGCGCTGGTTCGCTGGGTGGCACCGATTCTGACCTTCACCGCAGAAGAGATCTACGAAAATATTCCGGGTCAGCGTGAAGACTCAGTATATCTGACAACCTGGTATGACGGCCTGTTTGAGATGAAGGCTGACGGTGAGAAGAATCGTGATTACTGGAACCGCATCGCAGATGTAAAAGAAGCGGTGAACAAGTCGCTGGAAGACGCCCGTAATGCCGGTACAGTAAAAGGTTCTATGTCGACAGAAGTGACCCTGTTTGCTGATGCGGAACTGAAAGCCCTGATCGATGGTCTGGGTGAAGAGCTGCGTTTTGTACTATTGACCTCTGATGCACAGGTTGCTGATCTGGCGGATGCTGGTGACGCAGCTGATACTGAACTGGCAGGCCTGAAAGTAGCGGTTAAAGCCTCTGAGCATGCTAAGTGTGGTCGCTGCTGGCACCACCGTGAAGATGTGGGTCAGCATGCCGAGCATCCTGAGCTGTGCGGTCGTTGCGTGACTAACCTGCCGGATGGCAAAGGTGAGCAGCGTCAGTTTGCATAAACGGCTCTGAGTTCAGAAACAGGAATATCTGAACAGTGGTTATACAGGAAATTCTGAGGCGCCAGTGGGCGCCTCAGTTTTACACAGAGAATTTGCCCGCGGGGAGTTGAGAAATACCGCTATGGATCAAAAACAACAGGGTAAAAGTGGTCAGCTGAAATGGCTGATGCTGAGTGTTCTGGTGGTAGCTCTGGATCTGCTCTCCAAAGCTTGGGTAACCGACAGTTTTAATTATGCGGAACGCCTGTATGTGCTGCCGGTATTTGACCTGACGCTGTTGCACAATACAGGGGCTGCCTTTAGCTTTTTGGCTGGGGAATCAGGATGGCAGCGTTGGTTTTTTGCTTTGATTGCGCTTGCTGTCAGCGGTGGTCTTGTGGTCTGGATGACAAGACTTAAACCCAACGAAACCTGGTTAGCCTGCGCTTTGGCGCTGGTTTTAGGTGGTGCTCTGGGTAACCTGCATGACCGTATCCTATTGGGTTATGTGGTGGATTTTCTGCTGTTCCATTGGGATAACGCCTATTTTCCCGCTTTTAATCTGGCAGATGCTGCTATCACTTTGGGTGCGGGCATGCTGATTGTAGATATGATCCGTAACCCGGATGGTGCTAAAACTGATAGCGTAAAAACGCAGGAAAAATCTGAGTGATTGTCCTGCCGATACTTTCAACGGGCGATCGGCAATGTGCTGTATGCCCTTACTGAACTCTGGTTCAGTTGGCTAAAGAATAAGGTAATTGAATAATGAGTGAACAACAGATCGGTCCCGGTAAACAGGTGACATTGCACTTTGCCCTGAAACTGGCAGAAGGTGCCACAGTCGACAGTACTTTCGATAAAGATCCGGTTCGTCTGATCGTGGGCGATGGTAATCTGCCTGCGGGTTTTGAGGAACCACTGCTGGGTTTAAGCGCTGGTGCAAAAGAGATTTTTGATGTTGATCCGGAGCATGCCTTTGGTCAGCATAATCCAAGCAATATTCAGAAGCTGCCCCGTCAGCAGTTTGCCCCGGAACTTGAGCTTGAGCCCGGCCTGATGCTGAGCTTTGCTGATAAGGCCAATGGAGAGCTGCCAGGGGTTGTTGTCGAGTTTGATGATGAACAGGTAACGGTAGACTTTAACCACCCTCTGGCGGGGCGTGCATTAAAATTCGAAGTGGAAATTATCGCAGTAGAAGATGCACCGGAGCAGGCAACAGAAGCATAGTTCTGCTTTCTCTGTGTGCATTGCAATCCTATTTGTCGTTAATGGCTGATCGCTAAAGAGTAACCCCATGTCAGTAACAGAAGTTAATCCGGCACAGATGCAGATTAAACTGGCTAACCCCCGTGGTTTTTGTGCCGGTGTTGATCGTGCCATTGAGATTGTGAACCGTGCTCTGGAAGTTTTTGAGCCGCCGATTTATGTCCGCCATGAAGTGGTGCACAACAAGTTTGTGGTTAATGATCTGAAAGAGCGTGGTGCTATTTTTGTTGATGAGCTGCATGAAGTGCCTGATGACACCATTGTGATTTTCAGCGCCCATGGGGTTTCGAAAGCTGTTCAGGATGAGGCTGATCGCCGCGGACTGAAGGTATTTGATGCCACCTGCCCTCTAGTAACCAAAGTTCATCTTGAAGTGCTGCGGTACAGTAAACAGGGGCAGGAGTGTATTCTTATTGGTCATGAAGGGCACCCGGAAGTGGAAGGGACCATGGGGCGTTACGATACATCTGCCGGAGGCTCTATCTATCTGGTGGAGAATGAAGCTGATGTCGCCAGCCTTAAGGTGCGAAACCCGTCTCAGCTGGCTTTTGTAACCCAGACAACCCTGTCGATGGATGATACCGCCCGGGTTATTGATGCATTGCGGGTGAGGTTTCCTGAGATTCAGGGGCCGAAAAAAGATGATATCTGTTACGCAACGCAGAATCGGCAGGATGCGGTTAAGCAGCTGGCGGCGGAGTGTGACCTAGTTCTGGTGGTGGGTTCACCGAACAGCTCAAACTCGAATCGTTTGCGTGAGCTTTCCGAGCGGATGGATACACAGGCGTACCTTATCGACAACGCTTCAGAGATCGACCCTGCCTGGCTTGTGGGAGAGCCTAAGATCGGTATTACTGCGGGAGCTTCTGCGCCTGCTATTTTGGTGCAGCAGGTGATTGAGCAGTTAGGAGAGCTCGGGGCAGCAGACCCTGTTGAGCTGGATGGGCGAGAAGAGAATGTGGTGTTTTCGATTCCGAAAGAACTTAGGCTGACCGATATCGGTGAGTAAAACGTCATCGATAGACTGAAGTCAAAAAGCGCAGCTTCTGTTTTTCTACAGAGCTGCGCTTTTTTTATGTCTTGAGACGCGTTCTGATAAGGCTTACCAGCAATGAACAGGAGATCTGGTTTCGCCGGAGGCGGATTTGGTCAGCTCAATTTTGTTGCAGCCGGTATCCTCTGATTGTGAGCCGATTGCGCTGGCTGTAATGCGGTAGCCCACAGCGGATGGGTGACTAACAGAGAGGGTATAAAAGCCTTCACCGGATGTTGTCGCAGTATCTAACCCTGCATCCGTCATATCAGAGGTATAACTGTTATGGCTGACTCGCCAGCGTTCCTCGGCCAGCTGTATGCGTAGAATTGAGCTATAGGCATCAACACGACGGCTTTCAAAGGCATAATTTTTGTACGAGGGATAGGCGACTGCAGCCAGAATGCCAACAATGGCAAGAACAATCAGTAGCTCTAGCAGAGTAAATCCCTGTTTTACGGTCTTGAAATCAGGCATGGCACATCCTTTTGATCCTGATCAGAGAGGTGGTCACTGAAGTGCTTTTAGACGCAAAGCACTTACGAAGAGTGCTTGTGAACCCTGCGTCTGCATGGCATGTTAAGACAATAGTATCTGAAAAAACAGAGGGCAATATGAGAGCAAAGGGATTTACTCTGATAGAGCTGCTGATTACGTTAATTATTATCAGTATTCTTACGGTGGCAGTCGGCCCTAATATAAGCCGATACATAGAGCAGGAGCGGCTTAGGGGGGCTTTGTTTAATCTTAAGCAAAAGCTGGTTTATGCGCGTTCAGAGGCAATCAAACGAAATGTGACCATTTTTGTTTCGGGCTCTGCCGGAGCTGATTGGTGCGTTGGTCTGAGTTTGTCGACTGATTGTGATTGCTCTTCTTCTGATCCCATGCAAGCGGATGCCTGCTCACTCACCGTGAACGGATCTCAGGTTATTCATCGTCTGACCAGTGAAGATTATTCCGGGGTCAGTATCAGTCAGTTACGAAGTTTTCGTTTTGATGGTGTCAGAGGCTTACCTTGGGGCTCTGGTTCTTTTGCAGGAACGATCCCTTTGAACTCAGCGTCTTACTCCGGTGCTGTTGTCATTTCCAGAATTGGCAGGGTAAAGGCCTGTGGTAATCTATCGGGAGTGGAGGATTGTTGAGTGAACCTTCATTCTCTGCGTCGTCCCGGTCAGGCCGGGTTTACCTTGCCGGAGCTGCTGATCTCTATGGTATTGGGTTTATCCCTGGTCGGTGCCGTTATGACGGTGTACCTGGCAACGGTTACGTCATCCATGGATCGTCACAAACAGGTGCAGCTGAATCATAATTTACGCACCAGCATGGATCTGATCCTGAGTGAGCTCAGGCGTGCCGGTGGTCTGGCAGGAGGTGCTCTGCCAGACTCAGAGAGTGCAATGCAGAGCCTGTATAGCAATAACCCCTTTATGGATCCGGTCAGTAATCTTCGGCTGTGGGATTGCAATGCTGCTTATGAGTGTCGCTGCGTTACTTACAGTTATGATCTGGATGGCGACAACGACCCCTATACCGGAGATATGAATCACTTCGGTTTTAAACTGAGCAGTAGCAAGCGGTTGCAAATCAGAACAGGGACGATCGTTTCCTATGGGGGGCCACATCCTGGTTGTGACTATAACGCAGCGTTGAATACCTGGGAGTCTCTGACAGAAGATGACGTGAAAATCACTCATTTCTCAATTAGCTACACTGATCGCGATGGCCATATTCTTCCGGCACCTGAGGCTATTGCTATACCGAGTGGCCATGCTTGTACGGCTGGAGATAGCTGCCTTGAAGCGCGCAATCTTCAGGTCACGATCAGCGGTAGCAGGGATGAGTTCTCAATGACGGTGACCGGTAAAGTGAGGGTGCGTAATGATCGCTATATCCCTTAAGCGTCATCAGGCCGGATTGGCAACACTTATGTTTACAGTGGTACTTTTAGTCTCCCTGACGATTATGGCTTTTCTCAGTGCTCGTACCTTACTAATGGAGCAGGCTGTCTCTGCTAATGAAAACAGAAGCAGAGAGATTGAGTATGCTGCAGAGGCTGCCCTTGAATATGGTATCGCCTGGCTGAATCGTTATGCCCCTGATTTTGCAACCTGGAATGATCTTACCGCGCCGGATTCCGTCATCACAGCAGGCAGTGACCGCTATAATTTGAGTGTTGATTATCTGCCAGGCTGTGTAGATCCGGGACTGGGGGCTGTAAAATCTGCTTGTGTTCGCTGGTTGGTGGAAGTTCGAGCCAGGGCAGCGGCTGAGTCCGACTCAGATCTTACCCGACAGCAGGTTGTGCGCCTTGTGGAGGATCGTATAAGTCACTCACCCGCTATTCTTTATATTCGTATTCCCGGAAGTTGGCGTGATTGGTAAGGCTTGCCATAGGATGCAGAAACACCATGGAAAGATATCTATCGGACATGATGAAAACAGAGCAAACAGGTATAACCCTGATCGAAGTCCTGCTTATCGTTCTGATTATTTCTGTGGGTATGGCGGCGACTGCGAAATTTCAGGCAGAGCTTTTTCAGGCCAGCGCCACAACTAAAGTGCGCTTTCAGGCACTGGCACTTGCCCAGAGTAAAATAGAGAGCCTGAAAATTCTCCAGAGCTCAACTGCCGGAGGTTCCCAGAGTGGTGTTGCGGGAGAGGGTACGAACTATGATATCGGTTGGGGGAGTTTTCCTGTTGCAGGTTTTACCAATACAGTCCGGTACACCGCAACGGTAACCTGGAAGGATAGCCAAAATCGCAGTCACAGTGTCCAGGTTTCGACTCTGTTCTACGCGGGTCGGATGACAGGCGGTTATGGAGCTGATGCTGTGATGCGCGCAGAGGCTGCAAGATGCGTTTTTTTGAATTGTGATATGGCTGCCAGTCCGTCGGGCTAAATGAAGGCTCTAACGTATCATCAGAACTCAGGAAGACGATACCGTTAATCAATAAACATAAAGACAGGGGAAATAGTTTGAACGATTTTCTAATCGTCGGTGGTGGCGTGATCGGTATGATGACTGCCCGTACACTGGCGGATTCCGGCGCGGATGTCACTATTGTTGATAAAGGCTTGTTGTGTAAAGAATCCTCATGGGCCGGAGGCGGCATTGTCTCCCCGCTTTACCCCTGGCGTTACCGCCCGGAAATTACCGCCTTAGCCAACTGGTCGCAAGGGTATTATCCTCAATTAGCAAAAGTGCTGGCCGAAGAGACCGGGATTGATCCGGAGTTTCGCTCCGGAGGTATACTGATGCTTCGGGTTGACGATGAAGCTGAGGCGTTGGCTTGGGCTGAAAAATATCAGCAACCACTGACGCAGGTTGCCAAAGAGTTTATCTATAACACAGAAGCCAATATCGCTCCGGGTAAAGAGCAAGCCATCTGGATGCCTGAGGTTGGTAGTATCCGTAATCCCCGTCTGGGAAAGGCATTAAAAAAGAGTCTTGAGCAGCGGCCTAACGTCCGTATTCTGGAGCATGTTGAGGTCAAAAGCATTCGGGTAATGGATGGACAGGCAATTGGTGTTAACACGACTAACTCGGTACTGAGTGCAGGTCAGGTCATTATCTGTAGCGGAGCCTGGAGTTCAGGCCTGCTCAAGGCTGAAGGTCAGGAAGGCGAAAACCTACTGCCGGAATTCCCGATCGAACCAGTACGCGGTCAGATGATGGTCTACAAGGCAGAGCCGGGCTTGGTTAACCGTGTCGTTATGCTGGATGGCCGTTATGTGATTCCCCGTAACGATGGTCGCATTCTGGTGGGCTCAACTTTGGAGTATGACGGTTTTAATAAGCAAACGACTGAAGAGGCCCGTCAGTCTTTGCAGGCCAGCGCTGAAGCTCTTATTCCTGCATTGAAGGATATTCCGGTAGAACATCATTGGTGTGGCCTGCGCCCAGGGTCACCGGATGGTGTGCCTTTTATCGGTGCTGTGGAGGAGGTGGGCCATTTGCATGTTAATGCCGGTCATTTCCGCAATGGCTTGGTTCTGGCACCTGCCGCTACGGAGCTGCTCTGTAACCAGCTGCTGGGTCAGCAGACTATTATTGATCCGGCTCCTTATCAGCCAAGCTCTCGACTGAAAGAAACAGAAGGCGAGATGATTTAAGATCGATAGCACCCATAAAAAAGGGTGTGGATAACTGGCTTTTCCCGGTTATCCACACCCTTTCTTTTTTCCAGAGACCTGTTTACAGGAAACAATACAGCCTATTTCTTCTCAGGGCCTTTATCCAGAAAGTGCTGCTTATGTTCATGGCAGCAAAACCAAAGATTCTCATGCTTCACTGCATCTGTCTGGGGTAGGTGAAGATTGCAGTATCGGCACTGAACCATCTGTTGTGAGTCGGATGTACGCTTTTCAGATGCAGGCCCGTCGCTTTGGGATTGCAGCTTCCTCTGGTTGTAAGCTTTTAACAGGCGAATGCCCAGCCAGACAATACCGATAAAGATGATTAAGCGGAAAATAATAAAGCCCATAATGCCATCCTAAACTGGATTGAGTTTCTGTTTGAGCATAAAGCGCCGATAAATAGCTGACCATCGGCGATCCGTATTTTTAGCTGAACACATCCGGAATCAACGCTTCCCAGGGTGCTTTGCTGCCCTCACCCAGCGGCTTAAGTAATTTAAGCTGCCCGTTGGAGGTTAGCTGCTTATGCTTAGGGTACTGGGATTTTAGCAGGTCAAGTGCTTCACGGGCTTCTTCTTCCATGCCCAGATGCAGATATGCCTCTGATAGCGTCGCCAATGCATCGCCTGAAGTTCCGGCTGTCGGATAATTTTCCAGTGCAAATTGGCTGCGCTTGATGGCCGCAACATAACCGCTCTTGCGGATATAAAACTGTGCGATAAAGATCTCACGACGGGCCAGTACATTACGGATATAAAGCATCCGCTGGCGGGCATCGAAAGCATAGCGACTATCCGGGAAGCGGCGCAGAAGGTTGTCGAAGTCAGAGAATGCATCCCGTGTAGCACCGAGGTCACGCTCTGAAATGTCTATCAGCTCCAGGCCTTCCAGCATATAGCGGCCCGCCATATACGATGACATTCCCTTCATATAATAGGCATAGTCAACCTGGGCATGCCGTGGATGAAGACGAATAAAGCGGTCAGCGGTTGCTCGGGCCGTTTCGTAATCCTGATTACGAAACTGGGCATAGATCTGTTCCAGCAAAGCCTGTTCTGAGAAGCGGCCCAAAGGGTACTTGGTTTCCAGGGCCTCCAGTAGCTCAAGACTGCGAATAAAGTTGTTGCCTTCCAGAGCGTTCCTCGCCTCCAGATAAAGCGTACGTTCAGCTTTGGCTAAATCTGCTGCGGACTGATCACTGGCACAACCTGCCAGCATAAGTGCCAGACCTGCAAAAGCAGCCAGAAAAGACTGGCGGGATAACAATCTGGAGCAGACAGACTTGCCCAAATGAGCATTGCGGCTACAGTGTTTATAATGACGGAAAGAAACTGGCTTACGCATAATCACCAAAAGAACTGTTTTCAATGGTAGAATGAACGGCGAATGACTATAGCACAGGCCGATGATAAATACGTATTTGTCATTGACCCATTGCGAGCCTTTCTTTGACACCCTGAGCCAGCCGGAGTTTCATGCTTCTAGGCGCTTAAGTTCAGATATTAACTCTTACCCGGATCTTTATTCATTCATGGCTGAATCAATCTCGCTGCAAGCAACTGTCCCTTTTGAACTTAGCGGTTCCCGCCTGGATCAGATTGCCGCAGAGCTCTTTCCCGACTACTCGCGTTCCCGCCTGCAAAGCTGGATTAAATCCGGTGAACTGACAGTCAACGGTGCGCAGCGCAAGCCGAAAGAGAAACTGAACGGCGGCGAAGCACTGAAAATCGAAGCCACAGAAGAGAACAATGACGAGTGGGTTGCCCAGGACATCGCACTGGATATCGTTTATGAAGATAACGATATTCTTGTGATCAACAAACCTGCTGGTCTTGTTGTCCATCCGGCCGCGGGTCATCAGAACGGCACCTTGCTGAATGCACTACTGCACCATGCTCCTGATATGGCGCATCTGCCCCGCGCTGGTATTGTGCATCGCCTGGATAAAGACACCACAGGCCTGATGGTCGTCGCTAAGAATCTGATGGCACAGAATGCCTTAGTTGAGCAGCTACAGGATCGTTCCATGGGGCGTGAATATGAAGCTGTGGCCGTTGGAGTGATGACGGGTGGCGGTAAGGTTGATGCCCCCGTTGGTCGGCATGAGAAAGACCGAAAACGAATGACTGTCACGCCAACCGGTAAACCTGCTGTTACCCACTACCGGGTGCTTGAGCGCTATCGTGGGCATACCCATATTCGTTGTAAGCTGGAGACAGGGCGAACGCATCAGATTCGTGTGCATATGTCACATATTAACTATCCTTTGGTTGGTGACCCTGTGTACGGTGGTCGTATGCGTTTACCGGCAGGGAGCAGTGAAGGCCTTAAGCAGGCACTGCGCCATTTCACCCGACAGGCACTGCATGCCAAGCGTCTTGAACTTTGGCACCCTGCCACAGGAGATCTGATGGAGTGGGAAGTAGATCTTCCCGATGATTTTCTTAAGCTGCTGGAAGCGCTGGAAACGGATCTGGAAGATTAATGCGTAATGCCTTTGCCTTTATGGCCCCGCACTGGCCAGCCCCGAAAAATGTAAAGGCGCTGGTTACCTCCCGTGAACGGGGAGGCAGCAAGCCACCCTTTGATTATTTCAATATGGCAGAGCACGTTGGTGATAATCCCGCTAATGTTGCTATGGCCCGTGAAGATCTGCAAAACTTTGTGGGTAAAAATCAGCCTCTGCTCTGGCTGAACCAAACTCACAGTACCCGTGTTGCTGAAAGTTTTACTCCCAATATTGAAGCGGATGCCGCTGTAGCTTTTAACTCTGATTATGCCTGTGTCGTAATGACCGCTGATTGCCTGCCGGTATTCTTCTGTTCAGAAGAGGGCGACAAAGTGGGGGTTGCCCATGCTGGTTGGCGCGGACTGGCTGATGGGGTGTTAGAAGCGACGTTGGATAAGCTGAATATTGAACCGGAGAAAACCCTGGTTTGGTTAGGTCCAGCCATCAGTAGCAAACACTTTGAAGTGGGTGACGAAGTCCGTCAGCGTTTTGTTGAACAGCTACCGCAAAGTTTCGACTGCTTCGAGCCAAGCCCTTTCCGACTGAATCATTACATGGCGGATCTGTACCAGCTGGCACGCCTGAAACTGGCGGAGCGGGGTGTCGATCAGGTCTATGGTGGGGCCTTCTGTACCTACGCAGAGCGTAAACGCTTCTACTCTTACCGGCGCGACGGTCAAACCGGCCGCATGGCCAGTATTATCTGGTTAGCAGAGTAGCCTGTTGTCGGATGGCGCCTGTTGTCGGATGGCGCCTTTGGCTTATCCAACCTACGTCCTGAATAACAAATAAGCCTCTCTATCTTGACCCATATCAACCTCTTTGATGCCATAAAACCCCCGTCAGCCTTGAACTTGTACTTTTTGCCCCTATCTTTCCGGTATAAGCAATAACCCACCTGTCGGAAACCCCGACACTACTTCGGCTGAATAAAGCCCAACGACACATCACGGGGTTACACAGGTCTACCGAGGAATACGAAATGCGTGTTGACCGTTTAACCGGAAAACTTCAGCAAGCTCTTGCTGATGCCCAATCCATGGCTGTGGGTCATGATCATAATCTCCTGCAGCCTGTTCACCTGATTCTGTCAATGCTGGAGCAGCGTGACGGTTCTATCCGCCCTCTGATCAGTCAGGCTGGCGGCGATTTTAATAAGCTGCGTAATGAGCTGCGTGAACAGTTTGAGTCCCTGCCTGTTATCAGTAACAGCGATGGCCAGATTATGATGTCGCCGGAGTTAGGCGGTATGCTGAATCTGGCGGACAAGGAATCTCAACAGCGTAAAGACTCCTATATTTCCAGCGAATTGGTGCTGTTGGCTGCTGTGCAGGATAAAGGCGATACCGGAAAACTGATCCGCGGTTGCGGCTTGAGTAAGGAGTCTTTAAGCAAGGCGATTGATCAGGTTCGGGGTGGTGAAAGCGTGGATGACCCAAATAGTGAAGAGCTGCGCCAGTCACTGGATCGCTTTACCGTCGATCTGACCCAGCGGGCTCTGGATGGCAAGCTTGACCCTGTGATTGGCCGTGACGATGAGATCCGTCGCACCATTCAGGTTCTGCAGCGCCGTACCAAAAATAACCCTGTGCTGATTGGTGAGCCAGGTGTGGGTAAAACTGCCATTGTGGAAGGTCTGGCTCAGCGTATTATCAACGGCGAAGTACCGGAAGGATTGAAAAATAAGCAGGTGCTTTCACTGGATATGGGGGCCCTGATTGCTGGCGCAAAATATCGCGGTGAGTTTGAAGAGCGTCTGAAAGCGGTGCTGAATGAGCTGGCCAAGCAGGAAGGTCAGGTTATCCTCTTTATTGATGAACTGCACACCATGGTCGGCGCAGGTAAAGGCGAAGGCGCCATGGATGCCGGTAATATGCTCAAGCCTGCTCTGGCCCGTGGTGAGCTGCATTGCGTGGGCGCAACCACACTTGATGAGTACCGCCAATACATCGAAAAAGATGCCGCCCTTGAGCGCCGCTTCCAGAAAGTACAGGTGGATGAGCCAACAGAAGAGGACACCATCGCCATTCTCCGCGGCCTGAAAGAGCGCTATGAGCTGCACCACGGTGTGGATATTACCGACAGCGCATTAATTGCAGCAGCTAAACTGTCCCAGCGTTATATCACCGATCGTCAGCTACCAGATAAAGCCATTGACCTGATTGATGAGGCGGGTTCCCGTATCCGTATGGAGATGGATTCCAAACCGGAAGAGATGGATCGTATGGATCGCCGTCTGATTCAGTTAAAGATCGAGCGGGAAGCGCTGAAAAAAGAGAATGACGATGCTTCTCGCAAGCGTTTGGCGCACCTGGAGGGTGTGATTAAAGATCTGGAACGGGAATACGCCGATCTGGACGAGATCTGGCGTAGCGAAAAATCGGCCGTACAGGGTGCACAGCAGCTGAAAGAACAGCTGGAACAGGCCCGTCTGGATATGGAGGCCGCCCGCCGTAACGGTGATCTGGCACGTATGTCTGAGATTCAGTACGGCATTATCCCGGATCTGGAACGCAGTATGGAGATGGCCTCCCAGGTGGAGGAAACCGATCATCAGTTGCTGCGTAATCGCGTGACCGAGGAAGAGATTGCCGAAGTGATCTCTAAATGGACCGGTATTCCGGTCAGCAAGATGCTGGAATCTGAGCGGGAAAAACTGCTGCAGATGGAAGATGCCTTGCATGAGCGTGTCATCGGACAGGAAGAAGCCGTAGAAGCGGTTTCCAATGCGGTGCGTCGCTCCCGTG
Source organism: Oceanospirillum sp. (assembly GCF_048265165.1). Taxonomy (GTDB): domain Bacteria; phylum Pseudomonadota; class Gammaproteobacteria; order Pseudomonadales; family Halomonadaceae; genus Oceanospirillum. The sequence continues at coordinate 261,630 of NZ_JBLXCD010000002.1, read as the reverse complement.
CGGGTCTGGCTGATCCGAATCGCCCGAACGGTTCTTTCCTCTTCTTAGGCCCAACCGGTGTCGGTAAAACCGAGCTGTGTAAGTCACTGGCTAAGTTCCTGTTCGATACCGAAGATGCCATGGTGCGCATCGATATGTCTGAGTTTATGGAGAAACACTCCGTAGCCCGCCTGATCGGCGCACCTCCGGGTTATGTCGGTTATGAAGAAGGTGGTTATCTGACGGAAACCGTGCGCCGCAAGCCGTACTCTGTTGTGCTGCTGGATGAGGTGGAAAAAGCCCACCCGGACGTGTTCAACATTCTGTTGCAAGTGCTGGAAGATGGCCGCCTGACCGATGGCCAAGGTCGTACCGTGGACTTCCGTAACACCGTTATCGTGATGACCTCTAACTTAGGCTCCGATGTAATTCAGGCCTATGGTGGTAAAGACGATCAGTACGATGAGATGAAAAACAAAGTGATGGAGGTTGTCGGCAACCACTTCCGCCCTGAGTTGATCAACCGTATTGATGAAGTTGTCGTGTTCCACAGTCTTGCCCGTGAAGCGGTTAAAGGCATTGCACGGATTCAACTGCAGCGTCTGCAGCAGCGACTGGATGAGCGTGAACTGACCATCGAACTGTCGGAAGAGGCGCTGGAACAGCTAGTGGATGTTGGCTTCGATCCCGTTTACGGAGCCCGGCCGCTGAAACGCGCCCTGCAACGCTGGATCGAAAACCCGCTGGCGCAGGAGATCCTAGCCGGTAAATTCGCCCCCGGCCACACCATCAAAGTGGAAGTGCAGGATGGCGAACTGGTGTTTGTTTGATCAGCCTATCGGCTAAACATTAAAGCCTGAATATCCCCGCTGTTTGCAGACGTGAGCAGCGGGGATTTTTATTTCATAAGGTGTCTTAGAGTATATAGATGGCAAACACTGACAATAAAAATCCGAAGATGACAAAGAAGCGTCGTCGAGAGCTAGCTAGAGAATTGATACTCCGTTATGAAGTTGGGAGTCGCTTCTCGAATTCTGACACTCTGTTGTTCGGTCAAATCTGTGGTTATGAGTTTGAGTGGGTTGAGCGATCTGCTCCGAAGATAGGGAGTGCACCTGCAGTTTGTGTTTCATATCCAGCTGAAACCTATACAGGTTCGTGGGGATGGAGAAAAAGCATTGATGGGTATGAACAGCGCCAAAATCTTATTGGGGCAATGCGTTTAGCTTCTAGAGCTGGGACATTCAAACAGGTCAAGAAAGATATGTGTGCTCAATGTGGCAGTAATGATTTACTAGCTGTCGATCATAAGTCTGTGCCATTTGTAAGAATTGCCGAATCATTCATAAAAGAGCAAGGTAAACCAGCAATTCAAAATGTTGACTTTGGGTGGGAGCTTGTAGATCCCGCATCATTTTTAGAATTTCACGATGAAATAGCGGACTATCAGGTCTTGTGTGCTTCTTGTAACTCTAAGAAAGGTGCAAAGGTTTAGAACGGGGGACATCCATAATTTACTCCCACCGCTCCGGCAAAGACTGCGCATAATAAAGCGGCATGACGATATGCGTCTGCTCGGTGACTGGGGAACCCTGTGTTCCGGTGAGCATTTCTGAATATAGGACTGCAGGGATTTCGCCCGTGTCCTTTTACCACTTTTCACTTCTCGCAAATCGCAAAAAAAAAGACCTATAATAAGCACTTAATTTGATGCTTTTTGAGGTGTGTTATGAGACAGGTTTTGGCGGATTGCTCGGCAAGTATCTCTGAGCTGAAGAAAAACCCGACCGCGCTACTTAATGAAGCAGATGGCGCTGCCATCGCTATTTTAAACCACAACAAGCCAACCGCTTATCTGGTGCCTGCGGAGATGTATGAGTTTCTGATGGATCAGCTGGATGATTATGAGCTGACCCAGTTGGTTGAAAGCCGCCGTGGTGACTTATCCGAGGCTGTGGAAGTCAATATTGATGACCTATAGGCTGAAGTTTCTTCCTGCGGCTAAAAAGGAGTGGGATAAGCTTGCACCGCCGATTCAGAGTCAGTTTAAAAAGAAGCTGAAGGAGCGGCTGACTAACCCCCATGTGCCCTCAGCCAAATTACGGGGTTTTGATGCGGTCTACAAAATTAAGCTGCGTACAGCAGGATACCGCTTGGCGTATGAAGTTATTGATGATGAGATCGTTGTTTACGTTTTGGCGATCGGAAAACGTGATAAGGATGCGGTGTATAAAAAGCTGGCATCCAGAGTCCCTTAGCGCCCCGGTACGATTCAAAACGCTTACCACCGCTCCGGCAAAAACTGCGCATAATAAAGCGGCATCACGATATGCGTCTGCTCGGTGATGGGGGAGCCCTGTGTTCCGGTGAGTTTGATGGTTTTCTCCGGTGAGCATTTCTCTATATAGGACTGCAGGGATTTCGCCCGTGTCCTTTTGCCGCTTTTTACTTCTATCGGGATAATCTTGCCTTCGCCATTGCTGACAATAAACTCAATCTCAGCCCGTGCATCGTTCCATGAGAACGTAGGATCAACGCCGATAGCCGCCAGCTCCTGTTGAACAAAGTTCTCCGCGATATAGCCTTTGTACTCGTAGCTCTGCTGTTTGATCTCACGATAACCGCTGCCCAGCATATGATTGAGCAGGCCGGTATCAAACAGAAACAGCTTTACCTTATTGTCCTTTTTGTAAGCTGCCAACGGTGACTTGGGCATGCCTTCAATCGGGTAGTTGGCAAGGGCAAGACGGCAGTTCTGCAACCAGTGAATGGCGCTCTCAAAGTCGTTGTAGCGGGATTTACGCTCATGCACGTTTTTAAACTTAAAGCGTTTCACCGATTCATCCATCACCAGTGACAGCTGTGCCGGAATACTGTTAAACACGGACTCAATCAGAGTGGCATCGACTTTTCCGGCATACTTACCAAAATCCCGCTGATAGCCCGCTACCAGATCAGCGTGGATCTGATTGATCCGTTCAACCCGTTCCAAAATGCTCTGCTCTTTGTGCTGAAACCAAACCGACACGGCTTCCGGCATGCCGCCGGTAAAAAAATAGTCGGTAAGTTTATCCATCAGCTTGCTGTGTACCGCAGGTGAGTTCATCTGTTGATTAAAGGCTTTAAGCAGCGCGGGTTCTTCAGCGGCAGTCAGAAACTCACCGAAGGTCAGCGGTCGCAGGTTGTATTGTTGCACCTTGCCCACCGGAAAGGTGTTCAGCAGACCGATGTTGGAACCGCTGGCGGCAACAAAATAAGTAGAGGCTTTTTCGGCAAAATACTTGAGCGAGGTGACGGCCCGCTCGCACTCACCGATCTCATCCAGAATCAGCAGGTCAGTTTGCGGGTTAAAGCTCTGGCCGCTGATTAGCTCAAGATTGAGCAACACATCATCCGGATTCAGTGAACTTTCAAAGGCCTCTTTGTAGGCGGGCGTTTCCAGAAAGTCGATATGTAGGGTGCTGGTAAAGGTTTTGCCGAACAGCTCCTGCAGCAGAAAAGTCTTACCGGTCTGGCGGGCACCATCAATCAGCAGGGGTTTACGGCTGGCTTGGTTTTTCCATGCGATCAAAGCATCAAGTAGGGTGCGCTGCATACGGGGTTGCTCCTGCAGGTCAAAGGATTCACTAAGCCTATTGTAGCAAGGGTTTACATTTTTACGCGCAGAAAAGTGCGTTTTCTCACATTTTTATGCGCATAAAAATGCGGTAACCCACACTTTTACGCGCGAAAAAGTGTGATAAGCGAGATGTGCTCTTAATTAGCACAGATTTTGACCTGCCCATGCCCTGTTATCCGTTCTGAAATATCACTGATAAATCTGTTCAATAAATCCCTCTTAAAAGGGTCGCTTTTCACCTATCTAAAGGTTGACCTTGTGAGAACAGTTCTCTGAAAATCCTGCATGAAATGTATGGTTGCTGTAGCGCTAATTGAATGATTTTGCTGAAAAAGCCTGTTTTTGTTTTGCGTTGCACCCAAAAAGCCCAATAAGCTCCCCAACTCGCCCTATTGTTCTATTGACATCTTTAACCTGCTGTTAGAACCTAATTGTCCTTATTTTCCGGGCGTAGATACAGGGCGAACCCCGACCGTCTACGCGAAAGGGTAAACAGGCTTTATTTACCCACCGAAGGAATAGCAGGCCCAGGTTTACCCGCCAGGCCTGGCTGACGCCCCGATCCGCATCTACCCGTGCGAAGAAGAGTGCAGAACCTATCCGGTTCTATGTGCCAGGTAAGGCAGCCTAGTCATGAGCTTGCATGATCAGGAGCGCGCGCGTGGCTGCCCTTAATCTATCAGTCACATAGTCCGCACCTATTGGAAAGCATTCTTTTAGCTCGATGTTCCCGACTGTCCAAAGATGACGGGGAACTCAAATTTGGGGGTTCACTACGGTGGAATTACTTTCTGGCGCCGACATGCTCGTTCGTTCTCTTCAGGATGAGGGCGTTGAGTATATCTACGGTTATCCCGGCGGATCGGCACTTCATATTTACGATGCCATATTCCGCCAAGATAAGGTTAAACACATTCTGGTACGCCATGAACAGGGTGCTACCCACATGGCTGACGGTTACGCCCGTGCAGCGGGTAAGCCAGGTGTGGTTCTTGTTACCTCGGGTCCTGGCGCGACCAACACAGTAACGGGTATTGCAACCGCATATATGGATTCGATTCCTATGGTTGTTATCTGTGGTCAGGTAATGAGTCATCTGATTGGCGAAGACGCCTTCCAGGAGACCGATATAATTGGTGTTTCCCGCCCTGTGGTAAAACACAGTTTCAGTGTGAAGCACGCATCGGAAATTCCTGAGATCATCAAGAAAGCTTTCTATATCGCTTCAACCGGTCGTCCGGGCCCTGTGGTTGTGGATATCCCTAAGGATATGACCGCCCCGACCGATCGCTTTGAATACGAATATCCGAAAAAAGTGAAGCTTCGCTCTTATAACCCTGTGACCCGTGGTCATACCGGTCAGATCAAGAAAGCGGTTGAGCTGATGCAGAAAGCCAAGCGCCCGATTATCTATGGCGGTGGCGGTGTTATTCTGGGTAAATCGTCTGCGCAGTTTACTGAACTGGCGAAGAAACTGGGCTTCCCGGTGACCACTTCCCTGATGGGTATTGGTTCTTTCCCGCAGACAGACGAGCAAAGCGTTGGCTGGCTGGGTATGCATGGTAGCTATGAAGCTAACATGGCGATGCACAGCTCGGATCTGATTGTTTGTATTGGTGCTCGTTTTGATGACCGTGCAACCAATAATGTCAGCAAATTTTGCCCAACGGCAAAAATTGTTCATGTGGATATTGATCCAACCTCTATCTCCAAGACTGTTCGTGCCGATGTGCCGATTGTTGGCCCGGTTGATTCGGTTCTGAATGAGATGCTGACTCTACTGGGTCAGTCGCAGACTTCTCCGGATGCTGATGCGCTGGCGGAGTGGTGGAAGCAGATCAATGAGTGGCGTGCGGCGCACACTGAACTGTATCAGGCGGAGGAAGATCGTCCGATCAAGCCTCAGCAGGCGGTCGAAGCGTTATGGCGTGTGACCAAGGGTGATGCTTACGTGGTGACGGATGTTGGTCAGCACCAGATGTTTGCGGCTCAGTACTACAAGTTCGATAAGCCTAATCGCTGGATCACTTCCGGTGGCCTTGGCACCATGGGCTTTGGTTTTCCTGCGGCCATGGGCATCAAACTGAACTACCCGGATAACGATGTGGCACTGGTCACTGGTGAAGGTAGTTTCCAGATGATGTTGCAGGAGTTGTCGACCTGTAAGCAGTACAACATTCCGGTGAAGATCATCAACCTGAACAACCAGTCTTTGGGCATGGTGCGTCAGTGGCAGGATCTGAACTATAAAGAGCGTCATTCGCACTCTTATATGGAATCTCTGCCGGACTTTGAGAAGCTGATTGAAGCCTATGGACACAAGGCGATGACGGTTAACCGCATTGAAGACCTTGAGCCAACGCTAGAAAAAGCCTTTGCTATGAAAGATGAGCTGGTGTTTGTAAACGTAATGGTCGATCCGAAAGAGCACGTTTACCCGATGCAGATCCCGCAAGGATCAATGCGTGACATGTTGCTGAGTAAGACGGAGCGTACCTGATCATGAGACACATTATCTCCATCTTAATGGAAAACGAGGCTGGCGCTCTGTCCCGTGTTGTGGGCTTGTTCTCTCAGCGTAATTTCAATATTGAATCGTTGAACGTGGCACCAACGGAAGATCCGACTCTGTCTCGTCTGACCCTGACCACCGTCGGTTCAGATCAGGTGATTGAGCAGATCACTAAACAGCTGAACAAGCTACTTGATGTGGTGAAGCTGGTTGACCTGACCGAAGGTCAGCATATTGAGCGTGAGCTGATGCTGATTAAAGTGAAGGCGGTGGGAGCCCAACGTGCAGAAATTAAGCGCACAACAGATGTCTTCCGTGGCCAGATCGTGGATATGACCAGTACGACCTACACGATCCAGATGACCGGTGAAGGTGATAAGCTGGATGCCTTTATCCAGGCTCTGGGGCTGAATACGGTTCTGGAAGTGGTGCGTACCGGTGTATCCGGTATCTCCCGTGGTGAGAAAGTGCTTAGCCTTTAAGTTCTCGGAAATTCAACCTGCTGCCGAAGAGTATGCAGGCTGTGCCACAAGAAAAACCGCTGACTCTGAAGTGAGGGCTCAGCGGTTTTTTTGTTCCGGTCTTTTTATTCCCTTGCTGTCTTTGTCATGACCTCGCTACAGCTGAGCCCAAAATGCTTCGATCAGAGGGTTCTTCAGTTTCTTTTTCAACACGCAGACACCTACGTCAAAAGCAGGCAGTGTTGGTGTCACAGGCAAAACCTGAACAGTATTGGCCAGCGGGCTGTTTTCCAGCACGATTTTGGGCACAACCCCGACACCAAACCCCAGGCTTACCATGCTGACAATCGCTTCATTACCGGCAACCTGGGCGTAAATATTGGGTTTTAGGGCTTTGTTGCTGAACCAACGATCAACCCGTGTACGGGCTAAGCCTTGCTCTGAGAGAATCATCGGTACGTCGGACCAGTTTACGTGCTCAATATCACCAGCAAACTGGGGCGCGATAACAGCATCATCTGTGGGTGCGATAAACAGAAGTGGTGATAAGCCGGTAGATTTAAATGCGAGGGCACCGGAGAGGTTATCGGGTCGGGCGGCAATAGCGATATCTTCATCACCATTTAATACCCGATGAACGGCAGGCTCAGGGGCACCGGTATGTAATTTGATCTCAATCTTGGGGTAACGACTTCGGAAGCGCCGTAAAATATCATGCAGAAAACTGTAACTGGCGGTCACGGAGCAGTACATACTGAGTTCACCCTGTAACTCCTGCGCATCCTCCAGTAGTGCATTACGGATCATATCCCACTGACTGAGTGCTTCCCGGGCATAGACCTGAAACTTTAAGCCCTGCTGAGTCAGGCTAACGGTGCGGTTGTCCCGTTCAAACAGGCTAACGCCGAGGGACTCTTCCAGTTGTTTGATACTGCGGCTCAGGGCTGAAGAGCTGATATGACATGCCTCGCTGGCACGGCCAAAGTGCAGTGTTTCAGACAGGGCCAGAAAGTGTTTCAGCAGTCGGGTATCCAAGGGGAAGATCCTCAGGAAGCAGATTATAATCGTGTGTTGCGGAAATTGGGATATATTGTTGCATATATATCATTTTACGCAATGCTTGCGCTGGTTTATCTTAGCTTCAACAGGAACAGGCAAGGCGATAAACAACCCAAAGAGGTTAACGCCCCAGATAAAGAACAGCGCAAGAGCTGACAGAACTTTACTGCTGACCCTAACAAAAAAATGAAGAATCTGATGGCTTACCCGGCCGGCAGATCTCAGTAACAAATACCAAGAACTGCTTCTCAGGGCGTATAGCGCTGAGACACCTAATTTATAGGACGTGCCAACATGCAAGTTTACTACGATAAAGATTGTGATCTGTCCATCATCCAGGGCAAGAAGGTTTCTATCATCGGTTACGGCTCACAGGGCCACGCACACGCGTGCAACCTGAAAGATTCTGGCGTTGATGTAACTGTTGGTCTGCGCGCAGGTTCTTCTTCCCGTGCTAAAGCAGAAGCTCACGGTCTGAAAGTAGCTGACGTTGCTGATGCTGTAGCATCTGCTGATGTGGTTATGATTCTGACCCCTGACGAGTTCCAGGGTCAGCTGTACAAAGAAGAGATCGCCCCTAACATCAAACAGGGTGCTACTCTGGCTTTTGCCCATGGCTTCTCCATCCATTACAACCAGGTTGAGCCACGTGCAGATCTGGACGTAATCATGGTTGCACCTAAAGCGCCAGGCCACACGGTACGTTCTGAGTTTGTTAAAGGCGGCGGTATTCCTGATCTGATCGCTATCTACCGCGATGCATCCGGTTCTGCTAAAGAGCTGGCACTGTCTTACGCGATGGGCGTTGGTGGTGGTCGTTCCGGTATCATCGAAACAACCTTTAAAGATGAGACTGAAACGGATCTGTTCGGCGAGCAGGCTGTACTGTGTGGCGGTGCGGTTGAGCTGGTTAAAATGGGCTTTGAAACGCTGACAGAAGCGGGCTACGCTCCTGAAATGGCTTATTTCGAATGCCTGCATGAACTGAAGCTGATTGTTGACCTGATGTACGAAGGCGGCATCGCTAACATGAACTACTCCATCTCTAACAACGCTGAGTACGGTGAATACGTAACTGGCCCAGAGGTGATCAATGAGCAGTCCCGTGAAGCGATGCGCAACGCACTGAAGCGCATTCAGGATGGCGAATATGCGAAGATGTTTATCGCTGAAGGCCAGACTAACTATCCTTCAATGACCGCTCGTCGTCGTAACAATGCTGAGCATCCAATCGAGCAAACTGGCGGCAAACTGCGCGCTATGATGCCTTGGATCGCAGCAAGCAAGATCGTAGACAAAGAAAAGAACTAAGTTTCTTTTCTGATCTGAAAAGGGCCGGCTTACGCTGGCCTTTTTTGTACCTGTTGTTTCTGTACTGGCTATTGTTGTGAGCACAGGGTGGGTTCGATGCTCTTGTTGCGTTAAAACAGGTTTTATCGGGAAAGCGGTGTTTTCAGCGCTTTTGATAACTATTTAACACCTAGTAGCGATAGAGACAGAGGGCACTCAGGGTGTAGAATGTCTGCTTCAATCTTTAGTGATAGGTTTTTCAATGTCTGATCAAGAGAAGCAATCTCAGCCCGATAATGCTCAACCTGAGAGTAAATCAGTTCACGATGACGATTTTGTGGAAGAGACCCGCATGTTGTCGATGGGCGAAGATGAGATAGAAGAAGAGACGGTAGAGGAAGGCAGAAAGGTTCGCCGTAAAGGGATCTACCTGTTGCCAAATCTGTTTACCACAGGTGCGCTTTTTTCTGGTTTTTATGCTGTCGTTTCTGCAATGAATGGCGTATTTGATAATGCCGCGATTGCGATTTTTGTTTCCATGATTCTCGATGGCCTTGATGGCCGTGTTGCCCGTATGACCAATACTCAGAGTGAGTTTGGTGCAGAGTATGACAGCCTTGCGGATATGGTCTCTTTTGGTGTTGCGCCGGCGCTGGTGTCTTTTAGCTGGATGTTGGGAGATATCGGTAAAATTGGCTGGTTTGCTGCCTTTATTTATGTCGCAGGTGCGGCGCTACGCCTGGCGCGCTTTAATACGCAGATTGGCTCAGTGGATAAGCGCTGGTTTATCGGCTTACCAAGCCCTGCGGCAGCGGCGATTATTGCCGGAATCGTCTGGACTTTCAGCGACCTGAACTTAATCGATACATCCTATAAGTACGCATTAGCCTTTATTGTTGCTGCGGTTGGTGTGCTGATGGTCAGTAATGTGCGCTATAGCAGCTTTAAAGAGATCGATCTGAAGGGGCGGGTGCCATTTCTGACCATGTTTGTAATTGCCCTTGCCTTTGTGGTGATTGCCTATGACCCGGCTACAGTCTTGTTAGTGGCTTTTTTGGGCTATGGTTGTTCCGGCCCACTGCGGGCGATGCTTAAAAGCAAAAAGAAAGCCTGACAGAGCGTGGAAAAGCCTTTCAGCTTATCGAAAAAGACCCGTTAGCATTACGCTAACGGGTCTCATTAATGTGCCCTGGTTCTGATATATTGCATTCAGATCAGGGCATTTTTTTAGACCGGGTTTTATTCTCAGGTGTCGTCGTTCAGCATCTGACGCACCACATAGTGCAGAATCCCGCCGTGGTGGAAGTAGAGCGCCTCATTGGCAGTATCGATACGAGAGAGCAGTTCACACTCAGCGGTTTGGCCATCTTTATAGCGCACCGTCAGAGTCAGGTGCTGACCTGGATGAATCTCACCGGTAAGCCCCTGAATACTGAGTGTCTCATTGCCGGTCAACTGAAGGCTTCTGCGATCCGTTCCTGCAGGGAACTGAAGTGGTATCACTCCCATACCGATCAGATTGGAACGGTGAATACGCTCGTAGGATTCCGCAATCACTGCTCGCACGCCTAACAGGCGGGTGCCTTTCGCAGCCCAATCCCGACTTGAGCCTGTGCCGTACTCTTTCCCGGCCACAATCACCAGAGGAATGTTCTTCTCTCGGTATTTCTCAGCGGCATCAAAAATAGCCATCTGCTCACCGGTGGGCACAAAACGGGTATAACCACCTTCAACATCGTCGAGCATCTCATTGCGGATACGAACATTGGCAAAAGTGCCGCGCATCATCACTTTATGATTACCCCGGCGAGAGCCGTAAGAGTTGAAGTCCTCCGGTTTTACACCCAGTGACTGCAGGTATTGTCCCGCTGGCGTTTCCGGCTTAAATGCCCCGGCCGGTGAGATATGATCGGTGGTAACAGAGTCACCCAGCAACGCCAGAATATAGGCATCTTCGATAGGCGCGACCGGTTCGGGCTGCGGCTGAATGCCCTCAAAGAAGGGGGGATGCTGAATATAGCTGGAGTCTTCAGACCAGTCGTAAACCTTGCTTTGTGGGAATTGAATGTTCTGCCAGATCGCATCCCCTTCAAATACCGCGCCATACTGTTGTCGGAACATGGTGGTTTTGACCTGCTCCACGGCATCTGCGATCTCCTGCTGACTGGGCCAGAGATCCCTTAGATATACCGGTTGACCATCGGGAGTATGGCCCAGCGGATCTTTCTGCAGGTCAACCCGGATATTACCCGCCAGAGCGTAAGCCACAACTAAAGGGGGTGACGCCAGCCAGTTGGTTTTTACCAAAGGGTGTACCCGGCCTTCAAAGTTTCGGTTGCCGGACAATACCGAGGCAACAGTGAGATCGCCGTCAGTAATTGCTTGTTCTACGGCATCCGGCAGTGGGCCGGAGTTTCCGATACAGGTGGTGCAGCCGTAGCCCACCAGGTTGAAACCAAGGTGGTTCAGACTCTCTTCAAGACCTGCAGCCTGCAGATACTCGGTCACAACTTTAGAGCCCGGTGCAAGGGAGGTTTTAACCCAGGGTTGGGTTGTCAGGCCTTTCGCAACAGCGTTACGGGCGAGCAGCCCTGCCGCCATCATCACACTGGGGTTGGAGGTGTTGGTACAGGAGGTGATCGCGGCAATAACCACCGCGCCCGGATTGAGGCAGTTTTTAACACCATTGAGTTCCAACACCTGGCTGGCGGCGTGTTCAAAGTGGCTGTGTTGAGCTCCAACAGCGGTCTGGCCTCCTTCTGAGTCCAGTTTGCGGTTCTGTAGCTCCGTGGTTACCTGATCGCTGGTCTTGGGTGCGCCTTCACCTGTAGCCATCAGTAGTTCAAAACTAGCGGGTATATCTTTCAGGGCTACACGATCCTGGGGGCGTTTAGGCCCCGCGAGGCTGGATTCGACCTGTCCCATATCCAGCTCAAGGCTGTCGGTATAGAGGGGTTCGGGATTGGCTGAAGGATCATGCCAGAGCCCTTGGGCTTTGGCGTAGGCTTCCACTAGTGCGATCTGTTCCGGCTCGCGTCCGGTGAGCGTCAGATAGTTCAGGGTCTGTTCATCCACCGGGAAGAAGCCACAGGTGGCACCGTATTCCGGCGCCATATTGGCCAGTGTTGCCCGGTCTGCTACGGGCATACTTTGCAGACCTTCACCGTAAAATTCGACAAACTTACCAACCACGCCTTTTTTACGTAGCATCTCGGTTACTGTGAGTACTAGGTCTGTAGCCGTGATGCCTTCTCGTAGCTGCCCTGTGATCTTAAAGCCGATCACTTCCGGAATCAGCATCGACACCGGTTGGCCCAGCATGGCGGCTTCTGCCTCTATGCCGCCCACGCCCCAGCCGAGAACGCCCAGGCCGTTGATCATCGTGGTGTGAGAGTCTGTGCCTACCAGTGTGTCCGGATAGGCAAAGGTTTTGCCATCCGTTTCTGTTTTGTGCCAGACCGTCTTACCCAGATACTCCAGATTCACCTGATGACAGATACCGGTACCCGGTGGTACGACACGGAAATTTTCAAATGCCTGCTGTCCCCAGCGCAGAAACTCATAGCGCTCTTTGTTGCGCGTCATCTCAATGGCGACATTCTCTTTAAAGGCGTCTGCGTTACCAAAGTGGTCCACCATAACAGAATGATCGATCACCAGATCTACCGGTGACAGGGGGTTGATTCGGGCTGGGTCTTTACCCGCCTTCTGAACCGCATGACGCATGGCTGCGAGATCTGCTACACCGGGGACACCAGTGAAATCCTGCATCAAAACCCGGGCGGGGCGAAACTGAACTTCGGTGTCGGAGCGGCGCTCTTTCAGCCAGTCGGCTATCGCTTTGAGGTGATTTCTATCGACGGTCAGATCGTCTTCGTGGCGTAGCAGGTTTTCCAGCAGAACCTTCAGGCTGAAGGGAAGGCGACGGATGTCGCCCAATTCTGCTTCAGCTTTGATCAGGCTGTAATAGTGGTAGGTGTCTTCACCGACATGAAGACTCGACAAAGTATGCAGACTGTCTTTGCTCTCTGGTTGGCTGGACATGTACTTCTCCTTTTATATGAGTCGTGTGTGTCGCTTGATCAAACCTCTTCTTCAATGGTGGGAACGTCCTTTTAAAGGATCGTTCTCAAGTCTTAGTCATTATATGGCAGAGTATCTTTACAGGTTTTTTCAGAAGCTTAGCTTATAACCATAGGCCTGCAGATAAGCCTGCTCGGTCTCCAGATCTGCCAGAGTCAGAGGATTATCTTCAAACCAGCCATTCGGAAAGCTGAGCTTGATCTGTTGGCCATCGACTTCAATTTTTGCACTTAGGTTGGCTTCGTCCGGGCGGCTATGGTTCAGGTGGACCGCGAGGCGCAGAAGTATGGCGAGACAGATCAGAGGCTGTACCAGAATGTCCGGTTGCGACCGGAACTCGGCCATGGGAAATTTGCGGCGATGGCTACGCACCAGGACGGCAAGCATTGATTGGTGTTGGTGGGAGAAACCCGGCAAGTCAGAGTGATGCAGCAGGTAAGCGCCATGTTTGTGGAACTGACTATGGGAAATGCCTAGGCCGATCTCATGCAGTTGGGCCGCCCAACGCAGTACCTGTCTCAGTTCATCATGTTGTAGCTTCCAGTTATTTTTTACCTGATCAAAAAGATGAAGTGCTGTTTTTGTGACGGCATCTGCCTGAGACAGGTCTGAATGGTAACGCTCGCTCAGTGCGGTTACGGTTTTTTCACGGATATCATGGTCAGAAAAGCGACCAAGAAGATCAAACAGGATCCCTTCCCTCAGAGCTCCATCTGTAAACGTCATCTCCTGGATGTCCAGAAGCTCGAAAATCGCCTGAAGAATAGCAATCCCGGCTGGAAAGACTCTTGCCCGGTCAGACCGGAGTCCGGTCAGCTGAACGCTATCAAGATCTTTGAACTTGAGTAAGGCTCTGCTGAGTTTTGTTAATGCTTCCCGGGTAATCGGGCCTTCGCTCCAGCCATTTTGCTGTAACACTGCCGCACAGGCTTTGATCGTACCGGAGGTACCAACGGTTTGTTGCCAGCCGAGCTTTTTGAACGGTTTGACGATATTCAAAAGCTCATTTTTGGCCGCCAGTACCGCTTGTTGGTAGCGTTTAGTGGTTATCTGCCCATCCGGGAAAAATCGTTTGCTGTAGGCAACGCAACCCATGTGCAGGCTTTCCAGCGCTTTGGGTTCAAAGCCTTCGCCAATAATAAACTCTGTACTACCGCCACCAATATCTGCCACCAGGCGCCTGCCCTGAGGCGTTGCCAGAGAGTGTGCGGCTCCCATGTAAATTAGGCGGGCTTCTTCCCGGCCGCTGATGATCTCCAGAGGATGCCCCAGTACTTTTTGCGCCCGGTTGAGAAAGCAAGGTGTATTCCGGGCGGCGCGAAGAGCATTTGTACCAACAATACGAATGTTATCCGGATGAATACCTGTGAGGAAAGGGGCAAACCGCTTCAGGCAGCTGAGGGCTCTTTGCTGTGCATCCTCGGTCAGGTTGTTCTTCTGATCAAGGCCTGCTGCAAGCTGGACTTTTTCGCCGAGGCGTTCAAGCGTCCGTATCTCTTCCTGAACGGAGCGGGCAACCATCAGATGGAAGCTATTGGAGCCAAGATCGATAGCGGCAAGCAGATCGTTATCGTAGCTGGTGTCTGAAGGAGCTGTTGCTGGCTTATCCGTATCGCTCATTATTCCTAGCCTTACTGTCACGCTGAAAGTTCTCTTATTATGGCACGATCATAAAAGTGTCACATGACGAATCTATGACATTCTGTTGTTTTGCGGAGGGTTTTGGCGCTGATTCAGCTGTTGGTGAAGCTCTTCTGATTACTTTGTCGCTATCTATGCATAGAGGAGGATTGTCCCTCTGTTTGTGTATTAGCAAGACCTGTTATTTATTAGCTTATGCTTAATTCCAACTTTTACCGTCAGGCATTCCGGTGCTATTATAGTGTTATTCATTCAGATACTGATGTCATTGCTGTTTCTATCCTAGGGACAGGCTGACTTCTGTACTCTATACCGTCTTAGGCTCGTTCTTGTCTTTGGATAAGCTGCTGATGCAGTTTTAACGTTATGCAGGGATCTTACGAGCCGATTAAAATTGCCCCGGAGGCATTTAAATGAGCGAAAATATTGTAAATGTTAGTGATACGTCTTTTGATGATGATGTTCTGAAGGCAGATCTTCCTGTACTGGTTGATTACTGGGCTGAGTGGTGTGGTCCCTGCAAAATGATCGCCCCTGTTCTGGAAGAAATTGCTCAGGAATATGCAGGCAAGATTAAGGTCTGCAAGCTGAATATTGATGAAAACACAGATGTACCGCCTAAATTTGGTATTCGTGGTATTCCTACACTGATGCTTTTTAAGAACGGTAACGTTGAAGCAACAAAAGTAGGTGCCCTGTCTAAATCACAACTGGCTGCTTTCCTTGACGGCAACCTTTAAGTGATCAGATATTGCGCAGGCTCATGGGTCTGCGCAATATATGCCAGTAAAGACTGGTATACTGACTTCATTAGTGGTATGTTTCTTTTCGTTGTATGTGTTCCGCATGCCTTCTCCTTATAATGCTACCGGCATTAAGTCGCTGGTCAGTCCCAGTCTGAACGAAACCATTCGCCAGAATTTTCGTAAACCTAGCCCCTAAACCAAAGCTCCTAACGACCCATGAATCTTACCGAATTAAAGCAAAAATCTGTCCCAGAATTGATCGACCTTGCCCAACAAATGGGTATTGACAACGTTGCTCGCTCACGCAAGCAAGATATTATTTTTGCCATCCTGAAACGACACGCTAAAAGCGGTGAAGATATTTATGGCGATGGTGTTCTGGAGATTCTTCAGGACGGCTTTGGTTTCCTGCGTTCAGCGGATAGCTCTTACCTGGCCGGCCCGGATGATATCTATGTCTCGCCAAGCCAGATTCGTCGCTTCAATATGCGCAAGGGTGACCACATTGCGGGTAAAATTCGCCCTCCAAAGGATGGCGAACGTTATTTTGCGCTGTTGAAAGTTAATGAGATTAACTTTGACAAGCCGGAAAATTCCAAACACAAAATCCTGTTTGAAAACCTGACGCCTCTGTTCCCGGATGAGCGTCTGATTATGGAGATCGGTAACGGCTCCACTGAAGACCTTACTGCCCGGGTGATCGACCTGGTGGCTCCGGTAGGTAAAGGTCAGCGTGGTCTGATTGTATCCCCTCCCAAGGCCGGTAAAACCCTGATGTTGCAGAACATCGCTTCTTCCATCACCCGTAATAACCCTGAGTGCCATATGATCGTTCTGTTGATCGATGAGCGCCCTGAGGAAGTTACCGAGATGACCCGGTCTGTTCGGGGTGAAGTTGTCGCCTCGACATTTGATGAGCCGCCTGCTCGTCACGTTCAGGTTGCAGAAATGGTGATCGAGCGCGCTAAACGTCTCGTAGAACACAAAAAAGATGTTGTGATTCTGTTGGACTCGATTACCCGTCTGGCTCGTGCTTACAACACCGTTATTCCATCCTCCGGTAAAGTTCTGACCGGTGGTGTTGATGCTCATGCATTGGAAAAACCTAAGCGCTTCTTTGGTGCTGCCCGTAATATTGAGCATGGTGGCAGTCTGACCATTATCGCAACTGCTCTTGTGGACACCGGTTCCAAAATGGACGAAGTGATCTTCGAAGAGTTTAAAGGTACCGGTAACATGGAGCTGCATCTGGATCGTAAGATTGCAGAAAAACGTGTTTATCCGGCGATCAATATCCGTCGTTCCGGTACTCGTCGTGAGGATCTTCTGACAACAGAGGATGGTCTGCAGCGGGTGTGGATTTTGCGTAAACTGCTTAATCCAATGGAAGATACCGGCGCCATAGAATTTATGATTGATCGTTTAAAAGATACGAAAACCAATGATGAATTCTTTGAGGCCATGAAGCGCAAATAAGCGGTTTAAGCTCAGAGAGCGGTTTAGTACTTTTGAAAGCCTGAATAAGAGGGTAAGCAACGCTTACCCTTTTTCACATCTGGCGAAAGCAAATTGCACGACCTGCATTCTCGTGTGAGCTTTCGTTGAACCATTGACTTATATCGTCTAAATCCGTTGGCAGCGGTTGCCAGAGGAAGATCAGGAATATCTATGCGTTATAAAGACCTGCGTGAATTTATTGATCAGTTAGAAGCGATGGGCGAGTTAAAGCGCATCTCGAAACCCGTCGATCCCTATCTTGAGATGACCGAAATCTGTGATCGGACACTTCGTGCTGAAGGCCCTGCTTTACTGTTTGAAAACCCTGTCGGTCACGATATGCCGGTTCTTGGTAATCTGTTTGGTACTCCTCGTCGCGTGGCACTGGGGATGGGGGAAGATAACGTTACTGCTTTGCGGGATGTCGGCAAACTACTGGCTTACCTGAAAGAACCTGAGCCTCCCAAGGGCTTTAAAGATGCCATTGAAAAGCTGCCCGTTTTTAAGAAAGTGCTCAGCATGGGGCCTAAAAAGGTGCGTAACCCGGCCTGTCAGGAAGTCGTGATCGAAGGTGATGCTGTTGATCTCTATAAAATTCCGGTACAGACCTGCTGGCCCGGAGATGCTGGCCCCCTGGTAACTTGGCCGCTGGTGATTACCAAAGGCCCGCACAAAGAGCGTCAGAATCTGGGTATTTATCGTCAGCAGCTGATCGGTAAAAACAAGCTTATTATGCGCTGGCTTTCCCACCGCGGTGGTGCGCTGGATTTCCGTGAGTGGCAACAGGTGCATCCAGGTAAACCTTTCCCGGTTTCGGTTGCCCTGGGTGCTGACCCGGCAACTATTTTGGGTGCGGTAACACCTGTACCGGATACTCTGTCCGAGTATGCTTTTGCCGGTTTGCTACGTGGTTCTAAAACCGAGCTGGGCAAATGTATCGGCAATGACCTGCAGGTTCCGGCTAATGCCGAGATTATTCTGGAAGGCCATATTTATCCCGATGAGCTGGCTCCGGAAGGCCCGTTTGGTGATCACACAGGTTATTACAACGAAGTCGAAAGCTTCCCGGTGTTTACGGTGGAGCGAATTACGCATCGTAAAGATCCCATCTATCACAGTACCTATACGGGTCGTCCACCGGATGAGCCTGCTGTGCTGGGTGTCGCACTGAATGAGGTATTTGTACCGATTCTGCAGAAGCAATTTCCGGAGATCGTGGATTTCTATCTGCCCCCGGAAGGCTGCTCCTATCGTATGGCGGTGGTCAGCATGAAGAAGCAGTACCCTGGTCATGCCAAGCGGGTAATGATGGGGGTTTGGTCTTTTCTTCGTCAGTTTATGTACACCAAGTTTGTGATTGTTACTGATGACGATATTAATGTGCGGGACTGGAAGGATGTGATCTGGGCAATCACTACTCGTATGGACCCGGCGCGGGATACGACCATGATTGAAAACACGC
This sequence comes from Oceanospirillum sp., assembly GCF_048265165.1. Lineage (GTDB taxonomy): Bacteria > Pseudomonadota > Gammaproteobacteria > Pseudomonadales > Halomonadaceae > Oceanospirillum. The sequence goes on along the minus strand of NZ_JBLXCD010000002.1, from coordinate 243,281 downwards.
CGATCGATTACCTGGATTTTGCCTCACCGATTCCTCGCCTGGGTTCCAAAATGGGTATGGATGCCACCAATAAGATGCCGGGTGAGACAGATCGGGAGTGGGGGGAGCCTATCGAGATGGATGCTGCTGTTAAGCAGCGTGTGGATGATCTTTGGGACGAACTGGGTATTTTTGATAAAGCTTCATCCTGAGACGATGTTCCGGATATGCATCCTGTATCTCAGCAGAACTTCCTGATGGCGGCGAATAAACAACCGATTGAAATCAGGGGCGGTAAAGCGGGATGATCACAAAGAATAAACGCACCCTCAGAATCGAGTGTCTTCACAAGGCTGCAAGTTTTAATGTGGCCTGTGATGAGAACTTTTTGGCGGCTGCAAAACAACAGGGATTCCGTCTGCTGAGAGGGTGTAAAAACGGTGTCTGCGAAGTGTGTGAAACCACATTGCTGAGTGGAGAGGTTGTTTATCGAACCTCCGCCGGTCTTCAGACGGCAACACCCGGAAAAACTTTTTTATTTTGTACTGCATCTGCCAGAGGTCCGGCTGAGGTTCGGCTTCATCGGGTACTGGCACCAGGAGAATATATAGTGAAGACAATGGCTTGTCAGATTGAGAGTGCCGAACTGCTCGGCAGCTCAGATGTGTATCAGGTTGTGCTGCAAACACCTGCCGGTAATATGCCGGACTATGTTGCAGGGCAATATCTTGAGGTGATTTTGCCTAATGGTGAGCGTAACGCATTTTCTATAGCCAACCGCCCTGATGGCCGTCGGTTAGAGCTGCATATTCAACACTTACCGGATCGCGATAATTCACGCCTGTTACTGCAGACCTTGCAGGAAGGTAAGAGCATCCAGGTTGAGCTGCCAAAAGGTGAATGTACACTGAAGCAAACAGGAACCGATAAGGCGTTTTTTGTCGCTGCAGGTACAGGCTTTACCCAGATGAAAGCTCTGCTAGAAGAAGCATTTGAGCAGGGTTCTGATCAGCAGCTTTATCTTTACTGGGGCGCGCGCCGACCACAGGACCTCTACATGGCAGAGCTACCTGAGAAGTGGCAGTGTGAATATGAAAATTTCCATTTTGTACCGGTTGTTGGCGATCTGTTGCCGGGCCAGGAGTGGGAAGGGCATGTGGGGATGCTGCATGATGCGATGATTCAAGATCATGGTAAATTTGATGATGCGACGGTCTATGCCAGTGGTTCGCCCAATATGGTCTACTCCGTAACAGATACCCTGATCCAGTATGGCTTATCGGATGAGTGTGTTTTTTCCGATGTTTTTGCTTACGCTCCGCGTAAGTGATGTTCTGATTGGGGCGGCAGGTTGATGAATGCAGGCGTTAAAAATAGTGCGGATATGAAAGCACCGATTTTGATTACCGGTGGTGGCCGGCGTCTGGGTCGTCACGCGGCAGAGGCTCTGGCAGATCAGGGGCAGTCTGTGATTATTACGTATCGCACTGAGCGACCTGATCTGGAACAGCTCAGAGCGAAGGGGGTTACAACGTTAAAGGCAGACTTCAGTGACCAGGCTGGTATTCTTGACTTTATTGCTTGCTTGAAAAAAGAAACCTCCTGCCTCAGGGCAATTATCCACAACGCTTCCGATTGGCTACCGGATCAAAAGGGTGTGGATAACGCCAGTCTTAGTCAGGCTGCCAATGATTTTCAGCACCTGTTCAGTGTTCATATGTTGGCGCCTTTTCTGATCAATCAGGCGTGCCAGCCTTTACTACTTGCCCATAATGGCCCGAGAGATATTGTTCACTTAAGCGATGCAGTGGTGTGCAAGGGTTCGAAAAAACATGGCGCTTATGTTGCAACCAAAGCGGGCCTGGAAAGCCTGACGCAATCTTTTGCTGCTGGTTTTGCGCCGGATATTAAAGTGAATGCCATCGCACCAGCGCTTATTATGTTTCAGCCGGACGATGATGCTGAGTACCGGAAGAAAGCGCTGAAGAAGTCAGCCTTGCAGATCGAGCCCGGTGCTGATGTCATTACTCAGACTATTCATTATATTCTCAATAACCCCTATCTGACCGGGGTGGTCTTGCCTGTGGAAGGCGGGCGTTCGGTTATTTAACACTATTTTGTGCAGGCCCTGTCATTTCGCCCTGCTCACGTCACTTCGTACCACCTACACTCTTTCTTGCAGCGTCGGAGCTGAATAAGGTCTAAAGTCGGACTGGACAGCTTGTCATATCTCCGTAAAATGCCCGTCATAATTTGATTTAAGTCAAAAGCTTTTATCTATAAGAACGACTAAGAAAAAAACAAGTCTCAGCACCCTTTAAATCAATCTGTGAGGATCTGAAATGTCCCATCATGACGAAGAATTCCGTGACGAAGCTGGTTTAATCTACTTTATTCCAGGCCTGGCGATACTTATCGGCATGAACTGCCTGCCAGCCACTATTTTCTGGTCGCGCTATTTCCTGGGTTAATTCCTAGGGATTATCACTGTGAGCTGAGTTTGTTCAGCTGCGGAAGGATTCGCCAAAAAGGCCGCTACAACCCCGGTAACAAAACCGGAGTCGTGCGGCCTTTTTATTGTCTGCCTGTTAAGAGAAGATCGGCTTAACTTTAAAGGTTAGGGTTTACCAGTACACGGCCTTTTACTTTTCCTTCAACCATGTTTTGCGCCTGCTCCGGCAGCTGCTCCAGAGATATCTCTTCCGATACCTGATCCATAATTTCCTGTGGCAACTCTTTTGCCAGGCGGTTCCAGGCCTGAACGCGACGTTCGTAAGGGATCATAACGCTATCAACGCCCAGCAGATCTACACCGCGGAGAATAAACGGCATAACAGTAGTGTTCAGAGCAAAGCTGGATGCAAGGCCAACGGTTGCCACACGGCCGTTGTAGTTCATCTGAGACAGAACTTTGGCCAGAATATCGCCACCAACGGTATCGACAGCACCGGCCCAGCGAGACTTATCCAGTGGGCGGGCTTTTTCTTCAAATTCGCTACGTGGCAGTACATCTGAGGCACCCAGTTTTTTCAGGTAATCGACACTGTCTGCTTTACCACTGACGGCGACAACTTCAAAGCCATTTTTTGCCAGTAGGGCGACCGCCAGACTTCCTACACCACCGGTTGCCCCGGTGACCAGTACAGGGCCATGCTCCGGTTTGAGGCCGCTTTCCTGCAGGCGCATAACGCAGAGCATAGAGGTCAGACCCGCAGTACCGATTGTCATCGCTTGCTTGGCAGTCAGGCCTTCAGCAAGAGGTACCAGCCACTTGGATTGCAGCCGCATCTGCTGAGCATAGCCACCCCAGTATTTTTCACCAACACTCCAGCCGGTCAGAACAACGGCATCACCGGCGTTGTAGTCAGGGTTGTCAGACTCAGCAACGGTTCCAGCCAGATCGATGCCCGGCACCATAGGGAACTGGTGAACAATTTTTCCTGTGCCGGTCACGGCAAGGGCATCTTTATAATTCATAGAGCTATATTCGATATTGACCAGAACATCGCCTTCAGGCAGTTCGCTTGCATCCAGAGTGCGAACACCTGCCAGTGTTTTCTTCTCTTCCTGTTCCAGAACCAGTGCTTTATTCATACTGTGACACCTTGTTTATCAGGGATATTAGCCTTCGCTTTTAAGAAGGGGTTAACCTTTGGATTAATCGAAGTTTGTTTGCAGCAGAGTTGATTCGTATTGTTCTGCTGCGTTGATAAAGCAAGGTTAATCGCTAATTCTTCTATTTGTCAAACAAATAGAAGAATGGTGCGTCATCTTATGGATTCTGCTACTATTCGCTATAAAATAATGCGGCAAATATCACTATGTTCTGAGTCTGCTGCTTTTGATGTTCAGCCCGTCGGCCATCAGCCAAATATCATTCTATTCCGAGGTTTGTTGTGAAAATCCAACCCCTGATGACACAAAGTCTTGCCAAGCAGATCTCTGAACAGCTGCGCGAAGCGATCCTTTCCGGTGAACTTAAAGCTGATGATCGTCTGCCAACTGAGGATGAGCTGGCTGCTCGCTATCAGGTGTCTCGCCCAACTATTCGAGAAGCCCTGAAGCGTTTGGCGGCACAAAATCTGATCAGGTCCCGCCGTGGCCCTACCGGTGGGACATTTGTTAACCGCCCGTCTCTGGATGATGCCAGTGAAAGCCTGACCGCTTCGGCAACCCTCTTGGCAAGTATGGATCAGTTTAGTCTGACTGAGATTGCCGATGCCCGTCACGAGCTGGAGAGAACCTGTGTCCGCCTGGCTGCCCGCAACCCTGATAAATCAGTACTGAGGCAGCTGCAGCAGGAGTTGGAGCAGCAACAGTCTGAGTCTCTGACGGATGAGGAGTTTTGCGCTTCTGATGTGCGTTTTCATCGCGCTCTGGTGGATGCTTGTCAGAACTCAATGCTACAGTTTCTGATGTACGCGGTTATTGAGGCGATGCAGCCGGTCACCAATATGGTGGTGTATCGTTTTCGGGACCGTGTGGATGTAGTGGCTGTTCACCGGCGCCTGTATCAGGCTATTGAGCAAAGTGATGCGCCAGCGGCTGAGTCAGCTCTTGATGAGTTAATGGTTTATCTGAAGGCGCGCTTTCAGGCAGCCCAGGACTGGAAAGCTTCTCAGTCCTGAAGATTTTAGTCGTTTTCAGGGCTACATAGGCTGACGAGGGTTTTCCATTAAACTCGGGATGACGGATTTGACTCGACTATCCTGCTGTAGCTGGCGCATCAGATCTGGAATTCTGTTCGCATCAATCCGGAAGTAGGCTCTGTTCAGGCGTTTGATTTGAACGGACAGAGACATTCCATACTGTTGGGCAACTGCTTCAGCCTCACCGTTTTCGGTGAGCACAAGGCCCAGCTCATCCAGTAGAACAGCGTAGCGTTGAGTGGTTTGATTCCAGATAACCGGGCGCCCGTCGTCATTGGCAGTGGCTTTTGCCTGGATGCTATAGTTGCCTTTCCGGCCAATTTCAGTGTCACTGCCTTGCAGGGCTCTCTGACCTGTTTGGCTTTCAGTGTTATAGGCTCTGACCTGGTCGAGAATCAGGTAATGACTGTTTTCGATACGGATCTGTTTTCCGGTTTTCAGGTGTGCAGGAAGCTGATCCTGAGTCACCACCGGTTTTTTACCATCGTAAGCACAGGCTGATAGCGGTAGCAGTGTCAGTAAACCAGAGAGTATCAGGGTCAATAAACGCATTTCTATTATCCTGTGTTTGTTAAAGCTGGTCGGCTTATATTTGCTTAGTGTCCTAAAATGGTCAATGACCAGCTGTGGAGAGTACCTGTGGCAAAAGCATCTGCCTGTGTATCGTACACCTGAAGCTGCCAGGAACCTGCGGCTGTTTCTCCATAGAACATCTGACTCAGTAACGTGAACTCATAATGGTTAATTTCAGCATTAAGCGCATTTCTGGGTGTCATCACGATACTCTCTGTACCTGACGGTGCAATCAGTTTAACCATCAGATCGGAAGCATAGGGGTGACTCAGCTCGAGCTTGAGTTGGACAGACTCTACAGTGCTTAGTTCGCTTGAAATGGAGAGTGAGGATGATAAGGGATTATTGCTGCTATTGGGTATGACTCCGCCGCTTCCATTTTCCGTGCTGACGCTTATAAGGTCCGGTAAGTTAGCGCTATAGGATTTGGCGCTATTTAACGCGTTAGCTGCATTGATTCGTCCAAAACCATAGTGGTTATGGTACGAAAGCCCTGCTGCGTTTGTCTGCCAGGCATTTTCAATAATCAGGTTAGTAGATGGTGTGCGGGTTTTTAATATCGAGCCATCATTGCCGATGACAATGTAGTTATCCTCGCCAGAGTTGTCACCCGTATCAACTTTATCCGCGGTTCTGATCAGAATATCCCGTACATCCCGCCAGCCTAAATCCGAGTTTGCTTCAAGAACTAAGGCGGCCACCCCTGACACCAAAGGTGTTGCTGCGGATGTTCCTGAAAAAGCTCTGGTGTAGCCTTTAAAACCTCTGATATCAGTAAGACCGGTTGCCAGACTGATATCATTTGTGGTGACAAGCCCCGTCCGGCTGTCACCTCCGGGAGATGAAAAGAGTATATTCGCGCCCGAGGAGGAATAACTGGCTTTCGTGCCGTTTGCATTCAGGGACGATACCACCATCAGATAGGGGATATTATTATCCGGGTCTAGGGCTGATCCCTGACATGGCAGAAGCTCTGAGTGGTAGTTCTCTGTTGAACATGCAGGATCACTGAAGTTATTCCCTGCTGCTTTAAAATAAAGCGCGCCCAGACCTTTGCGGCCGGACTCCGTACCGGACTTAATCATGGACGCAATATTAGTGTCGTAATCAATGGGCGTTGTTTCAATGCCATAGCCCAGACTCATATTGAAAATATCAATATCGCGATTACGTTCGCTGGTTGCAGATAGTGATGTTTCCCAAACGGTTACGGTGGGGTCTGCATCAAGCGTATTAAAACCCTGGATTTTGCTTTCAGGGGCAGCCCCTGACCCACCCAGTGCGTTATTTCTGACCGCGCTGATAAGGCCCGCGACGGATGTTGCATGCCCGCCTGATAGAGGGACGCCAAACTGACAAGAGTTATCCAGGTCAAGGTTGGGCTGCAGGTCCGGGTGGCTGTAATCAATGCTGCCATCGATCACTGCGATTTTGACTCCGGCTCCGGTGGCTTCATTCCATAATGTCTGTGGAAGATTGATATCCTGACCGGCTGCCCCTGGGTTGTTTCTGTTATTAAGGAGGTGCCACTGGGCGTTCAGTAGAGGATCTAAGCCAGAGGTGTTAGCCGCTTGAGTTGAATAATAAACGCTACTGCATATAGATGTATCACCTGCCCCCTTGCTACTGGAGGTGTTTATTTCATCAGAGCCTTCTCCGCAAGCATAAAGTGTTAACAGGCAGGTGAGAGTAGCCAGTTTTTGCATGGTGGAGATTACCTCTTGGGAGTCAGCTGGTCACGGGAGGTCAGCGATCATCGCGAGCGGGTAATAGTGCAATATTTTGCCTTCCTTGGCGAGAAAATGGCCTTCAAAATATCTAGGCTGTCTCGAATGCTCTTACCGACCGGCTCAGTTCTCCCATAATTTGATCCAGTTGCTCAATATTACTTTGAATTTGCTGCGTTTCGTCCGCTAACTGTACAACTTGCTGGCCAATATTGCGGATCTCTTCCGTATAGTGGGTAAAGGTTGTTTGTTGCTGTTGCCCTGTAGTGGAGAGTTGCTCCATTTGCTGGCCCAGCTGGCAGGTATCCTGGATAATCGCCTGAATCTGTTCCTGGGCAGCCTGGGCATGGCTCTGCCCCAGCTGTACCTCCTGACTACCTTCCTGCATGGCCGCAACGGCAGACTCGGTGCCATCAACAATCAGGCGGATCTTATCACTGATATCCTGAGTTGCATTGCGGGTGCGCTCAGCCAGGCTCCGAACCTCATCGGCAACGACAGCGAAGCCCCGGCCCTGCTCTCCGGCACGGGCTGCTTCAATGGCGGCATTGAGTGCCAGCAGGTTGGTCTGCTCTGCAATATCGTGGATCATAACCACGATGGAGTTCACTTCATGACTGCTTTGCTCCAGTGTTTCCAGTCGCCCAGCGGCGTCCATAATGACCTCTGTGGCCCGGTTAAGCTTGTTAACTGCGTTGTTCATGACCGCTCCGCCCTCATTGGCTTCCGAGCCGGTTTTCTTGGCAGTGGTTACCGCAAGGTCGGCATCACTAGCTTGCTGGCAAACATCGGTGACGATCTTATCGGCCTCTTCAACCATACTTCCCAGAGCCTGGTTTTGTTGCTGCATGGTTTGGGTGATGCGCTGAGCACTGGAGGTGACATCACGGCTGACGTTTTCTGCCTGATGCACTGAGGAGGTGACCTTAGCTAGAATTTCCGCAATACGTTGCTCATTCTGTTCACTGGCTTTACGGGCTGTTTCCAGTTGCTCAAAACCCTTGGACTTAGCTTTATCAAATGCCAGAGCCAGAACCATAACAATCAGGCTCATTCCGATCAGGGATTTTGCTTGCTGAGAGGGAATCATGCTTTCCGGAATCGGGGACTCCGGCAGAGGAATGCTGTTTTGATCAATATAGAGAAACGTAGCGATGGTACACAAGCTGATCAATGACCAGAAATAGCCGGAGCCTCGCCCGGCGATAAAAATGGCGGCAAAAGGAATGGATGCCATCCAGAGGGCACTGCTCGACATGATGCCTCCATTAACATAAAGCATCCAGACGATCATCGCATACATACAGCTGATCACACCTTCGGCTACCCATCGCTCCTTTGCGGTAATACGCAACAGGATAGGCCCGATCAGAAGCCCTGCGCTACCCACCAGAATGCCCCAGCCCATAGCAGGGTGCTGATTCTTGAAATAGCTCATTGCAAAGACAGGTGCGATGACACCGGCCAGAAGGGCAACGGTGACAACGGTTCGGGCATGGATAAGCCGATCCTGATCTTGCCTAAGGCTGTCTGGTATAAAACTCTCTGTAAGTTGCGAAAGTGTCATAGCGGCTCCGATTTTATTTTTGTTTTCTTTATTGGATGATTGCTTTTGAGTTGAGTCAAAGACTGCCGAATTTAAAACATACGTTTGAACGAAGCAAGGGTGGCGCTAAAGGAGAAATGTAAACAGCTTTTATGCCGGTAACATCGTTTTTGAAGAAGATAGACTGGTGTGCTTTGATTTATAAGCAGAAAAAAGAAACTGCCGCGTTTACATAAAGCACGGCAGTTTTATGGGCAGCCTGTAAAATAAATTACAGCAGTTTCTTTTATGACGCCAGATTAAGGCGTAAGACGTCGCTCAGGGTTAGTGCACCCAGTAGATTACGGCATACAGGCCCATGGCAGACATGACAATGGTGTAAGGCAGCGCCATTACCACCATTCGGCCGTAGGATAGACGGATCAAAGGCGCAATGGCAGAGGTTAACAGGAAAAGAAAGGCTGCCTGGCCGTTTGGTGTTGCGACACTGGGCAGATTTGTACCTGTATTAACGGCAACAGCCAGAGTATCGAAGTGCTCACGGGTAATCTCTCCGGCATCCAGTGCAGCTTTAATCTCAGAGATATAAACCGTTGCAACAAACACATTATCACTGATGGCAGACAGCACGCCGTTAGCAATAAAAAGCATTGCGGGTTGCTGGCTGGTTTCCAGGCTTAAAACCATGTGGATAAATGGCTGGAAAAGATGTTGCTCATGGATTACAGCCACCACAGAGAAAAAGACCACCAATAATGCGGTGAACGGCAGAGCTTCCTCAAAAGCATGTCCGATCTGGTGTTCTTCAGTTATACCATTAAGTGCTGTTTGCAGCACGATAATAGCCAGGCCTATCAGGCCGACCTCTGCAATATGAAATGCCAGGGCTAATATCAGAAATACGGCGGTAACGGCCTGAACAATCAGAGCGGCTTTATCTTTACCTGTGCGTTTTTCAGTTTGGTGCTTATCAAAATTCTCCAGAATCTGGCGTACGGACTCTGGGAGTAATTCGCCATAACCAAAGACCTTCGTTTTCTCCAGAAGCAGGCACGTGAGCAGACCAACAACCAGAACAGGCATAGTTACCGGGGCCATTCGGGTAAAGAATTCGACAAAGTTCCAACCTGCTACCTTGGCGATCAACAGGTTTTGTGGTTCACCGACTAATGTGCAGACACCGCCTAATGCGGTACCCACGGCTGCATGCATCAGTAGGCTACGCAGGAAGGCCCGGAACTGCTCAAGATCATTATGGTGTTGTTCTGCCAGAGAACCATCATTGCCGTGGTCATGGCTGTCATGGTGAAACTGCTTGCCTGAGGCAACCTTGTGATAAACAGAGTAGAAGCCAACGCCAATGCTGATAACTACCGCAGTCACGGTCAGTGCATCAAGAAATGCCGACAGGAGGGCTGCAGTGATACTGAAGAGTAAAGAAAGTATGGGTTTTGAACGTACTCCCAGCAAGATCTTAGTGAAGGCAAAGAGCAGCAGCTGCTTCATAAAGTAAATGCCGGCCACCATAAAGACCAGTAGGAGAATAACCTCAAGGTTTCCTTCAATCTCATGCATTACTGTTTCGGGGGATGCTAGTCCAATGACAATCGCCTCAATTGCCAGCAAACCGCCAGGCTGCAGCGGGTAGCATTTGAGGGCCATTGCCAGAGTGAATATGAATTCGACAATCAGAAGCCAGCCTGTCACGAAAGGGCCGAGTCCAGGGGTCATATAGAGAATAGGGTTGATAATCAGAAAGGCGAGAATAACTTGCTTGTACCACACAGGGGAGTTGCCAAGAAAATTACGCAAAAAGCCTTGGGATATGGTTTGGGCCATGGGATGGTCCTTTGCAATTGGAATGATATGCTTTTTATTGCACCCGAATCCCTTTGGGGCGTCGGCATTATACATTGTGCGGAGCAAAACGGAGATATGAAATGAGCGCCAGTCCTTGTTCCCATAGGCTTTGGGCATAAAATTTCGCATTGCCCGTGTCTTTTGGATAAGCTTGCTTTGGTTGTACTGCCAGGGATCTGTATCAGGTTATGTCTTCTGTCAGGTTTGTGCTGACAGATATTCTGCTGCAATTATTGTGGCTTTTATCGCTGGCATCGTATTGTTACCAGAAGATTAGAATAGATAAGGAAGCATCATGTCGTCATCGATCCTGCAACAACCTGCCCAACAGCTGCCGGAAAACCTGCAAACAACATCGGATCAGCAGTGGCAGAAACTGCAAAATGGGTTGGACGCTGAGCTTTTTGAGGGACTGAAAGCACTGCCCCATGCGGAAAAAATTATTGTCTGCAGTGAATATGTTGTCGATAGTATGCTGCGTTTTCCCTCTTTATTGGCAGAGATGCTGGAGCAGGAGTGGTTCACTGCCCCGCTAAATGCTGTCCGGATGCGAGCAATCCTGCAGGCTAAGTTGGCAGGCTGCAGCACCGAAAATGATCTGCACTGTGCTTTGCGTCAGTTTCGGCGTCAGATGATGATGCGTATTATCTGGCGTGACTTCTCTTTCACTGCAAATATGTGGCAGACCACAGCAGAGCTGAGCTATCTGGCAGATATCTGCGTCGATGAGGCCTTGAACTGGCTGTACGATTTTTACACCCCCAAGTGGGGCACGCCTTACTCCAAAGCGGAAGAGGGTTGCGAGCCTCAACCCCAGCGCATGTCAGTCATCGGCATGGGTAAGCTGGGTGCCTGCGAACTGAATCTCTCTTCCGATATCGATCTGATGTTCTGTTTCCCGCAACATGGCCAAACCCAGGGCGGTAGCCGTTCGCTGGATAATCAGGATTTCTTTATTCGCCTCGGTCAGAAACTGATTGCGGCGCTGGATGCCAACACTGTTGATGGCTTTGTTTTCCGCGTGGATATGCGTCTTCGTCCATACGGTCAGAGCGGCTCACTGGCTCTCAGTCACAACGCTATGGTGGAGTATTACCATGATCAGGGGCGGGAGTGGGAACGCTACGCCATGATCAAGGCGCGGATTATCGCGGGTGATGTCGAGGGTGGTAATGCGCTGCTGGAAGAGCTTAACTCCTTTGTTTACCGCAAGTATGTAGATTTCAGTGCCATTGAATCCCTGCGGGATATGAAAGGCATGATAAACCGTGAGGTGCGACGCAAGGGGTTATTCACTAATGTAAAACTCGGCCCCGGCGGTATTCGCGAGGTGGAGTTTATTACACAGGTGTTCCAGTTGATTCGTGGTGGCCGTGATACTGAACTGCAGGAGCGCTCAATCCGTAAAGTGCTGCCGATAATCAGTGGCCTTGGGTTGATTCCTCAGGTGGTGACCGACGAGCTGCTGGAAGGCTATCTCTTCCTGCGCAATGCTGAGCATGCTCTTCAGGGTGTTGCCGATCAGCAGACCCAGACGCTACCGGAAGATGATTTCCCGCGCCTGCGTATGGCCTACATCATGAATTTTGACAACTGGCAGGACTTTGAAGCCCGTCTTGAGCTGGAGCGGGCGAAAGTCAGTAAACACTTCGCAAATGTGATTGCCGCTCCGGAAGGTGAAGAGGAGCAGGGTGATAATCAAAGCGCAGAGCTGGGTGCACTCTGGAAGGGGGAATATGATCCTGAAGGCGGGGCTCGTCTGCTGCAGGAACAGGGTTTCGAGGATGCGGAGTCGACCTATCGCCGTCTGGACAGCCTACGTTGCAGTCGTGTGGTTCAGGGTTTGCAGCGTGAAGGCCGTGAGCGTCTGGAAGCTTTTATGCCGATGTTACTGCAGGCCGTGGCGGAGAGTATTGCGCCGTCACAAACACTGGAGCGTACGTTACTACTGGTCGAGGCGGTACTGCGAAGAAGCGCTTACTTTGTGCTGTTAATCGAGAACCCAAGTGCTTTGAGGCAGCTGGTTAAACTCTGTTCTGCCAGTCCCTGGATTGCCGAACACCTGGCGAAAACACCGATTCTTTTGGATGAGCTGCTCAACCCAGCCACGCTTTATACGCCTGCGGATATTGAACTGCTGAGGGACGACCTTCGTCAGCAGATGCTGCGTCTTCCGGAAGAAGATGAAGAAGCGCAGATGGAGGCCTTGCGCTACTTTAAACGCGCCCATGTACTCCGTGTGGCTGCCTCGGATATCAATCAGACCCGTCACCTGATGAAGGTGAGTGATTACCTCACGTTTATCGCTGAAGCGGTTCTGGAATATGTGCTGCAGATGGCCTGGAAAACCCTGACGGATAAATACGGTGTTCCGGCAAAGGCAGATAATGTCCTGTGTGATCCTGCTTTTGTTATTGTCGGCTATGGCAAAATGGGAGGCATTGAGCTGGGTTATGGCTCTGACCTGGATCTGGTATTTCTGCATGATGCAGCTCCTCAAGGGGTTACCGACGGCGACAGCAAAGGTAAAAAGAGCATCGACAATGGTGTTTTCTTCACACGTCTGGGTCAGCGGATTATCCATATTCTGAATACCCTGACGCCATCCGGTCAGCTGTATGAAGTGGATATGCGCTTACGCCCATCAGGTAACTCAGGCTTACTGGTAAGCTCGGTTAAAGCTTTTAAGGATTATCAGCAGAAGGAAGCCTGGACCTGGGAGAAGCAGGCCTTGGTACGCGCCCGTGTTGTGGCTGGTAGCTCTGAAGTAGCTCAGACGTTTACTCAGGTTCGTGCCGAAATTCTGACCGAAGAGCGCGACCTGAATCAGCTGCGGGAGGATGTTGTCTCCATGCGTATTAAGATGCGGGACAACCTGGGTTCCAAGCCGGATGCGACCGGCGAGCATAGCCACTTCCATCTGAAGCAGGATGCCGGTGGCATGGTGGATATTGAGTTTATTGCCCAGTACTGCGTGCTGCGTTTCAGCCGCGAGCATCCTGAATTGCTGCAGTGGACCGATAATATGCGTATTCTGGAAACGGTGGAACAGGTGGGGCTATTAACGCAGGAAGAGGTGGGGCAGTTGAGTGAGGCTTATCTGGTATACCGGCAGGCCGCCCATGATGCCTCTATGCAGAAGGTGCCGAGCGTGGTGCCTGCGAATCAGTTTACCGAGCACAGAACAAACGTGACCCGTATCTGGCACAGTCTTCTGGAAAGCTGACAGCCCGGTGACGGGAAGCCTTTTATACTGATGCTTTGAACGCAAACAAGAATTCAAAAGCAAAACGACAATCTAAAAGCTGAAGGATATCTGATATGTCTATGGCCGAACGCGAAGGTCTGATCTGGTTAGATGGCCAGATGGTGGACTGGAAAGATGCAAAAGTACATGTACTGACTCACACTCTGCACTACGGTATGGGTTGTTTTGAAGGTGTCCGGGCTTATGCAACCGACAAGGGCGCACAGATTTTTCGCCTGCAGGAACACACTGACCGTCTGTTCCGTTCGGCACATATTCTGGATATGCAGATTCCTTTCAGCAAAGAGGAGCTGAACAAAGCTCAGTTGGCAGCCGTGCGTGACAACAATCTGGATCATGCCTACCTGCGTCCCATGGTGTTTTACGGATCAGAAGGCATGGGGCTGCGTGCAGACAACCTGAAAGTGCATGTTATGGTTGCCGCCTGGGAGTGGCCGTCTTATATGTCGCCGGAAGCGAAAGAGCTGGGCATCAAAGTGCAGACCTCCTCCTACACCCGCCATCATGTGAACATCACCATGTGCAAGGCGAAGGCTAACGGCAACTACATGAACTCCATGCTGGCATTGTCAGAAGCCTTGCGCTCCGGCTGCGAGGAAGCTCTGCTGCTGGATAACGAAGGTTATGTGGCGGAAGGTTCCGGCGAGAATATCTTTGTTATACGTGATGGCAAGATCTATACCCCTGAGCTGACCTCCTGTCTGGATGGCATCACTCGCCGCACTGTGATTGAGATGGCAAAAGAGGAGCTGGGTCTGGATGTGATCGAAAAACGGATCACCCGTGACGAGGTTTATATCGCTGATGAAGCCTTCTTCACCGGTACTGCAGCCGAAGTGCTGCCGATTCGTGAGCTGGATGGCCGTCAGATCGGTGAAGGCCGCCGTGGCCCGATCACCGAGAAACTGCAGAGCCTCTACTTTGATCAGGTGACCGGTAAACGTGCTGAGCATCCTGAATGGCTGGCGCCAGTGAACCCTTAAGGATTTAACGTGCCTGAAGAATACCCGCTCTGGTGACAGCGGGTATTTTTATGCGCGCTTAGCGCTGTTCTCAGAAGGCTTTTAGGATACAAGGGGGAGCTGTTTTCAGAGAACCAGCTCATACAGCGCTAAAATAACAAGTAACAGCACTGCCAGTTTCTTGGCTCTCGATTTATGGCTTTTCAGCCAGTGATAACCAGACTTACCCCACAAACTCATCACCCAGGCGATGGAAAAGTAACGAATTGAGCGTGTCACCAGCATCGCCAGCAGAAACAGTCCGAATGGAAATGCAGTGCTACCGGCAGCCAGCATGGCGATCTGTGTGGGCAGCGGTGTAATACCAACGGTCAGCAGATACCAGAAACCATTTTCCTCCATCTCGGCCAAAGCAGCTTGATAGTATTGCTGGCTCTCCTGAGACTGCAGCAACCAGGGTTCCAGCTGATCAATAAGATGTATGGCACTGAAATAACCAAGAGTGGCCCCTGCCAGAAAACCCAACAGAGCGATACCTGCCAGCAACCAGATCCGTCGGGGTGAGGCTTGCAGCATTAACGGCACCAGTACAAGCTCCAGGGGGATCGGAATAATGATGGATTCCAGAAAAGAAAAGACAAACAGCGCCGGGTAGAGCCATTTCTGATCGGCAATGCCATTAAAGTAGTTAATGAGGTGTTTTTTCATCTTTTTACCGGAGCCTCAGGTTGTTTCTGCAGGTTGAAAATCGAGTCTCGACCAGGCCCTGGTTTCATGTTCGCAGCCTCCTGTATATAAGTTGCTATTCTGCATTGATGTCATTACTGTGATCCGCATAATGAATCATAACCTTAATCAATATCATCACCCCAACGCCAGCGAACAGGACTCTGAGCCAGTAACATGACAAATCCACGTAGGATACAGGGCTTTGCCCATGCTCAGGAGCAGGCGCAACACTTTCTGGACACCCTGTTGGCTGATGGTCAGAACCCCGGCACCTTCCCCGGCCTTGCAGACGATATTCATCAATGGAGTCAGAGCGCACCTAAGGTTTCATTGGCGCACAAACTGAGTTTTTTTAACAGCCCGGCTTTTATTAAAAAACTGGTCAGTGAGAAAAAACTAAAGCGCTACCTGCGGGAGTCCCTTGCTTACCTGTATGTTCGGGATCTTGATTTGGATCTTAATCAGGCTGATGTCGCGGATAATATTGATGACCTGACTGATGATCTGGCGAAGAGACTGACTGAGGCTACGGCAGAGAATATCTCGACGGATACCCCAGATATGATGCTGCACGGCTTTTGCTGGGCAAAAAAGCATCAGGCTCAGAGTGCTTTTATCTGGCTGTCGGCCAAAATCTATCGCTTAAAGCAGGAGCTGCCGGAAGCACTGGCAGCTCATCAGGGCATGCGTAAGCTGCTGAAAGTTATAGCCGGTGTTCTGATGAACGAGTGGCAAAGCAAAGGTGCGGGTGCTGACTTTGAACAGGCGATCCGGCTGGGATACTACTACGGGCTGACCTACCCGCTGATTGATGATCTGCAGGATTCCCAGGTGCTCACAGCGGATCAGCAGAGATGTTTTAATCTGGCCCTCGAACACTCCATTCTGCAGGGAGTCGTTCACCGGCCGGTTCTGGATAAAACGGATTTGGCGTCATCAGATCAGCCCAGCCCAGACATACAAACTCGATGGTTAACCTATGTTTTTGATGAATTGACGGAAGCTTTCAGCTTTATTCAGCAACAGCAGTCAGACCACTTTGAGGCTTTTCTGGATCAGGCTTATATTTTTCTCAAATCCCAGCAGGTGGGTGCCGGGCCGGTATGGTTGGGGATGATTAACAAATCGAGCCGTTCCAGAATTCTGGCGGATGCACTGGTTTCCAATCGGGTTACTTTGGGCAACTACCAGTACTTCGGATTGTTTAACCAGCTGCATGATGACCTGAAAGATGTGGATCTGGATTATCAGGAGGGCAATATCACCCCTTTTGTTGCCCTGATCCATCAGAATACCCTCTATGAAGGGATTCACCCTTACCGGCTGTATTGGGCGCTACTTCACCATCTGATCTACCGGTGTTATCGCAATGAACCTCAGACAAAAAACCTTCTGATAAAGCGCTGTATCAACAGCCATAAGTCTCTGTTGGAAACACTGGGTAAGGTGGGGTTTTCTGAACGAATGGGGCGGTTAACTCAGGACTGTCCTGAACTGCTGCCCGTTCAGCAGGCGGTGTTGTCAGCCCTTGATCTACCGCTGGAGATGGGCTGGTTGGATAAGTTTTTCAGTACACAACTGCAACAGCAGCTTCAGGAAAAACAGAGCGGGCAAAAAGATGCGGGTGCCCTGAAGCAGCGCATTAAAGCGATTCAGGCAGAGATCAGAACACAGCTGCCACTGAGTGCCGGTAACCCTCTGGAGGAGGCCGCGAACTATTCGCTGTCAGCCGGTGGTAAATATTTTCGGGGTGTGCTGTGCGTCCTCTACGGTCAGGATTGCCTGAGTCTGACATTTGATGAGATTGCACCTGTGGTGCGGTTTATCGAATACATGCACACCGCGTCACTGATTCTGGATGATAAGCCCAGTCAGGATAATTCTGATCTGCGTCGTGGAAAGCCAACCTTGCATCAGCACCTGAAGAGTGAAGCTAAAGCTGAGATCTCTGCAGTGAACCTGATCCTGAAAGCGGTGGAAGTCCATGCCGGTATGGGGCGGTTTAAGGCAGAGCATCTGCTGAAATCCCTGGAATACGCCAGCCAGCTCAGCCAGAAAATCTGCCACGGCCAATGGCTGGATCTGGAAGCTCAGGGCAAAACTTTAACCATTGAAGCGCTGGAAGAGATCAGCCTGAAGAAAACTGCTTATGCCATAGAGAGCGCATTGGTGCTGCCCGCGCTTCTTACCGGGCAGCCTGAGTCGCATATCGCTTGTTTGCAGCGGTATGCATACCATTTGGGCATCGCATTTCAGATTAAAGATGATCTGCTGGATGTGGAGTCCGATGAGGCGACATTGGGTAAGCCCGCGCAACTGGATCACCGCAATCAGGCTTCTACCTTTGTCCGTTGTCTGGGGCGTCAGGGTGCGACTGAGCATCTGTATCGGCATTACTATCGGGCGATTGAAGCGATCAGCGATATCGACAACTCTCAGGCATTAACTCAGATGGCAACCTGGTTGCTTGAGCGGCGGAGCTAGTGCCCCTGTCATAAGGCGCTACCCTGCAATCGCCTCTGTTCCCCTTGTAAAAGCTGCCTTGGGCAGTAATATGCTGTGATCCTCTTAGACCTGTAGCAAACGAGCCTGCCATGAAGATTTTGTTGATTGCCGATGAAACCCCGGATGCTTTGCTGGATGTACAGTGCGTCATTCAGCGCCTGATCCGTAAGCACAGGGAGTGCCGTATCAGCCTGATGGCACCTGCCCATCTGCATTCGCTGGCTCGGCGCCTGGTTGGGCTGGATGATCTGCTGACCTTGCCTGATAGCAAGGCTGCCGGAAAATTATTTTGGATCGCCGGTCGTCAGCTGGAAGAGTGGCAGAAGGAGTTTGAACCCTTTGATCAGGCGCTGGTTTTTACCTCCCGATGGAAACCCGCTCTGGTTCCTTGGATGGCTGGCATTGACCGCCGCAGCGGCACTTTAGGGCGATTCCGGTTTATGCTGATCAATGATGCCCGTTGGATGCCTGTGGGGAAGTTTCCAACCCGTCGCAGTCGCTATCTGGCGTTAGCGGATGATCATGGTGAGATGAGTGATGAGCCGCTGGAGCCTCAGTTGTTTTCCGACCAGGATAACGCCCGGGCACTAAGTAAGGAGCACCATCTGAACCCGGAGCGTCCGGCGATGGTGTTTTGTCCCGGTGGTGACCTGAGGTCCGGGCAACGCTGGCCAGTCGAGCGCTGGACTAAGCTGGCAGAACAGCTGATCGATCAGGGATGGCAGGTCTGGTTGATCGCTCCGAGAACCGAGCAGGCTTTCTGTGAACAGATCTGCGCAGGTTTAGATCATGAACGTCAGATGGATGTCAGCAATCTGAGTGGGCGGCTGGCCTGGGATGATAAACTGGATCTGCTGGCGCAAAGCCGTGCGGTTCTGGCCCAGGAGACACTGTACAGTCAGTTATGCCGGGCCCTGAATCACCCTCTGGTCATGTTAAGAGGCAGTGGTGAGCTGGATGTTGTTATTCCGGAAGACCATGATCAGCAGGGTAATCAATCCACACCCCAGCGAGCTCAGGTGAAAACGGTCAGTAGCGACCGTACCTGTCAGCCCTGTAATGACCGGGTATGTCGTCAGCATAAAAATAAAGCTACAGATCCCTGTGTTCATGACCTGAGTGTTGAGCGGGTTCGCTCTGCACTGCTCAGTATGGTGCCGATGCAAGCGGTGGATTGATACTCTGTCAGCTGACGCCTTTGATGTTGAATGTCCAGGTACAATATTTCGACTGTCACTGTGGCTTGCCAGCTGTAAAATCATTTTGCCGATAGTAATAAAGTTTCAGTGGGGTGTCTCTTGCGCCTGTTATTAAACCTCGTACAATACGCGCTGTAATTGCCTACCTCTTAGCAGGGAAAAATCAGCATTGATCACACGAGCTTCCGTTAATTTACTGATGTGTCTGAACTGGTGCATGGCGCGCCAGTGCTCTTACGCGTCTGTATTAAGTGGTTGTTGCTCTATGCTGCGCTTGTCACCGGTTCGGGCGATTAAAACCGCCAAAAGTAAACCGAACGAATTTCTTTTCTCTGAAGCTCAGCTTCAGCCACGTGTTTTCCAGAGCTGACACTCCTTTTCGCTTTGCGGAGTTTGATCTCCGCTCTATAAACGCTGTTTTCCTGATGAGCATACGTTGTCCGGGAAAGCTTGGCGTTTACCGTCTCTGCAAAAAATACGCAATATGAAAAGTGAGAGCGTTATGAAGCGTCATGCACACAACTGGTTAGGTATTCTTGAAGGTAGTTTTCTGATGGCACTGGGTATCCTGTTTTTACAGTCCAGCCAGGTTGCTGTCGGAGGTATTACCGGTGTAGGTCTGATCGGTGATCGCCTATTGGCTGATCTCTCTTTTGGTCAGGTCTTTCTGGTGATCAATCTGCCATTTTATCTGCTGGCTTACTACGAAAAAGGCTGGGCATTCACCTTGCGTACCGCCCTGGCAGTGACACTGATTGGTGTCTTGACCGACCTGATTGGACAGTATGTGGTGCTGGATCTTGGCTCTGCCGTTTTGGGGGCTTTGGCGGCGGGCGCTCTGATGGCTTTTGGGATTGTGACACTGTTTCAGCACAACGCTTCAACCGGTGGGTTTACCGTGCTGGCGCTTTATATGGAGAGGGTCTGGGGCGTAAATCGTGGCTGGGCATTGTTAGTGATTGATGCGATTACCATAGGTATCGGCTTGTGGTTGTTTGGTGCGGAGTTGTGGTTTGCTTCACTGCTTGTCACTGTGGTGATGGGCTTGATTATTGGCCGTTACCGTCAACAGAATACTCAGCCGAAGCTTCAGAATGAAGCCCAGTCAGAGAAAAAAGCGGAGAAGGATACGTCCGGGGCATCGGATCAGGCCTCAGTCATTGTTCAGCCTGCGCAAAGCTGATTTTTAATGAGCTGTTCAGATAAGGTAAAGGCAGAGCACTTCGTGATATAACATGATCTTTAAGAGCTGGACGCCTGACATTTTGGCATGTCATAGGGTATCTGCTTGCTGAGCGGCTTTTAACCCGGTTTTATCTGATCAGAACAGGCGATTCGTAATATGGTGGATCTGCAGGCGTTTTGGACTGAGCCTTTAACGGAAGGGCTTTCCAATCTTCATCTCTTTTGGCTGGTGCTCACCAGCGCTCTGACCTCTTTTATCACTGCAGCCATGGGCATTGGCGGCGGTGTACTGCTGCTGGCGGTGATGGCAACGCTGCTGCCTCCTCTGGCTCTGATCCCTGTGCACGGCTTGGTGCAGTTTGGTTCCAATGCGAATCGGGCACTGATGACCCGCCGACATATTCACTGGCCAATGGTGCTGAGGTTTTCTCTGGGGGCTGTGCTGGGAGCTTTGATCGCGTCTCAGGTACTTGTTCAGTTACCGGTTGACTGGATTCAGCGGGCGGTAGCGTTTTTTATTCTCTATATGGTTTGGGGCCCTAAGCCGAAAAAGCTGACGGTAAGTGGTGCTAAAACCGTTTTTGCCGGAGGACTGACAACCCTGATCTCTATGTTTGTTGGTGCAACAGGCCCTTTAGTGGCAGCCTTTGTGCACCGGTTGGATCAGGATAAGTTATCCACAACCGCAACCTTCTCTGCATGTATGTCATTTCAGCATGTGACAAAGGCCGCTGTCTTTGGGGCACTGGGCTTTCATTTTTCTGCGTGGTTTGTGCCGATTGTATTAATGATTGCTGCTGGTGCTTTCGGCACCTGGTTAGGGCTTAAGTTGCTGAACCGGATTCCGGGTCACCTGTTTCGTCGGGGTTTTGCACTGATTGTCACGCTACTGGCTTTGCGCCTTCTTTGGCAGAGCTTTATGGCCTGATCTGTTGGGTCAAAGAGAGTGTCGTTTGGGAGCACTTTAATACAGCTTTCTGAAAGCTTTAATGAACTTTTTTCTGAACTGGATATATAAGGATACATTATGTCTGAAGCTCTCAGTCTGGCACTGCTTTATTCCACACTTGCTGCGATAACTATTCCTCTAGGGGGCGTTCTGGCGCGGATTGAGCACTTCCAGAACCAATGGCTGCAAAATGAGCTTAAACATTCGGTGATCGCCTATGGAGCGGGCGTCCTGTTGGCAGCCGTTGCGTTGGTACTGGTGCCGGAAGGACAGAAATCACTGTCAACGGTATGGGTTGCCGTTGCGGTGTTAAGTGGTGGTCTGATGTTTATGGTTGCAGACATCATTCTAAGCCGTCAGGGCGGTTCCACGGCCCAGTTATTGGCGATGTTGCTGGACTTTATGCCGGAGGCGATGGCTCTGGGCGCTTCTCTGGCCTTGGGGAGCGAGAGTGGTTTGCTGTTGGCGCTATTGATGGCGTTGCAAAATCTACCGGAAGGCTTTAATGCATACCGTGAGATGATCGCTGTTCGCCCGGGGCAGTGTCGAAAAATTCTGATTTTCTTTATTCTGCTGGTGCCCATTGGCCCATTTTCAGCCTGGGTAGGTTTTGTCTGGCTTTCAGAGATGGAAATGGCGCTCGGCTTTATCATGCTTTGGGCTACTGGTGGGATTCTTTATCTGACGTTCCAGGATATTGCACCTCAGGTTCGGCTTGATAAAGATTGGTGGCCACCGATGGCAGCCGTTGCAGGTTTTCTCACCGGGCTTTTGGGGCAGCAAATACTGGTTCACAACTGAGGTTGGGGCGCTACGGATTTACCTGCTTTCAGGTAAACTTACTTGGCCTTTTCGTTGAAAAAATATCTGAGATATTCGATTTTTCGGGTTATTACTCACAGGATGATTGACGATTAATTGTTCCTCTGTGATGCTCCTTAAAGCTGAGTATCATAGTCCGCTATTTTATATATCAATCCATTTGTCCTGTGCGACGTGGCTCGTGTATGACTCGCTGATAGTTCGAGTACGAACGCTACATGTCGCCGACAACGGCAGCATACGTTGTTCAACAAGACTGTAAAAGCAAGCAGCTCAGCAACACAACATGCTCAAGGATAAGCAGAGGCTCAATTACATGAAACACTCCCTTTCCCGGACACTGACATTCGGTGCTTTGTTACCTTTCATCAGTGCCCTTACTTTTAGCGCCGCTAAGGCCAATGCAGCAGAAATGCCCCCGATGCCGGTGGAGGCGCAGGTTGTTCAGACAGAGACTCTTGAACGCACGGTGGAGGTGGTTGGTTCCCTTTCAGCGGATGAGTCTGTTGCCATCAGTCCTGAAGTGGCTGGCCGGGTTGCAAAAATTTTATTCCGTGAAGGCCAGATGGTTAAGGCGGGTATGCCGCTTATTAAACTGGATGACTCTATTCCGAGCGCTGAACTGAAACAGGCTGAAGCCAGCCGGGGGCTTAGCGAGGTTGAATATAAGCGCGCTAATCAATTGGTAAGCTCTAACGCAGGTAGTGTCAATACCCGTGATAGTGCTTTGGCAAAACTGCGTATTGACCAAGCAGGTGTTGCACTGGCTAAAGAACGGCTAGGCAAAATGACGCTGAATGCATCTTTTGATGGCCTGGTGGGTTTGCGTGAGGTCAGTGTTGGTGAGTATGTGACACCCGGACAGTCATTGGTCAGCCTGGTGTCGGTTAACCCGCTGCGTGTTGAGTTCCGTATTCCTGAGGTTTATCTGACAGGTCTTGCGGTGGGGCAAAGTGTTGCTGTTTCTATAGATGCTATTCCAGGTGAACAGTTTAAAGGAACCGTATTCGCCGTGTCTCCGGAAGTGGATGTGAATGGCCGAAGTGTGAAGGTGGTTGCCAGTTTGCCTAATGATAGCGGTAAGCTGCGTCCGGGTCTGTTTGCCCGTATTAACCTGAAGCTGGAAACGATTGAAGATGCACTGCTTCTGCAGGAAGAAGCGTTAGTTCCCCAGGGGAATACTCAACTGGTCTATGTGCTGGAAGAAGGCAAAGTTGCTATACGTCCTGTTGTGACCGGTATCCGGGAGCGTGGCCGTGTACAGGTTCTTCAGGGAGTTAAAGCAGGTGATATTGTTGTTACAGCAGGACAAATGAAACTCCGCCCTGGTGCAGCAGCCATGCCGGTCAATCTGCAATCCGCAAAACCTCAGGCTGAACAAAGCCAGTAAGCCCATCTGCTAATGGCTAATTAAGGAGCATCTTCGGCATGGTATTGTCAGAAATTTCCATTAAACGACCGGTATTTGCAACAGTGATGAGTCTGTTGCTGATGCTGGTGGGCGTGATCGCCTATGACCGTCTTTCGGTTCGGGAGTACCCGAATATCGATGTGCCGACGGTTTCTGTTGTCACCACGTACACCGGTGCCAACGCCAGTATTATTGAATCTCAGGTGACTAATGTACTGGAAGACTCTCTTTCCGGTATTGAAGGCATCGATTATATGACCTCTTCTTCCAGTAGTGGTAAGAGTCAGATCACTATTAACTTTAAGCTGGAGCGTAATGCCGACAACGCAGCATCTGATGTGCGTGACCGTGTTGGCCGTGTGCGGGGTCGCTTGCCGGATGATATTGATGAGCCAATCGTTGCGAAGGTAGAGGCAAATGCTCAGCCTATTATGTATCTGGCTTTTTCCAGCCCGAACCATACGCCGTTAGAGATGACCGATTTTGCCGATCGACTGGTGAAAGACCGTCTGCAGACTGCGCCGGGTGTAGCAGAAGTCCGTATCTTTGGTGAACGCCGATATGCTATGCGTATCTGGCTGGATAAGGCGCGTATGGCGGCCTTTGGTGTTACAACTACCGACATATCCAATGCGATACGCAGTCAGAACCTTGAGGTACCGTCGGGTACCATTAAGTCTGAGAATCGTGAATTTACCCTGCTGGCTCAAACGGATCTGCAGACCCCAGAAGAGTTCGAGCAGGTAATTCTTCGGGACAACGACGGTTATCTTGTTCGGGTAAAAGATGTTGCCCGTGTTCGTATCGATGCCGAAAATGACCGAGGTACAGTACGTTTTAAAGGTAAGACGGCTGTTGCTATGGGGGTTGTCAAACAGTCGGTGGCTAACCCGCTGGATGTTTCCAGCAGTGTTCGCGAGATGATTCCGGAAATTGAAGCGATTTTGCCGGAAGGAATGAAAGTGAATGTCGCTTACGATTCCTCTATTTTTATTGATCGCTCTATTAATGCGGTATTTTCCACCATCGCAGAAGCTGTGATCCTGGTTATTCTGGTGATCTTTATCTTCCTGCGCTCCTTGCGGGCAACCCTGATCCCTCTGGTAACCATTCCGGTCTCCCTGGTCGGTGCCTTCGTTTTTATGTACATACTGGGCTACTCCATCAATACTCTGACGCTTTTGGCGATGGTGATGGCGATTGGTCTGGTAGTCGATGATGCCATTGTGATGTTGGAGAACATCTATCGTCACATTGAAGAGGGGATGCACCCGATTCAGGCGGCATTTAAAGGCTCTAAAGAGATCGGTTTTGCGGTTGTCGCTATGACCATTACTCTGGCGGCGGTGTTTACACCTTTGGCCTTTACCGAAGGGCGGACGGGTAAATTGTTTGCAGAGTTTGCACTGACACTGGCTGGTGCTGTGGTTGTGTCCGGCTTTGTGGCTTTGACTCTGTCACCTATGATGTGCTCCCGGATTCTCAAACATGAGAGCCATGGTAAATTCTATCTCTGGGGGGAGAAGGTTCTGAACGGTATGGGTGACCTTTATCGTCGTTCTCTGAAATGGACCATGAAAGCTCGTCCGGTTGTGTTGTTGGTTGGCGTGGCCTGTTTGGGTGGTTTGTATGTCACCTTTAGCAGCCTGAACAGCGAACTGTCACCGGTTGAAGACCGGGGAACGATTATCGGCTTTGGTATCGGCCCTGAAGGATCTACTACAGAGTTTCTGGACAAGTACAGCCGTCAGATTGAAGGCGTATTCTCTGGTGTCCCTGAGATTGAGCGTTATTTCGTGATTACCGGTTTGTTCCCAACGGAAAGTAATGTGATTTCTTTTGCCGGTCTTAAAGATTGGGAAGAGCGCGAACGTAGTGCTCAGGAAATTGCAGGAACCCTGCGTGGTCCTATGTATGCCGGTATTCCAGGTATCATGTCATTCCCGATTACACCGGCATCTCTGGGGCAAAGCCCGACTGCCCGTCCTGTTGAAATGGTTGTTCAGTCCACCGCCAATTTTGAAGATCTGCAGAAGCTGATCGGTGCGGTTATGGGCAAGGTTTACGCCAGTGGAAAGCTGGTAAACCCGGATGTTGACCTGAAGCTGAACAAACCACAGATCAACCTGAAGATTAATCGTGACAAGGCTGCAGCGGTAGGGGTTTCTATTTCTGATGTGACCAGCACGTTGGAAACCCTGCTGGGTGGTCGGACGATTACCCGCTATAAAGATGGTAATGAGCAATATGATGTTATTGCTAAAGTAGCGGACGTGGACCGCGCTACACCGTCTTCGTTGTCGTCTATTTATGTGCGTTCTTCTTCAGGCCAGATGGTCCAGTTGTCTAACCTGGTAACTCTGGTTGAGACGGTTGCACCTAAAGAGCTGAACCACTTCAATAAGCTGCGCGCAGCAACCATTAAAGCCAGCCTGACACCGGGACTGACTCAGGGCGATGCTCTGGTTTGGCTACGGGATACGGTTGAGCAAACAGCGGAAGAGATGGGTATTCAGGGAATTCAGTTTGATTACAGTGGCCAGGCTCGGGAATATGTGGAATCTGGCGACTCTCTGATGATTACCTTTATTCTGGCGCTGGGCTTTATCTATCTGGTTCTGGCGGCACAGTTTGAGAGCTTCCGTTCTCCAATGGTGATTATGCTGACGGTTCCATTGGCCATTCTGGGGGCGTTGCTCACCATGAAGATGACCGGTGGTACCTTGAATGTGTATAGCCAAATCGGCCTGATTACACTGATTGGTCTGATCACCAAACACGGTATTCTGATGACGGAATTTGCCAACCAGCTCCGGGAAGAGGGCAAGGAGAAGTTTGAGGCGATTGTCGAGGCGAGTGTTCTGCGTCTGCGTCCGATTCTGATGACGACCGGTGCCATGGTGCTGGGTAACCTGCCGTTGGCTCTGGCTACCGGCGCCGGTGCAGAAAGCCGCCAGGCTATTGGCTGGGTGATTGTAGGCGGTCTGACCTTTGGTACGTTACTAACACTCTATGTGGTACCAACGGTTTACACTTACATTGTGCAGAAGCTACCTCATATGCCTGAGCCAGATTACGAATAGTCGTCAGTCCTGTTTAGTCTCGTATCTACTGAAAAAAACCGGTTGGAATATCCAATCGGTTTTTTTCTTTTATATCAGCTGGTTATAAGCTAAAGATGAAGCTTCTTGTAATCTCCCCTCATGCTGTGCTGCAATAAACAATCTGACCGGATACTGCTTTTTAAGCTCAGATACGATAGATTAGCCTCAGAATGGCTTATTTAACCGCCCCATAAAGCTTCTGAACTGTTAAACACAATTTCAGACAGCAGTTCTGTTTTCAGATTTTAATTTTAAGGTAGATTTATGAGCAAAACGGTTTTGGTGGTGGACGACAGTCGTGTTTCCCGCATGATGCTAAGTAAAATGATCAATATGGCCGCCAGCGACTGGCAGATAGTTGAGGCGGAAGATGGCCAGCAGGCAGTTGAAAAGGCCACAGCTGAAACGCCGGATCTGATTGTTATGGATATTAATATGCCGGTGATGGATGGTTTTGAAGCTGTTGAAGTTTTACGTCCTCAGCTACCGGATACGACCATGATTCTTTTGTCTGCCAATATTCAGTCCTCCAGCCAGGCGCGGGCAGAAGAGCTTGGCGTGCATTTTATTGCGAAGCCGATTACCCCGGCCGTAGCTGAAAAGGCACTGGCGATCTGGAGCCGGGAAAATGAATGATCTGACTGTACTGGAGTTAGACGCACTGGCTGAAATCTTTAATATCAGCGTGGGGCGTTCAGCTTCTGCTCTCAGTGAGCTGACCCAGGAACCTGTCACGATGAGCGTTCCTGTGGTGCATGTTATGCCCATCCATCGGGTTATTGAACTCCTGTCTCCGGGCATTGGTGCTGAGCGTCTGACCTGTGTTAGTCAGATGTTTAATGGCAGCTTTTCCGGCGAGGCTATGCTGATGTTTCCGGAGAACTCCAGCCTAGAGATTGTTCGCCTGATGCTGGGTAGCCAGGTCCCGATTGAGCAGCTCAGTGAGATTGAACAGGATGCTTTGAATGAGATAGGGAATATCATTCTTAATGCCTGTTTCTCAACGATTGCGGATATGCTGCAGGATACTTTTTCCTGTGATCTGCCTGAATTAACCGTTGCCTCTGTTGATGAAATTTTACAAAAACCAGAGAGCGAGCAGACCGTGCTCTTTATCCAAATCCAGCTGGCTCTTGAGAGTCAGAACCTGGAGGGTTACTTGGCCTTTATTATGGGCAGTGGGTCTGAAGCAAATTTGCAGCAGGCGCTGAGAGGTTTTCTGGAAGGCGTTCAGTAGATCGTTCTGAGGATTTTAAAACACATATGCAGCTTTTTGAACGGGCGTTGTCAGTACTTCAGTCTGGCGTCATGATTCTGGATGAAGAATACCGGGTTCATTTTATTAACCATTGGCTCAATAAAGCCTTTGATACTTCGGACGACCTGCAGGGTAAGGTACTATTTGAGCACTATCCTGAGCTTGTGGGTTCACGTATTCACCAGGCCGTCATGCAGGCATTAAAATCAGGTCTGCCATCACTTTTATCCCCAGGCCTTAACCGGTCTCCTCTGCCGTTGTTTCGGGGGCAGGGTGTGCGTCGTGAGCGTTTTTCCCAGTCTATTCGTGTGCAGCCAATGTTGTCAGATGGTAAGCGCTTCTGTTTGATTGAGGTGCAGGACGTCAGTTCTATGGTGCGACGTGAAGCCCTGCTGAACAAACAAGCTGAAAAACTGAATCAGATGGCCCTGACCGATGAGCTGACCGGTATTGCTAACCGCCGTCACTTTAATATGATGTTGGAACGAGAGTTACGCCGCTCAGAGCTTCAGGGAACGCCCTTGAGTCTGGTGTTTTTTGATATCGATTTTTTCAAGCAATATAACGATCATCTGGGGCATCAGGCTGGAGATAAGTGCCTGGTCGCCGTGTCAGATTACTTGAGGACACAGCTACAAAGCTATGGTTATCAGGTTGCCCGATACGGTGGTGAGGAGTTTTGTATCATTCTTCCCGGACAAGCTGCAGATGTTGCAGAGCACCTTGCTGAGCGCTGTCGAAAAGAGATTGAAGAATTGCAGCTGAAGCACCCCAGCAGTAATGTAGCCCCTGTGGTGACCGCAAGCTTTGGTGTGGCGTCGAAAAGTGATACGCAACTGGAAACCCAGACCGGTCTGATTCTTCGGGCGGATAATGCTCTTTATCGCGCTAAACTTGCAGGTCGTAATCGGGTTGTTGTTGCGGAGCGTCAGGACAAAGAGCTGTCCTGATCTATCTGCCTTGGGCGGTAGAAATTGGTGCAAAAAAATCCCCGGTCATGATCGGGGATTTTTGTTTCAGCATTCAGATGATGTGGCTTAAGGAGCAAGCCTTAAACAAAAGACCCAAAACCAACGGTACTTATACAAAGGACCCAAAACCAACGGTTTTACGCAGTAGGTCGATACGGGCACCGGCTTCAGCACGAGCTTTCTCAGCACCTTTCTGCATCACCTCTTCTACATAGCCCATATCGTTCATCAGCTCTTCGTACTTGCTGCGCGGCTCTTTCAGGTGGTCGTTTACAAGCTCAAACAGGGCATTTTTCATATCACCCCAGCCGATACCGTTTTCGTACTGCTGGCGCATATCGGCGATTTGGTTCTCATCGGCAAACGCTTGCCAGATCTGGAACAGAGTGCAATCCTCGGTACTTTTTGGCTCACCTGGCTCTAGTGAGTTGGTTTTGATTTTACGAATCAGTTTAAGCAGCTTTTTCTCAGGTACAAACAGAGGAATTGTATTGTTGTAGCTTTTGCTCATCTTACGGCCATCCAGACCGTTCAGAACCGCAACGCTCTCTTCGATACGGGCTTCCGGCAGTTTGAAGTACTGGCCTTTATAGATGTGGTTGAAACGACCGGCAACGTCACGGGCCATTTCGATATGCTGAATCTGATCACGGCCCACGGGTACGTCGGTAGCGTTAAACATCAGAATATCTGCTGCCATCAGTACCGGATAGCTGAACAGACCCATTGTGATACCTTTATCTGGGTCGGCACCGCCCTCGGCTTCGTTGTCCTGTACAGCCGCTTTATAAGCGTGGGCCCGGTTCATCAGACCTTTGGCACACACGCAAGTCAGCAGCCAGGTCAGCTCAGTGATTTCAGGGATGTCTGACTGTCGGTAGAAGACAGAGTTATCGGTATCCAGACCCAAGGCCAGCCATGTAGCGGCGATCTCGCGACGGGATTCCTGTACGCGCTTCGGATCGTGGCATTTGATCAAAGCGTGCAGGTCAGCCAGGAAGTAGAAAGATTCATTATTCGGATCACGGCTCGCTTCAATAGCGGGGCGGATCGCACCTACATAGTTACCCAAGTGAGGGGTACCTGTGGTGGTGATGCCGGTTAAAACTCTGCGTTTTTCCATGTCGGATCTGTCTTCTGGTTCAGTGTAAGGGTTGATGATTAAGGTTAAAAAACCTTAATCATCAGAGTGATGCGAACTATTCTAATCGTTCGGAGGCAGGGTTTAAACGGTGCCAACCTCTGAATAGGTCTAAAGCCTAAAGGGGCTGCACCGAAAGCCTTTGGGTAAAGGTCCGCCCGTTACAGCTCAACGGTAACCGCAGCAGCGGCACGCTTGGCTTTTTCTACTGCGGCGTCGATGCTATTTTCCAGTGCCAGAGCAACGCCCATACGGCGTTCGCCTTTGACCTCTGGCTTACCGAACAGGCGCAGCTGAGTGTCAGGCTCAGCTAATGCGGCACCCAGATTGCCAAAGCTTGCCTGCTCTGAGTTTCCTTCCACCAGAATAACCGCTGAGGCTGCGGGGCCAAACTGACGGGTCGAGGGGATCGGCAGGCCCAGAATGGCGCGGGCATGCAGGGCAAATTCCGACAGATCCTGGGAGATTAGGGTGACCATGCCGGTGTCATGGGGACGAGGGGATACTTCGCTGAAGTAAACGTTATCGCCTTTAACAAACAGCTCAACACCAAACAGGCCACGACCGCCCAGAGCATCTGTGATCGCTTTGCCGATGCGTTGGGATTCCGCCAGAGCAACCTCAGACATTGCCTGCGGCTGCCAGGATTCACGGTAATCGCCTTTCTCCTGACGATGACCGATTGGTGCACAAAAGGAGGTGCCACCTTCATGACGAATGGTCAGCAGGGTGATCTCGTAATCAAAATCGACAAAACCTTCCACGATCACTTTACCGGCACCAGCACGACCACCTTCCTGAGCGTAACCCCAGGCGTGCTCGACATCCGCCTCAGAGCGCACAAGGCTTTGGCCTTTACCGGAACTGGACATGATGGGTTTCACCACGCAGGGAATACCGACCTCTTTAATTGCCGTCAGATACTCTTCTTTGGTGCCGGCAAACTTGTAGGGAGAGGTGCTAAGCTGAAGCTCTTCAGCCGCCAGGCGGCGTATGCCTTCACGGTTCATGGTCAGCTGGGTGGCACGGGCAGTTGGCACCACGTTGAAACCTTCTTTTTCCAGCTCGGCCAGCGTATCGGTGGCGATGGCTTCAATTTCCGGCACGATCAGATGAGGCTGCTCCAGCTCAATCACTTGGCGCAGAGCGTCGCCATCCAGCATAGAGATTACATGGCTGCGGTGTGCAACCTGCATGGCTGGTGCATTCTTGTAGCGATCAACAGCGATCACTTCGCAGCCAAGGCGTTGAAGTTCAATGACGACTTCTTTGCCCAATTCACCTGAACCGCACATCAGAACACGGGTGGCGGTAGGGCTGAGTGGGGTTCCAATAGAGGGCGAAGTGCCGATACGGGTCATAAATCAGATCCTTTAGGTGGTTCTGCCAAACCGGAAGAGGTTCCCGGTGGCAACAAAAGAGAAAATACGAAATGAGAGATCGGGGCTGATAGCTTGTGCCGAAAACCGGATGTGAAGATGATTATTTTTAGTAGGGTAGGCACGATTCTTCACAACCGGGTAGAGCTGAATGTCGCTTACAAGGTGATAAATGCCTGGTCAAGACTGGCCCGACGCTGGCAGCTATTTAATACCTGGCGCTTCTGGTTATCACTGTAGGTATTCCAAAGACGGATTTCATTACCATCACGATAACAACCTATGCAAAAACCTTCATCATTGAGCGCACAAAGGCTGACGCAAGGTGATGGCGTCGCCTTGGTTTCATTTGCCTTAGGTTGTATGGCCTGAGACAGAGATTCTTTATGATTCACAAAAAACTCCAATAGAAATCATCTGTTGTCTGCCAGGCCGAAGAGACCTCTGGCAAGTGCCACTATAGCAAAAGCGAACTGCTTTTAGGGCTGTTTATGAAGCCAGACCTATACCAGCCTAATGGCCGGATCTGGGCTTAAGCTGTTCCCGATAAAGTGCGGCATTATCCACATAGTGTTGAGCACTGGCCTCCAGCATGGCGTACTGTGACTCTGTAATCTGGCGCTTAATCACCGCCGGAGCACCAACCACCAGAGATCCATCCGGGATCTCCATGCCTTCTTTGACGACAGCACCTGCGCCAATTATGCAGTATTTACCAACTTTCGCACCATTTAAAACGACCGCATTCATACCCACCAGACTGTAATCACCAATGTCGCAGCCATGTAGCATTACTTTATGGCCAATTGTAACCCCTTTGCCCAGTGTTAGTGGCATCTTGTTATCAACATGCAGGACTGACCCGTCCTGTACGTTAGACTGTTCACCGATGGTAATTCTGTCGTTATCTGCCCGAACAGTGACGTTAAACCACACACTGGCCTGGTGTTCTATTCTGATATCACCGATCAGATCTGCACTGGGGGCGACAAAGTGCTCTGCAGAGGCGAATTCGGTACGTTTATCTCCTAGGTCATAAATCACGATTGGCTCCTTTTTATTTTTGTGTTTTTTATTTTTTGTTCTTCTGGCCGTTTACTCGCTCACCCGTCGATGCTTGCTGGGCTCAAGGTGGCGTAGTGGGCTACCGGGCTCCGGCGCTTTAGTCAGGGATATATCAGCCCCAATACCAGTATCCAGAAGATCCACCAGCATCATGGCAGAAAGTCCCCAGATAACAAATTCGTCAAAATGATAACAAGGCACGTAGATAGCGCGCTTTTCTACAGGAATCACGTCGGTATGGTGGCGCTCATCCTTTAGAAAGAAGCTCAGAGGGACACGGAAAATAGCATCTAACTCATCTTCATTGGCGGTCAGCTCTATATTTGCAGGGACAATACCAACCCAAGGTGTGACGCGGACTCCCATATGTGACACCACCTGATTTAACTTGCCGATGATCTCCACACATTCGGGCGGCATAGCGACTTCTTCTTCACTTTCACGTAGCGCGGTATGCTTCAGGTTGCGATCTGTCTTATCCCGCATTCCTCCGGGAAACGCTACCTGGCCTGAATGGCTGGACAGATGAGAGGCCCGGCGGGTCAGAATAATCTCCGGCTCAAAGGGGTCATCGGTTAGGGCGATAAGTACTGCCGCATCAGGATGAGATCCCTTGATGCGGGAAGGCTCAAAGTGGACGAGCTTTTCACGAAGACGTGCCAGGTAATCATTACCTTGTCCGGTAAGCGTGCTTTTTTCGTGATGAGTCGGATGGTCGGATCGTTCAGCAGTCACAACGCTTAATCTCTGTTATCTGGGAGACTGTTTATAGTAAAGGAGAAACCTGCCACAGGGAAAAGTTTGACGCTAGTCAATTTGTAATTTCTGCCGTATTCTGTGAACTAGTGCGTCAGAGGCCTGTGCCCTCTGATGACATCAGCCTGATAATTGAGGCCTCGTTAAAGAGCGGGAGCCCCCGGATAAAGGACCGTTTTTAGGATGAATTTTTGTAGTGAATGCGGTGAGAAAGTTCGGATCGGCATACCGGATGATGATAACCGTCCCCGCCATATCTGCGATGCCTGCCATACGATTCATTATCACAACCCTAAGATAGTAGCGGGTACTGTTCCGGTTTATGGTGATAAAGTTTTGCTCTGTAAGCGCGCCATTGAGCCGCGTATAGGCTATTGGACACTTCCTGCGGGCTTTATGGAAAACGAAGAAACTACGGTTGAAGCGGCTGCCCGTGAGACCTGGGAAGAAGCTCAGGCGAAGGTGGATATCAGCCATCTTTATGTATTAATCGACACAACCGTGATCAGCCAGGTTTATATGATGTTTCTGGCGGATATGCCAAAACCTGAGTACGGCGCCGGGCCGGAAAGTCTTGAGGTTGAGCTGTTTGCAGAGGAAGAGATTCCTTGGGGAGAGCTGGCATTTCCGACCATTGAAAAAACCTTACGTCTCTATTTTGAAGACCGTAAAAAGGGCCAGTTTCCTATGCATCAATGCGATGTCAGCCAGGAAGACCGAGACCGCTTTTATGCTGCGATAGAGGCCGAAAAAGCCAGTTGATGACTGGCTTTTCTTTGCTCAGCCTGTTCTCTGAGCTGTCTTATAGCTCTTCAAGATGGATGACATCATAGGCGGGCTCTTCGTATGGATGCGCCAGTTTCATCGCAGCCACTGCTTGCCTGATCAGTTTGTCTTCGCACACCAGCTCTACCCGATACTCCTCCACTGTTTCCAGTTGACCTTGTGCTCCTATATGGGGGTGACTGCCTGCCAGCGGCCGGAACTGCCCTTGTCCTTTCACTTGCCAGCAGCAATGCTCGTAGTGACCAATACGGCCGGCACCGGTTTCAAAAACTGCATTTTTAACTGGTTCAAGATGAGATTCCGGAACGAAAAAAGCGAGCTTGTACATAAGACTCTCCTTGTTTTAATCAGATACTTTTGCTGCGTAATGAACGGTTTATTCTAACGGCTAGAAACAAGCGATCAGGTTGCCGGGTGTGGAATCGTCAGTTGGAGATTGCTTTTAAAAAAGCGATTTTCGCCGGTAACTGGGTCAGTAAATTCTAACGTATAAGCGAGTAACTGAAGTGGAGTGTTGAAATCATCGTGATCTGCTTCCGGCTGAACGTTGGGATACCAAGGATCGTTCTCGATACCGATATCCATTGCTGACAAGTGTAGCCTCAGCTGATGCTGGCGTCCGGTATGTGGCTTCATTTCGTAGAGTGCTCTATCACCTTGTCTGGTAAGCAGTGTGATGGCTGTTTCACTGTTAGGCTCGCCTTTTTCTTCTTTCATGGTGAAAAAGTAATCCCCTTTCACCATCAGACTCCGGTGAATCCGTGGCAGCTTCAGTTCTGGGTTGATACCCGCTACAGCGCGATAAGTTTTTTTGACTTGCCGCTGTTGGAACATCGTCTGATATGCACCTCTGTGTTGCGGTTGCTTACAGAGAAGCACCAGGCCTGCGGTTTCCCGGTCCAGTCGATGAGCCGGAACCAGATCAGGAAGTTGCAGTCTGTTTCTCAGGCGAATCAACAGGGTTTCTTTCAAATGGCGTCCCGAGGGGATGGTTGATAGCCAGTGCGGTTTGTCAGCAATGACGATCAGGTCATCTTCATAAATAATATCTTCCTGAAAAGGCACTGGCCGTTCATCCGGTACTTCGCGGTAGTACCATATTTTCATCCCGGCAATAAACTCAGCATCTTCCGTCAGAGGTTCCCCGTTGTTGTTCATCAGGTCGCCTTTTGCTAAACGCTGGCGCAGCAGTTCGGGATCTATATGAGGAAAGCGGTGTTGCAGGAAACTCAACAGGTTTGGCCAGCGACCTTTAGGGTGCTCTTCATCACAGGGTAAAATCAGGTAGCTTGGCGGTACTCCGTCCCGGTAGGGCAGAGGTGAATTCTTCGAAGTCATGCTTTGTTTCTTTCGGGTCATGCGAATTCCGGTACGAGCAGAGGCTATTGATACGGTCAGGGTGAATTGTAGGTAATTCATTCGCAAAGGTCATGAAAGGATTAGCAGGGAACATAAAAAAACAGAGTCCGAAATTAGGAAGTCACATCCATGTGACGGGGTGTGGGGTGTTCAGGGAATAAAGGGGAGGGCGGACTTTCTGTTACTGGGTAAATACAGGCATCATACCCATACCCCAGAGTACAGTGCTGGTTACGATCATGCCCACTAATACCACAAGACCAACGGTCAGGATTGATGTTCCGAACATGAACGCCTGTTCTTCAGGGATATCCATTACAGTCTCGACGCCGTTATAGAGTAAATAAATGGTATACGTCATGGCGAGAAGTCCTGCAAATACCACAAACCAAAGAGCGGGCCAGAGCCCTGCAAAACCCGCTATAAATAAGGGGGTTGAGGTATAAGTGGTCAGCACCATGCAGCGGTCAAAACCGGCATCGGCACCATAGGTTTGCTCCATCCAATGCACAGATTTAGCCATCACATAAACGCCGGTCAGCAGAGCAAAGTAGAAGGCGACGGATATGGGTAATGCGCTGGCAAGCGTCATTTTTATATATTCACCACCCCCGACGCTCCAGCCCATCTGAGTGGCGCCAATGAACATACACAGCGGAGGAATGGCTGCCAGCCAAACCAGATCGTTTTTATAACAGTCAACCCAAGTGTACTTCTCTTCACGAATTTCTTCCCACTGGGCTTTTGGGTGATAGATCACCCCAAATAGGTGTTGAAACATAAAGACCTCCTGCGGATGCGTGCAAATCACCGTACCTGATACAAAGGGTAGACCATCTATTCCTGTTGTGCTGAGCTATCTTGTATCTGAACGTGAATCGGTCGCGGCCGTGGCTGCTATGGGTGGTGGTACTTTAGATTATCCGGTTCGTTTTCTTAGATTGACATCACAGACCGGGAAAACATTACTAATATATAATTAGTAAGAATAGATCGTGGTAATTGCTTCTTACCCGCAGGGGCATGGCGATTTTTCTATCGGTCTTTAACGAGTCAGTCACCGGCTCCCAAATATAGAGATAACACCATTGAATATCTCAGGCTTTATCGCTTCATCCGGAACACTTGGGGGTAACAGCCTTCTGCTTGGCGGGCTGGTACTGACCAGTATTTTATGCGTTGTGTTGACTGTTCAACTATGGCGCTTTAATCAATTGAAACAGAAAAACCATATTCGGCTTAGACTGAAAGAAGATGAGTATCAGTGCCTGTCGGAAAGCCACCAGATACTACGAAACCTGATAGACCATCTGCCGTTACTTATTGCAGCTAAGGATCAGCACGGCTGTTACATTGAGTGCAATCAAAGTTATCTGGATTTTTTGGGGCTTTCCCGGAATGAGGTGATAGGCAAATGTGCACGGGATCTTTTTACGGATAAAGAGACCTATCTCTCAATGGAGCAGCAGGATGAGCAGGTTCGCTTATCTAACGCCCGACACTCACAGTCGCGCTGGCTGACAGGAAAGAGTGGTGAATCTCATTTAATTGAAACGTTGAGGCTCCCCTTACTTGGCTGTTGTGACCGCTTTGGTGGGGTACTGACAATCAGTGAGGATATAACGTCGGATAACCGCATGCGGCAGATCGATACGCATCGCAATACGGTGTTGGAAAAACTGGCGGAAGGGTCTCCCTTACCAGATATTTTTTCTGAGCTGGTAACCTTTACTGAAACGCTTTATCCGGGGATTTACTGCTCTGTTTTGCTGGTTGACGAGCTTAGCAATACACTTCAGCTGGGTGCTGCGCCTAGCTTACCAGGTTTCTATAATAAGGCGGTGAGTGGCCTGTCGATAGGTGAAGGTGCAGGTTCATGCGGTACGGCGGCT
Organism: Oceanospirillum sp.; assembly: GCF_048265165.1. Lineage (GTDB taxonomy): Bacteria > Pseudomonadota > Gammaproteobacteria > Pseudomonadales > Halomonadaceae > Oceanospirillum. The sequence continues at coordinate 206,206 of NZ_JBLXCD010000002.1, read as the reverse complement.
TACACAGGCCGCCCTGTTATTGTCAGAGATATCCGAAAGCATCCTTACTGGGCTGGTTTTGCTGATCTTGCCTCCCGGGCGGGGCTGGCTGCCTGTTGGTCGATGCCGATTAAGAACCGCTTGGGAAAGGTGCTGGGCACATTTGCTATCTATTACTCATCGCCTTCTGAGCCAACCCGTGATCAGATGGAACTTATGATGGTTAATGCTCATCTGGGAGCTATTGCGATTGAAGCCGCTAAAATGAGTGAGCAGCTGTCTCAGCTTTCGCAGGCGGTGGAGCACTCAGCCAGCTTTGTCATGATAACGGATAGTGATCAGCAGATTGATTATGTTAATCACAGCCTTATTGAGGCCACAGGCTATGATGAGGCTCAGTTGAAAGGTCAGTTTGTGGGATTACTGATATCTGATGATGAGGAGCCGGAGCTACAGAATAATATCCGTGACACTGTTCAGGCCGGTGATGTCTGGCATGGAGAGCGCAGATTTAAAGATTACAAGGGGAAAGCGTTTTGGGTGATGAGTTCTGTGGCACCGATTCGTAACGATGATAATGTTATTACTCATCTGGTCTATGTTAGTGAAGATATTACCGCTCTTAAACACGAGCAGGAGCGTATGGAGCGACTGGCCTTCTATGATGCACTGACAGGGTTAGCCAACCGGCGTCTGTTCAAGGATCGGCTGGATATTGCACTGAAACAAGCGCAACGGCAGCAACAGTCTCTGGCTCTGATGTATCTGGATCTGGATTATTTCAAGTCGGTGAACGATGACCACGGCCATGAGGTGGGAGATGAGCTGCTGAAAGAGATTGCTGTCCGTTTGCAGAGAACTCTTCGTGAGAGTGATGTTATCGCCAGGATTGGGGGGGATGAATTTAATATCATCCTGCCGGACATTGCAGGTTATGAGGCTGCAGAGTGGGTAGCTGATAAAGTTTTGCAGGCAGTCATTGAGCCTGTTGTCATCCATGGTGTAACCCTGAATATCTCTGCCAGTATTGGCCTGACACTTTATCCCGATGATGGCATTGATGCCAAGCAACTGATCAAAAATGCAGATGTTGCTATGTATCGCAGTAAAGCACAGGGTCGGAACTGCGCGCCTGCGCTACATCGGCTAGCGCCTGTCAGGGCTCTTCCCTGATGGGGAGTGGCAGGATATGAGGAACAGGCTTGGCTGCTGTTGTTGTGTTGCTGGATTTACTGACCAGATTTTCAGTCAGGTGCTCCTGCATAAAATCAACAAAAGCACGGCTTGCTTTGGAAAGGTAGTGATTTCGCTTCCAGCCAAGTCCGATATTCAGCGGGATTCTTGAATCAAACGGGATCGCCCTCAGGTTGTCCTCCGGCCGAATAATACCGGACAGTACTGTACTGATACCGACCCCGTTACTTACCATAGATTTCAGTAGCTCAATCAGGTTCGTTTCAAAGCGGATATCCAGCTTGATATGTTGTTGTTTGGAGTATTTACTGACCGCTTCCCGAAGAAAGTAGCCCTCCCGAAACAGAATCAGTGGTTCCCGACAGAACGTGTCCAATGTAATCGTGGCATGGTTAGCTAGTGGATGGTCATCAGGTACGCAGGCAACGATCTCCTCATGGAACAGTTCTACGCTGCGGATCTGTTCGTGGGGCCGATCCAGCCGTACCAGTGCGATATCCAGTTCACCTTCCAGCAGCATCTGCTGCAGGGATGCGGTACCGGCTTCCACCAGATTGATTCGGACTCTTGGGTACTGACGCTTAAATTGGGCCAGTATTTCCGGTAGATAGTAGGAGCTGAGCATGCTGGATGCACCAAACTGAATAGTGCCGGTTTCACAGCCTTTCAGCTCCTGTAGTTCCAGCTCCGCGTCGCCTACTGCATCAAGAATTTTTTGAGCGTGACGCAGCAACACCTTGCCGTCAGAGGTTAGCGCCATCTTACGTTCAGCTCGGTTGACCAGTTTCAGGTCAACCTCTTCTTCCAGTTTCTTGATCGCCATGCTCAATGCCGGCTGGGCAATACCAAGATAAGTTGCTGTGTGAGTAAAGTTGCCTATCTGTGCCAGTGCGCAGAAATACTTCAGGCGCTTAATATCCATGACCCACCATTCATGTTAGTTATCAAAACTATACCTACTATATATTGTAATTATCATTCCCGTCTCGTTAATTTGCTAAAGATAAAATAAATAATAAAGCGAAAAGCTACTCCAATTCAGGAGCAGCGTGCGAATTAGGGAGATTCTTATGGGCGCGCTATCTCATGTTCGGGTACTGGATATGAGCCGTATTCTGGCTGGCCCCTGGGCAGGACAGGTATTGGCAGATTTGGGAGCTGATGTCATTAAAATCGAGCGACCATTACGCGGTGATGACACCCGTAGCTGGGGGCCTCCGTGGATGCCGGTTACTAATGATCCGCGCGGCGAAGCTGCTTATTACTTATGTGCAAACCGTAGTAAGCGCTCCTTAGCGTTAGATATCACCAGTCCCCAGGGGCAGGAAATTATTAGAAGTCTGGCGGCAGAGAGTGATATTTTACTGGAAAATTACAAAGTCGGCGGATTGAAGAAATATGGTTTGGATTATGAAAGCCTGAAAGCAGTTAACCCTCAGTTAATCTATTGCTCCATTACTGGTTTTGGCCAGGATGGCCCCTATGCTAAGCGTGCTGGCTACGATTTTCTGATTCAGGCGATGAGTGGTCTGATGAGTATCACCGGTGAGAAAGATGGCCGTCCCGGGGCTGGCCCGCAGAAAGTGGGAGTCGCCCTGACAGACATTCTGACAGGAATGTATGCCACAACGGGTGTACTGGCGGCGTTGGCATCACGGGAGCAAACTGGCCAGGGTCAGTATATTGATATTGCTCTGATGGATGTGCAGGTTGCCTGCCTTGCTAATCAGGCAATGAACTATCTGGTGTCCGGTAACTCACCCACACGTCTTGGTAACGCTCATCCCAATATTGTGCCTTACCAGAGCTTCAAAACTGCTGACGGTTATATGGTTCTGGCGGTGGGTAACGATGCTCAGTTTGCTAAATTCTGTCAGGAAGCCGGCAAGCCAAACCTGGCACAGGATGAGCGCTTCATAACTAATGCTCAGCGGGTCGCCAATCGTGACGTGCTGTTGGGTATTCTTGAACCCCTGGTTCAGATGCGAACAACCCTGGACTGGATTACCGCCTTGGAGGCACTTTCAGTACCTTGCGGGCCTATTAATAATATTGGGCAAGCCTTTGATGACCCACAGATTAAAGCCCGCCAAATGCAAGTTGAAATTGCCCATGGGAGATCTGAAAATGGCACGTCACCTTCCGTAGCTAACCCGTTGAAAATGTCCGGTACGCCTATTACCTATGAGAAACCTGCACCTCTGTTGGGAGAGCATACCCGTAAAGTGCTGGAGGAAACGGGCCTGACGATTGAGCAGATAGAGCAGTTGTTAGCAAAAGGGGTTATCTCGGAGAGGTAGTTATCTTGCCGTTGCAGGTATCCGTATGTGTGTCAGCCTTTAGTCTAAAGAGAGCGCTTTTGCCGTGCTCTCTTTTTTTTGTTTATTTCAGGCTTTTTTTGGCTATGCACCCCAAATTTCGGGTCTGAAAAGCTTTTTCAGTTACCAGGAAAAAAACAGAAAAAATGCCCCAAAAAGAAGCCGCTGTTCCCTCATGATTTTTCCCCTGAAAGACCTGGAAGGCGTATGGGTATTAGACCTTACCCTGAGCTAGATCAATTTTCCAAAATAGAATAAAGGCTATCTTATTGAAAATAATCACTTATTTCCTTTCTCTGGGCCAATCTGGTGCAAATTCATGATGGTCTGCTCATCAATACAGCAGGCACTTATGTATCAAAAAAAATTATCATAAGTATAATTGTCATATCCTTTACTTATTTAACGTGTCTATATACCTTCACTCTTAGTCTGCGACGCGATGCTGACATACCACTGATATAGCCTGCTATTTTTAGTGGTTTACGGCGATGATTCCCGCAAGGGTTAAGTTCTCCATTTGTTTCGCACGTTTTGTAGTCCCGATGATGTCCTCTTATCGTCGACCCTATTACCGGTTAAAAACCACTTCAGATGGTTACCCCGGTGCAGATGATGCCCCTAAACTGAAATAACAATTAAAGTGAGCAAAAAGATGCTGAAAAAAATCGGTCAACTCAAGAAACAGATTCTAACGGGTTCCCTGGCTGCCGTAATGGGCCTGGGTGCTGTTACGTCCACTTCTGCACAAGCTGCTGAGCATAACTGGCGTTTTGCTAACCTGTACTCCCGTGGTACTGCTTTTGGTGAAGTTTACGGCAATATGGCTGAGAACATCGAAAAGATGTCCGGTGGCCGTATCTCTGTAAAAATGATGTATGCCGGTGAAGGTGTTTCCACTACAGGTATTTTGGGTGCGGTTAAGTCTGGCCTGATCACGATGGGTGCGCACTTCCAGCCGATGAATGCTGGCGAACTGCCTGCAGGTATCGTTGAAGTAGGTCTGCCTGGCGGTACTGCTGATGTCGCTAAACTGAGTGTTTTGTTCCACGAAGACGGTTGGAACGAAGTACTGACCCGTGCTTATGGTGAGCAGGGACTTGTTTACTTAGATCCTTACATTCAGCCTCCGGTTTATCTGCTGACTAAAAAACCAATTAACTCAGTTGCTGACTTCGAAGGGCTGAAACTGCGTGCGCCAGGTGCATACGGCAAGTTTGTTCGTAACCTGGGTGCCTCACCGGTATCTATGACCTGGAGTGAGATCTATACAGGTCTGGCGACTGGTGTCATCGATGGTTCTATCGGTTCTAACCTTATTGACCACCGCGATGGTAACCACGTAGAAGTTGCTAAGTATATGTACCGTTTACCGCTGGCTGGCGCTCAGGTACTGCCTGTTGTGGTTAACCAGAAAGCCTGGAACAAACTACCGGATGACCTGAAAGCGATTGTTAAAGCAGCAACGACAATCCATGCCCGTGAGCAGATGACTAAATCCCGTCTGTGGGAAGCGGAAGCGATTGCCGATATGGAAGCAAAAGGCATGAAATGGAGCCCACAACCAAGCGAAGCTGATAATGCAGCCTGGAAAAAAGCGGGTGAGTCTCTATGGGACGATTATGCGAAAGCTGACAAATTCAGTGCAGAGCTGATTGAGATCCTGAAAAAACAGCAATAAGCTCTGAGCTTATTGGAATGTCAGGTTCCGTTGTTAAATAAAGGGCGTACTCCGCCCTTTATTTTTTATTGCAGGCATAGCGTTATGGTCAAAAAGATATTTATATTCTACTGCTCATGGATTGATCGGTTGGTACGTTTTATAGGGAAAAGTGTTTCTGTTTTAATGCCGCTATTGGCAATTGTTATCGCCTATGAGGTTGGCTCCCGGTACCTTTTCAATCAACCTACGATCTGGGCTCAGGATCTCGCATTATTCTTTTTTGCGTATCTGGTTGGTCTCGGTGGTGCATACGCCTACCAGAAAAAGACTCATATTAATGTTGATATCCTCTATTTGACTGTATCACCCAAAACAAAGCGTATTTTTGATGTCCTGACGGGTATTCTCGCCGCATTTTTCATGTTCGTTCTGATGATGATTGCCTATGAAAAATTTGGCGAAGCCTTGCAGTTTAACTACCGCAAGATGAGTAATTGGGCCCCCCACACACATCATTTCTGGATGATGCTGGTGGTATCCGGTGCGCTGATTACACTACAGATCAGCAGCAATATGGTTAAAGATATCTATTACGTTATTGCGGGCCAGGCTTTGATTTCTGAGCCGGAAGAAGAGGACACAGAAGATGGGAATTGAGTTGCTCAGCGGTGTTCTGCTGCTCTGTATTCTGGTGAGTTTTGCCCTGGGTGCGCCGGTTGGTTTTGCACTGGGTGGCATCGCAATGGCGGTGGGGTATGCAACCTGGGGTGAAGGTATTTTTAATATCTTGCCTAATACCTTTGAGGCGACCCTATTCAGTTTTATTCTGCTGGCGATTCCTCTGTATATCTATATGGGACAGTTGCTGACCCGGTCGGGCATTGGTGATGCAATGTTCAATGCCAGCCAGTTGGTTATCGGCAAAGTGCGCGGTTCACTGGCGATTAGTGTGATTGGCGTTTGCTCCATGATCGGTGCGATGGTGGGCATTATCGGAGCCGGTATTATGACCTCCGGCAGTATCGCTCTGAAACCGATGTTGGATCGTGGCTATGACAAACGCCTGGCTCTGGGTGTGATCATGGCAGGCGGTGGTCTGGGAATTCTGATTCCACCCAGTGTGCCTATGATTATGTTTGCGGCTTCAACCCAGAACTCTGTGGGCAAGATGTTTATCGCGGCGCTCTTTCCTGCGCTGCTTGCCATTATTGTGATGGTGGCTTACATCCTGATCAGCTGCAAAATGAATCCGGATCGGGCTCCGTTGGGAACCGGTGCTGAAGCCAAAATGACGCCGAAGGAGAAAGCACGTACCTTGCGTGATGGCTTTATGTCTGTTTTGCTGATTTTTGCTGTTTTGGGCAGTATTATCAGTGGTATTGCGACCCCAACAGAGTCCGGTGCTATCGGTGTTGTCGGGGCGATTATTCTGGCCTTTTTCTTTAAACGCTTCCGTTTAGGCATGTTCAGAATGGCAGGTATGGAAACCGCGATGCTGGTTTCTGTGGCTATGTGGATTATTCTGGGTGCTTCCTTGTTCAGCAATTTCCACTTGCTGATGGGCGTTCAGGATATGATTGCTAACTTTACTCAGGACTTGGGTCTGCCGCCGTTGGGTGTCATCATCCTGATGCAATTGGTGATGCTCGGATTGGGCTTTATCATCGACGAATTTATTATCGTGCTGATGTGTGCGCCCTTGTTCACCCCTATCGTGGTTGACCTTGGCTTTGATCCGATCTGGTTTGGTATCCTGATGATCCTGAATATTGAGATCGCAGTTCAGACGCCGCCGTATGGCTTTGCGCTTTTCTATCTGAAGGGGATTGCCCCTCCGGATGTCACCATGCTCGATATCTATAAATCGGTGACGCCTTTCATTTTGCTGAAACTAATGGTGCTGATCATCTGTATGCTGAACCCGGATCTGGTGATGTGGCTGCCAAATAAGGTAATGGGGTAGATTATGTACAACACGGTATTGATCCCGATGGATCTGGAACACGAAGACATGTTCCCTAAAGCGGTTGCTCTGGCGCAGCAGCTGATTGGTGATGAAAAAGGCGAGATCCACGCGGTTTATGTTGATCAGAACCTTGTTCATCACGGTAACTTTTCTTTATCGGAAGATGCGGTGAAGCAGGCTCTTGGGGATATGAAACAGCAGGTGAAAAAGCTGTTTAAAAAATATGTACCTGAGCATCTGCGCGGCAAATGCCGGGTAAAGTCCGGTGTTGTGTATGATACTGTGCTGGAAGAGGCGGATAAGGTTAAGCCTGAGGTGATTATTGTCGCTGCGGGCCGCCCCGGTTTCTCCAGCTATCTGCTTGGCTCTAATGCTGAGAAGATTGTGCGTCATGCTAACTGCTCGGTGTTTGTCGTACGCGATGAGAAGAAGTGGTAACCCGCTTTTTAGCTCTGCACTGAAAAAAGGTCGCTTTTGATGCGGCCTTTTTTTATACAGGGTGTATTAGATTTTTTCTTTTCCCATCAAGTGTGTAGCATATGAGGGATGTGACTTCCCCTTCACTCCCGGGAGACTTTGATGGACAACCTGAATCTTATTTTTCTTATTGCAGCTCTCTTGCTGTGTCTCAGTATTCTTGCCAGTCGAATTTCGGCCAGTGTGGGTATGCCGTTATTGTTTGTTTTTCTCGGCATCGGGATGTTGGCGGGCGAGGATGGCCTGGGCGGAATTAATTTCTCAGATTTTGAGTCAGCCTATGTGATTGGGCACTTGGCTTTGGCGATTATTCTGCTTGATGGGGGAATGAGAACCCGGATGACAACCTTTCGGGTTGGTCTCAGGCCTGCATTATCGCTGGCGACACTCGGTGTGCTTGTGACCAGTGGTTTAACAGGCTTCTTGGCAATGTGGTTGTTTGATCTATCACTGTTGGAAGGTCTTTTGGTAGGAGCCATTGTTGGATCCACCGATGCCGCTGCTGTTTTCTCCATGCTGGGAGGTCAGGGGGTGCGTCTTAATGAGCGGGTCAGTGCTACGCTGGAGATTGAGTCCGGCACTAATGACCCAATGGCCATTTTTTTAACGGTTACCCTGATTACTCTGTTGACGGAGCCTGATCCTGATGCCTGGTCAGTTCTCTTTATCTTTGTGAAGCAGTTTGGTATTGGTTTGCCCTTTGGCTTGGTGGGCGGCTGGTTGTTCGCGCGTCTTTTGAAGCGGTTAAATCTGGCGCCGGGACTTTACCCGCTACTGGTTACCGGTGCCGGGTTAGGCCTTTTTGCCGCGACTAATCTGCTGGGTGGTAGTGGTTTTATTGCGATCTATCTGGCGGGTCTGATTATCGGTAATAGCCGTTCGGTGCACCTGCAGTATATTTTGCCGGTTAACGACGGCCTGGCCTGGCTAAGTCAGATTGGTCTTTTCCTTATTCTGGGGCTTTTGGTCACGCCTCATCAGATGTGGGCTGTTGCTTTGCCAGCAACATTGCTTGCTTTAGGTATGATTCTGGTTGCCCGTCCTTTAGCCGTTTTTCTCTGCCTGAAGCCCTTTTTCCGTTTTAATATAAGAGAGCTAAGCTTTATCTCCTGGGTAGGCTTGCGGGGTGCTGTGCCCATCGTATTAGCTATCTTCCCTGTGATAGCTGAGGTAGAGCAATCTAATCTGTATTTTAATATTGCTTTCTATGTCGTACTGATCTCACTACTGATTCAGGGTAGTACGTTGCCATTGGCAGCGCGCTGGCTGAAGATGGAGCTGCCTCCTGTTTTTGAACCTAAGCGGCGCACCCGACTGGGCGTGTATCCTGACACAGATTATGAGCTGTTAACCTATCGTCTGAGTTCTGAGGCACTGAATAATGTAGAGTTGCGACGGTTACGGTTTCCTTCCGGGGCACGGATCGCAGCGGTGTTTCGCGAAAAGCAGCTGATACATCCTTCCGGTGGAACACGGCTTCAGCAGGGCGATATGGTATGTATTATCTGCCGCGAAGCGGACCTGCCCGCATTGAACAAGATGTTTGATGAAGCCCCGCGAGTCTGCAAAGAGAAGATCCGTAGCTTTTTTGGTGACTTCACCCTAAGCGGCGATGCGCCGTTAAAAGATCTGGCCGCTTTATATGGGCTAACGGTCAGCCCCGATCAAAATGAGATGACGCTGGGGGAGCTGATGTGCTCCCGCTTTGGTGGCCACCCGGTAGTGGGTGATCAGTTTGAGTGGCACGGCATTCGCTGGATTGTGGTGGAGGTCGAAGGTGATATCATCACAAAAGTAGGCTTAAAGCCTCTTTAACGCGACCACTTCAACCTCTACTTCGGTATAGAGACCAGAGGTCAGATTCAGCCCGGAAGTCTTTCTTTGATAATCGCAATAGGGCTGAGAATATGGTGGTACATCAGCTCAGCGGCTCTGGTTTTATCCCGTTTGAGCAGCGCATCGACCAGCTCTGCATGTTCCTGACGTTTTTCTTCCAGTGCGTTTTGAGAGAATACGGTTTGTTTCAGCCAGAGCTGACGGTAGCGTTCCGCCTGATCCAGCAGTGAAGCGCGCAGCTCCAGAAGCTTGGAAGATCCACAGCCATTCACAATGGATTGGTGGAAGGACTTATGTCGGCTATCCCATACCTGCAGCATCTCTTCCGGTGTGTTGATCTCATTTACCCGTGATAGCTTATGGGCTTCGCCCAGCACTTCCGCTTCCCAGTCTTCATCGCCACGCTCTACTGCAAGGCCGGTAATCAGGGCTTCAAGGTGAGCGCGGGCATCGTAGATATCCGTCAGCTCTTCTTCAGACATCTCTGCGACACGAAAGCCTCGCTGACTGATCGCTGTGACCAGGCGATCTGCCACCAGCTGTGACAGCGCTTCACGCATTGGGCCGGCACCAATCTCGTAATGACTTTTCAGATGACTCATCAGCAGCTTATCTCCGGGCTGATAAGCACCATTGATAATGTCCTGCTTCAGCAAACGATACGCAATGGTGGCCTGATTGGCCTTACTGCTTTCCATCTCTTTATCGGTAGCGCCGTATGCCTGGCCACTGGTCTGTGTGCTGTTTATCACTGATGTTTTCATCTCTCAGGTCGTGTTCCCTAGGTTACGCGCGGGGTGATGCGTGCTGATGATTATAAACAGAGTCTCAAGCCTTACAACTCACCCTCTGTTTCTTTCCTGCCTGGAAATCTGATTTTATCGCTATTAGCAAAAAATGTAGATATTTTTATATAATGAATATATTATTTCTTTATCGAGACATTTTAAGTGTCCCCTGGCTTCTGAGAATGAAGCTGAATTGAACAAAAACCCTATTTGATAGCAGCATTACACACTGCAGGAGCTACCCAATGAGCACTGTTATTGAACGTCATGGCCTAACCGCAGGCACTGAATATAAAGGTTTCACCGTATCTGTTTCTGAACAGAGTAATGGCCGCATCCTTGATCTGACTTTCAGCAAGGAAACCGTTGAGAAATTTCTGGCTGCCATCGAAGAGTGGCCAATTCAGGCGCTGGAATATAAATCCTTCCTGCGTTTTCGTGTGGCTAAAGTTCTGGATGACCTTTGCGGTAATAAACTGCAGGCATTTTTGGCGGATACGCTGACAGACCGCCAAACCGGCGCATTACTGATTAAGCCGGAAGGGTTGGATGATGTGTCCCAGGCTGAGGATATGGTGCGGTTCTGTACTGCCGTTGCTCATCTGATGGGGCGCTCTAACTTTGATGCCATGAGTGGACAGTTCTATGCCCGCTTTGCCGTTGTGAATGTTGATAAATCTGACAGCTATCTGCGTCAGCCTCACCGTGTAATGGAGCTGCACAATGATGGCACTTACGTTGAAGAAGATACTGACTTCAACCTGATGCTAAAAGTTGATGAGCAAAACATGGACGGCGGCAACTCTCTTCTGCTGCATCTGGATGACTGGGAAGATCTGGAAACCTTCTCTACTCACCCGATGGCTTATCGCCCGATTCGTTGGGCTGTGCCGCCGAGTAAGAATATTTCTAAAGATATCTATCACCCGGTATTCGACCTGGACGTGGATGGCAAGCCAATTACATCTTACATTGATCAGTTTGCACAACCCGCTAACCTGGAAGAAGGTGTGTGGCTGTCTGAGCTGGGTGAGTCTTTTGAATCCAGTAAAGGTACTCAGTCGGTTCGCGTTCCCGTAGGTAGCTTCCTGCTGATCAATAACCACTTCTGGCTGCATGGTCGTGATAAATTCACACCACACCCTGAACTGCGGCGTGAGCTGATGCGTCAGCGCGGTTATTTCACGCACAAGAAAACGCTGCGTAAACCACGCCAGTAATCCGGTCAAGGGTTAACCTGTCAACGGTGAAAAAACGTGGAAGCAAAAGCCGGAAACATGATGGTTTCCGGTTGACCTGAGGGTTATCCTTCGGTTCTTACCCTGCCTGGAAGCCCTTTGCTCCCGGCGGGGTAAATTGCCTTATAGACACTGCATTTCTGTAACGTCGGATTTCGCCTTACAGAAGCTATTCGCGCCAAGCGAGGAACAGAATGTACGATTACATCATCATTGGCGGCGGCATCGTCGGTATGTCTACTGCGATGCAACTACTGCAACAAAAACCAGGTGCCAAACTGTTGGTTCTGGAAAAAGAAGCCCAAGTGGCAAACCATCAGACCGGCCATAATTCAGGTGTTATTCATGCGGGTGTTTACTACACGCCCGGCAGCCTGAAAGCCAAATTTTGTCTGGAAGGTAATAAGGCAACAAAAGCCTTCTGTGATGAGAACAACATTCCATACGATGAGTGTGGCAAACTGCTGGTTGCCACCAATGATATCGAAATGGAGCGTATGCAGGCGCTTTGGGAGCGTACCGAGGCTAATGGCATTGAACGTTACTGGCTGAATGCCGATGAACTGAAAGAACGGGAGCCAAATATTACCGGTATCGGTGGTATCTTTGTACCTTCAAGCGGCATTGTCAGCTACCGTCGTGTCACCGAAGTGATGGCGGATAAAGTTCGTGAAGCTGGTGGTCTTATTGAGTTTAACTGTGAGGTGAAAACTCTGAAAGAGAGTGACTCAGAAGTGACCGTCACGACGAATAAAGGGGCATTCACCAGCCAATATATGATCTCTTGTTCTGGCCTAATGGCTGATCGTGTCGTTAAGATGCTGGGCATTAAGCCTAAGTTTAAAATCTGCCCGTTCCGTGGTGAATACTACCTACTAAAACCGGAACACAACCAAGTTGTAAACCATCTGATCTACCCGATTCCTGATCCAAGTATGCCATTTCTGGGTGTGCACCTGACCCGCATGATTGACGGCACCGTCACCGTTGGCCCCAATGCGGTAATGGCGTGGAAACGTGAAGGCTACAAGAAAACCGATATCTCGTTAAAAGACAGTATCGAAGCCTTAACCTACCCCGGTATTTTGAAAGTACTCAAAGCCAACCTGAAGCCCGGCCTGATCGAGATGAAGAACTCCATCTTCAAAGGTGGCTACCTGAAGGAGGTGAACAAGTACTGCCCGATTATTAAAAAATCGGATCTAGGAGCCTATCCTGCCGGTGTTCGCGCGCAGGCCGTATCCGAAGATGGCAAACTGGTGGACGACTTCCTGTTCGTTAAAACCAAACGCACCATCAACGTCTGTAATGCGCCATCGCCTGCCGCAACCTCCGCAATTCCGATCGGCAAGCATATTCTGGAAGAAGCGGAAGCGAATTTCGCGTAAGCACTTTTCAGATCGCCAATCTGTGCACCCTTTGTCGGTGTAACATCAGCCCCGTAACTGATTGCCGGTTACGGGTTTTTTTTGTTGGTGAGTCCTGCTGTTTATGGATTTAATGGTTTGACAATATTCTGTTCTTTATATAGAACGTTCTATATAAAGAACAAATTGAGGTGTTCATGAACAGACCAGTTCTCAGCTCGCTGGGGAGAAATATCCAGAAACTGCGCCTAGCCAAAGAGCTATCGTTGTCTCAGCTTGCGCAAAATGCAGGGCTTGCGAAGTCCAATCTTTCCCGAATTGAGCAAGGTAATGGAAATCCAACATTCGAAACTATTTGGCGTCTGGCGATCCAGTTAGGTGTGCCCTTTGGTGATCTGGTTGCCAGTGAAGAGCCGCTGTTTGGAGAAAATGGTGTACAGGTACGTTTGATTGGTCAGGGCGATGACAATCCGCGTGTTGATGTCTATTGGATGTCTTGCGCGCCCAATACGGTTAAACAATCGGAGCCACATCTTGCCGGTACGACAGAAACCCTGACGTTAATCAGTGGCAAGCTACTGGCGGGGGAAAACAATGATCGGCGTGATCTGGAGATTGGTAAAGCCTATACCTTTGCTGCAGATAACCCGCATTGTTATCAGACCTATGAGACATGGGCGACCTTAATGATGGTGATTACCTATCCCAAACAGGATGTTTCAGTATGAGTACCCTGATCCGCCAGCTGGCAGGTGCACCTTGGATGCAAGGTGTAAAAGACGCGATTCCGCTGCTGGGTGGTTACATCCCTGTGGCGATTTCGTTTGGTCTTATTTCGATTCAGTCTGGTTTTAGCGTGCTGGAGACGATTCTGATTTCCACCTTTATCTATGCAGGCGCATCCCAGTTTCTCTTTGTTGCCATGGCTGCCTCCGGTGCACCCTTATGGCTGGTTGTTATCATGACATTGCTGATCAATGCTCGCCATATTGTCTATGGCCCAAATCTCGCGCCTTATTTGAGCGAAGATAAAAAGTGGATGCCGTTGATGCATGGCCTGACGGACCAGATATTTGCGTTAGCTCACGCTCGTTTACCACAGCTACCGGAAAAGGAGCGGTTGGGTTGGTATACCGGAGCGGCAGCTCTGGCCTGGTTTAGCTGGATTGGCGGTACTGCTCTTGGGGCAATTGCCGGTGGAGAGTTGACTCAGCGCTGGCCATTAATTAGCGAGGTATTGCCTTTTGCACTTCCTGCCTTGTTTCTGGTTTTAATTGTTCCTCGCTGCACGAGCTTGTTGTGGTCAGCCACCATTGCCTTGTCTGCGGTTACCGCTTTAGTTCTGAAAATTATAGGGTATCCGAATATGGCTATTCCGCTAGCTGCGATTAGTGGTGCGATCTTATTTTACGCACTGAAAAACCAACGCTTTTTGGGAGAGCATTAAGTATGGAAATATCTATGTGGCTGGCTCTTGCCAGTATTGCTCTTGGTACCTATTTACTTCGCCTTTTGCCATATCTTTGGATGAAGGCGGCGCTGACTAAGAAACAGATGGAGGGCGGTATCAGTGCAATGCCGTCCTGGTTAACGATATTAGGGCCAACAATGATCGCAGCAATGTTTGGCACATCTTTAGTCCCTGCCCATCTTGATACCGTATCCTGGCTGGCAACAGGTGTCGGAACACTTGTTACTTTTGCTGTTTGGACGCGTACCCGATCCATGGGGCTGCCTATTTTGTTTGGTGTTGCTACATTCGGAATGATTATGTTGTGGTACTAGTGTTTATGATAAGCGCGATGATCAGGGTTGCTGAGTACTAATCGTCTCGTGGTTTCTGCGAGTACCTGCGAAGTCTTAAGCTGCTTGCCTGTGACTCGTGCGTCACCTTGATAACCTCTTCTTATAGAAATTATATAATTCATATATTGTACTTATCGTTCTGCCCTCGCTAACGTCGATATATCAGATCTCTCTATCGATCTCGTAAACGAATAATTCTAAAAGCCAAAGAAAGACAGAGGTTACTAACATGAGCCAACGCGCCGCATTTAATTGGGAAGACCCATTCAATCTGGATCAGCAACTTACGGAAGAAGAGCGCATGGTGCGCGATATGGCCCGTGAATACTGCCAGAGCAAGCTTCAGCCACGGGTGCTTGAGGCAAACCGTAATGAGATCTTCCATCGTGAAATTATGAACGAGATGGGTGAGATGGGTCTTCTGGGCAGCACTCTGCCGGAAAAATATGGTTGTGCGGAAGTTAATCATGTTTGTTACGGTCTGGCGGCGCGTGAAGTTGAGCGTGTAGACAGCGGCTACCGTTCTGCCATGAGCGTACAGTCTTCTTTGGTGATGCACCCGATCTACGCGTATGGCTCTGAAGAGCAGCGTATGAAATATCTGCCAAAACTGGCCACCGGTGAATGGGTGGGTTGTTTTGGTCTGACCGAGCCGGATGTGGGCTCTGATCCGGGCGGTATGAAAACCCGTGCCGAGCGTGTTGATGGTGGTTTCCGTGTGACCGGCGCAAAAATGTGGATTACCAACTCGCCAATTGCTGATGTGATGGTGGTATGGGCGAAGCTGGATGGTGAGATCCACGGTTTTGTCCTTGAACGCGGTATGGAAGGTCTGACCACTCCTAAGATCGAAGGCAAGTTCTCGCTGCGGGCGTCAATCACCGGTGAAATTGTAATGGACAATGTATTTGTCCCTGAGGCGAATCTACTGCCAAACGTGAAGGGTTTGAAAGGCCCATTTGGTTGCCTGAACAAAGCACGTTACGGCATCGCCTGGGGTGCGTTGGGCGCAGCGGAATTCTGCTGGCATGCGGCGCGTCAGTACTCACTGGATCGCATCCAGTTTAACCGCCCTCTGGCGGCAACGCAGTTGGTACAGAAGAAACTGGCCGATATGCAAACTGAAATCACTCTGGGTCTGCAGGGCTGCCTGCAGGCTGGTCGTCTGATGGATGAGGGTAGCTGCCCGGTTGAGCTGATCTCTCTGATCAAGCGTAACTCATGTGGTAAGTCTCTGGATATCGCTCGTGTTGCCCGTGATATGCACGGTGGTAACGGTATCTCCGACGAGTTCCACGTGATCCGTCATGCGATGAACCTGGAAGCGGTTAACACCTACGAAGGTACTCACGATATTCACGCTCTGATCTTGGGGCGTGCCCAGACGGGTATTCAGGCGTTTGGCTAACTTGTAGCTGCACCTGACCTCCTGTGTGAAGCACACTCTGTGTCCTACGGTTAGAAATCTGGGCGGTGTTCGGTCGTCGTCATCGTCCTTAGCTTGCTAGACTAACCGTACTTTTAACCTGCCCTTTGTGGCAGGTTTTTTTGGTTCGACAGATCATGCTCGGAGACGGGTTAATGGCCTTTGGCCATCGTAGTAACATTGCCAAATGTTCTGATTTTCTAAAGGGAAGGGCTTTAAACGCGTTAGATGATAAGACGTACCTGTGATGCCGGTACGTCTTTTTTGGAAGCCGTGTGACTTAGCGGAAAGATTCAACCGGCCAGCCTTTTTGCTGGGCTTCTGCCCGTAAACTTTCATCAGGATCCACTGCGACCGGTTTACCAACTAAACGCAGGAGTGGTAAATCATTGTGGGAGTCACTGTAAAACCAGGTGTCAGACAGCCTAAAGTCTTTGTCTGCCAGCCAGTTATTCAAACGGGTGACCTTACCTTCCTTAAAGCTTGGAATACCCGCTACTTTGCCGGTGTAGCGGCCATCAACCTGTTCCGGCTCGATGGCGATCAGCTCGTGGACATCCAGTCGTTCAGCAATGGGCTCTGTGATAAAGCGGTTCGTGGCGGTGATGATCAGAATGTAATCCCCTTGCTTGCGGTGCCAGTCCAGTTTGGCAAAGGCTTTATCCAGCAAAATGGGTTCAATTTTTTCCTGCATAAACTCGCGGTGCCATTGCTTCAGCTGGCTCGGCTCATGTTCGGCCAAAGGTTTTAAAGAAAAGTTCAGGTACTCCATAATGTCCATGGTGCCATTCTGATACTGTTCGTAGAACCGGTCGTTGGTCTCTTTATAGAGCCTGGCATCAACAATGCCTTTTTCAGTCAGAAACTCTCCCCAGGCATGATCACTGTCACCGGCGATAAGGGTGTTGTCCAGGTCAAAAATAGCCAGATTCACGTTTTGTTCTCCAGTCAGCATAGGGTGGTTTTCGGGATGAAATATGAGACATTGCCTTGAAAAGCTCAATTATCCCAGAGCCCGGAAGCTTGTAAAGGATTGTTCTGACAGGATTGATTTGCTAAAGCAATGGATCTGTTGTCTGATTGAAGAACTCAGGTGCTTTGTGAAACAATAGCCCTAATATAAATACAAGGTGATCTGCGTGATTGATGCTGATGGTTACCGGCCCAATGTCGGTATAATCTTGACGAACCAGTATGGGCAGCTGCTGTGGGCACGCCGTGTGGGTCAAGACGCATGGCAGTTTCCGCAAGGTGGAATCAAAGAATATGAAACACCTGAGCAGGCCTTATATCGTGAGTTAAAAGAAGAGATTGGCTTAAACGCTGATGATGTTCATGTGCTTGGCTGCACTCGTGGATGGTTGCGGTATCGGTTGCCGCGCAAAATGATCCGTCGCCATAGTAAGCCTTTATGCGTTGGCCAAAAACAGAAATGGTTTTTGTTGCAGCTTCGCTGCGCGGAAAACAGTATCTGTGTTGATCATACACCCTCGCCTGAGTTTGACGGCTGGCGCTGGGTCAGTTATTGGTATCCACTTGGTCAGGTGGTTTCTTTTAAGCGGGAAGTATACCGTAGGGCATTAAAGGAACTTTCTCACCGCTATAACAGAAACCTGTTTACACCATTAACAGTCAATATTCGTCAGGACAGCTACCTGTCTGACAAACCCATTTAAGGAAAGGGGAGACTATGCTCAAAACCTTGCAGCGCATTGTTCAGGAAGTGAACTCAGCCAGAACACTGGATGAGACACTTTCCATTATTGTGCGCAGGGTTCGGCGGGCGATGAAAACGGATGTTTGTTCGGTGTATCTGTTGGATCAGGATCAGCAGCGTTATGTTCTGATGGATAGTGTGGGGCTCAAAAAAGAGGCCATCAAACAGGTTTCCCTGAGCGCCGGACAAGGGCTTGTTGGTTATGTTGGTGAGCGTGAAGAGCCGGTTAATCTGGATGATGCGACCCAGCACCCCAGTTATGTATATCTTGCGGAAACCGGTGAGGAGAAATTCCACAGCTTCCTCGGTGTGCCTATTATTCATCAGCGTCGCATTCTTGGGGTGATCGTTGTTCAGCAGCAGGAGAAGCGCCGCTTTGATGAAGGCGAAGAAGCTTTTCTGGTGACGGTATCTGCGCAGCTGGCGGGCTTGCTGGCTCACTCATTGGCAACCGGCTCTTCCAGCCTGTCTGGCCTTGCCCAGAACAATATCCATGGTAGCTGTTTTAAGGGCGTAGCCGGTACATCCGGTATCGCTATTGGTTCTGCTGTGGTTATTCTGCCGGTGGCTAATCTGGATACTGTGCCTGATAGAGTACCAGAGGATCCGGCGTTCGAGATTGAACAGTTCCGCAGCGCTTTATCTGCGGTACGTAATGATATTCATGAAGTTAATCGTCGTCTGGCCCAGCGCCTGAGTGAGGAAGAGCGGGCGCTGTTTGAGGCGTATCAGCGCATGCTGGACGACAGCGCTCTTGGTCAGGAAGTGATCAATAAAATCGGGGAGGGCAACTGGGCGCAAGGCGCATTGTGTCAGGTTGTTACCCGCCATGCCCGTTTCTTTGAACTCTCCCAAGATGATTATCTGAAAGAGCGGGCCACCGATATTCGTGATCTGGGCCGCCGTGTTTTGGGATACCTGCAGAAGGTTGACCAGGACGAGGTTGAATACCCTCAGAAAGCTGTTTTGGTCAGCGAGGAAGTGACACCCGCCATGCTGGGTGAAATTCCGAAAGAGAAGCTGGCTGGTCTGGTTTCAGTTCAAGGCTCCAGTAACTCGCATGTGGCTATTCTCGCGCGAGCGATGGGTATCCCCGCGGTGATGGGGACGGTAGATCTGCCCCTAGGGCTGCTTAATGGGCAGTTATTGATTGTTGATGGCTATCAGGGGGTGGTATTTAATAACCCCAGTGATGAGCTTCAGATTCAATACGGCAACCTGATGCGGGCTGAGCAAAAGTTGCAAAAGGGTCTGGAAGATCTGGCGGGCTTACCCAGTGAAACCCTTGATGGTTTCAAGATGCCTTTAATGGTGAATACCGGCCTTGCTCAGGATATCACCCACTCTCTGAATCATGGCGCTGAAGGGGTTGGTTTATTCCGTACTGAAGTGCCCTTTATGGTCAGCGAGCGTTTTCCATCAGAAAGTGAACAGCAGGCGGTTTATCGTGAACAGTTAGAGGCGTTTCATCCACAGCCGGTGACCATGCGTACGCTGGATATTGGCGGTGATAAGGCGCTTCCCTACTTTCCGATCAATGAAGCGAACCCCTTTCTGGGTTGGCGTGGTGTTCGTGTCACCCTGGATCACCCGGAGGTTTTTCTTGTCCAGGTAAGGGCGATGCTGCGGGCTAGTGAAGGTTTGAATAACCTGAATATCATGCTACCTATGATTTCAAACCTGAGGGAGGTTGCTGAGTCGATAACGCTGATCGAACGCGCTTATAAAGAGCTTTGCACCGAAGGGCTGCAGCTGGAGCGTCCGAATATCGGGGTTATGATCGAGGTGCCGGGAACTATTTATCAGGTGCCTCAAATCGCCCGGCTGGTGGACTTTTTATCTGTTGGCAGCAATGATTTGACTCAGTATCTACTGGCCGTAGACCGCAACAACCCCCGGGTCGCTGATCTGTACAGCAGCTTTCATCCGGCGGTTCTTAATGCCCTGAATACTATTGCTCGGGCCTGCCATGGCAGTCGTTGTAGCCTGAGTCTTTGTGGTGAGCTGGCTGGTGACCCCCGAGGAGCTGTTCTGTTAATGGCGATGGGGTATGACACCCTGTCGATGAACGCCGTTAACTTACCCCGGGTGAAGTCGGCAATTCGCAAGCTGCGGAAAACCGATGCGGAAAACCTCTTGAACCAGGTATTACTGTTGAATACCTCAGAAGAAGTTGTTGCCAGTATGGCTGAAACCATGAGCGATTTAGGGCTTAGTGCTTTGTTGCAGCCAACTCTTGCCTTAAGCGGGCCTGGTTCAAAGGCTGTTTAAGATAGCCTGAAAGACCGGGCATTCAGAGATTTTTTTTCTTTGCTGCGATTAACAGCTTTTCGACTTGCTCAGGTCCCGGTAGGCGGTCTTTATTGTAGATATCATCCCGCCACTGGATATGGCCTTCTTTATCCTGCCAGACTGTCCAGTACATCAGGTACACTGGAAGATAAGGCTTCATTTTCAGGTAGCGCTCTTCTTTGGAGCGTAGTACATCCTGTACACGTCTCTTGTTCCAGTCCCAAGGCTCCTCGGCCAGCAAACGATCAACCAGTGACAACGCATCTTCAAGCCGGACGCAGCCGTTACTCATCGCCCGTTCACGACGACTGAAAAGATGCTTGGCAGGTGTGTCATGCATGTAAATCGCTTTGTTATTGGACAAGCGGAATTTGACATAGCCCAGTTGATTATATTCTCCCGGTAGCTGTACAAACCGATAAGGAAACTGATCCGGGTTGTCGGCAAAGTCATTGAAGTTGACTTGCTCCACAGGGACTTCTTTAGCGGGGGTGCTCCAGCCGTCGACAATCTGCATTTCACGGCTTTTCAGGTAATCCGGATTTTTTCTGATCCGGGGCAGAATACTTTTAACGCCGATGCTTTGAGGGATGTTCCATCGGGGGCTGAGAATGACTGAAGTTAGCATCTGCTTCATAATGGGGGTGCGATGTTCAGGCGAACCGATGATCACCCGCATCTCCATTGTTGGCTTGTTTTTTTCCACCAGCTCCAGCTTGTAGTCCGCCATATTAATCATCATATAGCGATGACCCAGCTGCTCTGGCAGATGGTAAAGCCTGCGAAAGTTATGGGCGAGTTTGAGTACTCGCTTACTAGGGGGCAGGTTGAGTACCCGGCGGGTTTGCAGACCTATGATTCCATCTATAGTCTGGCCATGCTGGGCCTGAACTTTTTTAACAGCCTCAACCAGCTTATCGTCATAGCGCCCCGGAATGACAGGGCTGTACTCCTCTCGGAGAACCCGTAAGCGCTGCAGTTGCTCAACTAGTACCGGCATCCAGCTTTCCCGAATCATTCCGGGCTCAAGGTGTTGGTCAAAAGGCAGTTCAGGCCAGGGAGATGCCTGTTGCTGCTGCCAGTAGTTCAGTGCCTCCAGTATTGCAGGTATCTGATCGTTTTTCGGGTAGAGCATTTTGATCTGGCGCTGCAGGTAATTTTCCCGCTGATCATCCGGTAGTGTTGATGCGGTTTTTAGCTCTAGCTGAAGGTCATCCATCCAGGGCTTGGCTTTAGATTCAAAACTGTTCAGAGCAACGCCACCATAACGGTACTCCTGATGATCATCATCTTCGTCAGCCTGAATAAAGCGCTGTGTGGCAATGTCATGGCGTAGCCGAGCGTACATCTCACTATAGAGCAGATCTGTAGCTAACAGGTATCGGGGAAGAGGCAGATCCAGAGGTTGCTGTTGTAAGGTCAAAAAATTCTGATAGGGCTGCAACCAGGGATGGGGTTGTCGCGGGAGATCCATGGCTGCAAAAACTTTAACCAGCCGGGTTAGTTCGTTAGCTGCAGCTCCGGGCTCTCCGGAAGCGTTCAGCCAAATATGCTTAAAATCATTCTCCAGGTAGGCTGGTGCAATCTGAGGTGCAAAGTCTGCTTTGGTATTATCAAACCGGCTATGCAGAGTGACGCCAATCCAGGCGCTTTCGACAGGAGTTGGCTGGTGTTGCTCCGGAGCTATCAGATTGGCCTTTACAGTCTGAACTGACAGCAGTGATAACAGACCGACAAGCAACAGTATGATGCGGTTTAGGGGATGGTTGCCTGATGTGGTGAACAGGTGAAATCTGGTCAAAAGACTGCCCTTTGAAACGGTCGCGATGTTGGATTAAAACTCTGCTCAGTCACAGACAGACCAGCGTTCTTACCCCTGTTTGTCCGCCGGGGTGCCAGGTTTGTTCCATTATCGTTTGTTGGCCGGAGTCGTTGCGGATCAGTATTGTACTGGCCCTTGTCCCATAGTCCATACTGGAATTTATAAAAGATGGAGATAAAAAGCGCTCTTTATCTAAACCTATGCCTGTGTCCGGTAGTTCGTGATCTGCAGCTTCTTTGCTATGGGTGATAACCGGCAGAAGATGCTCCTCGTTGAGAAGGTGAGACCGACGGGCTTCACTCAGTGGGGTTTCCTGCTCCGGTAGTGAGGCGATAAACTCAGTCATCAGCTGTTTGCTTTGCCGGATTTTTGGCCAGGGCGTGTCCAGCCGATGGTTACTTAAGCCATAAATACCCGCCGGCAGATGAGGTTTGAAATCGTAATAAGGGTCGCCTTCTTCAGTACCAAATCGGTTGCAGCCATATCCCAGTGTTTTGCTGTCACTGACCAGGAGGTTAAACCCACCGGTATCCATGGCTATATCGGCAAGCTCTTCGAGATAGCATTCAGGTGACATAGACCCTTCAAGAAAATTCTGACAGAGCTTACCCCTGCTCAGTGGATAGCTGTTATGCATATCCGTTACCTGACGGAAATTGGTGACCGCAGCAAAACGACCTGACAGTGTAATGCCGAGCCATGTCCCGCCAGCCTGAAGGTCCTGGCCTGCGATAATGTCACTGTTTTCCCAATATGATAGCTCTGATGTTGGCCGTTGATAGAACTCATCTCTGTTGGCTGCAACAACCAAAGGAAAATGACGGTTCTTTTGCCATGAAAAAAGAATAATACACATACCGGTTTTCCGTTTTATAAAGCTCAGGGTACGAGCCTGGGAGGTTTTCAGGCTAAAATGCAGGGATGAAATCACCTTGTCAGACAGTGTATGATACTTTCTCTCCAGAAATGAATTCTGCTAGCAAGTTTATTCAGGGACGCTCATGACAGAAACTGCACTTCCATTGCGTATATCGCTGAAAACCTGGATCTATAAAACGTACATGCGTGCGGGGATGATTCAGCTGATATTGGTCAATGCAGCTTTTCTGTTTGCGCTTTTCGGTGCTTTTTTTTTGCTGGGACTCAATCAGCAGAGCGCCGCGAAAAAAGAGTATGAGCAGCAGCTGATCGCTGCTCTGCAGTCCAAAACGGACTGGGTTAATGCTCAGTTGGGTTCAGTGCAGAGTCAGCTTCATATATTGCGTCGCCAGACAGAGCGTACACTGGCTTCAGATCTGCCCGGTGATCTGAGCACCCCCCTTGGATTAACTCGGGATAATGTGTTGATGAAAACGGTGGATGATGGCGGCGTTGCTGTTTACTACTCCACTAAATCCCGGGATCTTTCTTCCCGTGAGACAAAGGCCCGTCAGCTATTGCCATTGAATTATCTGTTTGCCGATCTTCAGCAGGCTAATTCTTTGGTTAAACAGGTTTATCTGAATACGTCGGATCAACTCAATCTGCTCTACCCTTATCGGAATGTACATGAACAGTTTGCCCCGGATCTGGATCTCACTTCTTTCAGCTTCTATTATCTGGCGGATAAAACCCACAACCCTCAGCGGCAACCCGTCTGGACCGATGCTTATCTGGACCCTGCCGGTTTAGGCTGGATTATCTCATATATCGCCCCTGTCTATGATGGTGACAGCCTGGAAGCGGTTGTGGGTCTTGATTTGACCGTAGAAGCTCTGATCAGCCATCTGTTTGCCTTGCCTCAGCCGTGGTCTGGTTATGCAATTCTGGTTGGCAAAGATGGCAATATTCTGGCCTTACCGCCGGAAGGAGAGGAGGACTTTGGCCTTAAAGAGTTGACTGATGGTCAGTATAGCTTTCGCCATGTGACGACCAATGAGTTTAAGCCGGAGCTGTTCAATCTTTATAAGCGTCCCGGAATGACAGATCTTTCCCGTCTGGTGGCTCATCAGCAGGCTGGGTTAGCCCAGGTTAACCTGAGTGAGCCGAGTGTTGTAGCCTGGAATACGGTGCCCCTCACCGGATGGAAACTGTTAGCGGTTACACCGGAGCAGGCGTTATACGTAGGGGCTGATAATTTCGCAGACTATCTGCAGGATGTTGGTCTGCTTGTACTTTTGTTGATTCTGATATTATTGGCGCTGCACATGGGCGTTCACAAGGCCCGGAGTTATAAGCTTTATCGCCAGATTAAGGGACCACTGGAGTATTTTGATGAAGTTGCCCGCACCTCTCTGGAGGATAAGGCCTCATCGAAAAAAGATCTGAGCAGTCCGGTAGAAGAGATTCATAATCTGGCCAGCCTGTTGCACCGTTTTGTGCATGAAAACGATACTCTTAAGCAGGAAATGGCACAATATCAGGCCAGCTGCCATAAGCTGAATGACTACTTTCGCAATCTTCTCAACACCATCCCTCTTCCTGTCTTTGATACTGATGGTGAGTTTCGGATACAGGGGTGCAACCGTGCATTTGAAAGCTTCTTTGGCAAAACTGAAGAGGAGTTTCGGGGGCACCTGCTGACAGAATTTATCCCTGTAACACCTGTGGATGAGGGAACTTTTGTTAAAGAGCTGGTTCTGGCTAGTGCGGATGATAAAAACCATCCTGTATCAGTTGTTCTGTCCCGTTCATCGGATTCGGCGCGCAGCCGTGATGCCCGGGGGCGTACCCTGGTAGGGTTGCTGTTTGATCTTTCTGAACAGTACCAGATCCGCGATCAGATGAAGTTTGATCGTGACCGGGCACTTGAGGCTTCAAAGCTACAGACTGAGTATCTTCAGGCGATGCGCCGTGAGCTGGAAAAGCCCTTGCAGAATATTCTGAGCCTTACGGAGCAGATTCAGGCGCAACCTGAGCAACGCGAACGCTTGAGTTTACAGTTGAAAGAAAAGGTAGATGCGCTTATGTATCTGACCCGGGATAACTGGTTGGCCGGGTCTGCAGAAACCAATGAAAAGCAGAAGCGAGGGAGTCAGTCGCAGGCCCAGGTTCTAGTGGTTGATGATGGCCCTGTAAATACTATGCTGGCAAAATCAGCCTTGCAAAAAGTGGGTTATGATGTCGACGTCGTTAATAGCGGGCAGGATGCCCTTGAGCAGATGCTTGAGAAAACGTATCAGGTTGTACTTATGGATATATTTATGCCTGATATGGATGGTATCGAAACCACTATTCGCTGGCGGGAGCGTGAGAAAGCGATGCAGTTGCAGCCGGCTGCTATCATCGCGGTTACCGCAAATGTACTGGAAACAGAGCGGCAGCGCTTCTTTGATGCGGGTATGAACGCATATCTTGCTAAACCTTACCATCCTTCAGAGCTACGCTCCCAGGTGGATCATTGGCGCCAGCAATATGAAGAAGGGCGTGTGCCCTTCTGAGAGGTTGGTCGGATAATAAATGTATAATGTTTGCAGCGGGACAGATACCCGCTGTCTTTTTTTCTGGAGTGAGCTCATTTTATGGTAACGCTTTTAATGTATGTCGCTTTAGGGGGGGTTGCCGGAACGTTGGCAGGACTTTTTGGCATAGGTGGCGGCTTGGTCATTGTGCCGGTGCTGGTTTTCAGTTTTTCTGCTCAGGGGATCTCCCCTGAAGTGCTGACTCATCTCGCAGTGGGTACCTCTCTGGCGACAATTGTCGTGACGTCTGTCAGTTCTATCAAAGCGCATCACGGGAGAGGTGCTGTGCGTTGGGACTGGTTCACCGGGATCGCTATTGGTATCGTTTTTGGTACGGTATTGGGAGTTAAAACCGCCGGTATGATGAGTGGTGAATTACTGCAGAAAGTGATTGGTATTTTTGCGCTTTTAATTGCTGTGCAGATGGGATTTGGCCTGAAACCTAAACCTGGGCGAACCATTCCCGGAAGGCCCGGTCTTATAGGGACTGGCGGTTTTATTGGCTGGGCTTCCGCTATTTTTGGTATTGGCGGAGGCTCTTTGACAGTGCCTTTTTTGAGCTGGTGTAATGTTAAGATGCAGACCGCCGTCGCAACTTCTGCTGCGGTGGGTTTACCCATTGCAATTGTGGGTGCTCTGGCAAATATCGAAGAAGGCTGGGGGCATCCTCTGTTACCGGAGTATGCAACGGGCTATGTGTACTGGCCTGCATTTATTGGGATTGTTTCCACCAGTGTTATCTTTGCTAAAGTCGGCGCAAAACTGGCCCATAGCCTGCCTTCTGATACTCTGAAGCGCATCTTTGCGGTAATGCTGTTGCTGATCGGTATCCGCTTTTTACTGAGCTAGCTTATTCAAAGCTGACGTTAAGGTTTATTCATGCTGCAATACCCACAGATTGACCCTGTACTGGTGGCGATAGGCCCCCTGAAAATTCACTGGTACGGCCTGATGTACCTGATTGGCTTTGCCGGAGCTTGGTGGTTGGCTAAGCAGCGTGCCCACCGTCTGGGGTGGAGCCGTGATGATGTCGGTGATCTGATCTTCTACGGTGCGATGGGGGTGGTACTCGGTGGTCGGTTTGGCTATGTCTTTTTCTATAATTTTGACCGCTTTCTGGCCGATCCGCTCTGGTTGTTTCAGGTCTGGGAAGGTGGCATGTCCTTCCACGGCGGTCTTTTGGGTGTGATTGTTGCGATGATTATTTTTGCCCGTCGCATGCAGGCCAATATGCTGACTGTTACTGACTTTATCGCCCCGCTGGTGCCCATTGGCCTTGGAGCCGGTCGGGTGGGCAACTTTATTGGCGGTGAGCTTTGGGGCCGCCCAACAGATCTGCCATGGGGTATGGTGTTTCCCCATGTGGATAACCTGGCCCGCCACCCCTCCCAGCTTTACCAGTTTGCGCTGGAAGGGGTTGCTCTGTTTGTCATTCTGAACCTTTTGGATCGTAAACGGCCTGCCAGAGGTGTATTGTCCGGCGCTTTTCTCACCTGTTACGGTATCTTCCGCTTTATGATGGAGTTTGTCCGTCAGCCGGATGCTCATCTCGGTTTTGTGGCTTTTGACTGGCTTACAATGGGACAGCTACTGTCGTTGCCGATGATTCTGGCTGGCCTAGCGTTGATCGTCTGGGGTAGAAAGCAGGCATGCTTTGATCAGACTAAAGGGTGAGCGGGTCGTCTGATACGGCTTTACAGATTTTCACTGCATCAGGGGCGAAAAAAAGGGCGTAGTAACGTACTATATTGCGCCTTATTTCTGAATTTTTGGAACCAGCATGCAGCAGTATCTTGATCTCAGCCGTCGAATTGTTGAAGAAGGTATCTGGGTTGATAATGAACGCACCGGTAAGCGCTGTCTGACGGTTATCAATGCCGACCTTGAATATGATGTGGAAAATAATCAGTTCCCGCTGATTACCACCCGAAAAAGTTTTTGGAAAGCCGCTATTGCTGAGCTTTTGGGTTACCTGAGGGGTTACAGTAGTGCTGCAGAGTTCCGTGCTATCGGCTGCAACACCTGGAATGCGAATGCCAATGAAAACCCCAGCTGGCTGAACAACCCTCACCGTAAAGGAGAGGACGATATGGGCCGCGTGTATGGTGTGCAGGGCCGGAGTTGGGCGAAACCCGATGGCACTTATCTGGATCAGCTGAAAAAGATTGTGGATGATCTGAGCCGTGGACTGGATGACCGGGGCGAGATTCTGAACTTTTATAATCCCGGCGAGTTCGAGATGGGTTGTCTGCGGCCCTGCATGTACAGCCATCATTTCTCACTACTGGGTGGCAAGCTGTATCTGAATAGTACCCAGCGCAGCTGTGATGTTCCGTTAGGTCTGAACTTTAATCAGGTGCAGGTATTTACCCTGCTGGCGCTAATGGCGCAGATCACCGGCCACAAGCCAGGCAAGGCATACCATAAAATTGTTAACGCCCATATTTATGAAGACCAGCTGGAACTGATGCGTGATGTTCAGTTAAAGCGTGAGCCCTTCCCATCACCACAGTTGAACATTAATCCTGAAATTAAGAGCCTAGAAGATCTGGAAACTTGGGTTACTCTGGATGACTTTGATGTGGCGGGTTATCAGTACCATGAAGCGATTCAGTACCCATTTTCGGTTTAATTCTTTGCCGGTCCGTGACTCTGCGTTCTGACCGGCCTGTGCGTGAGTGAGATCAAGTTATGTCTTTAGAACTGGATGCCCCGGTTGCCCTGATCTGGGCGATGGCTGAAAACCGTGTTATCGGTGTTGATAATAAGCTGCCCTGGTATTTGCCAAAGGATCTGCAATTCTTTAAACAGTGTACTTGGGCGAAGCCTGTGATTATGGGACGCAAAACCCACGAATCGATAGGGCGCCCGCTGCCGGGGCGTACTAATATTATTGTGACCCGTGATACTGGTTTCACTGCAAGTGGTTGTGTGGTGGTGCATTCACTGGAGGACGCTCTGGAGCGTGCAGATCAGCAGTGCCTGATTGATGGTGGTGAAGAGATTGTTGTTATGGGTGGTGCCGAGATCTATAAGCAGGCGCTGCCGTATGCCAATAAACTCTATATTACCAAGGTACATGCAGACGTTGAGGGAGATGCTTTCTTCCCCGAGTATGATGAAAGCCAGTGGCAGGAAGTCTCCTGCGAAGAGTGCAAGAAAGAAGGCACTGGTGAGTATGATTATGGCTTTTATATTTATCAGCCAGCAGGGTAACATGGCGTAACTGCCGGTAAGATCGCCGTAGATTATGAAGGATAGGGTGCTGCCCATGCCAAGTGATTCATCAGCCAATACATTAGATCACCTGTTCAATGAACTGAATGAGCGTGCGGATAATAGTTTTCAGGCTCTGAGAAGTCATCATAAAAGAATGACAGAGTTAAATCGGCACTGCAATGAGCTTAAGGTTAGAAACCAGAGCTTACAGGAGCACTGTAACTACCTGGAGCGTACTCTTGAGAATACCAAAGCAGAACTGAATGTTGCTCAGGGAACGGCTCTTCGGGCTGATGTGGCTGCGACAGAGGGGCTGGCATCAGTAGAACAGGATGCGGATGAAGGCTCGGAGCGTGTTTCTGAACTGGAAGCAGATAATGAGCGTCTGGTATCGGAACTTGACGCCTTAAAAATAGATTACCTCTCCCTTAGCCAGGAGTTGGGCGGTCTGCAGCAACGCCTGAAAAATCTGCTGGATGGATCTTTGCTGGAAAGCTCTGATGCTGTTCGTGCGTTAATTCGTGAGACTCTTGATCCTACTGACTGGCTGTCGGAGAAAACTGCAGACCAGGATGAGACACCACATGGGCCTGTTATGGAAAAATTTGATGCTAAAGCTATTCTGGCACATTGGAGTGAGCGTTATCCGAAGGCTTTTTCTACGGTGACTATTCAGCCGCTTAAAATCGGCATTCATGAGGACCTGGCAGAGCATGAGGCTCTTCCTGATCACTGGATTCGGCGAGCATTGGCAGGGTATGTCAGAAGTCCGCGCTATCTACGCGTACTGAAAACTGGCGCTGTACGGATGGATCTATCGGGAAATAATGCCGGTTTTGTGACGGAAGAAGAAGCGGGCCATGCGAAAGAGCAGTTGGAAGGCATCCGCCAACAGCGTTTGCAGAAAGAGAAATCAGTTCGGATAAAAGAAGAGAAAAAACGACTTAACAGTAAGCTGTCCCAGCTCTTGACTAAAAAATAGCCTGAGTTGACGTTTAACAACACTTGTTAGATCCATAACCCTCAATGATCTGATGTCCGATATTGAGGGTTTTTTTTCACTGATGCGACCTGTGACATCTGTTTTTGCACAATAAGCCACAAATTTACCCGGATTTACCGGTGTTTCTGATTCCGCCGACCCTACCGGAAAAATGCCTGCTAAGAGTCAGTATTATACTTCTGATTTAGTACCATGTTTCCAATTGACCATTGATCATCGCCTGCAACAGGTCTGTTCTTGTAATGATACCTTTAAGCTCATCATTATCTGTGACAACTGGCATAGCTGAGACATGCTGTTCCAGCATGGCATGAGCAATATCCAATAAACTGGCTTCAGGGCTTACTGTCAGTAGCTTGCGGCTAATAAGATCCCCAAGCATGACTTCAGATGCGGTGCGCCCTTCAAGTTCAATATCACCGACACCGGACGTGACCTTCAGAATATCTTTATCAGATACCAGCCCCATTAAGGCGCCTTTTCGGTTAAGTAAAAGAAGGTGCTGTACTTTATGTTGCTGCATCATACTCCAGCCCTGCTGCAGATTCTGATCGAATTCAGCAGAGACAATAGGCGTTGACATAATCATCGCGGCGCTGACGGCAGGACGCTCACCATGGGTATGGCTTTGCTCCGTAGAGGAGTATGCTTTGAGTGCTTTTTTAGAGATATCGACCGGACTATCTGATTTGTCCTGTTGCGCCTGCTCTGGGTTTTGCTCTTCCTGCTCCGGAAGATCCTCAAGGCGACGTTTTACCGCGGCATTCTGAATTTGCTCAAAAGAACGCTCAGCCATCCGCTCCAGATGACTTGAATCACTGTCGGTATCCGCCAGGCGCCGGGTATTTTGCGTTTCCTGGAGTGCATCAATTCCCCGGCGGCCGAGAAGTGTTTTCCGCGGTGTGTGGATACGCATCCCTTGTTCATAAACTGCAAATACCATAGTTCTCTCCTAAACCTGACACAGGCTGATATTGGCGGCCTGTTCTGACGTAACGCCCTTAACCTACTACCCTTCTATCGGCCAAAGAAGCAATAGGTTTACATCTGTTAACAGCTTTGACTGCAAAGAAAACAAAATGATCCCTATCATAAACTGCTGATGGGGTATGAAGCGTGTGGGTCAGGGAGGCATTTGCGGGCGCTCAGTCATTTTATCGAAAAAGTACTGTGCTGCTTTCTACTTCTGGGTAAGATTATGATAGCGTGTAAACTATGATTTACGGATGATTTATGATTGTCGAGTTTGTGAACAATTGCTTTAATTTAGTAAGGTTATCCTGTCTTTTTTCGGGAAGTTACGATATTTAGCTTTCACTCAGCGGACCTGTCAGGAAAATTGACTGGAAAATTTCATACGATTGCTTTAAAAATGACACCTTGGTCTAATACGCCGAACAAAAATTAAAAAAAACATCCACAATTCATTTGTTACCAGGAAGCGCACCCCATGTCCGACGCGCCTGTTGCTCTGGAAATCAGAGATCTCCATAAAAGTTATGGCTCCTTAGAAGTTTTAAAAGGTATTTCCCTGCAAGCCCGTGACGGTGACGTCATTTCTATTCTGGGTTCCAGTGGGTCAGGAAAAAGTACTTTTCTGCGCTGTATTAATCTGTTGGAGTCCCCGTCATCCGGTACAATCACTGTAGCCGGAGAATCTCTTAAACTTAAGAAAAACAAAGACAGCGAGCTTGAAGCCGCGGATCAGAAGCAGCTGGAACGTATGCGCTCAGAGATTGGTTTTGTTTTTCAGAATTTTAACCTCTGGCCCCATCGCACTGTACTGGAAAATATTATCGAAGCGCCTATACATGTATTAAAGCGCACTAAAGATGAAGCGATCGCCCGTGCTGAAGATTTGTTAAAAAAAGTAGGGCTGTTTGATAAACGTCACAACTACCCCAGCCAGCTTTCCGGTGGACAGCAGCAGCGAATTGCAATTGCCCGAACATTGGCGATGGATCCGCAGGTTCTGTTGTTTGATGAGCCGACGTCAGCACTTGACCCTGAACTGGTCAATGAGGTTTTAGCTGTGATGCGTGATTTGGCTGCTGAAGGCCGAACCATGTTGATTGTAACCCACGAGATGCGCTTTGCCCGGGATGTGTCTTCCCAGATTGTGTTTCTGCATAAGGGACAGGTTGAAGAAATAGGGCCGCCGGATAAAGTATTTGGCAACCCTGACTCCGACCGTTGTCGGGAGTTTCTGAGTAGCCATCTGTAAGTTTTTATCTGCTTATGGTGCCTTACCATGGCGTTAAAAAGGGTGCCTGTTGCTTTGGTTAACAGCCGGGCAGGTATCCAGTCATAATTAAAATAAATCCCAAGAGGAATCCACAATGAATCTAAAACATGCATTGGCCGGTGTGGCCCTTGTTGCGGCGACCCTGGCTGCTCCCTTCTCTATGGCTGCGGATAAAGTCCGTATTGCTACCGAAGGTGCTTATGCGCCCTTTAACTTCATCGATGAATCCGGTGAGCTGAAAGGTTTTGACGTTGATATTGCAAATGCTCTGTGCGAGCAAATGAAAGCGGATTGCACTATCGTTGCTCAGGACTGGGATGGCATTATCCCAGGTCTGATGGCGCGTAAGTATGATGCGATTATTGCCAGTATGTCGATCACTCCTGAGCGTAGCCGTGTGGTTGATTTTACTGACCCTTACTACTCCAATAGCCTGATTTTTGTGGCTCCTAAGAAGGGTAGTTTTTCTCCGGAGAGCGTATCAGGGAAAGCCATTGGTGCTCAGCGAGCTACAATTGCAGGCCAGTACCTGGAAGATAACCTGGGAGATAAAGTAAGCGTTAAACTGTACGACACCCAGGACAATGCTTATCTGGATCTGTCTTCTGGTCGCCTGGACGCTATTGTTTCTGATCAGCTGCCAGCCTATGACTGGTTGCGCTCCGATGAAGGTCAGGCATTTGAGTTCAAAGGCGAGAAGATTGATATTGATGACAAAATCGGTATCGCTGTTCGTAAAAATGACAAGCTGCGTCAGAAAATGAACAAAGCCCTTAAAGAGATTGTAGAAAACGGCACATATGACCGTATCAATGCGAAGTATTTCCCGTTCTCTATCTACTAAGACCGGGTCTCTCGTCTGATCTGTAATGGCCGCCATGCGGCCATTATTTTTTCAACCTACCTCTTACGTCATCGGTATCTCCTATGGATCTGCAAGGTTTTGGTCATCTGCTTATCAGCGGTGCCTGGGTTACGCTGCAACTGGCATTGTGCAGTCTGGCGGTTGGCCTGGTTTTTGGTTTGTTGGGTGCATCCGCCAAGGTGTCCTCTTCTAAAACACTCAGAGCAATCGGTAATGGTTACACCCTTTTTGTCCGGGGTATGCCTGAGTTACTGCTGGTTCTGACCATTTTCTTTGGTTCGTCAGTCGTGTTGATGGCTGTTGCCAGTCAATTTGGTTATGACGAGTATATTGAGCTTAGTCCTTTTGTTGCCGGGGTAACGGCGCTGAGTATCGCTTTTGGTGCCTATGCCACAGAAGTTTTTCGTAGTGCCTTGCAGGAGATCCCTAAAGGGCAAAAGGAAGCTGCAGTTGCTCTGGGTATGACCCAGTATCAGACTTTTATTCGAGTGACTCTTCCTCAGGTGTGGCGAATCGCCTTACCGGGTTTGGGAAACCTCTTTTTGGTATTGCTGAAAGACACTGCTCTGGTCTCCGTTATTGGATTGAATGAGCTTATGCGCCAGGCCGCTGTGGCGGTAGGTTATACCAAAGAGCCGTTTACCTTTTATCTGGCTGCTGCCTGCGTTTATCTTTTACTGACGTCTATCTCAATGGCGGGTCTGTATTATCTGGAACGCTTCGCTAATCGTGGTTATCAGGGGGCTCGCTCATGAATTGGGACTGGACGGTTATCTGGCAGAATTTGCCAAAACTGATGGATGGTGCACTGCTAACGCTGGAGCTGGTGTTTTTCTCCGGTTTAATTGGTGTTTTGTTGGCCGTTCCTTTGGCGCTACTGCGTGTATCCGGCAATATCTGGGTACGTGCCTTGCCGTATGCTTATATCTTTTTCTTTCGGGGAACGCCGCTTCTGATCCAGATCTTCCTGGTGTACTACGGTGCTTCTCAGTTTGAATGGGTCAAAGAATCCTCTCTATGGCCTATTCTGCGTGAACCTTACTGGTGTGCTGTTATCACGTTTGGCTTGCATACTGCTGCTTATATCGCGGAGCTGTTGCGCGGTGCGATTCAGTCTATTCCAAGAGGGGAGATTGAGGCCGCCAAAGCGTTGGGTATGAGCTATCCCAAGATGTTGCGTCGTATTACTCTGCCCCGGGCTTTTGGCATTATGATGCCGTCTTACGGTAACGAAGTGATTCTGATGCTGAAGGGGAGTGCTCTTGCATCCACTATTACTTTGTTAGACCTAACTGGTATGGCTCGCACCATCATTGCCCGAACCTATACACCTATGGAGATCTTCCTGGCGGCCGGTGTTATGTACCTGATGATCAGTGCTTTGATTATATTTATATTCCGTCTGCTGGAGCGTTATTTTAACCGGCATCAGCATTGGCCAAACGAAAAGCCTAAAGGTCTGGATTCTCAGCTATTGATCAAAGACTGATTGCTGATTTGTAAGATCTGACGTAAGAGATAAAAGCCCCGCTTTATCGCACTGGATAGTGCTCTGTAGCGGGGCTTTGTTATTCAGGCGGGCCTTCAGGTTACCTGAAGACCAGGTCGATTAGCATTTGAACTTGGCGATGTTCTGCTGTAACTGAACCGCTAATTGTGAAAGCTCCTCACTGCTGGCAGCAACCATGTCTGAGCCCGTAGCGGCCTCAGCGGAGACGTTCACAATATTCACCAGGTTACGGTTCATCTCTTCTGCTACAGCGCTCTGTTCTTCAGTCGCAGTAGCAACCTGAGCCGTCATATCACGAACCGTTTCCATCTGTTGCACAATCATCTTCAACTCTTCGCCAGCGTGGGTTGCTGCGGTAACAGACTCTTCCGCCCATTTACGACTGCGTTCCATAACTTCCACAGCGTTGCGGGCACCGCTGCGCAAGCGGTCATTCATATCCCGGATCTCCTTGGTGGAGTCTTGGGTACGTTGGGCAAGCTGACGCACTTCGTCGGCAACAACGGCAAAGCCGCGACCCGTTTCACCGGCACGAGCAGCTTCAATGGCTGCATTAAGGGCCAATAGGTTAGTTTGTTCGGAGATACCCTGAATAACTTCCAGTACAGTACCAATCTCTTCAGTATCGCTTTCCAGAGCACGGATTACGCTGGAGGCTTCTTCAACCTCATGGCTTAGGCGGGTGATTTTATTAACCGTATCTTCAACCTCATGGTTACCTTCATCCGCTTCTTCATCCGCTGCATTCGTCGCCTGAGCACTGGCACTGGCATTGTGTGCGACTTC
Source organism: Oceanospirillum sp. (assembly GCF_048265165.1). Taxonomy (GTDB): domain Bacteria; phylum Pseudomonadota; class Gammaproteobacteria; order Pseudomonadales; family Halomonadaceae; genus Oceanospirillum. Next base: position 171,249 of record NZ_JBLXCD010000002.1, on the reverse strand, counting down.
CTGAACGGTGGCTGACATCTCATTCATGGCGGTTGAGAGCAGATCGGTCTCTTCAGACTGGCGGCGAATACCCGTGCTGGTTTGCTCTGCTGTTGCAGCCAGCTCTTCTGCAGCACCCTGCAGCTGATTTGCAGAACTGGTTAGCAGGAATATCAGATCCTGGAAGGTTTGTAAGGTATGATCAACGGATTGAGACATACGGCTCAACTCATCTTTGCCTTTCATGTTAACCCGTACTCTTAAATCACCCCGGGCCACCTGATCCATCGCTTGGCTAACCTGCTGCAGAGGCGTGATGATAGAGCGGCTGATAGCAACGGCTGCCGCGACCATAGCAATAAGGATTACAGCTAACTGAATGAAGGCATGGATTACGCCTTTTACAAACTCATCTTCGATTTGATAGGTATAGTCGCCACTTGCAATAACCCATTGCCACTCAGGTAGTGTTTTGACATAGGTCGTTTTCATTTTAGGTTCATCGAAACCTGGTTTGGGCCAACGGTAGGAGAAGTATCCGTCAGTTTTCCCCTGTCGACCTAGGTTGGCGATATCCTTGAACACAAACTGACCATCCTCTGTTTTTACATTAGAAAGGTTCCGGCCAATAATGTCGGTATCCACGCCGTGGGCAACAACGACTGTGCTGTAATCAAGAATAAAAAAGTACTCACCGTCAGCATATTCCATGCTTTCCACAGAACGCTTAGCTGCTGCTTGGGCTTCTGCTTCTGTCATTACACCTGTTTTTGCCAGATTGGCATAACCTTCAACCAAAGTGTGGGCTGATTCCACCAGTGCTTTAATTTTTTGATTGGAATGATCAAACAATGCATCACGCTGGTTATGCAGGGACATAAACTCAAGGATGGCCATTGCCATCACTGCCAGTCCGATAAGAAAGTAAAGGCGGGCCTTTACTGTGAATTCCTGAAGGTTCATAACACTCCCTTTGGGCTAAACTTAGGTGGGTACAATTGTTGTCGGCCCTATGCTGTATGCAAGCATTTGGGCTTATGATGTTAATTACTCATTTTAGCAATGAACCCTTAAACTTTCTGTTACATTGCATGTTTCAACAGGTAGGTGTAGTGTTAGAAAATTGCTCTGAGGCAGTTTTTAGTGTTATAGAAAAACAGGTCCTGAATAACAAAAAAACGGTGCTATCGGCACCGTTTATCATAGGTTTTTTTATAGTCGCTCAGAGCTGTCAGAATCTTCGTAAGGACCCTTCCAGTGGCATAAAGCCGCCTTTATCGACAACCGGCCCCATTTCGTCCGGATTGTTATCACTATCCATCGGATCGACACTGACAATAACCTGGGCGTTGACCAGCTGGTTTTGCATCCACTGAGGGACATTCAGCTTACTCAGGCCTGAATGGGGCAAAACACCGACCATGGCATATTGGTCACCAACTTTAAGCCAGAGCTTGCATACTTTGCCATCTGGTAAAGAAGCAGGCTTGACGGTCTGCACCATAAGATGACTGCGATCCATGCTGGTGTTTACCAGCCATGCCGGCTTTTGTTCCGGGGAGTTGACGACATAGAGATGATCCGCTGTGTCTGCATTCATCATCGGCGGTTTAATTAAAAGAACCGTTGCTAGCGCTAGGGAAAATGAGAAGGAAACCATGGCAGATAGCTGCCAGACTTTCAGGCTGAAGCCTTTCTTAGATGGTTTAATCTGCTGTTCTATCTTTTTCCACAAATTTGCTGGCGGCTGAACGGGTTTTAAACTGGTGTCCAGGATTTGCAGCTGCTCCCGCCACTGCTGCACATCAGCCTGCAGGTCCGGGCTGAAGGCCATCAGAGCTTCAAAAGAGGCTTTCTCTTTTGGGGATAAGGTATTGAGTACATATTCCCCGGCAGCAAGATGACGTTGCTCTGGCAGAGTCAGGTCATAAGGCTCGGTTATATGATGGGGGTCAGACATGATTTCAACCTCTCAAGACCGCGACGAATCCAGGTTTTTACAGTGCCCAGCGGTTGGTCTAACCGTTCGGACAATTCCTGATGACTATGGCCTTCAAAATAAGCCAGCTCGATACATTGACGCTGGGCATCTTTCAGCTCTTTAAGGCAGTGATGCACCTTGTCTGAATTTTGCCATTGCTGAGCCAGTGAATCTGTTTGCTTGGCCGGATCAGCCTGCTGCAGCAATACATCATCGCTGTCGTTCAGCTGATCATTTTTATAACGGCGCAGCCAGTCCAGGGCCTGATTACGGGCGATCGTATTCATCCAAGTCATTGGACGAGCAATGTCGGGGTTGTACTGCCCTGCGTTATTCCAGATTTTCAGGAACACTTGCTGCAGACAATCTTCCGCGTAGCTCTCATTACGTAAGATACGCAGCAAAACCGCAAACAGATGCGAAGACGTTGCTTTATATAACGACTTCAGTGCTTTGGGGTCTTGTTGCTGGCAGCGAGTGAGCAATTCTTTCAGATGGGTTGGTTCCAGAGTCTCTGATTTCATAATGGCTCTCTTATCATGTCCTGCTATTGTGCCTCAAAAAGTGATAATGCCAAAACAGCGATTAAGGCAAGGTATCGGGTTGCTGTGCTGGATCGCGCTCTGATGTAGCGCTCTGTGCAGAAAGACTGGACAAGGTCACTGAAATCACGGATTAAACTGTGTTAGGGTCTGATATTCATTTTGCGTTTATGATCTGCGGCATCTTTGTGCTGCAGGGCGCGTTTCAGTTACCTTGCGCATAACAGGACAGGATTATGGCGATACAGCATCAGGCGGGTATTTGTTGGATTAAAGAAGATCAATGGCAGCGTTTTCTGGAGGTTACCGATGATGCCGATATGCTGGAAAATGACTGGCATGATTGGGTGAGAAAGACCGAGGAGATGATAGAAACGTTTTCAGCCAAGGGAATTGATGTTGTGAAGGTCCCGGTAGATGTTGAAGAGTTGATTGCCTGGTGTAATGAGAAGGAGCGTACGGTTAATAGCAGCAGCCGTGCAGAGTATGTCACCAAACTGATGACAGGCCAGCCCGTAGCCGGCGATACGCATCACTGATTCTGACCTTAGGCATTAAAAAAATCAGACAGCGAACCCCGAGTGGTTTGCTGTCTGTTTTTTTGTGATCTGGTTAAAATCAGTCTAAATAGCCAGGGCCGATGCTTCGGGGGTTGAAAAAGCAGCCTGATGGGAAGCCTTCTTAAGCATGGAGCGTAGCTGCTTTACCGGAACACTTCCGGGGTGGCGGATATTCATTGGCCCTTTTCTGAACAGTCTATGATCCATTTCGGTCAGATTTTCTGCAATTTCCGGTGTGAAGTCCATTTGGGCCAGAATATCTTGCTCAAGATCGACACCGGGTGCAATTTCTTCCAGTAAAAGACCGTTTTCCGTCAGGCGGAATACGGCTCGTTCGGTAATGAAAGTAATTTCCTGCCCTTTTTGGATGGCATATTCGCCATTAAATGTGATCTGTTGAACGGCCCGGCAGAATTTCTTTTGTTTGCCGTTACTCAGAATCTGCAGTGACTCTCCTTCGAAGGTCTGTTCCTGTTTGCCGGAAGTGAAGGTTCCCAGAAAGAAAATCTGCTGCGTATTTTGGGTGATATTGATGAAGCCGCCGGCCCCAGCAAGCTTCGGCCCGAAGCGACTAACATTCACATGCCCTTGCGGACAGGTTTCTGCCAGCCCCAGAAAAGCCTGGTCCAGTCCGCCGCCATCGTAGAAGTCAAACTGAGCCGGTTGATCGATAACGGATGTGGCATTGGTGACAGCGCCAAAGCTTAGCCCACTGGCAGGTTGGCCACCAATTCCGCCAGGTTCCACGCTGAGGGTAAAGCTGTTCAGCAGGCCTTCTTCAGCCGCAACCTGCGACACCATCTCCGGCATACCGATGCCCAGGTTGATCACACCGCCTTTTTTCAGCTCCAGCAGAGCCCGTCGCCCGATTACCTTACGGGCATCAAGATTGGTAGGGCTGGTATCGCCTTTATGAGCATGAGTCTCGCCGGTGTAAGCAGGGTTATAGTGCTCTGCAAAGGTCTGAGGGTGATCTTCAGCTGGTGCGACAATAACGTAATCTACAAGGCTTGCTGGAATACGTACCCGGTCTGGAGTCAGTTGATGTCGCTCTGTCAGGCGTTCAACCTGGACAAAAACTTTGCCGCCACTGTTACGGACAGCCTGGGCGATAGCCAGTCCGTCAAGAGGCAGGGCTTCCCGTTCCATAGATATATTGCCTTCTGCGTCTGCGGTGGTGCCGCGAAGCAGGGCCACATCCAGCGGAAAGCTTTTGTAGAACAGGTAATCCTCGCCATTAATCGGCATCAGTTGAACGTGATCTTCTTCACTGACCTGATTTACCTTGCCGCCATCCTGACGGGGATCAACAAAGGTGTGCAGGCCAACACGGGTCAGGGTGCCGGGCTTTCCGGCGGCGATATCTCGATATAGGTGACAGATAACGCCCTGGGGCAGGTTGTAAGCGGCGATTTCATTATCCATCGCCATGCGGCCAAGTCCCGGAGCGAGCCCCCAGTGGCCACCTAATACTTTTTTTATGAGGCCTTTATGGGCAAAGTGATTCAGTCCCCGGGTTTGGGCATCTCCCTGACCTGCAGCGTAAACCAGTGAGAGGTTACTGGGATGGCCCGTTGCCAGAAAACGTTTCTCGATTGCTTTAGCCAGAGTCTCGGCAAAACCGATTCCGATAAAACCACCGGTGGAAAGTGTGGCATTGTCATCGATGAGGTTAGCCGCCTGTTCAGCGCTGATTAACTTGTCCATTGTCAGAACTCTCAGATTATTTTTATTTTCAGAAATTGCAGGCTGCTTTGGAGCCATATTGGAGAGAGTTAGTACAAGGTTTGGGCCAGTTTAGTTAACTGTTTATAAAACAATAGGTTAAAGGTTTGTGGTGGTTTTCTTTGTGAGATAAATGTCCAGGCTGAGATACGTATCGTCTAAGTTTTATGTTTTTTGTCTAAATATTTATACGCTGTATTTTTTTAGACATTTCTAGTCAGCTTTGCAGTGCCGGATACGATTGTAGAAAGTTGCCCTGGAGATACCAAGGCTCTTTGCGGCTGCGGTACGATTGCCCTGGTGCTGATGCAGGGCTTCTTCCAAAAGCTGGCACTCATGGCGTTGTCGCAGGGTCTTCAGGTCAGAAGATGAGACGGTTTCTGTTTCCGATACAGGTGCTCTATCAGGCTGAGCTGATGCAGGGCTCAGTTTGTTCAGGGTTGAGATCGGATCCTCTGAACCTAAATCCATGGGGCTGATCTGTTCTCCTTCCGCCATGACGCAAGCTCGCTCAAGACGGTTACGTAATTCACGGACATTGCCCGGCCAGTGGTAACCATTCAGCCAATCCAACGCTGTCGCGGAAAGTTTAAGCTCTGGCAGATGGGTTTGGCGCTGAATTGTCTGTAGCAGATGCTCCGCCAGCAAGGCGATATCTCCCTGGCGCGCACGTAGGGGCGGCAGGTGGATTGGCAGAACGTGAAGTCGGTAGTAAAGATCGGCGCGGAATAGTCCATGCTCTACCAGTTCTGCCAGATTTTTTGAGGTGGCGGCGATGATGCGCACATCAACACTGATCAGCCGGTTAGAGCCCAGCGCTTCCACTTCCCGCTCCTGGAGCACCCTAAGCAGCTTTGCCTGCATTGCCAGCGGCATTTCGGCGATTTCGTCGAGAAATAGAGTACCCCCATCGGCCAGCTGAATCTTGCCAATACGGCTTTTTCTGTCTGCACCCGTGTATGCGCCTGCTGCGGTGCCGAATAACTCTGCTTCAGCTAATGGTTCCGGTAGTGCGGCCATATTAATACCAACAAAAGGAGCATTACTCCTGGGCGATGCCTGATGAATTCCCTGTGCCAGCAACTCTTTACCGGTTCCTGTTTCGCCTAACAGCAGTAATGTGGCATCCAGCTGAGCAGCGCGTTGCGCCTGACGCTTCATCTGAGTTATCTGAGGTGACAGGCCGATAATGTCGTCTAACTGATATCGACTGGTACGAAGCAGGTTTTCCTGTTCAAAGCGGCGACGGAGTCGTGCAAACTTATCAAACAGGGGCTGAAGTTCATCCAGGTCATTATGGAAAATAAGACCCAGAGCACCGACAACGTCACCGGATTCGTTACGCAGTGGCAGACGATTTACTACGCACCAATGATTGTTGATTTCCATCAGGTCAACAAACATAGGTTTTCCGGTTTGGACGACTCTGGGCATTTGAGAGGTTGGTAGCAGTTGCTCTACAGGTAAACCGGTGGCATCGAATGTCTCTGGTAATGCCAGAAGCTTTCTGTAGGCTTCGCTGATCCAGACGATTCGACACCCCCGGTCAATCACTAAAGATCCCTGACAGGCATTTGTCAGCTGTTCCAGCAGGATATGAGATGCCTGGTCGTTGGAAAGCAGGTGCATCAGATTTTCCGGGGTCATCAATATCGATACTCTTTAAAGCGTTGATGTTTATCAGCCTGAGAAACCTTTGCTGGGTACGGCTACAAATTAGGGCTAAAATAGCATGGCAGAACACGAGGTGGCTATTTACGGGTTTCAGAGGGAAACATGCAGATACAAGAAGTTGATAAGCAGCATTATTTAAAGCTGAGTCGAAAAGTCAGTGTTGTACTGATGGTTTGTTTTGCGGTTACCGCGATGCTCAGTGGTCAGTTTATGGTCGTTATGTGGGGGAACCCTGAGGGTGGTAATTTTTATCTGAATCTTTCCGGCGTCATCATAGGAGTTTTGATCTCCGGATTGCTGTTTTCATTTTATAAGAATGACTCCCGACTGACGGATCTGCTCTATGTTTTCCGTCTGAAGCGTATACTGGCACGAACAACTAACCGCATGCATAAGCTGAAAAAGGGTGTTGCAGCGGATGATAACGATGCTCAGCGTATTTTACGCTTTTACTATGAAGGTCTGATGCAGGTCTATTATCTGGAAAGCAATGAATACGGTCACTCTGAGCTGGTTAAAGAGCGGGACGTTTTTATTGAAGGTTTGTCTGAGCCCCTTAAAGACGAAGCGTTAATAGATCTTCAGCCGGAATTTATCGAAGACGTCGCCAAACGGTATTCGGATTAAAACGGTATTTTTACTGGAGCCGGGTCTGTGCAGGATTTTATCCGGGGACTGAAAAATTGAATGATGTGGTTCTGCATAAACTGGCGACTATTCGGCGCTGTTTGAATCGTATCTCCGAAGAGCTTACGGATTTTAAGGTGTTTTCCCGAAAGATTACCGAACGCCTTTGACTTCACCTTGCCGTAAACTCAAAAAGGTCAGCTTGTGCTGGCCTTTTTGCGTTTTGTTTAAACGGGCTTCTGAGAGGTGGGCGGCTCATCTTTAGGATCATCGTCTGGATTGTTTTCACTGCTTTTCTCATCCGGCGACGAATTCTGCCGGTCCGGTAGAGGCATCGGTTTCAGGTGACGGCTACGGCCATCCCTACGGCTAAGCTCTGTTCCGCAGAGTTTGCAGTAATCCGCATCGGCATCATGCCCCTCTTCGCCACAGCCATGACAAACCAGGTGCATGTGGCGCCTCATGGTATTGGACAGCTCCACGGTAACGATACCTGTAGGTACGGCGATTACGGCATAACCCATGATCATTACGATGGAAGAGAGAAACTGGCCAAAGTCTGTTTGTGGTGTGATATCGCCATAGCCCACAGTGGTAAGGGTGACAATGGCCCAATAGATGCTGCGGGGGATACTGGTATAGCCTCCTTCCGGCCCTTCCACCAGATACATCAGCGAGCCAAAAACAGTAACCATTGTCAGTACGGTGAGAATAAATACGGTGATTTTGCGACGACTGGCCTGCATCGCTTTTGCCAATGCTGTGGCCTCTCCTACGTAATGCAGTAGTCGCAATATGCGGAATACCCGCAAGACCCGCAGCAGGCGAACCACCAGAAACACTTCAGCACCGACGATAAATAAACTGAGGTAAGTAGGAATAATGCAAAGCAGATCCACTAGCCCAAAAAAACTGGTGGCATACTTCAGCGGTTTGCCAATACTGTAAAGCCGCAGTAGATACTCAATGGTAAAGATAATGGTCAAGCACCATTCGATAATATAGAGCTCACGATGCCACTGCTCATGTATTGCCTGCACGCTGTCCAGCATCACCAGCGCGACACTAAGCAGAATCAGTACAATAAGAGACAGATCGAACCCTTTTGCCATCGGTGTGCTGGCTTCGAAGATAACGTGATAGATCTTCTGTCTCAGGGTTTCCGGCATGTCGCTGTCGCCACTGCCTGTATTGCGGGCGTTGTTACTATCCGTATTCATTTACAATGGTTTCTGCATCATCAGTTTTGAACGTCAGCAGGAGATCGCTCCCGTCTGACGTTGTGTCGGGTATTCTTGAGTGATGTCACTTCCTGCATTGAACTTCAGCTCTGCAGGTTTTGTTGCAGACTATTGAAGCTGAGTTCATAACGGCCCAACTCCAGCACCTGCTCATACTGATCATCCTGGTTACGCTTCAGCAGAGACTCATATTCTTTGAGCTGTTCTTGCTGTTGCAGTCCTATCAGAGTGACCTCTTCCGACATCAGTCCGCTAAGCCGTAAAATACAGGTCTGTATCGTTGTAGCTTGCTGCTGCAGCTTCTGAATTCCCAGTGCCGGGTCAGGATACTGATAGTGAATCCAGCGGGTCAAATGAAGAAGAGGAGCCAGCTGACGCAACCAGAGTACCTTGTCGGTGGGGTAGCGGGGAAGGTGTACTCGGCTTAACAATGACTGAAATACGGATTCACCGTCGATTATTTGGCGTTCCGGCATTTCGCGGTTCATCAGATAAAGCCATTGCATTACCTCCAATAGTGTCTGACCAACCCAGGGGGCAGCCATCAGTCGTTGATACTGCTCATTCAGCACGGCGAAATCAGCACAGTTACGCAGTGCCGTGGGGCAGCTTTCCAAACGTTCCCAGCTTACTTTCTGCTGGTATAGCGTGACCAAGTGTTCCAGAGCATAGCTGAACATGCGTAATTTATAGCGCAGGGCTGTAGGCAAACTGAGGGCTTCAGGGATATCCGTCAGGCGACTCAGGTGTAAAAGGCACCAGCGCAACTGGCGCAGACTGTTATACAGTTTTTCCAGCAGAGCCCAGCTACGGTTGAATGCCAGTTGATCCCGGGCAGCAATAAAGTGGTCCAGCTCGTTTTGAGCGGCGCGAATCAGGCCGTGCAGATGATCAAATGCCGGGACCCGGGCAGGTATAAGTCCGGCTTTTTTAGGCGCAAAAAGCCGGAAGCCCCGTTGTCCCTTACTGATATTGCTTACCAGGAGAGGAACCGTGTCTGAAAGATCGTGGGCAACTTTAAACAGCAGGTCTGTATCGCCGGACTTAAGCTCTAGCTCGATTTCACTAATGGGGTCTTTCTGGCCCTGCGCAACCACGTTCCCCTGATCGTGTACCAGCTCTATCTCTGCTTTCAGATGTTCATGCCGGACATCCAGCAGCCAGCGTTGGCGGGTAAAGTTGGTTTCAAATGCGGGCTCCAGCGTTGTTTTCAGCTCTGCCAGGTTCAGTGTGTCCGGGAGAAGCGTATCGTCGATCAGGCTGAGATCCAGCTCAGGTTTACTCAGCTCCCATTCCCACTCGCCCCGCTCGTGAAGCCCTCCGCTGCCGCTGCCGCTGGTCTTTAACGTTTGGATAAAGCGATCACCGGCTTTACGAATACGTAATGCAACCCGGGCCTGATTCAGCAGCAGGTCTTTGGTGTCGTAGTAAATATTTTGCAGAAGCTTGCTGTCAAAGCTTACGGCCTGACCAAGAGCGGCGTGCTCGCGAAGCAAGATTCCGGCCGGCATAGGGATCGCCAGTTTCAGTTCAATTTCCTTGGCCATAGCTTCCTCGTGACGAATGATTTAATGATGCTTCTCTTATCAGAGATGTGAGATACCTAGTTTCTGCTCAGGATATGGCGCATTGAATGAGTATACCAGCCCCGCAGGAGCTTTTAGCCTTACCTGTTTGCATAAAAAGACTAACGCCGGTCTCTGTGTCATAAAGCTGTAATATAACTGACATATAAATTGCTCCTACCAAGAAATCATGACAGTTAAGTCAAATAAAGGTGACAAAACTGAGATTTTTTTATGACACGGCGAAAAACAGCTCTTATACTTTCGCGCAAATTCATACTCCAAGGCAGATACCCACATGAGTAATCCATTCTCCAAGCTCTTTGGGCGCTCCCCCTTTGGTCCGATGCAGGACCATATGTCCAAGTCCTTCAACTGTGCTGAACAGTTGATTCCATTTTTTCAGGCGGTATTAGCAGAAGATTGGGAACACGCTGAAAAACTGCAGCAAAGGATCGCTGTCCTGGAGAACGAAGCTGATGATATGAAAACAGCGATCCGCATGAATATGCCGGAGAGTCTTTTTATGCCTGTGCCTCGTTCCGATCTGCTGGAACTGCTGACGGTTCAGGACAAAATCGCCAATAAGACAAAAGACATCGCCGGTATCATGCTGGGTCGCCGTATGCGGATTCCTGTCTCATTAGCTGAAGCCATGATGACCTATGTCGAAAAAGCGGTTAAAGCCGCAGAGTATGCCAGTCGTGCGCTGCATGAGATTGATGAGTTAATTGAAACCGGTTTTGGTCGTCATGAATCTGAAGTGGTGAAAAAGATGATCCACAAGATTGATGTTTGCGAACACGAAGCTGACAAACTACAGGTTACTCTTCGTGCTCAGCTGTTCAGCCTCGAAACCGATTTACCACCGGTTGATGTGATCTTTATGTATAAGATCATCGATTGGATTGGTGATGTATCTGATCGGGCTGAGCGTGTGGGCAGCCGTTTACAGATTTTGCTGGCGAAATAATGCCTGTTGTAACCACTTAATATCAGACAACCAATGGTTATTTTATGTCGATTCTAGCTCAGTACACTGATGTCTTTATTATCCTGGCCTGTGTCTTTGGTTTTTTTATGGCTTGGGGCGTAGGTGCCAACGATGTGGCGAATGCCATGGGTACTTCTGTTGGCTCTAAAGCAATTACGATTAAGCAGGCGATTGTGATTGCGATTCTGTTTGAATTTGCCGGTGCTTATCTTGCCGGTGGTGAAGTGACAGCAACGATCCGTAAAGGCATTATCGATCCTGGTTTGCTCTCCGGGACACCGGAACTGCTGGTGTACGGTATGTTGGCCTCTCTGTTGGCGGCCGGTATCTGGTTGCTGGTGGCCACTCATTTTGGTTGGCCGGTTTCCACCACGCACTCCATTGTCGGGGCGATTGTCGGTTTTGCTGCGGTAGGTATCTCTATGGATGCCGTTAGCTGGGGCAAAGTCGGTAAGATTGCAGCCAGCTGGGTTGTTTCTCCCTTACTGGCCGGTACGATCGCCTTTGCATTGTTCCGTAGTGTTCAGGGGCTGATTCTTGAAAAAGATGACCCTTTTGCAAATGCAAAACGTTATGTCCCTTTCTATATGTTTCTGGTGGGCTTTATCATCGCGATGGTGACGCTGCTGAAAGGGCTCAAGCATGTGGGCCTGCACCTGAGCTTTCCTGAAGCGACTCTCTGGTCGGTCGCTGTGGGTATTGGTGTGCTGCTAATCGGTGTCTGGATGCTGAAGTCGGTTAAGCGCGACGAGAAGGCAGATAAAGAGTTTCACTTCTCCAGTGTCGAAAAAGTATTTGGCGTTCTGATGATGTTTACCGCCTGCGCCATGGCGTTTGCGCACGGATCCAACGATGTGGCAAATGCCGTTGGTCCGCTGGCAGCGGTTGTTGCCGTTGTTGAAAGCGGTGGTATTGTCGCTGGTAAATCGGTTATGCCTGCATGGATTTTGCTGCTGGGCGGTGGCGGTATTGTCGCTGGCCTGATTATGTATGGCCATAAAGTTATCGCAACGGTGGGCACTAATATTACGGAACTGACGCCAAGTCGAGGCTTTGCTGCAACGCTGGCGGCTGCAGCGACGGTTGTTATCGCCTCAGGGACCGGGCTGCCGATCTCCACAACACATACTCTGGTTGGTGCTGTTCTGGGTGTCGGTCTGGCCCGTGGTATGGCTGCTTTGAATATGAATATCGTTAAAACGATCTTTATGTCCTGGATTATTACACTACCTGCGGGTGCCGCATTGTCTATCTTCTTCTTCTTTATGCTGAAAGGGATTTTCAGTTAAGCAGAGATTTCAGGCAACTTTCGCTCACAATGGCCGCTTTTTGCGGCCATTGTTGTTTCTGTGATCCGTGATTTAAGTCGTTTAAGCTTCATCCCTTTTCTCTGACGCGCTGCCCGACTACAATCGCTTGTATCGTATGACTCTGGTTTGCGGTTATCAGCCAGAGCACACCCTACCTTTCTGATCTGCTGGGATTAGCGACCTTGGACTCAACTGCTCAACCGACAAATGACTGCCTGAAATCCACCAGTGACTGTTTTCAGGTCACTAGTGACTATGTGCGCAGTTTTCGCAACTCTTCGCCCTATATCAATGCCCACCGGGGCAGAACCTTTGTTGTTCTGCTGGATGGACAGGGGATTCAGCACCCTAACTTTGCCAATATCATTAACGATCTAGCCCTGCTGAATAGCCTGGGTGTACGTCTGGTGCTGGCTTATGGTGCCCGTCCTCAGATTATGGAGCGGCTGGAGCGACGAGGTTTGTCGCTGGAGTATGCCGGTGCTCGTCCGGTGATCACTAATGAGGTGCTGGAAGCGGTCAAGGATGCGGCAGGCTCAGCGGGTATCGATATTCAGTCCCGTTTATCCATGGGGCTGCCAAACTCCCCGATGCATGGCGCTTCACTTCGTGTCGCGACAGGCAATATGATAACGGCGCGCCCCGTTGGTGTGATCGATGGCAAAGATTTTGGCCATACCGGACAGGTACGCAAGGTGGATTGCGACGCGATTAATCGTCAGCTGGATGACCGGGCTATTGTCTTGCTACCCCCGCTAGGTTTTTCGCCTACCGGAGAGGTGTTCTCGCTGAGTGTCGAGGAGGTGGCCACCCGTGCGGCTATCGAGCTGAAAGCCGATAAACTGGTGGTCTTCAGCGAAGCCCAGGGCTTGCTGGATGAAAGCGGACACGTGATCCGTGTTATGCCACCCCGCGAAGCCGGGCGTCGGCTGGAAATGCTTAATGAAACAGCCCCAGAATATGCCGCCTTGCATGCGGCATGGCAGACCAGTCGTTTTGGTGTTAATCGAGCCCATCTGATCAGCTATCAGCAGGATGGTGCTCTGATCGAGGAGCTGTTCACTCGTAATGGCGGTGGCACCATGATCACCCAGGAGCTGTATGAGCAGGTACGGGATGCCACCATTGAAGATGTTGGCGGTATTCTGGAACTGATCCGGCCTCTGGAAGAGCAGGGAGTACTGGTACGGCGTTCACGGGAGCGCCTAGAAAATGAGATTGATCTGTTCACCGTGGTGGAGCTGGATGGCATGATGATCGGCTGCGCTGCCTTGTATCCTTTCGGAGAGGAGGGTATCGGTGAACTGGCTTGTGTCGCGGTTCACCGGCAGTATCAGGGCGGGCATCGCGGTGATCTGATATTGCAGCATATTGAGAAGCGCGCCAATCGTATCGGTTTAAATCGCCTGTTTGTTCTAACGACCCACACTGCTCATTGGTTCCGGGAGCGAGGCTTTGAGCCCGCTGACGTTGATGCCTTACCTCGGGCCCGTCAGGAGCTGTACAACTGGCAGCGTAATTCAAAAGTGTTTGTGAAGGCGCTTTAATTGAGGCTGCGGGGAAAGGCAGGGTTTTCTGAACTTCAAGGAGGTCTGCCGCCTTGCTTGCTATGAGACTCTAAGCAAGGGGCTGTATCATCCGATCAGGCCCGCTGCCTGATAAGCGCTATCAGGAAAGCCGATCAATTCACCCGCACTGTGTTCTGAAAAACAAGGCCCTGCCAGTAAAATCCAATATAAATAGTCTGTTATTACCGGTATAGAACAGGCTTTGTAGTGAAAATTTCTGTTTTAAGTCCGTTTTTCCATGCTCTATGCCTAGCCATACCGGCGTCACAATGGTAAAAAAGTGGCTTGCAAGAGTTAACCTATAAAGAAGGGTAAACCCCCTGTTCTGACAAGGCTTTTACCCGCACCAAGCTGCTGAGGACTACCCATGCCCGTGTATCGTTCCAAGACCTCCACCGCAGGCCGTAATATGGCTGGCGCCCGTGCCCTATGGCGCGCAACCGGTATGAAAGATGATGACTTTCAAAAGCCGATTATTGCGGTTGTGAACTCCTTTACCCAGTTTGTACCGGGCCACGTACACCTGAAAGATATGGGCCAGCTGGTTGCCCGCCAGATTGAGCAAGCGGGTGGTGTTGCTAAAGAGTTCAATACCATCGCCATTGATGATGGTATCGCCATGGGTCACGATGGCATGCTTTACTCTCTGCCATCCCGGGACATCATCGCTGACTCTGTGGAGTATATGGTAAATGCCCACTGTGCTGATGCCATGGTTTGTATCTCGAACTGCGACAAAATCACTCCGGGGATGCTGATGGCGGCTATGCGCCTCAATATTCCGGTGATCTTTGTCTCCGGCGGCCCAATGGAAGCCGGTAAAACCAAGCTGGCTGAACATAAGCTGGATCTGGTTGATGCCATGGTACTGGCTGCCGATCCGACCGCCACTGATGAGATGGTTGATGCCGTTGAGCGTTCCGCCTGCCCTACCTGTGGTTCCTGCTCTGGTATGTTTACTGCCAACTCTATGAACTGCCTTGCAGAAGCCCTGGGTCTGGCGCTGCCGGGTAACGGAACGGTACTGGCAACCCATGCCGACCGTGAAAAGCTGTTCCAGCGCGCCGGTCACCGCATCGTTGAAATGGCCCGCGAATACTACGAGCAAGACAACGAGCGTGTTCTGCCTCGCTCCGTAGGCTTTAAAGCGTTTGAAAACGCTATCGCACTGGACATCGCTATGGGTGGTTCCACCAACACCATTTTGCACCTGCTGGCCATCGCTCAGGAAGCGGAAATCGACTTCACCATGAAGGATATTGATCGTTTATCCCGGGAGATCCCACAGCTGTGTAAAGTCGCGCCTAATACCCAAAAATACCATATCGAAGACGTTCACCGCGCCGGTGGCATCATGGGTATTCTGGGTGAGCTGGATCGTGCCGGTAAGCTGCACACCGACACACCAACAGTTCATAGCGACTCCATGAAAGACGCGCTGGATCAGTGGGATATTATGCGTAACCCATCGGAAGAGGTGGTTGAACTCTACAAAGCAGGCCCTGCCGGTATCCCGACCCAAACCGCCTTCAGTCAGGCGACCCGCTGGCCAACACTGGATGGCGACCGCGAAAGCGGCTGTATCCGCTCGCTGGAAAACGCTTTCTCGCTGGAGGGTGGCCTGGCAGTACTTTACGGTAACATCGCACAGGATGGCTGTGTGGTGAAATCCGCCGGTGTGGATGAATCTATTCTAGTGTTTGAAGGCCCGGCCCATGTGACAGAATCTCAGGACGAAGCCGTAGCCAATATCCTGGATGACAAAGTCGTTGCGGGAGAAGTGGTTATTGTTCGTTACGAAGGCCCTAAAGGCGGCCCGGGTATGCAGGAGATGCTGTACCCAACGTCGTACATTAAATCGAAAGGTCTGGGTAAAGCCTGTGCTCTGCTGACCGATGGTCGCTTCTCCGGTGGTACCTCTGGTCTGTCTATCGGCCACTGTTCACCGGAAGCAGCCGCTGGCGGTGCTATCGGTCTGGTACGCAATGGCGATATGATCCGCATCGACATCCCGAACCGCACCATCGACGTGCTGGTATCCGATGAAGAGCTGGCAAAACGCCGCGCCGAACAGGACAAACTGGGCTGGAAACCGGCTGAAGAGCGTCCACGTAAGGTGTCCGCCGCGCTGAAAGCCTACGCCCTGTTGGCAACCTCCGCCGACAAAGGCGCTGTACGGGATCTGTCTCAGCTGGATTGATTTTTAGCTGAGGTTCGCCGAGCTCAGCCTACAGGACGCAAGGGTTTAGCCATGCGTAGGTTGGGATGAGCGAAGCGAACCCCAACGGAAAGCGGCCCTATACTGCATTCCGTTGCCTTAGAATCTGCGATGGAGCGCACTATGACAGAGAAAAGCTTTACCCTGCTGGATCCGAAAAACGATTATGTTTTCAAACGGGTTTTTACCGAACATCCCAGTGCGTTAGTGCATCTGATAAATGATATCCGCCCGGACCTCCCTGCTATTGCTGAGGTTGAAATTCTCAACCCTGCTATTACCCCCGAAGAGCTGTCCGGTAAAAGTATTGTGCTGGATGTGCTGGCACAGGATGTTCGCGGTAACCGCTACAATATTGAGATGCAGGTTCGCCGCTATAATGACTGGGGTAAGCGCAGTGCATTCTATTTGGCTAGAATGCTGACAGATCAATTGGCCTCTGGTGAGGATTATGCTGATCTGAACACAGTGATCGGTATTCATCTGCTGGATTTTGATCTGTTTATGGCATCGTCTGAACAACGAGAACAGGCGTTGTGGCGCTTTGAGATGCGGGATGGATTGCAGCCAGAGGTTAAGCTGGGTGATACTCTTCAACTCAACCTGATCGAAATGAAAAAAGCCGATCGTTTGGGTTTGGGTGACCAGAATTTAAAAGACTGGATCACCTTGTTTGAACACTGGCAGGAGGAAGCGCGTATGGCGACCATCAAGCATGACGCAGTAAAAGACGTTCGCGGTTATATCCATAATTTAAGTGCAGATGAGGAAGCCCGGCGGCTGGCATTTGTGCGGGAGCGGGCTCAGCGTGATGAAGTGGCTCTTTTGCGAGAGGCAGAGATTCGTGGTGAAGCTCAAACACTATTTAAACTGATTAAGATAAAGTTTGGCGACCAGCCGGACTGGGTTGAGGCTCGGCTGAATGCCGCTGAAAAAGAGCAGCTTGATCAATGGGTTGCACAGGTTCTGACCGCTGATAGTCTGGATCAGTTGTTTGAGTAGTAAACCAAGTATCAACTAAAACACGCTGCTGCTCAGCAGCACTGAAAGCCTATGCTTTACTCGCCACCTCCGCCGACAAAGGTGCTGTACGGGATCTGTCTCAGTTGGATTGATTTTTAGCTGAGGTTCAGAGACTGGAAACCCGCTGTGAGTGATCACAGCGGGTTTTTTATGATGGGCTGTTTTTAATTTGGGTATAAAGACTCAATTGCTTCAGCAATATCATAGAACTTATTCTCAATGCGAAAATAAGCATTATGACCCTCTAGGTAGTGTTGCTCAGTGTTTTTTGCGATAGGTCGTTCAATACAGTTGTAATAAGCTTGAATCGCTATTTCGTAATCATCTACAACATCTTTGACCATTTGCTCGACCGATTTTAGCTCGGGGGACTTGTTTACGAATGAATAAACGCCCTTGATGTAGCGAATTTTTGCTTTAAGGATATAAGGGGTTGCAAGCTCGTCGGCATTAATTAATTTTGGTGTCGAGCTCAGTGGTTCGGTAAAAAAGTCCCGGAGAGAATGCTCTAACTTTACTAATTGATATGCGGCGGTAATCGTTTCATCAATCAAACTATAAATTTCTCGCTCAGCCCATCTATGGGTTTCCTTTCTGGCAAATTTGTACGCATAAATTGCAATAACAAATGCTCCAAGGCCGCCGAAAGCACCCGCAGCGCTGAATAACGTATTCAGGTCAAAGCTAGCCCCAGCGGAACTGCCAATCACTGCACCAAGAATAATTGAGATAACAAAACCTACTGCTACCAATTTTGAACAGCCCATAACCTTCCCTGTTTTCTGAAAATCGCTGCAATCAAACTATATTGCTCCAGTCCTTGCAACTCACGTACGCTTTGCCAAATCTGATAAACTCCACCCAACACCATCTCAAACAAAATAGGTCTGTTATGACAGACGTTCGTTGGTCTCAGCGTTTCAAGTATTTCAAAAGGGCTTACGGTCAGAAGCAAGGGGCTTTCAGTTCAGTGACGCCTGATAAGCTTGACTCTGCATACTTGCAGGTGATTCAGGATATTGAGTCCGGCAGCTATAAATCTTTGACGGCTAAAGAACATCTCGATGAACTTCGGGGTAGCCTTTAGCACCTACTAAACCTCACACCAACTGATATGCGTTGCTTGATAGCAGCGCCCCGCCGATTAGGATCAGTAATACGCCGCTAAAGGCTCGGTTTTTGTTCAGTGCGCCCATACTGAGTTTTTGCGCCAGCAGGTGCGCGCCCAGTGCATAACTCATCATAATACTGACATCCAACACCAGCCAGCCGAAGGCGAGGTACAGCGAGGCCTGCCAGTAGGGCAGGTCGGTGATGATAAACTGCGGTAGCAGGGTGGCAAAAAAGATCAGGTCTTTCGGGTTACTGATGCCGGTATAGAACGCCGTTTTAAAGAGCTCTTTGTTACTCTCTTTGTGATCGCCCTCTTCACTCAAGACTATCGGCTTGAAGTTTTTAAAGCCGATCCAGACCAACAGGCAGGCACCCAGAATCGACAGTACGTTAATCCAGATACCCTGTACCAGAAAAGCCACGCCACCAAGAGAGAGGGTGATGAGAATAAGGGCCGCGCTGACTCCTCCTAAGGCGTTATAAAAACTGCGCTTTACGCCATAACTTGCTGAGTGCTGCATGATCAGCAAAATTGACGGGCCGGGAGTGGCGATAATCAGAAAGATGGTGGCCAGATAAAGCAGGTAGAGGCTCATAGGGCTCCGGTATTTTTCAGGTGCTGGAAATAAAAAAGGCTATCACGCAAAGCCTGGGAGCCATTTTATGTAGGTCGCCCTTTAGGGCGACAACGGTAGTAATATAGAGGGTATAGAGTGTTGATGGGCTAAAGCCCGACCTACAGCGGCTTAAACTTCTGCCAGATTCCCTTTTGTTTGCAGCCAGTCTTTACGGTCACCGGAGCGTTTCTTCGCCAGCAGCATATCCATCATCTCGTTTGTCCCGTCGTGTTCTTCACGGGTTAGCTGGACAAGGCGGCGGGTGTTCGGGTCCATGGTGGTTTCCCGTAACTGCAACGGATTCATTTCACCCAGACCTTTGAAGCGTTGCACGTTTACCTTACCGCGTTTGTTTTCCGCTTCCAGCCGATCCAGAATGCCCTGTTTCTCATCATCATCCAGTGCATAGTGCACCTCTTTACCGATATCAATACGGTACAGTGGTGGCATGGCAACAAAGACATGGCCGTTATCCACCATAGCCGGGAAGTGACGGATAAAGAGCGCGCAGAGCAAGGTTGCGATATGCAGTCCATCGGAGTCCGCATCGGCAAGAATACAGATCTTGCCGTAACGCAGACCGGACAGATCCGGGTTCGCCGGGTCGATACCCAATGCCACGGCAATATCGTGCACTTCCTGCGAGGCCAGAATCTGATCAGAGCTGACCTCCCAGGTGTTCAGAATCTTACCCCGCAGCGGCAGAATCGCTTGAAACTCACGATCCCGGGCTTGTTTGGCGGAACCTCCTGCAGAGTCCCCCTCCACCAGAAACAGCTCTGAACGGGCGGTGTCCTGGCCTGAGCAGTCCGCCAGTTTTCCGGGCAGGGCAGGGCCCTGGGTCACTTTTTTCCGGGCCACTTTTTTGCTGGCGCGCAGACGCTTCTGGGCGATGCTGATGGCCATTTCTGCAAGGGCCTCTGCTTCGGCGGTGTGCTGGTTCAGCCAGAGGCTGAAAGCATCTTTTACCACGCCGGAAACAAAGCTGGCGGTCTGACGGGAGGAGAGGCGCTCTTTGGTCTGACCGGCAAATTGCGGGTCCTGCATTTTGACTGATAGTACGTAACTACAACGCTCCCAAAGGTCTTCCGGGGTCAGTTTTACACCTCGGGGAATCAGGTTGCGGAACTCACAAAACTCCCGTAGAGCATCCAGTAAGCCAGCACGTAGGCCGTTAACATGGGTGCCGCCCTGGGCCGTAGGAATCAGGTTTACATAGCTTTCTGTGAGTAGCTCGCCACCTTCCGGCAGCCAATGTAAAGCCCAGTCCACGGCTTCTATCGATGCGCTGAAGCTGCCCGTGAAAGGTGATGCAGGCAAGGTTTCCCAGTCAACAGAGGCTTGCTTGAGGTAGTCTGTCAGACCATCGGCAAACTGCCATTCAGTGGTTTCGCCGGTGTTTTCATCCCAGAAGGTGATATGCAGACCGGGGCAAAGAACCGCTTTTGCCCTTAGATTGTGCTTGAGTTTGGTAACGGAAAACTTAGGGCTGTCGAAATAGCTCACTTCAGGCCAGAAGTGAACTTTGGTGCCTGTGTTACGTTTACCTACGGTACCGATTACCTCCAGATCTTCAATCTTGTCGCCATGGGCAAAAGCAACCTTTAACTGCTCACCGCCACGTTTTACATAGACTTCCAACCTTGTGGACAGTGCGTTAACGACGGAGACACCGACGCCGTGCAGGCCACCGGAGAACTGATAATTGTTATTAGAGAATTTACCACCGGCATGCAGGCGGGTCAGGATCAGCTCAACCCCGGATACACCGTGTTCCGGGTGGATGTCCGTGGGCATGCCCCGGCCGTCATCTTCCACTGACAGGGAGCCATCCTTAAACAAGCAGACCTGAATGTTCTGAGCAAAGCCGCCGAGTGCTTCATCGACACTGTTATCAATTACTTCCTGGGCCAGATGGTTGGGGCGGGTGGTGTCGGTGTACATACCCGGACGTTTTTTCACCGGGTCCAGCCCGCTTAATACCTCAATGGCCTGGGCGTTATAACTTTGTGTCGGTTTATCTGCACTCATGGATGTTCCTGAATCTCTTTTATCTTCTGTGATACCGGCTGTGCTGGAGATTGCGGGTTTAAACCTGTTCCCGTAATTTCAGTACAGCATCATCTTCCGGCATGGTCAGCTGATCGGGATAGCTGATACCTGCAAAGTCCAGCAGGTCTGTGAAGTGTTGCTCGAAGTTCTGAAAGCCGTGGTCGCCACCTGGAATGACAGTAACATCGGCCTGACGGTAATAATTTTCGGCCCGACGATAGTCGAGAATTTCATCATCCGCTTGCAGTAGCACCTTGATGTTTTGGGTACAGGCAGGTTCTGCAAGGTGCAGGTGTCGCAGTTGTTGCATATGATCTTGGGTCAGCTCGTACTCTTCACCGGTATAAAGGTTTTTGTTCAACCCAAGGTAAGCAGGTAGCAACTCCTGGGGGAAAACAGCCGGGTTAATCAGAAAGGCTTTAAGACCGGGGTAGCGGGCCATCAGATAGGTACTGTAAAAGCCTCCTAATGAGCTGCCTACCAACAAAATTCGGGTGATTTTCCCTTTGCCCTGATCGCCGGATTTAATCTGTTCCAACAGATCCTCCAGTGCTTCCATGGCCTTCTCCGGCCAGTGGCTGAGCATCGGAGCGTGGTAGGTCGGCTCCAGTTGGTTCTGCTCGACAAAAGCTTTCAGTTGCAACGCCTTAAAAGAGCCGGGGGAGCTGTTAAAACCGTGCACATAAATAATGTGATGTTGAATCGGGTTATCCACAATGACCTCTCATTCTGCCGTATCGGGCGAATCGGTGAAGGGCAAATAGTTTAGGTAAATACTGGTTAGGTGTACAGATGCTTATTGTATCCGGTTTTGCTTCCGGTCAGGTAAACGTCCGACATAAAAAAGCCCGGCGAACCGGGCTTGCATTTCTGAACAGGTAATACCTGTGTCGGGGCGTTTAGAGTGCCTCGATCTTTTTATACTGTTCCTGGAGTTTGGCCTGTGATGATTGTGCGGATGCCAGTTTTTCACGCTCTTTGGCAACGACCTCTTCCGGTGCACTGGCTACAAACTTATCGTTACCCAGTTTGCCTTCCAGGCGACCGACTTCTTTCTGCAGCTTTTCCATCTCTTTGGTCAGACGGCCCAGCTCGGCATCTTTATCGATCAGGCCAGCCATGGGTACCAGTACTTCCATTTTGCCCACCAACTTGGTGGCAGACATAGGGGCTTCTTCGTCATCTTCCAGCCAGGTGATTTTTTCCAGTTTGGCTAACTTGGAAAGTGCAACATAGTTGTCCTGCAGACGACGGAAGTCATCATCACTGCCGTTCTGGATCAGTACCGGTAGCTCTTTACCCGGTGCGATATTCATTTCGCCACGGATGTTACGGATGCTGACGATCACCTGTTTCAGCCATTCGATATCACTTTCAGCGGCTTCATCAATCAGCTCCGCCACAGGTGCCGGGTATGGCTGCAACATAATGGTGTCGCCCTCTTTACCGGCCAGACCTTTGATCTGCTGCCAGATCTCTTCGGTGATAAAGGGCATGATCGGGTGAGACAGTCGCATGATCGCTTCCAGTACACGTACCAGGGTGCCACGGGTGCCGCGCTTCAATGCCGCCAGCTGGGCTTTTTCTTCCTCGGTTTCACCTTCGGACTCATCCCATAGTACCGGCTTGGAAAGCTCCAGATACCAGTCACAGTATTGGTTCCAGATGAAGTCGTACAGAGTCTGAGAGGCCAGATCGAAGCGGTATTCGTCCATCTGACGCATCACGGTTTCTTCGGTGCGCTGCAGACTGCTGATAATCCAGCGATCTGCCAGAGACAGAAGAACCTCGCCACCTTCCTGTCCGCAGTCTTCACCTTCTGTGTTGGTCAGCACGTAACGGGCTGCGTTCCAGATCTTGTTACAGAAATTACGGTAACCTTCCAGACGCTTCATATCCCAGTTCACATCCCGGCCGGTAGAGGCCAGAGCTGCCAGAGTGAAGCGAAGGGCATCTGTACCGTGGGCGGTGATGCCTTCCGGGAACTCTTTCTTGGTGCGCTTGCCGATCTTCTCAGCCAGCTGCGGCTGCATCATATTACCGGTGCGTTTTTCCAGCAGAGTTTCCAGATCGATACCGTCGATCATATCCAGTGGGTCCAATACGTTACCCTTGGACTTGGACATTTTGTCGCCGTTCTCATCACGGATCAGACCGGTGACGTAAACATTTTTGAACGGTACCTGCGGCTTGCCGTCTTCATCTTTGATGAAGTGCATGGTCATCATAATCATGCGGGCTACCCAGAAGAAGATGATGTCAAAACCGGTCACCAGGGTATCGGTGGGGTGGAAGGTTTTCATCTTCTCGATATCGTTTGGCCAGCCCATGGTGCCGAAAGTCCACAGGGCGGAACTGAACCAGGTATCCAGTACGTCATCGTCCTGACGCAGCTCGGTTTCCAGATCCAGATTGTATTTCTCCCGGGCGGCTTCGGCAGAAGCGGCGACGTATACATTACCTTCGTTATCGTAGAAGGCCGGAATACGATGACCCCACCACAGCTGACGGGAGATACACCAGTCCTGAATATCACGCATCCAGGAGAAGTACATATTTTCGTACTGTTTAGGCACAAATTTGATATCGCCGTTTTCCACGGCTTCAATGGCAGGCTTTGCCAGTGTCTTGGCATCGCAGAACCACTGATCGGTCAGCATCGGCTCAATCACAACACCACCACGATCACCGTAAGGTACGGTCATGTTGTTCTCTTCAATCTTAACCAGCAGTCCCTTCTCTTCCATTTCGGCAACAATCGCTTTACGGGCGGCAAAGCGCTCCATGCCACGGTATTGCTCAGGGATGTAGGTGTCGATCTCAGTATTAACGGAGCCGTCGGTGTTAAAGGTTTGTGCGGCATCGCGGATATCGGCGTTCAGGGTCAAGATGTTGATCATCGGCAGACCGCAGCGCTTACCCACTTCGTTATCGTTGAAATCGTGCGCCGGAGTTATTTTTACGCAGCCGGTGCCTTTTTCCATATCCGCGTGTTCGTCACCGACAATAGGGATGCGACGGCCCACCAGTGGCAGCTCAACAAATTTACCAATCAGATCTTTATAGCGCTCATCTTCCGGGTTTACCGCAACACCGGTATCACCTAAAAGCGTTTCCGGGCGGGTAGTACCCACAACGATGTGGTCTTCACCGGCTGCAGTTTTAACACCATCAGCCAGCGGGTAACGCAGATACCACATCTTGCCTTTAACTTCTTTGTTCTCAACTTCCAGATCAGAGATCGCGGTGTGTAGCTTCGGGTCCCAGTTAACCAGGCGTTTGCCGCGATAGATCAGGCCTTCATCATGCAGGCGAATAAAGACTTCCTGCACCGCATGGTAGAAGCCGGAATCCATGGTAAAGCGTTCGTTTTCCCAGTCTACGGAGTTGCCCAATCGGCGCATCTGTTTGGTGATGGTGCCGCCGGACTCTTCTTTCCATTCCCAGATTTTTTCGACAAAAGATTCACGACCCAAGTCATAACGGCTTTCACCGGTTTCAGCGGCCAGCTTACGCTCTACGACCATTTGGGTGGCGATACCTGCGTGGTCTGTGCCCACCTGCCAGAGTGTATTACGGCCCTGCATACGGCGGTAGCGGGTTAGCGCATCCATAATGGTATGCTGGAAGGCGTGGCCCATGTGCAGACTACCGGTGACATTCGGCGGTGGAATCACGATGGAATAAGCATCACCTTCGCCGCGGCTTGTTTCGCTGGCAGGGCGGAAGTATTTGTTCTCTTCCCAGTTCTGATACCAGGTGCGTTCAATCTGTTCGGGTTGGTAAGTCTTTTCCATGGAGGTCTGGTTCACCGCTAATCAGGTTGGCTGCCTGCTGACAGGTCAGAAAGACACAGGCGGGCAGCGAACGGAAATTGTTAGGTCGTACTGGAGACTGTTTCGTGCTCGATACGGGTCAGTACTTGATAATCGGTCGATTATACATGGCGTTTAAGGTTGTGATAACCGCCTGATACCGGCGTGAAGCCAGAAATTGTTGATGGAGGATGATTTGCCTGTTGATGATCAGCGGCGCATGTCATGGCGGTTCAGTACATAACCCCGCTCTTTGTAAAAGCGCCAATCGTTACGCTTAGCCTTTAAAAGTGACTCTTGCTGAAAAATGACCTCGGCAACTCGCTCAAAACGGCTGAAATGATCCGGGACATGGGGGCAAAGATTGATCATCACATCGTGATGGTGGGCGCAGTCATCTGTATGGCCGATGGCAACAGGAACTTCCTGGATTTTTTCATCATCAACCATCAGGTGTGGGATGAAGCTATCCGGGCGAAACTCCCAAAGCAGGCGGTCAATCTCTTTTGCCTGAGCTTTATCAGTGGTCTGGATATAGACCTTATGACCTTTATGCAGCACTTTTTCAACCAAGCGGCAGACGAAATGAAGCTGAGTTTCAGGTTCGGTGGTAGGCAAAATGTAGAAGTCAACTTGGGTCATATCGGTAAAGTGCCCGTAATGAGTCGCTGAATCAGTTGCTTCCAGCAGATTTTTTGTAACAGTTTGTTGGTTTTTTTGACATAAATACAGATGTCACCGGTAAAGCATATGGGTATTGTAACACCTGAAAAAACAATACGATAACACCAGAAATGGCTGTGATAGTATCCTAATGGGTAGACCGCTTAGCTAGAGTCGATTGACCCTAAAGGCATACGTGTTTGGTTGGTCGGTCTATGGCCGATGCTATTTTAAGGCAGAGACAGCATGACGGCTTTTACCGGGAGAACACAGTTAATGTTTGAATCTGTCCAGTTCTTAAAAAAAGAATGGAAGCGTTTACTTGTACTCACCTGTGGTGCCTATCTTGTTATAACCCTAGCTCTCCTGGCGGGGAAGGATGCATATGATCAGGGGTTTAAGAACCGAGTTGTTGAGCGCCATCAGTATCTGCTGAATCTTACCGAAAACCGTGTTCATCAGTTTGTGTTGCGTGTAGCTCTGGATGCACAGCAACTAAGTATTCTGCCGAGTGTGCGGCATTTCATATCAAGTCCCTCCAAAGCAAACCGGCTGGAAGTAGAAGATATTTTCCGCCGTGCGACGGATGTTGACAGTCGTTATGATCAGGTTCGAATTATTGACCTGTCAGGTCAAGAGCTTATCCGTATCAATGACTATCCCGATGGCGCACGTCCTGTTGCCATTGAACACCTGCAAAACAAGTATGACCGCTATTACGTTCAGGAAGGCTTGAAGCTAGCACCGGGCCAGATCTACCTGTCGCCATTAGATCTGAATGAAGAGCGGGGCGAGGTTGAACAACCCTATAAGCCGGTTATTCGTGCGGTCACGCTGCTTACCGATGAGCTTGACGCTCCTGTAGCTATGGTGGTGCTTAACTATAAAGCTGGTCATTTTCTGAACCGTTTTCGGGCACATTTTGAAGCCGGTGATCGGGGTATGCTGGTCAATAGTGATGGCTATTGGCTGTCAAATCACTTCAGAGAAAGCGAATGGGGTTGGCAGCTACACCGGCCTGATAAGATTATCGCGGCGTGGAATGCAGAGCTTTGGCAAAAGATGCAGCAGCAGTCAGACGGTGTTGTTGATGCTAATGATGAGCTGATTAGCTACCGTAAAATCAGGCCCGCAGAGTTTGATGAGTTCTCGGATGGGCGCTTTAACGCTGACCTGGGTTTAAAGCAGGATGTAAAAGTCCAATCATGGTTTTCTATGGTTCGGACCTCAAAAGATGAGTGGCTGGCCAATGCTTTTTACCACCATCTCAGCATAAAGCTTCTTATCGGTTTTATTTACTTTTCTGTATTTACGCTGGTTTGGTTTTTCTTAAAGCACCGAATTGCGAAGCAGATAAATGAACAGCAAAGAAGTATTTACACGGCAGAGTTGGAAGACCTTTATTACAACGCGCCAGTGGGTTATCTGACCTTTGATGCGACCAGCCTTATCACGAATGCCAACAATAAAACGTTGGAATACCTAGGCTATGATCGGGACGAGCTAGTCAACAAAAAGTGCCTGAGAGAGATGTTGTCAGATGCTTCGAAGGCCCAGCTTAATATGGCGATGTCGACGCACTATGTAGGTGATTTACGTCTGGATCTTCAGTGTAAAGATGGCCGCTGGCTGCCCGTTGCCAGTGCGATTTCATCCAAATTTCACGGCTCATCATTAACGATCAGCCGCTGTAGTGTGCAGGATATTAGCCTGCAGTTAGAACTGGAACAACGTTTGAAAGCGCTTGCTAATACAGATGCTTTAACAGGTGCCTATAACCGTCGATATGTTGAAAAGCTGTTTCTTCATGCTCTGGAAGAGTTGTCCCCTGAAAATGATAATCTGGCCATATTGATGCTGGATATTGATCACTTCAAAAATATCAATGATACCTACGGCCATAGTATCGGGGATGACGTTCTTGTTGCATTTACGCGGTTATGTCAGGAGTGTCTGGGGGATCAGGGCTACTTCTCACGCTTTGGTGGTGAAGAGTTTTTGGCGGTTTTACCCGGAATGGACCTGTCGGCTGCTGCCCTTTGTGCTGAGCATATAAGGGCTGAAACAGAGGCTTTGCGCATCAATAATAGTACAAGAGATAATATCGCTTTTACGGTATCGATTGGTGTTGCGGTTTATGACGACTCCGAAGCTGCGACATTAGATCAATTGGTTTACCGGGCGGATGAAGCACTTTACCGTGCTAAAAATTCGGGGCGCAATCAGGTTTGTGCGGAGTCGGTACGGCAGCCAAAACACTAAAGCCAGCGGCCCTGTAGCCCGCTATGCGATAAAAAGCTCTTAAAGACTGGAACAATTAAGTCATAAGGGGGCTCAACCATGTTTGTTGAGCCCCTCTGATCCGCAAGCTACTGAGTGCTTAGAAATCAATACCTTACGTTGTCACCTGTTCTGTTTACGAGGCTTTATCAGTCTTAGACAGCAGATATTGGGTCAGCAGAGGCACGGGGCGGCCTGTAGCGCCTTTCTCTTTTCCGCTATGCCAGGCTGTTCCTGCGATATCCAGGTGTGCCCAGCGGTAGTCTTCAGTAAAGCGGGACAGAAAGCAGGCTGCGGTGATAGTACCGGCAGGACGACCTCCAATATTAGCCATATCGGCGAAATTAGAATCTAGCTGTTGCTGATACTCTGCCCATAGCGGCATTTGCCAGGCTTTGTCGCTTGCGTCAATACCTGCGCTTAACAGTTCAGCGGCCAGGGTATCGTCATTGGACAAAAGCCCGGTTGCGTGATGGCCTAAACCAATAATGCAGGCTCCGGTTAAAGTAGCGATATCAACAACGGTTTCCGGGTTGTATTTGCCGATATACGTCAGAGCGTCGCAAAGAACCAGACGACCTTCAGCATCGGTATTTAAAATTTCGACGGTTTTACCGGACATCGTTGTGACGATATCCCCCGGCTTAGAGGCGTTACCGGCGGGCATATTCTCAACTGCAGCAACGACACCGACAACGTTGATGGCAGGCTTCAGCTGCTTCAACATCTGCATGGTGCCAAATACGCTGGCAGCGCCACACATGTCGTACTTCATCTCATCCATGCCTTCACCAGGTTTCAGGCTGATACCGCCGGAGTCAAAGGTAACGCCTTTGCCCACGAGAACATGAGGTTTGGCATCACCGTTACCCTTGTACTCCATGACCACAAGGCGTGGTGCTTCAACGCTGCCTTTTGCGACGGACAGTAGTGAATTCATGCCCAGCTCAGCCATCTGGTTTTCATCCAGAATGGTCAGGGATAGCTCGTCAAAATCTTTTGCCAGTGTTTCGGCCTGTTCCGCCAGGTAAACCGGTGTGCAGATGTTGCCCGGCAGATTGCCGAGTGTGCGTGTCAGGTTCATGCCTTCACCGGTTGCTGCACCGGTATCCAGTGCTTTCTGAACCGCCCCTTCTGCACCCGGTACAGACAAGGTGATGCTGTTCAGAGCGCTGGGGTCAGCCTGCTTGCTCTTCAGTTGGTCAAAAACATAGAGGGTGGTGACCGTGCTTTCAGCGAACTGGCGTGCTTTCCAGTTCAGGTCACGGGCTTTGAATTCAACATCTTCAAGGCTCAGGGCCAGAGATTTGATTTTGGTGTCTTTTACGGAGCTGATAATATTTTTGATAAGGGTACGGAATTTACCCTCTTTCAGCTCTTCAGCTTTGCCGGTGCCCACCAGCAGTAGTCGGCCTTTTAGTTCACCCGCTTCCGGCAGCAGTTGTGTCTGGCCAAATTTTCCGGTGAAGTCCCCTAGTTTTAAAATGCGGCTGATGGCATCACCGCTGGCTTTATCCAGCTGTTGCGCGTTGTTGCCAAGTGTTGCGTCTGCAGCGACAAATGCGATCTGGCAGTCAGCGGTTACTTCGGATAGTGCTTGAGTTGTAGCATTAAAGAACATAAAAACCCCACTTGAAATGATGACAGGCAAGACAAAAGCAGTCTGTTATTAGATAATTTGCCCGTTTGACTCAGTAGTATATGGTGACTGCTGATAGTTTACGCAATGCCTGTGGTAACCGAAAGTGATATGGACGTATCACCGAAGAGGTTATCGAATCTGACATAAGCACTTTGGCTTATCGTTTCATATCTTAGGAGCATCTTTTGATCCTGTTTCGCTATCTGGTCCGAGAGGTACTGCTGACGCTGACAGCGGTATCTGCCGTTTTGCTGCTGATTATTCTTGGCGGGCGGTTTATTGGTCTTTTTCAGGATGTTGCGGAAGGCTCCCTGTCTCTTGATTTTCTCTGGACGCTTCTTCTGTTGCAGTTTCCTTCGGTGCTGGAGTTGATTCTCCCTCTTGGTTTTTTTCTGTCTGTAATGCTGACCTATGGCCGGCTTTACCAGGAAAATGAGATGGGTGTTTTGATGGCTTGCGGTTTTTCACCCAATCGATTACTGAGCTATACCCTGATGACAGGCCTGCTTGTCGCATCTGTTGTCGCCAGTTTTAGCCTCTGGCTGACGCCCTGGAGTGAGTCCCGGGTTGCTCAGATTCTGGAGGAGCAGAAGCAGCGGGTCGATTTTTCCACGATTAAGCCAGGCCGCTTTCAGGAGTTCTCCGGCGGGCAGGTGGTTTATACGGAAGAGTTGACTGACTCAAATACCCGGATGCATACGGTATTTTTGTCGCAGGAGGTCACTGATGATGACGGGCAGAAACGAACCGCTGTTTTTAAAGCTGAGCAGGGCTATCAGTATCTGGATGCGACAACCGGCAGCCGTTACCTGGTTTTAGAGAATGGTTCCCGTACCGAGGGCCGGGCCGGGTTGGGGGATTTTTCATTATTGACGTTCGAGCGTTATGCCGTGCGTATGTCAGAAAGAAAAGCCACGACGATCTCTTATAAAGTCCGTCAGATGCCAACATCGGCTGTGTGGAACTCCGATAAAATTGAGCATCAGGCCGCTTTTCAATGGCGAATATCGTTACCCTTGATGGTGATTGTTGTGACCATGATTGCGGTACCTTTGAGTTATGTGCGCCCAAGACAGGGGCGCTTTGCGAAGCTTTTTCCTGCAATCTTTCTACATATTTTTTATCTGAGTGGTTTGATCTCTGTTCAGGGGATGATTGAGAAAGGAAAACTGGATCCTGCAGTTGGTTTATGGGTGGTACATGGTGTTTTCTTAATGATTGCAGCGTATCTGTTACTAAAAGAGCCCGTGGCTAATATGTTTAAGTCCTCAGGCCTGAGAGGGCAAGAGGTATGAAAACGCTGGACCGGTATATTGCTAAGAGTGTTTTTGCAGCGGTTCTGATTGTTCAGATGTTACTACTGGGTCTGGATATGATGTTGGCGCTGGTCAATGAGCTTGATAATCTGAATGACAGTTATCAACTTAGCAATGCACTTTATTATGTGATGTTGAGTGCTCCTCGTCGCTTTTATGATCTTGTACCCGTGGGGGTCATGGTCGGCGCCCTGATTGGCTTGGGCAGCCTCGCCAGTAATAATGAATTAGCTGTCATTCGGGCAGCAGGGGTTTCAATCACCCGAATTATCTGGTCTGTGATGAAGCCAATGCTGCTTATTATCATGGTAACGGCTTTTGTGGGTGAGTTTATCTCTCCGAAAACAGAGGTAGAGGCACAGAACTACCGCACGATGAAGCGTTGGGATACAACCAATGCAGCTGGGAAGTCGGGTGTATGGCTCAGGGATGGTAATGATTACTTTTATTTCAGATCGATCCGGACGGATGGCAAACTATCCGGAATACAGCGCCACAGCTTTGATGAAGCAGGTAAAAAGTTGCTTTCGATTACTTATGCCCAGTCCGGGCATTATGATTTTGATAAAAAAGGCTGGGTACTGGATCAGGCTGTAAAGGCAAACATTGGCACTCACCGGGTCGTAAATGAACAAATTCCTTCTATTTTCTGGAGCAGCGACCTAAAGCCGGAGCTGATGAAGGTTATTATTCTGGAACAGCGATATCTGGCACCGTCAGACTTGTGGCGATACTCCCAATACCTCAAGGATCAGGGGTTGAAGTCACATGAGCATGAGATGGCTTTCTGGCAGAAAGTGTTGCTGCCATTAACACTGTCATCGCTGGTTTTGGTTGCGGCATCCTTTGTGTTTGGTCCGCTACGATCAGCACCGGCAGGCACTCGTGTCTTCAGCGGCGTTATCGTTGGCCTGGCGGTGAAATATGTTCAGGATATTTTAGGCCCTGCCAGTGTTGTGTATGGTTTCGATCCTGTGTGGGCTGTACTGACACCGACAATAGGCTGCGCCTTGTATGGGGTTTTTCTTATTCGAAGAACCGGTTAGAGGCAGTTTAGTTTTATTCTTTTAATGCATATTAAGGCTGAGAAATGACAACAAATGGTCGCCCGTTTCCAAAACAGACTTATACCCGCCCGGCGGGACTGGTTCGCCGATTAGGGGCGATGATGTACGATTTTCTGATCATTGTTGCTATCTGGATGCTGCTGGGCTTTGCCCGACTGCCCTTCTTAGCGGAAGGGGTTGATGCGATGAATGATCATGCAGGGCCGGGTTTCCAGAGTGTTTTGTTTCTGGTGACCTTTGGTTTTTTCACCTTCTTCTGGCGTCGCACCGGTCAGACCTTAGGTATGCAGGCGTGGCGTATCCGCATCCAGAACAGTGATGGTCGACCGATCTCTCTGACTCAGTCTCTGATACGCTTTTTCTGTGGTGCTTTTTCCCTGAGCTGTTTGGGACTGGGGCATTTCTGGATGCTGTTTTCCCGTTCGAAAAAGGCCTGGCCAGATAGTCTCTCGGAATCAGAGGTGGTCTATGTTCCTTCTGATAAAGAGATCGCACGCCTGAATACTACTGATGCTGATAAGGCTGTTACTGCAGAGCCGGCTGATAAAGAAAACCGCAAGCAAGGCAAAAAAAAGAACTAAGCACTCCTGCTTAGTGCTCCGTCATGTTTAATCTGGACTCTTCTTATCCCTTACCTTGCTGTCGTTAGCTGTTGGCCTGAATCCAGGCTTTCAGCTGAGCGGGCTGCATGACGCCTGACTGTCGGGCAACCTCCTTTCCACCTTTAAAGATCGCTAATGTCGGAATGCTTCGGATGCCAAACTGAGCACCCAGTTGCTGCTCCTGCTCAGTATTTACTTTCGCCATTCTGACATTAGGCTCAAGCTCGGATGCCATTTGAGAGAACATCGGCCCCATCATTTGGCAAGGGCCGCACCAGGGTGCCCAGAAATCCACAACAACCGGCAAGTCAGAGTTGGCAATCACTTTAGCCATTGTTGATTGAGTCAGATTTTGTGGCTCTCCGGTAAACAAAGCTTGCTTACATTTACCACAATTGGGCTTATCAGCCAGCCTGTTATCAGGGATGCGGTTCACGGCACTGCAGTGAGGACAGACAACGTGAGATATTGGTTGCTCAGACATGATGATTTCCATTGCTAAGATTTGTTAGTTAAATCTTATATAAGGGCGGTCAAAGGGTTTTCAACCGCCGCAATTGTATAGCCTGAAGCCTAGCTGTTTTTTAAGAGAAGTGCTTTTTCTAGAAGCTCCAGAATCTTTGAACACTGCCGGTAATCGAGAATTAGCAGAGCCTGGTCTGAAGCCAATACAGACGACTGGGCTGCCAGTTTTTCCTGAGCAGCAAATAGCTCTGATGGCTGTAGGCCATAACCTTCAGTTAACCTGTGTTGGCGAAAGATTGCAAAGTGCAGGGATGGAAGGCGCTGCTGGTCAGGTAGTGACTGTTTTCCAACCCGTGCGAAACTGCGGGCTGGCTGCAGATTTAATCCGTCCCCCAGGGGTAGGTCAGTCAGAGGGGTTAGTAGCAGATTATTAATCAGGCTGCCCTGGTTAAGTTTTTGCTTCAGCCAGAAAGTCAGATTCAGCAGGCGTTGTTGTTTCAGCTCTTCTGTCGTAAGTAGCTGCCAGTGGAGTCTGGTGAGGTGGTCAAGGGGGCTGGCGAAGTAGAGCCAGTCCTGCACGCTGTCCTTCTGTTCCGTTGGAATGCTTGTCAGGCTGCGGGCAGACAGGTGACGATGCAGTGCATGGCTATCAGGTCCGGTATAGGACGTGTGCAGGGAAAGCTGATAACTCCAGACCTGGTTTTTCCATTCACGGCTCACCGCAAAAGGAATATTGGTTTTCAACTGCTGAGCAAGAAAGCGTGATGGTGGAATCGGTAGTCGTTGGCGCGCGCTGTCAGAAGTCGATTCGGAGCGGTTGTCGGATGAGTAAGAACCGAAGAGTTTTACGGCGCTTTGAAGCGGTAGTCGGCAGAGGTTGCCAAAGCAGTCGCCCAGGTCAAAGAGGGCAGAGGTCAGATATGATGGTGATGCAAATTCAAACGGATTAGCAGACGGATTCTGAGGCAGCATGATGATGTTCCTGATTCTGAAGCAAGGGTTCTGGTCGCGATAGGTTATCTGCAGTGGTGGTCATAATATTGCGCATCATAGGTTTGGTCGTCATGGTCTTAATAATGAATGTTTTCATAGTGAGTATCTCTTTAGATTAGCGTTGGTTAATAAATGGTAATAAATCGGCTTGGACCGTCTACCTATAGATAGCATGGCTGATGGTTGATCACAATAAGGTGACAGGTTGATGTCTATGAAAAATGCATCGGGCATCGACCTTGATAGGTTCCACCTATTGTTATGATATGAAAGTTATATTTTATCGATTAAAAGAGGGGCGATATAGTGATCCCATCAAAGACAGCGGTGAAACCGACTGTTAACCTGAATACTGTCAAACATATACCAGAGGGCTTTCAGCCCACCATAACCGATATCTGAAAGCCGGACGTTGGTTTATCTGAATTGAAGGGGATATATACCATGTTAGAGAATCGTGAAGGCCAGAAGGTTCCACAGGTTGTTTTTAATACACGCGTTGATAATGAGTGGGTTCAGTTAACAACGGATGACCTGTTCAAAGGTAAAAATATTATTCTGTTTGCTTTGCCGGGTGCTTTTACCCCAACCTGCTCCAGTACTCACCTGCCACGTTATAATGAGCTGGCTCCGGTCTTTAAGTCCCAGGGTATTGACGACATTATCTGCCTGTCAGTGAATGATCCGTTTGTAATGGATGCTTGGGCTGGCGATCAGAATGCTGAGAATATCACTATGTTGCCGGATGGTAATGGTGATTTCAGCCGAGGCATGGGAATGTTGGTTAATAAAGCTGATCTGGGCTTCGGTGATCGTAGCTGGCGCTACTCTATGCTGGTTCGTGATGGTGTTGTTGAGAAAATGTTCATTGAGCCAGATGTGCCGGGTGACCCGTTTGAAGTTTCTGATGCCGACACCATGCTGAACTATCTTGCACCGGATGCTGCGGCGCCTAAGCGTGTGACTTTGATTGGTAAGCCAGGCTGCAGCCACTGTACTCGTGCAAAGAATGCGCTTAAAGCGCAAGGCATGAAGTTTGAAGAGATCACCGTTGGTAGCCATGGTATTAGTCTGGCAACTCTGAATGCGATATCAGGTCAGGGAACGACGCCTCAGATCTTTATTGAGGGTGAGCATATTGGTGGTGCTGATGAACTGGAAGCCTGGTTAAGCCAGCAGGCTTAAGGGTGATTAATCAGCGTTCGGTTTATTGACGTTTAAACCGGTCGTTGAGCACAGAATAGAGCTGTCAGGGTTGACCGTAAGGTGACTCTGACGGCTTTTTTTTTACCTGCGTATAAGGCGCTATTTGCTAAATAGTTCTCAAATGATACGTGTTATAAAGGTGCCGGCAGTTTGGAGAGGAACAGGCGCTATCCCCGGAAGATAATGCTTTGAAATACGTGTCTACCTTCTGATTGATTGGATTTCTGGATTGTGTCTAAATGTCGATAAGTTGCAGATAAAACTATCTATTTAGACTAAATGTGTAGCTTTTTTCTGCAATTATTTCTAAATATAGAATTAAATGCTGCTAAAATTCCTGCCTCGTAAAATAGCTTAGCAACCTTCTGTTGCAGGCAAAACCTGACTCGATAGTAAGTGAGAAAACACCATGTCAGCTAACGCCAGAATTCTCTGTCCGACTTTGAAACAGCGCCTGATGTCTGCCGAGAAGGCTGCAGAGCTGATACCCGCCGGTGCTAATGTTGGCATGAGTGGCTTTACCGGTGCCGGCTACCCGAAAGCCGTGCCCGGGGCTCTGGCTGAGCGTATCCGCAAGCTGAACGCCTGTGAAGGCAGTGAGCCCTTTCGTATCAATGTTTGGACAGGTGCTTCCACTGCGCCTGAGCTGGATGGTGTTCTGGCTGAGGTTGATGGTATTGAGATGCGCCTTCCCTTTCAGAGCGACCCGATTTGTCGGCAACGCATCAACAACGGGACTATGGATTATGTGGATCTGCATCTGTCTGAAGTTTCCCAGTACGCCTGGTCCGGGTTTCTCGGCAAGATGGATATTGCACTGATTGAAGTGGCAGGTATCCGCGAAGATGGCAGTCTGATTCCTTCCTCCTCCATCGGTAATAACAAAACCTGGATTGAGCAGGCAGATAAGATCATTCTGGAAGTTAACAGCCAACAGAATATCAAGCTGGAAGGGATGCATGATGTTTACTACGGCACAGCTCTTCCGCCACATCGAAAACCCATTATGCTGACGGACCCTTCAGACCGTATCGGAGAGTTTTATTTTGAATGCCCTCCGGAAAAGGTGATTGCGGTGGTTGAAAGTAATGCTGCCGACCGTAACTCTCCATTCAAAGCCTCGGATGAGACTTCTCAGAAGATTG
Organism: Oceanospirillum sp.; assembly: GCF_048265165.1. Taxonomy (GTDB): domain Bacteria; phylum Pseudomonadota; class Gammaproteobacteria; order Pseudomonadales; family Halomonadaceae; genus Oceanospirillum. The sequence goes on along the minus strand of NZ_JBLXCD010000002.1, from coordinate 135,266 downwards.
CTCAGCATATTCTAGATTTTTTCGAGCGTGAAATTGAACTGGGTCGCCTGCCAAAAGAGCTGCTGCCGATTCAGTCCGGTGTCGGTAATATTCCAAATGCGGTTCTTGAGGGATTGGATGCTGGGCCGTTTAAAAACCTGACAGCTTTTACTGAAGTGATTCAGGATGGCATGTTGAAAATGCTGAAATCAGGCACCTTGAGTGTGGCATCTGCGACGGCTTTTTCGCTGAGTCCTGAGGGCATTAAAGAGTTTGATGAGAATATTGATCTTTATCGGGACAAGATCATTCTGCGTCAGCAGGATATCAGCAATCATCCTGAGCTGGCGCGCCGTCTCGGGATTATCGCCATGAACGGTATGATCGAGTGCGATATATACGGTAACGTTAATTCTACCCATATTATGGGTACCCGTATGATGAATGGTATTGGGGGTTCCGGCGACTTTGCCCGAAACGGTTATCTGTCGATTTTTGTCTCGCCATCTATAGCCAAAGACGGTGCGATCTCCTCAATTGTTCCTATGGTTTCCCACGTGGATCATACGGAACATGATGTCAAAGTGATCGTGACTGAGCAGGGGTTGGCTGATTTACGTGGATTGTCACCCCGCCAGCGGGCCCGGGAGATTATTAAAAATTGTGCTCATCCGGATTTCCGTCCGGCATTGCATGACTACTTCGAGCGGGCGTTGCATTCAGGGAGAGGTATGCACACACCTCATCTTTTAGGTGAGGCTCTGAGCTGGCACCAACGTTACGAAGAAGAGGGGCAGATGTAACCTGTCCCTAATAAGACAAACTCACCGCTGCCTGAATAAAAAGCCGTTCTGTTAAAAGAGAACGGCTTTTTTATTGGACTTTTTGACGAGACCTGCAGGATTTTAACTATCCTGGCCCATCAGCAGGCCGATGGCATTGCTCAGGGCTTCACTGCGCTCTGGGTCTCTGAATTGAGCAATTATCAGTGTACGCAGGCCGGGAACAAATATCAGATCCCTGACGATTTTAACAAAGGCCTGGTCACCGGCAGAGCAGATGGCCAGCTTTTCAAGATAAGGCTTTAGCAGTGCCGGGCTTTCCAATGACTCCCAGGCGCGGGCAGCAATGACCGTCAGTATCTCAATATCCTCACTATGACTGCTTTCCAGCACGTTTCGGATTAGTCCGTCACGAAGGCCCTTAGCCTGACTGTGGCCCACTCCCCGAATCGCTGCGGCCAGGGTCAGTCGGTCGGCTTCAGGATCAGCAATCAGTTGTTCCGCCCTCTCACAAATGGCTGCGGCCAGTTTATGATCAATGGCTTCGTTTTCCAGGCAGCGACAAAGTGCACTGAAGGGGATATCCGGGAAAGATTCGATGTGTTTCGTCAGGTCACCGGCGTTATCCTGCTTTTCCAGACGAACGGTAAAGTCTGCAATACCCTGAAGGCCAACATCTTCCCAGTTGTCCATTTCCCGCTGGCCGGTGAAATATTCTTCCGCCTGATCGTGGAAGCGGGAAGCGGGCTGACCCAATGCCAGCTTGGCTTTGGCATTAAATATGGCGATTCTTTCCTGATCAGGTGTGAAGGCCAGAGGGTTGTCCTTCATCAGGTTCTGGGCCTGCTGATTCTCCTCGTCTGACAGGTCTTTCGCGTTCTGGCCGATGGTCTCCAGCAGGCGCTTTAGAAAGTCATCCCGGGCCGCCTGAATAATAAAGCCCTGTTCATCCAGCGGGAATTGCAGAAACCAGATAAAGTGTTGCTCAGGAGCCTGTGGATACCAGAAAAGGACACCTAGTCGTGCGTGGTACATGTAAGGCTGCGGATAAGGTATCTCGCATTGCTCAAATCGAGAAAAGGTATTAGCAGACACCAGGGATACCCGTCGTCCCATATCGAAGACACGAAGATTTGCCCCGGTTTTTTCGAGAAAGTCGGTGAGGGTTGTGATGTCAGACATAGAGCTTCCTGTTTTGCCAAGCTGAAGACAGTTTCAATTGTGCGGGTTTTCAGAGGTTGCAGAGATTACTGCTTTTAAGCTTGTTGTGCCAGTAGAGGCTACATAAGCAGGAGAATAGAGTTTCTTTTTTGATCAAAAAATAGACAGTTTTCTACAAGTGCGATGCAGCCTTGTACCGCATGAGTTGTCCCATAATTATCCACAGCTGTTTACCGGATACTTGTGTATAGCTGCTCCGTTTTGCCATATATCTGTTTCAGGGGGATGGTTTACTATTATTTGACCTCTTTTTTCTTGAAAAGCGAATCAAAACAGCTGGTTAAGGTGTTTTTATATCCAGTGTTTTGTATGTTGCTGTTGGTAATAGACGAATTTATCATGCTCTTCAGGGCCGTGCATTTAGCGGAAATAACAGTATACTCCCGTTAAAGTCCCAGCCTATTCAGGTTTTATCCACAGCTTTATGCTTCTGGTTGAAGTATCAGGGTTTTCCACAGACTGATAGCAAGAAACAAGTGCCATCAGGGATGTAACAGACCAGGTTAAAGCTCAAAGAGACGAGCCCCAATGACTTTATCGGATAACCGCTACCATCTACGCATTATCCTGCATGGTAAAGAAGCTCAGAATGTTGCTTTACGCGATGCAGTACGCTTGCTTCGGGATCATCGTTATAAAATTGATGTACGTGTCACCTGGGAAGAAGGCGATGCTCGCAGATTGGCCTGTGAAGCCCGTCAGCTAGGGGTGGATATTGTCGTCGCCGCCGGCGGGGACGGAACGCTCAACGAAGTGGTTAATGGTTTGATGGCGGCGGACTCTAGGCTTGAGATGCCCTCTTTAGGTGTTATCCCTCTCGGAACGGCCAATGATTTTGCCGTAAGCTGCCGAATTCCTTTAGCTCCTCTGGAGGCGTTGATGCTGATTACTGAGGTCGGTCCGGTCGCTGTGGATCTGGCACGGGTGAATCAGCGTTATTATCTGAATATGGCGTCCGGTGGTTTTGGTGCTCAGATAACGACAGCGACACCGGATGAGTTGAAGCGTGCCTTGGGGAGTCTGGCTTATCTGCTGACCGGGATGAGTAAGTTCACCAGCATTGCTGCTGTTGAAGGTCAGATTACCGCACCTGACTTCAGCTGGCATGGTCAGTTTATGGTGCTCGGGGTTGGCAATGGCAGGCAGGCCGGAGGAGGTCACGAACTTTGTCCGGAGGCTTTACTGGATGATGGGTTGCTGGATCTTAATCTGTTACCAAAGGCAGATCAGCAGACACTGACGGATACTCTGCAGTATTTTATGCTGGATAATGGTTCCGTTATGCAGGATCAGATGATTCATCGGCGGGTTCCCTGGCTTGAAATTGAAGCTGAGCAAAGCATGAATATCAATATCGACGGGGAGCCGGTTTCTGGCCGTCATTTGAGGTTTGAAGCTGTCCCCGGTGCTTTAAAAATGCACTTACCCCGAACAGCACCTCTGCTTACAGGTAATACAGAATCGGAGTAAGTTAGGGTGTCATAAAGCTGGCTTGGGCCAGCTTTATTAAGATTGATAGCTAGGTCAGGCTTTTTCTTTATCTATTTTGTCGTTGATAAAAGCAATTGCGTTATCAACGGCTTCTTTTACCTGTTTAGACATCATAATATGATCTTCATCTTCGAGGTAGAATCCCATATCGACCTCAAAACGGAAATATTGAGGTGGTAAGTTATTCAGTGCCACACAGGCGATATCCTCGGCGTAGCCTTGCTCGTAGCCTGATATAAGACCCCGTTCGGTTAGGTCTTCCAGTACCAGTTTTTCATAGTAATTTTGTACGTTCTGAAGCAGCATAATGTTTCTCCAGTAATCAGAGTTATCTTACCTCTGTTCATTATATTCTTTAGCTGACGAATACTCTTGTACTACTTAGTCTAACCACTATAGATCAGGGATTCAGCCTGTTCGATCTGATCCGTCATCCCCTGAAGAATCAAGGTGTCGCCACTGGTAAGCCGGATGTTGGCCTCCGGCTGCTCAATATCCTCATTTCTGCGATGAATACGCAGAACCTGAACCTGACAGCTGCTTAATTTAATTTCTTCTATGGTCTTGCCGTGAGCGTAACAGCTGTTACTGATTTTTACCGGATGAAGGCGGACTCTTGGGTTCCCTTGCTTATCAAGAAGTTGGGAAAGGCTGCCATGGAAGTATCCATGAAGCAGCTGGTAGCGTTGTTCTCTGGCGGTCTGAACCATACGGGCTATACGGCGAAAAGGAATGTGCATTTGGGTCATCACATGAGTTACCAGCATAAGGCTGCCTTCCAGTGCCTCCGGAATGACTTCGGTAGCACCCGCCTGCTTCAGGTCCTCCAGGTGAGAGTCATCCCGGGTACGTACTACCACAGGGATCTGATAATCCATAGCGCGAACACTACGGAGAATCGACAGGGTTTGCTCATATTCATTGACGGTGATAACCACAAGGCTTGCGCGGCGCAAGCCTGCAGCCTCAAGAACCTTGCGGCTGGCTGAGTCGCCAAAGAAAATATTCTCACCACCACCTGTGGCTTCCTGTACCCGGATGGGGTCGTTATCAAGAGCCAGAATGGGAAGGTTTTCTTTGCCCATAAAGCGAGCGACCGTTTGCCCAACGCGACCAAAGCCACAAACAATAATATGTTTGTTTAACTCAGAGGTTGCCTCTGCAAGTTCTTCCGAATTGTGGGGCGGTGGTTCCTCATAAGGCTTATTGGGGATAAGACGCTGACAGATATCGGCGTTATAGCGGATAAGAAACGGTGTGACGGCAATGGAGAATACGATAATGGCGACGACCAGGCTGGCGGTTTTAGCTTCTAACAGCCCGTTAGTTAAGGCCAATGTCAGCAGCGCGAAACCGAATTCGCCACCCTGGGCTAATATAAGTCCGGTACGAATGGCAGATGATTTGTTTTTACCTAATAGCTGAGCCAACAGACCGATGAGAAAGGCTTTGGAAAGTACCAGGCCTATGCTGCCGAGTATGACCCAGTGCAGATTGCTGATCAGAATCTGATAATTAAGCTGCATACCTACGGTAACAAAGAACAGCCCCAACAGAATATCTCTGAATGGGCGGATATCGGCTTCAATCTGATGCTTAAAGTGGCTTTCACCTAGCATCATGCCAGCCAGAAAAGCACCTAACGCCATGGATAATTCCAGAGCGTGGGTGATCCAGGCCGCTGTCAGAGCGACCAAGAGTACTGTCATGACAAAAAGCTCTTCCGAGCGGGTTTTACTGATCTCATGAAATATAAAAGGCATCAGCCACTTGCCTATAGCAAGCATCACAATGAAGAGGGCAACACCTTTCAGTAGAATAAGGCCAATAGCAAACGAGAAGCTGTTATCACTGGTTCCGGCTAAGGCAGGGATCATGATAAGAAAGATAACGGCAGCCAGATCCTGGAACAGCAGTATTCCAATAGCCGAGTGGCCATGGCTGCTGTTGAGTTCGTTCCAGCGGGTCAGTTCCTGGGTGACAATAGCCGTTGAAGACAGGCCTAGTGCTCCGGCTACAATAAGTGATGTTTCTGAACTGAACCCCAGCATAAAGTGGAGAACGGACCAGAAAAAGAGGCTGCATAGAATAACCTGGCTGCTGCCCAGGCCGAACACGGTTTTACGCAGGGCATTCATTTTGCCTAAAGAGAACTCAAGGCCGAGGGAAAAGAGCAGGAAAACCAGGCCAAACTCTGACAGAAAACTCAGATCATCAGGGTTGGGGATCAATTGAAATGCATAGGGGCCAATTAAAAGGCCTACGACCAGATAGCCGAGAACAGGGGGTAAGCGTAATCTGCGCAACAGTGCTGTGGATATAACGGAGCCACCCAGAATAATCATCACCTGGTTGAAATAATCAGTGTTTTCTAGCATCGGTGTCCCCAGGCGTCAGCCCTTATTTTTGTTTTAGTTTTTAGTATTAATGCTTTGTATTTTGAGATTAACACTGTACAGCTAAAATGAAATACAGCGTTTTGATGGTCTACCTACTCAGTCCTCTGTGTGATGTCTGGCAGGCGCTGGATTTCTATAGCTGGAGTTGCGGTCAATTGAACCTATGATGCCAGCCTGATATTTTTTATGTCTTTCGGTGAGGTGATACGCAATGGATGTTAATGCTAGTATGTCGGTTGGCATGCTGGAAAGAAGAATAAAGCGGCGTGCATGATTGTTGTATGATGTGCTCGGTTACTACTAATAACGTGTTGGTTACTACTTGTTAGTAGCAGAGCAAAAAAATTTGCAAAAGCAGATGTGAGGCATTGAGTGTTCCACAGACTGCAGACAATAAAATTAATAAAGAAAAGCGACAGGTGCCAGCCTGCTACTTATTAGGGTCAAGATGAATAAAAACAATAACTCATCGACTGCTGAGCGAATTCTGGATATTGCCCAGGATCTGCTACAGCGTCAGGGCTTTAACGGCTTTAGCTATCAGGATATAGCCGAACGGGTCAAAATTCGCAAAGCAAGTATTCATTATCATTTCCCATCCAAGGGAGATCTTGTTGTCAGTCTTTGTACTCGTTACGTGGACCAGTTTCTGGAAAGACTGCACCAGATAGACCGCAAACATGACTCCTGTCTGACAAGGCTTCGGGAATTTACTCTGATCTACAGTCGTATCATCAAAGACAAAGAAAAGCTGTGTCCGGTGACGATGTTATCTGCTGAGGTGGAGGCGTTACCAAACTCTGCGAGAGAACATCTGCAGCGTTTTATCAGCGAAACAGAGCGTTGGTTAGGACAAACTCTGGAGCAGGGTAAGCGGGCTCATGAGCTTCAGTTTTCCGGTAGCTTCCAGTCCCAATCACGTATTATTCTGGCAACACTGCAAGGTGCTATGCTGGTAGCCCGGGCATCGGGTGACCGGGGGCATTTTCAGGGCGTTGCTGATGACCTGCTCAGGCAGTTGCAGCCTAATCCTGCGCGGCCGGTTTCCGGAGGGCGTACTGGGCAGACATTAGCCCAGGCCTGATTTATTCAGCCTATAAGAGTATTCCTTCCTGTTTGCGCTGACACTCATTTCTGAGTGATCAGTGCAGAAACTATTCCCGCCGCCGCCCTTTCGGTATGATGCAGAGCAACGCAGGTTCTGTAAGGAAGAGGTTTTCAATGAGTGATCAGCCAGAGTTGGCGGTAGACTGGCAAAGCCAGATATTGAGAGATGCTGCAATCGGTCTGTTTAAAACGGAGCGAATCCGGCGCGATGTTTATACGGGGCCATTAATTAGTGAGCTGCTTGATCTTGAGTGGCTGAGTCAGATTGATAATGAGGATGCATATACGTTGACCCCAAAAGGGCGTCATCAGTATCCCAAGCTTCTGGATCAGAATTTACCTCAGTGGCAGGAGCTGGCTCTGTCTGGTATGAATATGCAGGATGACGAACGCGATGCCTTTATGCGCCGTCTTGAGTTTATTCGAGCTAATACCCGTTTTGATTTACCGGTCTGGATTAATCGGAAAAGCTTTAATACCTTGTATGGCGGGGATGAAAAAACGCAGGTTTCTGATGATCTTCAGGCCCTGCTGCCAAAATATCGTATCAGTGAGGATGCGATGTTAAGGATCAGAGGGACAACGGATATGCATCTGATGAGAAAGATGCTAAAACCGATTCGATTAGGTCCGATTCTTCAGATGATGTCTCATGCAGCCATTCCTGAACGGGACGTGATGGAGCTGACGGAAATTGATGGTGAACAGCCGTATATGGTGATGACGGTTGAGAATCTTTCCGTGTTTGCTGATATGGATATTCCTGATCATCTGATGTTGATTTGGGCTCCGCTAAATTACCCAGACCTGGCCATTAAAGTGCTGAAGATGATTCCTCAGTATGTCCCTCATATACATTTTGGTGATCTGGATCCCAGCGGACTGGCACTAGCTGAGCATATTGCAGGAGAAACTGGTCGGCCTGTACGCCGTTTCCTTCCTGAGTTCTGGCAGGAATATATGAATGAATATGCCCAGCCTTGCGTTGACGGTACTACGAAAGGGAGCCGCTGGCAGCTGGCTATCAGCTCTAATGCTTTGATCCGGAAACTGATGTTACGCAAAGAGTGGATGCCCCAGAGTGTCATTTTGCTCGACCCTCGTCTTAGGCATGAACTGCTATCCCTGATGAACTAACTTTTTGGGCCTGCGTGCAGAACCCTGGTTCATCTTTCCCTGGACAGTCTCGGCTTTGAGCTGTTCCGGGGCTTATATTACATAGGGAGGCGGTTTTACTTTTGCCCGCTGGCTATATATAGCCGAATGGAACTTCCTTTCTTTTTATCAGATGGTTTTAGACTAAAGGATTAGACAGTACGCGCACAGTGTGGTTATCTATGTGGCTTACAGGCAAGGAGAGGAACCAAAGCCAATGAAGTCTTTAAAACCGACGGCTTTGCCTAAGCTGGGGCCTCGGCGTAACCTTCCGCCCCGTCAACAGAGTGCCTCTCTGATAAGCACCACTCTGCCACCAGTCTGTACTGACCCACCACCTGCTTCCCGTTACTCCTTTGCAGCATACTCTCTGGCAGCGACTGCTTTTGGTCTGATTTTATATGGCGTTTTCAGCTTTATTCAGAGTGATACCCGCTACCCCAATATGCATAAAACCGATGAGTGTCACTATTTAAGCCATCTGGACCTGGCAGGGGCATACCAATATCAGAAAGACGGCTCTGTACGTTGTTTAAGTCCGGTACGCTATCTTGGTGTAAATAATCAGCACACGTTGCGCTATATGGCGCTGGGCCGGGGGAGTGTGATCGAAGAGATGCGGATCAGTCTCCGGTTGGGACGCTACGGTGGGGCGGGCGCTGTAAATGAACTGGTTCGGTTCGGGCAAAGCTTATCTTTACCGGTTTTGGGACATACTATGCCTGCTGAAGTAGGTCAGTACCTGCGGGAAGGTTATGTCGGACACTGGGACTTTCCTCAGGTAAGTCTTTATATTGAACGGCATTATTACCCTGCTCCGCAAGACCCTCTTCAATCTCAGGGCAGAACGGGTTTTGAAGATATCGAACTGGTTTTCCGGAAAAATCGCCTCCACTAAAACAGTCTGCCAATGAGCTTTTGTAACAGAAGGCTGCGCTCTATTCTAATTACCCGACCCTGGTATCAGGCTGAAGGCGGTTTCTTTAGGTGCTCCTGCTCTTTTCGGTCAGCCAGTGTTCCCATGCCATGGCTGATGGCCTGAGCCAGAGCCCGGAAGGTCGCATAGTTGGATTCTGTTAGTGCTTTATTTGAGCCCTTATTGTCAGCGTACAAGATTCCGGAAACTTTACCTCTCAGCATAATCGAAGCCAGTACAAACTCTGCAGGCTCGTTCAAGTAAGGCCAGAAACCTGCTGGTAACTCAGTGAGATAACGTGAACGATTTTCAGGTTTAGCCCATAAAGCGGCTTGTTTTGTCAGTAACTTGCCAAAGAGGTGTCGTCTGTCCGCATTAAGGGTCATTTGGGCAAATGGGCTGTTATCGGTAAAGCCTTTGGCGTAAACACCCTTAACACTCCCGTGACTGCGGGACTTCATGAACAGGATGCAGCGGGTTAAACCCAGATCAAAGTGCAGAACCTGGCTGGCACCGTCCATCATCTGATGAATAGAAAAAACCTGCTTCTGCCTGACTGTTTGCAGATAATAGATCTTAAATAGCGCTGTCTGTACCGCAATATCTTTATTAGGAGGAGTGGTTGCCGCTTTTACCTGGGCTTTTTCAGTGACGGCTATAGATGTTGGGGAGACTCGCTTCTGAGGCTCTGTATTTTGAGCACGGGCTGATTGCAACTCAGCTTTTCTGCGCGTATCACTGGATAGATCCTGATAATGCTTTGCTTTTTTAGTCTGTGTCGGTGCTTCTTTTATCTGCAGTGAGCGTTTTTCCAGAGGAGGATGCAGCAGTTTTATAGCAGGTAACCAGACGCCGCTGAGTTTATGGCTTGCAGAGCAGATAACGGCATTACGGTGCAGGAAAGGTATAACGTCATCAAGATGCTGGTGCAGGAACGCTGCGATCATACATTCAACTCGCTCCGTTTTTGGGCCAAACCAGGTGATCGCCGTATTAAGCGCCAGCCAGTGGGCCAGAACTGCTGCTGACCAAGGGGTTTGCAAGAAGAGCCCGACATTTTGGGGGATCTCAGGTGCCATACCATCTTTCCAGGCGCATTGAGCAATATCGGCCAGTATTCTGGCTTTTGAGTCGAGTAACTTGTGCAGGTTATCCTGAGTAAACTTACTCAGATACCAATCAGGCAACATTGCCTGAGTAAGTTGTTGAGTTGTGCATCCCATCAAAGTCATTTCAACGTGGTGACGACTTTCACCGGTTTGAACCCGCTGTTCAATGGCATGGTAAATTTTTGGTGAAGCTAAAGCCAACTGCCAGAACACGGAACTCAGGCGTAGTGATATCCAGTAATTACTTTCACCTGTGCCAGGGGTTTTCCTTTCCGCAATCATATAGGCTTGGGTCGCTGCATGGAGGCTGGTGTTCAGTGCCTGCAGGAAGGCTCTATGGGCTGTTTTCGCCGGATCAAAACGAATGTACTTTACCTTCCTGAGCATTGGTTGCAGCTTGTCCATCCCCAGTAGAGAAAGCGAGTGAGGCAGAGACAGCATGTCGTTCTCAGGCTTGTTCCGGCGTTTACTGGCATGGGCAATAATCTGAAAAGAAAGGACAGGGTCTTCTGCAATAATCAGCTCAAGGTCTTTTAGGCATATATCCGGTTTTTTCAATGATTTCAATAAGCGGGCACCAGTATCCGATAACGCGGGCAGGGACACTTTTAACAGCTCTTTGCGCCACTGAGTCAGTCCTTTGGCAACAGAAGTATTTGTTGATGTGGCTTTTGACGACATGATTTTATTCCGAATTCCGGTACACAACCAGGCTTGAGATCCACGGGAATACAAGCAGTTATCAGCATTGTAACTCAGATATCTTCGTGTTTGTTTATATGTCAGGCCTTTTTAATTGAGCAATGGCAGACTGTTGTATGAAAACAACAAAGGGCCCCGAAGGGCCCTTTGCTGAAGGATCATATAGTGTTTGAACAGGGCAGATTAACGATTAGCTACCTGGTCAAACTCATCCTGGATTTCCTGAGAAGGTTCAGGAGTGGCCAAACTTACAATATAGACTGCAATCGAGGCCAGAATAAAACCAGGAACGATTTCGTAGATATCGAACAGTCCACCGGATAGTTGCTTCCAGATTACCACGGTGACGCCGCCAACAATGATACCTGCAAGCGCGCCCATGGTGTTCATACGTTTCCAGAACAGAGCAAGGATCAGGGTCGGACCAAATGCTGCGCCGAAGCCGGCCCATGCATAAGATACCAGGCCCAGCACTGAAGAATCAGGATCACGTGCCAGCAGCAGCGCGATCATTGCGATGCCAACAACTGCGAAACGACCAACCATTACCAGTTCTTTCTGGGTTGCATCTTTGCGAAACAGGGACTTATAGAAGTCTTCGGTCAGTGCAGAAGACGATACCAGTAGCTGGGAATCCGCAGTAGACATTACCGCCGCCAGAATCGCTGCCAGCAGAATACCTGCTACAACCGGGTGGAACAGGGCATTAACCAGTACCATAAACACTGTTTCGCCATCGGCAAGACCTGTATCAAGATAGCTTACAGCACCAAAACCAACAAAGCAGGCACCCAGCAAACTGATAGCTGTCCAGCTTGTTGCAATGCGGCGTGCAGTTGGAATGTCATTTTCACTACGGATTGCTGCAAAACGTGCCAGGATATGAGGCTGACCAAAATAACCCAGACCCCAGGCTACCAGAGATATGATTGCGATGATGCCCAGAGGCTCGCCATTCATACCGTTAAATAGTGTCAGGAACTCAGGGTTTTTCGCTTCCATCGCGGCAAACGTACCGGATATGCCACCGGTTTCACCCAGCAGGATTACAGGAACGATTATCAGAGCGGCTGCCATCATCAGACCCTGTACCAAATCGGTCCAGGATACTGCCAGGAAACCACCAAAGAAGGTGTAGGTAATAACCGCTAGGGTACCAACCAGCACAGCAGTGAAGTAGTCCATGCCGAATACTGTTGCGAATAGCTTACCGCCCGCTACCAGACCGGAGCTGGTGTAGAACAGGAAGAAGAGCAGAATGAAAAAGGCTGAAATGACGCGCAGTAGATGAGAGTTATCACGGAAGCGTTTTTCGAAGAATTCAGGCAGGGTCAGAGAATCACTGGCCACCTGGCTGTAAACGCGCAGACGACCGGCAACGATCAGCCAGTTTAGCCAGGTTCCAACTAGCAAACCACCCGCGAGCCAGAAGGCTTCGAAACCTGCTGCCAGAGCATAGCCAGGAAGACCAAGCAACAGCCAGCCACTCATATCGGATGCGCCAGCGGACAAAGCTGAAGGCCAAGGGCCTAAGCTGCGGCCACCCAGAATATAATCGGAAAGATCTTGTGTTTTACGGTAGGCATAAATACCGATCCCTAGCATCAGGGCGATATAGACCACAAAGGTCCAGCCAACAATCGCGTTTGTTTCTACCATGGTAGTTACCTTTATGTGCAGACTCTTTAGTTATTTTTATGGGCACACCGGATGGTGTTTAGATTGCCTCTCTTAAGGAGGCTATACCCAGCGGGCCATATCGTATGGAATGAGATTTCAGCTGTGAAGCAAACCGAATTCAATACGATATAGCAGAACATTTGCTAAGCAATATCTACAGAGCGTAGATGATCACTTCTGTTCCTGCCTCAATCGAGGCAAATATTTACTGTGGGCTGAGCTTTCTCTGCGTGCAAACTGAGAAGCCAGACATTTCGCGGGGGTAAAAAAAAACCACGCTAAGGGCACTCTATTGAGATAAGTCAGGTGCTTCTTGCAAAAAACTGTGTTTTTTTTGTAAAAAACTCTGATATTCCTCTGAAAAGCTTGTTAGTGCTGTTGACGAAACTGCCCCGGCGTTAGTTGAAAGTATCGTTTGAATGCATTTCCTAGGGCGCTTTGACTGGTAAAGCCTGTTTGTTCAGCAATATCGTTTAGTGGAGATTGAGAGTGTCGCAAAAGTCTTGCTGCTTCTTTCAGTCTGGCCTGAATCAGGTATTGGTGCGGTGTGATACCGGCAACATTACGGAACATGATATGAAAGTGGCTTTCGCTCATGCAGGCAACATCAGCTAATTGGGCAACTGATATTTTTTCCGCCAGATGTTCCGCAATATAACGGTCAATCAAATCCAGTTTTAGGGTGACCCGGTCGATCTGTTTAAGCGGCGCTTCCTGTTGAAATATACGCTGATGCAGACGATGAAGAAAAGCAAAAGCCAGGAAGTCTGCTGTGCCAGGGTCATCGCCAAAGGATTTAATCTCTTTCAGCATAAATGAGAGAAAGAGCTTCAGATTACTATCGATGGTGAAGTATCCGGGTGTATCGAATAAACGGCTGAGATCAATCAAACTGCTCTGTAGTAACGGATGACGGTGAGGCAGATCGATAATCAGGTGGGTATTACTTCCGATGCCTTCGTAGTAGTGCGTATGCTCAGAAGGTACTAGACATCCCTGCCAAGGGGTAACGATACCTTGGTTGCCTTCTATCTCAAACTCAGCTTTACCTGACAAAGCAACCACCAGTTGATGGTATTCATGATCATGGCTCAGACAGCTGTTAGGGAGTCGGTTTACGCGGATCGCCGTATTCATGGGTCGCCTCTTGGACCGATTTCAGATAACACATCCAGTGATGTCCGGTAGCGGATAGTTTTGTTTCCGATACCCTTTTCAATACTTTACGTTCTGAGCAGTCATTGTACGACTTTGGTTTAGCGGGTAAAGGGGTTTTTTGTTATTGATTCGCATTTGCTTTTTATGATGAGTGTGTTTTGATCTCTGTTTAGATAAAAAAGACTCAAATTTTTTATTATAGGCCGTTAGATGACGAGTTTTTTAGTGCTGAGGCAGCGTCAGGATTTCAGAACCCAGGACTGACACCAACCTGTTGGTGCGACACTATTGGAGGAGAATAGCTGACAGCCACTGTCGAGAAATTTAAAAAACTGACAATTAGAGCAGGTCTGGCCTTTTTTGTATTTTGGGTGTCTAACCCGTCTTACATTACTTTTATAGTGCCGAGCTTTGGCTAGCGCAGAACGTTCGGATAATGGTGGAAATGCCGCCAGAGCTTTATGGCTGATAAAGGGTGTCACTGGCAGAGTGCAGGCTATGATCAGAAACGTGCGACGACTAATATCCATCTCTGAGTCCTCCGTTATCACAAAGGGTTGGCCGTAGCCAACCCTTTGTACAGATCGATTAGAGCTTAGAGCGAGCTGAAGTGTGCTGCTAGATCTGCAATGTCCTGATCGCTCAGATTGGCTGCCTGAGGGTTCATCAGTGCAGCTGTAGGGCCGCCACGCTGACCCGCTTTATAGGCTTTCAGGGCGTTTTCCAGATATTGCGCTTTCTGTCCTGCCAGGTTCGGGTACATAGGTATCATGCTGACACCGTTGGCGCCATGGCATGCTGCACATACAGCTGCTTTTGTTTTTCCTGCTGCTGCGTCACCGGCAGCAAGGGCGGAACCAGAAGCAGAGATTGCAAGCATACCTGCAATAGCTAATAGTTTTTTCATAGGATTCACCTTAGGTTTTATCATCAAGCTTTTTTTAAAATGATTACTGATCATTCTTTCTTATTACGGGAAAAAATGCTCAGTGGTTGTAACTGGGCATGAGATCAAAACAGATGGTTTGGTTTCATGCATTGGCGCAAATCATATTTGCCCTAAGAATACTCTCTTTCAGGCATAAAAACAGGCGGCTATACGTCGCATGTCGCCTTTCTTTTTCTGCATTGATGGATTACTGATGTTAGTAGGGGAGTTTCGCTGATGCCATATTTCACATGGTTAATTTTTAAGGATTTTGAGATGGTGTGAATAGCCGGGGTTTTTGCATATGGCGGCGTGGGATCCAACTTCCGGCACGTGTTTCGCCGGTTTCGCCTAGATGATAGCTTTGCAGGCCATCTGGTTGAATGTAATAGCGGATAGTGCCCGTATCATCCAGATGGTATTGCTCGATAAAGTAGACAGGTTCGACATTAACGGCTTCGTACATCTCAAAGCGATAATGATTCAGAATATCACCATCACTGGTTACCATTAATTCACCAGTTGTACTGTCCTTATATTCTTTTTTAAGCTGAATAATTGCCTGTGTACCCTGCTCGTTTTGCTGGTCAAATAGGTAGCGAATGCCTAAGGCTGCTGAAGGCTGGTCGATAAAAAGTGTCTGGAAATTTTGAGTCAGAAACGGAGCCGCTTCGCGGCGAGCGGATATATGACTGGCATCGCTCATATCCGGAGTTACGCTATAGCGGAAATTACCGAAGAAGAGCTCATAGTGATCTTTGTTGGCTTCAAAGTTGACCAGAACTTCTTTCAGTTCGGTGCCCGGTAGCGTGCGCAGAATAAAACTGTCAGGGTGGGATGATATCAGACTGCCATCTTCAGACTCTGAGAAAAGCGGCCGGTATACCAACTCCTGTGGGCCTGAGACATAAGCCCGAATCAGCAACGACTGGCCCTCTCCAATAGGGTTAAAAACACGCTCAATAGTTGCGCGGTCAGGGCTTAATTGCTCACCCAACAGTAACCGAAAATGCTGAAGCGCATCATCTGGCCCCTCCGGGTTTTCCGCGGCAAGTCCATACTGCTGCCAGAGTGACAACGTAAGAAACAGTGAGATACTAAAGACGTATTTAATAAGTGACATTTTGGGTTGCAAACGGTTGCCAGTTGCTGATTAATTATATTGACTGTACCCCTTATAAACGCGGTAATCTAGCTGTAATTGGTGCTTTTTGATGTTAAACGGTTGCTAACTGTCAATTATGTTTCGTTATGTCAAAACGCCCATCAGAAGTCATTTTATATCTGACTTTTTTAGGTTGACCGGCTGCTCGTTTTTATAGCTTAGTGGAGTTTAGCTGGGTACAAGGAGTTGTTATGCATATTGAATTTCATGGCGCAGCACAAGAAGTGACAGGCTCCTGCCACCTGATTCAGGTTGGGCATTATCGGGTGCTTTTGGATTGTGGTTTGATACAGGGTGGAAAGTACGGTGAGCAGCGTAATGCGGAACCTTTTTCTTTCGACCCTAAGCAGATTGATGCCGTGGTGCTCAGTCACTCGCACCTTGATCATTGCGGGCGTATCCCCTTGCTTGTTAAGCGAGGTTTTAAGGGCCCGGTGTATACACAAAAAGTATGTCGTGAGATGTGTGGCATTATGTTTCGGGATGCGGCCAATATTTATGATCATGACACTAAAACCCTGAACCGGAAGCGGGCCCGAAAACACCTTCCTCCGGTTGAACCTTTATATACGGCTGACGATGCAGAGAAGGCATTAAAGCATTTTCAGCCGATGGGTTATGACGTCGAAGATGAGATTTTGCCAGGCATTCGCATCCGTTTTAAAGATGCTGGCCATATCATTGGCTCTTCAATTGTTGAGCTTTGGCTGGAGGACGGCAAGCACCGCCGTAAAGTCGTATTCACGGGTGATTTGGGGCATAGTGATGCGCCCATACTCAGAGATCCGACACCGATTCATCAGGCTGATGTTGTTCTGATGGAAAGCACATATGGCGGCCGATGTCACCGTCCCTGGCAGGAGAGTATGGATGAGATGGGGGAAATTTTAAATGATGCGGCAAACTCCAAAGGAAATATACTGATCCCCTCTTTTGCTGTTGGTCGCACTCAGGAGTTGTTATACCTGTTTAGTGAAAATTTTGATGCCTGGAATATGGGGCGTTGGCAGATTTTTTTGGATAGCCCCATGGCTATTGAGGCAACAGAGGTCTACCTGAATCACTGTGAGTTATATAATAAAGAGGCAAAGCAGAGAGTTTTAAATCATGAGTCACTGGATAGCCTTCCTAACCTTCGGTTAACAAAGACGCCTGAAGAATCCATGGCGCTCAACCGTATCGCCTCCGGAGCGATCATTATTGCCGGTAGCGGAATGTGTGAAGGCGGTCGAATCCGGCATCACTTCAAATGTCAGCTTTGGAAGCGTAACACCAAGGTACTCATGGTTGGGTTTCAGGCAAAAGGTACACTGGGCCGTCAATTAGTAGAAGGAGCTGAAACTGTCAAGCTATGGGGCGAGACTATTTCTGTTGGGGCCAGTGTTTATACGGTGGGAGGATTTTCAGCCCATGCCGATCAGGATGGCCTTATCAACTGGCTGGAACATTTTAGAAAGCAGCCGAAGGTTGTTCTTGTTCATGGTGAGCCCGGAGCCCAGGATGCTTTGCAGCATGAAGTTGGCCGTCGTCTGGGATACTTCCCGGATATTGCTAAGCCGGGACAGAAGTTGGACTTGATCCGTATGAGCTATGATAACGCAGAAAGTCAGGCCCTCTGAACGTTGAGGTCTTTCTGTTTGTAGCCTGACCCGAAAAAAATTATTATTTCAACTGACGCCAAACTTAGATTTCCAACAATCAGGTTTGGCGTTTCTGGTTCAATCGGTATTTAAAAAAGGAATAAGTGTGCGCTCTATACCTGTCGTTTTTGCATTGGTACTGGCACTTTTGGGGAGTACCGCCTGGTATTTTCTTGAACAAAATAGTCGTAATAGTTTTATTTATGGAGGCATGCCGGAGCGGATGGAGTCCGGTTGGCATCACTGGTATCGGGTGTTAAGAAATGACGGTTTTATGGTGGGCTATTCCGACCTCCGTATGAATCCGCTCTGGGCAACCTATTGGCTGCAGGAGCTTACTGCGCAACAGAAGCGCCATAGCTATAAACGACCGGGGCAGTTTAGTGAGGATTGGCGTACGGTCTGGCGGGTCAGTCACCGGGATTATACGCGCTCAGGTTATGATCGAGGGCATTTGGCTCCGAATTATGCGATCTCGCGCTTGTATGGCAAGAAGGCTCAGACAGAAACGTTTCTGATGACCAATATTGTGCCGCAGAAACCGAATCTTAACCGTAAAGTCTGGCAGCGCCTTGAAGAAGCCGCTGTCGACCATTTTACAGGTCAGTTTGCCCGGGTTGCCGTTATAACCGGGCCTGTTTTTGATCAGGAAACAGAGCGCCTGGACAGTTGGGTTGAGGTGCCTGATGCTTTCTACAAGATTTTTGTTGGCCTTAATCGAAACGGTGAAGCAGAAAGCATGCTGGCCTTCTTGATGCCGCAAAATGTTCGGGGTAGTGAGCCACTGACAAAGTTTGTCGTTAGTGTCGATCAGGTCGAGGAAGTGACTGGGCTTAATTTCTTCAGCACGTTGCCGGACGGCCAGGAAGTGAAGTTGGAAGCCATGAAAGACAGCAGCTCTTGGCGTTTGAATGATGTTGCCCGGAAGCCTTCACGGTATTAGTTAATTCGCGCTTTAGTTGCTGGCCGACAAACAAAATGAAGCAAGGCTGAACGGTTGCGTGCCGGAATGCCTTGTTGCGAGTCTGTTGTTGTTAAGGGGGTTCTGGAAGGGGTTGCGGTTGGCTGTATGGCGTAGAGCTGTTCGGGATAGGAAATACAGGTGTCAGAAACGAAAAAAATCCCATCGCGGGATTTATTTTCTTTTAGGCTTGTCTTTGTTTTACTTGCATTGGGAATGGTGCCCAGAAGAGGACTTGAACCTCCACGGCCATACGGCCACTAGCACCTGAAGCTAGCGTGTCTACCAATTCCACCACCTGGGCGCAATGCACAGGCAAAACAAAAAGTTGTTTATTACAACCTAGTTGTCACATCAATCGCTTAATCTGCCTAAGATTAAGAGTTGGTGCCCAGAAGAGGACTTGAACCTCCACGGCCATACGGCCACTAGCACCTGAAGCTAGCGTGTCTACCAATTCCACCACCTGGGCTGGACAACTGGGGGCGTATTATAAGGAGGATTTCCCCTCTTGCAATACTTTTTTGCAGAAAAAACAGTATAAAAAGCAAATTTCTTCGCCAAGTCTTATAATCAGTGGTACTTTGGTGGGGTAATTAAAAAACAAATGATAAATTAAAGAAGATATAGATTGATAAAAAAGGCAAATGATATGACACGCTGGTCAGTGAAGCAGGATCCTCAGGCCGATCGTGAAGCTAATAAGTATGATAATCCGGTTCCGAGCCGTGAATTTATTATGCAATGGCTTGAAAACTACGGGCGCCCCCTAACCCATATGCAGCTGTGTGAGCGCATGGGGCTGACCGGTGAAAATGATATTGAAGCATTGCGTCGCCGTTTAAAGGCGATGGAGCGTGATGGCCAGTTATTAAGCAACCGAAAAGGGGCTTATGGGCTGATCTCAAAAATGCAGTTAGTTAAAGGGCGTATCGAAGCCCATGCTGATGGCTTTGGTTTTATGGTGCCGGATGATGGCGGGGAAGATCTTTTTCTGTCTAACTTTCAGATGAAAACCGTGTATCACGGAGATCTGGCTTTAGCGCGTGTGGTTGGTGTCGATCGTCGTAATCGCAAAGAAGGCGCTGTTGTTGAAGTTCTGCAGCATAATACACACGAAATTGTCGGTCGCTACATTGTTGAGCGTAACGGCATTGGTTATGTCCGTCCTGATAACCCTAAACTGCATCATGATGTACTGATTCCGCCAGGGCAGGAAGCTGGGGCTGAAGATGGTCAGGTGGTATGTGCTGAAGTGACCCAGCAGCCAGCCCGTCGTGCTCATGTTCAGGGGCGCATAAAGGAAGTATTGGGCGATGAGATGGCTCCTGGGATGGAGATTGATATCGCCATTCGCAAGCATAATCTGCCAAATGAATTTCCGGAAGAAGTTCTGGATCAGATCCGCAATATGTCTGACCAGGTTCAGGATGCTGATAAACGTGATCGCGTAGATCTTCGTCACCTGCCGTTTGTCACCATTGATGGTGAAGATGCGAAAGACTTTGATGATGCAGTTTATTGCGAGAAAAAGCGTAGCGGCAATTGGAAGCTCTTTGTTGCTATCGCAGATGTTTCGCATTATGTCGGTGTTAATACCCCTCTGGATCAGGAGGCGCACCGCCGGGGGAACTCCGTTTACTTCCCGGGGCAAGTGATTCCGATGCTGCCGGAGCTGCTCTCCAATGGCCTTTGCTCATTGAATCCTCATGTAGACCGTCTTGTGATGGTTTGCGAGATGAGTATCAGTGCTAAAGGAGATATCAGCCGCTACCGTTTCTGTGAGGCTATTATCAAGTCTCAGGCACGCCTGACATACACTCAGGTGGGTGCGCTTCTGGATGATCCTGAGCTACCGGATGCCGCTATTTTTAAAGAAAAATATACTGATCTGGTTCATCCGATTGAAACGCTGTACGGACTGTACAAACAACTTCGTATTGCCCGCAGTGAGCGTGGTGCGATTGACTTTGAAACGGTAGAAACCCGTATCGTTTTTGATGATAACCGCAAAATCGAGCGTATTGTTCCCGTGGTGCGTAACGAAGCCCATAAACTGATCGAAGAGTGCATGCTCTGTGCAAACGTCGCTTCTGCCCGTTTGCTGGAGAAGTACAAAGTACCGGGGCTGTTTCGTGTCCACAAAGGCCCGAAAGAGCAACGGCTTGAAAAGCTTAAATCTTTCCTGGGTGAACTGGGCTTTGAACTGGGTGGTGGCTTAAAGCCAACGCCGGAAGATTATCAGGAAGTTCTTCAGGCGATCGGTGACCGTCCTGATGCCGGTAATATTCAGACGATGTTGCTGCAATCGTTGTCACAGGCGGTTTATACGCCGGAGAATGAAGGGCATTTCGGCCTGAACTACAAGGCCTACACACATTTTACTTCGCCGATTCGTCGTTACCCGGATCTGCTGCTGCATCGTGCGATTCGCGCTCTGATTCGCAGCGACCTGACCGGTAGTCATCTGCAGCGCTGTGAGACAACGCCGACAGAACCCCGGGATAAATGGCTGCCGTACAATGAAGCTCAGATGGTCGAGCTTGGTGAACACTGCTCTATGACAGAGCGTCGTGCGGATGATGCCACCTATGATGTTCTTGCCTGGCTGAAGTGTGAATACACGGCGAGTCACGTAGGGGAAAGCTTTACCGGTAAGGTGACGGGTGTTACTGGTTTTGGGCTCTTTGTTCGTTTGGATGAGATCTATGTTGAAGGCTTGGTACATATCACCGGCCTGCCATCGGACTACTATCAGTTTGACCCTCTGACCCAGCGTTTGCGCGGTGAACGTAGTGGTCGCGTTTACGGTATGAATGATGAGTTGACCGTCATTGTGGCACGGGTTGATCTTGATGAACGCAAGATCGACTTTGAACTGGATACCAGCCAGCCGGATAATGCCGTGGGGCGTAAGCGTAAACCCCGCAAGCGCAATATGACCGATGCTGAAGACCGGCTTTCAAAGGTTGTCACTTCAAATGATGCGCCGGATTCGAACCGGAAAAATGATCGTGACGACGCATCCGGCAAGCCGAAGCCTAAAGGTGGAAGAAAGAAAAAACTGAAGCCAGCTGAAAAAGGGCGTTCGGGCCTGAATGATGACCTCAGGAAAAAGCGACCCAAGAAGAAAAAGTAAAAAAAGATTAAGAGCAAGCAGTTGAGCAGCGATGGATACACCCGGTTTCCTGTTGTTGTCTGCCTGTCTTAATATTTCCCAGCAGGGCTCTGAATCAGAGCCCTGTTTCCGTATCAGGCCGCAAGACGGCAGAAATCGATCGCGCAGCATCGGGCTGCCAGAAACTGTAATCAGGTACGTTAGTGAAACAGCAAAGAAATGAACGCCCCCAAAACAGAAGTGAACGTCCTCAGCATAGCGGTGGCAAAAAGCAGCAGGGCAGACGTAAAGCGCCCAGAAAGCCATCCGTTGAAGCGGTGTTTGGTATCCATGCTGTCACCAGCCTCCTGGAGCGTCAGCCTGAACAGGTAATCAGTCTTCACCTTATGAAAGGCCGTGAAGATGATAAGTTGGACCGGATTGCTCGTTTGGCTTCTCAAATCGGTCTTCAGCAGGAACTAATGGAACGTGACCTGTTGGATGAGATGACCGGTGGTTTGGTCCATCAAGGGGTTGTTGCTGTCTGCAAGCCTCTGAAAACCTATAGTGAGCAATGGCTTTTTGATCGGCTGGCAGAGAAAACGTCACCTTTACTGCTGGTATTAGATGGCGTAACTGACCCGCACAATCTGGGGGCGGTATTACGAACGGCTGATGCAGCAGGCGCCGATGCGGTTATTGTTCCCAAGGATAAATCAGCTACCCTGAATGCCACGGTACGCAAGGTAGCCTGCGGTGCGGCTGAAGTGATGCCGGTTGTTAGTGTTACAAACCTGTCTCGTTGTCTGGATGAATTAAAACAGCATGGTGTCTGGGTGATGGGAACGGCTGGCGAGGCGGATCAGGGGCTGTATGAAACGGACCTGACCGGCCCGACGGCTCTGGTCATGGGAGCTGAAGGTAAAGGGATGCGCCGCCTGACCCGTGAGCACTGTGACCTGTTGGTTAATCTGCCGATGGCCGGTGAGGTTAGTAGTCTGAATGTTTCTGTTGCCAGCGGTGTTTGCTTATACGAAGCTGTCCGCCAGCGCTCGCAGACCGCTTAGGCACAGCCAACGCGCATACGTTATGCAGGAAATATTCTTTTGCAGGATGATTTCTCTTGCGTCTTATTTTCTGGGTCTGTAAGATCTCGCGGTTGTTTTTAAACAACGTTTCTTTCCACTCCTTGCTTTTCTAGGGAACAAACCCTTTGAGAAGCTGTAAAACCGTAAGGAGCTATAATGCGTCATTACGAAGTTGTGTTCATGGTTCATCCGGACCAGAGCGAACAGGTTCCAGCAATGATCGAGCGTTACACCAGCCTGGTACAGGACAATGGTGGTTCGGTTCATCGTATGGAAGATTGGGGTCGTCGTCATCTGGCATACCCAATTAACAAGATTCACAAAGCTCACTATGTTCTGATGAATGTAGAGACAACCAGCGAGGTTGTTGATGAGTTGACTGAGATCTTCCGTTACAACGATGCGATCATCCGTAATCTGGTTGTTCGTACTAAAAATGCTGTAACTGAAGCATCTCCGGTAAAAGCAGAAGCCTCTCGTGAAGATCGTCGTGACGATCGTAAACCAGAGCGTGCTCCGGAAGCCCAGGCTGAATCTAAAGAAGAAGTAGCTCCAGCTGCTGACTCTGAAGAGTAATTTTTAACAGACTTATTGGGAGTATATTCCATGGCACGTTTTTTCCGTCGTCGTAAGTTCTGCCGTTTCACCGCTGAAGGTGTAGATCAGATCGATTATAAAGACATCGAAACTCTGAAAAGCTACATCACTGAAACTGGCAAGATCGTTCCAAGCCGTATCACAGGTACTAAAGCACGTTATCAGCGTCAGCTGGCTACCGCTATTAAGCGCGCCCGCTACCTGGCTCTGCTGCCGTACACCGACGGCCACCAGTAAGATTTAAAACGATATAAGGCAGGTGCATGCGTTCTATCGCACAATATGCACTAAAATCGCGGACTAACGCGATTATAGCAACAGCGTTAAGTGCAGCTATTCCATTTTTATTCTGGATTGCTGCCGCTGTTGTCAGTGTGGTCACCCTGAGAAAGGGTGGTAAAGATGGCAGTCAGGTGATGCTCTGGGGCTCGCTGCCTGCTCTCTTTTGGTTTGCTCAGGGCGACCTAACCCCTGCGTTTGTAATAATTGGTGCCTATATTATGGCACTGGTGCTGAGGCACAGCGTCAGCTGGTCGCAAACGTTATTGGTAGGCGCTGGTATCGGAGCTGTTACCGCAAGTACAGTTCAGTGGTTACCGCCGGAATTAATGCTTGATCTTGCCCAGGCAAGTCGGGAAATGATTCTGAGCGAAGCTGAGCTGGCGGAGAGTCCTGGTGTTGAGCTTGATCAGTTTCTGGTTGGGCTTTTCTCTGGTGTTATCTCTGCGGTGCATGCGCTGATGATGACGGGGAGCCTTATGCTGGCCCGTTTCTGGCAAGCTGCCCTGTATAATCCGGGTGGTTTCCAGAAAGAATTTCATCAGCTGCGTCTTCCGGTCTGGGCAGGTCTGATTTTGGGTGGCATGGTTGTTTTCGGTGCGGGTATTACCCCCGAGGCGATCAAGTGGATTCCCTCACTGACACTGCCGTTGGTTTTTGCCTGTATCGCTTTAGTACATGCTGTTGTAACGATCAAACAACTGAGTTCGTTTTGGCTGACAGCCTTCTATTTTGTGCTGTTTTTTGCCGGACACTCACTGTACGTATTGATGATTTTTGTGGCGTTGCTTGATAGTAGTCTGAATTTCCGTAAAAGGCTGATGAAGCCTTCAGATGATGAAGCGCCATAAAATAGAAAGAGGTTAACGAGATGGAAGTTATTCTGCTCGAGAAAGTAGGCAAACTGGGTGGCTTAGGCGACAAAGTAACCGTTAAGCCTGGTTATGGCCGCAACTTCCTGTTGCCATACGGCAAAGCTGTTGTAGCAACAGAAGCAAACATTGCTGAATTCGAAACCCGCCGTGCTGAGCTTGAAGCTCAGGCTGCAGAGATCAAAGCTGAAGCAGAAGCTCGTGCTGCTGCTCTGGGTGAGATTGAACTGTCTATCGGTGCTAAAGCTGGTGACGAAGGTAAGCTGTTCGGCTCTATCGGTACACGTGACCTGGCAGAAGCAATCAGCTCTGCTGGCATCGATGTAGCGAAAAGCGAAGTTCGTCTGCCGGAAGGCCCGATTCGCACCGTTGGTGAATTCGACGTTGCAATCCAGCTGCACAGCGATGTTATGACTTCAGTTCGCGTTATCGTGACATCTGAAGAATAAGATCTGCTGATCAGCTCTGAAAGGCACTTTGGGTTTTCCCAGGTGCCTTTTTTTATTCCTTTTTTTTGGTATACCGGTAAGCAACTGGGATATTAACGCAAGCTATTCCCGGTGTTGCCCCTTCTTCTTTTTTGTCATCTTTACGGGCATCCATTTTCAGATACACTTAGTTGCCACTTCATCTTTACCCAGGAGAATCTCAGGTTTATGTCCGCACGAACTGATACCGATAAGCAAACCGAAGCTCTCAAAATCCCTCCTTATTCATTGGAGGCGGAACGATCGGTGTTAGGTGGTCTGCTGCTGGATAACGAAGCCTGGGATGCCGTAGCTGAACGTATCAGTGCCCATGATTTTTATCGTCGGGACCATAAGCTGATCTTTAACGCGATGATGGAGCTGGCTGAACGCGCTCAGCCGTTTGATGTGATTACTATTTCTGAGCTGCTTGATGATCGTAAAGAGCTGGATCAGGTCGGTGGGTTAGCATATCTGGCTGAGGTGGCTCGCAATACGCCATCGGCCAGCAATATCGCCGCTTATGCTTCAATTGTTCAGGAGCGTTCAACGCTGCGTCAGATGATTCATGCCGCTAATAAGATCGCTGAAAGCGCCTACGATACTGAAGGGCGAACCTCTGATGAACTGCTGAATGAGGCTGAGCAGCTGGTATTCTCCATCGCTGAAAACCGGCCTAAGGTGGGAGGGCCGGAAGGTGTGGTTTCTATTCTGCAAAAAACAGTCGACCGCATTGATGAACTTTATCGTCTTGATTCCTCTATGACCGGTATTGCTACAGGCTTTACTGATCTTGATGGTATGACATCCGGTCTGCAGCCCTCAGACTTGGTTATTGTTGCCGGACGTCCATCCATGGGCAAAACCACCTTTGCCATGAATATTGTCGAGAATGTAGCCCTGACCCAGGATAAACCTGTGGTAGTGTTCAGTATGGAGATGCCCAGTGATTCTCTGATGCTGCGTATGCTATCTTCCCTGGGACGTATCGATCAGACTAAGGTGCGTACCGGTAAGCTGGATGATGACGATTGGCCGAGGCTTATGTCGGCAGTTAACTTACTGGAAAAGAAAAAACTCTTTATCGACGATACGGCAGGTTTAAGCCCCAGTGAGATGCGCTCCCGTGTGCGCCGTCTGCACCGTGAGAATGGCGATATAGGTCTGGTGATGATCGATTATCTTCAGCTGATGCGTGTTCCGGGGTTGGCAGATAACCGTACTGGTGAGATTTCAGAGATCTCCCGCTCTCTTAAAGCACTCGCAAAAGAGTTTAATTGCCCTGTGATTGCACTTTCCCAGTTGAACCGGAGTTTGGAGCAGCGTCCGAATAAACGCCCTGTGATGTCAGATCTGCGTGAGTCCGGTGCTATCGAGCAGGATGCTGATGTTATCGCCTTTATCTATCGTGATGAGGTGTATAACAAAGAGGATGAAGCGAATAAGGGAATTGCGGAGGTTATTATTGGTAAACAGCGTAACGGCCCGATCGGCAGTGTTAAACTCGCCTTCCGGGGACAGTTTACCCGTTTCGAAGATCTGGCCCCTGAACATTATGCGCAGTACGTTGAAGCCATGGGCGGAGACGAATAGACCGACCCCTCTCCCTCAGCAGAGCATGCACTGCTGTCGGCGGCGATCATAGTGTTCAGTCAACACATGAGTTGCCTCAGCAGCATCAAACACCCCCAGTAATTCTGAGCGGTAATCCGCCACATAGAAGAGCATCAGTTTGTCTGATGCTTCTTCACTATCTGGCTTTAGCAGGTAGCCGCTGAAGGCTGTGCCAAACACCCCATGAAGAGGTGGGAGCACAAGTGGCGTATCCTGCTTTCTGAGCTGCTGAGCTTCAGCTTGGCCTAAAGCGATAGCGGGTACGGTCAAAGGCTTTAGTATAAAGCGTTTTGCATGCTCTTCTAATATTGCTTCCGAAGTAAAATAGCCCAACATCAGACTGTTTTCAGCCTGATCAGCAAGCCAGAAAAGTGCAAAATTTTGCTTTTTCTGATCAGAGAATGCCGTCAGCTCTCCAGGTTCTTGCTGAATGCCTGCTGCAGAATAACTTTTACGGAAAATACAGTAATTTCCATCAATATCATGTGTCGGCATGGCGGGTTCTCCTGTGGAGCATTATTCACATACTCGGTTGTCCGAGTCAGTGTTATTGGCGTGGAAAAGCATACATTCCGGGCTATAGAGCACTGCTTGAATCAGATCTGACGGCGTCTTTCAGCCAGTAAACCAACCAGTAGGAAGAGGAGCATAATAGCGGGTGCCAAGTAAAGACCTGGTATGCGATTAATAATGTCTTCCAGTACTGGCGTTGCGTATACCGTGAGAGCACCGTAACCAAACGCACATAGCACAACAAAGCCGACCAGTCGGATGATGTATGGGTAGGGGCGTAGCTGTTGCTTGACGGTACGGTTTATCTCATCGCCATAAATAACTAATAAGGTAGCAATAAGTGCAAGTGCAATATTATCGCTGTGAGGGCGAATCCAGTCAGCCATAGTAAAAAGCAGTTCGCGAAGCATTTCCATAAAGTGAGGTTCCTTGCTTGGGAAAATAGTTAGTTTACTGATTGCTTTTTGAACCACCAGTTAAAAAAGTAAGAACCTTTGACGGATTGTATTTCGACTTATGACATTTTGTTGTTTTGTAACTTGTCTCTTGCGAAATAAGCCCTATAATCCATCGCCTTTCGTTTGGGTGAACAGATTAGATTTCACGTTTCTCTGCTCAGGCGACTTTGTTTAAAATATTTGGCTCAACATAAAAGGAGCATTCATGGCTGGTAACTTCCGTCCCGGTGCACGCCGACAGCGCGCGCCTAAGCTTCAAGGAAAGGGAAAACTGGAATCTGTTGTTACGGAAGGACCGTTTCAGGAATGGCTGGGAATGCCTGAGCTGTATCGCCACGCTCTGATTGTGGATGGTATTACATACTCTTACCAGACTGAAGATCCCGAACTCTCTGTGAGCGAGGGTGACATTGTTGTGTTTCGCTACAAAGAGAATAAGCAGGGTAATTGGATTGACCGTAACTCTCTGGGGGTCTGGATCGATCCGGCGACGTATAATCAGTAATTATTTCTGCTGCTGATTCTGGCGGGAGCATTGCTCCCGTTGTTTTATTTTTGTCGTACCAGGTTATCTGCTTTCTGCTCAAAAGTTGTCTGGTTGGGCTAAGAAATAGCTCCTTTGGATTGTCGCCATGGGCTGGGGATATAGGTCCCCAGAATACGGATATCCTCTGCAAAAAAAGATAGTTCCTCAAGGGCATTAAGCATTGCCTGTTCGCATTGGTGTGCTTCAACATCCATATAAAAAGATGTTGCCTGAAAGCTGCCCGTGTCCATATAACTTTCAAGTTTGACCATATTGATGCCGTTGGTGGCAAACCCTCCCATCGCTTTGTAAAGAGCTGCAGGCAGGTTGCGTACTCTGAACATTAATGACGTCAGATATTTATGACCAGAACGATAATCCGGCATTTCTGCTTCCCGCGACAGGATAATAAAGCGGGTTGTGTTGCCATCATGATCCTGAAAGTTTTCTCTCAGAATATCCATGCCGTAAAGCTCTGCTGCCAACGAAGATGCGATAGCGGCGCGGCTATGGTCCTGTAACTGCATAATTTCATGGGCTGCACCTGCGGTATCAGATTTCACATCTGTTTCCAGGCCAAGTTTCATAATATTGTTATCACACTGTGCTAAAGCTTGTGGGTGAGAGCAGACCGTTTTGATCTGTTCTAGGCTGCTGCCCTTAAGTGCGATCAGGCAGTGGCTGATGCTTTCAAAGTGCTCACCAATAATCGAAAGCTGTGTTTTTGGTAGCTGACGATAGATCTCCTCAACACGCCCGGCAGTCGAGTTTTCGATTGGAATCATAGCGAGGCCTGCTTCTTTTCTTTCTACTTTTTGCATCGCTTCGGTAAAAGTTGCACAGGGCACGGGTGAGAGGTGAGGGCGTGCATTACGGCAAGCAAGATGCGAGTACGCGCCAAGATGACCTTGGAATGCAATAACCTGATCATATTTTGATGACGATGTTTTGATTTCAGACACTGACATTTTCCTGTGAAAGCCGTAGGTTAGATGATGTACAAACGAAGTAAGTCATGGCATGTTGTGTCGACACTGAACAGCCATAAAAGAATTAACAAAAAATATATGGTTGGTTACTTCTATAGCTTAACTTTACCGTTAAAGTTAAGCCAAGCATGATAATCACAAAAATGAGCCAGAATTAAAAATAGCGCTGGAAAGGCGGAGAGTATAATGAGTCAGACTTCACCGGGAACCTCCATTCAAACCAAAATCACTGTAGCCTTGCTTTTGGTCTTTGTTTTGGTACTTGTTGTATCCATGATTTTCAGCGTCCGCAATGAGCGGGATATGGTTGAAGAGGTTATTTGGCAACATACTCAGGATACGGCTGATTCCTATTTTGATGCTGTTAACATCATGATGATCACCGGTACTCTGGAAAACCGGGATATTTTACGCAAAAAAGTGATGAGTCAGCCGGATGTTGTCGATGCCCGTATTATTCGGGGGCCGGATATCAATAAGTTTTTTGGCCCCGGGCGTCCTGAGGAAAAAGCATCCGATGATCTGGATCGCCGCGCTCTTTCCGGTGAAAAAATAACACATATCAGTGAAAGTGAGACTGGAAGGGTTCTTACGGTTCTGAATCCTGTTCGGGCCAGTAAGGATTATCGGGGTACGAACTGCCTTGCCTGTCATATTGTGGAAGAAGGAACTGTTTTGGGCGCTGTGCGTGTCAGTTACTCGCTGGCCACCCTGGACCGCCATATCAGCGCCAATTTGTGGCGCCTTGGGCTTATACAAGTTGCCCTCTTCTTTGTCGGTTTTCTGGTGATTATCTATCTGTTACGCCGCCTTATCGTAACACCTCTGAACCGTGTGCGGAGTGTAATGCAGCAGGTAGAACGACAGTCTGACCTGGCCGTAGAAGTCAGCAATGTCCAGAGTAATGATGAGATAGGCGCTTTGGCGACTGCTTTTAACAATATGCTGACCCGGTTCCGGGGGAGTATGCAGCAGGTTTCCGGAACAACTCATCAGTTGAAAGAGGCCGCAGAGCGTATTTCAAGGGTCTCTGAGAGCACTGTCTCTGCAGTACAGGATCAGAAGGCCGGTACAGAAACCGTTGTTTCAGCCATGCAGCAGGTTGAGAATAATGCCCATGAGGTAAAGTCGTACGCAGAAAGTGCCTCTGGTGCGTCCTCCAGTGCTGATGAGCAAGCCAGGTTGGGTGCTTCTCTTACGGGAACTGCGATTTCTGCAATTAGCCGCCTGACCGGCGAAATAGAGCAGGCTGCAGGCGTTATCAGTAAAGTGGGCAATTACAGTAATGAAGTGGGGACTGTTCTGGATGTTATCACCTCAATTGCAGAGCAAACCAACTTATTGGCCCTGAATGCTGCTATTGAGGCTGCCCGGGCCGGTGAAGCCGGGCGTGGCTTCGCCGTTGTGGC
Source organism: Oceanospirillum sp. (assembly GCF_048265165.1). Taxonomy (GTDB): domain Bacteria; phylum Pseudomonadota; class Gammaproteobacteria; order Pseudomonadales; family Halomonadaceae; genus Oceanospirillum. The sequence continues at coordinate 104,964 of NZ_JBLXCD010000002.1, read as the reverse complement.
AGATGAGGTACGCTCATTAGCGACCCGAACTCATGAGTCCACCCAGGAGGTTCATCAGACCATCGAGCAGTTACAGAAAGAGGTGACAGAAGCTATTGAGGTGATGCAGAGTGCCCAGGAAAGTACTCATGAGAGCGTCAGCGAGGTCGAAAAAGTGGCGTCGTCTCTGCAGGAAATTGCCGAAGCTGTTACTGGTATTAATGCTCTGAATAGCCAAATGACGCTTTCAGCGCAACAGCAGGAGGTTGCGTCTGCTGAGGTTAACCGCAATGTTAAAGAGATTAGTGCTATTGCTGAACAGACTTCCGCAGAGGCTAACGAAGGTGTTGCTGTCAGTGATAGCTTGCTGAAGTTGGCCGTTGACCTTGAGAAGATGGTTGATCAGTTTAAGTTACGCTAGTGATCTTTTTACTGGGAATCCACCATAGGCGAAAGCTTCTCTTTGTGGATTTCCCCAGTGTTACAATTCTTATGAAAAAGGGCTGATCAGATCTGATCAGCCTTTTTTTTGTCGTGTACAGGTCTTGCAGGAGTAAATAGGCAGGTGATCTTAATCAGGTTCTTTGGCCATCTGTTCCGGTTTTTTGCGACTGGGCTTGATGCTTCTGGCTTTGATAATACCGGGGCCGCCCCCTATTTGTTTTGTTCGTACAATTACACGTTTTCCCGACTGCCCGCTGCTCGAGCTTGCTCCGGATGCGGTCTGGTCTGGCTGGGCTACAGGGTAGCTCTCTCTATTAATCTCGTTACCAATAAGATAGTCTGCGCAGGCAAACATATCTGAAGAGAAAAAGCGAAAAACATCCATGCCACCAAACTGTTGATAGACCCGCTTTTTATAGGAATTAAAGTGCCGGGTGATTGTTTGTGTTAGTAGCTCAGAGAACAGAATAGCAGATGAGTTAATGCCATTACCCTGCAATCCGCTCTTGGGAGCCTGAATAAACATCAACTCAATGGGCATACCGTCAAAGGTTTTCTGAACGCCATTATGTTTACTCATAATGGTTTCAACATTTTTTACCAAATCATCCCGAACAGCCTTGCTCGCATGCTTGTAGAGGTCAATGGGGTTTTCCATTGGAATATCGCGTCCTTTAACACTGCGTGACCACTCGCCGCGATAATTCACCTCAATTTTGCCATAGAGAGTACGGCTGTTGATCAGTGTCATGCCATAGGTATGAAGCACTGCATGGTCGACGGTAATCTGCCGGTCATATACTTCAATCTGAAGATTGTTAATTACAATCATATCAGTGCTTTCAGCAAAGGCGGTTTTCAGCTTGTTAGCGACATCGGCGCAACTTTCTTCTGCTCGTGAGTCACTTTCAGGACGAAATTTATATTCGGTCAGAATCATTATTAATGGGCTCTGGTAAAAATATTACGCTTAAAGTGGATTTTTATCTTACTGATTGTAGCCAGAAATCGCGCAATTTTAATAGATTTAATCTATCGGCTGCTTTGCAGGAATCTTAACTACTATTAACGGCTAAACAGCAGGAAAACTGACAAAGTCCGGTATCTGAAGATCTGGTGGCGATGAATCCTGTAAAAATAACCAGATGTTAGATAGACTTGGCTAAAATTTTCCGTGTGAACAATCAGTGGATTACCAAATCGGATGAGTGCACCAATTAACCCAGCAGACCCCGGCTTCGATGGTGTTGAGCAGATTTCGCTCAAACAGTACACCGAGAAAGCTTACCTTGATTACTCCATGTACGTCATTCTTGATCGTGCACTTCCTCACCTTGGTGATGGGCTTAAACCTGTTCAGCGCCGGATTATCTATGCGATGTCTGAACTGGGTCTTAAAGCCAGTGCCAAACATAAAAAATCTGCACGTACTGTCGGTGATGTCTTGGGTAAATTCCATCCCCATGGCGACAGCGCCTGCTATGAGGCAATGGTACTGATGGCTCAGCCTTTCTCTTACCGGTACCCTCTGGTGGATGGGCAGGGCAACTGGGGTTCACCGGATGACCCTAAGTCTTTTGCTGCCATGCGTTATACCGAAGCTAAACTGGCTAAGTTCTCTGAGCTGCTGCTATCTGAACTGGGCCACGGTACAGCTGACTGGCTACCTAATTTCGATGGTACTTTAAATGAGCCCGCAGTGTTACCGAGCCGGGTTCCTCATGTGCTTTTAAATGGTTCTACCGGTATTGCAGTGGGGATGGCGACTGATATTCCCCCCCATAACTTAAATGAAGTAGTTCAGGCGACGGTTCATTTACTGAACAACCCAGCCTCGGGGATATCCGATCTGATGCGTTTTGTTAAGGCACCGGACTATCCTACCGATGCTGAAATCATCACACCTGAGGCGGATATTCGCAAGCTTTACGAGTCGGGCAAAGGCAGCCTGAAAATGAGGGCTGTTTACCAGATAGAAGACGGTGATGTCGTTGTAACCGCTTTACCGCATCAGGTTTCCGGAGCCAAAGTCCTGGAGCAAATTGCGGCACAAATGCAGGCTAAGAAATTGCCGATGGTCGTTGATTTGCGCGATGAGTCAGATCATGAAAACCCAACGCGTTTGGTTATTGTTCCTCGCTCAAACCGGATCGATACAGACTCGATGATGGCCCACCTGTTTGCTACTACGGATCTGGAAAAAAGTTACCGCGTTAATCTGAATATGATCGGCACCGATGGGCGGCCACAGGTTAAGGGGTTATTACAGATTTTGGGGGAGTGGATTAACTTCCGGCGGGCAACGGTTAAGCGCAGGCTTGAGTACCGGTTAGAAAAAGTGAATGATCGCCTGCATTTACTGGAAGGGCTTCTGATCGCTTATCTGAATATTGATGAAGTGATTGATATTATCCGTACAGAAGATCAGCCAAAACAGGAACTGATCGGCCGCTTTGCTCTCAGTGAACGCCAGGCAGAAGCGATTCTTGAACTGCGTTTACGACAGTTAGCAAAACTGGAAGAGATCAAAATCCGGGGTGAGCAGGATGAGCTGCAGGATGAACGGGAAAGCCTGGAACACTTGCTGGGGTCGGATAGTGCTCTGAATCAGCTCATCGAGGACGAACTAACCACAGATGCTGATAAATTTGGTGACCTTCGTCGCTCACCGTTGGTGTGTCGTGAAGAAGCTAAAGCACTGGATGAAACGGCTCTGGTGAGCGCTGATCCTGTGACCATTGTTTTATCAAAACAAGGATGGGTACGAGCTGCTAAAGGGCATGATATTGACCCGGAAGGCCTGAGCTATAAATCCGGTGATAGCTTTCACCTGGCCTGTAAAGGCAAGTCTAACCAACAAGCCGTTTTTGTTGATAGTAGCGGCCGAAGTTACTCCTTGCCGGTGCACACGCTACCCTCAGCCAGAGGGCAGGGTGAACCCTTGACCGGGCGTATCAACCCGCCATCCGGTGCAACGTTCCAGGGACTGGTCATAGCTGAGGATAAACGTCATTTTCTGATGGCCAGTGATGCAGGGTATGGCTTTGTTGTGGCGTCTTCAGATATGCTGGCCAGCAAGAAGGCAGGGAAAGCACTGTTGACCGTGCCGAAAGGATGTGAGGTTCTGCCTCCTAAACTGATCCCGGAAGGTACTGAAAGCCGGGTTGCTGTTGTGACGACTGAAGGGCGTCTTCTTGTCTTTCGTTTGGATCAGCTTCCGGTGCTGGGTAAAGGTAAGGGTAATAAAATGATCGATATTCCATCGGCTAAATCATCAGGTCGGGAAGAGTTTGTTCGTGATCTGATTGTTATGCAAGCCGAAGACCCCTTAACTATTTTTGCAGGCAAGCGTCATCTTAAGCTGAAGCCCTCTGACCTTGAACACTACCTCAGTGAACGTGGCCGGCGCGGGAATAAGCTCCCCCGTGGTTTCCAAAAGGTTGACCGGCTCGATGTAAACGATGCGGAATAACCTCTTTCTCAAGGTTGTACGGTTATGATTGCCGGAGATTAAAGAATGCCAGTACCCCAGGGTGCTGGTTTTTTATTTTAACCCTTGGCTCTTGGGTGGATCTCTTCTCAAGTTGTAAGATATTTCCTACAAAACATTAAGATATCTGCGCCACGGAGCAGGGTATAAAGCTCTTAATCCATAAGATATTAATTTTAATCGTTTAAAATCAATTGGTTATATTTTATAGGTTGCCAGGAATATAATTAACCACATAAAAGTTGTGTCATTGGGTGGCGGATATTTGTTAATATGAACGTGCAGTCAGGGAGTGGCAGCAAGCCGGAATGGAAACCGGCACAGGGATTAAGGGAAAAGGAATGGAAACACGTGGCGAACAGGGATGCAGGATGCATACGTTCATGGAAGCCACATGGAAGACTTAGGATAAGTCTGCTATCAGGATGATGGCGCTGTCATGGATTGGATAGCAAAGGGACATAGGGCGGCGGGGCCGCCCTTCTCTTTTTCTGATGAAAAACGCATCTCTAGTCTCAAACCACTATCTTTTCTCAAGCCGTTATTCTGTCTCAAGCCACTATCTAGTCTCAAACCATTATCTTTTCTCAAACCATTATAAATTTTCTGGCAGCCCTTCCAGTTTATCCAGTTTGTTTTCAACACCGTCCCACTTTTCAGCATCCGGTAACGGGTCTTTGCGTTCTGCAAGATTTGGCCAGTGTTCTGCCAGCATCTCATTCAGTTCAAAAAAGTGCTGCATATTGTCCGGTAGCTCATCTTCTGAATAGATCGCGCTTGCCGGACACTCCGGTTCACATAACGCGCAATCGATGCACTCATCCGGATTGATCACAAGAAAATTTGGCCCTTCATAGAAGCAGTCTACAGGGCAGACCTCTACGCAGTCGGTGTATTTGCACTGAATACAGTTATCAGTTACGACAAATGCCATGCTGGTCTCCTTTATCTGGTCAACGCTTTCAACTCATAGAGTAGTTCGAGGGCCTGTCGTGGCGTCAGTTCATCCGGGCTGATGCTTTCTAACTTTTCCAGGGCCGGAGCAGGCTCTGCCACCGAAAACAGATCATTCTGTACCGGTGTATAGGTGGTTCGTACCTGGTCACCGTTCTGATTTTCCTGCTGCTCCAGTTGCACCAGTTTTTCCCGGGCCTGTCCGACGACGTCATGGGGAATACCCGCCAGTTTCGCCACTTGCAGTCCATAGCTTTGACTGGCAGGCCCTTCCTGAACCTTGTGCATAAAAATGATATTGTCATTATGCTCAGTGGCGTTTAAATGCAGGTTCATAACGCCGTCAAACTGCTCCGGCAGGGCGGTCAGTTCAAAATAGTGAGTGGCAAACAGAGTGTAAGCCCGTAGTTTCTGTGCCAGGTGTGCAGCGCAGGCCCAGGCCAGTGACAAGCCATCAAAGGTGCTGGTGCCGCGGCCAATCTCATCCATCAGTACCAGAGAACACGGTGTCGCATTGTTCAGAATATTGGCGGTTTCTGTCATCTCTACCATAAAGGTGGAACGGCCGCTTGCCAGATCATCGGAAGAACCAATGCGGGTGAAGATGCGGTCAATCGGACCGATTTTGGCGCTTTCAGCCGGCACATAACAGCCGGTGTGTGCCAGTAACACGATCAGCGCAATTTGCCGCATATAGGTCGATTTACCGCCCATATTTGGGCCGGTAATCACGGCCATACGGTCGTCATTACTAAAGGTGAGATCATTGGGTACAAAGGGCTGATCCGATACCTGCTCAACCACTGGATGGCGGCCACCTTCAATCAGAATACCGTTATCACGCGTTAGTGTTGGACGTGAGAAATTCAGGGTTTCCGCCCGTTCGGCAAAGTTATTCAGGGCATCAAGCTCCGACAGGGAGACTGCCAGATTCTGCAGGCCCATCAGATTCCCGTTCAGCTGCTCAATCACCTGCTCGTACAGAGCTTTTTCCCGGGTCAGGGCGCGGGATTTGCTGCTTAGTACTTTGTCTTCAAACTCTTTCAGTTCCGGGGTGATAAAACGCTCGGCGTTTTTCAGAGTCTGACGACGGATATAGTGCGCCGGAGCCTGATCGGATTGCGCGCGACTGATCTCGATGTAATAGCCGTGTACCCGGTTGTAGCCGACTTTCAGTGTAGACAAGCCGGTGGTGGCTTTTTCCTGCTCTTCCAATCGGATCAGGAAATCCCCTGCGTGTTCGCTCAGCTGGCGCAATTCATCTAGCTCGGCATCAAAACCTTCTGCAATCACGCCGCCATCACGAATTACCACTGGCGGATTATCGATAATCGCACGAGAAAGCAGATCAGCTTCTTTAGGGAAGTCGATGATGGTCTCACGCAGATGATCCAGAGCCGACTCCTGAATACTGCCCAGCAAAGCGGTCAGTTCCGGCAGTTCACCCATCGCATCGCGAAGACGGGCCAGATCTCGGGGGCGGGCGCTGCGTAATGCAACACGGGCCAGAATGCGCTCAATATCGCCGATCGCTTTCAGGTGGTCGTAAATACTCTGCCACTGGAAGCTGTCCTGAATCGCCTGTACACAGGACTGACGCAGATGCAGCTGATCGTGACAGCGGATCGGGCGGTTCAGCCAGCGGCGCAGCTGACGGCTGCCCATGGCGGTTGCGGTGTTATCCAGTACCGAGGCCAGGGTATTTTCGATACCGCCACCCAGATTGGTGTCGATCTCCAGATTGCGGCGACTGGCGGCATCGATCTGAATGCACTCATCCCGGGATTCTTCCTGCAGGGTGCGCACATGAGGCAGGCCGCTGCGCTGCGTATCTTTAACATACTCCAGCAGAGCACCGGCGGCACCAATTGCCACGTCCAGATGCTGACAGCCGAAACCGGCAAGGTCGCGGGTTTCAAACTGACGGCACAGCTGAGTGCTGGCGCTTTCTGTATCAAACTGCCAAGGCGGTACCTGTCGGGCTCCTTTACGCTGGTTGATCTGAGCTTCAAAAACCTCACCTTCATCCAAGAGCAGTTCCGCTGGGTCCAGACGTTGAATCTCCGCTAATAAAGCAGATTCTTCATTCAGTTCCTGTACGGTAAAGCGGCCACTGGTCACGTCCAGCGCTGACAAGCCAAACACTTCACCACGGCGAGTCAGAGATACCAGTAGGTTGTCCTTGCGCTCGTCCAGAAGCGCTTCATCACTCACTGTGCCAGGGGTCAGTATGCGAACTACCTTGCGCTCCACCGGGCCTTTACTGGTTGCTGGGTCCCCGATCTGCTCCGCAATCGCCACCGACAGACCGCCTCGCACCAGGCGTGCTAGGTAGTTCTCCGCCGCATGAAAGGGAATACCCGCCATTGGAATCGGCTGACCACCGGACTTGCCCCGTGCCGTCAGCGTAATATCCAGCAGGCTGGCTGCCTTTTTTGCATCATCAAAGAACAGCTCGTAAAAGTCTCCCATGCGATAAAACACAAGCTCGTTCGGGTGATCTTTTTTGATGCTGAAGTACTGTTGCATCATTGGCGTATGTTGTTGCTGTTTTTCGTTGCTTTTCACGGGTTTGGCCTAGTTATATCGTTGATTCTGCTGGATTTTCTCTTTTTTTTGTTGTCTCTTGGAGTGCCAGTAGGACTCTTTGAGAACCGTGAAAACCTACACTCATGTGTAGCATATAATGTCGTGTAACACTTTTTCGAAAAAAACTACACTAGCGAGGGCAAGTCGCTAGTCATGGCTAAGATCAGTTTTACGGCACTTTTTGAGGCAACAAAATGAGCGGTGCGCAGAATAACAAACCTCTCACAACCAAGGCAATTGAGCACCTGAAGCCAGACGGTTCGACACTGGCTGATATTGGTGAATACAGAGACCTGAGAATCAGGAGTGGTAAAAGCGCAAAGACATTTTTCTACCGATATCGAAGCCCTATTACGGGTTAGTTAGTCCAGGTAAAAATCGGCAACTTTCCAGCTGTAGGGTTACAGGATGCTCGAAGCCGTTTGATGGAATTAAAGCAAATGCGCGATCAGGGACTGTGCCCTGCTAAAGAGCTAAAGAAGATTGAAGAACAACAGCAGGTTGCTGTTTGTGATCAGTTCACCATCAAAGATATGGTCGACCTTTACTTCCTTGGTCACTCCAAGAAAGGTATCGAAGGTACATACAACCTGCACCGCTATGAGGACGAGTGTCACGAATGGCTGCAACGCTGGGCGGATCATTTGGATGATTTGTTGGATTCGACAAAATACGCCAATGGCGTATAATTGGGTATATGTATGGTAATTATTGAAACACCAATATTCACCAAGACAATAAATAGTCTGATGGATGATGCCGAGTATAAGGAATTGCAGGAAGCTCTGGTCAACCGCCCTGATATGGTGCACTTATTCGTAATGGCGGTGGACTAAGAAAGGCGCGGTGGTTACTTGAAGGTAGAGGCAAAAGTGGCGGTGCTCGAATTATTTATTACTGGATGAGCCCACGAGATCAGATATACATGATCTATGCCTTCCCCAAAAATGAAAGAGAGAATTTGACCGACGCACAGCTCAAGGCTCTGCGTCAGATAGCCGAGAGGTGGTCGTGATGGATAACTCATTGTTTGAAGAGTTACTTGCCAGCGTAGAGCAGGCTGATGAGATCATTAAAGGCAATGCTGAACCCGCTCGTGTTGCAGCGTTTGCAGAGCCTGAAGTGATAGCAATTCGGAATAAGACAGGTTTAACTCAAGCCCATTTCGCCCGTGTGGTTGGGGTGAGTAAGCGCACATTGGAGAACTGGGAACAGGGACGACGACATCCTACTGGGCCTGCACGTGCCTTGCTGAAAATACTGGATGCAGATCCTGAGTACGCCATTAAGACACTTTGTCAGTAACGCCGAGAGGGGCTGAAACCAGCCCCATCGTTTTAATCAGAATCTCCAGCCTAATGTGCCGTATAGAGCGCTGGCGGTGTTGTATTTATCTGTGGCGACAGAGGCTTCAACGCCCAGGTTCAGCCCCGGTACGCTATCCGGCAGGGGGGTGTAGTGAACACCGATGCTGGCGATGCCACCCCATGCGGTATCGGTTTCCTTACTTTGACTGACAACCTGATCGTACTCCCAGTCCTCACCGGGTTTGTCCTCCTCCCATGAGCGCACATAGGAAGCGCGCATCTCATAGTCGGTATAGGTCAGGCCCAGACCGCTTTTCAGTAACCACTGCTGATCCAGATCCCAGTAGTAGACACCTTTAATAGCCACCTGGCTGGCATCAAACGTAGCGTCTTTATCTTCTTCGTATTCATTTGGAGTACCACCTGTAACTCCGCTGGGAAGAGAGGGAATTGCTGTCAGTGTCGAAAACTCATGATCTTCCGTTCCTTCCATATTCCGGTGACTGATCTCAATCCCGAAACTTTCAAAGCGATAGCCCAGTGTGATCTGTTGCGAGCTGTCATTGCTGTCCGGCTTCAGACGAGTGCTATCGGAAAATACAACCGCTTCATCATGATCCATTTCGACGGTGCCTAAGCCCAGTTGCAGATAGGCATCAGCCTGAGAGAGTGGTGAAATAGCCAGCAGTGCCAGAGGCAGATATTTTTTCATGGGTTAACTCCATATGTGTCTGATGTTTTAGTTGGTCTGCTAAGAAAGCCCGATAAAAGAGATCTCAGTCCGCGATGATTTTTTCCAGAGCATCCACTTCCAGGCTTGTATGCTCCGGGTCCTGATCAATTTCACCCCAGAGCAGAAGGGGTTGTTCCGACGTGAGTTGCAGACCACGCCAGAGGTGATTGCTGATTTCGACAGTTAGCGTGCCGCTATTGTCTTTAAGCAGATAGTCTTCATCTGAAAGCCGCTTGATGATACGGCCTTTAACGCAGACCTGACTGTCATCATGAGCTTGCTGGGCCTGAGCGAGAGAAAGGATTGGACAATGATCCGGTACAGGATGGGTTGCATGTGCTGTCAGAGAAAGCGTTGCCAGAGAGACGGTTAAAGCCGGGAAAAGAATGAAATAGACAGATCGCATACTGAACTCCTTGGGAATGACCAACAGGTTCAGTATGCCGGTGGGAATATTAACTTTGCATTAAGTGGTCAAAGGTCAGGCAAACCCTCAGACCTGGTTCTGCATCTTCCAGAGTGAGTTGGCTGCTGTGGAGTCTGGCAGTTTGTTGACTGATGGCTAACCCCAGGCCAAGCCCCTCTGTTCTTTGGTCAAGCCGGGCAAAGGGTTCCAGCATCGTCTGGCGCTTTGATGCGGGTATGCCGCGACCATTATCTTCAATAATCAGCCTCAGCCGGGATGCTGTTGCCTGCATCGTCAGGGAGACATGGTCTGCCGTTTCGGCGTGATGTGCTGCATTGTTCAGCAGGTTTTCAACCAGCAGAGAGATGAGTGTTGGGTCGCCTTCGATATCGAAGTCTGACAGCGCATAATCGAACCGGATGCCGACCTGCTGCAACCGTGATTCTGAGCGTTGGCATACATCCTGAAGGGCCGTTCGGATATTAAAGCGGGTGCAATGTTGTTGCCATTGCCCGGCTTCAATTCTGGCAAGTATCAGCAGTTGATCAACCACATGGATCAGGCGGTCAACTTCCTTTCGAACGGACTGGTGATCCGTATCGGGCATGGATAGTTCTAGCTTGAGTGTGGTCAGGGGCGTTCTGAGTTCATGGGCAACGTCACTGGTAAAGCGTTTCTCCCGCTGCAGCGTTTCTTTGATACCTGTGATCAGCCGGTTCAGACTGGAGGTGATGGCCTGAAGCTCCGCCAGTCGGCTGATTTGAGGTAGTTCACTGAGGTCTTCTGCATGGCGTTGCCGGATCAGGTGTACAAGGCGGTTCAGTGGTGCGGTCACCAGGTTAAGCAGTACCAGTAACAGGAAAATACTGATCAGGTTTCCGAGCATAATCGGCAGTAAGACATCTTCCGTAACGTCCCCTTTGATATCGTTAGCCATATCATCACGGCGCATCAGTTTGATCAGAAGGTCTCCCTGTCGTAGCTGATACCCTTTCCAGAGATGATCCATATGTTCCATCTGGATAACGCCGGACTCGGTGCTTCCGTAGTGCCGCTCCAGATTAAAGTTACTGGCGTACCAGTGCTCTCCCAGGTGTTCTACAGAGATCAGAAAGGTGTCTTCATGGTCATCAATAAAAGACTCATTGAGGAAAACCTCCAGCTCATCGGCGGCGATATGGCCCCGGTCAATCAGACGATAGAGAAGCTGGGTTTGCTGCTGAATATCTTCATAGAGCAGCTCTGACAGTTCATCATCAACGGCTAGCCAGGTGATAACCGGTGTGATTAGAGCCGTCAGGGCAATGCTTATACCTAATGCCCAAGCCAGTTGTTTTAGTTTCAGCTGTCGTTTCATTTAGTTCTCAACAATACGGAAGCCCCGGCCACGAAGCGTTTCAATGCGCTTTTTGCCCAGTATTTTTCTCAAGGCATGAATATAGACGTCAATTGTATTGGATTCAGCTTCATTGCCGCTACTGTACAGTTGCTGTGTCAGACGCTCCCGGCTAACGGGTTTGCCACCGGCATGTAGCAATACGGTCAGCAGCTCGTGCTCTTTTCTGGGGAGTGATATTGGCTGATCCTGCAGGTAGAAGGTGTTCTCTGCCGGTGAAAAGCATAAATCGCCAGAGTAGATGAGGTTGGTTGCCTGCCCCGCCTGTCGCCTTAACAGGGCTCTGATCCTCGCCAGTAACTCCTCTGGAGCAAAGGGTTTTACAATATAGTCATCAGCTCCTGTATCCAGCCCCTGCACACGATCATCCAGGGTGTCCCGGGCGGAAACAATCAAAACGGGGGTTTGATATTTTTGCCGAATCTGTTTGAGCAAGTCCACGCCGCTGCCATCCGGTAGCCCCAGATCCAGCAGAATCAGATCGTAGTCATGGGCTGAAATATGAGCGACTGCTGCTGCCACCGAACGAACCCAGTCAACCCGGTAATAGGCTTTGAGTAAGCGCAGCATGACATTGCCCAGAGGAATATCGTCTTCAATCAACAGTAAATACATACTCTTTGGTTACCTTCCATGAATCCATGATCAACGGTCCAGCCGGAAATATAGAGGCTATTTTAACGGGATATAGTTTTAATGGGATATAGTGGTTACTGGCATTCTTTTGCAACGCACGACCCGCTAGTGTCTGAGCCTATCTCTGAAATGGGTCGTGATGATGCGATGGATGCTCTGGCCGTTGCGGCCACCCGTATTGACCTGGTATTTAGTTCAAACTCGGTTCTGAACGCCTATGCGGAGGTATACGCACAGGATGATAACAAAGAGTGGTTTGTTAAATACTTTGTTAAAGCCAAGGCTAAAGTAATGGAAAAAGATTTATTCTTATTTTAATCAGTTAGTTACGCTTAAGGTAAAACTGTATTTTTAATATAAATAAAAAATAAACCTGCTTCGGGAACTGAAGTGGGCTTGGTTGTAAATGAAACTATTAACATACTAGATGTACTAGGAATTAAAATAATAAGCTTATAGTTCAGGTAGTTATAATTCGTATAACAATGCCTAACAAAAAACATCAATGCCTAACAATATTAGGCGCTGCTTTATTGATCTGAATCATGTATATTTGCCGCCAATTTATAGCGGTCGAAAACCTGACCTAACGTATCGTTCGTATCGTTGCTCCGGTTTGCTATTATCAATAGGCTTTATGTGGACACTCATAACATTGGCGTATTCTACTAAACAGAAATTAGGTGGCTTGTTACTATCGCTTTCAATGGCGGCACTGCTCTTTGCGCTGCCCTTTTTACCTGGACTTCTGAACTCCTCAGACTATTATGGGTTAAAGCGCAATCTTGATATTAAAGATCTACAACTACCTTATAATGAGAAAAAATCACTTAATGTTTTGTTCTTTGGTTATTTGCAGTGCGGTACTGTTTGCCCGCAGCAATTATTAAACCTTAAAACTCTGCACGACCGTTTAGCAGGCCAACCGGTGCGTTTTACTTTTATTACCATCGACCCTAACAGGGATACGCCTGAAAAGCTGCAGCGTGCGATGTCTGCTTTGGGTCAGAGTTTCCAGTCGATACGCCCCGCTTCGCAGGAAAAAGCACAGGATTTGGCAAGAATAATGGCTGATACAGTCTCTGTCAGACCGGATCAGCAAGGCTACGAAATAGATCACAGTGGTTTTATCTATGTCGTTAGTCAGGACCAGCGTTTAGAGCTGGTTTATACCTCGTCTGCTCTCGACCTTAACCGGGTCGAGCAGGATCTGAAACGTTTAATTACAGTGTTCGAAGACAGGGCATAAAATGATAGATGGAAGGAGAGATATGAACGGAAATGGCAGGGCTGGTGAGCATGGTTTTACAGATAGGTCGGGTTTTACAGAGGGAAATAGTTCGGTGAGTTCAACCAATCAGGCACAACAACAGGTGCTTTCATATGACCGGCAGATGCTGACTATTTTACTGCTGCATATTCCGGTTGTAGGGTTATTGGTACCCTATGATTACGGCACGACCGTTTTTGCACTGGTGGCTGCCCTTATGGTTGGTGGTCTGGCTTTTGTCGGCTACACCCTGTTTAAAGGCACACGGGCTTGCTCCGTACTGTTTGCTGCTTGTCTGATGTTGTTTTCAGCTATCATGATTCAGGCGCAAATGGGTCGCATTGAAATGCATTTCCACATATTTTCCTCGTTGGCACTGTTGATCATCTATCGGGACTGGTTACCGGTTCTGACTGCTGCTGTGGTTATTGCTGTTCACCATCTGTTGTTAACGGGATTACAGCTTTCCGGCGTCCAGCTGGGTGATATGGATATCATGATTTTTAACTACGGCTGTAGTTGGGGTATTGCTTTTTTACATGCTTCATTTGTTGTTTTTGAGGCAGGTATTTTGACTTATTTTGCCCTGCAGATGGGAGCTCAAAGAGATCAGGCGGCAAGAGTTATTGAGCTGGTGGATCAATTCCGCAGTGAAAAAGATCTGTCTGAACGCGTCAAGGACGGAAATGCTGCCGGCGAATCTTTCAATTATCTGGTTGACCAATTTAGTGGATTGGTTGGGCAGGTCAGAGGGTTATCCGGCCACCTGAAACAGAGTGTCAGCGAGCTGGTTACCGTTAGTGAATACACGAACCGCGTCTCTCTGGAGCAAGATCGCGAGTTAAGCTCAGCAGCGACCTCGACCCAAGAGATGACCGTTAGTATTGAGCAGGTGGCTGAGAATGCTCAGCAGGCTTCGGACTCTGCCAGTCAGGCTGTGAAGGCTGCCAGGGAAGGAACCGGCAGCATGCAGGATTCGATTGAAATGACAGAGGTGACTAATCAGGCACTGGAAACGGCTATTACTCAGGTAAATGAGCTTGTGAGTAAAGTGGGCGCTATCTCTGATATTACCAGCTCAATCAGCGATATTTCAGAGCAAACAAATTTGCTGGCGCTGAACGCTGCCATTGAATCTGCGCGGGCTGGAGAGCATGGCCGTGGTTTTGCCGTGGTTGCAGATGAGGTGCGGACACTTTCCCAGAGAACTCAGGAGTTTACGCTGGAAATTAAAAATACAGCGGATGAACTGGGTCGTATCTCCGGAGCAGCACTCCGTTCTATTGAGCAAGGGCACCAGAGATCTGAAGAGACACTGACTTCGATTCAAAGTGCGGGTGTGGCCATTGAGCATATTGAGAATGCTATCACTCAGGTGAATGAGTTAAACCTGCAAATTGCGTCTGCAACAGAGGAGCAATCTTCAACCTCGAATGCTATTAATGAAAACTTACATGCCATAATGGAATCTGGGCAAAGTTTGGTTGAAGGTGCGCAAAGATCACGCCAGATGTCGGATCAACTGGATCAGCAGGTTCTCGATGTTGATGAGCTGATTAGTGGCTACAAAATCACCTGATATCAGTTGGTGTTTTCAGGACAGAGGTAAACAGATGACTGGTTTAGTATTCCGCCAAGACCTAATAGAGCAACTGGCTAATCAGCTGTGTGAGCATAAAGCTCTTATGGCTACGGCGGAATCCTGTACCGGTGGCGGTATCGCCCATGCGTTAACGGCAGTAGCTGGTAGTTCAGCCTGGTTTGATGCCGGGTTTGTGACCTATTCCAATCAATCGAAAAGCCGGATGTTGGGTGTGCCGGCAGAGGTGATTGCTGAGCGTGGCGCGGTAAGCGAGGCGGTCGTGACGGCGATGGTCGCAGGCGCGGTGGCGAACAGTGAGGCGACTTTCGCCGTATCTGTTAGTGGTGTTGCTGGCCCCGGTGGCGGTAGTCCTGACAAACCGGTTGGCACTGTCTGGATCGCCTGGGGCAGTGCCTCTGATGTTCAGGCCGAGTGCTTTCTTTTTGATGGTGACCGCAATGCCGTTCGGGAGCAGACCATAGATACTGCTTTGCAGCGATTGCTGATGTTTTTGAGTGAACAGTCATAACCCTGCATTTTGTTTATCACGGGTTGGTTGAGGTGATTGATCTATCTTGATCTTAGGGCGCATAAGCCACGAGGGGCGTCATGCACCGATGGTGACACGCACAGGGTTCACCGCACTAGGGAAACTACTTTTTACGCCGCCTTTTGGCCGCAGGCTTTTTAAACGTAGTTTGGCTGTTTAATCCTGAAAGGCCTCTCATCTGAGCGGCTTTGGCCTGATCGACCAGTGCTTTCAGATCCTCCAGCATCGGCAACATAAAATCATTGTAGCGTTTAGCCTTCTGACTGATGGCGTCGAGCTGGCTTTCCCATTGGGCGGTTCGGTCTGGCAAGGTGGTGGGCTCGGGAAGATTGCGAATCAGTGCCTTGCCTGAGTCTGTGGATAAAACAAGCTTGTTCTGTCGACGGATAAAGCCTCGTTTTATCAACAGCTCAATAATGCCTGCTCGGGTAGCTTCAGTGCCAAGTCCGTCGGTTTCCTTCAGAATTTTTCGAATCTTTGTATCTTTCACAAAACGGCTAATGCCGGTCATCGCAGCCAGTAACGAGGCATCAGTAAAGTGCTTTGGTGGTTGCGTCTCCTTGACCAGCAACTCCCCGTGGCTGCACCAGAGGGTGTCACCCTGTTTGAAAGAGGGGAGATACTGCTCCTCGGGTTCCTGCTTCAAAAGCGGCTTCCAACCAAGATCCTGATTCTGTCGGGCTTTGGCAATAAATTTCCCTCCCTTGATCTCAAACTCTGCCGTTTGCGCCAGATAGCGATATGCCGGAAAAAACTGCATCAGATAATACTGGGCTATTAAGCGATAAACTTTCTGTTCTATGTTTGATAACCGGCTGATATCAGAAACCTTTCCGGTGGGAATAATGGCATGGTGGGCATCCACCTTAGCGCTGTTCCAGGCTTTGCTTTTCAGTTCTGGGTTGGCCTTTGCGACAAAAGCTGCAGGGTGTTCGTTTCCCAGATTCCGGCCTATTGCAGATAACACCTGATGTCGGTCGCCCCACTGTTCTGTGGGTAGATGGCGGCTGTCAGAGCGCGGGTAAGTAATCAGGTTATGCTTCTCGTACAAGCCCTGGCAGGTATCGAGTACCTGTTGAGCTGAGAGTCCGAACACCTTATTGGCCGTAATTTGTAGTTGGGACAGGTTAAAAGGCAGAGGCGGGGCCTCCCTTTTTTGTTTTTCTTCCAGTATAAGCACTATGGCGGGCTGCTGAAGAATACTCTGTACAACATGCTCCGCCAGTTTACGGTTGATCACCCGGCCCTCTTCATCTTGGTGAGGCAGACAGGCGTCACTTGGCACCCACTTGGCGGTAAAGCTGACAGGACCACCTTCGGTTGGCTGGATATGAGCCAATACTTCATAAAAGTCTTTGGGGGAGAAATTGGCGATCTCCTCATCCCGGCGCACCACAAGCCCCAGTACCGGAGTCTGTACCCGGCCGACAGAAAGTACCCCTTTGTAGCCAGCTTGCTGCCCTTTTAAGGTAAAAGCCCGGGTCAGGTTGATACCATACAGCCAGTCAGCCCGACTGCGGGCAAGGGCAGATGTCGCCAGTGGAATAAAATCACGGTTAGCCCTCGGGTTGGCTAATGCTTTTTTGACGGCCGCTGGGGTCAGGTCATTGATCAGTATCCGCTGGGCATTTTTGATTTTATTGGCAGGTGGCTTGAGGTAGCTGATCACTTCGTCCACTAATAGCTGACCTTCACGATCCGGGTCACCGGCGTTGACCAGTTGGCTGGCTTTCTTTACTAGCTGGCGCAATACGCTAAGTTGCTTGCGGGTTTTAGGCTTAGGCTTGAGCTGCCACTCATCGGGAATAATAGGGAGTGTACTGAGCTGCCATTTTTTCAGAGCCGGATCATAACTTTCCGGGTCAGCCTGTTCCAACAGGTGGCCGATACACCAGCTGACGCAGTCACCATTGGCTGCCTCTATATAGCCATCATGCTTTTTGTGAGGTTTTGGTAATACGGCGGCGATAGCTCGGCCTAAACTGGGTTTTTCCGCAATATAAAGTTTCATCGGTCTGCCAGACGGTTATAATTCGAAGTTACCTGATTTCTTTGGCTTCAGAGACTTATCCAGTATTTGGGTTGGCCAAAAGCTCGGGTTAATAAAACTAATTGAGCCCTAATATATCGGTATCTTTTTGATTCGAAAGCATTTTTAAAAAGGGCTCCTGATAGGTTCTGTGAATACTGTACACCTATACTGTTTTCATATACAGTGTTTCGCAGTTTAAGGATCTTAATCGAAAGGTGTGTCATGTCTGATCAAGAAAATCGCCAGAAAGCTCTGTCCGCCGCGCTGGGCCAAATTGAACGTCAGTTTGGTAAAGGCGCTGTAATGCGTATGGGCGAACAGCCTCGTGAAGCTATCCCTGCGGTATCCACCGGGTCTTTAGGGCTGGATGTTGCGTTAGGTATTGGCGGTCTGCCTTTTGGCCGTATTGTTGAGATCTATGGCCCGGAGTCTTCCGGTAAAACGACATTGACCCTGCAGGTAATTGCCGAAGCACAAAAAATGGGTAAAACCTGTGCCTTTGTTGATGCGGAGCACGCACTTGACCCTATTTATGCTGAAAAGCTGGGCGTGAACCTGGATGATATGCTGGTTTCCCAGCCGGATACCGGTGAGCAAGCACTGGAAATCACCGACATGCTGGTACGTTCCAATGCCGTGGATGTGGTGATTGTTGACTCCGTTGCTGCTCTGACACCCCGTGCTGAGATCGAAGGCGAGATGGGTGATTCCCACATGGGGCTGCAAGCACGTTTGATGTCCCAGGCGTTGCGTAAAATTACCGGTAATATCAAGAACGCCAACTGTCTGGTGATCTTTATTAACCAGATCCGTATGAAGATTGGCGTGATGTTCGGTAATCCGGAAACCACCACCGGTGGTAATGCCCTGAAATTTTACGCCTCTGTTCGTCTTGATATCCGTCGTACCGGTTCTGTAAAACAAGGTGACGAGATTGTAGGTAACGAGACCCGCGTTAAGGTTGTGAAAAACAAGGTATCACCTCCATTTAAGCAGGCTGAATTCCAGATTATGTACGGTAAGGGTATTTACCACGCCGGTGAAGTGATCGATCTGGGTGTACAGCACAAGCTGGTGGATAAGGCGGGCGCGTGGTACAGCTACAACGGAAGTAAGATTGGTCAGGGCAAGGCGAATGCGGCCCAGTACCTGCTGGATAATCCTGAAAAAATGGCTGAACTTGACAGTAAATTGCGTGAGTTATTATTGACTCCGGCTCCGGGCAAGGCTGAGCAGAAAGCAGAGTCGGAAATTCCGGCCAAAGCTGATAAAGCGGCTAAACCGGGCAAAGCAGCGCCGCTGAATGATGGTGACTAAATCTGTGTTTTAACATGGAGTATTTCGGTGCAGGTATAATAGCGCTGTAATAATCAAAAGGGTGCATCGGTGACGGTGCGCCCTTTTGGCTTTTTAACGGCCGATGCCATATCGGGGCTGATCCACCGGGAAAGTGGTCATGTAGCTTTGAAACGAAGGGTGTCGCTTTACCAGAGAAAAGATAGATGGCAAAGAAATGTGCAGAGGCAGAATCTGAGCTTTTTCAGATGGCGATGGAGTATCTTGCACGTCGGGATCATGCCGAGAAAGAGTTGCGTCAGAAGCTCAGAACCAAGCTGGATAAAGAAAATGAGCAGGCTGCACAATGGTTGGATTCTGTCATTCAGCGCTTGCAGGAGATGGGGTACCAAAGTGATGAACGCTATATCGAGATGCTGGTACGGGCTCGCACTGAAAGAGGCTATGGTCCGCAGTTTATCCGGCAGTATCTGCAGCAGTATCAGCTGGACAGCCTGCTGATAGAGGAGTACCTAGACCCGAAAGACAAAGTCTGGAATGAACGGGCACTGGCCCAGCTGGAAAAAAAGTTCCGCCAGCCGAATCAGGATTTTAAAGTGCGTCAGAAACAGCAGCGACACCTCTATCAACGGGGATTTTCCAGTGACAATATCCGTTGGGCGCAGGCACGATTTGATGAACAGGGTTTTCCGGATCATGATGATCTGTTTTGAAGATCTGCTTTAGGGGTTTCTGCGTCGCAAATTCCCGGACAGTACAAAAGTAATACTACCTTTCCTGTGGTTAGGTCTTATAATGTTGGCCTTTTATTTGGGATAAAAAGCCACACTTATCATTTATTCGGTGGAACATTTCTCCCCTTGCCCGCCTCCTTGTCAGGAAGCAGGGCCCTTAGACCATGTATTAGCCAACGGACCCAGTTGTATGAAAAGCGCAGAAATTCGCCAGGCTTTTTTGAACTTCTTTAAGTCAAAAGGCCATCAGATTGAATCCAGTAGCTCACTGGTGCCCGCCGATGATCCAACCCTGCTATTTACGAATGCAGGTATGAATCAGTTTAAAGATTGTTTCCTCGGTCTGGAAAAACGACCTTATACCCGTGCCACCACTTCCCAGAAATGTGTCCGTGCCGGTGGTAAGCATAATGACCTTGAAAACGTGGGTTATACCGCCCGTCACCACACTTTCTTCGAAATGCTGGGTAATTTCAGCTTTGGTGACTACTTTAAACAGGATGCAATCAACTACGCTTGGGAGTTTCTGACCTCCGGGCAATACATGGGCATCCCGAAAGAAAAGCTGTATGTCACTGTCTATGAATCCGATGATGAAGCCTATGGCATCTGGACGAAAGAAGTCGGCGTGCCTGAAGCACATATGATCCGCATCGGTGATAATAAGGGGGCTCCTTACGCTTCAGATAACTTCTGGGCGATGGGTGATACCGGGCCTTGTGGGCCGTGCACCGAAATTTTCTATGACCATGGTGCTGATATTGAAGGTGGCTTGCCAGGCACACCAGAAGAAGATGGTGATCGTTTCATCGAAATCTGGAACGTGGTCTTTATGCAGTTCAATCGTACCGCTGATGGCGAGATGCATCCTCTGCCGGCACCTTCTGTTGATACCGGTATGGGGCTGGAGCGTATCAGTGCAGTGATGCAGCATGTTCACTCTAATTACGAGATCGACCTGTTTCAGAACCTGCTAAAAGCAGTGGCTGAGGCCGTGGGTTGTGCAAACGATGATAACCCATCTCTAAAAGTCATAGCTGATCACATTCGCTCATGCAGCTTCCTGATTGCCGATGGAGTGATCCCTTCTAACGAAGGCCGTGGTTATGTGCTGCGCCGTATTATTCGTCGTGCCTGCCGCCACGGTAACAAGCTGGGTGCCAAAGGTCTCTTCTTCCACAAGGTGGTTGATGCTTTGGTGGCTGAGATGGGCGAAGCCTTCCCGGAACTGAAAACCCAGCGTGACACCATTGTGCGTCTGCTGAAGTCTGAGGAAGAACAGTTTGCTAAAACTCTGGAGCAGGGGCTGCGTATTCTGGAGCAGGATCTGACAGAGCTGGATGGCAAGGTGATTCCCGGTGACGTCGTGTTCAAGCTGTATGATACCTATGGTTTCCCGATGGATCTGACCGCAGATATCGCCCGTGAGCGTGATCTTGAGGTTGACGAAGACGGTTTTGAAGCTGCTATGGAAGCTCAGCGTGAGCGTGCCCGTGCTGGCAGTAGTTTCGGTCTGGATTACAACAGCCTGATCAAAGTGGACCAGGACACAGTATTTACCGGTTACGGCGCTACCCAGGGTGAAGGCAAGATCATTGCTCTATTCCGTGACGGTCAGGAAGTAGACAGCCTGAACGCAGGTGATGAAGGTGTGATCGTACTGGATCAGACACCTTTCTATGCAGAATCCGGTGGTCAGGTAGGGGATTGCGGTACGCTGATCTCAGATGCAAGTCGTTTTGATGTGCGCGATACGCAGAGAGCCTCTAACGCCCATGTACACCACGGTGTGTTGGTCGAGGGCTCTCTGGCGAAAGGCGATACCGTTAATGCTCAGGTTGAAGCGGATCTGCGCGACCGCACCGCCCGTAACCACTCGGCAACGCACCTGTTGCACGCTGCCCTGCGCCAGGTACTGGGTGAGCATGTTCAGCAGAAAGGCTCTCTGGTTGACAGTCAGCGATTCCGCTTCGATTTCAGCCACTTTGAAGCCATGACCGATGCGCAGATCGCTCAGGCGGAAGCCATTGTTAACGCTCAGATCCGTGCTAACACGCCGGTTCAGACTGAACTGATGGAGCTGGAAGCTGCGAAAGAGAAGGGCGCAATGGCGCTGTTCGGTGAGAAATACGCTGGTGAGGTTCGTGTACTGACCATGGGTGCCGGCTCTGATGAGAACAAGAGCTTCTCCATCGAGCTTTGTGGCGGTATCCACGCCAAGCGCACCGGTGATATCGGCTTTATCCGTATCACCTCTGAAGCAGGTATCGCATCCGGTGTCCGCCGTGTTGAAGCGGTGGCCGGTGCTGAAGCCCTGGCGTATACCCAGGAGCGTGAAGCGCAACTGTCTCAGGCATCAGCTCAGCTGAAAACCAAACCGGAACAGCTGGTTGAGCGTCTGACGGCCTCTATGGATCGCAGCAAACAGCTGGAAAAAGAGCTGGAGCAACTGAAAGCCAAGCTGGCCAGCGCTGCAGGCTCTGATCTGGCAGGTCAGGCGATTGAGATCGGTGATGTGAAGCTGCTGGCGATGCATGTTGAAGGTGCCGACGGTAAGTCTCTGCGTGACCTGATGGACCAGCTGAAGAATAAACTGGGCCGCTGTGCGCTGGTTCTGGCGGCAGTGAAGGATGATAAAGTATCTCTGATCGCAGGTGTCAGCAAAGACCTGACCGGACAGATTAAAGCAGGCGAGCTGGTTAACCATGTTGCCACTCAGGTTGGCGGCAAGGGTGGTGGCCGCCCGGATATGGCTCAGGCGGGTGGCAGTGATCCTGCTGCTCTGCCTGCAGCGCTGCAATCAGTACAGGCCTGGGTGGAATCCAAACTGGCCTGATATAGCGTTAAGGTCATAAACGCGCTCTTCGGTCCGAAGGGCGCTTTGCTGTGTGCCGGATTTCACTCCGGGTCTTAAAAGATTCTAAACCCGAAACAAGCCCGGTTTTTTCCGGGGAAAACAAACCCTAACGGAACGCTGATAATGGCTCTTTACGTTCAAAAATTTGGTGGCACCTCGGTTGGTTCCATCGAGCGTATCAAAGCCGTAGCTGAAAAAGTGAAAGGTTACCGTGCAGAGGGCCATGATGTTGTTGTCGTGGTCTCTGCAATGAGTGGTGAAACCAATCGCTTGATCGCGCTGGCTCATGAAATTAACGAAGAACCGACTCCCCGTGAAATGGATATGCTGGTATCCACCGGTGAGCAGGTGACTATCGCTCTGTTGTCGATGACTCTGAATACGCTGGGTTGCCCTGCGGTCTCTTACACCGGTCCACAGGTTAGCATTACCACCGACAGTTCTCACACAAAAGCCCGTATTAAACAGATCGATGATCAGAAGATCCGCAATGATCTGAATGAAGGTCGTGTGGTGGTCGTGGCAGGTTTTCAGGGAGCTGACGAAAACGGCAATATTACGACCCTCGGACGTGGTGGCTCTGACACTACAGGTGTCGCACTGGCCGCAGCCTTAAAAGCCGATGAGTGCCAGATCTTTACTGATGTGGATGGTGTTTACACCACAGACCCACGGGTTTGCTCCAAAGCAAAGCGTCTGGAAACCATTACCGTGGAAGAGATGCTGGAGCTAGCCAGTCTTGGTTCTAAGGTTCTGCAGATCCGCTCTGTTGAATTTGCCGGTAAATACAATGTTCCCCTACGGGTTTTGTCCAGTTTTGATGACCAAGGCCCGGGTACTCTGATTGTTGCTGAGGAAGCTGACGCGATGGAAGATCCATTAATCTCAGGTATCGCATTCACTGCGAATGAAGCCAAACTGACTGTTCTGAATGCACCGGACGTACCGGGTGTTGCCTCTAAGATTCTGGGCCCGGTGGGTGCCGCTAATATCGAAGTGGACATGATCGTACAGAACGTGGCTCCCGACGGTAAAACCACAGACTTTACCTTCACTGTCAGCCGTGGCGACTACAAAAAAGCCCGTGCTGTACTTGAAGGTGTGGTCGCTGAGCTGGGCTCAGGCGAGATCTCCGGTGACAACGCCATCGCAAAAGTATCTCTGGTGGGCGTGGGTATGCGCTCCCATGCAGGGGTTGCCTCCAGAATGTTCCAGGTTCTGTCTGATGAGGGTATCAATATTCGTATGGTGTCCACGTCCGAGATTAAAATCTCTGTGGTCATTGATGAAAAATTCATGGAGCTGGCTGTGCGTGCCCTGCACACCGCTTTTGGTCTGGACAAAGAAGAGGAATAGGCGCTCTTTCGTTTATTCTTTCCGGGCCTGACCTGGTAAAGCCTGCATTTTTCTGCAGGCTTTTTTTGTTCTGCTAGTCTTTTATTATCGCGTAGTTACTCGGCCCGTAGCCTGCTGGTCAGTTATATGGGTTCCTGATTAAGGCCACGATAGGTTCTGACTAATAGTCCGATAGTTTTTGCCGACAATCTTTTTTGAATCTGCTAACGTAATATTAAGCGTAAAGGTTCAATGGAAGTGATTAGTGAGATGTGGTCATTTTTTTACAGCAAAAAAGCAGATATCAGAATCTTATGACAGGAAAGTGTTGAGCTGCTGCTAATTTACCGCATAATATGCGCTCTTTTTACAAGATGGTCTCTACATCCATCTTTATAAAAGCCAGACCCTAACCGAGATAAGGTCTGGCAACCCGAGGAAATAAGGAGATTCAACGATGTTGATTTTAACCCGCCGTGTAGGCGAAACACTAATGATTGGCGATGAAGTAACCGTAACGGTTCTGGGTGTTAAAGGGAACCAGGTTCGTATCGGTGTTAATGCACCTAAAGAAGTTGCTGTTCACCGTGAAGAGATTTACCAGCGCATTCAGCGTGAGAAAGAAGACCCTGAAGGGAACTCATAGTAACCAGTGGTAACTATCGGGAAAATAACTAAATTTTTTTCGAAACTGGTATGGACAAGTTAAAAAAACGTGGTATTATTTGCCGCGTGTTTCGGAGAGGTGGCCGAGAGGCTGAAGGCGCTCCCCTGCTAAGGGAGTATAGGGTTTGTAGCCCTATCGAGGGTTCGAATCCCTCCTTCTCCGCCACATTTTTTTGATACGTTTGTTTTTTGAACGCTTATCATATAACCCGCTCGTAGCTCAGCTGGATAGAGTACCTGGCTACGAACCAGGCGGTCGGAGGTTCGAATCCTCCCGAGCGGGCCATTTAAAATGTGGTACTTGGTTGCTCCAAGTGAACGAAACTCTTTCAGGCAGAGTCAAAATATCTGAAATCACCCGCTCGTAGCTCAGCTGGATAGAGTACCTGGCTACGAACCAGGCGGTCGGAGGTTCGAATCCTCCCGAGCGGGCCATATTTTAAAAAGCTGTAGCTCATTGAGCTACAGCTTTTTTTATTTTCTGATGATTGCATTTTGATTTCAACCCAGAAAATAATCTGTTGCAGACACAGGTAAAACGTCTGATACCACCCGCTCGTAGCTCAGCTGGATAGAGTACCTGGCTACGAACCAGGCGGTCGGAGGTTCGAATCCTCCCGAGCGGGCCATTATTTGAAAAACCGCAGTCCTAGCAGGCTGCGGTTTTTTTTCGCCCGTACTTTTTTCTGACCAAGGCCGCTGGCCTACTCAGGCAGATAATGGGCGTAATGGCATTCACCGGCGGCACTTTGCTCCAGTAGTTGGAACATCTGCTCGGCATCCCGACAGGTTTTTACGGCATCAAACAAACTATCCACAGGCACTAATCCCTTCTTTATCATCCCCAACCATTGTTTGCCACGGGCGAGAAGAAACTTGCCAGGGTAATCTTGTAACTGCATGCGTCTTAGATAGATCAATAAGGCCGCACTCAAATCGGCTTGGCTGGGCAGTTGCGGGTTATCATCAAGAATCCGGCGGGCAAGATAGGGATCTGCTAACAAACCACGCCCCAGCATAAGATCAGTACAGCCGCTGACATCACGGCAGCGCCAGTAGTCGTCAGGACTCCAGATTTCGCCGTTGCCGATAATGGGTATGTGGCTGACTGCCCGTAGCTTGTCCAGCCACTGCCAATGGGCCGGAGGTTTATAACCGTCGGTCTTGGTGCGGGCGTGAACAACAAGCTCTGTGGCACCGCCCTCTTCAATTGCACTGAGATTGTCATAAGCCTGACGGGTGTCTTCATAGCCCAGGCGCATCTTGGCGGTCAGGCGGGCTGGGGTAGCTGCCAGTGCTTTAGAGCAGGCGGTGACAATATCGTGAATCAGCTCGGGTGTTTGCAGTAAAACGGCACCACCTTTATGTCGGTTAACGGTTTTTGCCGGGCAGCCAAAATTAAGATCAACCACTTGTGCGCCTAACGCAGCGGCTTTTTCAGCATGGGCGGCTAATAACTGAGGGTCACTGCCCA
This sequence comes from Oceanospirillum sp., assembly GCF_048265165.1. Lineage (GTDB taxonomy): Bacteria > Pseudomonadota > Gammaproteobacteria > Pseudomonadales > Halomonadaceae > Oceanospirillum. Next base: position 79,234 of record NZ_JBLXCD010000002.1, on the reverse strand, counting down.
GAAGCTGAAAATGTACCGGGGTGCCCTGTGGGGTCTGGCTGGCTGTCAAAAGCTCGGGGCAGATGCGCATAAAGGCTCTTCTTGGCTGAAGCTCTGTGGTGACACGCATAAATTCGGTGACACAGAAATCCACACCGCCAATCTCGCTGATCAGTTGACGTACTCCGGCATCAACAACGCCCTCCATGGGGGCCAGAGCTATTCTGGCGTCTTGAGTCGGAGCCAGTGGTTTTGTATCCGCGAAGCTGCCTGCCTGCTGTCGCTCCGCTGGTGTTGAACGCTTCTGAGGTGTCACACTATTTTGCGGCGTCGCACTTTTCTTTGGTCTAGCTGCTTGCGGGTTAATCGTGGCTGTTTGAGGCATGGTATCTGACCGGATTTCTGTAGGGGTTACTCTGGTGTGGTGATCGGTCATCAACTGCTGTCGACCGGCATCGGGCTTTCTTTTAATTCAGTAGGCTATGATCTGAGATCTCACCTTCGAAGAGGGGCATCATATAACGCTCAGGGTTGTGATCATATAGCGCTAAAGGCATTAGACTAAAGCAGAGGTTCTGATCATTACACGGAAGGTGGGCTGACTTGCCAGTCTTAGATATTGTCAACAATAGACGGTAGTTTTATTGCCTGTGTTTATTAATCAAGGTAAATTAGCTCGGCTGCCGGGTCTGTGTCATGGGCGAGAGCATAGACCGGGCGGCTTGCAAAGCAATCAATATGTGTTGCAAGAGACAATAAAAATGGTGAAAGGCTAAGCAGTCTGACCCAACCAAAAACAAAACGAGGAATGGCTTAATGCACTCTTCTGAGCTGATCTCCGAAGGTATCAATCTGATGCTGTTCGGTATGGGGTTTGTTTTTGTTTTTCTGACGTTGCTGGTTTTTGTAACGGGTTTTATGTCCTCTACGGTCAATAAACTTGTTAAACCCGCTCCTGAGGTGACAAACAAGCCAGCTCCTGTAAGCGCATCTGCAGCCGGTAATCAGGATGAGCTGATCGCTGTGATGACAGCGGCGGTTCATAAGTACCGTTCCGGGCGTTAAACGTCCGTAAGTCAGGTATGTGATTCCGTTAAGTAAGAGCAGACGCTTTTTAGCCAATAAATCTCATTAATATGGAAAAGGCCAAACCCATGACCGAGTCCAAAAAACCACTAGGCATTACTGATGTCGTCCTGCGTGATGCCCATCAGTCCCTGTTCGCAACCCGATTGCGCCTTGATGACATGCTTCCCATTGCGGAGAAGCTGGATCAGGTCGGCTTCTGGTCGCTTGAATCCTGGGGCGGCGCGACATTTGACGCCTGTATCCGATATCTGGGTGAAGACCCGTGGGATCGTATTCGCGAGCTGAAAAAAGCGATGCCGAATACCCGTCACCAAATGCTGCTGCGTGGCCAGAACCTTCTTGGCTACCGTCATTATGCTGACGATGTGGTTGATAAATTTGTCGAACGCGCCGCAACAAACGGTGTGGATGTATTCCGTGTATTTGACGCGATGAATGATCCCCGTAACCTGAAGCGCGCGCTTGAGGCGGTTAAAAAGGTAGGTAAGCATGCCCAAGGCACGCTGTCTTACACCACCAGCCCAGTCCATAATCTGGACGCTTGGTTGAGCCTGGCCAAAGAGATCGAAGATATGGGTGCAGACTCTATCGCGATCAAAGATATGGCCGGCATTATGACCCCTTACGATGCCTATGAATTAGTATCTCGCCTTAAGTCAGAGACCGATCTGGAAGTACAGCTGCATGCGCATGCAACTTCCGGTTTGTCTGATATGACGATTCTGAAAGCGGTAGAAGCCGGTATTGACCGTGTGGATTCTGCGATCTCTTCTATGTCGATGACCTATGGTCATACGGCGACTGAATCTGTTGTGGCTGCCCTGAAGGGAACAGATCGTGACACTGGTCTGGATCTGCTTCTGCTGGAAGACATTGCGGCTTACTTCCGTCAGGTTCGCAAGAAGTATGCGAAGTTTGAAGGTGCGCTGCGTGGTACGGACTCCCGTATTCTGGTGGCACAGGTTCCCGGCGGTATGCTGACCAATATGGAAAGCCAGCTGCGGGAGCAGGGGGCCGGTGATAAGTTCGATGAGGTTCTGGCTGAGATTCCACGGGTACGTGAAGATCTGGGACACATTCCTCTGGTGACGCCAACCTCTCAGATTGTGGGTACTCAGGCGGTACTGAACGTACTGACCGGTGAGCGTTATAAGAGTATCTCGAAAGAGACTCAGGGCATTCTGAAGGGTGAGTACGGTTCTGCACCGGCGCCTTTTAATGCTGAGCTGCAGGCTCGGGTTCTGGATGGTGCCGAAGCGATTACCTGCCGACCGGCAGATCTGCTTGAGTCTGAGGTGGAGAAACTGACCACTGAACTGGGCAAACTGTCAAAAGAGAAAGGTTTCAGCCTTGCCTCTGAGTCCATTGATGATGTGCTGACTTATGCGCTGTTCCCTCAGATTGGCCTGAAATTCCTGGAAAATCGTGGTAACCCGGATGCATTTGAGCCCGTCCCAACAGAAGAAGAAGGTACAAAAGCCGTGAGCAGCAATAAAAATACCGGTCCTGAAGTTTATACCATCACCGTTAACGGCCAGAACTATGTGGTTCAGGTAACTGAGGGTGGTGATATCTCTAACGTACAGCCTGCAGCAGCACCCGCTCCGGCGGCGGCCCCGGTAGTGTCCGGTGGTGAGCCTGTTGGTGCGCCTCTTGCCGGTAACATCTTCAAAGTGCTGGTTAACCCCGGTCAGGCGGTTCAGGAAGGTGATGTCATCATTATTCTGGAAGCGATGAAGATGGAAACTGAAGTACGGGCACCACGCTCTGGTACGATTGGTAGTGTCGATGTTCGTGAAGGTGATGCTGTCACTGTTGGCGATACTTTGGTGACGCTGTAAGTCCTGCTGAAACAACGAGGTTGATCAAATGGAACAACTTTTGAGCTTATGGCAGGGCTCGGGTCTTTATAATATGGGCTTAGGCCAGCTGACGATGATTGTCATCTGTATGCTGCTGCTTTATCTGGCCATTGTGAAGAACTTTGAACCACTGCTGCTGGTTCCCATCGGTTTTGGCGGTCTTTTGGCCAACATTCCTGAGGCGGGACTGGCGTTATCGGCGGCTGAACAGGCGATTCATTTCGCTAAACCTGAAGTGCTGGCGGCCATTGCCCAGGCTCTGGATGCGAATACTGCAGACCCTGCGGTACTCAAGCATCTGGTGCATGAAACTGGCCCGAGTGCTTATGCTGCAGCACAGTTGGCGGCTCAGGATGCCGGTTATAGTAACGGTATGCTGTATAGCTTCTATTCTGTGGCTATCGGTAGTGGTATTGCCCCTCTGGTGATCTTTATGGGTGTCGGGGCGATGACCGATTTTGGTCCTTTGCTGGCGAATCCTAAAACGCTTTTCCTGGGGGCAGCGGCTCAGTTCGGTATCTTTGCAACGGTACTGGGTGCGGTTGGCTTGTCCGCTATGGGGTTGATGGACTTTTCCGTTCAGCAAGCTGCGGCTATCGGTATTATTGGTGGTGCAGATGGCCCGACATCTATCTATGTGGCAAGTCTGCTGGCTCCTGAACTTCTGGGTGCGATTGCGGTTGCGTCCTACTCTTACATGGCTCTGGTGCCTCTGATTCAGCCGCCGATTATGCGTGCGCTGACCACTCCGGAGGAGCGTAAGATTGAGATGGTTCAGCTGCGTACCGTGACCCGTGCAGAAAAGATCATTTTCCCATTGGCTCTGTTGGTATTGGTGGCGCTTCTGCTGCCGGACGCCGCGCCACTGCTGGGTATGTTCTGTTTCGGTAACCTGATGAAGGAATCCGGTGTGGTGGATCGTCTGAGTGATACGGCTCAGAATGCGTTGATTAACATCACTACCATCTTCCTGGGGCTGTCCGTTGGCTCCAAGCTGATTGCGGATAAGTTCCTCGCAGTGGAAACACTGGGTATTCTGGCACTGGGTATTGTGGCATTTGGTATCGGCACAGGTTGCGGTGTTCTGATGGCGAAGCTGATGAACAAGATGACCAAGACTCCGGTGAACCCGCTGATCGGTTCTGCTGGTGTTTCTGCAGTGCCTATGGCGGCTCGGGTTTCCAACAAGCTCGGACTGGAATATAACCCGCACAACTTCCTGCTGATGCATGCCATGGGGCCAAATGTGGCTGGTGTAATCGGCTCGGCGGTTGCTGCCGGTGTGATGATCAAGTATCTCGGTGGCTAAGCTGTTGCTGGGTTGATCGGAACAAAAAAACCACCGTGACTTATCACGGTGGTTTTTTTATGGAAACTATACCGATATACCCTGCAGGAAGCCTCAGGTCGATTCTTTGATAAACAGCTGAATAAAGCTATTGAACAGCTTCTCATCAAAGTGGTGCGACATCTTATCTTTCATCAGCTTTAGTGCTTCAAATACCGTCATACCTTTCTTATAGGATCGCTCAGCGGTCAGAGCATCGTAGATATCAGCCAGTGCGCAGATCTGGCCAAATTGGTGAAACTCATCTCCTTTTAAGCCGTAGGGGTAGCCTGTGCCATCAATTTTCTCATGGTGTTGCAGCACGGTAATTTCACGGATCTCATCAAGGGAGTTTGCCTGCCTCAGCAACTCGGCACCCCGTTCAGGGTGATTGCGCATAATGGCAAACTCTTCATCGGTTAACCTGCCAGGCTTGTTCAGAATACCAGGGTCAACCTGTGACTTGCCGATATCATGCAAAAAGAAGCCAACACCGAGTTCTTTCATCAGGTTATCGTCAGCTGTTTTGAGCATATGTTTGGCGATCAGCAGGGATTTGACACCGACGTTGACGCAGTGAGTATAGGTATAGTAATCGTGAGAGGTGATGCGCAGAAGGCTGCCGGAGACATCCTCGTCCGCGATAACGCACTCTGCCAATGCGATGATCGGTTGGCTTGTCTCTTCGATCAGCTGCTCTGTAACAGGCTCGTTCATCAGGTTATGCATCAGATCGCTGCAATGTTCAAATACAGCCGAGGCTTTCTCTTTGGCTGGTATTGATGCATTGAGAACAAGGCTGAGTTCCTCGGATGGGCGGTTTTTTTTGCCCCATTCACTTGGGTCTTCTGTAGGATGGTTTGCAGGGAGTTTTACCAGAGGCTCCGTTGTCATGGTGTTCAGTTGTGACGGTCTCACGAATTAATCCTTTAAATGTGTCTTAGCTTAATAAGATTGAAGGCAGTGTTATGTTAGATATTATTGATGTATATCATAGAATATTTTAAGAAGTGGATAACCTCGGAAAAACCCTGAGTTACTTTATTTAGTCGGATTTATTGGCATGGTATCTATTTGCAATTATTTGTATGCAGTTATGTTGTTGAGCGCCATTCACAGAAATATAACAAGCTGCCTTTTCGATACCCGTTTTCAGTCAACAAACTTAACGCCATAATAGGTGTTCATTTGACCAAAGCGATAGTTATGGACTTCTTAGCAGCGTTTTCTCCACTGACCTCAGTGGTCATTCTGATCATTATGGCACTGACCCTTTATTTTCATGGGCCGGTTTATTCTTTGCGCACGGTAAACGCAGCGCCTTCGATTCTGACCAGTATCGGAATTTTTGGTACGTTTCTGGGGGTTGCTTTGGGTCTGATGGATTTTGATACCACGGACATTGAAGGCAGCGTTCCCCAGCTGATCGAAGGTCTTAAGACCGCATTTTGGTCTTCGATTGCGGGTCTTTTGGCGGCGATGAGTATTAAGCTGCGTCACGTTATTAAGCATGTTCGCAATTACGAGACCGAAACCAAATATACCGGCGCGACGGTGGATGATCTGGCAACCCTGTTGGGGGACATTCGTCTGGTGTTGAATAAAACCGGTCTGGCTGATATTGGCGATAATATACAGGCCGGAACCAAAGGGTTGGAGCAGCATCTGGGGCGACTGGAAACCGTGATCAGCCAGTATCAGGAGGAGATGGTATCCGCCAACAGTAACGCGTTAACATCAGCGATTACGGAGCTGATGACCAGCTTTAACGATAAAATTACCGTGCAATATGGTGATAACTTCCGGCAGCTGAACCAGGCGGTTGGTCGTATGGTTGAATGGCAGGAAAACTATAAAGGCGAGCTGGCTAAACTGCTTGAGCAGCAAAAAGCCAATGGCGATGTATTGGATAAAGCCACAGAAGCCTACCAAACCATGGTGCAGCATACTCAGGCCTTTAATGAAGTTTCCGAAAAACTGGGTGGCGTCATGACAGGTCTGCAGCAGCAGTCAAACTCGTTAGGCAGCTACCTTGATAGCTTGGCAAGTTTGGTGAGTAAGGCTTCCGATGGCTTGCCCGCCCTTGAAGGTCGCATTATGGCTCTGACAGAAGAGCTTGCCGGAGGCATACGGGAGAGTCATAAACAGATGAATGATCTGCTGACACAGACCTCCGCCACCATTGAGAAAACCGTTATTACCGTCAACCAGCAACTAGTCACTGATATGGAGCAGGTTAACAGTCGCCATCATGATGTGGTGCTGCAGATGCTTGACCGGAATGAGAAACAGTTGGTACGTATGGACAATGCCATGGAGCAGGAGCTAACCCATGCCCTGCAAACCTTTGGCGGACAGCTAACAGCGCTATCTGAAAAATTTGTCAGCGATTACTTACCACTGACTGAAAAATTGCGCCAGGTTGTTCAGATCTCAGCCCAGCTGCCAGGGGAGGGACGATCCGTATCAGGAGCAGCCAAAGGTTCTGCAGCGGGCAGCAGCCGACCTGTACCTGCAACCGCTGAGCCCCATGCTGCTAGGGTTGATAATACTGAGGCTGGCAAGACGAAGGCGGATAGTACGAAGGTCGATAGTACCAAGGTCGATAGTACCAAGACGGATAGTTCTAAGGTGGCTAGTACCAAGACCGATAGTTCTAAGGTGGCTAGTACCAAGACCGATAATACCAGTGCCCATGGTGCTGATTCCGCAGTACTTGCGCCTGTACCTTCTGCAGCTAAAACACAGGAAGCGGATAGTGCCAATGTGCCGTTGCGGCCCGGGCGTAGGGCTGCCAGAGCCGGAAGGAATGTGAAGTGAACCAACTGGGCCCGCAACAGGATGAAGAAGAAAGCCTGACCGCTGAAGAGGGTGCGCACTGGGTTGCCGTTAGTGACCTTATGGCGGGGCTGATGATGGTTTTCCTGTTGGTCGCTGTGGCGTATATGGTGATTCTTGAGCGGGAAACGGAAAAAATTAAGCAAGTGGCGCTGCTATACCAGGATCTGCGCGAACAGCTGTACCAGGATCTTTATAATGAGTTTAAAGATGATCTGCCGCGCTGGGGGGCCGAGTTGAAAGCCGAAGACCTGAGTCTTCAGTTTTATAATACGGATGTGATGTTTGACTTGGGGCAGTCATCACTTCAGCCTGAGTTTGAGGAAATTCTGGCGGATTTTTTCCCCCGTTACGCCCGCATTATTACCTCGGATAAATATCGTTATGATATTTCTGAGGTTCGTATCGAGGGCCATACCTCAAGTGACTGGACCAATGCCCGTAGTGTCGATGAAGCTTACATCAACAATATGCGCCTGTCTCAGGCACGTACCCGTTCGGCACTGGGGTATGTGCTCTCTCTGCCGGAAGTGAACTACCAGAAAGAGTGGTTGAAGGGTCATCTGACCGCTAATGGCCTTTCTTCATCTAAGTTGGTGATCGATACGGTTGGGCAGGAGAACAGCGAGCGATCCCGGCGTGTTGAATTCCGCCTGCGAACCGATGCAGATTCCCGGATTCGTGAAATTCTGAAAGATGCCCTGGATAAATAATGCGCAGGATAAATGAGAGCGCTGACTGTTGGATGAAGGCTCTGGCGGATGAGGGCATAGATTAAGCAATGAAATTACCGGATTTTAATCAGCATGAAGGTATGCTCTCTCTGCGCCGTCGGATGAATGCCCGTAGGCCGGGACATTTTGTTTTGTTTGACGCCAGTAAACACCTTACCGGTCAGGAGCGTTCCAGACTGGAAAATCAGGGGGTTAAAACCACCTACGACAGTATCCGGGTTTTACCGGATCAGACATTGGCGATTAAAAATGGCAGGGTTGTTGTGTTCTTTGCTGATGAAGGTGTTCTACAAAAAGAAGAGGGTAAACCGACCCGAAAGAGAGAAAAAGAGCACTTTCATGTTGCGGGTTGCGGTGTTTTACAGGCGCGCCATCATGAGCCTCTGGTGGCAACAACCTGCCTGTCGTCACCCTTTCCTGTGCCAGCAGATGAACACAAGCGCCGTAGTCTGACGGTCTGTCCAGCGTGCCTTGCTCTGCTGTCTTATAGAGGGTTCAGTCTTACGCGCAACCGCAGGATACGCTATAGCGAAGGTTTACTGAGAGGGTTCCAGCTGCAGGACTTTTTTCGGATCTATACCCTATACCCAGTTCGTATTGAGGGGCATTTGTAGCCCCTCCCGGCGGTACTGCTCTATTTAATGGTGAGTGCCATCTCACTTACTGATGCTATTGCATCTTATTTAATAACTTCGACTTCAGCTTTAATTGAATTGGCAATAAAGCAATTCTTATGGGCTCCGTCATGCAGCCTGTCCAGTTCTGCTTCTGTTGGCTGCTTGTCACCACCAAAAGTGATTGAAGGGTGTAGTTCTATCCGACTGACCACTTTTCCGCGTTCTGCTTTGGTCAGAAAGCCAACGGCATCATCCTGATAGCTTTCAACTGTAAAACCTTTAATATCGGCAATGGCCAGAAAGGTCAGCATATGACAACTGGAAACGGCAGCGACCAGCATCTGCTCCGGGTCTGAGCACTGAGCATCTCCCATAAAACCAGCGGCTGAAGAGGCGTTAATAGTTTGCTCGCCATTCAATACAAGAGTGTGATTCCGGCAGAAAGTGCTGTTGTCTTCCGGGTGTGCTTTACGCTGCCAATTAAGTTGGGCGCGATGTTCTGACATGGAATATTCCTTTTTCAAATTAAATATGCTGATTTCAGGTAGAACCCCAGGCTAATGCCGATCACATAAGTTTTTTCTAATATTTATATGCCGCTTAGTCAATAGCTTAACAGCAGATGGTCAGGTCGTGTAGGTCGCTAAAACTAAAGAAAGAGGCTTAAGAGTTACTGAAGCTGAGAGCATGACAATAAAGAAATGGCAGGCAATAAAAAACCCAGCAGGGTGACTGCTGGGTTTTGGTATTCAATGGTGGGCCTGCTCGGACTTGAACCGAGGACCTAACGATTATGAGTCGTGTGCTCTAACCAACTGAGCTACAGGCCCTAAAGTTATCCGGCGCTTTTAACAGAAACTGAGCCGTAAAACTTAAGTGGGCAGAATTGTACAAAAGCTGAGCCGGATTCGCCAGTGTTTAAGTACGCAAACTGATTGATAAATTTGAGTTTTCTGTCTGAAACAGGATCAGGGTGATGGTTATTGCCTCTCAGGCACTTTGTTTTATCCTCTGGCGCGCAAGGGTTTTATCTTCTGGGGCATAATGACCCGCTATTTTGCTTTGGCATTTTTTTTATGAAAAACTGCAAAAAGTTGTTGTAAAGCCATAAAGTCATGCTCTAATAGAGATACTGCAGCTTAAGTTGCAGAGGCAATGATGGAACGTCCTTTGGATGAACCATGTAAGATTTTATTCCCGGTGAGTCCGGGCGCAAGCAAGAGTAAAGAGGACGTTATGTCAGGTTTAATTACTGGTACTGTTAAATGGTTTAACGACGAAAAAGGTTTTGGCTTTATTTCTCGTGAAGGCGACAGCGATGTATTCGTACATTTCCGCGCCATTAACGGTACTGGCCGTCGTAGCCTTGAAGAAGGTCAGCAGGTTACTTTTGAAGTAACTCAAGGCCAGAAAGGCCCTCAGGCTGAGAACGTAACTGTAGTCTAATGATTACAGCTTCGTTTGACCTGAATACCCGCTTATCCTGGCGGGTATTTTTTTGCCTGAAAATACTCTGATACCACATCGACTACCCAGACCGTAAGTACACCCGTGTCTCCCTCCCGGATCTGAAACCTGACATCTGCCTGCATCAGGCGTATTCCGTAGATTTTTTCGTCAGCTTTGCCATGGCGGTATGCTGGCCGAGGATCTTGCTGTAATACCTGCTCGATCAGGGATTTTATCGCACCGTGCTGTTTTTCATAGGCATTCAGTGCGGCTTTACCTTCCGGTGCCCAGAAGACAGGGTGGCTCACTGGCGCATCCGGGGCAAATGCACTTCTGGCATCCTCTACTTTATCCACATAGGGAATATAGGGCTTTATATCCAGTACCGGCGTACCCTCCACCAGATCCAATCCGCTGATGTGGATAAGTACCTCCTTACCGGTGAACGCGATCCCTTCGAGCCTGACCACAGATAAACCCAGTGGATTAGGGCGAAATGTGGCCCGGGTTGCAAAAACCCCCAGACGCTCATTGCCCCCGAGGCGAGGAGGGCGCACGGTGGGTTTCCACTCATCCCGCAGACATTGATGAAAAACAAACTGTACCCAAATGTGTGTGTTGTCCTCTAGCCCCCGAACAGCCTCCGGCAGGTTATAAGGTGGCAGTAGTCGGATAGTGCCTGTTGATGCCGGAGCCAGACCCGGCTGACGGGGAATGCCAAATTTCTCCTTATAACAGGAGTGAACAACACCAATTGGAGAAAACGATAAAGTCTTAAGCAAAGAGATATCCTCAGAAGCAGTAACAAGCCGACAATCAATTAATTTTAACCCAAATGACACTGAGTGAGATAAGTCACCCCATTGGCTTCGCAGTTTCCCAAGAGAATAAAGCCTGCTAGACTGCTTTTTTTAGAAGTTGGAAGAAAAAATGACCCGCAATAAAGTACTTGTTAGTGCCTGTCTGCTTGGCGAGCGTGTGCGTTATGACGGCTCCTCCCGTCCGGTCGCTCATACCATTCTGGATCAATGGCAGCAGGAAGAGCGCCTTGTTTCTGTTTGCCCTGAAACCCTTGGTGGTCTGCTGGTTCCAAGGCCTGCAGCAGAGATACAGGTAGGTTTCGATGGTAAAGATATTTTCCATGAAGAGGGAAAAGTGATTACCCGCCAGGGGCATAATGTCAGTCAGTATTTTGTGCGGGGTGCCCGCAAAACACAGGAACTGGCACTGAAGGAAGAAATTGCGGTTGCGGTTCTGAAAGCAAATAGTCCTTCCTGCGGCAATCAGCAGATCTACAGTGGCGAGTTCAGTAAGCAACTTCGTGATGGGCAGGGGGTTACAGCTGCGGCACTGGAAGAAGCGGGTATTAAAGTATTCAATGAACATCAGCTGGAAGAGGCAGATGCTTATCTGGTATCACTTGAAGAACCGCTTACAGCATCGGCAGATGCCTGAGTAAATTGTTCCGCAATGGCTGTCTAGGATCTTTATGAGTTTTGAGTTTTTTCTGGCTTTTCTTCTGGCCTCGGTTCTGATCAGTGTGTCTCCCGGTGCTGGCGCTGTGAACACTATGAGCAATGGCCTTCGTTATGGTGTGCGTAAAAGCATGCCTGCTATTCTTGGATTACAGCTTGGCTATGGTGCCCAGGTGATTATTGTTGGCGTTGGCCTAGGTGCACTTCTGGCATCGTCTGAGATTGCTTTCAGTTTGGTCAAGTGGCTGGGCGCTGCTTATCTGATTTGGCTGGGGTATCAGAAGTGGCGACAGGAGCCGCTATCTCTGGATGCAAAACAACAGCAGGATGTTGAAAGTGGTCGGCGACGTTTCTGGCAAGCGGCATTTGTAAATCTGGTCAACCCTAAGGCAACGGTGTTTCTGGTCGCCCTGTTTCCGCAGTTTATCGTGGCAGATGCTCCTCAGTTGCCACAATTTCTGATTATGGGGGTAACCCTGATAATCGTCGATATACTGGTGATGGTGGGTTATGCCTCTCTGGCAGCTAAGCTCAGTGGCTGGTTTAAAGACCCTAAACATCAGAAATCCCAGAATCGTGTTTTTGGCGGTATGTTTATGGCAGCCGGAACAGCATTGGCTTCTTACAGCCGGGGATGAAGTGCGCCAGCCAAAGCAGGCCGGTATAGGCGTCTGTTTCAAAACTTGAGGTTAACTCAAAATTTTACAGGCGCGCCATCCGACATATTGAGGCTGGCGAAATGCAGGCTATCAGATCTCTACCAGGCGCATAGAGAGATCGACAGCTTTACAGTCCTTGGTCAGCGCACCGATGGAGATGTAGTCAACGCCGGTTAAGGCAATATCACGCAGAGTTTCATCGGTTACACCACCTGATGCTTCAAGCTTAGCCCGGCCGTCGGCTACTTTTACAGCTTCCCGCATCATGCTGAGGGAGAAATTATCAATCATAATGATATCGGCACTGGCATCCAGAGCTTCATTCAATTCATCCAGGTTTTCCACCTCCACCTCCACCGGTTTGCCCGGAGCGACTGAGCGCGCACGCTCAACAGAGGCTGCAATGGAGCCGCAGGCAGAAATATGGTTTTCTTTAATAAGAAAAGCATCATACAAACCGATGCGATGGTTAAAGCAGCCGCCACAGGTTACAGCATATTTCTGGGCTAAACGCAGACCCGGAATTGTTTTGCGGGTATCCAGCAGCTGGACTCTTGTATCAGATACCAGATCCGCATATTGTTGACAGCGTGTTGCTGTACCGGATAGGGATTGTACAAAGTTCAGGGCACAGCGCTCGCCAGTCAGCAAAGAGCGTGCAGAGCCTTCGAGATAAAAGAGTACCTGGTTACGAATAACACGTTCACCATCTTTGGCTTGCCAGATAACGTTGACTTCAGGGTCTATCTGACGAAAAACCTCATCTACCCAGGCTGTGCCGCATAGCACTGCATCGTCACGAGTGATAACCCGTGCCCGGGCCTGACGTTCTTCTGGGATTAGCATTGCGGTAATATCACCAGCGCCCACGTCCTCGGCAATAGCCCCGGCAACTTGTTCAGGAATACTCTTTTTTAGCAAGGGGGGCATGGACATAAACAACCTCGGGGCCAATGGATAAAATGCTGCGGCTATTATAAAGACAAACGGCAATAAAAACAGCAAGGCTGCATCGGCCACTATTTATCCCAATCCCGGATAACAGTGATAAAGAAAGATAAGGTAGACTGCCTGTTACAAACCTGAACGAACAACGACTCTGACCGGGATGAGCTAACACTATGCACCAAGACTTACGGCCCTCGGCGGCTTTACCCCGCGCTGACCAGGAAGATGTCTGGTTGGCTGGTGTGGCCCGAAAGCCTTCACCTAACTTTAATCGGCGACCTGAGGGTGTCGATGTGGAGCTTCTGGTGATTCATAATATTAGTCTGCCGCCAGGGGAGTTTTCCGGGAATTATATCGAGCAATTCTTTACCAACTGTCTGGATCACTCGTACCATCCGTTTTTTAAAGAAATAGAAGGTATAGAAGTTTCTGCTCACTTATTGGTAAGGCGTGACGGCTCATTAATTCAGTTTGTACCTTTGAATCAGCGCGCCTGGCATGCGGGACAGTCTTCATTTCAGGGCCGTAAAAACTGCAATGATTTTTCGATTGGTATTGAACTGGAAGGCACTGACACCTGCCCCTATACCGATGAACAGTACAGGGCTCTTGCCAGGGTCACCGATGAGATCAGGCATTATTATCCAAAAATAACGACTGATAATATCGCTGGCCATAATGAGATTGCCCCGGGACGAAAAACAGACCCCGGACAGGCTTTTGATTGGGTCAGATACCGAAACCAGGTCAAGGGTATGATAAGTCACAGCAACGAAGATAATCAGACCTGAGAATTCAATTTATTAAGTCATATTACGGACAGGCGAGGTTTACTCATGGAATTTGTCGTTTTAATTACCGTTCTGATGCTACGGGCGCTTCTTAGCTTAATGCCTGAAAAATGCCACGATCACTGGTTTTTTTCGCTTAAGGACCGAGCTGTCACTTTGTTCAAACCAAAGGCACGCCATCTTTATGATCCGGAAAGTGAAGAACCGGGTAGCGTAACAACGGCAGCTAATCAGCCCAATACAGCACCGTCCAATACAGCACCGTCCAATACAACACCGTCTAATACAACCTTGCCCCGTTGGTTTGCCGGAACAGGTGTTTTCTTTGTCTCAGTTATTCTGCCTGTTGTTGGGCTTAGTATTGTGCTTGCTGTTCTGGAACAGTTTATCTGGGGGTTCCCTGCTTTTGTTTTATCCATTTTGGTCTTGCTTTACAGTCTTGGCCGCAAAGACAGCTATCACTGGTTCACCCGTTTTCAGATCGCCTGGCGACAAAAAGACCTGCAAGGGGCTTATCAGTATGCCTCTGAACTTTTACCCGGTGAGAATATTAAAGATGAGAAACAGCTTTATCAGCGGGTTTTTTCCCGGCTCATAAATATGAGATTCCAGGATTTCTTTCTGATTACGTTTTGGTTTATGTGGTTGGGCGCGGAAGGTGCTTTACTGGCCCGATTAATGATACTGTTTTGTGACAAGTCGCCGATCGGAGTCACGGCAGAGAAAACTTCGGCTATTTCCGCCAGCCGGATCAGAAATGTTCAGTACCTGTTTGAATGGCTACCGGCAAAACTGATGGGGCTGAGTTTTATGCTGACCGGCCACTTTGTGTATTGTAGTCATCAATGGATCAGCAGCCTTTTAAATAAAAAGCACTCCCATGAAATGCTTTTGACCCATTTTGCTCTGGGGGCTTTGGGTGAAAAAGTTGAAGGTTGTGATAGTGAACCTTTCCCGTCTGCTGAAGACAGCACCCACAAAGATGAACAGCTACAGGAACTGGAAGCCCTGCTACGCAGAAGCTCTGTTCTGTGGGTCATTGCGATAGCCGTGACAGTGGTTCTGATGGAGTTATGATGATGGTTATGGCTGTGGTTTTGATGGAGTTGTGACGTAGGCATCTGAATGAGGCTCCGGCAGGTGATTCTATGGTCAAACTGGCTGCTAAGAATGTCTCATTCTGTTATGGTTCCATGATTGTAATGAGGTCTTTATCTGGGAATAGCATGTTTATTTTGGCCTTGTGATTCTGCAGTAGAAACAGACAAAATTTGAAATAGTTTTGAGTGCATTTGAAATGAAAATTATGGTTACAGGTGGGGCTGGATTCATAGGCTCAGCGGTGGTTCGCCATCTGGTAGAAAATACAGTTCATGACGTCATGAGCATCGACAAGCTGACATACGCTGGCAACCCGGATTCTGTAGCCAGTGTCGCCTCCTGCCCCCGATACCGGTTTGCGCAAACGGATATTTGCGATGCAGAAGCTATGGACGCACTATTTGCAGATTTTAAACCCACGCATGTTATGCATCTGGCTGCAGAAAGCCATGTTGATCGTTCGATTGATGGCCCGGCAGATTTTATCCAGACCAACATTGTAGGTACTTACACGCTTCTGGAAGTGGCTCGCCGTTACTGGAATGGTTTGAGTGAGCCAGATAAGACAGCGTTCCGTTTTCATCATATTTCAACGGATGAGGTATATGGGGATCTGGAAGGAACTGAAGATCTCTTTCTGGAAACGACATCTTATGCTCCAAGTTCGCCTTACTCAGCCTCGAAAGCCAGCTCTGATCACCTGGTGCGCGCTTGGCAGCGTACCTATGGCCTGCCAACGTTGGTGACGAACTGTTCCAATAATTATGGCCCCTGCCACTTTCCGGAAAAACTGATCCCCCATATGATCCTTAATGCTTTATCCGGAAAATCGCTTCCGGTTTATGGCGATGGTAATCAGGTACGGGACTGGCTTTATGTTGAAGATCACGCCCGTGCGCTGGTAAGTGTGGTTATTAACGGTGTTGTCGGTGAAACCTATAATATTGGCGGGCACAACGAAAAGCGCAACCTTGAGGTTGTTGAAGTCATTTGTGACCTCCTGCAGGAGCTGGCGCCACCGGGTACATACTCCCACGCGCAATGGTTGCCGGAGAAGCCAGCCGACCATTATCGTGATCTGATCACCTTCGTTAAAGACCGGCCCGGTCATGATGTGCGTTATGCAATTGATGCAGGCAAAATTGAACGCGAGTTAGGCTGGGTTCCTGAAGAGTCCTTTGAAACAGGTATCCGTAAAACTGTGCAATGGTATCTGGACAATCCTCAATGGTGGCAGCGAGTATTGAGTGGTGAGTATCAACTGGGTCGTTTGGGAGAAAAGTCATGAAAGGTATTATCTTAGCCGGAGGTTCGGGCACCCGCCTTTACCCAATCACTAAAGGGGTATCGAAACAGCTGCTGCCCATCTACGACAAACCGATGATTTTTTATCCACTATCGGTACTGATGCTGGCTGGTATTCGTGAAATCCTTGTGATTTCCACGCCTGAAGATCTGCCAAATTTTCAGAAGCTGCTGGGAGATGGCTCAGATTATGGCATTGAGCTGAGTTATGCAGAGCAACCATCTCCGGATGGGTTGGCTCAGGCCTTTATTATCGGTGAAGAGTTTATTGGTGATGACCGCGTTTGCCTGGTTCTTGGAGATAATATCTTCTATGGGCAGAGCTTTAGCCGCCAGCTCAGAGCCGCCGCGGACCGTGAGCAGGGTGCTTCTGTTTTTGGCTACTTAGTGAACGACCCGGAACGCTTCGGTGTTGTTGATTTTGATCCTGATGGCAAGGCTCTGTCCATCGAAGAGAAACCGGTTAAACCCAAGTCAAACTATGCGGTTACCGGGCTGTATTTTTATGACAATGATGTTGTTGAAATAGCTAAACAGGTTAAGCCTTCAGAGCGCGGCGAGCTGGAAATTACCAGCATTAATCAGGCTTACCTGGAGCGGGGTGATCTCAATGTTGAATTACTCGGTCGCGGTTTTGCCTGGCTGGATACCGGAACCCATGAAAGCCTGTTGGAAGCCGGTATGTTTGTCCAGACCGTCGAGCACAGGCAGGGCCTTAAAATTGCCTGTCTGGAAGAGATCGCTTATCGCAACGGTTGGCTGACCCGTGAACAGATGCAGTCTCAGGGGCAGTTGTTGGCTAAAACCGGTTATGGGCAATATTTGCTCAAGCTGGCACAGGAAGACAGAGTTTAAATACCAATATGAAAGTAACAGATACGGCTTTAGCCGGGGTTAAAATCATAGAACCTAAAGTGTTCGGTGATCATCGTGGTTTTTTTAAAGAGACATTTAATGCGCAGCGCTACCTGGATATGGCAGGTATCGACCTGGCTTTTGTACAGGATAATCACTCCCGCTCCCGCAGAGGTGTATTACGGGGGCTGCATTTCCAAAAAACAAAACCTCAGGGCAAGTTAGTCAGTGTTACCCGTGGTGCGGTTTTTGATGTTGCAGCAGATATTGACCCCGCCTCGCCAACTTATGGGCAGTATGTCGGTGTTGAGCTGAGTGAAGATAATCACCTGCAACTCTGGGTTCCGCCGGGCTATGCCCATGGTTTTGTGGTTTTAAGTGAAGAAGTCGATTTTGTTTATAAATGTACTGATTACTATGACCCCAGTGATGAAGGTGGCGTTGCATGGAACTGCCCCTTGTTGAATATTGATTGGCCAATAGAAGACGTATTATTGTCTGATAAAGACTCAAAATATGCATCTCTGGAACCTGAGCATGGTTAAAATTCTGATAACCGGAGCTAATGGGCAGGTCGGCAAGTCTTTAGTGGAGCAGGCACCGACGACTGTATCGGTCTCAGGCGCTGATCGGGAAAAGCATGGTGATGGCAAAATAGTTCAGGTTCTGGCCTGCTCGTCTTCTGAACTGGATATTACCCAGGCTGACAGAGTAAAGGCTGTTATGGAGCAGTTTCAGCCGGATCTGATTATCAATGCTGCTGCATATACTGCAGTTGATAAGGCAGAAGCGGAGCCCGATCAGGCTTATGCTGTTAACCACGATGGTGTTTTGAATTTAGCCCAAGAAGCCAAACAGCGACAGATACCTGTGCTCCATATTTCAACAGACTATGTGTTTGATGGTGAAAAAGATACTCCCTACAAGGAGACAGATTCAACGTCGCCTGAGAGTATTTATGGCGCGAGTAAACTTGCCGGCGAACAAGCGCTGCAGCAGTCCGGTGCCCTTTATCTGATCCTCCGAACCAGCTGGGTATTTGGTGTTCATGGCGGAAACTTTGTCAAAACCATGCTTCGGTTAGCCGGTGAGCGTGATGCTTTGAGTGTTGTTGCCGATCAGCAGGGAGCCCCGACCAGTGCTGCCAGCATTGCTGAGACTCTGTGGTGTTTTGCCCGGCAGTACTTCTACACCGGGAGCTTAGACTCCGGAATCTATCACTTTTCCAATCAGCCTGAGACTACATGGCATGGCTTTGCCATAGAAATTTTCGCGCAGGCCTATGGGATGGGATTACTTGAAAAGCAGCCTGTGGTTCAGGGTATTACGACATCTGAGTATCCGACACCGGCCAAAAGGCCTCTTAATTCGAGGCTCGATTGCACTAAAGTTCAGCGCACCTTGTCGATAGAGATACCTCAATGGCAGGATGAGTTGAGCCGGATGCTCACAAAGCTGAAGAACGAATCCTGATGTTATGACATGTGCGCCACCGCCTAAAATTGCTGTTCTGATGGCCGCATATCAGGGAATGGTTTGGCTTCAGGAGCAAGTGGACAGTATTCTCCAGCAGAAAGATGTTGATGTGCATCTTTTTGTTAGTGTTGACTCGTCAGATGATGGTACGGAATACTGGATTACACAGCGCGCGGCTCAATCCGGGAACATAACAGTGCTACCCTGCGGCTTTCATTTTGGCAGTGCCGGGAAGAACTTTTATCGCCTGTTGCGGGATACCCAGCTGGAGAATTATGATGCCATCGCTCTGGCTGATCAGGATGATATCTGGTTTAACGATAAACTGAGCCGAGCCTGGTCATTTCTGGAGCAAGGGTATGATGCATACTCTTCCAATGTAATCGCTTTTTGGCCGGATGGGCGTAAGCAATGCTTAAATAAAGCCCAGCCCCAAACACAATACGACTATTTCTTTGAAGCTGCCGGCCCGGGATGTACTTATCTGCTCAGGTCTTCCGTGGCTTGTAAGTTGCAGCATCTCTTGCTTTCGCAACAGGAGCGTGTTGATTTAGTTGATCTGCACGACTGGTTAATTTATGCCTTTTGTCGAAATCAGAAATATAAATGGTATATTGATTCTCAGCCCGGTATGCATTACCGCCAGCACAGCTCAAATCAGGTCGGGGCTAATGTCAGCATCAAGGCTTACATAAAAAGAATTAAGCTCGTAAAAAACGGATGGTACAGAGATCAGGTTGTCAGAATATCCGAATTACTGGACCCTGCTCAGGTCAACAATTTTAATAGCAGATGCTTTCTGATCATGAACTTTTCAGAGTTGAGACGGCGGCCCCGAGACAAGCTATATCTGCTGTTGTTGATTATTCTGGGATTATACTAATTAAAAAATATGTACTGCTACTTATATAAGGTTTCACAGTGAGGAATACATTTCAACGCCGACACTCACTTTGGCATGAACGCATACTGTTTAGTGGTTATTTTCAGTTCCTGCTGGGGGTACTTTTTGTAACGTTACTCCCCTTGTGGCAATTCGTATTTTTTAACCATTCTGGCAAGCTATCCGACAGCCTATATATTAATACACTGCTCTCAGAGGTTACCTGTTTTTGCCTGGCGTTCATTATTATCAGGCAGATTCGGCATTTTCCTGGGGCCCAGCAAAGCGTTGTTTATATCTTGCCGTTATTAGCCATCATCTGGCTGGTTATTGTCTCCGGAATGTCTTATCTAAGAATTGAATATATCCGGCAACCGCTACTGATCTCCTACATCTTCGCTAACATTTGGTCGGTAACTGCGTTTTATATCAGGAAACGCTTCAGAGCACCGAAACTGGCGCTGGTGCCCCTTGGCCGAGCAGAAAGCCTGAGCATTAACCCTGAACTTCAGTTGCACACCCTGTATGCGCCTGACCTGCAGGGTCGGCGCTACGACGCTATTGTTGCTGACCTGCACTTTGACCAGATTCCAGCGGTATGGGAGAAATTTCTGGCCAAGTGCACACTGTCTAATATTCCGGTTTTTCACTACAGGCAGATTGAGGAGATGCTGACAGGTCGAGTCAGCATTGGGCACATGGCTGAAAACGACATAGGCACATTAACGCCATCACCCATGTACAGCATTATGAAACGTTTTTTTGACGCTATATTAGTGTTTATTCTTATTCCGTTGATCCTTCCTGTGGTTATTGTTACCGGTCTGCTGATCAAGCTGGATTCAAAAGGCCCCGTTTTTTTTATACAAGAGAGAATTGGCTACCGCGGAAAACTCTTTAATGTTTATAAATTCCGCAGTATGCATGTAGATATAGAGGGGGAGGGATATACGAATGAAAATAACGACCCCCGCATAACCGATATAGGCCGAATCATCAGAAAGTATCGCATTGATGAGCTGCCCCAGCTCGTTAACGTACTTAAAGGTGAAATGAGCTTTATAGGTCCTAGGCCTGAGTCAAAAGAGCTGGCCGAATGGTATGAAGATATGATCCCCTTCTTTTCCTATCGTCATGTCGTCAGACCCGGAATTTCCGGCTGGGCGCAGGTGAACCAAGGGTATACAGCCGACCTGAAAGGAATGGAGAAGAAGCTGCAATACGACTTCTACTACATAAAGCATTTTTCGATCTGGCTGGATGTATTGATTTTTTTCAAGACGATACGTACGGTACTGACAGGATTTGGAGCCCGCTAGCAGGCAGGCCTCGTTAATCATTTTTTAATTTATACGGGCGGCATTAAAGATCAGGTCTGTGGCTAGGCAAGCTCTGCCTTCAGCAGGTAGAGCTTATCTAAAACAGCCTCAGACAGCACTTTCTTCCACTTCCAAGCAACCGGTGAATAACATTTGATTCAATCGCCGGTTCATGCTCCTGAAAATAATACTGAACGATGTTTTCCCGGAGGATTGTTCAGTTATCATAATTTTTTGCAATACCGGCTTTAAATAACTTAATCAATAATATGGTTAAAACAATCAGTGGCTCAGCGCTTCAGAAAATAAGGTGTCATAAAATGCCACATAATCTCTGTCCAGCTGGCCGGACTGATACTGCAGCTGCAGATCCGACAGTAGGTATTCATTCATAGCCTCAGCCAGTCTCAGCTTTACATCCAATGTTTGAGTACGCGCATCAAGAACATCAACCTGGCTTCGCAGATTGAGATCTCTTCCTCGTTCGGCCGCTTCCAGATAGCGTTCACTGGATTGTATAGAGCGTTTCAGAGCGATCAGGCGCTCTTCCAAGTTCTTTTTACGGGCATAGGCAAGACTGATTTTTTGCTCGGAATCCTTAAGTACGCCATCACGTCGGGCCTCTTGGGCGTTAACTTTTGCCGTTGCCTGACGAAGATAAGCGCTGGTTTTGCCACCACCATAAAGATTGAGGCTCAGATTGATAGCCGCTATAAAGGCTTCACTCTCCCTGAACTCATCATCGGAGTCGCGGTCGCTGTAATCCAGACTAAGGGAAAGTGTCGGGTAGTAAGAGGCTTTATTCGCGCTTTCAGATAAAACAGCTTGCCTAAGGGTTGCGGTACTTTCCAGAAAGAGCTGATTGTTACGGGCCGAAGCGATAACCTCCTCCTCGGACAGGGTCATAAGAGGCGGGTTTATCGCGTGAGCCTTGGCAGCCCAGGCCTCAGAAGGGGTAAAGTTTCTGCCGGTGATGATCCTGAGTTTTGTTCTCTCATCTTCCAGATCACTTTTGGCCTTCAGGTAATCCGTTTGAGCCAAGTCGCGGCGGGATTCCAGTTCCAGGAGTTCAAGCTCATCACCAACCCCCAGACTGGCCCGACGCTGAGACTGCTGGTATTTCAGTGACAGGGCTTCATGAATATTCTTATTCAGATAAACCAGCTGAGCATTATACAAAACGGCCAGATAGCGCTCAGCGGTACGGTAAACCAGGCTTTGCTCCGCCTCTGCCAGTCTGTAGCGTGCAGCTTCAACAGACGCATGACTGGCCTTCAGGTTGCGATAGGCACTGATATCCAGTAACGGCTGACTGAGGGAAATTCTCCAATAGGTATCATCAAGAACACCGGAGGAGCGTGGCTGATCCGGGTTGTAATAGTCACTGGCTTCATCCGTATAGATATTGGTTGAATCTTCATGACTATAGCGTGCAGAAAGATCAATGCTTGGCAAAAGCCGACTTCTGGACAGGGCTACTTCTTCTTTTTCAGACTGAAACGTTGCCTTTGCCGCACTGTATTGAGAGTCATGACTGAGGGCCGCTTCAACAGCCTCCTGAAATGAAAGCTGTTCAGCATGGGCCTGAGCTGTCACACCGAGTAAGGCCCCTGCTATTGTGCAGACTGTATACCGGAGAGCCCCCGTTGCGTACCGGACGGGCATAAAAGCAGACCGGACCGGATTAAAAGTGGTTCGGATATCATCAGACACGGAAAAAAACATGGTGAAAACACTCCAACAATAAACAAACTGCGCCTGAAGGCGCAGTAACTCTGGCTGTATTTGGCCTGCTAAAAAGCAGGCTCAGGCAGAAATACGATACACAGATCCTTAAAAAGCCCTTAACAATAAGTCTTAACAACGGGCCTGATATGCCTGCAATGACAGAAGCCATAAAAGGTTTCCGGGCATTTCGGTTGAGTCCTATTTCTCGCGGAAACTACGGGCAAAACTATCCGCAATCGGTTTCAGCAGATAACTGAACAGAGTACGATCTTCCCGGCGAATCATCACTTCCGCAGGCATACCGGGGATCAAGTTCATCTCGTCACTCATATCCTGTTTACCCTTCTCCGTTACTTTAATACGGGTCAGATAATAGGGTTCGCCTGTATTTTCATTGATCAGGCGGTCAGCGGAGATATTGATCACCTCACCTTCAATGACCTTAGTGGTGCGCTGGTTGAAAGCAGAGAAACGAACATCGGCTTTCTGGCCCTGGTGGATACTGTTGATATCGTTGGTTGCTACTTTTGTTTCCACAACAAACTTATCCTGACCCGGTACCAGATCCATCAGCGTTGCACCCGGACGGGCGACACTGCCAATGGTGTGCACCTGCAAGCCCACAATATAGCCGGATTCCGGAGCGCGGATCGTGGCTCGCTTCAGGCGATCCTGGGAGATGCGGTAGCGCTCCTGGGTATCGAAATAGTCAGCTTGAGCCGCCTGAATCCGCTCGCCAATATCTTTAAGGTAATTTTGGCGATTGTTACTCAGTTGAACACTGTATTCCGCTGCAACCAGCTCCGTTCTCGCAATTTCCGATTGCAGACGGGCCGCCTCATTTTTAGAGGTCAGAATCTGGCGATTCAACTCCCGTGCACGCTGACCATCACCCAAACGCTCATTTAACAGCGTGGTATAGGCCTCGTACTCTTTTTCCAGAAGTGCAATCTGCTCATTCACAATAGACTGCTGCTCTTTCAGGCCGTCAATCTGCTCTCTGGCCTGGGCTGCGCGAGACTTGAGTGCCTGTTGCTCCTGGCGATGAGCAGCAACCCTGGCCTTATGCAGTTGTCGGTTCTGCTCAAGGACCGCAGCCAGATCTTTATCGCTTTCAGTCGCTTCTAGTACCTCCTGGCTGTATACCATTTCACCGGCAAGCATCTGTTCACTGCGTAAACGTTCCAGCTGTACCAGGGTGCTGAACATTCGTTTTCGGTTACTTTCTGACTCACCCAGCCATGAGGTCTGGTCAAGCTGTACTAGAGGGTCGCCAGCTTGAACCAGATCACCGTTACGGACAAAAATATTCTCAACCAAGCCGCCTTCAAGATGCTGGATAGACTTTCTGTAGGAGTCCACCACAACTTCACCCTGAGCGATAACGGCACTGCTCAGAGGGGCAAAAGCCGCCCAGATAGTGAAGGTACCCAGGCTCAGCAGTAAAATGGCAAAGCCCAGAATGATATAGGTTCTGTCATTGACCGGAACCTGAAGCAGTTCCGATTCAGACTGTGCCTGGGTTTTCACCGACTTCTGATCCTGGCCTTTCATCGCTTTACCTGTAGCGACTTTAGCCAGTGCCTGACCGGATTTCTCGGTGTCATCTGTTTTTGGTTTTTTTGTATTATCGGTTTTTAATGGCGTATTGCCGGTATTTTTCTGTTCCTGAGGCTGGGGAGTTGCCCCTTTAGCTTCAGTTGCCTCTTTTGATTTAGGAGGCTCAACCACTGATTTCTTCATGATTACTCTCAGATAAAATTAGAAATTTACGATGCTGCCTGCTGTTTTTGTTGAGCCAAAGCCTGCATCACATCATCTCTGTTACCAAACATCTGCATCATTCCGTCTTTAAGCACCAGAAGCTGATCGATATTTCTGAGAATAGAAGGCCGGTGGCTGACAACAATAACTGTGACACCCTCACGTTTGAGTGTCTGCATGGTATTAACCAAAGCCATTTCACCTTGGTCGTCTAAGTTGGAATTGGGCTCATCAAGAACAAGTAACTTAGGGGTGCCATATAGGGCCCGAGCTAAACCGATACGCTGACGCTGACCACCTGATAAGGCTCCGGCATTACCACCAATGCGCGTGTCATAGCCATTTGGAAGCTCAAGAATCATCTCATGAACGCCTGCTTTTTTTGCGGCAACAACAACTTTGATGGCATCGACCGGTCCGAAGCGGGCGATATTTTCACTGATGGAGCCATCAAACAGCTCAATGTCTTGTGGCAAATAGCCAAGATTGGGGCCTAATTCGTCACGGTTATAGTGATTGATATCCGCACCATCCAGACGTACCACGCCATTAGCTACCGGCCATAATCCCAGGATAATACGGGAGAGGGTAGACTTACCTGCTGCACTTGGGCCTACAATACCGACATGCATGCCTGGTTGAATAGAAAAATTAACCCCTTTAAGCGCTGCTGCTTTTGCACCAGGAGGAATCGCATGAACATTTTCGATCATGAGTGCGCCCTCAGGGTTTGGTAAGGACATTTTTCTCTGATTGCTGGGGATATCAATTAGTAGCTTATTGAGGCGGCTATAAGCTGTTCGGGCGCCATTAAAACCTGCCCAAGTACCAATCAATAAATCAAGTGGAGCCAGGGCCCGGCCCATTAAGATAGAGCCAGCAATCATCATACCGGCACTCATCTCATTCTGAATGACAAAGAAAGCACCCAATCCCAAAATCAAAGACTGGAACATCATGCGCAGTATCTTACTGAGGTTCGCAAAGACACCGGCTTTATCACTGGCTATGGTCTGCTTTGATAGTACTTCCTGGTGCTTTGACGACCAGCGTTTCAGAATATTGGGCAGCATCCCCATTGCATGGAGGACTTCTGTGTTATTGATATTGTTATTAGCAAGGTTCTGGGCCTGAATGTTCTCACTACCGGCTTCAGTGATTGGTTTGCGTGTCACCTTTTCGTTGATGATCGCAACAATCAGCAAAATAATACCGGCACAGATTGCAAACCAGCCAAAAGCGGAATGGAAAATAAACAACAGACCGATATAAATAGGCATCCAGGGGGCGTCAAAAAATGCAAACAGCCCGTTCCCGGTCATAAACTGGCGAACAGCCGTTAAGTCAGCCAAAGGTTGCGCATTGCGTTTTTCCGGTTGACGTATGCCCTGCTCAAACATCGCAGTATAAATACGAGGGCTTAATGCATTATCTAACTGATTACCAACCCTGACCAATATTCTGGAGCGAATCCACTCCAGCAACCCCATAATGGTAAACATGCCCACCATGATTACGGTTAGATAAACCAACGTATCAAAGCTACGGGCAGCAACAACCCTATCATATACTTGCAGCATATATAGAGGAGCGGTCAGCATTAAGATATTGATAAAAAAACTAAAAAAGCCTGCCGCAATAAAGCCTTTCTTGCTGGCTCGCAGTGCGTCTTTTAAATCACTGGCTATATCGACACTCATCTAAAACTCTCTTTCATGGTGTTTACGACAGAAATTGTGCTTGTCGGCGACTTTGATAAGCATGCCAGCATAAGCAACAAGACCCGGAGTATATTCAAAATGGGGGCAGAGCTAAAAAACACAAGAGGCTCATGATTTAGGGCTTTTATGCCCTTCTCATACACCATTAAAAGCCCTTTCTTAAGTCGCACAGGATAAAGAAAAGGCTCTCTCTTAAGCTCTGCAAAAGGAACATACGCACGAAAAACAATACAAACAAAAACACAGGCCCAGAATAGCCCCTATATAAAGGATAAATATATAGGAGCTACACTGGGTTTTAGGTGTTATTTATTGATTTAGAAACGGAAAAGGTCATCTTCAGCGCTGCCAAATACTTTTTCTAAGTCAATATTGCTGGCATCTGCATTCGCTTTAGCGTGGCGAGCATGAATATCGAACAGTCTGGAGAGTTCCTGCATCCGGTGTTCGGATAGCAGCTGAGCATAAGCCAAAGCTAAGGCTCCGCGCAGGTTGAGAACCTGTACTTGTTCTGGTGCCAGGCTCTTAAGTTTCTTTTCATTGATATGGTATAGACCTGAGTGCGGGGCGATAGACTCCGGCAAACCATCAATTTTGATATGCCAGGGCTGTATCACACCATATTCATCCAGCAGGCTAAGAAGAGCTTCTGTTTTTGTACGTTGCTGATGCTGGGCGATTAAAAAATCTTTAACACGGGAAGCTAGTTCGGACAGCTCACCTTCAGCATTGAAAAGAGGTTGGCTATGTTCACCCAATTGAGCTTTAAAGTTCGGGCTTTCCTCGTCAACACAGAGTGCCAGCTTGTCGCTTTCCTGGATAGGAAGCATGCGGAATGGGTAGCCGCGATATACCGCAGGTACATAGCCGCCCAACCATTGTCCCTGAGACGTCACAAAAAGATTCTGACCAGGATACAGTCCCTGAATCGCTACGAACTGCAATGGGTCGTTAGGATTCGCCCGATAAAATGCTGTTGTATAGCGGGGTATCAGCTGAGATATTTCAGCCACACTAACAGGTGCTAATGCATCGCCTGCAGCGAATTCATAGCTGGAGATTAGATCCCAACCGGCTGACTTATGAGTGCTGTGGGAAAGTGGAGCGTAGCTTGACATAGAATCCTCTATGGAAATTGATTAAAGTGAATACGATTGAGACTCTGTTCCGTCGCTTATTTTTTTGGAGCCTGCCAGACTGTTATACCGTCAATGGTGCTCTCTAAATGGGGAATATTCTTTTGAAAGTAATAACCAGCAGCATTTGCATCTAGGCTGGATGCGCCTTCCAGCATCTGGTCAGCCTGTTGACTACTAAACAGGCCGTTACTTAATACATCACCTGACGTACTGAAGCTAATCTGCCCTGTTTCCTCATGGCTTAGCTGGAGGGCGGTAGAGAACTTACCCTTACCAAAGTCGATCTGCAGCATACTGCTGTCAATATTAAGGTCAAACTGATTTCCACCGGCATAATAAAATGCTGCTGCATCCTGTAGAGCAAAGCTTACCTTGCCTATATTGGGATTGACGGTTTCAAATAGTTCATTCGGGCGATAGAGGGAGAAGCCGTCGGTCGCCACAATCAGACTTTTATCCAGAGTCTTGCTGCTAATTCCGGCAGATACCAGTTGATCCGAATAGATAAAATCCGGTGCGTTAAACTTATCGGAAGGCGTGTAGGACCACAGCATCTCCTGCTGTTTTGGAATATCTTTCGGCATCAACTCATTGACATCAACCACTTCAGCGCCGTCAAACTGATCAGAGTGCTGGTCGTTAGCATCAGCCAAAATAGCGACTGTTGACGACTGATCTGAATCAGACGTTATGTTAGTGCCGTTATCAGCAGACAAGACAGTGGTTGCATCCTCAAGAACTATCGTATTACCAGAAGAGTCCGTATTGTCTGCCACAAGAGCGCCTTCAGACCGTGACTGTTCGTCAGACGGTGTAACGTCCGCGATGTTTTCGGCATTTTTTTGCGTATTTTCTGTTGATTTCGCTGTATTGTTTACCGCCGGATCATCCGAAGTGTCCTCTGAAGCGTTCGCACCATTGCTTTTGTCCTGCCCTTCTGAAGACTGAGCGGCAACACGGGTCTGAGTGTTTGTTAGAAGAAGGTTTTCAGAAGCGGGTGTAAGCTTCGCTAGCAGCTCATCATTTAACAGCAAGTTAGACGTTGGCGTTGTCTCAAGAGCGAGTTGAAGCAGTTGCGGGCGAACAGAGAAAGAACTGAACTCGACCAATTGATTGCTGTTACCTTTAAGCTCAATACCATCTTTGGCACAAGGGCCAAGGGCCAGTGAGTGGCACTCGCTGGAAAAAGGAGAAACAACGATAGCGCCTTCACTAACAAAGGTGCGAACCCTGTCCGCATCGGCCAATACAGTAAAATCAGTACCGCGAACACCAATGGCTGCAATGGGCGTATTTAAACGAAACTTCTGATTGTTTTGTTTGGCCGCGCTGCCAGATACCGAGCGGGCAAGACCCTCTTCCAAATTAAAACGTACCGCGTTCAGTTCGGGTGATTTTGGGTCGTAGTCGTACATTTCAATAGAAAGCCGACTGCCGGGGCGCATACTCAAAAGGGCATTATCAATAAACTGCAGGTGCAGGTAGCCACTGGAAAATGTGGTAAGAGTATCACCGGAATAAAGATTCATGCCGGTGCTGGCATCCTGTTTTCTGCCGTCACTGCGCTCAATAACCGCCTGGCCTATCGCTAAGGTTATCTTGCCGACGTTATTCTCTGCCGCATACGTGAGCGACGAGGTCGCAGAAGCAACGACCCACACAACAAGAAAAGACAGGCAGTATGTCTTGTTAAGTAAGGTACGAAACGACACACCCAGTGTTGAGCAAAATTTGCCTGATACCAAGTGCTCGTTGACTGACGACTGCTGCATAATTCCACCTTTTACTGATGCATTACGAGAACGCAAAATGTACTTGTAAGCAAGCATAAATAAAGACAATACTATCAACAAGTTAACAATAAACTGCTGAGGTATGGCGAGTTCAGTCACCGCATTGATTCTATTCAGTCACTGCATTGACTTTAATGGCCCGTGCTTTCACCTCTGCTACTTCAGCATCATAGCAAGGTGCCGGGGTAGTATACGTGATGACAATCACACGCCATGCTTAAATTTTATGCTTTAATCGTGAACTAATCAGTAGATGCGCCACCCAACGCGATATCGGGCCTGTGGTTCGATATATCAAGGTTTAAAAAAAGATAAAAGGCTGGATGCTGGAACAAAAGCGACCTAACAGCGCCAGCCGAAACATAATGATATGAGATTGACGACTGTAGCTTGCTTGTTTTTAGTTGATTTTGCTTTTTTGTACCGGTTTTTTTGAGGGATTAATGGCCGTCTCAATCGAAGTTTTAAGGCGATTTGACCTTCTTCACGAATTAACCGACCCGGCATTAGAATCGCTGGCAGCTCATGCTGTCCTGCGTAAGTTCTCACGTCGTGAGATTGTGATCGATCCGGGCGAGGCTGAATCGAACCTATGCTTTCTCTTCGAAGGGAGCTTGCAAGGGGTTGATTTTACCGTGGATGGCAGAGAAGTTGGTCTTTACTTTGTAAGACCGGGGGATTTCTGTGGCGAGGTTGGATTGTTTGGGCATCACCCTAACCCCGAGTTTGTGGTGGCCCTGGCAAAATCCCAGGTAGTGCTGCTGCCCTATAGTGCGATTGAAAGTGTTATGTATGAGATTCACCCCCTGATTAAAGCCTTAAGTCAGCGCCTTGCCCGTCGCGTCATTGAGCTCACTCAGCAGCGCTCCGTACTATCGTTAACCAGTATTCCCCTGAGAATCTACCGTCAGCTGGCCCAGCTAAGTGGGCTTGATTTAATGGATAGCTCCCCTGCGGCTGATGGCCATGGTAAAACGCCTGATCTTGCCCAGGAGATCAATATTGCCAACCCACCCACTCATCAGGAGATGGCAATTATGCTTAATACCAGTCGGGAAACGGTCACCAGGGTGTTTCAGTCTCTGCAGGCTGAGGATATCGTGCAAAGAAATGGCACCAGCAGTCTGATTATAAAGCAACCGGAAAAGCTGTATTATCTTGCTCATGGTGAGGCTTAAGGGTTCGTAGCTTGCTTATTTGCTTATGTGGGGGATTAATAACCTGCCCAGGGACCCATGGTGAGAACCGGGAGTTCGTTTAAGAGTTCGAGAATTTAAGAACGCCTGTAAATATCAGGGATACGGATGGTCATTTCGTCCAAAAAATTGACCGAAATAAACACTTATCAAACACGACCAAGTTGAGAACAAAGGGGTTCAGATAGTGCTAACATATTTTTGGCCAAAAGAATATTTTGGTCTGTTGTTTCAAATGACGCAACGGGATGTCGTGCAGCGCTATAAGGGATCATGGCTTGGTATTGGCTGGTCAATTATCACGCCTCTTATGATGCTGGCTGTCTACACTTTTGTTTTTCAGTTTGTATTTCAGGCTCGGTGGCCGGGTGTTGTAGCGGAAAGCACAAACAGTGGCGTACACTTTGCCTTAAATTTGTTTGCCGGTTTAATATTCTTTACCTTTTTCAGTGATGTAATGACCCGGGCTCCCGGTGCGATCTTAAATCAGCCCAATCTGGTGAAAAAAGTGGTCTTTCCTCTTCAGTTGCTGCCATGGATCGTTGTTTTATCCTCTGGTTTTCAGGCTCTGATCAGCCTGGGAGTTCTTCTGTTGGGGGCCAGTCTTTTGGCTGGCGGTATTCCGGGTAATATTATTTATCTGCCCCTGTTGTTGCTTATTTTTATTCCGATGCTTTTAGGTATGGCTCTGGCCTTTGGTGCTCTGGGGGTCTACTTTACCGACACCCAGCATATTGTGGCCATGATTACTGCCCCGCTGATGTTTCTTTCACCCATTTTTTATCCCGTGTCTATGCTGCCGGACTGGGCGCAGCAATGGATTCACCTGAACCCTCTGACACTCATTATAGAGCTGTCCCGGACGGTTTTCCTCGGCAGCCCCTGGCCTGAAATATCATCGCTGGTTATTTTTAGCCTGTTTTCCGTAGCTACAGCCATAATGGGCGCGTTTCTGTTTGCCAAACTACGTCGGGGGTTTGCCGATGTCCTCTAAACCTGTTATCGCATTAAAAGACGTTAGCAAAACCTATCGTCTGTTCCGTAAACCTTCAGATCGACTGATAGAATCACTGCCCTTTGTAAAAAACAAATCCAAGCCTTTTGTCGCCCTTAAGTCTATGGATTTAACGGTAGGGCAAGGAGATATTGTTGGTCTGATTGGGCGTAACGGTGCCGGTAAATCAACCTTGCTGCAGCTTATTTGCGGCACCCTGCAACCCAGTAGTGGCAGCGTGTCGATCAAAGGACGGATTGCCGCTTTGCTGGAGCTCGGCTCCGGCTTTAACCCCGAATTTACCGGGCGTGAGAACGTTTTTCTCAACGGCGCTATTTTGGGTTTAAGCCGTAGTGAACTCGAAGCAAAGTTTGAAGAGATACACCGCTTCTCTGAGATAGGTGATGCCATCGATCAACCGGTCAAGACATACTCCAGTGGTATGTTTGTCCGGCTTGCTTTTGCCGTTGCCGTCTGCGTAGACCCCGACGTACTGGTGATCGACGAAGCCCTGAGTGTTGGTGATGGTGCCTTCGCCAAAAAGTCTTTTGACCGTATTATGCAGCTGAAAGAATCCGGCAAAACCATTCTGTTCTGCTCGCATAACCTTTATCAGGTGGAGGCGATCTGCAACCGGGCACTTTGGCTGCATCAGGGTGAGGTTATTGCTCAGGGGAAACCCTCCGATGTGATACACAGCTACGAAGGGTTTTTATATGGAATCGAGCAGGGAGATACCTCGCTGCCTGTGCCCGATCAACCGCAGGACCCAGGGCGGCCGCAGTTTAAACAGGTGAGCGTCAGTCTGGATGGCAAACCGGCAACTCAAACCAAAATTCCCGTCGGAATCACAGGGCAAAGCTGTTTAAGTCTCTATGTCAGCTGGCAAGGCCCCGCTGGGCATCCCGCACCCTCTCTTGCGACCACCCTGCACGCCGCAGACGGACGTCTGATCGCCAGTGCCAGTTCTCAGATTGACGAATTCAAACAGCAGCAAAGCGATGATGGCAAAGGCTGTGCGCGTTTAGACTTCCCCCAACTCCCCTTATTAAAAGGTGAATACTGGGTTGAGGTTTATCTGTTATGCGAACAGGGCATCCTGTTTTACGATCAACAGATACCCGCCGCCCGTTTTAAAATGCAATCACCGGACTTTAGTCTGGAGCAGGGCGTATTCCATATAGAGCGAGAATGGCACGCAGGGGCTTCCCTTGTAGACTCCACCGCTGCAGAAGCTGAAACAGCCGTAGAAAACGCTGACAAAGCATCGCAAAAATGAGTCCATTGAACGGTACGCCTATGAGGCTCCTGATTGTTACCAGAGAAAACCAACAGGATAAAGCCTACGGTTTAGGTAAAACCCTGCAGCCGCTGCTGCAGGTATTAGCAAGCAGGGGGCATCATATTGATTATTTTTCCAAAGAGAGCTGCCATCATGCCCATCAGCGATGGCACCCTAAAATCAGCCGGTGGTTAACCCCTGTATTCGCTAACCTGGCCCCGGCCATAGCCGAGCGTATCGTGCAGGGAATTGCGGCCGCGACCCGAGCTATCGCCACTCATGTCACCCATGTTTGGGCTCATGACCCTTGGTTGGTATGGGGGATAAAGCTGGGTTTATTACGAAAAAAATGCTTAAAGCGGCCTTTTAAGCTGATTGTCACAGAACATGGCCTAGGCAGCTTTACCTGGGCAGTGGCTCAGGATGGCCTGGATATTCCTGATAAAATGTACAAGCGTCTGTTAAAAGCCGAGCGCCGGGTTTTAATGGGGGCTGACCATGTATTTATACCCTCTCATATTGCAAAGGCTGCACTGGTCAGGGACCTGCATTTAGAAAAAGAGCAGCACAAAATTACTGTAATGGGATACGGGCGACCTGAAATTGAACGCCCCGACAAAGCTGCCGCACTGAAACACTTTGGCAAACCAGCCTCCGATCAGTTATTCACGGTTGTTGCGGTAGGTCGACTAGCCCCAGTGAAAAATTTCCCTGTGTTGATCAAAGCTTGCGCCCTGCTTGAACACAAATACGGTATCCCGGTGCAGGTTATTATCGCCGGAGGTGGTGATCCCCAGAATCTGCAGGACTTAGCCGAACAATTAAATTTGAGTCACAAGCCTGTTATCCGCTTTGAAGCCGACATCAGCTGGACATTGGCTGCGGCTGACCTTTACGTCAGCACCTGTGCTGCAGAATCGTACGGCCAGGCTAACCGGGAAGCTATCGCCGCAGGCGTACCCGTTATAGCCCCCAGTCAGGGGGGAAGTGGTGAAGTTCTTGGACTGGGTGCCTGCCTGATTCCTATGGGGCAGACAGCAGACAGCAGCACCGACTTAGCAGAGCAGGGCTCTGCCCGCCTGGCAGATGCTATGGCAGACCTGCTGAGCAACCCCGATACCTACAACTATTGGCGAAACAAAGCACGGCAAGCCAGCAAGAGCTGGCTGACCTGGGAACAGATAGCGAATTATTATGAACAGCAGCTCAGCAGTTAACCGGCTTATTGAAGGCGCAATGGAAGCGAGCACAGAATCTCAGGTACAGGCGCTGTTACAGACAGCAGCACAGGCACCGCCTAAACCGCTGGAAATACAGAGGATCAGAAAAGCCCTGGTACTTATACCGCATCCCGATGATGAGAGCATTGGCTGCGGTGGTTTATTGGCACTGCTTGCAGAGCATAATATACCCACGCACCTGATTCTTGTCAGTGATGGTTCCGGTGCCGGTGGTTTACCGGAAGGGGCTGCCCAGCGTCGGCAACAGGAGTTGGGGCAAGCCGTTAAGCAGCTAGGTGATGGCTTAACATGGGAGTGCTGGCAGCTTGCTGACGGTGGCCTGAATCAGGAAGCGGATTTAAAGGAAAAAATACAAGCCAGTATCGTCAGTTATCAGCCCAGCTTAATCATCGCTCCGTGGTTACAGGATATGCACCCTGATCATGCCGCCACGGGTCGCAGAGCTTTGTCTGTTTATAAAGACGCCGTCTATAACGGCCTTGCCGGTAACGGAACGGTTTGCACCGAGTCCGATTATAAAGAACTGCCTTTGTCCCAGGGGGTGCTGTTTTACGAGGTGTGGACTCCGCTACCGGCCACTCATATTCTGAATATCAGCACAGTTTGGCATAAGAAAATCGCCGCCTTACAGCAGCATAAAACTGCACTGTCCTGTGGCAACTATTTACGGGCAACAGAAGCATTGGCGGCCTACCGAAGTCTGTTAAGCGGAGATCTGGCGGCAGAAGGTCAATACGCCGAAGCTTATTATCACCTTCAGCTTGCCGGGAACGTGACGGAGTCCGGGCCTGAAAAAAGCAGCGCCTCAAACGCATCTGCAACCTCAGCCAAAAAATATCAAGTGCGTTACGCCTGTAAGCAAGATGCCGCAGCGCTGCGCAGCTTATTTATTGAGGTTTTTCAGCAAACCCCGGAAGAAAACTGGTGGCTAACAAAGTACGGTCGCGAGCCCCAGGCCGGAACCGTCGCCGTTGACCAGAACCAGAATGTTATCGCTTACTACGGTGCATTATCGCGCCAGGGGCGTTGGCATGGCCGCACCTTAAATGTTGCCCAGCAGGCGGATGTAATGGTGGCTCAGGCTTATCGTTTTGCCACTAAGCAGCACAGTGTTTTTGCCTCCGTTAGTCGCTTGTTTTTACACGAACAATTAGGGGCGCAGCGGGCTTATCAGATGGCCTATGGTTTTCCCACCGCCCGAGCCTTAAAGCTGGGCATACGGCTTGGCCTGTATCAGGAAGGTGACGACCTGGCTTACTGGGAACACCTCAGCCCGCCGAACCCCATGGGGCTGGGCTGGCAAGTGACTACAAAATCATGCCGTCGGCAAAAAAACTGGCAGTGGGTTAATGCATTAAAACCCTTTATGACAGATGCAGATAATGTGTTTTGGCTGGAAAAAACAGGCGACTACTGGCAGCAGCGTTTCCGACAGCACCCCCAAAAAGATTACCGGATACTGAAGCTATATCGCTGGGGCCGTCTGCGTGGCGTCGCGGTGCTCCAGCACAGGTATCAGGGCGATCGTGTACTACAGGTTGAAATTATGGATCTGGCCCTTACCGGCGATCACCCCGACAGTGCTCAGAAACTTATTGCAGCCATTATTAACCATAGCCACAAGCAGGGTGCAGAGCACACCACTGCATGGGGTACAAGGCGAGCGATAGATGAGTTGCAGCGGCACGCGCAAAGTCTGCACCACCCCGGCGAATCTGAAGTGACAGGGCAAGGGTACATGGCGTTACCGGCAGACAGCCTTGACGCACCACTGGCAATACAGATTAAAAACCACTGCTGGATGCTTGGAGCCGATACCGACTTCCGTTAAGCCGGAACCTGGCTGATCAAATCGTCCCGAATGCAGTCCTTTTTAAACAAAAAAATAGTACTTAATAGGCGGGTTTTTGCAAAGGCGTGTTTTGATGTGATCGCTATCACGTCAGAAGAAGTCGTAACTTATTACACTATGTTCAATATTCGATAACTGTCCTGTGATAACGACGCGATAACAAGACCGCCACTAGGTTTTATAATGAAACACAAACCAAGCACCACAGAACAAAAGCAGATGCCTGAATCCCTGCCTTACAGCCTTAGCGTAACGCCGCTGGGCTCGCGTTTGGCTGTGATTTTGTTGGCCAGTGTGGTGGCTTTTGGTTTGCAGTGGCTGTTTGAAGAGCCTGCTACGCTGATTGAAGAGCGCACGGGCAGTCTGGCGTGGCAGATGAAGCCTGACACTACGCCAGAAGAGCGAATTGTTATTGTCGCCATCGATGATGAAAGCCTGCAGGAACTAGGTGCCTGGCCCTGGTCAAGGGCGACCTTTGCAGAGCTGTCGGACAGGTTAAAAGAATACGGCGTGACCAGCCAGGTTTATGATCTGGTTTTCCCGGAAGCCCGGCAAGGTGACCCTCTGCTGAATCAGGCCCTGCTAACCAATAATGCCCTCGTAGGTCAGATACCCCAGCTAGATGCGCAACAGAAATCATACCGAACCGGTGTGCTCACCGGTGCGCTCAATCAGGCCTGTCACCCAGCCATGCCCGTTGCCCACGGTTACTTAGCTAATACCTCAGGTCTGATTGCAGGGGCGGGTTCTGATGTTAATGCACCGCGCATCAGAGCCGGACATATCAGCCCTGAAATTGACCCGGACGGAGCCGTGCGCTTTCAGGCACCATTAGTTTGCTATAAAGGGCAAGTGTACCCGTCATTGGCTCTGGCCACTTTGCTGCACAACCTGAATATTAAAGACCTGGAATGGAGCGCCGATTCAGGAGCAACTCAGGCTCCCTGGCTAATTACCTCCCGGGATTATCCGCTGCTGCAAATCCCTGTAAATAACGAAGGATTAATGCGGGTTGATTACAGCAAAGCACCGGGTAGCTTTACTCAGATATCCGCAGCAGATGTTATCGCCGGGCGCATAGACCCCAACCGACTAAAAAACCGCTGGGTTGTTGTTGGCGCAACCGCCTTTGGTTTGGGTGACCTTGTGCCCAGTCCCCATAGCGGGTTAACACCCGGTGTTGAGATACAGGCGAGAATGATTGCCAGCCTACTGGATCAGCAGGTGCCGTACACACCAAAAGTCCAGATCGTTTATCAGGTGTTTTCTATCGGTCTGACATTGTTGCTGCTGTTGTTGCTGTCCAGCCGTGTAAACGTGCATCAGAATCGTCTGTCCCGTGCTGCGTTACTGAGTGCGCCCTTGTTACTGCCCCTGGCCGCCATCGGCGTGCACTTTTGGGGAATGCAGCATCAGCTTTGGCTTGGATGGTTGCCACTGGCCTTATATAGCCTGATCGCAGCCCTGTCATTGACCGCATTGGAATACCTGCGCAACCGCCATGAGAAACAAAGACTTTATGATAATCTAAGCAGCTATCTGCCAGAGAATATCGCCAGTGAAATCGCATTTCATTTGCCCACCGGGCAACTGCACGCTAAAAAATCACGCTGCATTATTTTAAGCGCAGATTTAAGGAACTTTTCTGCTTATCAGCAGAAAAGCTCCCCGGAAGCGACAGTGCACCTGCTACATGGCTTTTTTACCCTGGCAAGTCAGGAAATCAGCAAGCATCAGGGTACGCTTTATGAGTTAAGAGCTGACGCCCTGCTGGCGGTTTGGTCCATAGATGATGATACCGACCCCGGCGCAAATCAGGCCGGAAGTGAACAAAGTAATCAGCAGCATGCAGAAAACGCCTGGCTTGCCGCGTCAGCAATACATCAGGCGGTGCAGCCACTGTTGGAAAAAACGGCTCTAAGCGATACCGCCCCTCTGGGTTTAGGTATCGGCATCGCCGTCGGCAGTGTTACCCATGGTCGGCTGGGCTCTGCCCGTAACCGCACACAAATGATTCTGGGTGAAGCGGTTACCCAGGCGCTGAGTCTGCAAAGCATGACCCAGGATCTGGCCTACCCCACACTGTGCAGCCAGGCGCTAGCACGTTATTTGCCAAAACAGAGCTGTCAGGCAATCGGCTCCTACCTGCTGGAAAGTGCGCGCAGACCCCAGGTTTTGTATGCACCAAGCCAGCAGGAGCTGTTAAAGCAGGTTCCCAGCAGCGATCTGAATGACTCCGATGACACGGATGAACTTCACCAGCTGCAGGACAGCGGCGTCACCTCTCTTCAGGCGTATCGTCAGGTCACAAGCTCAAAGTAAATGCGAAGTTTGTCGCAAAAAACATTTTGATACTGGTTAGCCTTGTTTGTATGGGGCATAATCGCCCACCTTCAGATAAAGCAAAAGAAGTAGCCATATTGTTTATTTAAGCTGTTTATTAGTATTGTTAACGATCAGAGTTATAGCGTTATAGCGTAGACACGGCAGTCTTGTGGATATCAGAAGAATGACAAAAATAACAGCCCTACTTAATTTAAGAACGTACAATGATACAACCATGCTTTAAGGATCAAGGCGTCAGCCTGTTTAGGCCCCAAACGACAGTTTCACGGTTATCTTTTCTTTCAGGGTCATCATTTATCGGCATCCGTACTTCATTTCGGAGTATCCAGCTCAGCACGCTTTCTCTTAGTCTGGCTCTGATCCTGGGTTTGGCAGGCATGAATAAAAGCTATGCCCAAGCTCCCCTGATGTTGTCGCCTGATGCTCAGCCATTAAAACTGGAGGCAGGGCAGTGCCAGGACCTTGTCCGGCAAGCGATAAACGCCAGTGCTAAGGCAGACACAGATACCGTGCCTTCACAATGGGCCGTACGTTATCAGCTGGTGCAGCCGTATAAGATGGCATGTTATCACCATGCCGGTTTTTTGGCTTTTATGGGCGCGGCAGAACTCTACACCGGGCATCTGGCTGATGCACAGGACACCCTGGAACGCACCCTGATGCTGAACCCTGTGCATGGGCAGGCATTAATGGATTACGCCCAGGCGCTGAATGCAATGGGCCAGCCACTTACCGCTTATGATCTGAATCAGCAGCTATTGCAGCGGGATGACCTGCCTACACAAGTGCGCAGCCAGTTAGAGCAGCGTCAGAAACTTTGGTCGGAACGCCTGCAGCGGACAGATTTTCAGTTATCTGCCGCCTGGGGCTACGACAGCAACCTCAACACCGCCCCGGACCTGAGCGACCTGACCCTGACCGATGGTCTGAACACCACGCTCGCCCTGGACAGAAGCAGCCAGCCGATTAGTGGGCAGGTTGTTAATCTTGACGCCAGTATCAAGCATATGCGTCTGCATAAAACCGGTATTCGATACTGGCAGGCAGGTTTCTATACTCGCACCGGTATTGACGACCAGATGAGCGCCAGCAACCTGCGGCATGATCATCAACAGCTCGATCTGCTATATAAAAGCGTAACCACTGCGCCACAAATGAAAGCCACCAGTCAGACCAATCAGCATCTTGCCTGGGGGATCGCCGCGAAACAGTTTTGGTATAACCGCAGTAGTTTATATCAGTCACTGGAGTTGCAGTTGGAAACCCGACAGCCCCTGGCCTCCCAATGCCATACTGATCTGGAGCTACAGTTTAGCCGCCAACACTACCCGCAGGACCATCGGCAAGACGCCATGGAGTATCGGGTTCAGCCCAGTATTCAATGTTTGCTGACGCCGCGTTTACAGCTTTATACCCAGGCCGGTATAGCCTTTAACAAAGCCCTGAGTCAGCGTGAAGGCCGGGATCGTTGGCTGGCTGACCTGCTTGTCTCTCTGCAGTATATAGAGGGTGCCCGGTTATGGAGCCTGACCACCCGTCACAGCAATACATGGGATCAGCAGGGTTACAGTCCTGTTTTAGACAGCAACAACCCCCGGGAAGTCAGCAACACCCAGTTCAGCGGCCAGGTACGTCAAAAGATCACCTCCCGCCTGGATGCCGAGCTAAGTCTGCAACGCAGTATTCAACAGAGCAATATTGAACTGTTCGACTACAACGCCACCCGCATTAACCTGGGTATCGATTGGCGCTTTTAAAGCGTATGTCAGCCAATACCGCTGCAGACCCCAGCGGCTTCTTATGGAATCCAGGATGCCGGCGCATCAGAAACACGCGCCATTGTTAGCGGATTGTCAGTAAAAAGCGCACCAACTTAAACAGTATGTAACCAACGTGAATAAGTGTGACCTGCCGCGGTTTTTGCCGCATAAGGGGTTGTTACTATTGACCTAAATGACTATTATCGATCCTGTTTTTTTGATGAGCAGGAGTGCTCGGATAAAAAAAGATCGCTCGTGTGATCCGCATCACAAGCGCGACCTGAAAGAGCTGTTACCTTTGTTTAAAAGCTAAGTTAATAAGCTAAGACAGATAGCTTAATGGTTATCTGCTTTGTTTTTTAAGCCCTGCAGGCCCGGTTGCAGTATTGATGATTGTTATATGTTTTTAACAGTAATCAGCGTAAGCGGGGTCGGACTTGGGGTCAGGCTCATAAGAGCGATAAATTTCATTCTGATAGGCATGATGTTTATCAGAAGAAAAACCAAACTAAACTAATCCTTGATCAAGGAGCTTTACAAATGGCTTTAACAAAAGCACAAGTATCACTAGTAACGGTTGCAACTCTTGGTGCAGCACCTGGTGGTTACGAAGCACAACTGAAAGCATTTAACACTCAGGACGAAGTGGCTGCATTTATCCAGTCTGAAGGCCTGCTGAATGCTGGTACCAACGCTGAATACGCACTGCAAGTTGCTGAAAACCTGGGTGCAGCTAGCGCTTCAGATCTGTTCAGCGCACTGGAAAGTGGTGTTAGCCGTGCTGAAGCGACTGTTGACTTTGCTAACGCACAGTTAGTTGCTCAAGGTGGTTCAATTGCTAAAGTAGATGCAGCTGTAGCGTCTTCTACTACTTCTCTGGATCTGACTGCACTGAAAGCAGCTCTGGCTGAAGCAACAGCTGACAGTCTGACTGTTACTTTCACAGACACAGACACCAACCAGCAAGATGGCACGTCTACTGACGCTCAAAGCATCTACAACGTTGGTAAAGCAGAAATCGATTCAGGCGCTGGCAAAATCTCTGCAGATTACACCTTCGTACTGAAAGACCAGATCGACGAGAACGATACCTTTAATGGTATGTTCCTGTCTCCAGTCATCGAGCGTCAGGGTGCAGAAACTTCCGGTTCACAAATCGTACTGGAACTGCGTAACCTGCGTGAAGATGCAGACAGCACCACTCCTCTGAAAGACCTGCCAACCAACGGTTTCGGTTTCAATATCGATGGCGAACTGGTTATGGTTCAGTCTGACTCCATCGATAATGCAGAAACTTATGCAGAATTGCTGTCAGCTATTGAAGCTCGTGTAACTGAACTGGCTAACGGTGTAAACCTGCCAGACGGTGCAGATGCAGCTCTGTACGCTAAACTGGCTACTTTTGAAGTTTCTCTGGGTGATGTAACTCAGGCTCAGGAACGTGATGCAGATGGCGACGTTACTGAAACTTACGACGTAAACGTTACTCAAATCGTTCTGAAAGACAACGCTGGTGCAACTCTTGACCCAGTAGGTTACAGCAACCGTGACGGCATCATCGACGGCAGTGGTTTCACCCTGTTCGCACAGATGTCTGACGAAGCGGGCACAACCATCACCAAACTGATCACTACTAACCTGGTAGCTGACAACGTTGGTTATGGTTCACAGGGTGCTACTGTAAACCTGGCGGGCCAGTCTGCGTCTGATAAAGGCGTTGAAGAGATCAAAGTAACCGCTAATAACGGTGTTTGGTTTACTACTCTGCAATCTAAAGCGACTACCAACCACCTGGAGCGTGTTGAACTGCAAACCGGTTCTGACAGCTACTTCCGTGTAGGTACTCAGAAAAACGATGTGAACCACCTGGTAGCACTGGTTGATGAAGACTTCGACAACGCTGGTCTGGTAGACGTACAGCAACTGGCAGCTTCTGCAGCTGGCAGCGTTGCGGTAAACAGCTACATCACTGATGCAGTAATCAACCGTTTTGACCTGAAAGACACCGGCCTGTACACCACAGACGACTCTGATGCACTGATCGACTACGATCTGACTTCTGGTGCAGACGTACTGCAACTGAAAATTGATTCAGAAGTAGTGGCTTACGCTGACACAGTAGTTGATATCGACGCTGGCACAGGTAATGACTTTGTTCACCTGCAACTGGACAATGGCAACAGCTTCGGTTCTGCTTGGTTAACCAACCAACAGGAAAACGACAACATCAGCATTGATGCAACCGGTGGCAACAACACCATCTGGACTGAAGGTGCAGGTAATGTAAGCATCACTACAGGTGCTGGTGCAGATACCATCTATGCTGACAACTCTGGTCGTGTTGATCTGGCTGCTAATATTGCAACACTTGAACTGGCTGTTGCAGATGCACAGGTTGCATTAGACGCTGCGACTGCGACTGCTGATATCACTGCAGCAAGAACAGCTCTGACTACTGCACAAACTGCACTGGAAACAGCACAGGCACCGATCGAGAAACTGACTGATCTGGGCTATGGTACAGACGTTAACGGTATGTTCATCATGAACGCTTCATCTAGCGATCTGAACGATATCCTTAGCGAAACAGATTACGGCACAGGTGCAGCAGCAGCGACTGGTCCTCAGGTATTCGACACTTACAAAGAAACTGTACAAATCAGCTTCTTAGGTTTTGAGTCTAAGTTCGTAGAAATCGCTTACGACAAAAACACCCTGACTACTAACACTCAGCAGATCAACCAAGCAATCAAAGATGCTATCAATAACGATGCAACTTTGAGCAAGCTGCTGGTTGCTACAGAGTTCCCAGGTAACGTACTGGTTGTTGAGTCTCTGATCGACGGTGTTCGTGCAGAAGCAGACTTAACTGTTACCTTTACTGCGCCATCTGATAGTTCGACTGCTCCAACTACTGGTCAGCTGCAGACAACTGCTACAGAAGAAGCTAAAGTAGTTACTCTGACTGCGGATACTACTGATCCATATTCTGCGGTTACTCTGGCTGCAGAAATTGGTAATGGTGGTGCTAATGAGTACTACGACGACACTGCTGCTACTGACGCTTTCGTAACTACCGATGGTACTGTTACTGTTGTTGGTGCTGCTAGTACTGCTGAGTCTGACAACGTTATCAATGCAGGTTCTGGTACAGACGTAATCGTTCTGGGCACTGGCGCAAACAGCAACGATACTGTTGTACTGTCTGGTAGCTTTGGTAAAACCACCATCGTTAACTTCACTGATGCTGGTGCACCAGGTGTTGCTGACGGTAATGACCTGCTGGACTTCAGCAGCTACTTTACTAACACTGTAACTACTAACGTTTCTGAAACTATCACTATCTCTGACAAACGTGGTGCTGCTGCCGCTGTTGCTGATGATGAAGTAACCATTCTGAACTTCTCTGATTTGGAACTGAGTACTGCTTCCGGTATTGATAACACCGAAACTGGTTTCTCCAACGTTACTGCTGCTCAGTTGAAAGTAGAGCTTGCTACAGCTACCGTTACTGGTGACGCAACTGCAGTTTCTGAGCACGTTTTCCTGATCGAAAACGACGCAAGTTTTGGTACTGCTAACGCTGGTGAGTACATGGTTGTTACTGCTTCTACAACTGCGACCGATGGCGCTCTGACTAACGTTGCAATCGTTGGTACACTGGACTTCGGTGCAACTCTTGCTGGTACTGTACAAGTAGCAGACTTCGCTTAATCTTCGGATTAAGTGAGTCAAATCATCTCTTTGGCTTTTGTCATAGAGGTGATTCGGCAAGGGTTTTAA
Source organism: Oceanospirillum sp. (assembly GCF_048265165.1). GTDB lineage: Bacteria > Pseudomonadota > Gammaproteobacteria > Pseudomonadales > Halomonadaceae > Oceanospirillum. The sequence continues at coordinate 35,928 of NZ_JBLXCD010000002.1, read as the reverse complement.
TCTTCTTTGAAGGTTAAAAACCGCTGAAACAGAAACCCCATATTCTTCGGAATATGGGGTTTTTTGCGTTTATTGATCCAGGAATAGCATTAATGTACGTCGCCCACCAAAGCGACAATCCCCCCTACGCGGCCTTCTTGCCTTTGTAGGTCGCCCTTCAGGGCGTCAATCCCCATCCTCACAGTAGGTCGCCCTTCAGGGCGTCAGCATAGGCAGTGTTAAATCCCGGATTGGTGTTTATTGGTGGATCCGCGACGGGCTAAAGCCCGACCTACATTTGAGCGTGTCTAATAAAGTGCATAAATGGCGAAACACACCGGACGATGTAGGTCGCCCTTCAGGGCGTCAATCCCCATCCTCACAGTAGGTCGCCCTTCAGGGCGTCATCCACGACAACTCTGACGGGCTAAAGCCCGACCTATATTTGAGCGTGCATCATAAAATGCAGGAATAGCGTGACACACCGGACGATGTAGGTCGCCCTTTAGGGCGTCAGCATAGGGCAGCGTTCAATACCGGGCTCGGCGTTTTTTGATAGATCCGCGACGGGCTAAAGCCCGACCTACATGGGTTGGGGTAATAGAACGTAGGTCGCCCTTTAGGGCGTCAGCATAGGCAGCGTTCAATACCGGGCTCGGCGTTTTTTGATAGATCCGCGACGGGCTAAAGCCCGACCTACACTATTTGTACTGTACGTCGCCTTTCAGGGCGGCTATATATAATTATTCTTGGATGGATAAAAAACGGACGGATAAGTTATGTCATGGAGTGATTTAAGAAAAGGTCGGTTTTCACAGTGTGGTGGCGAGTATTTCATTACTTTTACGACGTTTAAACGAAAGCTTCTATTTGATGATTTTGATTCGGCCAGGGTTTTTTGTCAGCAAATTGCGTTGAATGAACGGGTTTGTAATTGCCGCTGGTTTACCTGGGTCCTGATGCCTGATCATTTTCATGGCTTGTTACGTTTGGAAGGTTCGGATACAGATTTGTCTTCAGTGGTGGGTAAGCTAAAAGGAAACAGTGCTTACGCTTTGAACAGGTATAAAGGCAAAAGTGGCAAAGTATGGCAATCGTCATTTTATGACGTGGCGTTACGGCATGAAGACAACCGAAAGGAGATCGCCCGCTATATCGTTGCAAACCCGTTAAGAAAAATGCTTGCCTCATCAGTAAAAAACTACCCTTACTGGAACTCGGATTTTTTATAAAACCTACACCTGTATGACGTTAATGTAGGTCGCCCTTTAGGGCGTCAATCCCCACCCTCACAGTAGGTCGCCCTTTAGGGCGTCAGCATAGGCAGCGTTCAATACCGGGCTCGGCGTTTTTTGATAGATCCGCGACGGGCTAAAGCCCGACCTACATTTGAGCGTGCATCATAAAATGCAGGAATAGCGTGACACACCGGACGATGTAGGTCGCCCTTCAGGGCGTCAGCATAGGCAGCGTAAAATGCCGGATTGGCGTTTTTTGATAGATCCGCGACGGGCTAAAGCCCGACCTACATTTGAGCGTGCATCATAAAATGCGGGAATAGCGTGACACACCGAACGATGTAGGTCGCCCTTCAGGGCGTCAGCATAGGGCAGCGTTCAATACCGGCTCGGCGTTTTTTGATGGATAAGCGACGGGCTAAAGCCCGACCTACATTTGAGCGTGCATCATAAAATGCGGGAATAGCGTGACACACCGAACGATGTAGGTCGCCCTTCAGGGCGTCAGCATAGGCTGCGTAAAATGCCGGATTGGCGTTTTTTGATGGATCCGCGACGGGCTAAAGCCCGACCTACATTTGAGCGTGCCTAATAAATAGTCCTATTTTATTATTTTTATTCTCTTAAGAATATTCTTTATGTTTTTAAATAAATGTACTTTGATGCCTTGTAAATTACCGTCCGCCAATAAACTAAAAAATGTAAAGGTTTTACGCTTTATTTTTTCATACAAGGCGGCCATGCCCTTTTTTTCTTGTAGAAGCAGTGTAATATCAGCCAGGCTTTTTCTTAAAGAGTCTAACTCTTCTTTTATGATGGCGTGCTCTTGTTCGCGCTGATGGTTATTAGCCAGTTCCTGCTGTTGCTGCTGTTCACGCTGACGGCTGTTGGCCAACTCTAATTGCAGCTCTGATAATAACCCTTCGTTGTGTTTTTTAGATTGTTCAAGACCAAAAAAATTCCAGCACATAAATAGCAATGCATTAATTTGTTTATCAGTATAAAAAGGTACTGTTAATCTAAAAAACTTAGCCAGTTCTGCACTGTAATCCTGTGGTTCCAGACCGATACCCATGCCGCTTAACTGGGCGCTATACCAGGCCGTTACTCCCGGTACACGCTGCATTTTTCCTTTAGCAACCAGTTGCACCCAAAAATTCCAATCTTCATACATATCTAATCGGGTATCAAACTGGCAGGTCTGGCTTAATTCATTGTTTTTAAACAGGACTGAATGAATAGGTAAATAGCTTTCATAAACCAGTCGTTGTGGGTCAAATTCATAATCAAAAACTTTCAGTATCTCTGGTTTAGCTGCTGAAAATACACAGGCGGTATCTGAATAAACGGCAATAAGTTCAGGATTTTCCTGTAATACCGGAAGCAATTTAGATATATGATCCGGATCTATCCAGTCATCATCATCTAAAAATAATAGTGCTTCACCCTGGGCCTCTTTTAAAGCCACATTAGCAGCGTTAGAGCGTCCTTGATTAACCTCTAAATTAACCACATTAAGCTGAACCTGATGTTCGTTCGCCAGGCTTTCTAATTCAGGGCTGGGGGCTTCACCACCATCATTAACAATAACAACTTCTAACGGGCGATGGGTTTGCTGTAATGCTGAATCTACCGCTTTGGCAAGAGTGACAGGGCGGTTAAAGGTTCTGATTAAAATTGAAACAAGCTTTGCATCGGTTGACACCATCAACTCCTATCCATGCTAACGTGCTGTAGTTATTGATTATTTTAATGTGTTTATCCGGTGCAGAAAACCTTTTATTCCTTGGCGAGCCTTATGGCTCCGTTTTATGCTGGGTTCCGGCTTTCTGTGGCCTTGGGATAACTTTCTATGGCCTTGGGATAAACGGGAAGGCTGGATCTGCTCAGCGTACCAAGCCGATATTGTCTCAGATTTTGCTGAGCAAAGCAGAAAAAGTTTAGCTTATTCGCAATGGCCGGTTGAGGCTGTAAGGAGCCACAACCTAAGTTGTGCATACGCGCATCACTTTTTAATCTCAGGCCGTTTTGCTACAATCCGGATGTGCTGGTTTGGCTACTCTTGTCCGCATTCCTTTTTGGTGTCTACGGCTTATTTTTTGTAAGGACGGCTCCTGTCTGTTAGCTGCCTGGTTTATGTGTTGACTTAAATTTTGCTATGCAGGTTTTTTAAAAAATGTCTGAGAACATCGCCAAAAAAGACCAGAGTGCTTCCTGCCCTAAAGTAGCTATTTTACTGTGTACCTATAATGGTCAGCACTTTCTTAACGCACAGCTTGACTCTTTTTCGGCGCAAACCCACTCCAGTTGGCAGGTCTATGCATCAGACGATGGTTCAACGGACACCACCTTACAAATTCTGAAAGAACGTCAGCAAAAGTGGCCCGATCAGGCGCTGGAAATCCTTTCCGGCCCAGCCAGGGGTTTTGCTGCCAACTTTCTTTCTTTAACCTGTAATACTGACATCGTCGCGGATTACTATGCTTACTCTGATCAGGACGATATCTGGGATGCAGACAAGCTGGAACGTGCGCTCGGTTTTCTTCAATCAGTACCTGCTGATGTACCTGCTTTGTATTGCTCCCGCTCTCGCTTAGTTAATACTGAAAATAATGAAATAGGTCTGTCTCCTTTATTTAACAAAAAGCCCGGTTTTGCTAATGCATTGATGCAAAATATTGGTAGCGGTAATACGATGGTGTTTAATAATGCAGCGCGTGCACTATTAGTTGAAGCGGGTGAAAATTTACCGATTACTATCCATGACTGGTGGGCTTATATTTTAATTACTGGCTGTGGAGGTTTGGTGCATTATGATAGCCATCCTTCTATACGTTATCGCCAGCATCAGCATAACTTAATTGGTATGAACTCTTCTTTTGCTGCTCGTTTTAAACGTATATTGATGCTCTGGCAAGGTCACTTTAAAACCTGGAATGATCAGCATATTGCTGCTCTGCGTGTCCTTGATCACAGACTCACACCTGAAAACCGGCAGATAATAAATAACCTTATTGAAGCACGACAGAAAAAATTGATTTCGCGTTTGATTTTAATAAAACGTTGCGGTTTTTACCGTCAGACTTTCCTGGGTAATCTAGGATTAATTTTTTCTGCTGTTTTTAATAAAGTGTAATAATTTATAAATTATCATACTAACTCTAATTAAAATTTTACGGAAACTAACCCACGTTATGCACATCCTTATTCGGTCAGCTAAAAATAAAGTATTACGGTTGCGCGAGCTTTTTTTATCGTTGGCTAAGCGTGTTTACTGGAAACTACCATTAAAAATAAGAAATCCATTGGTGAACTTTATTTATCGGGTGTTTCCCTGGGTTTTTTATGGCACGCCACACTTTCATATGTGGAAAAACAGCAAGATTATAACGCCTGCTGTAGATCAGTGTGGCGACCTGATTTTAATTGAAGACTTACCTCCAGCAAAAAAATCACTGGGGCGCATAGCCATTCATCTGCACATGTATTACACAGATTTGTCTGATGAGTTTGTTGGCTATTTAAAAAACATGCCGTTTAACTATGATTTATATATTTCTGTAACTGATGAACAAGGTCAGGCCATCTGTCAGGAAAAATTCAGTAATCTCCCGCTGCTTAAACAACTTAAAATAGAAGTTGTCGCTAATCGCGGACGTGATATCGCTCCTATGTTTTGTGCGTTTGGTGATCAGCTTGCCCGATATGATTACGTTGCTCATTTACACAGCAAAAAGTCTTTGTACAACAAAGGTGCTACCGAGGGTTGGCGCCAATACCTATGCAGTAGCCTGTTGGGTAGCCCGGAGCAGATTCGCAGAATTTTTACTTTGCTGCAGGGCGATCATGCCCGTGGTCTGGTTTACCCGCAGAATTTTTACCTGATCCCTTATTTTGCAAACCATTGGCTTGCTAATAAGGCTTTGGGTGCTCACTGGTGTGCACGTCTGGGTATTAGCCATTTCCCTAATGTCTATTTTGACTTTCCTGCCGGTACTATGTTCTGGGCTCGTACAGCGGCCCTAAAACCGCTGTTTGATGCCGGCATTACCCTAAATGATTTTGCTGAAGAAGCTGGGCAAACCGACGGTACTTTTGCCCACTGTTTAGAACGCCTGGTGGGGCTGGTCAGCTCAAGTCAAGGTTACCCAATTGGAATTATTAAAGACAAGCAAACACCCAGCTGGTCAGCCTGGCGCTTTAATACTGTGCTGGAGCGTAGTTTAGAAACAATCCATAATGAGCTTAATGCTGCAAAAGTTAAGCTGATCGGCTTTGATATTTTTGACACCCTGCTCAGTCGCCCTATGCTCGACCCGGAAGCGGTTAAAGAAATTGTTGCGCTTCGGGCGGGCAATTCCCCGGATAACCCAAATCTGGGAAAAATCTATCTGGAATACCGTGCACAGGCTGAAGCAAGCGCCCGACAACAAGCCGGACGGGATATTGATCTGCACGTTATTTATCAACATTTTCAACAGATGACCGGCCTGCCACTAGAACAGGTCAGTCAGTTGCAGGCGTTGGAAGAGCAGGTTGAATACGCCAGTGTTAAACCGCGCAAAGGTGGTTTAGAGCTGTTTCATAAGGCTGTCGCCACCGGCAAACCTGTTGTTCTTATCTCGGATATGTTTCTCCCCATAGAGCACATAAAAGCCACTTTGCATGATCATGGTATTGAAGGCTGGCAATCACTGTATCTTTCCAGTGATATTGGTCTGCGTAAAGACACCGGCGAGCTCTACAAGTATCTGTTCGATAAATACGCTCTGCAGCCTCAGGAGTTTATGATGGTGGGTGATAACGAGCGTTCCGATTTACAGATTCCACTGGATTTAGGCGCAAATGCGCTGCACACCTTACGTGCCAGCGATATTGCGCGTTCACTGCCACGCTGGCGTCGACTGCTGGAAAATTTTGAGCAACAGGGTGATTTAAATGCCCAGCTAACCTTGGGTTTGGTGTTACAAAAAAACTTTGCTGCAGTTAGTTACCCACAGCTCAATCCCTACAACTTAATTAAACCAACAGCATTTAATATAGGTTATAGCCTGGTTGGGCCTTTGTTAACTGGCTTTGCGCACTGGCTGACAGAGCAGGCGCGGGACAATAATATTGAGCGATTGTATTTTCTTGCCCGGGAAGGGGAGCTAATTAAGCAGGTATTTGACCGCTGGACGGCTGACCTTGAAGTGCCTGCCAGTAGTCATTATTTGGTGGTTTCGCGCCGCGCCGTTAGTGTGCCGTCGCTGAAGAACCTGGATGATATTCTCAAAATTGCCCGGAACAATTATTACTCTAATAACCTGGCGGGCTTTTTGAAAGAACGCTTCGGTCTTAGTTTAAGTGCCGAGCAGTGGCAAACCATTTCTGAGCAAACGAACTGGCACGCAGATAAACAGGTCGAAGTACGTGATGGAAACACTAAGCACCTACTCGAACTCTTCAAGCTGCTGGAAGCTGATATCCTTGCTGCTGCAGCCGTAGAAAAAGCCGCATTACTGAAGTATTTGGCCAGTCAGGGAATGGAAGCTGATGGCAAGCAAACGGTCGTTGATGTGGGTTATGGTGCCACCATTCAGGGATACCTTAATGAGCTGTTAACCCGGTCCACTCAGGGCCATTACCTGCTGACCGATGACCGTTCGGAGGCTGTAGCCCAGCGCCATGGTGTTGATGTCACAGGCTGCTACTACAAGCAGGTTCGCCCTACTGTTGATGCTCCTTTTATGTATCGCTACAACTTTGAGTTAGAAAAACTCTTAAGTTCTGATTCTGCACAGGTTGTAAAATACACCGAGACTGAGCAGCAAATAGCCGGTGTTTTCCGTGATTTGTCTTTACAGGAAACCGCTTGTCAGCCGCTACGGGAAGAGCTACAGCAGGGTGTATTGGCTTATGTCGACGAGGCTATCAAGGTGCGTGAACAGTTATTGCCAGAATTTGCACCTTCAACTCAAGTGGCTTGCCAGCTCTATGAAACCTTTGTAAGCCAGCTATCAGACGAAGAAATAACATTTCTGAAAGAAATAACTTTAGATGATCACTACTGCGGTCGCGGCCTTGTTAGCTAAAATGTAGGTCGCCCTTCTCACTTTTTATCGTAGGTCGTCCTTTAGGGCGTCAACGTAGGTGGCGTTAAATGCCGAGTTGGCGTTTATGGTGGGATCTTTGACGGGCTAAAGCCCGACCTACATTTTGTATGAGATTAATGTAGGTCGCCCTTTAGGGCGACAGCATGGGCGGCGTTAAATGCCGAGTTGGCGTTTACGGCGAGATCTTTGACGGGCTAAAGCCCGACCTACATTTTGCATGACGCTAATGAAGGTCGTCCTTTTCACCTCTCTTGACGATCGCCCTTCCTATCTTTTCTTGTAGGTCGTCCTTTAGGGCGACAACATGGGTAGCGTTAAATGCCGAATTGGCGTTTACGGCGGGATCGTTGACAGGCTAAAGCCCGACCTACATTTTGCATGACGCTAATGCAGGTCGCCCTTCTCACTTTTTATCGTAGGTCGCCCTTTCCACCTTTCTTGTAGGTCGCCCTTTAGGGCGTCAGCATGGGCGGCGTTAAATGCCGAATTGGTGTTTATGGCGGGATCTTTGACGGGCTAAAGCCCGACCTACATTAATGTAGGTCGCCCTTTAGGGCGACAGCATGGGTAGCGTTAAATGCCGAATTGGCGTTTACGGTGAGATCGTTGACGGGCTAAAGCCCGATCTACATTTTAAGTATCAGTTTTTGGTATACAGGTAGGTCGTGTGGTATTTGGTCGTTTGAGTTATACCGTTGATATTAATCGTCGCCGTTGTTCGGGTCTCACCTGCACCGTCTGCAAAGGCGCAGTCAGTAATCTCCCAGTCATAGCTGCTCACGCTTTCACTTTTAACCAAATCATAAAGCTGCGCGGAGCAGAATACGCTTTCCGAATTAGGTTTGTAGGTGTCGTTTACCGTTGAGATGTAGGGGGCTACATTGTCCACATAGGTCGTTATGTCCAGTTTATAGCCCGGTGTGTAGTCATCAGAGTCGTAGTCGATACCGCCGTCTCCCACATGCTCAGCATCGCTGTCCACGTAGATCGGGAGTGTGTTGTTGCCTTCCAGAAAGTGCACCAACAAGCTTGAGTAGCTCTGAAAGCCGCTGCTGTTGCTGATGGCAGCCTGCAGGTCGTCCAGTACCTCGTCCCAGTCATCACCAATATCAAAATCTGTGGTGATAGGGTTGCCCTCAGGCAGGCTAAAGTCTGAATTGTTCAGTGCGCTGGTCAGGCTGGACATGGCGGCATCAAGCTGGATCTGGCTGATGTTGATGTCGGCGCGGTTGAACCAGTCATCCGGTGATGTGGATGCGGCACGGGCAACTACCAGGTTGGTTAATGGGGTGATATTAACGATGCCGAAGCTGCTGGCAAAACTGTACAGATTGCTCTCCAGCAACGGGCTGTTGACCTTCAGGGCGCAGGGTAGTGCGTTCTCGCCAATGTCACCGCTCCACTCTCCGTAGGCGTCCGTGACAACGCTGTTCAGAAAACCTGTGCCATCGGCACATTTGGCGGTCACTGTCTGGTTGGCAATGGCTGCACCTGTGGCTGCGGTTCCTTTCAGGCGGGTTGCGGATGCGTCGTCATCAGTACTGCTACCGCCACAACCACTTAGAACAGCCAGACCGATGCCGGCAATAAGAAGGTTTTTCTGTTTATTCATTCCATGTTCCTTAGAGAAATCAAATCAAAATCCAAGCCGTTTATCGGCTAATTCAACCAAAGCTTTATTGACTTAGGCCAGCGTGCCCAGAACAATTTCTGACCCGGCTGGATTTTCCTAGGCTTTGCTAAGTCTTAAAAATGCCATAAATCTGTGGCAAACAGGTTGCAGTGCTTTAATCGCATTGGACTGCTATTGAAGATATTAATGACAGGATCTTGATAAGGAGGACAGGATGTCTTATCCAAAGGTTGTGCATCATGGTGGTGCCGAGGGGGTTACCGGAAGTTGTCACCAGCTTTTTCTTTCTGAGGCATGTTCTGTGCTGGTGGATTGCGGTTTATTTCAGGGAGACGAGGCCCGGGACCGGGAGGATCTGACCATCGAGTTTGATCTGACATCGGTTAAGGCGGTGGTAATTAGCCATGTGCATATCGACCATGTGGGCCGTTTACCCTACCTGCTGGCGGCAGGCTATAAGGGGCCGATTATCTGTTCTGAGCCTTCGGCGATGCTGCTGCCACTGGTGATTGAGGATGCGCTGGAGATCGGTTTTACCCGTGATAAGCGTTTGATTGAGCGGGTTTTAAAGCAACTGACCTCTCAGTTGGTTGCTTTGCCTTATAAGCAGTGGCACGGCATTTACGATGAGGGCGGGGTCAGTCTCAGGGTTAAATTGCAGCGGGCGGGGCATATATTGGGTTCGGCTTATGTGGAGTGTGATCTGCAGCGCCCCGATCACGCTGAACGCGTGGTCTTTTCCGGTGACCTGGGTGCGTCCTGGTCGCCGCTACTGCCGGCTCCCCGGTCACCCTACCGGGCGGATACGCTGTTTCTTGAAAGTACCTACGGTGATAAGTGTCATGAAAATCGCCGGTTGCGTTCGGCGGCGCTTTTGCAACATCTGCAGCGCTGTATTGAACGGGAGGGTTGTCTGCTGATTCCGGCGTTCAGTATTGGTCGCACCCAGGAGCTGCTGTACGAAATTGAGCATCTGATCCACAAGGCGGGGGCCGATTCGCCGCTAAAACAGCTGGAGGTGATTGTGGATTCCCCGCTGGCGGCCCGTTTTACTGAGGTTTACCGCAAGCTTAAGCCGTTCTGGGATGCTGAGGCAAGGCGTCGGCTGGGCAGCGGCAGACATCCGCTTAATTTTGAGACGCTGTATACGGTGGATGATCATGGTGAGCACCTGCAGACGGTGGATTATTTAAGTCAGTACCGGCGTCCGGCGGTGGTAATTGCCGCCAGCGGAATGGCAGCCGGTGGCCGCATCGTCAATTATCTGAAGGCTTGTCTGGGTGACAAGCGGCATCAGGTTCTGTTTGTGGGTTATCAGGCCGGGGGGACACCGGGTGCGGCACTCTTAAAGTATGGCCCAAGGGGTGGCTGGGTGGAGCTGGAGGGCGAACGCTATGATGTGCGGGCGCAGGTGGCGGCTCTGTCGGGTTATTCGGCCCATGCAGATCAGGCTGATCTGGTGCGCTTTGTACTGGGAATGCGCCATTTACCGGAAAAAATCAGCCTTATTCATGGTGATACACCCGCCCGAAGTGGGCTGAAACAGGTGTTGGAAGCTGAGTATGCTCAACGGGGGTTGCCGGTGTCTGTGCAGCTTGCCTGAGGCGTGTGGCAGTGTTTAAAGAGGTGCTTTATTTCTGTTTTGATTGTGAGTTTTTGTAATCAATTGTTTATCTATGTTTCTTGCTGCAGGGCAGGGTTATAAAGGGTTGTGACTTGTTTCGCAATATAAAGGCGTGTGTATTGAGTGCCGGGTCAGGAGGTGGTATTTATTGACACAGAGTGATGCTATCGGCTTTAGTCAAAACCATGAGAATTTTGTTCTTTTCTAACTATTTTATACGCATATTTGTAGCATTTTTCTGAGACTATCCCTCTTATCTGGTTTTTTCTGATGTTTTGTATGGCTCTTTCAGCTTATTTCTGGTGTTGGGCAATCTCTTTAATCGTCTCATTATGTGAGAAAATGTAATTTATGACTGTGTTTGGGAATTTGCCCTGTGATTGAGCCGGAGTCTTTTATGGGCCAGAAAAGAGAGATTGGGCGTGCCGTTGCCGGGTTGCGTTGTTTATATACGTTGCCGGTTTTTTTGCTGATTTGTGCTCTTATGATGACTGCGGCTGATGTGCAGGCCGAAGAGGCCTCTCTGGCTGATCTGCTGCGCGGGGCGGAGCAGGCGTTGACTGCAGGCGATGCCGCCGGAGCTTTTGCGCGTTTAGGGGATGCTGAGGCGCAATATGCGGGGGTGCCTGAGTTTGATTATCTGATGGGGTTGGCGGCGGTTAGGTCCGGGCAGCCTTCGGTGGGGATTTTTGTGCTGGATCGGCTGCTGCAGGTAAAGCCTGATCATGCCGGTGGCCGTCTTGAGCGGGCTATTGCGATGGTTCAGTTGCGGCAGTTCAGCGCGGCCGATAAAGAGTTTGCGCTGCTGGAGACGCTGCAGCCTCCGGCGAAAGCGGCGGAGCTGATCCGAAAATACCGTGAGCAGATTGCGGAGCAGAACAGAAAAAAAACAGAAGCTTCCCATCAGTTTCTTCTGGGTGCCGGGCTGGGCTTTGATTCGAATGTGAACGGTGCGCCCTCTGATTACCAGCTGGATCTTTTTGGTGGGCTGTTTCAAACCCGTATCAGTGATGAATCCGGGACTTTTTATGACCTTAATGCTCAGTATGTTGGTCAGTTTCCCGTTGATGAGCAGCATACGCTTCAGTTTGTGGGGGGAGCTCAAAGCCGCCTTTATACGGAATCTGAGCTTGAGCTGTATTCGGTAACGGCTTTGCAGGCCAGTGGTGTATGGCGCTATAAGTGGCAGCCGGAACATGTTCTGATAACCCAGGCCAGCCTGGGGCGTGTTTTTACCGAGCGGCCATTGGCGTCACTTTTTGATCTGTTGGTGTTGCGGACGGGGGTTGAGGTGCCGGTGTGGACGGAAAGCTATCTCTCCGCGGGGGTGTCGTTGAAAAAAGCAGCGTATACCGATTCTTCAGATAACAGCTATGTGGCACTAAAAGGCGAGTCGGCATTGTCGGCTCCGGTGGAGAGTTGGCTGCTGGAGGGGGCGTCATCCATTGAGCGGGAATTTGCCGATGATGGACGGGACGGTGGTGATGCCTGGCGGGGGCGTCTGCAGTTTAAGGCGGATAGGCGGTTGAGCGACCGGCTGCACCTGAAACTGGGGCTGTCATACCAGCGGCTTGTTTATGAGACGCGGGGATTTGGTTTTTATAACCAGTGGTCGGATACCTCAAGAGCGGATGATGTTTTTTCCGGTACGGCAGCTTTGACCTGGGTTCCAAAGCCCGGTTGGTACGTGACCACGGGTACGGAATACCGCAAGCAAAACTCAAGCATTGATTTTTTTAATTTCGATCAGGTTATTACCAATATCAATGTGGCTTATTTATGGCGCTGAGAGGCAGAGAGTGATGAACAGATTCGTTTCGACAGCAGGCAGGTGGCACTCTGCCTCGTTTAGCACCTGGGCTTTGCAGGCCGCTTTTGTTCTGTTGCTGGTTTTGCCCTTGTCGGTCAGGGCTGCAGAAAACGCCGGGCAAGAAGGTAGCACAGGGCAAGAGGAAAAAGCCGGGCAACTGATGTTTGTGCACGGCACTGTGGTACATGAGCAGGGAGGCAAGAGCAATCCTGCAAGGCGGGGAGCGAGTGTCTTCCAGGGGGATCGTCTGGTCACGGCTTCGGCCAGTAGTGTGCAGATCCGCTTTACCGATGGCGGAACCCTGGCGGTTAAGCCCAATTCAGAGATCACTATCTCAGAATACACTTTTACAGATAATGCGGAGGCCTCCTTTCAGAAAACCGATATTGTCCGGGGTGGGCTGCGCTCGATTACCGGTGCGATAGGTCATCGCAAACCGGAGAATGTCAGCTTCAGAACGCCGGTGGCGACCATCGGTATTCGGGGGACGATTATCCGCTTGCTGCACTTTACGGAAGGAGGCTCGGATCTGCCTGCGGGTACGCGCTCCGGCTCCTATCTGATGGTTGAGCAGGGGGCGGCTGCGGCTACAACAACGGGAACCCGTGTGATTCGTGCCGGTCAGGCTTTGGCGATGTACAGCCCTGATACCCTGCCGGAAGCTTTCCCGGCGGATTCTGCCATCTTTAATGCCGGGGCGGGACAGCTGAACCCAAACCCTCCTCCTGGTAATCCGGAGGAGGGTGAGCCCCGGAGGCGGCCAGAGAACGCCGGACCTGGTTTGGGGCTGAGAGAAGGTGATATCCGGCAGCCTGAGATTAAGGAACAGCTGCTGAGGGAAGAGGGTGAACAGGATCTTGTTGAGGCTGCTTGCCGTGAAGAGGGCTTTATCTCCTGTGCTGATAAAGAAGCTAAGGAGCTGGCGGAGTTGCAGTGTCGTAATGAAGGTTTTACTTCCTGTTCGGCGAAAGAGTTTTTTCTGATGGCTGAGGCGGCCTGTCGGGCAGAAGGTTATACATCCTGTTCGGCCAAAGAGTTCGATCTGTTGACGGAGGCGGCATGTCAGTCAGAGGGTTATGAATCCTGTCAGGAAAAAGAGTTATTTCTGCTGGCAGAGGCTGCGTGTCAGGCAGAGGGCTATGCCTCTTGTCAGGCAAAAGAGTTATTTCTGCTGGCAGAGGCTGCGTGTCAGGCAGAGGGCTACGCCTCCTGTCAGGCAAAAGAGGCATATCTGGCTGCGGAAGCGATCTGTCAGAGTGCTGGCTATGCATCCTGCGCGGATAAAGCGTTAGCGGAGCAGATTGATTCCCGGTGTACTCTGCTGGGCTATGACTCCTGTGCGCATATGATATCGACGGATGCGTTAAACCCTATCAGCCCGTCGGCGCAGGGGCGTCTGCTGGCAAGTACGGCGGGGTCTGTTCTGAGTTTTGACGGCGCTGCAACCCAGTGGGAGTATTTTTCCGATGAGTCCGGTGAGGATCTGCCGGTTCTGGTGGGTGCTAACCTGAGTGGTACGTTACGGCTGCAAAGGAAAATGCCGGGATCATCGACGGCTAAGCAGCAAAACCTGATGCAGACACACCCGGATACCAATAGTAAAACCTATCTGGGGGTCTGGCCGCAGAGCGAATTTTTCTATCTTAACCCGGTTACGCTGAGCAATCAGGGAACGCCTCTGGATAATCTTGTTTATGCCGCCAGTGATTCTGTGATGGATGATCCGGTTGAGCTGGAATCCCTGATGAGTTCCGGTGCGGTGGGCGGTCTGTACGACTTTGTGCTGACGGCAGATACCAGTGGCATACAGCCGGTGATGGGGGATATGCAGCTGTCGGATATGGAGATCAGCCTGGATACCATGGATATGCGGATGCGGGGTTATGTCTTGTTTGATGGCGGTAGTGGGTCGGTACAGTTTGTGAATAATACCGGGGTAAGTGTGACGGACTTTTTGGCATCAGGAATGAACTTCTCCGGTGATTACTTCCCCGTGAGTGGTTCTGCTGTATCGGCTAACGGGTATTTTGTTGGCGGTTTCTCCGGTAATGTTTCCGCTGTTGATGGTATGTTTGGCGTTTTATACGGAAACATTCCTTCCTTAAGTCTTTCCGGGGAGGCTGGTGTTGCTCTGATGGGAACGGGTAACGGGCTACCCCCTTCAGGAATATCGCCATACTATGGCTTGGCTGGTTTAAGTGAAGGTTATGGTCTGAACTATGACATAATGACTGCTGAGTGTGTGCTAGCCTGTGATCTGGGGGGGACGCCGGAATCTTTTGAGACATCGCTAACGTTAGGTGGTATGACTATGGCGCTTCGCTTTAGTAATTCAGGTATGCAAAGCCCGCTTAATAGCTATACGCTGCCGGATAGTAGTAAGGTACTTTGGGGTGTCTGGGCTGAAGCAGATTATGATATCGATTCGTCAGATCCCAGCCTGAGTCATATTACAAAGGCAGATATTGGCTTATTGCCTTTTATGTTTACTCAGCAGGCACCGATTCTCAGCGATATTACGGAGCTGCAAACCGTGACAGGCAGCTCTTCTGTGAACTTTCAGTTGGCAGCTGGTGGTGATATCTACGATTCCATGGGAAGCCCTGTTATGACTCTGGGCTCGTCAAGCAATCTTGAGCTGGATTTTACGACCAGTTATATGAGTATTTATTTGGACTTTGGTTCTGACGGCGCTCTGGAGGCTAACTCTTTACCTTTACCTGACATTAATGGTTTTAATGAGATCAGTCTGACGACAGTTTCTACTCCGCCTGCTCTGTCAGGAGGCTTTATTAGTGGGCGCTTTGCTGGGACAGAGGCTGAAGCGGCGATGCTGATGATTGAAACACTGGGTATTGATGGTAAAGGTGTTGCTATCTTTGAGCGCTAAAAACCGATGTGATGGAAGATTAATCTGACATAAAGAGAGGCTGAAGAGGCCTCTCTTTTTTATAAGACTTGTTTCGTTAGGCTTGCTGGTCTTTTCATGGCGTTTCCATTGGTTGATAATGCCCCGCAGAGATCAGGTGATTCAGTACGGTGTTTATCAGGGGCTGGCTTTTGACAAGTATTCTCTCTGGGAGTTGACTTCCCCTACCTGTTCTTTCTGTGTTCTGTTTTACTGATTTCTGAGGTTGATATGTCTGCTGGGCTGAATAAAGTCATTATTCCTGTTGCCGGTTTGGGAACCCGTTTGCTGCCAATAAGTAAATCCATTCCCAAAGAGATGGTGCCTGTGGTGGATCGCCCTCTGATTCAGCATGTTGTTGAAGAGGCTCTTGCGGCAGGGTTGAATGAGATTATTCTGGTGACCCGGGGTGGTAAGTCTGCGGTAGAGGATCACTTTGATAGTCATTATGAAATTGAGGCGGAGCTTGAGCGCAAAGGTAAAACAGCCTTGCTGGAAGCTCTGCGGGAAATTGCGCCACCAGAGCTTAAAATGACCAGTGTTCGTCAGGGTAGGGCGCTGGGGTTGGGACATGCGATCCATTGTGCAGCACACCTGATCCGACCTGATGAGGCGTTTGCGGTGATTCTGCCGGATGTTCTGGTTAAGCCTCAGGTCAGTGATCTGGGTTGCGACCTTAAAGCGATGGTTGCGGCATTTCAGTCACAACAAGCGGCGCAGATTATGGTTGAGCAGGTGCCTCTGGAGCGTGTTGATCAGTATGGTATTGTCGATTGCTCGGGTGCTGAACCGGCTGCGGGTGAGTGCCTGCCGATTAAAGGGCTGGTTGAAAAACCAACGCGGGATCAGGCTCCCAGCCGCTTATCTGTGATTGGCCGTTATATTCTTCCGGGGGCGATTATGCAGTATCTGGCAGAAACCCGCCCCGGTGCAGGGGGGGAGATTCAGCTGACGGATGCTATTGCCGATTTGATCCGCCAGGGGGATGCAGTTCATGCGTTTCGTATGAGGGGCCGAACCTTTGATTGCGGGCATATTCCGGGCTGGCTGCAGGCGAATACAGTGCTGGGGCGGGAAGCCGGTTTGCTTGAGTCTGATCTGTATTGATTGGGTTGATGCTGGGCATGTAGGTCGCCCTTTAGGACGTCAACGTGGGCAGCGTTAAATGCTGATTGGCGTTTTTTGATGGCGTTTGACGGGCTTAAAGCCCTACCTACATTTGAGAGTGCCTAATAACATACGTGAATGGCGTTACACGCCGGACAATGTAGGTCGCCCTTTAGGGCGTCAATGTGGTTAGCGTTAAATGCCGATTGGCGTTTTGGATGGTGCTGTGACGAGCTAAAGCCCGACCTACATTTGAGAGTACCTAATAACATACGTGAATGGCGTTACACGCCGGACGATGTAGGTCGCCCTTTAGGGCGTCAATGTGGTTAGCGTTAAATGCCGGGTTGGCGTTTTTTGATGGTGCTGCGACGGGCTAAAGCCCGACCTATATTTGAGAGTACCTAATAACATACGTGAATGGCGTTACATGCCGGACGCCCTTTAGGGCGTCAATGTGGTTAGCGTTAAATGCCGGATTGGCGTTTTTTGATGATGCTGCGACGGGCTAAAGCCCGACCTACATTTGAGAGTGCCCAATAACATACGTGAATGGCGTTACATGCCGGGTTGGCGTTTTTTGATGGTGCTGCGACGGGCTAAAGCCCGACCTACATTTGAGAGTGCCTAATAACATACGTGAGTGGCGTTACACGCCGGACAATGTAGGTCGCCCTTTAGGGCGTCAATGTGGTTAGCGTTAAATGCCGATTGGCGTTTTTTGATGGCACTGCGACGGGCTAAAGCCCGACCTACATTTGAGAGTGCCTAATAACATACGTGAATGGCGTTACATGCCGGATAATGTAGGTCGCCCTTTAGGGCGTCAATGTGGTTAGCGTTAAATGCTGATTGGCGTTTTTTGATGGCACTGCGACGGGCTAAAGCCCGACCTACAGGGCGTCACATAGGTAGCGTTAAATGCTGATTGGCGCTTTTTTGATGGATCTACGACGGGCTAAAGCCCGATCTACATTTGCTGTTTACGATTTACGGCGTAAAAAAAGACATTGAATTTTATTTGGATACCATGACAACACCCTTACTCACCGGCCACCCTGCTTTTAAGTTTTTGGCAGGGCTGGCACCCGGTATGCCGACGTTGACGGATCTGTTTCAGCAGAATCCGAAAAGAGCTGAGCAGATGCATATCGCTGCCCCGGCGATGACACTGGACTTCAGTAAGCAACGGGTTGATGCGTATGTGCTTTCGGGCCTGGATCAGCTCTTTGAGCAGTTGAAACTGTCCCGGGCCATTGATGCGCTTTTTTCCGGGAAAGAGGTGAATCGCAGTGAGGGACGTGCTGCATTGCACACTCGCTTGCGACTTCCAGTTGAGCAATTGGATCGCGATTTTCCTGAAGTCAGTCACCAGCTGCGCCGGATGGAGAATCTGGTAGGTAAGGTCCATGACGGGGTTTGGCGTGGTTTCTCCGGCAAACGAATAACGGATGTGGTTAATCTAGGTGTCGGTGGGAGTGATCTGGGCCCCCTTATGGTAACTCAGGCATTGAAGGAGTACGCACTGCCGGAGGCCAGGGCGCTTCGGGTGCACTTTGCCTCAACAATTGATGGTAGTCAGCTGTTTGATCTGTTGGACCACCTGAACCCTGAGACCACGCTGTTTCTGGTTGCTTCCAAGTCCTTTACCACGATAGACACACTGTCTAATGCCGATACGGCCCGGGCCTGGCTGGAGCGTGTTTGTCCAGATCCGTCTTTGATGCTGCGCTGCCATTTTATCGGTATTTCCGCTTCGGTGGATAAGATGGATCAGTGGGGTATTCCTGAGGATAATCAGCTGCTTTTCTGGCCCTGGGTTGGCGGGCGCTTTTCCTTGTGGTCAACGGTGGGCTGTGCGATAGCCCTGGATTTGGGAATGCCGGTTTTCCGGGAGTTGCTGGCAGGGGCCCATGAAATGGATGAGCATTTCCGAACGGCTCCGCCATTAGAGAATGTGCCGGTGATGATGGCGCTTTTGGGTATCTGGAATGTGAATGTGCAGGATATTCGTGCCCATGCGATTTTGCCCTATGATGGTCGTCTTAAGTATTTTCCCCCTTATCTGGAACAGCTGGAGATGGAGAGTAATGGCAAGTCGGTGACTCAGGATGGTGTACCGATTGACTATGCGACCTGCCCTGTACTGTGGGGCGAGGTGGGTGCTAATGCTCAACATGCGTTTTATCAGCTGCTGCATCAGGGGACACAACCGGTTGCATCGGATTTTATTCTGGCGGCGAATCGCTACGATACCGCTGGGGCAGACGATGTGTCCCGAAGCGGCATGGCTAAAAACCGGAAACACCGGGAAGCGCTGGTGGCTCAGCATGAGCTGAATATCGCTAACTGTTTGGCTCAGTCCAGGGTGCTGGCGCTGGGCAACGATGCAGTTGACCCGACCGATAACCCATTCCGTTTTTATCCGGGCAATCAACCCTCCTCAACCCTGCTTCTGGAGCGTCTGGATGCGTTTTCGCTGGGTGCGCTGATCGCGTGCTATGAGCATAAGGTTTTCACTCAGGCGGGGATCTGGGGGGTGAATCCTTTTGACCAGTGGGGCGTGGAATTGGGCAAACAGGTTGCGCTTCAGCTGCAGCCCCTGTTAAATCAGACCGCCAGTGATGATGGCGTGGCTTTGGATAGTTCCACTCGTTTGTTGGCCGATAAGATTGCGGGCTTCAGGCAGGAAGGCTATCAGGACAAACCAGACTGATGGGATCTTCTGATCTGACAAGGTTTTTCTGAAATCCCGCCCTGACACGATCACCTCGAGACGGAATAAATAATCATGAGTGAAAAAATACTGGTGACCGGTGGTGCGGGCTATATAGGTTCTCATACCTGCCTGGCGCTGTTGCAGGCTGGCTTTGATGTTGTGGTGCTGGATAATCTTTGTAATGGTTCTGAGACGGCCCTGGATCGGGTATCTGCTTTAAGTGGTCGTTCACTGACCTTTGTTCAGGGTGATGTAAAGGATACGTCTCTGGTTTTCCGGTTATTGACTGAACATTGTATTACTGGTGTGATCCATTTCGCCGGATTGAAAGCGGTTGGTGAGAGCGTTGTTAAACCTCTGGATTATTACGAGACCAATGTCTCCGGTACACTGAGTTTGTGCCGGGCGATGCAACAGGCGAATATAAAACGTCTTGTTTTCAGCTCATCGGCCACGGTTTATGGTGAAGAGGCACCGGTGCCATATCATGAAGCACTGGGACGCGGAAAGACGACGCAGCCCTATGGCACCAGTAAGGCGATGGTTGAGCAGATGCTAGAGGATCTCTGCCGTTCGGACCCTGAGTGGGCAATTGCTGTGCTACGTTACTTTAATCCTGTGGGAGCGCATCCCAGTGGCCTGATCGGGGAAGACCCCAGGGGAATTCCGAACAATCTTATGCCTTATATGGCTCAGGTTGCCGCCGGTAAGCGTGAGTACTTATCTGTTTTTGGTAATGATTATCCGACACCGGATGGAACCTGTCGTCGTGATTACCTGCATGTGGTGGATCTGGCGGATGGCCATCTCAAAGCGATTGACTGGCTGCAGCAGTCAGGCATTGATGTTTTTAATTTGGGTACAGGACAGGCGTATTCTGTTTTGGATATGCTGCAAGCATTTGAGGGGGCGATTGCCGGTTCTTTGCCTTACCGGATAGCGCCACGCAGACCCGGTGATCTGCCTGAATTCTGGGCTGATGCCTCTAAAGCAGAAAAAGTTCTGGGTTGGAGAGCTACGTTAGGTTTGGATCAGATGATGGAGGACACTTGGCGTTGGCAGTCTCAAAACCCCAATGGGTATGAGTCGTTTTTGTGATGGGCAGTCGTTATAACGATGCCGGTAGCGTACCGGATATTAATTTTTAACCCGTTTATGGGGTGTTTTGGAGTCAGCATGCGGCGTGTGATAACGTATGGAACCTTTGATCTTTTACATTATGGTCATATTAATCTTTTGCGCCGGGCTCGTCAGGAAGGGGACTACCTTATTGTTGCCCTCAGTACGGATGAGTTCAATGAGTTGTCAAAAAAGAAGAAGTGCTATTTTGACTACGAGAAAAGAAAAATCTTGTTGGAAGCGATACGCTATGTTGACCTGGTGATTCCTGAGGAAAGCTGGGAGCAGAAAAATACAGATATTTCACTCTATAAAATAGATGCTTTTGTGATAGGCGATGACTGGAAAGGAAAATTTGATTTTCTTAAGAGTCAATGTGATGTGGTTTATCTGGAACGAACACCTGAAGTGTCTACCACAGATATAAAAGTTAACCTGAAGAATCATTGAATCCCAGGATAATTCATGGACTTTTATTTTAGGTTTAAGCGTACAGATCTACTGCTGTTAGCTACCGTGTTTTATGCTTTTTTTGCCCTTGCCTTTGAGGCTGTTGCCGAGTTGGTTTTCGGAATTTCCGTTCTTTTCCTGATATTTCTGGTCTTAAAAGACCGACATTTCTCAATAAAAAAACCTCCATTTTATTTTCTGGCGTTTGCCATCCTGATTGCCATGAGCAGTTGGGCCTTTATGCTGATTCAGCAACCTGAGATCGCTGATAGCTCTCCCAGAGTGGAGAGTCTGGCAAATAAGTTTCTTTTTATTCCCATCGCACTGATTCTGGCAGGCAGTGTGCCCAAAACCTTTTTACTGTGGGGTGCGCTTGGCTTATCTGCGCTTCTGATGCCCTGGCTGGCGGGAAACGGGTTAGACGATGTTAAAGATGCCCTTATGGGGCAGCGCACAGGCTTTGGCCGTCATCCGATTACGATGGGGATGATCTATGCGGTCGCCCTGATCGGGGCACTTGTTTTTTCCCGGCGGATAATAGGCTCCAGGCTGTTAAGTTGGCGGTTTTTGCTTTGGGGCTTTCTTATGCTGGTGCTTTTGTTTGCTGTCTGGGCCTCTCAAACCCGGGCGATCTATCTGGCGCTGGCTGTTCTGGTTGTCCTGGGTCTTTCCACGTTACTTTTTTTTGCCTACCAACGCGGTGGATCTTTTGTCCGGATTTTTTGGCTTTTTACTCTGTCTGTCTCTCTTTTGGTTGTGCTGTCGGTTGTGCTTTTCAGGCTGGGTTACTTTGATTCCATCGCCCGGAAAATCCTGGATGAATCGGGTGTTATTCAGTCTCTGATCAATGGGGATTTGGCCGCGATACCAAAAAACAGCTTCGGTTTAAGAATTCATTTTTGGGTGGATGCCTGGAATATGGGACTGGATCGCTTCTGGGTCGGATGGGGCGAAGGCGGCAATCATTACCTGCATGAAAAAGCTGGAAACTTCTTTGGCGATAGGCACTTTGTCACGGTGCACAATGATCTGCTTGAGCTGTTCCTGGCTTATGGCTTGCCTGGTGTTTTGTTATTCGTTGCTTTGATTTTTTGGCTGACCCGAGAAGTTTTCCGGTTATTTCTGGCAAGGCAGATGCCTCTGGATTTTTTGATTTTTTATATATTATTTATGGTTTTTTATGTTGTTAATGGTTTGTTTATGTCTGTTTTGTATTTTGACGAATCATTGCTCTTGTGGAATGTTATTCTTTCAGGTTATTTAGGCTTTGTTTTTAAGTATCAATCTTTTCAGAATTGGATGATGACAGATGTTGAGTAATATTCGTGAGATACAGCTGTATCAATTAGCGATGCTGAAAGAGCTGGATAGAATTTTTAAGGAAGAAGGTATCTCTTATTTTGCTGTGGGTGGTACGGCCTTGGGTGCAGTCAGGCACTCGGGCTTTATTCCTTGGGATGATGATATCGATATTGCGATGCTGCGCGAGGATTATGAGAAGTTTCTGCAGCTGGAACATAGGCTTCCTGATAGTTTTTCAATAATGAATCATGCTAGTGAGAAAAATTACCCGATCTATTTTAGTAAAGTGTTAAATAAAGATGTGCCTTTTTTTGATATTGATTTATTAAAATATGATATTGGCCGCTATATTTTTATTGATGTTTTCCCTTGGGATGAACTTGAAAACTGGAAGTTAAAGAAAAAAAAGCTGAATAAAATAAGAAGAAATTTTAAAAAATCTGTCTTCAAAAAGCATGGTAGCTATTTTGATACTATAAAGTTCTCCTTATATAAACTTATGAATCGGTTTAAATCGTCGGATACACTGTTTGCTGAGCTTGATGCCGCATCCAGAGCGCTTTCCGGCCGAGGTACGGGAACCTGGGGCTATGCGATGCTCAATGATGTTCTGACGGAGGATCAGCTATTCCCGTTAAGGCAGATCCGCTTTGAGGGGATGGATATTCCTGTTCCTAACAAGGTAGAAGAATATTTGAGCCATAAGTACGGCGACTATATGCAGTTACCGGATGAAAAAGACAGGGTAAACCACTCGACCTGATTCAGGTGCGCTTCTGATATAACATTCCCCGTCGGTTTAAAGCTTAATACAGTAGTTGCAGGGTAGTGAATGAACATACGAATTTTAGGGGATAGTCTGGCGGCCTGGACGATGGCTGGTGCGCTATCTTCCACGGGTTGTCAGGTGGTGATGTCGGCGAAAAGGCTGCCGGATGAGTCCGGTGAAATTGCGGAGCTGGATCTGCTGCATATGTTGCTGGAGCAGCATCGGCAGGAGCGGCTGTTACTGATTCCGGGGCCGGATAATGTGTTTGATCGGGTTTATCATCTGCTGATTGATGCGCGAACAAACCTGACCTCTGAGCAGCGCTTTCCTGTGCTGCAGGATTTTGCCGGGCAGGTGCCTGCGGGCAGTCACTCTGTTTATGCGTTGGTGCAGCCTGTGGCGGTGGGCACTACGGATACGTTGCAGGACTTGCTGGTTGAGGCCGTCGGCGATAAGCGGGTGGAGTGCTTGTACTGGCCCTCTTTTATTGAGGCAGGCCGCGCTCTGGAGAGTTTTACCCGTTCTGGCCGCTTGTTGATTGGTGCCTGTGAGGGAGCTGCGGGTATTGGCTTGGTTCGTGAGCTGATGTCGCCGTTTAACCGCAGTAAAGATGCGGCGATGGTGATGACGGCTAAGGAAGCGGAGCTGACTAAAATTGGTATCAATGGCATGTTGGCAACCCGGATCAGCTTTATGAATGAACTGGCGGATCTGGCGGCCCGCCAGGGAGTTGATATTGAGTCCGTTCGCCTGGGGCTGGGGGCCGATCCCCGTATTGGCCATCAGTATCTTTATCCGGGCTGTGGCTTCGGAGGTGAGGCGTTTACCGATACTCTGAACTTTCTCGGTCAGGAACTACAGGCGACAGAGCATAGCCAGGGGATTGATCAGGGCTTGCTGAGTAGTGTGCAGCAGATTAATGAGCAGCAGAAAGACCTGCTGTTTCAGAAGTTCTGGCGTTATTTCAATGCCGATATTAAGGGACGGTCGGTGGCGTTTTGGGGCTGTGCTTTTAAACCGAACACCAGCAGTATTGCCGGGAGCCCTTCTTTAGTGTTGCTACAGGCTTTGCTTAGTCATGGGGTAACCGTCAGGGTTTATGATCCTATGGCGATGGGGTCGCTGAAGGCCTGGCTTGAGCGTCAGACTGATTTGACAGGGCAGGCCAGCAGAGCTGATCAGGTGATCTACTGTGACAGCCCGGAGCAGGCGGCTGAAGAAACCGATGCCGTTATGCTGATTACGGAGTGGAAGCTGTTCTGGAATCAGGATCTTGCCAGAATTGCATCGAGGATGAATACGCCTCTGCTGCTGGATGGCCGCAATATTTATTCTCCCCGGTTAGCGGCTCAGGCGGGCCTGGTTTATTCCGCGATTGGTCGGGGGCTGGCGCTGTAATAAGTGGCGGGCTGCGAGATACATTACATTATAGGGTTCCGATATGTTGACGGCATTGTTACAGGATTATTTTGAGCGGATACCGGACGCCGGTAACCCTCAGCAGCAGGTTTGCTTTGGTACTTCCGGGCACCGGGGATCATCGCTTAAAACCTCATTTAATGAATATCACGTACTGGCTATCGCTCAGGCGGTTTCAGATTACCGGACGTTGCAGGGGTATACGGGGCCTTTGCATCTGGGGCGTGATACCCATGCGCTTTCGGAAGTGGCGTGGAACTCTGCATTAAGTGTACTGGTGGCGAACGGGTTGGATGTGCGTATTGATGCGGGTGCGTTAGGTGTAACCGCGACTCCGGTTGTTAGTCATGCGATTCTTGTGCATAACCGGAACGCCCCTGATCAATTGAGCGATGGTTTGGTGATTACGCCATCCCATAACCCGCCAGAAGACGGGGGGATAAAGTATAACCCGGCCCACGGTGGCCCGGCAGGTACTGATGCCACGGACTGGATTCAGGCTCGGGCCAATCACTATCTGGCTGTGGGTCTTGAGGGTGTGAAGCGTGTTTCTCTGGGGGCTGCGCTTGAGTCGGCTGAGTCTTTTGATTATACCGGCCAATATCTGGCAGACCTTGAACAGGTCGTTGATCTGGCGGCGATCCGGGAGGCGGGTCTTAAACTGGGGGTTGATCCTTTAGGTGGCGCAGGTTTACCCATCTGGCAGGCGTTGACGGAAAAAACCGGGATTCCCATAGAGGTGGTCAACGATACGCTTGATGGCAGTTTTGCGTTTATGCCACCGGATCATGATGGCAAAATCCGTATGGATTGCTCCAGTCCGTTTGCCATGGAAAATCTGCTGGCTATTAAAGAGCGCTTTGACCTGGCCTTTGGTAATGACCCGGATGCGGATCGCCACGGTATTGTTGATCAGCAGGGACTGATGAGCCCGAATCACTTTCTGGCGGTCTGTATCGATTATCTGCTGACCCATCGCCCTCAGTGGTCCCTGTCTCTGAAGATCGGCAAGACACTGGTTTCCTCTTCAATGATTGACCGTGTGGTGGCAAGCCATAACCGGGTGTTGTATGAAACCCCGGTTGGTCTTAAATGGTTTGTCGACGGTTTGCAGCAGGGTTGGCTGGCCTTTGGTGGTGAAGAGAGTGCTGGCGCAACCCTGTTAACCCAAAGCGGTGAACCCTGGTCAACAGATAAAGATGGTATCGCCTTGTGCTTACTGGCGGCAGAAATCATGGCGGTGACCGGAAAGTCTCCCTCTGAGTATTATCAGGGGCTGACGGAGCGCCATGGCAATCCGGTTTACCGCCGGGTTGATACGCCTTTAACTCCGGAGCAGAAGGCAGGTTTCAAGCATCTTAATGCACAAAGTGTTCGGTCGACTCAGCTTGCCGGTGAGGCGATTCAGAGTGTGATGGTGAATGCTCCCGGTAATCAGGCGGCCATCGGTGGTATTAAAGTGGTTACCGAGAATGGCTGGTTTGCGGCCCGGCCAAGTGGTACTGAGCCGCTTTGTAAGGTTTATGCTGAAAGTTTTAAAGGTGAACAACACCTGAATAACTTGATTGCGGAAGCGAATCAACTGCTTGAACAGGTTCTTTGAGCGGTTTTTATAGCGTTGTAGCCTGAGCGTCGACTTTTACTCGGAAAGGTGTTTTTTATACGTTGGTTCCGTTTATCACAAGATGCTTAATCTGTACTATTTTAAAGGTAACACTCTGTAGCTCACGCTTACTGGCTTCTCCAGCACAAGGACACTTTCATGAAAAAAAATATCTTAACGGCGGCGGTAACTCTGGCGCTTTCCGGCCCGGCTTTTTCCGCCGTTGTTGTGGGAAACTATGGTGCATCAACGACTTTAGGGCAGGTTGCTTCTCCGACAACGGTGAATAGTGTTCTCTATAATCCGGCGGCTGGGTATCTGGTGCTGGATACAGAAGAGGAGTCGGTACGGCTGGGTTATCTGTCGCAGATCGGTGGTAGTCTTGAGTTTGGTGAGGCGGACAACTTTCAGGATGAGGTTGACCGCTTTATGGATGCCCTTGATGATTTTGATGATGATCTGATGGCAGGGCGGTACACGTCTATTGCTGAGGCAGATGCGGCGGCGGATGTGATTCTGGATGACTTCAGCTCTGTGCTGAAGAATTTTGGTGACAGCGGTCGTATTAAAACGGCTTTTTCTGCCGCTGTTCCCGGATTGCCTGCTGTTTTTCAGGTGGGTGATCTGCCGGGTGTGATCAGTGTGGATGCGTCTGTGTCTGCGATATCGGCGGTGAGCTTTCTCGATGCACCTTTGCAGAAGGTGGGCACCGGGGATCTGAGCGACTATGATCTGAAGACAGACTCCGCTGTTTTTGTGCGGGGTGGTGCTTTGTTCCAGCTTGGTTTGGGTTATAGCCAGCCTGTGTCCGACCTGAACGCTATCGGGGATCTTTCCGGACAGTTAATTCTTGGGGCAAAAGCAAATCTGTATTCTGCATCTCTGAGTCAGGAAGTGGCAGCTGTGGATCGTGATGACGATGAGGATGTGGGTGACCTGATCTCCGATGGATTAGATGATAACTCCAGGGACAGCTCTGCCCTGGGTGTTGATCTGGGGGCTGTTTGGTTGGCTGAAAACTATCAGTTGGGCTTTGCGGTGAAAAACATCAATAGCCCGGAGCTGAAATATGGTTCCCTGCAGGACAGTGCTGATGCTCAGGCGTTCAGCAGTGAGATCTCTCTGGATGGTGGCGTAACCCTGGAAACCCAAGGTACAGTGGATGGTGCTGTTTTTCTGAAAGAGCGCTCATTGATGCTGGCTGCCAGCGCTGACCTGAATAAGGTTGACGATCTGGTGGGTGATGAGGTGCAGATGCTGCATGTCTCCGGCGTTTATTTTCCCTCCAGTGCTGTCGTGCCGACAGTGCGTTTGGGTTATGAGAAAAACCTTAGCGGTGAAGAGTTGTCAGCCGTTAACTTTGGTATGGGGTTGTTCCGGGGCGTTGCTAATTTTGACCTGACCTACGGTTTGGATACGGCTGAAGTTGACGGTGACAGTATTCCTCGCCGCTTGGGCTTGCAACTGAGCTTTGAAGAATCTTTCTGAAACCCTGATAATAGCGGTTCGGCAAAAGCCCTTGGGTGATTTTCACTCCGGGGCTTTTATTTTATTGCTGGCAACCTCTCTGAATTTCAGCCGGGAAAGCGTAAAATCGGCCTGCACCTGATATTCCCCTGCACCTGATGTTATCTTTGCAGTGGTGGGAAACAGGAATGGAGTTGGGTGCAGATCTTTGGTAAAGAGGTGCCGGTTAGAGAGCTGGCCGTGATTTCATATTAAAGGAAGACAATGACATGCTGAAAGATACACCCGCAACGGTAACCGGAGCTGCTCTGCTAAGGCGGTTAGGGTTTTATCTATTTCTGGGCCTCTTTATGTTGGTGGCACCTGGGGTGCTCTATATTGATGCCGTTGTGCTCAATCAAAGTGTTGATGAAACATCTGTGACTGAGATTTTGCAGGAAATCTTCTTATTCATCAGTCTGCTCTGCTATCTGGTGTTGTACATCAAGTCCCGCGGTAAAGAGCCTTTCTTTGCTCTGGTGACCGCTTTTTATGGTGTGTTATTTATCCGTGAACTGGATATGTTTCTGGATGCCATCGTGCATGGTTTCTGGAAATATCCGGCGATTGTTGTTGCTCTGACAGGTATTTATATCGGGGTAAAAGGCTGGCAGAAAACCCGGCAGAGTCTTTACACTTTTCTCGAAATTCCCGGTGGGGTGTTCACCGCTTTTGGTGTTCTGTTAGTGCTGTTTTTCAGCCGTATTTTCGGTTCGTCAAAAATCTGGGAGCCGATTATGCAGGACCGGTATTTGTACCTGTTTAAATCAGCGATTCAGGAAAGTATTGAGTTGTACGGTTATTCCATTATTTTTATCGGGTCTGTAATGGTTTTTTACCGTCTTTTTTTCAAAAAAGATATTTAACGCGTTATTACCTTTATTACCTTTTTATTTAAAAGAGATTGTTAATGAAAGTAGCAGTTGTTGGAACAGGCTATGTCGGACTTTCAAATGCATTGCTTTTGGCTCAGCGCTGCGATGTTGTTGCCGTTGACATAGATAAAGACAAGGTGTCAGGGCTGAATAGAGGCGTGTCCCCGATTGATGATGCAGAGGTTGCAGATTTTCTCCGCAATAAGCATCTGAGTTTCTCTGCAACGACAGATCTGTCTTCAGCGATTGAAGGTGCACATTTTGTGATTGTTGCCACGCCAACAGATTATGATCCTGAAACAAACTACTTTGATACCTCTACTGTGGAGTCTGTCTGTCGCCAGATTGCGACACTGATGTCGGGAAACTCTGAGGCAGGTCAGGCAACGATTATTATCAAGTCAACAGTCCCGGTTGGTTTTACGGAGGAACTCAGAAGCAATCTGGCGTACCCGCATCTCTACTTTTCTCCTGAGTTTCTGCGCGAGGGTCGGGCTCTGTATGATAATTTGTATCCGTCACGGATTATTGTTGGTGCCGATACGGAGCGGGCTCACCAGTTTGCCGACATATTACGTACTTGTTCTGATAAACCGGATGTGGAAACTTTATATACAGGCTCCACAGAAGCTGAAGCTATCAAGTTATTTTCGAATACTTATCTTGCCATGCGCGTTGCCTATTTTAATGAGCTGGACACCTATGCAGCGGTAAACCAGTTGGACTCCCGGCAGATCATCCAGGGTGTTGGTTTAGATCCCAGAATCGGTGCTCATTACAATAATCCTTCATTTGGGTATGGCGGCTACTGCCTGCCTAAAGATACTAAACAATTGCTGGCGAACTATGATTCGGTACCCAGTAACCTTATTAAGGCAATTGTTGATGCCAATGAAACGCGGAAGAGATTTATCAGTAATCTTCTGATTGAACGCTCTGACGGTGTTGTTGGCATCTATCGCCTGGTTATGAAGTCTGGCTCAGACAATTTCAGAGCGTCCGCTATTATTGATGTTATCAAACACCTTATTGATGCGGGTTGTGAGTTGGTGATTTATGAGCCTACTATCAGCGATGGTCATTTTATGGGTGTAGACGTTGATAATAACCTGAACCGCTTTAAAAAAAGGTCTTCTGTTATTTTGGCTAATCGTATCTCTGATGAACTTGAAGATGTCAGTTCGCGGGTATTTAGTCGTGATATTTTCGGTAAGGATTAATAGAGAGTCATATGAAAAGACCTAAGGTGTTTTTTTTCCTGAGCGCGATCTGGGAGTCCTGGTTCCGGTCAAAATTCCCTGTCAACCTTGAACAGGAGTTTGCCCGTCTCTCTGAAAAGGAGAAGCAGTATGTGATGGACCGGGTGAATTACTATATAAAAATAGATGCTCCTTTTCATTCCGATTTTGACGCTGAGATTGGCACGTTTAAGCGCGGTAAGGGTAGTGCTTACTACTACGATATGAAGCGGCATTTGGCTAATTTTGATCGGCATTTAGGCTTTAGCTACCTTTTTGGTGATATTACCCATGTGCCTGATAAGCCGTGCTTTGTTAAGAGCAGGCCGATCGGTGATGACAATCAAAACTCGGTACTGCTGAAGATTAACAGTCACCGGCATTTCCGTTTTTTTGATGACCCTTACTCATATGAAGAAAAGCAGGATTTAGCGGTCTGGCGAGGCAATGCACCACAGCCCCACAGAAAATTATTCCTGGATAAATTCTCTGATCATCCGATGTGTGATGTCGGTTCTGTTGAAGAAGAGAGCAAGGGAAGTGCTAGCTACAAGCCTTTTCTCTCCCCTCAGGAGCAGATGCGATACAAATTTATTGTCAGTCTCGAAGGTTATGATGTTGCATCCAACTTGAAATGGGTGATGGCGACCAATTCCGTGGCGGTGATGCCGGAGCCGCATTATGAAACCTGGTTTATGGAAGGGCGTCTGATACCGGATTTTCACTATATCTGTGTTATGCCGGACTATTCGGACCTGGAGGAGAAGCTTAAGTATTTTCTTGCGCACCCGGAGAAAGCTAAGGCGATTGTGGCGAATGCTAACGCCTATGTTAAACGTTTCCGGGAGCAGGAAATGGAGCGACTGATCTTTCTGATGGTGTTGCAAAAATATTTCAAACTTTCTCAACAGACTCAGGCATCGTGATGAAAATCTTAATACATGTGACCAGTGAACTGCCTCCAAAGGAGTACGGTGGTATCAATCGTGTCGTCTGGGGGTTGGGCAAGACACTGGTTAAAAAAGGAAATGAAGTTGTGTTTCTGGCTCCGGAAGGTTCGCACTGCGATTTTGCACATGTGATCCCACTGGATCGATCTTTGCCGATTGACGATCAGGTGCCGGATGATGTGGATATTGTGCACCTGAACGGTGAGCTGGAGGTTAAGCCCAGCAAACCTTTTTTATATACGCAGCATGGCAATTTTAATCGTTACCCGTTGCCAAAGAATACGGTATTTGTCTCCCGCCGCCATGCCGAAAGACATGGCTCTGAGAGCTTTGTCCATAATGGTCTGGACTGGTCTGAGTATCCGGCCCCGGAGCTGGATCACCCAAGAGATACTTTTCACTTTCTTGGCAATGCTGCCTGGCGTATCAAGAATGTTAAAGGCGCAATCCGCTCGGTACTGAAGACCAGATCGGAGACACTTGAGGTGCTGGGGGGGCGACGGCTGAACTTCCGTATGGGGTTCCGGTTTACTCTGAGTCCGTGTATTCATTTCCATGGCATGGTAAATGATCGTGAAAAAGCGGTGGTGCTGAATCGTTCAAAAGGTTTGGTTTTTCCCGTGCGCTGGGATGAGCCCTTTGGTCTGGCCATTATTGAAAGCCTGTATTTTGGCTGTCCTGTATTTGGCAGTCCCCATGGTTCTTTACCTGAGTTAATCAAGCCGGAGTTTGGAGCTTTGGTTACCAACTCTGATGATATGGCCGCTTTACTGCAGAATACGGAACGCTTTTCCCGGGAGGCCTGCCATGTTTATGCAAGAGATCATTTTAATGCGGAGGTCATGACGGAGCGTTACCTTACGTTGTACCGTCATATTCTGGAAGGTAAAACCCTGGCAGAAACCGAACCGGCCATGGTGGGTGGTCATATCAAGCAATTCTTGGAATGGAACTAGTACGGTGAAAATTTTTGTATTAAGTATGTTGCGTTCCACAGATCGTAGGGATGCTGTTAGCAAGCTGATGGCTGAGCATGATCTTGCTTTTGAGTTTATTGATGGTGTGGACGGCAAGGAAGGTAGTCATCCGCTGCTGAAGAAATTCAAACCCAATAAGTTTCTGGTACGCCATGGTCGCCCTTCAAAGCCGGGAGAGGGGGGCTGTTACGCCAGTCATTACCTTGCCTGGGAGAAGTGTGTTGAGCTGGATGAGCCTATCATCGTGCTTGAGGATGACTTTATACTTCGCGACTGCATACACGATGTTCTGGCTCAGGTTGAGTCTCTGATGCCGCGCTACCCTTTTATCCGCCTGGAAGATAATGGGCCCAGGTTGCAGAAGACGGTTTTTGAGCGAGACGGCTTTGAGCTGGTGAAGTTTCTGAAAATTCCGCAACGCACTACCTGTTATGCTGTTTCACCCCGGGCCGCGAAGGCATTTTTAAAGAGCAGTGATGAGTTTGTTTATCCGGTTGATGTCTTTCTCCGGCACCAGAACCTGCATCGGGTGCCTCTGTTTGGTTTGTCTCCCCGCCCTGTTGCTCCTGTTGATCCGACAGATGAAAACTCTGAGATCGGTAATCGACATACCGGGAAGGCGCCTGCATGGTCTAAACTGACCAAACTACTATTCAAGATTAAAAACCTTTTCCTGAATATCCTGACCAATATTTATCATGAAATCCGGGGTTATTAAGCTTGTGATTCATGCTGTTACCGAACCTGTTTTAACGTTGCGATACGAGTCGATCCTGTTATGAACCTTTTTGAACCTCATCAGAATAAAGTGCTTGTTGTGGGCGATGTAATGCTTGATAAGTACTGGTATGGCTCGACGGAACGTATCTCTCCTGAGGCACCGGTTCCCATTGTGAAGGTACAGTCCAATGATAGTCGGGCTGGCGGTGCGGCTAATGTGGGGCTGAACCTTTCGGCGCTGAGAGTTCCTGCGGAAGTTGCCGGTATCGTGGGCCGCGACCCGGAGAGTGATGAGCTGTCGGCTCTGCTTGGAGAGAGGGGCGTTGATGCCAGTTTTGTCCGGTCTTCTGATAAGCCAACGATTACAAAACTGCGTATTATGAGCCGCCATCAACAACTGCTGCGCCTGGATCAAGAGGAGCTTTTCAGCGTTTCTGATGCGGAGGCCCTTAGTGGACAGGTTATGGCGAAGGCGGCTGGCGCTTCGGTTGTGGTGCTGTCGGATTATGCGAAGGGGTCTTTGTCTGATGTCCGCTCTTTAATTGCGTCATTTAGTCAAAAAAATATTCCTGTTTTAGTCGATCCTAAAGGCGTAGATTTTAGTCGCTATCGTGGTGCAACACTATTGACACCCAATATGTCGGAGTTTGAGGCTGTTGTGGGTCGCTGCGTTAGTGAAGAAGCGGTTGTTCAAAAAGCGGTAGCGATGTTACGTGATCTTGAGCTGGAGGCTTTGCTGCTGACCCGTAGTGAAAGAGGGATGACACTCTTTCAGGTAAATAAAGATCCGGTGTATTTCGCGGCTAATGCAAAAGCGGTTTTTGATGTGACCGGGGCCGGGGATACGGTTATTGCAACTCTGGCTGCCGGTATAGCCGGAGGTCTCAGTCTGGAACAGTCGGTTGAGATAGCGAATATTGCCGCTGGTATTGCGGTTTCTAAATTAGGTACGGATACCGTGTCTTTGGCGGAGTTGAATACTGAGCTGATGAATCATTCTGGTCTGGATCAGCAGAAAGTACTTGATGAAACGACGCTGATACAAGCCCTGACAACCGCGCGCCACAGGGGCGAGAAGGTTGTCTTTACCAATGGCTGTTTTGATATTTTGCACCCGGGACACGTCAGTTACCTTAATGCTGCCCGCAAACTGGGTGATAAGCTGATAGTAGCTGTTAATTCGGATGCATCAGTATCCCGCCTGAAAGGGCCTTCCCGTCCCATCAATGGCCTTGAGCACCGCATGCATGTACTGGGCGGTCTGGCTTCTGTGGATTGGGTGGTCGCTTTCGGAGAAGATACTCCGGCGCGCATTATTAATGCGCTTCACCCTGATGTGTTGGTTAAGGGTGGGGATTATCAACTGGAAGAGATCGTGGGTGCCGATACTGTCCTTGCTTCAGGCGGTGAGGTTAAAGTGCTTAACTTTGAGGACGGGTATTCCACCACGGGCATTATTGAAGCTGCTCATCAATCTAGTCTTAAATAACAGAAGGATCATCTGATGGATTTAACAAATGCTCAGCTAAACGATTGGACCGACATTGCGCTACAGTGGGCTGGTATGATCTGGCCTGCTTTACTTCTGCTGGTTATCGGCCTGTGGGTCACTAAAAGAGTCAGGAATCTGTTGGTTTCTCTGCTGAAAAGAAAGAATATGGACGAGGCAGCGGCCAGTTTTATCGGCCAGATTGCTCATGCCGTATTGCTGATTATTCTGTTTATTTCGGTACTCAGTGAACTGGGTGTCGATACAACGTCGTTGATTGCTGCTCTGGGTGCTGCCGGTTTGGCGGTTGGTCTTGCTCTTAAAGGTTCTATGGAGAATTTGGCCGCAGGTATTCTGCTGGTATCCCAACGCCCGTTTAAGAAAGGCGATTTCGTTGAGGGTGCCGGTGTATCCGGTAGCGTTGATCGTATTGCGATGCTCAATACCCGGTTGATAACGCCGGATAATAAGCTGATCGTGGTGCCTAATGCCTCCCTGGTTAATGGCAATCTGACGAACTACTCAGCCCAGCCGACCCGTCGTCTCGATCTGCTGGTGGGTGTTGGCTATGATGATGATATTCGTCTGGTAAAAGAAACACTGAATGAGATTATTGCGGTAGAACCCCGTGGTATGAAAGACCCTGAACCTATGGTTGCGGTCAGTGAATTGGCTGATAGTTCAGTAAACTTTACGGTGCGGGTCTGGGTTGATTCTGCAGATTACTGGCCGACAAAATTTGATCTGACAGAGAAAATTAAGCTGACTTTTGATGAGAAGGGAATTTCTATTCCTTTTCCTCAGCGAGATGTGCATCTTTATAAGCACTCTGAATAGATTGTCAGTATTTAAATTAAAAGGGTGGCTTCGGCCGCCCTTTTTTGTCGGTTAAATATCTCGCTTAACAAGCCTCTGATATACTTAGCTCTACATTTTAAGCTTCAGGACTCCCACGGGCAGCTTCATGAAAGAAATCATTCTTATCAATATCTCTGGCGTCGATAAGCCGGGGTTAACCTCTTCTATTACCAATATCCTAGCAGGCTATGGTGTCAATATTCTGGATATCGGTCAGGCTGTTATCCATGACACCTTATCGCTGGGTGTGCTGGTGCATATACCTGAGGAAGCTGAATCCTCACCTGTCCTGCGGGATGTTTTATTTAAAGCCCATGAGTTAGGGGTGAATATCCGTTTTACACCTGTGGCGGAAGATAGTTATGGCCACTGGGTTGATGGGCAGGGTAAAAACCGCTTTATTGTCACCCTGCTGGCGCGACAGATAACGGCGGAGCATATTGCCCGGGTTACCGGTGTGGTGGCTGATAATGAACTGAATATTGATCGGATTAATCGCTTGTCCGGGCGTATTCCGCTGCGACAGCTTTCAGAGCAAAGTCGTGCCTGTGTTGAGTTCTCTGTTCGGGGTGATCCTGACGATCCGGCAAAGATCCGCGAACAGTTTCTGAGCCTGGCTAATGAACTGGCTGTGGATATCTCTTTCCAGGAAGATAACGTTTTCCGTCGCAACCGCCGTCTGGTGGTTTTTGATATGGACTCAACGCTGATTGAGGCAGAGGTCATTGATGAACTGGCCAAAGCTGCAGGCGTTGGTGAGCAGGTTTCTGCAATTACCGAAAGTGCAATGCGGGGTGAAATCGATTTTACTGAGAGCTTTAAGCGTCGGGTTGCACTACTGAAAGGTCTTGATGAGAGTGTTCTTCAGGGGATCGCCGAAAACCTTAAAATTACTGAAGGGGCAGAGAAACTGATCTCTACCCTCAATGCACTGGGTTACACCACTGCAATTTTGTCCGGCGGCTTCACCTACTTTGGTGAATATCTGCAGAAGAAGCTGGGTATTGATTACGTTCATGCCAATGCCCTGGAGATCAGGGATGGAAAGGTGACGGGCAATGTCACCGGTGTCGTCGTGGATGGAGAGCGTAAGAAAGAGCTGTTAAAACAGATCGCCGCGGATGAAGGTGTGCGTCTGGAGCAAACAATTGCGGTGGGGGATGGTGCCAATGACCTGCCTATGCTGGGAACAGCCGGGCTGGGTATCGCATTCCGTGCGAAGCCCATTGTAAAAGAAAGCGCTAAGCACTCATTATCTAATCTTGGTCTGGATGCGATCCTTTATCTGATCGGTTACAGCGACCGGGATCTTGACTGATTTGAGTGCATGTATGTCTGAAAGCCCGTCATTCGTAAGGTGCCGGGCTTTTCTTTTGTTTTCAGAGTCTCGGTCCGAATACTGTATGGCGGGTCATCTTTGCTTATAGTTCACACTATTTTCACTTATTTTGTCTTTTTCTCATTTTAGGGGTTGTGCTGCTCCGTTTTGTGCGTATAATTCGCCCTCGTTGTCACGGAGCAAGTCTTCAGGCAACGGTTA